>JBOZRQ010000016.1:0-105794 GCA_050789255.1 Symbiobacteriaceae bacterium
CACACCCCTTAACCGTTCAAACACCCCCGCTTCGGGAAGCGTGTGTTGTATTTCGAAAGGCACTCCTCTTAGAAGCTAGGGTATCTCATGCGCGGACAAGCTAGAGCAAGGCATGCCTGTTGGCCTCTTTCAGACGGCCCGTATTCTCCAATCATTAGAGAAGGAACTGGACGATACTCTAACCCCCTTGGGTCTACTCCTTCGATGGATCACATGAAACCTGAAGACGCGGCTACGATGCAACTCATCGCAGACGTAATGAACCACATCACCGAGATTGCCGACGCCATTACCCGCGGCGACATATCCCATGGCCAGTTTGAACACGTGGCTGAGAACATCAGGCAACTGAAATTGGCTCTACTAAATAGAAGACCAAGGAAAGAGCCCTGACCGTACGTGCGGCCAGGGCTTTCTCATTTGGGTTTGTGTCGAGGCGTGTCGAGGCTACCGTCTGGAACTGAACTTCGCGACAAGTAGAGCGAGCACTCCGGTGACCGCCAAGGCGGCCGTCACCCAAAGCTTATTCCCTTCACCAAAAACGAGCTTGATAAGAAAGCCTGCGAACATCGCTGCCAGAAGAGTTCGCCCGAAACTTCGAACAAACTCACGTAGGATTACGATAATGATCACCGCCTTATTCCCATCTTGGAGCTATAGTTCCTCAACCATTACTCGGTACTTCAAATCAGCGTTCAGGTGGCTGAAATCAATTTGGGCATCATAGATCATCTGCTGAGTTGCTTGTTGCGTTAACCACAGGTCGTTGGGATATACACACCCATCCCGGGAACATACCTCCCCGGCGGTTTCAGGGAAGATAGCATCTGCGACGACTCCACCAGCAAAGTTCCCGCCAAGAGTACCCAAGACCCTCCCAATGGTCCTTTGGGTTGCAATAGAAACCACCTCGGAAACTCCCTCCGAAATGGCTCCTGAAGTTCCGTCAGCGACACCACCGAGCACAGCCGAAGCGATCTTGTTGAGCAGTGTCGGAGCCTTTCTGGCGGCTTCCATTCGGAAAGCCGGGCCAAAGGTGCCTCCTGCACCGGACACGGTATATGTCTCCGTAGCTGACATACCCAGGGCAGTAAGGGCTGCGCTAGCAGCTGGCTTCACGGAATTCTGGGCAACGACAATGACCACAGTTTTCCCAACGCCAGCGGCAGAACCATTAGATGCAGTTGATAGGCGTGTATTGCCGCCAGACAAACCGGAAGCGGCCTGATCGCAAGTTCCGTCGAGGGCGCTCCGGGCATCCTCGCCACAGTGTCCAGTTGGGTCTACATAATTCACAGGATTGTTCCCCACATACGCGTAGAGGTTTTGCGTCCAGGGCTGCCACGGGGAGCCCTTGTAGGTATCCTGCCGTTAAGAAGCTGCCCATCACCATAAGGATGGTGGTCTACACACCTTGAAGAGTCACCGTTCACATCCATCAACCGTTTAGACAGACCCGGTTCAGGAGGGGTATGCGGTACTACCAAAGACATTGCTCCTAGACGCTGGATTCTCGTGCACGGATGAGACGCTGCGCCAGGCAGCAAATCTGTCAATGCCGAAAAACGAGATAAGCAGTCCAAACACGAGAAAAAGGGCTACTAAAATGCGGACGGCCCTTCGAGGCTGAGGCCTTGTCCCCAAGTCTCTTATTGAGTCCGGTTTGAAGATTACATCCGCTCCGCCTACTGCGAGGCCGAATCCGGCGAGTCGGTTTAGCACCATTGGTGCGCGGACTCTGCACGTGAGCTATCGATGCCTGGTCTTGACGGTCCACCTAATCGCGCCGTAGTACGCAACAGACACCAGCCCGAGCAAGCCTATGTAGACAGCCAGTAATCTGTGTGACCGAAACCATAACACAAGGGCCCCGAGGCCTAACGACCAATGCTTTGGCCAGGTCCGCAGCGAAAACGATCTTGAGGCAGGGATCGCCATCAGCGGGCAGGGGCGCCCGTCGGATCACACGCACGTGGACCACAGCGATCCGACGTCATGCACCCGCTTGGAGTGCACACTCCTCAACAGGTACACTTCGGCTGTTATCTGAGGACTCTAGATGGCGGACTTGGCCTCCATGGTCAGGTGTTCAGGTGGGTCTAGTTCCGGATCAGCGATAACAATCTCGGCCTTTGGATGCGGGTTCTTGATGAAAAGAAAATGGTACTCCTCCGGGCGGTCACCAGTACTCGGAATAGCTGAATAGAGAAGTTCGTAAGTACCCGAAGGAACGGGCACAACAACAGTCTCAAACCCCCCCAGCTCTACGATCCCGTTGACAACCGTATACGGTACGGCGATGACGCGAACAGCCCCTTCGGCTACGAACCGTTCGCCGGCGATGGCACCCCTAATCGTAGCCGTTCCGGCGTCACCTAACGTTGCAAACGATACTGAACCAGGCCTCCAAGTGAATCCCTGGCGGCAGTGATCGTCTGTCCAATCGTTATACGGATCTGGGAGTTGAGGGTCGAATACAGACAGTTGATGGTACTCATAGGAAAGCTTTAACTCAGTCCAATTCGGCATGGACGTCCTCCTCAACTGTGTCTTATTTCGGCACTGTTGATCCCAATCCCTAAATCGAATCAGGACCGTTTCGCCGTCAGATAGCCATGCAACCTGATTATCAGCCGTGCTCCCAGGCTCATGTTCGCCGTAGGCGTCAAGCAGCGGTGGGCCAGCCCGTGATAGTCGTTATACGTGAACTGCGACTTTACCTGCGCCTTTAGCAGTTCGCCGCGGTCATTGAAACGAGGAAACAGAGGGCGGAAAACCGATCGGTCGCCGCGGACAGCCACCCCAAGGGCTGACGAATGAGCCGACCATGAAGGCCGAGCGCGGCCAGCGCACCCTCCTCTTAGTCGGCAACGCTGTACCAAACCTGACCTCGTCGTTCCACGTCACGGTGCGATCTTTGACCAAGTCCACCCAGAGGGCGCCAGCGAGACCATCACCAACGTAGGCACCACGGTAATTCCATCCGGTGCGCGCGCGATTGTGGAGATTACCGCAGATGTGCCTGGCCGGTATACTCTCGTCGATCATGCCATCTCACGGGGGATCGACAAGGGGGCCATGGCGTGCATCGATGTCGAAGGAGCGCCGAATCCGGCCGAGTTTGACCCCGTTACCGCCGTCCAGACTGGCGTCGGGCACTGACCCGGGAGCGGGAAACGCTACCCACACCCGCGCGGGCCGAGGCACCAGAGGCGCAGAACGCTATCGGTGCCTCGTTGATGCCCGTTAGACTTCGGGATTCCTGGCGCCCACCCCAAGGTGTCGATTTTGACACACCTGCGATGCCGCCAACTGCGTCAGATTTAACAGCTTGGAAGCAAGACGGACCGCTATCGGGCTTCCAGCTCCGAGAATCCTGTGGAATCTTGTCGAAGCAACACCAAGACCGGCAGCTTCACGGCCGGATGGGTGCCAGAAGGACCCAAGGCTGCAACTTTTGACACACCTTGGGCCCCCGGGGTTGTATCAATTTTGTCAGATTCAGCTCACTGTGATCCGGATGGTCACTGTACGATGGCCCAGGTCGCATCATTTGTGGTAGTCCGGATAAGCAGCCCGCCGAAGGTTACGGCCCAGCCGTGCCCACTGCTCGGATAGGACAGGCTCTGAACCGTCAGACGCCAGTTATTCGCCGACCAGTCATACTGCTGCCAGGTCTTGCCCTTGTCCCGGGTTGCCCAGACCTCGCCGCTGTCCTGCTTCACCCAGGCGTTGCCGTTACTCCGAGCATCCAATACGGTCCAGCCGCCTGTCACCCCGGGTGGTGCTGTACCGCGCCACGCTTCTCCCGCCAGGCGGCCAGCGCAGGCCACAACGCCGCCGACGCCGTCGGCTGGTTGCCAGCTGGCTCCACCGTCCGTGGAACCGAAGAGATGGGGGCCGTCGTCGGCGGGCGGGGTGATAACGCACCCGGCCGTCGGGGTGGCGAAGGCCACGCCACTGACCGCTCGTACATTCGGCGGGAGCGAGCCGGCCGTCCAGGTGACGCCGCCGTCGGCGGTGCGCATGAGTTGCCCGTCTGGCGTGACGGCCCAGCCCTGGCGTTCATCCACGAAGGAAACAGCCTGGGCATACATGGGCGGGGGCAGGCGGTCCGTAGACCAGGGGACGACCCCAACCTGGTTCCAGCTACGGCCGCCGTCGTGGGTGACCAGTACCGCGCCTTCGAAGCCGGGCGCCCCGAGCCCGAAGCCGGTGGTCTCGGTTACCATGGCGACGGCCCGGGCAGGGGCAAAGGCTCCTGCCGGGTACTGGACCCGCCAGGTGCCCCCGCCGTCGCCCGTGGCAAGGATGCGAGTGCCGCCGGCTGTACTGGCCAGAATCCAGCCGTGTTTGGAGTCAACGAAATCGACAGCGGTGGCCTCCCGGATGAAGGCGAGATTATCCTTTTTCCACGAACGACCGCCATCGGTGGTCCTGGTGATCGACGAGGTGCCCATGTTTTCACAAGGGGAGCAGTGACCCAGGAAGAAGGCCGTGTTCGCGTCGACGGCGGCAAAGGGGCCGGGATAAGCGTCGATTGGCCGCTTGCCCAGCTTGTTCAGATCCTGCGTGGAGCCGTTGCCTCGGACCAGCATGGGCTCCCAGTGGTCACCGCCGTCCGTCGTGCGGTAGACGACGTGATCCATCTTGTTCATGCCGGCGCCGCCTGTGAAGAGGACCCACGCAGCACCGTTGCCGCCCGCACACTGGAGATCCGCCGGACCGCTGCGCGATTGCATCGGCGATTGAAGGACGGTATTCCAGGATTGGCCATCGTCCGTGGAACGCTGGACCTCCTGAGGCGTGGCCTTCAGTAAGGTCCCGGGACCGACGGTGCAGGGTTGAGCTGCGGGCAGGGCGGGACGCTCGCCCGGCGCCCAGGTCGCGCCCCCATCCGAGGTGACCAAGGTAAGACCCGGCCCTGCGGCCCAGCCGTGCTGGCGGTCAGCAAAATGAATCTCGGTGAGAGTCGGGCTCTTGGTAGTGCCATCCACCCGTACGGTTTGCTCGGCGAGACCCGGTGGAACCACCACCGGGGGCGGGGGGGCCTTCTGTCCTGTTGTACACCCCGCCAGAAGACAGACCACAAGTGTGAGGGCCAAACGCTGCCGCACCGATAACCGCCTCCTCCGTTCCCTGCCTATCAGACGAAAGGGCGTCGGTGGCGGTTCCTATGGATGTCCGCCCAAGAGACGAGGCACCAGGGAGCGCAACAACGCTCTCTGGTGCCTCGTTTCCATGCCTACTTGGTCACCGCTGTCTGAAGCGTGATCAACAGGCAGCGGTGCATGTCCGGATCACGTCCATCCACGACCGGAGACCGATGGGTAACCGTGGGCCGCAGGTCCGGAACGTCGTCGAAGACGTCGCCCAAATAGATGGTCAGCGTCCCCTTCGCCTTGTCCAAGCGGACCGGCGTGGCGTCCGGCGCCTCGACCGGCACCGGCTCCACTGTGATCACCCCAGTGTTCTCGTTGACGCCGAGGCTCACCGCGAAAGCCTCCGGATCCAGCTTCGACTCCCGGGCGATGGCATGTGCCAGGGCCGTGGCGCCGACGCTCAGGACCGTCCGCCCGGTCTTGGTCACCGTCGCCCACGCGGGCGGGGGCGCCTTGCGCCGCAACCCCTTCCCCCGCTTCGGGGCGATTCGCTTGAACCCCTGTGCCGGGACACTGGGAAGCTCTCCGTCCACTGAACTCGTCACCTCCCTTCTCCTGGGAAATGTTTTATCTTGCATTCTATAGACTAGTACGAATAGAGCGGCGGTAAGGTTCGAAATGAGATTGACCGGACAACACGATTCCAGGGCCCTTTGTCGTCCCTCGCACAAATTGTGGATGTAATCCCGGCCTTCGCAGAACAGCCCCCTTCCAGTTTTCGACCGAGGCAGGGGCTGCGTGTTCGCTGGCCATCGGATCCGTCATTCTTGGCTGAATCGGACCCAAAGTCAAACGCGACAGCGCCGAGGACGTCGTCCTCGGCGTCTCACGAACCACCTTGACTATCGCCAAAGCACTGGATTTCCAGTCTTCTGTGACGCTCGGCAGACTGTCCGAAGCGCCTCAAGGAAGCCCGTCAACTGACGAACACCCTCAGTTCTGTTGTCCTCGTCCTTCAAAAGGCCATCGATGGCCCGGAGTACAAAGGCGGTCTGCACGCAAGAGATCTCCCCGCCATTGCAGTCGGGAATCAGGTCAGCAATGGTGTCGGCCCCCAGTTCGCGAAGAGCCTTCTGTGAGGAACGGACGCCGCCCCATGTTCCCATCCAGACCTCGACATATTGCTGAAGGAAGTGCTCACAGCCGGCAGCCAGCCACCGTTGGAACGAATTGTGCAGCTCTTCGTTTTCCCACGAAACGTTCAGCGTTAGCTCTCCGTTGCTCCCCAATCCTACGAGGTGCCGCGAGACCGGGGGCTCCACCGTCCGGCCATCCTTGTAGCAGTTGCACATTACGACAGCATTCAGGCCCATTTGAACGTCCCCCCACCGACAACCTCGTACAGGAATTCTGAAATAGAATCACTAATCCTTCCCGAAACGATGTCCTGGGGGACAAGCATGGGTGAGGAATTCTACCCGGGTGATGTGGTCGAAACACTTGAGGATCTGCTAGTTGAACCCGACTTGGATCGTGGATTGCCTCGGACGCTCATCCCGAAAGGGATGGCTGGCACCGTCCTGTCCACCTTCTCCCACCCGCTCTTGGTCGAAGTGGAGTTTGCGGACGACTACGGCAGACCGGTGGCGGTTGGCCACTACCAGCCACATCAGGTGATCGTAGTCCGCCGGGCGCCGCTCCGCGGCGAGGGCTACTTCCCTAGGCGCCGCCCTCCCTGGGAGTATCTGGTCTTCTTCGCAGCGGCTCTAGTCGCCCTGTTCGTGGGGGCGGCCATGTACCACAACCTTTGGTCGCCCGCGGCCAGGGCGGAGAATGCGGCACTTGCCTTTAGCCGAACGGCCATGCAGGGGAACACAGCTGACGTCCATGCCCTACTGGCGCCCGATGCCGCGCTGACTGCAGACCGAGTTGTCGCCCTTTACGCCCCGATTTTGTCACTACACGAACACGACGTGCGAAAGGTCGAGCCACCCCGAAGCGGTGCCGCATTCCGTGCCCGTGTGGTTGGGCTGACCCAGAAGCAGTGGCGGGTTGTCCAGATCGACCTGCGCCCCAATCCCAGGGGAGGCTGGTTTGTGGTCGATGTGTCGGTCCAGGTTAGCCCTCCGTTGGTCATCCATCCCCGCTAGCTGAACACCCCGGCGATCCGGGTCCCGCAACGGGGCACTCCGCCTGGTCGGTCGGCTTGTTGACCAGGACCCGGCGCCAGTCCGCCACCTCACCTCCCTACTGTGCGCGACAAAACAAACCGCCCCCGGCTAACAAAAGCCGAGGGCGGTTTCATGTATTCCCTTACTTCGCAGAAACGGGCGCCGAGACCTTGCCGAGGTCGAACTTGTCGTGCACCGCACGGACGGCCTCCACGGCCTGGCTGGCACGCACCAGGCAGGAGATCTTGATCTCCGAGCCGGTGATCAGCTCGATGTTGACGCCCTTCTCAGCGAGGGCCTCGAACATGGTCGCAGCGACGCCGTAGTTGGAGGCGACGCCGGAGCCCACGATGGAGACCTTGGCCACATCGATGTCGTAGACCAGCTGGGTGCCGGTGAAGGTGGAGAGCACCTCCTGGCAGACCTCCAGGGCCAGATCCAGGTCATCGCGGGTGCAGGTGAAGGAGATATCGGCCGAGGGGGCGCCACCGCCGCCGGCCCCGGCGCTCTGGACGATCATGTCGACGTTGACCCGGGCCTTGCCCAGGGCGCTGAAGACCCGCGCGGCCACGCCGGGGCGGTCGGGCAGGTTCAGAATGGTAATGCGGGCGACCTTGGAGTCAACTGCCACACCGGAAACCACGCGATTGTTATTGGAGGACAACGCCGCCACCACCTTCGTGCCTTTCTCCACGCCGCCATCCTGGGGCAGCGGGGCCAGGGAGCTGAGGACCTCGAACTCAACGCCGAACTGCTTGGCAAACTCGACGCTGCGGAGCTGCATCACCTGGGCGCCGGCCGCAGCCAGCTCCAGGATCTCATCGTAGCTGATCTCGTCAAGCCGGCGGGCCGTGGGGACCAGCCGGGGATCGGAGGTGTAGACGCCGTCCACGTCGGTGAAGATCTGGCAGGCGTCGGCGCCCAGGTAGGCGGCCAGGGCGATGGCGGAGGCGTCGGAGCCGCCGCGGCCCAGCGTGGTGATATCCCCCCGCTGGTCAAGCCCCTGGAAGCCGGCCACGATGCAGACCTTGCCCTCGGCCAGCTCCCGCTTGATGCGGGCCGTGTCGATGTTCTTGATCTTCGCAGCCCGGTGGTGGTCATCGGTCTCAAAGCCCGCCTGCGGACCGGTCAGGGAGATGGCCGGGCAGCCGATCTCCTGCAGGGCCATGGCGAGCAGGGCGATGGAGATCTGCTCGCCGGTGGAGAGGAGCACATCCATCTCGCGGGAGTTCGGGCTGCTGGTGATCTCTGCTGCTTTCTCCAGGAGGTCATCGGTCGTGTCGCCAGGGGCGCTGACAATCACGACGACATCGAACCCCTGCCTCCGCTTCCAAGCGATGCGCCTGGCGACCCGGCGGAACTTCTCGGCGTTTGCGACCGAGGAGCCGCCGTACTTCTGAACTACAATACCCACCAGTAGCCAATCCTCCTTAGGTGAGAGGGCCGCAGTAGTTACTGCTACTCTAGAATTCGAATGATGTTGGTAATCGCCCGGACACCGGCGACCTCGTGGATCACCTCGCGCATGGTGGCGAGGGCGCCCTCGGTCGTCAGGCCGGTCTCGACCGCCAGATCGGTGGAACCGTCCGGACGGGTGTACTCGCTGACGTACTCGATGGGGATGCCGAAGGTGGGCAGCAGGTGGACCAGGGCGTCGCGCGCCGCCGGCACCTCGGGGGTAAACGGGCTGGCGAGGAACCGGCCGGCCCCGACTGCCGCCATGGCGCCCGCCGGGATGGCGGCCGGCTGCTGCAGGCTGACCCGCAGGTAGTACCGGGAGAGCACCCGGACCTGCTCCTTGCGGCCCCAGTCATTGTAATAACGGAACTCAGAGAAGGAGACGCCGCGGCGACGGTTCTTGGCCGCCTCGACGATGTCGCCGATCACCGCGCTGGCGGTGGGCATGCCACCAGCCCCACGGCCGTAGAACATGGTCTCGCCGACCTCTTCGCCATGCACATAGATGGCGTTGAACGCATCGTTGACGCTGGCGAGCGGGTGCGTCGCCGAGATGAAAGCCGGGTGGACCCGGGCCTCGTACAGGTCGCCCTCCTGGGCGGCCATGGCGATCAGCTTTAGCGCCCAGCCACGCTGCTGGCCGTAGGCGATATCCTGCGGGGTAATGCGCCGGATGCCCTCGGCGTAGACGTCGCTGGTACTGACACGGCTGTGGAAAGCGATGGTGGCCAGGATCGCCAGTTTGCGAGCGGCGTCATGCCCGTCCACATCGGCGGTGGGGTCAGCCTCGGCATAACCGGCCAGCTGCGCCTCCGCCAGAGCGGTCTCGAAGGATTTGCCCTCGCGGGACATCTGGGTGAGGATGTAGTTGGTCGTGCCGTTCACGATGCCCATGATACGGCGGATGCGCCCGGCAGCAAGCGTCTCCTTGAGCGGTCGCAGAATCGGGATGCCCCCGCCGACCGAGCCCTCGAACAGGAGGTCCACGTCGCTGCTCTCCGCGGCCCGGAACAGGTCCGGCCCGTGGTCGGCGATCAGCTCCTTGTTGGCGGTGACCGCCGCCTTGCCGGCAGCAAGCGCCCCCAGCAGGACCGGCTTCAAATGGGCGCCGCCCACCACCTCGACCACAATGTCGATCTCGGGGTCCTGGAGGACTTCGTTCGGGTCGTTGGTCAGCATGCCCTCGGGCAGGGTGACCGGACGGGGCTTGGCCAGATCCCGCACGACGACCTTTTTCACCTGCAGGTCGACCTGGGTCTGGTGAAAGAGCTCCTCGCGGTTCTTCTGCAGAATCTGATAGACGGCGGTCCCCACGGTGCCAAAACCGATCAGGCCGATCTTCATGCTTCGTTTGTCGGCTTTCCCCGAGTCCTCCACGGGACCACCACCTCCATCAACGGCGCCATGAATACGCATGATTATACACCCACCCAAATGCATCGTCTATTGGATATTGGAGAGATCATTCACAAACTGCCGAATCGGTTCGGCGATCATGTCGAAGTCGACCAAAAAGGCGTCATGGCCCCATTTGGAGTCCATTTCGATGTACTCGGCCCGACCGCCGGCGGCGTTTACGAGCGCCACCGTCTCTTTCTGCAGGTAGGGCAGAAAGAGCAGGTCGCTGCGGATGCCGATTGACAGCACCCGGGCCTTGATCCGTGCGTGGGCCTCCGCATAACTTGCATACCCCCGCCCCAGGTCCTGCAGGTCCATCGCCCGGGAGAGGTACAGATAGCTGTTGGCATCAAAGCGGCCCACCAGTTGCTCACCCTGATAGTGAAGGTACGACTCCACCTGATAGGCGATGCCCATCCCCGCCTCCAGATCCGAGGGGGAGCGCAGGTCGCGCCCGAACTGGGACCACATCGACTCGTCAGACCGATAGGTGATCATGCCGAGCATACGGGCGGTGGCCAGGCCTCGGACCGGACCGGGCGTGCCGTAGTACTGGCCGCCCAGAAAGCCGGGATCGCCCAGGATCGCCTGGCGCTGCACCTCATTGAAAGCGATCCCCTGCGGATGGAAGCGCCCCGCCCCGCCGATGGGGATGATGCCCGCCATGCGGTCCGGAAAGGTGACCGCCCACTCCAGGGTCTGCATCCCGCCCAAAGAGCCGCCAATAACGGCTACCAGCCGGTCGATGCCGAGCCCGTCCAGAAGCCGGGCCTGGGCGCGCACCATATCCCGGGCGGTGATCACGGGAAAGTCCAGGCCGTACGGCTTGCCGGTATCCGGGTTGATGGACGACGGGCCGGTGCTGCCCTGGCAGCCCCCCAGCACGTTCGAGCAGATGACGAAGTAGCGGTCGGTATCCAGGGCCTTGCCGGACCCCACCGCCTGGTCCCACCAGCCGGGCTTGCGGTCGGCCGGATCGTAGCGGCCGGCCACGTGGCTGTCGCCGGTCAGCGCATGGCAGACCAGGATGGCGTTGGTACGCTCGGCATTGAGCGTACCGAATGTCTCATAGCAGAGCGTCACCTCCGGGAGGCTCCGCCCCACTTCGAGGTCCAGCGGCTGCTCCCGGGTGGCGACCAACATGTATTTACGCTCCGTCAAAACGGTCTGCACGAAGCAGTTCCCCCTCCGCATAAACGAATAACCGCTCCCCACGATAAGGGGAGCGGTAGTTACGCGTATATAGAATTAACGCTATTTAGCTCCTCTTATCTTCCAGCGCCACGTTAACGCCGGTGGAATTGGCACCTTCAGATGCGAATGAGCATCCTGGGTTGCCGAGGTTTCATAGGGCCATTCCCTCCGCCTCTCTGGATAAGAGCCCGTCCCGGCCTAGCGACCGAGCGGGTTCACATATGCAGTTGTAGGAAATTCGAGATGTATCGTAGCACGGCAATGGGGCCGTGTCAACATAATCAACCAGGATTTAGCGTGAAGGGAAGAACGGTCGATTCCCAATCGATTTGATACCGGAGACCGCGGCCATCTCCTCCACCATGGCGAGCACCTCGTGCGCGTCCATCTCCCCCGAACCCCAGAGCGCCACGGCCCGGAGCACCAGGTCGGTCTCGCCGGCCTGAATCAGTTGGGCGAGAACTACAGGGAGTTCTTCCTTCGCCCTCTGCTTCTGCTGGTAGAGCTGCCCCAGCTTGGTCAGAATCGCTTCGGTCTTTGCCGCAGCGTCCTCCTGCCGGGAGTGGAATCGCACAACGGTACCCACGAGAAACGCGCCTCCTTAAATCGGGGCCAGGTGGACCGGGGGACGTTGACCGTCCGGAACCGGGACGTTTCGTTGCCGGGAAATATTGTAACACAGGACCCTGGCCGGTTCAACCTACGGACGGATCCGGCCCATGAAGAGCGAGTCCACATACTGGCCATCTCGGAAGGTGTTCATGCGCTTGACACCCTCGGGGGCGAAGCCGAACTGCTTGTACAGGCGGATCGCCCGCTCGTTGTCGGTGTAAACCTCCAGCTCTACCCGCACCAGGTTGAGCCAGCGATCGGCGGCATCGAGTGCGGCGGCCATCAGGGCCTTGCCGATGCCCTGGCCCTGGTACTGGTCGTGCACGAACATCCCGAGGTAGGCGACGTGCCGGGTGCGCGGCCGGCTGGAGCCATGGAGGCCGATCATGCCCACCACCTTGCCGTCCACTTCGGCCACCAAGGTGTAGCTAGTGTCCGGACTGTTTCCCTCCAGCCTCTTTCGCCAGGCCTCGGGGGTTTGAGCAGGCAGTTGCAGGGTTCCCCACACCACGGTGGGTTGCTGGGCGAGCTCCGCTATGTCTTTGGCGTCGTCGAGCCGTACGGCGCGGATGAGCATCAGGTACACTCCCTCTGTTCCAATGATCCTGAGGGATTTGTCAGGCGCCGTCGCCACTCCTGCACTCCGATACTGGTATTAACGTCTGTGAACATATTTTAACGTGAAATCATGTGGCATCACATGGTCCGTTTGGTCAATTTCGGGATAGGGTACGCCTCAGGTGTGGGACCTAGACCAAAGAACCGCTCACTTACTAGTAGCATCCTTGTCAATATGCGCCAAGAAGGGCGTGGCCTTGCCGTGGTGGAACTACTCTCCCAAGACTTGTAGGACAATTCATCCAGTCCGGAGGGAATCAACATGACCTGGATCATCGCTTCCGGCATCTACAATCTCGGCTTCGGGCTCTTTCACCTGACGTTCTGGCGCCTGCTGAACTGGAAGGAACAACTGCCTCGCTTATCATCAACGAACCGGGCTGTCATGCAAGCACTGAACCTCTGTCTTACGTTCTTCTTGCTCCTTTCAGCATATACATACCTGATATACCCTGATGAGATTCGAGCTTCAGGCATCGGTAGAGTCGTTGCGGCGGCGATGCTCATATTCTGGATCTTTCGTGCAGTGCAGCAACTGGTGTTCTTCGACCTGAAGATGCGGGTGCACCGAATTCTCCTTGGTATCTTTGGCGTGGGCATTATACTACACGGTGCAGTCGCCATGATGTAGTGCGCTCGTCGTCACTAGTGTCCTCACGGTAGACTCGCTCGGTTCTCCGCCGATCGAAAACCGGACCTTTGCCCGATCCCCCTCACCAATTATGCGTTATATTCTGAAGTTAACAAACGACGGAGAGGGATCGGCTATGCAACAGGGAGCGACCCGGCGGGAGTTCCTCCGTTCTACGATGTACGCGACGGTTGGGTCATTCTTCGCCACGTCCATGGCCGGGGCGGGGGCCATGGTTTGGCCGGTGAAGCTGAGTGGCTTTGGCGGCGTGGTCAGTGTGCCGCAGACGCTGCCCGAGATCAAGGTCGGCGATGTGATCCCGGTGCGGGAGGGGAAGTTCTACCTCACCCGGACCGAGGAAGGCCTGATGGCCCTCTACTGGCGGTGCGTGCATCTCGGCTGCACCGTTCCGTTCAACCGGGAGAAACGGCTCTTTATTTGCCCCTGCCACAGCTCGACCTACGAGCTGACCGGGCAGATCATCTCGGGGCCCGCGCCCCGCCCCCTCGACCAGATGGAGATCAAGCTGGACGGGGACCGCATCCTTGTCGATACCGCGAAGATCCATCAGCGCACGGTGCACAAGCCCGAGCATGTCACCCGGATCGATGTGTAAACCTGACGGTGGTGTCTCGCTGTGGCATGGTCCCAGGTCTCCGGAACTTTTGGGAATGCGGGCTCCGCTGAGAGGGGCCAAAATCTGTCCACTTGGCTCCGGACAGGCGGAAAACGGGCCTCAAACCCAACATTTTCATTGCCTCCGGAGCAATGTGGACAGCGTTTCCTGCGTTTGCGGTCACACCCCACCATTCAAAAAGTTCCGGAGCTTATCCACCCCTGTATAACCCCAAGGAGGCCGGCAGTAATCCCGCCGGCCTCTATTTCGTGCGCAGCCACTGGAACAAGACACCCGCCAACACCAGTGCGGTCGCCGGGATCACAACCAGCCAGGTCCATGCGGGCCGGTCGATCGCAGGCCCCATCGCCGCTGACACCTGACCGATCGGAACAGGGGCTGGCGCAGCAGGTGCGGGCCGGACCCGATCCAGCGCAGATCTCAAGACGGCCGCCCGCAGCTCCTCTGCCAGACCGCCGGAGGGCAGCCGGGCAAAGGGCGCCTCGGCCCACTGGCGGGCTGCAGCCTCCGACTCAAACTGCGATGGCAACATCGGTTGGGTGGTTTCAGCCGCCCACCTCTGAAGCAGTCCGGCGTCACCGGTCAATACCCCACGTTCTTCAAGATAGGCCCGCAGGGAGTCCAGACCCGTAAAGACCCAGCGTCCCTGCAACTGATCATCGTAAGTGAAGGTGGATCGCAAGAGCATCGCCAGCAGGCGTTCTCGCAACTCGCCATCCCTAGGGTTTGCCTGGAGCGCCTGGTGGAAGCGCTCGACCACCTTGGGCTGTAACTCCATGGCAACCTGGCCCGATAACCGGCCGCCTCGCACGGGCGCCCAGGTCTCGTCCCGCCCGGCGCCCCGGTAAAGCGCCATCATTAGTTCGGCCAGCCTGAGAAGTTCATTCCGCTCCAACGATGGCTTGGACAGGAGCAGGTTTACCTCCTCCGGCAAGTCCAGCCAGTAGGCGTTGGCCACCTGCAACTCCATATCAAAGTCTGGTTCCAGGTCTCGCCATTCCCAGCGAACTACGCCATCCTTTAGCGCCCAGCCGGCGGGCGCCGCCAGCACATCCTCCGCCCTGATGGGCCGGTCCATGGTCAAGACGGCCTCCGCCCTCCCAATCGTCCCCGCCCAGAAGGCACCCGTCTTGAGCACGTAGGCGAGGTAGATGGGGGCGTTCGCTCGCTTGCCCGCCAGGCTCAGGTGTGACCAGCGATACGTAACCTCCAGGTCAAGGGGCACATCCTTCTGGAAGTGCAGCTTCCACATCGCCCACGGCGCCGCTTTCCCCTCGAATGTGACCTGCCTCTCCTCGTAGGGCAGCGCCGTTCCGTTCCTCATCACAGCAAACTCGTCGAGCCGACCCATGTTCATATCGATCTGCCGACCCGCCCACAGGGGAAAACCCACCTCCAGCGTCTCGTCGGCGGTGGGCATGAAATGAAACTGGACCCGGACTGCGCCTGACAGGTCCCAGTAATCCCGGTGGCTGATGCTCAGTTCGATGCGCTCGCTCTCCAACCGGACCTTGGTGGTGGCCACAGGCTGAAGCCCCGGCCCCACGGCCAGCACGGGGGCGGCATCAGCGAGGGCCGCAGATGGGACCAACCACACCAGCAGTCCCAGCAGCCATGCGGCCATTCGAACCCGCATTGCGTGTCACCGCCCGTCGGAATAATCTATACGCCCCTGTATTCCGTGTGAATGCGCACCTTTCCTCTCCTGATTTCGTCCCTGACGCGCCAACGAGGCCGGCGGAAGTCCCGCCGGCCTCGACCATGCTAGATGATGATGCAGATCAGCCCGCCCGAGCCCTCGTTGATGATGCGGGTGAGCGTCTCCTGCAGCTTGTGCTGGGCGTCCTCGGGCATCCGGTAGAGCTTGCTCTGGATCCCTTCCTGGACCAGCTCGTGCAGGCTCTTGCCGAAGATGTCGAAGTCCCAGAGCTTCTGCGGGTCGTCCTCGAACTTGTCGAGCAGGTACTGGACCAGCTCCTCGCCCTGCTTCGCCGTGCCGATGATCGGGGTGACCTCGGCGGCGATGTCGGCCCGTATGAAGTGCAGCGACGGGGCGTTCGCCCGCAGCTTCACGCCATACATGATCCCCTGGCGGACCAGCTCGGGCTCCTCGAAGGTCAGGTCGCCCAGCTGCGGGGCGACCATGCCGTAGCCGGTGGCCCGCACGTCGGCGAGGGCGTCCTTCACCTTATCGTACTCGTTCTTGGCATGGGCGTACTCCCTGAGCAGACGCACCATCGTGTGCTTGCCCTCGAGGGGCACGCCGGTGATCTCCTCCAGGGTCTGATAGTAGAGGTCGTCGCGCGCCTCGGTGTCAACCTGGGCCACGCCGGCGCCCATATCGACGTTGCGCAGCGTGACCGACGCCATGAACTCGTAGCCCGAGAGCTTCTCGACGGCGGCGTCCACGTCGCGGATCTTCTGAATGCCCTGCAGGGCGTCAGAGATCGCCTCTTCAAACTTGGCGCGCAGGGGGTGCGAGCGGTCCAGCTCCTCGACCCAGCGAGGGAGGTTGATATGGGCCTCCTTGACCGGGAACTCGAAGAGGGCCTGCTCCAGAATCAGGTGGATGTCATCCTGGGAGAGCTCGCTGGCATCCACAGGGATGACCGGGGCGCTGTACTTGACTTCCAGCTCGCCCGCCAGCTCCATGGTCTCCTGGGCGTAGGGGCGAGTCGTGTTCAGCACGATCACAAAGGGCTTGCCCAGGGCCTGCATCTCAGAGATGATGCGCTCTTCGGCCTCCAGGTACTTGCCCCGGGCCAGGTCGGTGACCGACCCGTCGGTGGTGACCACCAGACCGATGGTGGAGTGCTCGGTCACAACCTTGCGTGTGCCGATCTCGGCGGCCTCGTGGAAGGGGATCTCGGACTCGAACCACGGGGTGCGGACCATGCGGGGCTGGCCGGTCTCATCGAGGTAGCCGAGGGCGCCCTCCACGGCGTAGCCGACCGAATCAACCAGGCGGATCCGAACGTTGAGTCCATCCGCTACGTTGATCTCAACCGCATCGTCCGGGGTGAACTTCGGTTCCACGGTCATGATGGTCTTGCCGCCGGCGGACTGGGGCAGTTCGTCGCGAATGCGGGCCTGTTCGTACTCGTCCTCAATGCTCGGCAGGATTACCTGTTCTGCGAAGCGGCGGATCAAGGTGGACTTGCCGGTGCGCACGGGGCCCACGACACCGATGTAGAGGTCCCCACCGGTCCGCCTGGCGACGTCCTCGAAGATGTTAAACTTCTCCACGCCCATTTCCCTCCCTAGGGTCCATCCTCGTCCATGTTGATTGCCCGAGGTAACCCCGTTGTCTCACCGAAGACTATGAGTGGTGCGGACAAGTTATGCGCGATTTGTTATGCATCCTTGCCCGCTGTCCGAACCCTAGGCATCACTATGGTCGTGGACGCACACCTATGACAAGAGCCGCCGCTGATGCGACGGCTCTTATTGATTAAGCCACCATTCGGTACAGGCCCAGCAGCATCAGCACCACACCGTGCAGCATCGACCAACGGCCCTCCAGGCGGAACGGCAGAAACCGGGCGCCGCGGGTGCCCAGGAGCATCATCAGAAAGGATGCCGCGGTTGCCGCCAGCGGCAGACCGTAAGGCGAATACCCGGCCATGGCGGCGCCAAGGCCTGCGGCCACAGAATCCAGGGCCAGGGCGATCCCCAGGAAGCAGGCCTCCAGGGGATTGATGTGGCCCGAGCGGTCTATATCAGCTGCGCCGGGTTCACGGAGGATCTCAATCACGATCCCCACCGAGCCCAGTTGAAGCCGCCACACCTTGCGCCTCTCGGCCGCCTCTGGGGCGGGGGCCTCCTCCCTCGGTTGACGGCTGTTGCGCCAGGTCTGATAGGTAACCCAGGCGCCCACGCAAGCCAGCACCAGGGCGCCCAGCCTGCCCGCCATCTCGGGGGGCATCACCGAGGCGAAGAGCCGCCCGGCGCTCATGGCCACCCCCAGCAACAGCCCGGTGGCCAGGCTGACGATCAGAAGGGCGCCCCAGGAGACCCGGATGCGGCGGGCGCCGTACAGCAGCCCGACGGTAAGGGAGTCGAGGCTGAGTGCCAAAGCGAGTACCAGAAGCGACAGCGGGTCCACAGTTACCAGCACCCCCTCCTACCTCCGCCAGTATACGTGCCCGGACAGGGTGACGTGCCGAGGCGCCGGAATCTGCGACGTGGTATGATACAGGGAGTGATCGTCCAAGGGAGGGCGCTACCCGTGCACGCAAAAACTCCACCCTACAGCCTGTGGCTCCTGGGAGCGGCCATGGCCCTGGTCCCGTTCCTGCCCCGCACCGAGTACGTCATGCTGGCGATCTTCGGCGCCCTCGGGTTGCGCCTGCTGGAGCGGCTGCGCTCCCGCACGCTGCTGCAGTGGCGCCTGCCGGCCGGGGCGCTGCCCCTGGCCCTGTTCCTGGGCGCCGGGGTGCTCCAGGCTCTCCTCCTCGGCAGTAACGGCGGCACCTGGCCGGTTCTGGCCCTGTGGGCGACCGCCCTGGCCCTGGTCCTGTTGGGCGCCGACGCCGTAAACCGGGTAGCGGACGCTTCCGCCGTGCTCCTCCCGGTAGGGCTTGGCGGTGCCGTCGCGGCGGTCCATGGCATCTATCAGAGCTTTGCGGGCGTGGCCAACGAGGCCCGCTGGACCGACGCCGCCCAGGGGGACTGGACCCGGGTCTTCTCGGTCTTCGGCAACCCCAACATCTTTGGCACCTACCTGGCGCTGTTGGCGCCCCTGCTCCTGCTGCTGGTCTACGTCGACCGGCGTTGGTGGAAGGGGCTGCTGGCCCTACCCGTGCTGGGCGCCCTGGTGCTCACCTACTCCCGGGGCGCCTGGGCCGCCTGCGCGGTGGGCATCGCCCTGCCGCTGATCTACCTGAGCCGCCGCTGGCTCTGGGTGATGGCGGGCGGGGCCGTCGTTGCCCCCTTCCTCCTGCCCCGGCAGATCTGGTCCCGCATCATGTCGATCTCGCTGAACGACTCCTCGATCAACTACCGGCTCCGGATCTTCACCGGCGCCTGGGGGGCCATCCGGGAGCACTTCTGGTTCGGCACGGGCGCCGGGCTGGTCAGCTTCCGGGAGGCGTACGACAGGCACCAGGTCGCGCAAACCCCCGCCTTTCACGCCCATAACGTCTTTCTGCAGACGTGGGCGGAGCGGGGGTTGCTCGGGCTTATGCTTTTGCTTGCTGCGTTTGTCCTATTCGCCTTCGATCTCGTCCGCAGCCGGGCGCCCCGCCCCGAGCGGGTGCTGGGCATTGCCGCAGCGGGCTCCGTCGCCGGCGCGCTCCTGCAGGGGCTGGTGGACTACATCTGGACCGATTTCCGGGTCGCCCTGCTCTTCTGGCTGGTGGTGGGCGTCGGTCTGGGGCTGCTCCGGGCTCAGGAGATCCGCGTGACCTCTTCCACCTCGTGAGTCTTGGCCCGGCCCATCAGGGCTTTGGTGCCCTCCACCGGTGACAGGCCCTCATAGAGGATGCGGTAGATCGCCTCGGTGATCGGCATCGTTACGCCCGTCCCCTTCGCCAAGGTCCAGGCGGCCCGGGTGGTGCGGATTCCCTCAACCGTGAGGTTCGTCCCCGTGACGAACTCGGTGGCGCTCTGACCCCGGCCGATGGCCAGGCCCGCCTGGCGGTTGCGGCTGCTGTCGCCGGTGCAGGTGAGCACCAGGTCGCCCATGCCGGCGAGGCCTGCGAAGGTCAGGAGATTGGCGCCCAGGGCGGCGCCCAGGCGGCCCATCTCCGTAAGGCCACGGGTAATCAGTCCGGCCCGGGCGTTATCACCCATGCCGAGCCCGTCGGAGATGCCAACGCCCAATGCGATGATGTTCTTCAGCGCCCCGCCCAGCTCCACGCCGGTGATATCAGGGTTGGTGTAGACCCGGAAGCGCCCGGTCATCAGCAGATCCTGCGCAAACTGGGCCACCGTTTCGTTCGGGTTGGCAACCACGGTAGCCGTGGGCAGTCCCGACGCCACCTCGTGGGCGAAGTTGGGCCCGGACAGGGCCACGATACGTCCGGCGTGCTCAGGCAGCTCCTGGGCGACCACCTCGCTCATCCTCAGGTGGGTCTCCGGCTCGATGCCCTTGGTGACGGAGACAATTACCGCCCGGGGCGCCAGGTAGGGCCGGATCAGCCGGCAGTGCTCCCGCAGGGCCACGCTGGCGGGACCGAGAACAACGAGGTCCGCCCCGGAGACGGCCTCGGCCACATCTTCACAGCCACGCACATTCGCGGGCAGAACCAGGCCCGGCAGCGCCCGGTGGCCGCGGTCCCAGCCCACGGTCCAGCCCGGGGTGCGGCGCCACAGCCGGACATCGCGCCCGCCCTCGGCGGCCGGCACAGCCAGGGCGGTACCCCAAGCGCCGGCGGGTACGATGGCAATCTTGCTCTTCACGGGTACCAAACCTCCCACAGAATGGCAAAAGGGTCCGGGCCGACTTCGGCCCGGACCGTCAGGACGCTCAGCTCCCGGTGCGGGGCTGGGCTTTTTGGCCGAACTTGTTCTCCTTGCCCTGGGCCATGCGCTTCATGTTCTCCCAGTGCCGCACGTAGACCACGACCAGGGCGCCGGCCGCCAGCCACTTGTGGGCCGGGTGGGCGTCGCTCAGGAAAATGGTGCCTACAATCACCAGGGCGCCGACCAGGGAGCCCAGGCCGACATAGCGGGTCGGGAAGACCACGCCGAGCCCTGCCACCAGCCCGGCCAGGAACGCCCAGGGGTGATAGAGCACCAGAGCGCCCGCGCTGGTGGCGACGCTTTTGCCGCCCTTGAACTTCAGCCAAACTGGATAGGAGTGACCGAACAGGGCCGCAAAGCCCCCGACGGCGTAGCCCCATTCTCCGGCAAGCCGGAAGCCCAGGTAGGCAGCCAGTGTGCCCTTGAGCAGGTCGGTCAGCCCGGTGGCCACGGCATAACCCCAGCCCAGGGTACGCAGCACGTTGGTGCCGCCGGTGGCGCCACTGCCCCATTTGCGGATATCGATGCCCTTCAGCCGGCCGGCCACATACCCCGCGGGGAACGATCCCAACAGGTAGCCAAGGACAGCGGCGAGCAGCAGATTGAACTCCATGGGAACCCTCCCCCGTCAAACATCGACCAAGGTTCTTCTATAGCGATAATTCGCTACAGAGAGGTTTATTCCTGGTTTTAGGACGAGGTTCCAATTTTCAAACCGAGGCTATTCGGTCGTAAGCTTCCGAGCAGCCTTCCGGATCACCTTCGCCTTGCCGGTGGTGAGGATTCTCCGGATGGCTACCGGGCGGTCGGTCAGCTTGGCCTTCTCGCGGTTGCGGAAGTACAGCCGAATCGGGGTGCCCTCAAAGTCGTAGGTCTCCCGCAGCTTGTTCTCCAGGTACCGCTTGTAGGAGAAGTGCAGCAGCTCCTTGTCGTTGACGAAGATCACGAAGCCGGGCGGGCTGTCGTGGGGCTGCGTGGCGAAGAAGATCTTCAGGCGCCGGCCCTTGTCGGAGGGCGGCGGGTTGAGGGCATACGCCTCCCGGATCAGGTTGTTCAGCTCGCCCGTAGAAATGCGGCGGGCATGTGCTTGCGCCACCTTCTTGATCAACGGGAGCAGCTTGCTGACGCGGGCGCCGGTTTTGGCGGACAGGAAGTGGATCAGGGCGTAGTCCATGAAGGCCAGCCGCTCGCGCACATCGAGCGTCATCTGGTCCATGGTCCGGTCCGTCTTCTCCACCAGGTCCCACTTGTTGATGACCGCGATGCAGGCCTTGCCGTTCTCGTTGGCGTAGCCGACGATCTTTTGATCCTGGTCGGTGACGCCGTCGATGGCGTCGATGACCATGAGGACCACCTGGGCCCGGTCGACGGCCCGAAGCGCCCGCATGACGGAGTAGCGCTCGACGTTCTCCTCCACCTTGCCGCGCTTGCGCATGCCGGCGGTATCCACCAGCAGGAAGCGGTCCTCGCCCCGCTCGACCAGCACGTCGATGGCGTCGCGGGTGGTGCCGGCCACGTTGGAGACGATCACCCGCTCCTCGCCGAGGATGGCGTTGACCAGCGAGGACTTGCCCACGTTGGGGCGCCCAATGACGGCGACCCGGATGAGGCCCTCGTCCTCATCAGCGTGCGCCTTCTCGGTCGGAAGGTTGGCGACAATGGCGTCCAGCAGATCGCCTGTGCCCATACCGTGTTCGGCGGAGACCGTAATCAGCTCATCGAGGCCCATGGCCCAAAACTCGTGGGCCTCCTCCTCGCGCTTGAGGTTCTCCACCTTGTTGACCGCCAGCAGTACGGGCTTCTTGACCCGGTGCAGCCGCTGTGCAACCTCCTGGTCGGCGCCCGTCATGCCCTGGGTCACATCGACCACAAAGACGATCACGTCAGCCTCTTTGATGGCGATTTCGGCCTGCTTCGTTACATGGGCGTCGATGGTATCGGAGTCCTTGTCCAGTTGGATGCCGCCGGTGTCGACCAGGACGAACTGCGCCCCGTTCCACTCCGCGTCGGCATAGAGCCGGTCACGGGTCACACCGGGCATGTCCTCCACAATGGCCTGTCGGCTCTGGGTGAGCCGGTTGAACAGCGTGGACTTGCCCACGTTCGGGCGCCCAACGATGGCTACGATCGGTTTCATTCAGGAAGCCTCCCTATGTACGGCGACGCCCCGAAGGGCGCCGCAGGGGAATCAGTCGCCAAGGGGCGAGTTCAGGCCGGCCGAGCGCTCGCAGCGGCCCAGGGGGTCCTTGGCCTCCTTGGCCATGTTGACCACGGCGGCCTCGCCCTGGTGGCGGAAGCGCAGGGACTTCAGGCGCCGCTTGCGCTCCGGCGCCAGGCGGCCATCGGTGGCCTTGTCGGCCAGTTCGGCGGGGGAGCCTGCGATGGAAACGGGCACGCCGCCGAGCAGCACGCTGATATCATCCAATGTCATGTTGTCCAGAGACTTGAAGTCCGTTTCACGGAAGGCGACCGCGGGGAGAATTACCAGGTCCCCCAGCTCGTCCATGCGTGGGCGAAGCTGGGCGACGAAATCCTGACCCAGAATCAGGCCGGCCACCGTGACGCCGCCGCCGTAGAACTCGTTCTTGATGGCGACGACCTGGACCGTCAGGCCCGCCACATGCTCCATGAGCCAGTTGGCGGCCCGCTGGAGCGTCTCCAGAGCGAGTTCGCCCGTGGCGATGGTCACCCTGCGGGGCGCCGGCAGTTCGGCGGGCAGCCGCTCGGTGGTCGACTTCATTTGCTCCAGGAAGAGGCGGATCATGCCGACGCCGTTCTCCAGCTGGTCGTAGTTCTCGTAGACCTCGGGCCCGGGGACCTCGCGCCCGGCGACCACGTACCACTCGTCCGAGGCGTGCACCAGTACCGTGCCCCAGTCGGGGAGCAGTTTCTGCTGCCAAGCCTCGATCTGGTCAATCATCGCGTTGGCCTCGGGAACCGTGTAGCTGCGCACGTTGTAGAGCCCCTGCCGGTACTTGGTCAAGCCCACCGGCACCACCGAGATCGAGAGCAGCGAGTCGCCCAGGCTGGTTAGATCCGTTATGGTCCGGTCCAGGTGGGCGCCGTCGTTCAGCCCGGGGCAGGAGACGACCTGGGTGTGGAACGCAATGCCGTTCTCGGCCAGTTCCCTCAGGCGCCCCATGATGCCCCGGGCTTGGTCGGTGCCCAGCAGGAAGGCGCGCAGGTCATCGTCGGTGGCGTGTACGGAGATATAGAGCGGCGAGAGTTTCTGCTCGAAGATGCGCTGCCAGTTCTCGTCCGTAATCCCGACCAGGGTAATAAAGTTTCCGTGCATGTAGGAGAGGCGAAAATCGTCGTCCATGAGGGTCAGCGTGGGACGCAGGCCCCGGGGCTGCTGATGGACGAAGCAGAAGATGCAGTTGTTATGGCAGGTGTAAATGCCGTCGTAGGTGGCCTTGCCGCCGAAGTCGACGCCCAGGTCCTCGTCGAACTCCTTGGTGACTTCGACCGCCCTGGCTTGTCCTGCGCCGTTGATTACCTTCAGCGTAAGGTTCTCCTCGACCGACAAGAACCGGTAGTCCAGGTCGTCGCGGACCGGCTGGCCGTTGATTTCCATGAGCTTGTCGCCGGGTTTGAGGCCGGCCTGTTCCGCCACGCTGCCTGGGGTCACAGCAGCGATGACCGGCTTGGGAATCCGAGCCATGGGGCGGGCCCCCTTTCTCTTGTACCAGGGTGCGTCTAACTAACTTATTATGATGGATGCACCCTGGCACGTCAACAAGAGGCCGCCCATTATGACGACGGGCCGCTGAGCTGTTCACTGCCGCTCATTTTCGGCACCGGTTCGCCAATCCATTCGGCGAGGGCCACCGCCAGGACGCCGGCGACGGCCGCCGTGCCCTGAAAGCCGCCGCCCCCGGCCCGAATAATCCCTTCCGCTGGCATCCCCCCGGGCAAGAGCCCGCTGTAGTGACCGAGGTCGGCCAGCAGGATGCCGGTCACCGCCGCCACCCAGGCGCACCGGCGTGAGCGGCCGGCCAGGTAGCCCATGATGCCGCCGCAGACGCCAAAGAGATACTGGGCGTCCAGATAGAAAAGGTTAAGCTCGGTCGGCTGCCCGGGCGGAAACCAGCGCCCTAACATATAGACCACCGCAGCCGATGCGGCGGCGCCCAGCAGGGCCCTGGCCGGTTCGTACCAGCGATCCGCACGGGCGAGCAGATAGATGGCGAAGCCCAGTGGAATCAGGGCCTCGCCCAGGTTAATGGTCAGCCCGCGGGCGAGCGGAATCTCCACGGCGCTGCCCAGCAGCATGGCGAGGGCCAGCATCACCCCGGTCGGCACCGACAGCCCCAGCCGGTGCAGGGCGCCGTCCAGAAAGCCAGAGATGATCAGCACCAGGAGAATTGAGAGCAGAATCGGTCCGGCGGGCATCATGGCGCGGGGCCTCCTTGGCGCGCCCGCAAATCGGGAAGGGCACGCGTCGGCTTAGCGTGCATCGCAGAAAAATGGGCTATGCATGGAATAATGCCCGACGGTATTTGGCAGTCTAATGCCTGAGATTGGATAAGAACGCCAATTGGCGCCTCGTGGAGGGGTCTAATGCAATCTGAATGGGGAGCGCCTCAATATGTCTACCTTGGCGCCGTAGGCTGCTATCTGCTCTTCTTCGCCCTGTTCCTGCGACTGTTCTGGTGGAAGCGCTACGCTGAGAAGCATTATTGGAAGCGGCGCCCGGAGCTGTCGGTCGAGCGTCTCACGGCCCGGGCCCGGGAGCTGAGCCTGCCGCTGCCCCGCTTCTCGATACTGGTTCCCGCCCGCAACGAGGCCGACGTGATCGAACGGACCGTGGACCATATGTCTGCGCTGAACTACCCGCCCGACCTGTATGAAGTCGTCGTCGTGACCGATGAGAAGGAATCGCTGGCAGCGGAGATCCGGCGGACCGGCGCCGTGAGCGCCGCCGCCCACGCAGTGCGGGCTGGCTCGGCCCCGCTGGGACCCGAGACGGAGGCCGGCGGCCTGACCCTGGCCCTGCTGGGCGCCCTCTCCCTGGACGGGGTCGACGAGGTGCGCCGTCACCTGGGCTCCGAAGGGCTGCACCTGCTCCGGGAGATCCCCGAAACGCTCCTGCGCCCGCTGATCTGGGAGGCATCCGACCGCATGCTGCAGGGGAGCGGCCGCAAGGTGGCCCGGCACGTGCTGCGCCTGCTGCGGGGGAGGCTCTCCGCCGCCAGCGAGGACGAGTTGCAGAGCGCCTGTGCGGCCCTGCTCTCCCTGGCGATCCCCACGGCGATGGCCTTCTGCCACCTCCGGGGCGGCGATGCCCGCGCGCTCGGCGCCCGGCTGGCGGCCCTGGCCGCCCAGGCCCACCACTCCCTGACCCGGGAGATCATGCAGGCCATGAGCGACGCCCTGGCCATGGGGCTGGTGGAGCAGCTCAACGCCATCGCCCGGGACGAGAACCTGGAAGGGCGCCTGAGCGCCCTGTACCGGCAGATCTTCCCGACGACCCAGGACATCATGGAGCGCAAGGTCCAGGAGATGTCCCAGCGCGTAGGCGTCCCCGCGCTCAAGCACGTGGTGGTGCCCCGGGACTTCGACGGCGAGCTGGGCGGGCGTCGGCTGGGCGTCGAGGTGCCCTCGACCAAGGGTCGTGCCCTGAACTGGGCGCTCTCGTACATCGACGGGCGCACCACCTGGTGCGGCTTCTTCGATGCGGAGAGTCGACCGGACCCCAAGGCGATGCTCTACGTGGCTCACCGAGCCCTAGAGGCGCGCAGCTCCGGGGAGCCGGAGCCGCGGATCTTCCAGGGGCCGGTCTTCCAGGTCCGCAACTGGTATGAGATGGGACCGTTCTGCAAGATCGCCTCGCTCTACCAGGCGATCGCCCACGACTGGTACCTGCCCGCCCTGTTTCAGCGCCTGCCCTTTGTGGGCGGCACCAACCTGTTCGTAGCGGCCAGGCTGCTCACCGAGATCGGCGGCTATGACTACGCCTCGCTTACGGAGGATTTGGAGCTGGGGACCCGCGCCTACCTGAAGGCCGGCGCCTGGCCCGAGTACCTGCCCTATCCTTCCAGCGAGCAGACCCCGCCCACCTTCGTGGGCTTCTACCGCCAGCGGCTTCGCTGGGCCACCGGCCACCTTCAGGTCATGAACAAGGTCCGCTCCCAGTCCCAGTACGACGAGGGCAAGCGGCAGCGCCTGCTGAGGGAGCTTTGGCGCAAGGGCCAGGGCGAGTGGATCTTCTACCAGTCCGCCACGCTGGTGCCGCCGGTGATCATTGCCCTGTGGTTCATGGGCCTGGTGGACCCGAACGTGCTCGGCCCCGCCTGGCACTGGGGCATGAACATGCTCTCGACGGTCTACCTGGGCTTTACGATTTACGCCTTCTTCCGCTACCTGGGCCACCTGGACCCCGCCGGGCGCCCACGCCGGTGGATGGGCCAGCTGGGCGCCCTTGCACAGCTGCTGGTGCTCCCGCTGGCCGCCTTCCTCTTCCCCGTGCCCTACTCCAGCGCCCTGGTGCTGGCGTCCCTGGGGAAGGGACCCTCACAGTGGGTCAAGACGCCACGCACACGGGAATAGGAGTCAGGAAGCTGCAGCCCTGGTGGTTGCAGCTTCTTCGTGTCGCTCATTGCGTTCTGCGGGCAAGCCATGTGAGAGGTACCCCGCGCAGGTCGCACCAGTTCCTCGTTTCACCGAGGATGACCACCGGCCGCGACCGAAGCTGTTCCACCGAGCCTGCCCCGCAGAGCAGCGCTGCGCGCTTGAGATCGCTCAGCAGCCCCTGCAGGTATGTACGGGCAGCGGCGCTGCCCCCGGCCTGAAGGCGGCGCAGTACTGCCCCGGCCACCCCTACGGCCCGGGCGCCGAGCGCCAGCGCCTTGGCACCATCGCTGCCGTGGACGATGCCCCCGCTCGCCACTACGTCGAGTCCCTCCAGCCCCATGGTTGCAGCCTCAGCGAGGGCGCAGGCGGTGGGGATGCCCCAGTGCAGCAGCCCCGGGTCCGGCTCTGCGTCCTCGGAGCGCTGGGATTCAATCCAGGCGAAGTTCGTGCCGCCCCGCCCGGAGACGTCCACCGCACGGACCCCGACCTCATGCAGCTGGCGCACGCTCTCCCCCGAGAGCCCGAAGCCGCACTCCTTGACCAGCACGGGCACCTCCAGGGACCGGACCAACTCTTCAATGCGGGCCAACTGGCCCCGGAAATCCCGGTCGCCCTCGGGCATGACCAGCTCCTGCGGGGCGTTCAGGTGGACCTGCAGCAGGCTGGCCTGCAGCATGTCCACGGCCCGGCGGGCGTCGTCGAGCACGGCGCCCGTGCTCACATTGGCGATGAGCACGCCGCTTGGGTTGACCTGCCGGACCACCTGGTAGCTGGGCGCCGTCTCCGGCTCCCTCAGGCCCGCCGTCTGCGACCCGACCGCCATGGCGAGGCCCAGTTCCGCCGCCAGTTGGCCGAGCTCCCGGTTGATATCGGCCACCCCGGCGGCGCCCCCGGTCATCGCGTTGATGATGACCGGGCTCTTCAGCGGCACGCCCGCGACCGAGGTAGCAAGGTCAATCTGATCGAGTGCGAGTTCCGGCAGGCTTTGATGCACGAGGTGCACGTCCGCCCACCCCGGCGCCGGCAGCGGATCTCCGCTGCGCCGCAGCCCCCGTGGCTGCGCTGCGGCCAGACGCACGTGATCCAGTTTTCGCTGCTGTCGTTCGCTCACTGGCGCTCCCCCTCGTACTATCGGTGCCCCCGGCTCGCCTGTACCCACTGGCCTTTTTGGGCCGATCGGCCGGGAATTCGAATTCCACCTTGCCATCTTTTAGCACCAGGTAGGCAGAGAAAGTTTTGCCCGTACGGGGCGATTTGAACCCGGTAATCAGCGGGCTGCGCCCCTTTTGCAGAATCGCCCCCACCAGCGGAGCATCGATGACCTTGCCGCAAAGGTAGGCGGGCACACGCAGACCGCACTCGTCACTAGTGCACAGCCAGCCCTTGCTGCCCTTGACCACGGCCCGGCCGCAGCGAGGGCACTTGCAGGCGTACTCGGGCAGGTCGTTGACCGCCTCGGCGCCCGGCTCGGCAGGGGCACTCGGACCCGACCGCTTGCGCTTGACGGGCGCCGCCCCGCCTTCGGCCTGCTTGACCCACTCGACAACCTGGACGGCGAGGTCGCGCATGGAGCGCATGAGCCGGTCGGGGTAGTCGAGGCCGCCCTGGATGTCGGCGATGCGCTTCTCCCACCCGCCGGTCAGTTCGGCTGAGAGGAGTGCGCTGGCCCCGGCCGCCTCGGCCCGCTCCACCAGCATGCGTCCCTTCGGTGTGGGCACCAGCGCCTTCTTGTCGGCCACGATGTACTCCACATCTTTGAGCCGCTCGATAATGGCCGCCCGGGTAGCCGGGGTGCCCAGGCCATGCCCCTTCATGGCCTCCTTGAGCGCCTCGTCGTCAAGCTCCTTGCCTGCAAACTCCATGGCTGAGAGCAGAGCAGCCTCAGTGAAGCGCTTGGGCGGCTGGGTGGTCTTCTCCAGCGCCTGTGCGTCCTTCGTAAGCACGCCTTCGCCAGCCTTCAGCGGCGGCAGCGCTTTCGCCTGCTCTTCATCTTCGTCGCGCTTGGCCTTCGTTGCGGGCCCCTCCGCCTCCACGGCCCGCCAGCCCGGCTCCAGCATGCGCCGGCCGCGGGACTTGAAGCGGTCCTGGCCGACCAGGGTGATCACCTCGGTCTCCAGGAAGCGGGCCTCCGGGTAGAACTGGGCCAGGAAGCGCCGGGCGATGAGGCCGTAGATTTTGGCTCCCACCCCGGTCAGCTGGCCAGGGTGTTCGGCCGTGGGGATGATGGCGTGGTGGTCGGTGACCTTGGCATCGTCCACCACCCGGCGGTTGCCGGGGTGGACCAGACCGAGATCAGCCCCGGCTGCAGCCGTACGGAAGTCGCTCACCGAGTGAAGCATGTCGACCACGGCCGGCAGCCCCTTGACCAGATCTTTGGTCAGGTAGCGGGAGTCGGTCCGGGGATAGGTGATCAGCTTATCCTCATAGAGGGACTGGGCGGCCTTCAGGGTTGCGGCCGCAGTGAGCCCGAAGCGGCGGTTGGCCTCCCGCTGGAGCGTGGTCAGGTCGTACAATTGCGGCGGGCGCTCGGAGACGGGCTTCTCCTCCACCGATTCGACCTGGCCGGGCTGCCCCTTGACCCTGTCCACGATGGCCTGGGCCTCCTCCGCCTTCTTCAGACGGTGGCCGTCGGGGCCGAGCCACTTGCCCTCGTAGGTGCGGCGCTCAGAGGCGGCAAAGAGCGCCTCCACCTCCCAGTACTGCTCAGGCACGAAGCTTTCGATTTCACGCTCGCGCCGGACCAGCAGGGCCAGCGTGGGGGTCTGAACCCGGCCGACGGAGAGCAGCTCCCCCCACTTGACCGTGAAGGCGCGGGTGGAGTTCATGCCCACCAGCCAGTCGCCCTGAGCGCGGCACAGGGCGCTCTGGTAGAGCCGGTCAAACTCAGTCGAGGGGCGCAGGGAACGAAACGCTGCCCGAATCGCATCCTTGGTAAGGGCTGAGACCCACAGCCTGCGGGTGGGCGCCTTGGCCCCGGACACGTCGTAGATGTAGCGGAAGATCAGTTCGCCCTCGCGCCCGGCGTCGCAGGCGTTGATCAGCTCCGGCGCCGTGCGGGCAAGCCGGGCGAGCAGGTCGAACTGGGCCTTGGTTTTGGGCGTGACCTTAAGGCCAAACACCGGTGGGGTGATCGGCAGGGTCTCAAGCGACCAGCGCTTGTAGCGGGAGTCGTAGTCCTCGGGCGCCATAAGCTCCACCAGGTGGCCGATGGCCCAGCCCAGCAAGTACTGCGGGCTTTCCAGATAGCCGTCGCGGCGCACAAAGCCGCCCAGGGCGTCAGCGATGGCGCGGGCGGCTGAAGGCTTTTCTGCGATGATGAGGGGCTTGCGGGTCGTAGACATTGCGGTGATACACCTCTTCGGGACTGTTCTACTTTGCGGCGGCGAAACCCTTTCGGGCGCATGAGAGCCAGCCTGTGCGGGCACGCTGGTATATGATGGGGTCGCCCCCTGATTTGGTTACGTCAGGTGATCAGAAACGGGTAGGTCGGTCAGTACTGCCGCATGGTATTCGCCCTCCGGGGGCGACCTTCATCCACATTCTACCAAACATCCGTGCGCAAAGTGTGTCGAATTGCGCTGGGAGCGCAAACAACTATTCGACACGCCGACCGGGGAGGTCAACATCTTGATGAATCGCAATCAGACCGGCAAGCAGCAGAACATCCGTGACGCGGTCCTGCAGGAGCATACCCAGGGCGGCGCCGGCGGGGGCGTCGCCCCCATCGGAAAGACAACGAACAGCGATGAGATCATTCGGCAGGTAATCGGCCGGGGCGACGCCTCCGTCGATGTCGGCGCCGTGCCCACCGAAGGGGAGCGGCCGTAAGTGGGCCTGGTCGGAGGTGATTGGTTGATGCCGGAATCGAAGGAGCCGAGCTACGCCCCCGGGCATGAGCTCACGCTGCACCCGGGCGACCCGGTGCGGGGCGCCGAGCTGCTGGAAGATGTGCCGCCCAAGGATCACCAGAGCCCCGCACAGAAACGGGAGCCGTCCACGGCGGACCTCGCTGACGTGGCGCCCCGCATCTATTACACCTAACGTAAAGGCGCGCCACCCGCTCGGATGGCGCGCCTTTCGTCTTACTGTCGAACCGGGATGGGGACCGCCCTTTCGCCCGAGCCTAATCGCAACCGCAGCACCTCGGGGCGGGCGCCCGCCGGCAGCCGGAGCGCAAGCGTTTGCGCCAGCCCTTCGGGCACTCGGATCGCCATGTAAGATCCGACGCTCCAGTCAGCGGGGAGGGCGCCCTCGATGGCCCCATGCAGCCCGTCGCCGGGGTCGACCGCCGTGAACGGCTCCAGGGTGCCCCGGCCCATGCGCTGCTGGGTGCCAGCGCTCGATGCGACCTGGATGCCGGCGCCCGGCCTCACCAGGATCAGCTGGCTCACCCCGGTCGGCGGAAAGAGCCGATAGGTGTGAGCCCAGTCGAGCTGGATATGTACCTGATCACCTTCACGCTTGGCCGACGCAGTCGCCAGGTTTGGCAGATCTTCAAACGTCAGCACGGCAGGTCGGGTGATGCCGTCTGCCAGAGAGCCGAAGTACCCCTCCAGGCTCCGCTTGAGCTTGGTGTTGTCTACCTGAAAAGCGAACCCGGGCTGGACCACGGTGTCGCCCAGCCCGGCCCTGAGCGCCTGCTCCAGCCCACCCACCAGATCGACGCGCCTTGCCAGCGCCTCGTCGGGCATATCAGGGCTGAGCTCCCGGGCCCACTGGAGCAGCATGGGTGCGTCGGTGGTGGGCATGAAGGCGCGCTGACCTGGCTTGACCGGCACCAGCCGCTCCAGGAGGGTATATGCCTGCTTCTGCGCCGGTACCAGGTAGGCGTGGGCTGCCGACAGGGCGTCCAGCCTCTGCTCGTAGTCCTGCGCCTCCCGGGCCCGCGTCAGCTGCCGCCGGGCCATCTCCACGTGGTAGATCAACTCGCCGGTCATCTCGGCGAAGTACGTCTGACGCCACTGGTACTCCCGCCACCCCAGCCAACCCGCCGCTGCCGTCACCAGCACCAGCAAGGCCGCGAGCCACCGCGTCATGCGCCACACCTCCATCCGCTTACGATATTACATCATCAAGCAATGGAAAAGCACCGTCTCGATTCTGATACGTATGTAGGAGAAAGCCCGAAACCACGAAGGAGACATCAAAATCAACCAATAAAGGGAAATAAAGATCGGTAAAGACCCATGAAACCTCCCGCGGGAGACGCAGACCGTACACGAAACCACCGCTACACAGTCCGGAGAGGGTGCTGCAACGGCCTGTGGCTATCCATAAGGACCCGTGCATCGGTCTGATTGTGCACGAGGGCGCCAATAGGGGGGCTGCAAACAATGATGAAGGAGTGTAAATCGTCTGCGTGGGCCGGTACTGGGCTGTAAAGCCGAGTGTAGGGTAGCGACAGGCTCAGCACGCCCGAAGTGTCAGCTGTTGACACATCCGCTGCGCAGGGGCATGTGTCAAAAGTGATAGTTTGATGCTCAGGGTGGCCATACTACCAACTTCAGGTCCAGGCACTCAGTCGATTTGTGTCGACAGTGACTGGTGAGTGGCGAGGATGTGCTCAGATACACTCCCGGACTGCTCCCCGAAGGCCCAAGCTATTAGTTTTGACACACCACTGGCCGCCCGGACTGTGTCAAAACTGACACCTTGGACTCCAGCTCGAACCTCTCGATGTCTCATTGCTCTGGTCCCGCAGTACCAGCCACGTAGGAAGCCACAGCTCGCACCGCCGCCGATTCCAGGCGGTGGGCCTCGTCCACCAGTTGGGCCAGGCGAGCCGCCTGCGCCTCACTCACCGGCTCCCGCCACATCCACTGTCCGGTCTCAACCGGTTGCTCCAGCACGCCTAGCATGCGGTCGTAGGTCCCGGCCAGCCGGTCAAACAGCGAGGCGGCGTCGGTCAGCTCAGGCTCCCACACATCTACGAGATGGCGCATGTACGAAGCAGCGAACCGCTTGGACTCAGCGAAGACCTGCGTGCAGTACCGCAGGCCGAAGGCGTGGAACTTCCGAGACCGCAACGCCGTAGCCCAGGCATCGTACCCGGGCAGGCCGTGGAAGTGGCGCCACGGACTGGTACCCACGTCCGCCTGCCGGTCCATTTGCTCCAGGTAGAACTCCAGCGACCTGCGGTAAGCCTGCGCCCGATCGACCGGCTCAACTGCCACCGGGATCTGGTAATGGAGCCATGGCAGAGCCTGCCCGTGGCGGCCAAGGTTCTCGTACAGCACCGGGTTGCTGCTCCCCGCAGGGTTGGACTCTACCCCGTCCACCAGGAACACGCCGTCCCCGTCATCGTACCCGTAGACCACGCCGAACTCGTCGTAGTCCACGCCCCAGAGCACAACGCCGACGCCCCTGTCCAGCGCGGACTTGATCGCGGAGATCCCGCGGCGGCGTTCGGCCCCATACCCCTCGCCGGTCTCTGGCCGGGCATGGCCGATCGCCGAACGGATGCCGATGCGTGACAAAGCATCCTGATGCATCTCAACCCAATCATTGTCGTTTGCGTAGACCGTGATCGCACTGTGATGCAGCGTGCGCTCGATGCAGAAGTGAAAGGCCATCCCGGTCAAGCCCGCGAGGATCGCAGGATCCTCCGCCCACCATCCGGCCGCCCGCAGAACCCCATCAACTGCACCCAGGTACGTATTCCGGAGCCGCCCAAGCCTCGCCGAGGTCACCTGAGGTGCCATGTTCCCTGCCCCTTCCATCGGTGCTTCCAGATTCACCCCGATGGTAGCAAAGGTGCTCTATCATAGCGTGAGAGATCTACAGCTGAATTTGCTGCAGGGCGGTGAGGCGCGCCAGCAGCCGCTCCCGCAGCCAGTTCGGAAACTCCAGCCGGTACGCCCCGCCCACGATCAGCATCGCCGCCAGAAAGGACTCCGGGTCGTAGAACTCGCAGACGATCCCCTTCGGGTTCACGGCGCTGACGCAGTACTCCTCAAGCCCGTAGGGCACCCCGGCGGGCACATCCCGCACCGCTCGCAGGATCGCCCGGTAGGGGTGCCGCCGTTCGGCCGGCAGGTCGGCGGGACCTTCGGGATCCAACCCGCCCATGCGGCTGATCAGCCCCGCCATCCGTCCGTAGGACCCGCTCTCCCGGCCGCCCCGCCGGGCGACCTGCGCGTAGTAGGCGGCCAGGTCCGCCAGCACCCCTTGCTCCTCCCGAGTAATGTAGGGACCCGGGAGTACGAAGGCCTCCGTGGTGTAGTGATAGCCCCGGTGCCGGGCAGAGTACCTAAGGGGGGCGCCCAGCCGGTCCCGCAGGTACTCAAAGTCCCGCTGGGCCTGAACCCGCGAGATCTCAAAGGCGGCGGCGAGCCCTCGCGTGTTCGGGTAAGCGCCCGCCCGAATCTGCTGATCGATCCACTGGAGGCGCTGAAGGACAGCCATTACTCCAGCTCAGTGGTCACACCCGGAGCGATCAGGGTGCCGACATCCTCCCCCTGGCAGATCCGGCTCATGCAGCCCTTCTCCGCGAAGTCGAAGACGTGGATCGGCAGGCCGTGGTCCCGGGCCAGGATGATCGCCGACTGGTCCATCACCTTCAGGCCCTGGTTGACGGCATCATCATACGCCAGCGTCTTGTAGCGGCGAGCCTTCGGGTCCTTGTTGGGGTCAGAGGTATAGACGCCGTTCGTGCGATTCTTGGTGGCCAGGATCACATCGGCCCGGATCTCCAGCGCCCGCTGGACCGCCGGGTAGTCCGTGGTCTGGTATGGCTGCCCCGTACCGCCGGCGAAGATCACCAGGTAGCCCTTCTCCATGTGGTGGATCGCCCGCAGCCGCACATACGGCTCCGCGACCGTCGGGATCGGCTGGGCGGTCATCACCCGCACCTCGCTGGCGCCCTTGGCGGTAAAGACGCCGCGCAGGATCAGGCTGTTGATCACGGTCGACATCATCCCGATATTGTCGGCCTCGGCCCGCTCAATGCCCCAGTCTTCGGCGAGGTTTCCGCGGAAGATGTTGCCCCCGCCCACCATCAGCGCCACCTCGACGCCCATGTTAAGGAGGGCCATCACCTCATCGGCGATGTGGCTGAGAGCCTCCCGGCTGAACACGGCGTCGCCGGCGCCGGCCAGGGCGCCGCCGCTAAGCTTGACGACTACACGCTGAAACTTGGGTTCCATGCCCATACCCCCTACGATACTTACAGAGCCGCGCACAAAGGCGCCCGGACCCCCACATGGGAGGCCGGGCGCCGTACCGTACTTACTGGTTCTCCTCGGCAGGGGCCTCGGCCTCTGCACCCTCATCCGAAGCGTCAAGTTCACGAATGCTCAGGCTAATGCGGCGCTGCTCGGGGCTGACGCCGACCACCTTGGCCTTCACGGTCTCGCCGACCTTTACGACCTCGCCGGGGGTGTTGATCCGGCGATCGGCCAGCTGGGAGATGTGGACCAGGCCGTCCACGCCCGGCTCCAGCTCGACGAAGGCGCCGAAGGTAGCGAGGCGGGCAACGGTGCCGGTGACCACGGAGCCCACGGTGTAGCGCTGCTCCACGGTTTCCCACGGGTCGGGCAGCACCTGCTTGAGGCCCAGGGAGACCTTCTCCTTCTCCCGGTCGAGCCGCAGGATCTTGACGGTGAGGCGGTCGCCCTCCTTCATGACCTGGGACGGATGCTTGATCCGGCCGTAGGACATTTCGGAGATGTGCAGCAGGCCGTCCACGCCGCCGAGGTCGACGAAGGCGCCGAAGTCGGTGAGGGACTTGACGGTGCCCTCGAGCACCTGGCCCTCTTCGACCTTGTCCCAGAAGCCGGACTTGGCCTTGGTGCGCTCCTCCTCAAGCACCTGCTTGCGGGAGAGAATGACCCGGCCCTTGCCCCGCTCCAGCTCGATCACCTTGACCCGGATGGACTGGCCGACGAACTTGGACAGGTCGTTGACATAGCCGCGGTCCACCTGGGAAGCCGGCAGGAAGGCCCGCAGACCCAGATCAACCACCAGGCCGCCCTTGACGGCCTCGGTGACGGTGGCGTCGACGGCCTCGCCGCTCTCATGCAGCTTGACCGCCTTCTCCCAGGCGATGGCCTCCTCGGCCCGCCGCTTGGAGAGGCGCAGGCCGCCTTCACCCTTGGAGTCCACAGAGAGGACCACGACGCGCACGGTGTCGCCGACCTTCAGACCAGATTCCGCCGCATTCGAAAGGGGGCGGTGGGACAGGTCGTTCAGGGAGATGGTCCCCTCGGACTTGTAGCCGACGTCCACCATGATGGAGTCATCGCCCACACGTACGACCGTACCGTTCACCACATCGCCTTCTTTGGGCACTCGGAGTGCGGCTTCCAGTTCCGCCCTCGCTTCAAGGTCTTCCTGGTTCTCACGGCTGACAAACTCTTGCACGACAGTGACCTCCTCGATAGCTCCGACAAGCAATTCTCTCCGCCGCCGGACGCAGCGGTCGAAACCTAGTTCTCAGGACCCATGGGGACGATCTGGGCCTCAATGGCGGCCCGGATCGCCTCGTTGGCCGCCTCCAGCGTTTCGCTGGTCAACTTCTTGCCCTGGAACTCCTCCAGGGGGATTGGCGGCCCGAAGCGGATGTGCACGGTGCTGAACAGCTTGTATGTGCTGCTGAAGCCGACGGGAATTACCGTGGCGCCGGACTTCAGCGCGAGGTAGGCCGTGCCGGGCTCCAGTTTGCCCATCTTCCCCGTGCGGACGCGGGTGCCCTCCGGGAAGATCCCGAAGACACCGCCCTCTTCCAGCACCTCCAGGGAACGCTTCAGCGAAGCCCGGTCGGCCGTGCCGCGCTTGACGGGGAAGGCACCGCCCCCGTGCTTGACAAACCAGCCGATCACCGGGACGTTGAAGATCTCTTCCTTGGCCATAAAGCGCACGTTGCGGGGACTGACCAACCCAAGCAAGGGCGGATCATGTCCGCTGATGTGGTTGCCACAGAGAATCACGCCGCCCGTGGACGGCACATGCTCCCGGCCTTCCACCCGAATGCGGAAGGCCAGGCGGTAGAACGGCAGGATGACGGCCCTACCAAAGGACCAGAGCCACAAGCCTAACCCCTCCGGCAGTACGACAGGATTTCTTCGACGACATCTTCTACGCTGCGACCGGTGGTGTCTATGAGCACGGCGTCGGGGGTCTGAATCAGGGAGCCAACTCCCTTGTTTCTATCGGATTCGTCGCGCAGGGCGATCTCTTCCTCTAATTGCTGCAAGGGAATCTGATGTCCTGCTTTGGCCATTTGCTGCTGGCGCCGAAGCGCCCGCTCGGCCAGCGAGGCGGTGAGGAAAATCTTCAGGTCGGCGCCCGGCAGCACGTGGCTGCCAATGTCGCGCCCGTCCATGACTACGCCGCCGCCCGCCGCGATCTCACGCTGGGCTTGTACCATGTAGCGGCGCAAACCCATGGCTGCGGAGACCCGGGAGACCACCCGCGTCACTTCGGGCCCACGGATCTCGACCGAGACGTCGACGCCGTCGAGCAATACGTGGCAACCGCCGCCGGCGGACCGTTCCAGCCGCACCGAGGTGGTGGCTGCCATGGCCTCCAGAGCCTCATCGTTATCCGTCATGACCCCGGTGCGCAGCGCTTTGAGCGCCAGCGCCCGGTACATAGCGCCGGTATCGATGTACAGGTAGCCGAGTCGATTTGCCACGATCTTGGCAAGCGTGGACTTGCCGGCGCCAGCCGGCCCGTCGATGGCGATGGTTAAACCGCGATGTTCTGACTCCAGGCTCAAGCCTTTCCCCCACTCCAATCGGGACGGAGGGCCACAGCACGCCTGAGATAGACGTGCGTGATCTCGTCCTGACCCTTTGTCGTATTGACGTGAATGAGCACCCGGACGCATTTGGAGAGCGAACCGGGCACGGGAATTTCGGTGGCGCACAGCATGGGAACCAGGGTCCAGCCCCGCTTGCGTGCCGCCTCCGCCGGGAAGGTGGTGTTCAGTTCGGTGGTCACGGTGAAAAAGGCGCTGCAGATCTCATCGGGAGTGAACTCATTCTGCTGGCAGATTGCCTCCAGCAGCTCTTCAGTAGCGCTGATGATCGCTTCCTTTTCGTTGACTTCAACCGTAGTGGCACCGCGAATGCCGCGCACGAAGTTCATCGGACTGGGCCCCCCTTACCATAAGTAGAGCGCAAAATTTGACAGGGGCTCCCTCCATAGCTTAGCAGACCTCCTATCCGTTCGTCAAACCTTGTGCGGAGCAGAACGCATGGGTTTCGGAGGATTTAGGCCACACTACGTCCGGGGTGGAATCGATGGAGAAACAGCTGCGTGCGGAGGCCGCCCAGAAGTTCGGCGAGGCCGCCGACGCAATGGTAGAGGCCGTCCGGCTCCTGGAGAGCTGCGGTCTGGACGATGAGCCGATCGAGCAGATGCTGCAGGCGCTGGAAGCGGTCACACACAAAGTCCACCAGATGGTACCTCCGCCCGAACGGGTCCAGACGGAGCCTGCCGACCAGGTGGTTCCTGCCTGCCGCATCGGTGCGAAGCACGCCTACGATCTGCATTAGGAGGAGTCTTTGAATGGCCGGCACCAAGGTTGCAGTGATCTACTACAGCTCCACGGGGAACACGGCGAAGCTGGCAGAAGCGATCGGTGAGGGCGCCCGGGAGGCCGGGTCCGAGGTGCGTGTCCGCCGGGTTGCCGAGCTGGCGCCTGAGGCCGCCATCGCGCAGAACCCCGCTTGGAAGACCTTTCACGAGGCGATGAAGGATCAGCCCACCGCGGCCCTCGATGACCTGGAGTGGGCCGACGCCATCGTGCTGGGCTCGCCCTCCCGCTTCGGCATGTGCGCCTCGCAGCTCAAGCAGTTCATCGACATGACCGGCGGGCTCTGGTTCCAGGGCAAGCTGGCCAACAAGGTAGTCTCCAGCTTCTGCACGGCCAGCAACGCCCACGGCGGCCAGGAGGCCGTGATCCTCTCCCTGAACAACACGTTCTATCACTGGGGCGCCATCGTGGTGGGCCCTGGCTACACCGACCCGGCAGTGGCCGCCGGCGGCGGCAACCCCTACGGCACCAGCGCCACCAACGATCCGGGCGACAATGAGGTCGCCGCTGCCAGGTACCAGGGCAAGCGCGTGGCCACCATCGCCCAGTGGGTCGCCGTCGGGAAGGGCGCCCGGGTCTAGCAGAAAAACAGCCGAGGGCGACCCCTCGGCTGTTCTGATCTTTACCGGGCGAGCTGCACCACGCCCAGGTTCTGTGTATTTCCCTTGGTCGTGACTGACGCGCCGAGGGCTGGGGTCAAAAGATCGGCAGGGCCCACGACCCGGAAGGTCAGCGAGTCGGAGACCCCGGTCGCATCGACCGCGACGGTCTGGCCGGGCAGAACTGTGGCGATCACCGTACCCGAGGCGAAGTTGCCCACGGGCTTTCCGCCCACCAGCAGCCTGGCGCCGGGCTCCCGGCGGGTGGAGCAGACCACCGTCAGCATGATCGGCTCGGCGGATGTGCTGCTGACCGCCACGGCCGTATCAGGCCGGTCTTGCGCCCAACCGGTCACCTGGTTCCAGGGGACGCCCTCCAGCCCCTCCACCAGGTTCATCATCCGCCGGGCCGTGTTGTTGGTGTGCAGGGTCTGCACCAGGGCCAGGGCCACCAGCCCGAGGATAACGATCTGCATCAGGAAGCGCTCCACCCTGTCGGAGAAGCTGCTGTACCTGCCCTGAAACTCTTCCGTTTCCGCGCTCTCTTCGTTGGTTTCTTGCCGCCAGTAGGGCTTACGCTGGTCCAAAACAGGTCACCCCCAGGGGATGTTTCCCTGGGGGTATCTTATGTAGTACATGGCCTGTCTATGAGTCCAATGCGTGTTCGGCTGCACTCATCCCGGCGACGTAGCCCGACGAGAAGGCGACTGTGATGTTGTACCCGCCGGTGTGCCCGTGCACGTCCATGATCTCGCCGGCGAAGTGGAGGCCGGGCATGATCTTGGAGGCCATGGTGGACGGGTCGATCTCCTTGACGCTCACCCCGCCGCCGGTCACAAAAGCCTCCTCGATCGAGAGCGTGCCGGTGATGGTGACCGGGAAGGCCTTGACCAGGCGGCAGAGAGCTGACCAGCGCTCATTGGAGATGTGAGCCTGGGTGGTAGTCTCGGGGATCTCCACGGCGCTGAGGAGCAGCGGGATCATGCGCTCGGGCAAGAAGCCTTTGAGGACGTTCTTGACCGCCTTCTTGGGCTCAGCTTGCAGCAAAGCCGTCGCTTCCTGCTGGACCTGCGCAGCGCTCTTGTCCGCAAAGAGGTCGATCGTCAACCGCAACGGGATGCGGCCCAGCTTCTTCTGCGTGACGCTGACGTAGTGGCTGATGCGCAGCGCACACGGTCCGGAGAGGCCGAAGTGGGTGAAGATCATGTCGCCGCGCTGGGCGGTGATCCGCTTGCCCTTCGGGTCCCAGAGCGTCATGGTGATATCCCGCAGGGAGAGCCCCTGGAGCACCTTCTCTCGAATGAACGGGTCGGATGCCTTCAGCGGCACCTCGGTCGGATAGAAGTCCGTGATGGTGTGGCCCGCCTCGGCAGCCCAGGCGTAACCGTCGCCGGTGGAGCCGGTTTGCGGCACGGACTTGCCCCCCACCGCCACGACGACGGCCCGGCAGGTCAGGTGCTCGCCCGTCTTCAGGAGCACGCCGGTCACGCCTTGCTCACCGTAGGTCACGCGCTCGACGGCGGCGCCCAGCCGAATCTGCACCCCCTGCCTGCGCAGGTGGTCGATGAGGGCGTTCGCCACGGTGACCGCCTTGTCGGTGACCGGGAACATCCGCCCGTTGTCCTCCTCCTTCAGGTTCACCCCGAGCCCCTCGAAGAACCGGATGATCTCCTCGTTGCCGAAGGTGTGGAAGGCGCTGAACATGAAGCGGCCGTTGCCGGGGATATGCTGGACCAGCTCGTCGACGGGCTTGCGGTTGGTCACGTTGCAGCGGCCGCCGCCAGAGATGATCAGCTTGCGGCCCAGCTTGGTCCCCTTCTCAAGAAGCAGCGTCCGGGCGCCGTGCCCGGCCGCGGAGGCGGCGGCCATCAGTCCTGCAGGGCCGCCGCCGATGATGATGACATCCCAGTTGGTCATGCTCTCAGTATGTCCGTCCTACACGCTGCCTAGCGCCTGCTCAAAGTCGGCGATGATATCCTCCGCCGCCTCGATGCCGCAGGAGACCCGGACCAGGTTCTCCGTAATCCCCAGCGCCTCCCGCTGCTCCGGCGCCATCGCCCGGTGGCTGGTGAGCACCGGGTGCGAGACCGTGGTGGTCACGTCGCCCAGCGAGGGCACGAACTCGGCCATCTTCAGGCTGCGGATCAGGCGGTTGGCTGCGTCCAGGCCGCCGCTTACGGCGAAACTTAGCATAGCGCCGTGTCCGTTGGTCAGCAGTGCGTTCCCGGTGAGGCCCGGGTAGTTGACAAGCTCCACCTTCGAATGGTTCAGCAGAAACTCGGCCAGGGCCAGGGCGTTGGTCGACTGCCGCTCCACCCGCAGCTGCACGGTCTTGATGCCCCGCAGGGTGAGCCAGGCGGCGAAGGGGTCGATCATGGCGCCGTTCAGCACCAACGCCTTGCGCACCTTCTCCATGGACTCGCGCTCGCCTGCGGCCACGCCGGCCATCAGGTCGCTGTGGCCGCCCAGAAACTTGGTGGCGCTGGAGATCGAGACGTGCGCCCCGTGCTCCAGGGGCCGCATGATCACCGGCGAGGCGAAGGTGTTGTCCACCACCAGCATCAGATTGCGATTCTCGCAGAAGGCAGCGATCCGCGGCAGGTCGGCCACCTCAACGGTGGGGTTGCTGATCGACTCCACGTAAACGACCTTCGTCTCGGGGCGCAGCGCAGCCTCCAGGGCGCAGCCGTCGTTCGTATCTACGTAGGTGGTTACGATGCCGTAGCGGCTCAGCTCCTGCTCCAGGAGGGCGAAGGTGCCCCCGTAGAGGTTCTGGGCCGCGATCAGGTGGGCGCCGGGCTCCAGCAGGGCGAAGAGCACCGCGAAGATGGCGCCCATGCCGGTTGCCGCCGATACGGCAGCCTCGCCGCCCTCCAGCTCGGCGTAGGCCTTCTCGAGCGCCTCTGCGTTGGGCTGGCCGTTGCGGGCGTACAGGTAGGCCTTCTCCCGCCCGGACTGCACCGCCTCCACCAGGTCGAGGTCCGGGAAGGCGTAGACCGAGGTCTGGTAGATGGGCATCGCGACGGGCCGGGTGGCGGTGGGTACATCGATGCGCCCCGCATGGGCGGCGAGGGTTGCAAACTTACGGGACTCGCTCACGTCAGATCGCCTCCAGCAGTCGGTCGATATCCTCGGCGGTGTTGTAAAAGGACGGGCTGACACGGCAATGCCCGCCGCGCAGTGCGATGATGATCTTCTGGCGGTACAGGCGCTCCACCAACTCCTGGTTGGCCACCGGGCTGCCGGCGGTGAAGGCGAGGATGCCGGAGCGTTCATTCTGCTCGGCGACCGGGGAGACAATGGTAAAGCCCCTGGCGGTCAGGCCGGCGATCAGCCGGTCGGTCAGGGTGAGCAGATGGGCGTGGATGTTCGCGATGCCAGCTTCTTTGAGAATCTCCAGGCCGGCGGTCCAGCCATGGAGCAGCGAGAAGGGCATGCAGCCGGTCTCGTAGCGCTGGGCGGTGGGGAGCAACTCGAACTCGGCGTGGGCGTCGGCGGAGCCCTTGACCGAGCTGCGGGCGCCGGGGATGCTGGGGCGGATCTGCTCCCAGACCGAGCGGCGGAAGTAGGCCAGCCCCGTGCCGATCGGGCCGAGGAGCCACTTGTAGCCGCCGGCCGCCAGCACGTCGATGCCATCTTCATCGACATTGATGGGGACCGCGCCGGCCGCCTGGATGGCGTCGACCACAAAGAGCGCTTGGTTAGCGTGTGCGATGGCACTCAGGGCCTTCAGGTCGTTGCGGTAGCCGCTCAGGTACTCGACCGCCGAGACCGCCAGGACCCGGGTGCGGCTGTCTACACGCTTGGCTACTTCGGCCGGGTCGACGCGGAGGTCCTTGCCCAGCTGTACCGTCCGAATCTCCACGCCCCGGTCCCGCAGGGTAAGCCAGGGGTAAACGTTGGCCGGGTACTCCTCGTCCGGCACGACCACGTTGTCGCCGGGGCGCCAGGCCAGGCCGTTGGCCACGGTAGCGACGCCAGTAGCCGTGTTGGGCATAAAGGAATACTCTTCGGGGCTGCCGCCCAGCAGGTCGGCGAAGAGACGCTTGAGGCGCGCCGGGTCGAACGGCGTCGCGTCGGGGTCGACCGTGGCGGCGTCCAGGTACTCATCGATACGGCGGCGGACCGGCAGCGAGACCGGGGCCTCCGAGGCATGGTTCAGAAAGAGTGCGCGCTCGGTTACCGGGAAGTGCGTGCGAAACCGGGCAAGACTCATGGGGCTCCCCCTCTCCACGTGGGCGGGCTGATCACTTGATGTTCGCCTCTGGCTCTCCGGAACCCTGCCGCCCTGGCCGTCGTCCTACGCATAACCGGGAGGTGTGGAGCGTGAACCTGAGACTGGCGGCCCTGGCGCTGATCCTGCTCAGCGTGACGGCGTGTTCTTCCAAGTCGGCTCCCCAGCAGGAGCCGCAACCCGAGCAACCGCCCACCGTCTCCCTTGCCCACATCCTCCAGCCCGTGCGGGTCAGCCCAACCAGGGACTGGGTCGCCCTCGCTCTGGACGGGCTGACCCTGACCGACCGGGCGGGCCACACCCACCGACCATATGACGACGAGGATCCGGTCCAGTTCATCTCCTGGTCCCCGACCGGAGAACGACTGCTCGCTGTGACCGATGGCGGGAAGGTGCTGCTGACCAGCCCGGATGACGCTGTCGCAACTGACCTGTCAGACAAGGTGACCAGTCTTGGCAAGGGTCCGGACTACCACGCCGCATGGTCGCCCGACGGCAGCGAGGTGCTGCTGAGCGTGGGCAGCCATGAGGCTGCACTCTGGCGAATCAACCCGTCCACCAGCAAGGTGACGAGACTGAACGATGTGAACAAGCTGGAGGCGATGCACTGGCTGGCTGACGGACGCGTCCTGCTGGAGGTCGGAGCCGGCTGCTGCGGCACGCAGAAAATGTACCTCGACCTCGCCACGGGCAAGGTTGCCGACGGCGGTCACAGCGCTTCAGCATCGGTAAGTCCGGACGGACGTCTGATAGCCATTGGTACATATCTCAACGGCGAGCTGACGGTAATCGACGTGGCGACGCAGAAGACGGTCGCTTCCGGCAGCGACTTCTATTTGGCGGCCCCCCGCCCCCCGGTGGAGATCACCGGTGAGTATCGCTACGGTGCCCTGAGCTGGTCGCCAGACAGCCGGTTCCTGGCGTTCATGCTGGGTCCCGTGGGCTCACAGCCCATGCTGCGCGTGTACGACTTTGCCTGGCTGAACGGACAGCCGTCCCGTGCCGAGCAGGTGGTCCAGAACTGGGCCGGGCAGCACCAGTGGATCGGCAATGACGAGTTGCTCTACACCACGCAGGAGGGCGGCGCCCTGCACGTCCACTTGGGCGGGGCGAAGCTGAGCAGCCATCCGGGCGCTACCCGTTTAGGCCTCCTGGGCAGTGCACCGATCGCCGTGCGCTCGCAGGATCGGAGCCGGCTCGCCTACGCTGTCGCCTATCCAGACGAGACCGCCGAGCTCGTCGTTGCCGATCTTGTCACCGGACAGGCCGAGACCAAGCAACGCAGCAAGGATGGGGTCGCGCCGCTCCTGTGGAGCCCCCAGGCTGACCGCCTGGTCGCTGCCAGGGCCAGGTTCACGGTGGAGAACCTCTCCGTCGGCGGCCAGACCAGCTACTGGCGACTGCAGGGCCTGACAGATTTGCCGCTTCCCAAGGGTTTGTCTACCTCGGCCGCGGCTCGTGGGCCGTTCTGGGGCGCGCCGGGGACGACCGTGACCGACAGCCAGGGCTACCCCCTATCCACCACCTTCGCCCCCATGACGATGGGAGGCCGCACCTTCACCCCGGTTCAGATCGACAGCGATACCTTCCTGTTGCGGCGGGAGGGCGACAGGGTCTACCTGGACGGGCGCCTCACCCACGCCGGAACGCTTGATCTCTGGAAAGAGCCCCGCTTCCTCTTCACCCTGCCGCTGACCGGAGGGACCACCTTCGAGCTTCAGTGGGAGCACCACAACTTTGGCATAGGGCCTCTGTCCGTGGAGGTCGTCGGCTTCGAGACGGTGGAGACGCCGGCGGGTCGCTTTGACACCCTGGTTCTTCACGACGAGCGAGGCGTACGCTCCTGGTGGGCGCCCGGCGTGGGCCGGGTCAAGGTCGGCGACGCCTTGGCAGGCAAGATAGAGCCGGGCACCCCACGGTCGCTCCCGGCGATCGCCCAGCTTGATGCCGACACGACCGGGATCCTGTCAGGCGGAATCCAAGTGATCGACCAGACCGGTCGGGTGCTGCTGGAGCATCCCATCAACTTTCTGAGAAGCAAGGTCTACTGGGTGGATGCCGGCGCCACGTCCCCGCTGGTCCTCTACTACACCCATACCATGGCCGAGCCGAACATGACCTACCGGGCCTTTGCCTACGTGCCTACTGAGCGCAAGTTCGAACCTGTCCGCTGGCGGTTCCCCGACGGGCGGACGAAGGAGCAGGTGGCGGGCGATGTGCAGATCCTGGCAGAGGAGTGGGCTCTACGGCTGAGGGATGATGAGTTCTATCCTAGAGGGGCCGCCTGCATCTTCCGCTGGAATGGCATTGAGCTTGCCTGCGGCGCCTACGAGGAGGGAATAGCCACGTTCCGGTACGGCGATGAGGAGGCTCTGATCTTCCACCTCACCGGCCCGGCCGACGAGGAGGCTTGGAGCCGCATGTTCTGGGACCCCGACCTTGGTCGCAAGGCGTACCGGGACACGCGTAGCGAGAGCGGCCGGAACATGTTCGGATACCGGCAGGCCGCCAGCTATGCAGAAGGTGTGTACACCTTGAGCTCGATTAACCGCCCCACCTTCCGCTTCACGGTGGAGCGCCGCGGCGACCAGTGGCGGGTTGCGACCTGGGAAGCGCAATGACGAAGGCGCCCTCGTACAGAGCGAGGGCGCCTTCATGTCTTTATGATACCCGGGTCACCACCGAGCGCTCCTCCTGCAGCCGGACCTGGTATGCAGCGGAGGCCGTTTCGGCCAGGTGGGCGTTGTGGGTGACCATGATCACCTGGCGGCCGAAGAAGTCGCTCACCATCTTGAGGAAGCTGGCCGTGGGGGCGATGTATTCGTCGCTCACGTGCTTGGCGGGCTCGTCCAGGATGAGGGCGCCCTCCAGCCGGGGCCGGTGCGTCTCCAGCATGGCGATGCGCAGGCCCAGCGAGACCACGTCCACCACGCCGCCGCCCCGGGAGTCCTGGGGCCGGGTCATCAGCTGTTCCCCGCCGTAGTTGGAGGTCACGTAGAACTCGGCCTCGGGGCGCCCCGCCTTCTCCGTAAGCTCGATCTTAAAGGTGTACTCGGGGCCGAAGACCGAGCGCAGGGTGTTGGTGACCAGCATTTCGATTTGCTCCCGGGCCTGCTTGCGGGCGTGCTCCGAGGTTTGCTGCAGGAGCACGATCACCTGCTCAAAGACCGTGGCCTGCTCAGTATTCTCAGCCAGCTGCGCCCGGCAGGAGTCGAGCTCCTGCTGGAGCCGCCGCTGCTGGCCCTTGCGCTCGCCCAGGGCGACCTGGGCCCGACCCAGGCGGGAGCGAAGCAGTTCCAAACTCTCCATAGGCTACCCCCTGAGCAGGTCGGCCGGCAGCAGCGAGGCCGCCTCGCGCAGCAGGTCATCGACCTGGGACTGGAGGCGCCGGATCTCGCTTTCCAGGTCCTCGGGCCGCACCTGGAGCTCGGCCAGCTCGGCCAGCAACCGCTCCTTGGACCGCTGCAGCTCATCCAGACGGGCCTCATAGCGATACTTCAGCTGTTTGGCCTGTTCAATTTTCTCCTTGAGGTCGGCAATACGCTTCTCGTTCTCTTGTGCCATGACGCCTATGCGCCTCCTTGCTGTTGGGACTGCCAGCCGAAGCTGTCGAACCAGCGGCTGGAGCGGTAGTTCTCCAGGGCTCGCTTGACGTAGGGAATCACGTTATCGGGCAACCGGTCCATGTCGCACCAGCGAAGCTCGTCGCACTTGTCGGGCTCACAGTTGGCTACCTGCCCAGACCACCGGCTGGCGGCGACGAAGAAGTCCACACGTTCGTCGTTCGATAAGCGGTGCATGACGCCTACTACCTCAAGGTCGGCCGGGTCGATGGTGATGCCGACCTCCTCCCGGGCCTCCCGGATGGCGGCGGCCTTCACCTCCTCGCCCCCGTCCAGGTGACCGGCCGGGACGCTGTAGTTGCCGTCTTCGTAGCCAGTGTTGTAGCGCCGGAGCAGAAGGACTTCGTGGTCACGCACCAGGAACAGATGTACGGCGGATACCAGCTTGAACCGTTCTTTGACCATTTACGACCCTCCGGCCAGTTCTGCGATGATTCGTTTGATGGAGCCGGGCGCCACCGGCTGCAAGCAGGTGGGGCATTTGCCCAGTTGGCGCAACACCGCTTCGTACTCCGCCAGGGCCGCGTTCAGATCCCCATCGACCTGCCGAACCGCTTCGAGCCCCTTGGCGATGCGCTGCTCGACCTCCTGGAGCGGCGCCAGGCGCTGCTCCAGCCGCTCCAGGCGCTGCAGCTTCGCCCCCACCTCCTGCAGGAGTTCGGCGGAGCGGGGCACCTGCTGCAACCGGGCCATCGCCCGCTCGGTTTGGCTCAGCTCGGCGTTGCGGCGGGACAGGTCATCGCTAATGCGGGCCAGGGCCGTAAGCCGTCCCTGTTGCTCCAGCGCCTCCCTGGCGTGCTCCTCCGCGATCGGGAGCGCTGTGAGGGCGTCCACCCGCACCTTGTAGCGCCTGGACTCCTCATCCACCCGCTGCAACTCCTGACCGAACCGCTCCAGGCGCGTCGCCCTGCGCTGCAGCTCCTCGGCCTCCCAGAGCCCCCGCTGGGCGGCGTCCAGGTCGCCCAGTCGGGCGAGACGGGCGCCGGTGATGATCGCTTCCTGGTCGTTGCGGTCGAGTTGCTCCCGCACCTGCTGCAGCTTGGCCAGCCGCCGGGACATCTCCTCGGCCTGGGCCAACAGCGCCTCGGCCCGCTGCAGCTGCGCCTCCTGCTCGGGGATGTCGGCATAGGGCACCAGCGCAGCCTCATACCGCTGCACCTCCCGCTCCAGGCGGGCGACCTCGGCCTTGACCGAGCGCAGGTCCCGCTGGGTGTTGCGGCCGGCGGCATCAACCACGTGGACGCCCAGGAGGCGCCCGATGGCGCGAGCCCGCAGCGAGCCCGTCTCCGCCATGAGGAAGGGCCCCTCCAGCTGGGAGCCGAAGCTCAGCAGCACCTTCTTGTCGGTGTCGAGCAGCACCTGGGGCATGCCGTGGGCCTTAATGACCTCGGCGGGCACCTCGGTGCCAAAGCCCTCGAACACCTGGGGCTCACCCCCGGGCAGCTTGACGATGTAACGGTTGCGGGAGGGCGCCCCCGACTTGGTCACCTGGAGCTCCCGCACAATCTCGGCGCCGTCGCTCATGGTGACGGTGACCCGGCACTCCCGGGCGCCCGACCGCACGAACTCGGAGCCACGGGGCTCGTTGTACAGCGCCCAGCGAATGGCCCGCAGCACGGCGCTTTTGCCGTTATCCGAGGGACCGATGATCACGTTCAGGCCGCGATCCAAGTCAAGTTCCGAGCGGGTGTGGGACTGAAAGTTTTCGATCAGGAGCCCCTTGATGTACCTCATGCGGACTCCTCCCCGCCGCCGGCCAGCTCCTCCTGGGCCAGGCCCAGGCGCCGCAGCGCCTCCTCGCGCACCCGAGGCGGCACGCCGGCATTCTCGGCGATGCGCTCCATGATGACCTGGACCTCCAGCACCTCAAACTGGCTGGTGTCGCCCACGCCCTGGATGAAGTCGGCCAAGGCCCGCTCCCGGGCCATTTGGGCCTCCTCCTGGGAGCGGTCCAGCACCTCCTCGCCCGGCTTGGCCGAGCGGAGGGGAATGAGCTGATAGCGGACCGGCTGCCCCTTCTCCAGCTCCAGCAGCACCACCTGGATCGGGCGCCGGAAGTCGGCCGACTGGTTGCCCAGCCGCACCAGGGCGCCGGGGTTGATGAAGAGCCGGCCGTCCACCTCAAATGGCCGGGACCAGCCCGGGTGGTAATGGCCGCCGAAGGTGACATCGGCCACCGTGTGGGCCATGACAGCGTCCAGCAGCGTATGGGAGATGCCCTCAAAGAAAGGCTTCTCCAGCAGCATGCCGTGGGTCAGGTGAATGGCAAAGTCGGCATCGGGGTGTCTTTCATGCAGCGATCCCCCCACGCCTGCAGGCACCACGCAGTAATCGAGCCGGGGGTCCCGCCGGTCCAACTCGGCATGGAACTCCTGCCCCGTCACCTGTACCTTGAGGCCGCCCTGCTCGATAAAGGCCTGCTGGCCGGGCTTGAGCAGCTGAAACAGCCTGAAGCCGTCGAACAGGCCCAGCATGGTGCGGGGCACAGTGTCGGGGTTAAAGCCATACACGTCGTGGTTGCCGGCGATGCCGTACATGGGGCAGGGCGCCGCCATGAGCACCTTGAGGAACTCCAGGGCGACGGCGGGCGCCACGTCGGGCCGGTCGAACAGGTCGCCGCCGTGCAAAATCGCGGCCACCTGATGGACCCGCGCCAGCTCCACCACCTCGCTCAGCTTCGCTTGAAGCGTGGCGGGCAGGTCGTCGAGCCGGTTGCGGGGCGAGGTGCCGCGAATGTGGGTGTCGGTCAGGTAGAGTAGCTTCAAGCTTGCTCGTCCTCCTCGGATGCGAAGCGCCTTTGGCCCCTCGCCAATTTCCGCGGGGCCGGCGCCAAATCCTTCAGCAGGGGGGCTAAGGCCCGGCTGACGGTCTCAAAGTCATACCCGCGGCGGGCCAGGAAGCCAGCCAGCCGGCGGTGCGCCGTGTCCCGGTCCACCCCGGCCATGGAGCGCAGGCGCCGCTCGGCCAGCTCGCGGGCGCCCGCCGTGGCATCGACCGTGCCCAGCGCCTGGCGCACCGCCGCCATGGCCACGTCGCGGGCGATGCCCTTGCGGGCCAGTTCCTGTAGCAGGCGCCGCTCGCCGAACCCGGCCTTGGACTGGCAGTAGCGCCTGGCGAACTCAGCATCGTCCAGCCAGCCGCCCCGCTCCAGGCGGCCCATGACCTTCTCCGCGACCTCGGCGGGGAAGAAGCGCTGGAGCCGCTTTTCGACCTCGCGCCGAGAGCGGGCGGTGACCGCCAAAAAGGTGAGGGCGGCGTCCCAGGCGCGCTTCTCCTCGTCGGCCCGGGCGGCCTCCACCAGGGCGGCGCCCTCGATGGTCAGCCCGACCTTCCAGCGGCGAATCGCGACCGTCTCCATATCAAGCCCGACTACGAAGGCGCCGTCCACGTAGATGGAACGGCGGTTGGGCGCCTTCTGCTGGGGCTCGATCGCGGTAATGCGGCCGCTGACCTGCCCAACCGCCTCCAGGTCGACCTTGTTGGAAGCAAGGCGGCGGGGACCGGACGAACCGGCCCCCGCCCGCTTATTCGTCGTCACCGGCGTCGTCGCCGCCGCCGCTGGCGGCCTTGGCTGCGACGCCGCCTGCCATGAGGCGCTCCTTGATCTTGCGCTCCACCTCGGCGGCCACATCGGGGTGCTGCTTGAGCCAGTCGCGGGCGTTCTCCTTGCCCTGACCGATGCGCTGGTCCCCATAGGAGAACCAGGCGCCGCTCTTCTGAATGACGGGCGGGTTGAGCTCCACGCCGATGTCGATCAAGCTGCCCTCGCGGGAGATGCCGACGCCGTAGAGGATGTCGAACTCGGCCTGCTTGAAGGGCGGGGCAACCTTATTCTTGACCACCTTGACCCGGGTGCGGGAGCCCACGACCTCGGTGCCGGTCTTCAGCGCCTCGGTCTTGCGGACCTCGAGGCGGACCGAGGAGTAGAACTTGAGGGCGCGGCCGCCCGGCGTGGTTTCGGGGTTGCCGAACATGACGCCGACCTTTTCACGGATCTGGTTGATGAAGATGCAGACGCACTTGGACTTGGAGATGGCGCCCGTGAGCTTGCGGAGCGCCTGGGACATAAGGCGGGCCTGCAGACCCACGAAGGCGTCGCCCATTTCGCCTTCGATTTCGGCACGGGGCACCAACGCCGCTACCGAGTCGACGACGATGACGTCGACGACGCCGGAGCGAATGAGCGTTTCGGTGATTTCCAGGGCCTGCTCGCCCGTGTCGGGCTGGCTGATGAGCAGGTTGTCGATGTCTACCCCCAGGGCCCGGCAGTAGACCGGATCGAGGGCGTGCTCGGCGTCGACGAAGGCGGCCACGCCGCCGTTCTTCTGCGCTTCGGCGATGACGTGCAGGGCGACCGTGGTTTTGCCGGAGGATTCCGGTCCGTAGATTTCGATGACGCGGCCGCGGGGAAGACCGCCGACGCCCAGGGCGACGTCGAGCGCGACGGCGCCGGTGGGAATGACCTCCACATGCAGCTTAGCCGCCTGCTCGCCGAGCTTCATGATGGAGCCCTTACCGAACTGCTTTTCAATCTGGGCCATGGCCATGTCGATGGCCTTTTGCTTGCTGGCTTCCAACGCCATTCTCCCGCAGCCTCCCTATTTTCCGTGCCCGTGGGCATATGGAAAGTATTTCCATTCGTTTTCGCTCTCAGTATAACGGAGGATGACCTGTTCGGCAACCCCCCGAACACAGGAACTTGACATTGGGAGGAGTCGCTCCCGGGGAGCGGTTCTCCTCGCGCCAATCTCAAAAAGTAGACGTGTCTGAGGTAGAGTTTCGACGAGAATCTCCCCATTCCTGCTGTAGGCTGCTGGGTTTTAGAACATTTGTTCGCCATCTCTTCATCAACCACAGAACGTTTACGAAACTGTTACCTTGCGGTAAGACGTACGTTAGTATTGTTTGCTGTTCGACTTTTCTATATACTAATGGAAGACGACTTGGGTGGGGGGAATCTGCCGTGTGGCCGAGGCACCGGCTGTTCGGCGTAGATGGTGAAGCGCTTCAGCAGGAGATGGCTCGCCGGGAGCTAGCACGCCGGGCGAGGATCGACCGCATTGAGCAGGAGATCGGTCGGAAACGGGCTGAACTGACACGCCTGCAGGCCGAGGAGGAGCGGCTGCAGGTGTTGGGCCGCGACCTTGAGGCAGGGTTGCACCGGGAGGAGCAGCCCCTTGCCACTCGCAGCTCGGCCCCGACGCCGCTGCAACTGGAATTGGAATTTCATCTGCTGGCCCTGCAGCGGATACAGGCGGAAATCTGCTTCCTGCGCGCCAGCCGTGCGCGCATCACGGATCAGGTGCGCGAGGCGTTGCTTGCACACCTGACCGAACCGTCCCCGAGCGCTCCTGCTCCACCGAACTCCGATGCGAAGGAGGCCGCGAATGCCTAAGTACAAACGGGCTTCCCGGCTCCGCCGAAATGTGGCGACAACGCCTCATCCTCCGGAGGCAGGCGGACTCAAGCGTTCGCTGTGGGGCCTCACGGAGCGGCACGCTGCCGAACTGCTGTCGCAGCAAGAACAGGCGCTTCAAGGGGCGCAGGGCGATGCGGAAGCAGCACATCTCGCCCTCGAGCAGGAGATCGACCGCCTGCGCAAGCGGGTCGATTTGCTGCGCCAGTCCACCGACATTCTGACCCAACGGCTGGTCAAGAACCGGGCGGCCGCAGGAGCGGCGACCCGCATGGTGGAGCATCAGATGGCAAAACTGGAGCGGGAGAACGCCGCTGCCGCCAGCGACCTCAAGTTTGAGACCGTTCGGGCCAGCGCAGAACTGCAGTTGGAACGACAAGCGTTTCGTGACTTCCTGGGCGATTTGTACCGGGTGCTGGAGGGGCGGGGCGCCCTGCCACCGGAGCTGGAACCAAAGGTTCCCACGCCTCCGGAAGGCCAGCTGCCGGACCGACCCGACTGGCGCCCGCTCCTGATCGGCAAGATCGTCGGCCGCACGGTCAAGACGGCCGGCGGTGTGCTGCTCGCGCAGGCAGGCGAGGTCGTATCCGCCGACACGGTCGCCGCGGCCGAGGAGAACGGCCTTCTCCCCGACCTCTTCCTGGCGATCCGCATCCCTTAGCTGCTATTTTTGCGCCCGTGGACATACCCTCCTGTGTAGCCAGATCGCTGCAGGAGGAGTGACTCATGAGTGACGCCACGGCCTTCGTGGGCCAGTTCGCTTACCCAGCCCTGACCTTCGCTGCCGGCGCCCTGGGCGCCGCCGTCACGCGGCCGGCGATTCCCACCTGGTACGCCAGTCTGCGCAAGCCGCCCGGCACACCGCCCAATTGGGTCTTCGGCGTCGTCTGGACAGTGCTGTACACCCTCATGGCCGCCGCCTCCTACCTGGTCTGGAGGACCACAGCCGCCACAGGGGACGGCGAACCGCTGCGGCTATACACCGCGCAGCTGGCCTTGAACGCCCTGTGGTCAGTGCTCTTCTTCGGCCTGCAAATGCCCGGTCTGGCCCTGGTCGAGATTCACGTGCTCTGGCTGGCCGTATTGGCTACCACGCTAGCCTTCTTCCAGGTCGACCCGATCGCGGGCCTGCTCATGGTTCCGTACCTCCTGTGGGTCACCTACGCCACCTATCTCAACTACGGCATCTGGCGGCTTAACCGACCATAGGCAGAAATAGGCCTTTATTGCAGCCCCCTGGTAGCAGGAAGCAGTGCGCCAACCGGGAAAGTCCTCCCGTGAGGTGATTGACTCATGCTTCTGAAGGACAAGGTGGCGGTCATTACCGGCGGCGCCCGCGGGCTCGGCCTGGCTATCACCCAGGCCTACGTGCGCGAGGGCGCCAGGCTGGTGATCGCAGGGCGGTCGCAACCGGCGGTCGAAGCCGTATGTGAACGCCTGAGCGCTCAGGGAGCCGCTGTGAGCGGACTGCCCTGCGACGTGGGCGACCCGGCGCAGGTCCGCCGCTTGGCGGAACACGCGATATCAGCATTTGGCCGCTTTGATATCTGGGTCAACAACGCAGGGGTGTCCGCTCCCTACGGGCCTGTAACAGCCATTGCCCCCGACGCGATCACCACAACCGTGCAGACCAACATTCTGGGCACTTACTACGGCTCCATGGCGGCCCTTGAGCACTTCCGCCCCCGCCGCTCCGGCAAGCTGATCAACCTGCTGGGGCGCGGGGACAAGGCCAAGCCCGTCCCACTGCAAACCGCCTACGCTGCAAGCAAGGCATGGATTCGGTCATTCACCCTCTCGCTCGCCGAGGAGAACCGCGACTCAGGCGTCGGCATTTACGCCTTTAACCCCGGCATGGTAAGCACCGACATGCTGACCGACCTGGAGGCCATCGCGGGATACGAGGAGCGCCTCAAGGTGATGCCCACCATCATCCGCATGTGGGCCAATCCCCCGGAGATTCCGGCCGAGCGGGCCGTGTGGCTGGCCTCCCCCGCCACGGACGGGCGCACCGGCCTGGAGGTGCGGGTGACCGGCCCTGCCCAGCTCCTGGGAGGGGCCCTGGCCGAAGGCTTCCGCCGCATCTTCAGCCGCCAAGGTCCGGAGGTCGCCGTTCGTGTGCGCACCGTACCCAGACACGAGCCGGAGCTGTAGACACTGCGCAATCAACGAAGCGCATAACAAAACCGCCTGGGGGAAATCCCGCAGGCGGTTTTGGTTTGTGCCAATCTTACCGGCGACGGGCCGGCTCAATGTTGACCACACGGCCCTTGATCGTCGACTCCTGCATCGCCTGCATCACCTGGGCCGCAACGTCCTTCGGGACCTCCACGAAGGTGAAGCGGTCGTAGATGTTGATCAGGCCGATCAGGTTGCCGGGGATGCCAGCCTGGCTGGCGATCGACCGGACGATGTCGGCCGGCTGAATCAGCTGCTGGCGGCCGATGTTGAGGAAGAGCCGGACCATGCCGGCCTCGGCGCCCGTGTCGCCGAAGTCCATGGCCGGAGCCTGGGAGGCGTTGGACGCCTTATCTTCGCCGGCCACCATCTTCAGGGCGGCAGCCAGGAGCACATCCGGGTCGTACTCGTTGAGCAGGTCTTCGGCCAGCTCCTTGTAGAAGGCCAGCTGTCCGTCGTCCATCACCTTGATCAGGCGCTCCTTGAGCTGCTCCCGCTGCTTCTCCGCCACATCCATCAGGCTGGGCAGGGGCTTGCGCTGAATCCGGCTGCGGGTAATCCGCTCGATCAGGCGCAGCTGCGGGAACTCACGGGCCGACACCAGGGTGACCGCGGTGCCCGTCCGACCGGCGCGGCCAGTGCGGCCGATGCGGTGGACGTAGCTCTCGGGGTCCTGGGGAATGTCGTAGTTGAAGACGTGGGTGACATCCTGGATGTCCAGGCCGCGGGCAGCCACGTCGGTGGCGACCAGCAGCTCCACGTTTCCTTCCTTGAACTTGGTCATAACCCGGCTGCGCTGGGCCTGGTTCATGTCGCCATGGATGCCCTCGGCCAGATAGCCGCGGGCCTGCAGGCCCTCCACCAGCTCGTCGACGCCCTTCTTGGTCCGGCAGAAGCAGATGCCGCGCTCCACATCTTCAATGTCGAGCACCCGGCAGAGCGCTTCGGTCTTGAACGAGGGGCGAACCTCGTAGAAGAACTGCTCGATCTGCGGGACCGTCAACTGCGCCGGCGAAACCGAGATATGCTCGGGCGTCTGCATGTAGCGGTTGGCCAGGCGGCGGATCTCCTCGGGCATGGTGGCGGAGAAGAGCAGGGTCTGCCGCTCCTGCGGCGTCTCCTTGAGAATAAACTCAATGTCCTCCACGAAGCCCATGTCCAGCATTTCGTCGGCCTCGTCCAGCACGACCATGCGCACGTTAGCGAACGAAACCGTGCCCCGGCGCATATGGTCCATGATCCGACCGGGGGTGCCGACAACCACGTCGACGCCGAACCGAAGGGAACGGATCTGACGGTCGATCGACTGACCGCCGTAGATGGCGATGGTCTTGATCCGGGCATACTTGCCGATCTTGGTGATCTCCTCGGCCACCTGGATGGCCAGCTCACGGGTCGGGGTCAGCACCAGGGCCTGAACCCCCCGCAGCTTGGGATCCCACCGCTCGACGATGGGGGCGCCGAACGCCGCCGTTTTGCCCGTGCCGGTCTGAGCCTGGCCGATGACATCCCGGCCTGAAAGCAGGACCGGAATGGTCTTCTCCTGGATCGGCGACGGCTCTTCAAAGCCCATGTCATCCAGCGCCTTGAGCACTCTATCCGACAATCCCAGGTTCTGGAACGTCAACTTGGTCTCCTCCGACATGAAATCTCTCCTCGGTTAGCTAGAGCATAGCAGGCCTATACCCGACCGCTGGAGCCGAATAGCCGCATCTTCTCCTTCGTAACAGCCTTGACCGCATCGCGGGCGGGCTTGAGCAGGTGACGGGGATCATCGACGCCCGGCTTCTTCTCGAGGAGGTTCTTGACGCCCTCCACGAAGGCCAGCTTGAGCTCAGTGCCAATATTGATTTTGCTGACACCAGCCGCGATCGCATCCTTGATCATGTGATCGGGGGTGCCGGAACCGCCATGAAGAACCAGGAAGCAGTTGGGATCCACAGCCTTGACCTTCTCGTAGATGACGCCCATGCGCTTGATGTCAAGCTTGGGCTCACCCTTGTACAGGCCATGGGCATTGCCGATAGCCACGGCCACCGCATCGATGCCGGTATCCTTCACGAAGCGGGCGGCCTCGTCCGGGTCGGTCATGGTGGCGTCGGCCTCATCGACGACGATGTTCTCCTCCACGCCGCCGATCTTGCCGATTTCGCCCTCAACGGTGGCGCCAACGGCATGGGCCATCTCCACGACCTTGCGGGTCAGGGCGACGTTCTCGTCGTACGCGTAGTGAGAGCCATCGACCATGACGGACTTGAAACCGGCGTGGACGCACTGGGTGGCCAGCTCGAAGGACTCGCCGTGGTCCAGGTGGGCAACGATCGGAACCGGAGCGGCGTCAGCTAACGTTTTGACGATAGCTGTAAGGGTCTGGAGACCGGCGTATTTGATCGCACCGGAAGAAATGATAAGAATCGCAGGGGACTTTTCTTCCACGGCAGCTTCGATGACGGCCTGTACAGTCTCCAGATTCTGGACACCGAAAGCGCCGACCGCGTACTTTCCAGCCTCGGCAGCCTTGCAAACCTCGCGCAGCGTCGTGAGCGACATCAGAGGGTACCTCCTCATTATAAGTGACTGGGGCAGAAGGGCAAGCAGAAATCTGGCGGGGTTGAATGAAGTCGGGGGGAGGTAGAGCCCGCCCCCCGACATCCGTAAGGTTCCCCGGTTATCGTCGCCCTATTTCCCTTTCAACTGCTGCAGATTGTCCATGAACAGCCGGGCCGAACCGAGGTTGGTCGCGACCGGGATGTCACGGACGTCGCACAGCCGCAGGAGCGCTGACACGTCAGGCTCATGGGGCATGGCGGTCAGGGGGTCGCGCAGGAAGATCACCATGTCGATCTCCCCCACCGCCACCTTCGACCCGATCTGCTGGTCACCGCCCAGGGGCCCGGACAGGAACGCGTGAACTGGGAGCCCCGTATGTTCCGTGATCAGCTTCCCGGTGGTGCCGGTGGCGAAGAGCTCATGCCCGTCGAAGCAGGGCCTGAACTCGCTCACCAGCTTGATCATGGCCAGCTTCCGGTTGTCGTGGGCGATCAGGGCGATCCTCATCGTGTGGCCTCCTCTTTCCGGACATTTACCGCTGATTACGCAGATTATTGCGATTGCGCAGATTACCGGGCAGAAGACCCGGACACATATTTCATATATGATTTAATCTGCGTAATCTGCGTAATCTGCGGTGAAAAATGCCCCTACAGCCCGCGAGAGGCCATGTAGGCAACGAGGTCGGCGAGGCGGTTGGAGTAGCCCCACTCGTTGTCGTACCAGGCGATCACCTTGACCAGGTTGCCGTCCAGCAGCAGGGTGCTGGGGGCGTCGACGATGGAGGAGTGCGGGTTGCCCTTGAAGTCGGTGGAGACCAACTCGGCCTCCTCGTAGGCGAGCACGCCCTTGAGCGGGCCCTCGGCGGCGGCCTTCAGCGCAGCGTTGATCTCCTCGACGGTGGTCTTGGTGGCCAGCTCAGCGGTGAAGTCGACCACGGAGACGACCGGGGTGGGCACGCGCAGGGAGAAGCCGGTCAGCTTGCCCTTCAGCTCGGGGAGCACCAGGGCAACGGCCTTGGCGGCGCCGGTGGTGGTCGGAATGATCGAGAGGGCGCCGGCGCGGGCACGGCGGAGGTCCTTGTGCGGGAAGTCCAGGATCACCTGGTCGTTGGTGTAGGAGTGAACGGTGTTCATCATGCCCTTCACCACGCCGAACTTCTCGTGCAGAACCTTGGCCACGGGAGCGAGGCAGTTGGTGGTGCAGGAGGCGTTGGAGACCACGGTGTGCTTGGCGGGATCGTACTTGTCATGGTTGACGCCCATGACCACGGTGATGTCCTCGTTCTTGGCCGGGGCGGAGATGATGACCTTCTTGGCGCCGCCGCCGGTGACGTGGACCTGGGCGGCCTCCTTGTCGGTGAAACGGCCGGTGGACTCGATGACGATGTCCACCTCGTGGTTGCGCCAGGGGATCTGTGCGGGATCCTTTTGGGCGTAGACCCGGATCGCCTTGCCGTTCACAACGATGGAGTCCTCGGTGGCGGTGACGTCGGCGTCCAGGACGCCGAAGTTGGAGTCGTACTTCAGCAGGTGCGCGCTGGTGGCGGGCGGGGTCAGGTCGTTGATCGCCACGACCTCAATATCCGGGCGGTTCATGACAATGCGGAAGAAGCGGCGGCCGATGGAACCGAAGCCGTTAATACCAACACGAATGGACATACAGATGCGCCTCCTGTGTTCGGTAGAGATCACCTGTCAACGGTGGGGGACCGGAAGAGCTCTTCAATCACCAGCGCCGCTCCGCCGAGAGGACCGGAGTCCTCGTCCAGGGCGGTCGACCGGATCTCGAAGCGCTCGCGCAAAGCGGGAAGGGTTCGGGCCAGGGCGGTGGTGCGCAGCGGCTCCATCAGGAGTTCGCCCGCACGGCTGGTGCCGCCGCCGATGATCACCATGGCCGGATTGAGGATATTGATCAGGTTGCCAATGCCCAGGCCCAGATAACGACCGGCTTCCGCTAGTGTTTCCTTTGCAAGGGCATCTCCATCACGCGCAGCCTCAATCACGGTCGTGCCGATGACCTGATCAAGATCATGGCCCACTTTCTCGGCAATCAGGGAAGGATATCCCTGCTGGATCTTCTTAACGGCCCTCCGGGCGATGGCCGGCGCAGCGGCCACCGTCTCCAGGCAGCCATAGCTGCCGCAGCGGCACCGCGGGCCGTCGTCATCGACGATGGTGTGGCCCAGTTCACCGGCGCCTTCATGGGCGCCGCCGTAAAGCTCGCCGCCGATGATGATACCGGCGCCGATGCCTACGCCAACCCGGATGTAAGCGAGGTTGTCCACCCCGCGGGCCGCCCCGAAGGAGCGTTCACCCCAGGCCATGGCCCGGGCGTCGTTCTCGATCCAAATCGGCAGCGTGAGCCGCTGTTCCAAAATCGAGACCACCGGCAGGTCCTCCAGGTCGAAGTGCGGCGAGTACCGCCACAGACCGGCCTTTTGATCCACCAGCCCGGTGATGCCCACCCCTACGCCGGCCACCGGAATCGGCCTCGGCGAGGCGGGCAAACTGTCCAGCAGCTCCCGGACCGCCAGTTCGAGGCGCCCCAGCTCATCCATGGGATCGGTAGAAGCGACCCGGTGCTTGACCCGGCGCACCACCTCTCCGCTCAGGTCGGCCAGCACGGCACGCACGTGACCGGCGCCCAGTTCGGCCCCGATCACCCAGCGGGCCCTCGGGTTGAACCGCAGCAGGATCGGCGGGCGCCCGCCCGACGACTCGCCGGTGCCGAGCTCCTCGATCCATCCATCCTCCAGCAGTTCAGAGACCACCGCAGAGATGGTGGGACGGGTCAGGCCGGTCTGCTCAGCTGCATCTGCCCGGGAGAGCGGACCGCGGGAGCGAATCAGCTTCAGGACACGCTGCTTGTTAATGGCCCGAATCAACTCAGGGCCTACGAGCATTGGGTCACCCCCTGAGGAAGTCACCTGCGCTCAGCTTACGTAAAGTACCTTTACGAAGTTGGCGGAAAGGGAGCCGCCACCCAGGCGGCTTCACCCATATTCTCCCCAAATCTGTCTAACTTGTCAAGGAGAATCGTAAAGAGCCTTTACAGAGTGCATGCGCACGATCCATCGCTGGGGAGACTGAAAATGGCGGTAATCTACCCGGAGGGAGGCCCGCCATGGGCAAATGGATCGACACCTTGCACAAGCTCTTCAACCCTGCCCGGACGGTCCCGGGGTCTAGGTCCTTCACCATCAAGTACCCCGAGCGCCCCCTACCCGGAGCTCTCCCGGCTCTTCTTTCCGATGCTGGACCTGACACGCATGATCGAGATGGGCGAGTTCCTCCAGCGGCTGGAGGCGCTGTTCGTCTTCCTCTGGGTCTTCATCGCCGGGTTTAAGGTCTGCCTGGGCATCTTGTGCGCCGCCAGAACGCTTCAGGAGATATACCAGATCGATGACTACAGACCGCTGACTGTGCCCCTGTGCCTGCTCATGTATGCCGTAGCCTTCGCACCGGTCAATGCGGTGCAGGTGGCCTGGCTCGATGGCAACAACCTGGGCCTGTGGAGTTGGCCGTTCTGGGGGGATGCTGGGACGGCGCGAGATCGAAGACGTGGCCCTCGTCCTCTCCCTGGGCCTCGACCAGGCGCCCGGAACGAACCGGGTCCGGCTCACCGTTCAGATTGCCGTCCCCCGGGCGCTCGGATCGGGGAACCCGTCTGCCGGGTCCTCCGACCCCAATACGCCCCCGGCAGTCGTTGAGTCGGTGGAGGCCGGCACGATCACCGAAGCGCTCCGCGAACTCGAGACCTTCATCAACCGACGTGTCACCTTCATGCATCTCAAGTCGATCGTCTTCGGAAGGGAGCTAGCCGAAGCGGGCCGAAGGAGCCGGCCCTCTACCTCGAAGACCTCACCCGGCGCGCCTCCGAGCGGACAGTGCGCGCCCCCCGCGTCAACCTCCACCGCTTACTGATCGGCTACGACAGCCTGGGAGAGGAGTCGGTGATGCCCATTCTGCGGCCCAAGGCGACCACCCCCGGCCTGGAGAACCGGGGAGGCCCCACAAAGGGCCAACTTCTTGGGGCGGCGGTCTTCCGAAAGGACCGCATGGTGGGAGAGCTTTCGCCCGAAGAGACGGAGACGTTGCTGCTGCTCTCCGGCCGGATCAATCATTTCATCGAGGTAATTCCCGTCCCCGGCGATAGCCGCCAGGTGGCAGTGGACCTGACCGCAGGGGACCGCCAGATTGCAGTCGACCCCCGTGGCACGGTGCCGCGCCTCTCCGTTCGAATGCGTTTGGAGGGCGAACTGCGGGAGATGCAGATGTCCGACATCCAACTGACCGATGAGCTCTTGGCCCAGTTGGAGCAAGCGATCACCGCGAGCTTGGAGCGAAAGGCTGGCAACCTGGTGCGCAGGCTTCAGACCGAGTTCAGGGCCGACAGCGTGGGGTTCGGCAACCACGCCAGACTGCGGTTCCTCGACTGGCCCACCTGGACCCGATACAACTGGCCGGAGCGATTCCCAAATGCCACCCTTCAGGTCGCCTTTCAAAGCACCATTCGGCGCGTCGGCATGACATTTGATCGAGCGGGACCAAGGTAGCCGGACCAGGGGGTCAGGTCGGCCTTTAGGCTCAGCAGGGGCCGAATGCACCGGATCACAAAAGCACACCCTAAGGATAATGGAAGACCTGTCGCGTTCACTCAAAGCCAACCTGCGGCACCTGTCGCGAACGCTCCGCATGCCCGCAAATGCCGGCATTGAACACCGAGTTCTGGAACTTGCCACCTCGCCGCCCCGCCAGGCGCTGCTGATCTGGGTCGATGGCCTGGTCGCCGCCGACGGCCTTGCCCGAGGCGTAGTGGCGCCGCTCGGCGCCCTGCATGGTGACCTCACGCCCGCAGCTCTGAGCCGTGAGCTGCTCATCCAGGTCGCATTCCGCAGTCACAACGTGGGCGAGGTGGTTTCGGGAATCTGTAACGGCCACGCGGCCCTGCTGATCAGCGGGTGGGCGGAGGCGTGGCTCCTCGATGTGGCGGACTTCGGGCATCACCACCAGGGCCAGGCGATATCAAACCCCAATGTGGAAGTCTTTGCCTCCGATTTACGGGCCAACCTGGGGCTCATCCGTAAGCGGCAACGAACCCCTCACCTGGTCGCCAGAAAGGTGCGGCTGAAAAACGGCAAGCGAGGACAGGTTCTGCTGCTTTACCGATCCGACCGTGCCCGCCCTGCCCTGATCCAGCGGGTGCACCGGTGGGTCAGGGGCCACGTGGGTGAGGAGGAGACCGCCCGGGGCGCCCTCACCGGCAGGAGCGCCGTCTTTGGCCTGCTCCCACGGTTCAGCACTTCCAACTTCCCGGACATGTCGTCGCTCTTTCTGGACAACGGCCACGTGTTAGTCCTGGTTGACAGGGTCCCCTATGTCTGCGTTGCACCAGTCACAGCTGCCTCCTTCAGTCCGGCACCCGCCGACCTGGTGCGCTATCCGGTGCACCGTTGGCTGGCACGCATACGCGTGGTGTTCTATCTGACCACCCTGCTCTTGCCGGGCATGGTCGTCTCCCTGATGAACTACCACCATGAGATGGTCCCCACCACCTTCCTGCTGTCCGTGGCCTCCGTTCGGGAGAACGCTCCTTTTGGCGTCTTTTTTGAGGTCCTGCTCCTGGAGGTGCTGGTGGAGGTCAGCCGAGAGGCCTCCTTCCGCCTCCCCGTATCGCTACCAATCGGAGCAGCGATGCTCTCCGTCGTCCTGATCTCTCTCCTGGCGGTCCTGACGGGCCTCGTTGGACCAGTGCCAGCGCTCGCGGCGTGTGCGGGCACCCTCTCCTCCCTGGCGCTGCCGAGCTACGAGGGGGCCTACCTGGTGCGCACGTGGCGGTTCTACCTGCTCTTGGCGGGCACAATTCTCGGGTTTTTCGGCATGGCCTCCGTGTTCGGAATTCTGCTCACCTACCTTGCGCAGGCGCGCTCCTGGGGCGTGCCCTTTCTGGGTCCGTCCGGATGGGAGTTCCAGAACCCTGAAGCCGACGCAGTCACCCCGCCGGGGTCCAAAGGGGCGAAACCGCGTGCCAAGAACGGCCTTTTCCTTCGGTAGCCGCTCGCTGATCGGGCTGGGCGTGATGATGAGCCTGGCCCAACTCTTTCAGCCCGGGCTGCAAATTATTTTCCGCAACGGGATGAACGCCGCGTGGCTGGCGGCCCTGCTGGGAGGGTTCTTCTCCACGCTGGTGCTGCTGCCCATGGCCGTGTCCCTGAAGCGGTTGCCGGGCGGCAGTCTCGTCGACCTGGCGCAGGCCGCTGTGGGCCGAGCGGGGGCCATGGCCGTGGCCACCGTTCTGAGCGCCATCTTCTGCTTCGTGTCCGGCCTGTTCGTGCGGGAGACCTCGGAGATGGCCATCTCTGCGGTCTTCCCCCACACACCGCAAACGTTCGCCACCACCACCTTGCTCTTGGGCGCCGTATACGTGGCATGGGGCGACGGGTCGTCGGTGGTCCGGCTGGGGCGTCTGATTCTGCCCGCCCTCGTGATCTCCGTTGGGCTCATTATGGTGGGATCGATGGGATGGGGCGAGTGGAAATACCTGCTCCCCCTGTGGGGACCCGGCCTGCCCACGCTGCTGGCCACCACGCCCCAGAACGCATCCTTCTTCGCCCCGGCTGCGGTTCTCGCCGTTCTGGCCGGCGATGTCAGCGACCGCACCTCCCTGGTGCGGGTCTTCGTCCTCACCCCGCTGATCAGCGGTCTGGCTCTGGCCGTGGTCAAACTGATTCTTTCAGTGGTCTTCTCGTACCCGGTGGGCCTGAATATCGCCATGCCCCTGCACATGGCTGCCAGGCTGGTGGTAGGCGGCCGTTTCTTTGAGCGGCTGGAGGGGGTTTGGGTCTTCATGTGGGTCCTGGGGATCACCGTTTTGCTCGGGGCGCTGTTGCATGCGGCCGCCGCCACCTTCTCCCGTGCCTTCTCAATGGAGCGCCACCGCACCGCACTCTTTCCGCTGGCCACCGTCACCCTCACGGTCGCGTTCTTTCCGCCTGACCAAGCTACCACCATCACCTGGCATCAGGAGTCCTCCCTCTGGGTCACAGCGATCTCATTGCTCCTCCCCGCCCTGCTGGGCGTCATTGGCCTGCTCCGCCTCCCGGCGAGACCGTCGTGAAGGCGCTGAAGCCGGTGGTCCTCCTCCTGGCGCTCTCGCTCCTGACGGGGTGCTGGGACCGCCTGGAGGTGGAGGATGGGCTGTTCCCAGTCACCATGGCGGTCGACAAGGGTGCGCACCGCCGCTATAAGGTGGCGCTCCGCGTGCCGATCAGCGGCCGCATGCGGGCCGGTGTGCTCGGGGGGAACAATCCCGAGGGCGGAACTTCCGAGATGATTTCTGCCGAGGGCGATACGGTGTGGCAGGCGCTCTATGTCATGAACGCCGCCGTCACCCGGCGAATCACCATGCGCCACATGCGGGGCGTGATTGTCGGCGAACCGCTGGCCAGGGAAGGCCTCACCGAGTTGTTCAACGAGCTGGGGCGCAACGGTGAATTGCGCCAGACCTCCGGTTTCTGGGTCGCCAGGGGGAGTGCCGACGAGATCCTCGCCAACGCGCGTCCCACGGGCGAGTTCAACCCCGGAAAGATCAACGAGGGCCTGCTGCTGGTCGAAAAGCACCTGCACATGGCCCCCCACATCCGCCTGCATCACATGTTGAACCGGTCGGCGGCTGTCGGGGTCGACCCGTTTGCCCCTGTGGTGGCGCTCAACCGCAAAATCATGGGCCAGGACGGTGACAGCAGGGTCCCGACCTCCAGCGTGGCGGGGGACCTGAACCGTGCCGGACTGAACCCTGTGGAAACTGCCGGCACTGCGGTTTTCCAGAATTCCAGGCTCAAGGGCTTTCTGACGGTCGACGAGACACAACTCCTGCTCGCGCTGCGTGGCGAGATGGGAAAGGCCTACATGACCTTCCCCGATCCCATGGCTGGAGGGCGGTCCATGATCCTGCGCCTTCAGCAGGAGAACCTGCCCCAGTACCGTGCGTCGATCGCGGCGGGCGGGCCCAGGGTTGCGCTCCGCCTGCTCTTCGAGGCAGAAGTGATCTCCGGGGCCGCCGATTTTGCGGACCCCCAGACCCGGCAGCGCATTGAGGACGCCGTTGGGGGGGCGGTCGTGGCACACGCCCAATCTGTGCTGCGCAAGACCCGCGAGTGGCAAACGGATCCCGTTGGGCTCGGCCTTCAGTTCCGGAGCCACTTTGCCACCTGGCATGAGTGGGCACGCTACCGCTGGCGGGACCAGATTCCCAAGCTCAAGGTGCAGGTGAGTGCGACCGTGCGCATCCGGCGATTCGGACTCCTCATTGGCCCGACGGAGTCCCGGGGAGAGTAAGTCATGCAAGACTGGGACCGCATGGTCATGATGGGGATTGGGACCTTGGTTTCCCTGTTCACGGTCTGGGACAGCCGCAAACTGTGGAAGAAACGCAGGTACGCAGCCCTGCTGGGCGTGGGGATTCTCGTGGTCGGCGCAGTTGGGGTCCCCCTGCTGCTGGCGATCTTTGCGACGTAACCGCGGGCGCGAGAGGGTTTTGGTGCGCCATCTTTAACTCATTACTTGAAGAATAGAATAAAGGTGGCGACACCGTGCCCGACCGCAGCGATCCCCCGCGCGGCCTTACGCAGTCCGTGCTTTGGCTGGGGGCCGCCCTGGACCTGACCTTCGCGCTGGTCATGCTCTACATGCCATTTCAGTTCCAGGGGGACCCCTTCCGGTTCATGTATGGATACCTGCGCCCCCTCGGAGCGCTCTTTTTCACCGCCGGGGTTCTGTTGATTCTGCACCTGGCCAAAATCGGCATGCCGGCCTGGGTCGGCCGGCTGGGAGTCGCTCTGACATGTGCGGGGTTGGTGGGCTGGATCGGATCGGTTCAGCTGACTGCGACGCGCGTCTCCGTGAGCCTGGTTGCCTATGTCCTGCTGGCTGTCGGGCTGCCGCTGGCGGCTTTCAGGCCTCGCTTCGACCAGCTGGTCTTCCGCAGCCTCTATGGCGTGGCGCTCTTCTTGTCCGGCGTAACGATTCTCATTGCCCGCCTGCGGCGCCCCGAGATCGATCTGTCCATGTGGGTGGACCTGCTTTTCCTCGTCCCGGGTCTGCTCCTGCTGACCATGCATCGCCGCTTCCAGGCGAACCCCCGGATGGCCGGGATCGCCACGCTCGGTGCGGCAGCGCCGCTCATTTGGTACACCCGGGTTTGGCTCGCAAATACATCAAATTGGCTTGGAGCGGGCATTACGGCCACACTTGCGGCGGGCGCCCTGCTGGGCGGGCTCTACCTGGTAAGGCCGTGGCGACTCACCCTGCCCATGCTTCGGCGCCGGGTCCTCGCCCTTGGGCTGGGGCTCGCCCTGATACCCGCTCTGGTGATTGGCGCCGTAGCCGTCTACCAGGTGCAGAACTTCGCTTTCCGGCAGGGTGGGGCACAACTTATGGAGGAGCTGTCGCGGCTGGAGCGGTACGTTGGCCGTGGCGGCGTCGATACCTCTGGCTTCGCCCTGTCCTCACCGGATATCTCCGTGCAGGTCACCGACCCCGCCATCCTGCCCACGGAGTGGGACCGCGGCGCCCGGCCTGACCCCTTCGAGGCGCTCTCCCCCGCCGGTGAGCGGCTGATTGTGGCCTATGTCCGCTCGCCTGCCGACGGCAGCGTACTGATCGCCACGATGCCGGCCCAGGTGGTCTACGCCCCGGCACGCCAGGCTGCCGCGAGCATCCTGGGGGGCGCCCTTCTCGCCGGCCTGGCGGCCGCCCTCCTGAGCCTCGTATTCGGCCAGCGCATCACTCGACGCCTCGCCAGGCTACAGGACGCCGTAGTCGAGATCGGCTCCTCTCGCTTCGAGGCCGCCGCAGGGCTCCCGACCCTGGGCGACGACGAGATCTCCCTGCTCTCGGGCGCCATTGGCCACATGACCAGCGCCCTGATTCAACGCGACCGTGAGCGTGAGGATCAGGCCCGCCGGCAGGAGGTGATCGTCAGCCTGGGGCGCCAGGCGCTCATGCAGACGCCGGTGGCGGACCTGGTCGGCGAGGTGGCCCTGCAGGTCCGCCAGGCGCTGGGTGCCGGGTGGTGCTGCGTGCTGCAGCGGACTTCCGGGGATACGCCCATGCGCCTGGCCGCAAGCAGCGGCTCCGTACCCGCCGGATTTGCACGGGGCAACACGGAGATGGCGGCGCTGATCGAAGGTGCGGTCTCCCAGCCGATCACGGGTGAGTTTGAAGGGTTCGTTGTCGCCGGGGGCGGGTCGCTGACGGAGCCAAGCGAGAGCGACCGACTCTTCCTCGGAACGGTCGCCAATCTGGTCGCAACCGCCATGGACGCACACTACCGCAGGCAGCAGGCGGAGGCCGAGCACGCCGTCGCCCGACTCCTGTCGGGTGCGGAGAGCCTGCAAGAGGCGGCGCCCCTGGTGCTCAGGGACCTCGTGGAGGCACTCGAATGGTGCACAGGTATCTTCTGGGTGGTCAGCGACGACGGGGAGCGGCTGGAATGTCTCTCCACGTGGAGCAGCGACTCCGTGCCTGACTCCCGCATGGCCGCGGCCAGCAAGGTCATGTCGCTGCGGCGGGGGGAAGGACTGCCCGGTACGGCCTGGGAAACCGGCACCACCTCCTGGCACTATGACCTGAGTGAAGCGCGGGGCTTCATGCGCTGGGAAGCCGCCGCCGCCGACGGCCTGACCGCCGGGGTGTGCCTGCCCGTAACCGTGGGCGAGGAGGTCCTGGGTCTCCTCGAATTCTACACCAGAGAGTCGCCGCATGTGGGCGCCTCGCTTCAGCGTGCGCTCGCAGCAGTGGGCCAGCAAGTGGGCCAATTCATCCGGCGTGACAAAGCAGAAGTTGCCCGCGAGCGACTCCTTCAGGCCGAACATGCCGCTCGCCTGCGCCAGGACTTCCTAGTCCAGGTAGCGCCCCATCTGTCCGAGTCGCTCGACCCGCAGGAGTTGGTCGACCGCATCGCCAGGCTCGTCGTGCCGGCCCTGGCCGACTGCGCCGTGGTCTATCCTTCCATGGAAGGGCTCCTGCCGTCGATCGCCCATGTCGACCCGGCCCTCGAGCAGATGGCCCGGCCCGTGGTTCAAGCGCTCAAGCTGACGCCGCCCCCCTCCTCCGGGACCGCCGAGGTAGCCCGCCGCCTGACACCCTTTCTGGTCGAAGAGGTGACGGACGAGCTTCTGGACCGGCTCGCCCATACGGAGGAGATGGCCCGGATCACCAGGGCGATGGGAATCCGATCCTACCTGATCGTGCCGCTGATCGCAAAAGGGCGATACCTGGGCGCCCTGTCCCTGGGACTGACCACGCCCGGGCGCCGCTTCGGGCCGGAAGAGCAGGCGCTGGCCTCCGACCTGTCCTCCCGCATCGCCCTGGCGCTGGATAACGCCATGCTCCACCGGGCGGTTCAGGAGACCCTGCGCGCCCTGGAGGAATCCCACGCCAGGCTCGATACCCTCTTTGCCGCGGCCCCCGTCGGCGTGGCTCTCCTCGACCGGGAGATCCGTTACGTGCAGGTCAACGAGGCGCTCGCTGAGATGAACGGCCTGTCCGTGGAGCACCACCTCGGACGGCACGTCACCGAGGTGCTTCCGGAATTGGGCCCGCTTATGGAGCAACTCGCCCGCGGGGTGCTCCGGAGCGGCGTCCCCAGGACCAACGTGGAGATCGGCGGACATACCCCGGCGGCACCTGGCGCCGACCGCTACTGGCTGACCAGCATCTACCCGGTCCGCCTGGGCAACGGCGAGTTGGTTGGCATTGGCGCCATGCTCACGGAGATCACGGAGCGCAAGCGCATGGAAGAGGCGCTCAGGGAGAGTGAAGCGCTGCTCTCCGGCAAGCGCGAGGTGCTCGAGCAGATCGCCAGCGGGCGCCCCCTGGGGGAGAGCCTGGAGGCCGTCGCACGCTTTGTGGAACGGCGCGTGCCCGGCGGCATCTGCAAGATGGTGCTGACCGACGATGGCCCCCCTCCTTACGTGCCCCCCGAGCATACCCGGTGGACGGTCCCCATCCCGAACCTGAACGGCGAAGTGGCTGGCATTCTGACGGTCGAGTCCTCGGCAGGGCGCCTCCCGAGCGAAACGGAACGGCGCCACATGGAGGTGGCCGCGCAGATGGCCGGCATCGCCATCGCCCGCCACCGGCTCGAAGAAGGCCACGTCCAGAAGCTGCACTCGGCCCTCCAGTACATGGCCGAGGGCGCCGTCGCCGTTGGCGAGGACCGCCGGCTGCTCTTCACCAACCCGGCGGCGGTCAAGCTCCTGGGATTGGAGGCGGGGGCCGAAACGCTGCCCCTGTGGGAGATCGGTCTGCCCGAGCCCCTTGCTCAGGCGCTTGACCAGGCCACACAGCCCGGGGCCACCCAGCCCGAGCGCCTCACCTTCCGGCTGGGCAGCGCCGATCTGGAGGCGCACGTCTCCCCGGTATACACCGACTTCGGCCGGTATGGCGCGATTGCGGTCCTCCACGACGCCACGGCCCGCGCCCAGTTCCGGCGACTGCAGGAGAGCTTCGTGGCCAACGTCTCGCACGAACTGCGGGGGCCGCTGGCCTCTCTGTCCGCCACGCTCGAAGCCCTGGCCGACGGCGTTATTCCCGAGAGCAGCCGGGACCAGTACCTGCAGTCGATGCTCCAGGAGATGGGCCGGCTCCGTCGGCTCTCCTACGAGGTGGTCGACCTGACCCGGCTCGACTCCGGGGCCGTTCAGTTCCAGCGCGAGCCCATCGCGGTGCGCCCCTTGCTCGAAGCGGTCGCACAGAAGGCGGCCCAGCGGTGCGCCAAGGCGGGCCTCACGCTCAGCATCGCCGCGGGAGAGCTCCTCTGCGTGGCCGACTACGATCGGGTCGACCAGGTGCTTCTCAACCTCCTGGAGAACGCGGTGGAACACACCCCGCCGGGCGGAACGATCCACCTGTCGGCCGAGCGCGCAGGCCAGGCGATTCGCTTCAGCGTGAAAGACACCGGGGTCGGCATTGCCAGCGAGCACCTGCCGCTGATCTGGGAGCGCTTCTACAAAGTAGATCAGGCCCGAACCCTGCGCCCTGGAAAGGGCACGGGGCTGGGCCTGGCCATCGTCAGGAAACTGGTCGAGGGCATGGGCGGCGAGGTGTCTGTGGAGTCGCAGCCCATGCAGGGCTCCACCTTCAGCTTCACCCTGCCTGCCATGTGATCGATTTGCTACAGACAGCCGCCGGTAAGATCGGCGGCTTTTAGGTGCTCCAGAAAGGCCGTGCCCAGTGCGCCGACCTGAGCGCCACGAGGCAGCACAAGGTGCAGCGTGCGCTCGAGGCTCAGCCCCTCCACCCGCACCGCCGACAGGCGTCCGGAGCGCACCTCCGCCCGGACCGCCCAGCCCGAGAGCACACCGGCGCCCAGCCCCGCGGCTGCCGCCTCCTTGACCGCCTCGGTGCTGCCGAGTTCCATCGCCACCCGGGGCTTCAGCCCTGCCCGGGTCAGGCTCCGGTCCAGCACCCAGCGGGTGCTGGATCCCTCCTCCCGCACCAGCAGCGGCTCAGCCGCCAGCTCCCCGGGGCTGACGGTTCCGGCCCGCGCCCATGGGTGCGCCGGCGCCACGACGACCGAGAGGCAGTCGCTGCACAGGGGCTGCAGCTCCACGTCCGCCCCGCCCTCCCTCGCCTCGCCCACCACCCCCAGATCGGCCAGCCCCTCCGCCACTGCCCGGATGGCGCCCCGGGTGTTGGTGATCTGCAGAGCGACCTGAACGCCGCTGTGGGCCGCACGGAAGGCGGCTACCACCCCCGGCAGCACGTAGGCGCCGGGGGTGGAGCTTGCTGCGAGCCGAAGGCGCCCCCGCCTCAGCCCGCGGAACTCCTCCATAGCCGACTGGGCCTCGTCACTGAGGCGGAAGATCCGGGCGGCGTACTCCGCCATGGCCGCGCCGGCTTCGGTCAGCTCCACGTGCCGGCCGCGCACCGTCACCAGGGGGACCCCCAGCGCCTCCTCCAGCCTTGAGACCTGCATGGAGACGGCGGGCTGGGAGATCCCCAGCTGCTCTGCCGCCCGGGAGTAGCTCCCCAGCAGGGCGACGGCCTGGAAGATCTTGAGGTGGTGCAGGTTAAGCAAGGGGCTACACCTTCTGTCCGAGCAAGTACCGGCGGATCATGGCCAGGGCGGCCACCGAGCTGCGCTCCCGCACGTCGGCGCGACTGCCCCAGAACTTGAAGGGCTTCGCCCAGACCCCTGCGGGCAGGCCGTCGCCGTTGTCGCGGCTCGCCAGCGCCAGCCAGACCGTGCCGACGGGCTTCTCGGCCGTGCCGCCCTCCGGGCCGGCGATGCCGGAGATCGCGACCGCCACGTTGGCGCCGGAGCGCTCCAGGGCGCCCTCCGCCATCGCCCGGACCACCTGCTCGCTCACCGCCCCGTGGGCCGCCAGCACCTCGCCGGGCACCCCCAGGAAGCCCTGCTTCGCCTCGTTGCTGTAGGTCACAAAGCCGGCGCCGAAGACGGCAGAGCTGCCCGACACATCCGTGATCCGCTTGGCCACCAGCCCGCCGGTGCAGGACTCGGCCAGGGCCACCTGCAGCCCCTTCTCCCGCAACAACCCAACCACGGACTCCTCAAGCGTGGTCGCGTCGATGCCGTAAACGTGGTCGCCGAGCCGGCGGCGAATCTCGGCCTCAACCGGGGCGATGCGGGCAATCCCCTCCTCCGCCGTGGCCGCCTTGGTGGCCAGGCGCAGGTGGACCTCCATGGTCTTGGCGTAGGGGGCGATCGAGGGGTCGGTCTGCTCCGTAATCAGATCCTTCAGCCGCTCCTCCAGGTCCGACTCGCCGATGTCGACAAAGCGGAGCACCCGGCTGATCAGCGCCAGGGGGCTGCCGCCCATGCGGCCGGTCAAGTACGGGATCACCTGGCGCTCAAACATGGGCCGCAGCTCAATGGGCGGCCCGGGCAGCAGCACGATCGCCTTGCCATCCTGTGCGGGAATGATCAGGCCGGGCGCCGTGCCCCGGTCGTTGCGCAGCGGGGTGGCGCCGTGGGGGACCATCACCTGCCGGACGTTGTTGGGCGCCATGGTGCGGCCCCGCCCGGCATAGAAGGCCTGCAGTTCAGCCAGCAGGACCTCATCGAGCTCCAGCGGGCGCCCGGTCACCTCCGCCGACACGTCGCGGGTAATATCGTCCAGCGTGGGTCCCAGTCCGCCCGAGGTGATCACCACGTCGGCCCGGGAGAGCGCCGTGCGCAGCACGGTGGCCAGCCGCTCCGCATTGTCGCCCACGGTCACCTGGTGGTAGACGTCGATGCCCACCAGCGCCAGGCGCTCGCTCAGGTACTGGGCATTGGTATTGAGAATCTCGCCGAGGAGCAGCTCCGTACCGACAAACACGAGTTCAGCAATCATTCCAGTTCCCTCCAGTTATCTATCCGGCTAGAGGGTTTCGCCCACCGTGTGGCCGTTTCCTGCGCGGCGGAGCCCCGGCCGCAGCAGTGCCACCAGGCAGAGCAGCAGCGGCAAGCCCCACCCCAGAGGCACGGCGATCCAGGGCCATTCGTAGGCGAGAAAGTGGGCGTACGTTTGCCGGTCGAAGGCCAGCAGGTAATGGATCACCATCGACACCACCCCGATGCCCAGAATCAGCCAGGGGCGGCCCCGTTTGCCCACCGAGAGCGCCGCTCCCGCCAACTCCACGCAACCGTAGAGGCAGACGATCGACTGGGTGAAGACGCTGTAGACAAATAGCACCACCATCAGCATCTCGTACCGGTGCAAAAAGATGCCCAGCTGGGCGGCGCGGGCCAGTTGCATGCAGGCGATCAGATACCGGGCCGTCAAGTCTGCCCCCAGCACACCGATCTCAAAAATGGGCCAAACCAGTGTCAGCAGCGCCCCAAGGCCCAGCCCCCACAGGCAGACCCGCAGCCACTTGCCCGGTCGCGTCGCCGGCAGCAAGAAGAGCGCCGCGGCGGTCGCCATGGCCACGTCCTGACCAGCGAGCAGGCTGGCGCCCACTACGGGACCGATGCCTTGGTCGAGCAGGGGGCGAAGCCGTTGCAGATCAATGTGGTTTATGGTCCCTGCAATCACAAGCACGTTCAGGACTGCGACCAGCACAAGACCCAGCACCGACAGGCGTGCGGAGACCTCCAGTCCCAGGTGCACCCCATACATGCAGACCAGTGTGTAGATCACCACAAAGACCAGGAGTGGGGTCTCGGTCATCAGGTAGTCGTTCACATGCTGGGAGATGGTGATCGCTGAGGTGATGAAGGCGCCCAGAAAGAAGACGCCCAGCAGCATGAGCACCACCCGCCCCAGCCACCTGCCGAGCAGCCGCTTCAGGAAAAGTTCCGGGGTCTCCCCTCCCATGCGCTTTACCAGCCACACCATCAGGGCGATGATGGGCAGCCCCTGGGCAAAGGCCAAGGCCATGCTGATCCAGGCGTCGTTGCCGACGGCCCGGACCAGCACCTCGCTGGTGTACCCGATCGCCTTGCCAAAGACCAGATTCGCCAGGATCGTCGCCATTTGAAGCCCGCTGATGCGCACCCTGCCCACCGACCGTCCCCCTAATCGTCACTACTTGGCATTCATGGGCATGACGTAAAGCCCCATCTTAGGTACGTCCACGGTCACTGCGACGGTGACCTTGACCGTCGGAAAGAGATCCCGCCAGCGCTCCTTGTTGGCTGCCCACCACTCGGGGTGCTCGGCGTGGACCTGGTGGCCAAACTTGGCTGCGTCGGCCCGCAGCTCCCCCTGGAGCGCCCGCAGCGCCGCCCGCACGTTCTCCTCGATCCGCCGGGCGAACTCGGTCTCGGCATACTCCTCAAGCTGCTGCATCCCCATCCGTGGGGTGCTGCAGTCCTGCTCCATCAGGATTCCGTCTGCCTTCGCCTGCACGAAAAACTCCGGCTTGCCGGCCCGAATGGTGCTGCTCACCTTGGACGTGGGCGTGCGAATCTCGATCGTTATCTTTTTGCCACCACGATCCGGACAGGGAATGCTGACCACGGCGTTGCGCATCTCGCCGCGAAGCCACAGCAGCCCACGGCCGGCGTCGGTGTCGACGAACCCAACCAGGCGATTGTGGCGAAAGACGGCGGTCCCGCGCAGCTGCACCTGGTCGCGTCCGCCCTTGTCGCCCTGCCGGTCGCCCTCCGGGAGCGCCTCAGGGCGCAGGCTCATCGCCGAAATTACCGGCTCTGTGTCCGCCGCGAGAAACGCCTCGGCCACGGAGGCCACATCGGTCCGAACGGACTCCCCCGGGAGCTGTCCGTAACGAAACAACGCCGAGATCGTGTTGGCGGGGATCGGCTCCATGCCCGTCTTGGCCGCGACCAGCGTCTCGGCCCGCGCCCCCCTGGCGACCACCATCCACGTCCGCATGCGCAGCTCTTGGTTACGGGTGAAAAAATCCACCACGGGGGTGATATCCTCCCGAGCCAGCTCTTCCCCCACGAACACAGCGTTATTGTGCGCCCACATGATGCGCCGGCTGGTGAACTGCGCCAGGTTGCGTATGGCTGCGAAGATCGAGTCCCCTTCCGCCGAGGCCGTGTAGACCGGCCCGAGCTGATCGCCGGCGGCACTGCCGCCCTGCCCCTTGTGACTGGCCGAGGGGCGGGCGATCTGCACCGTAACCAGAAGCCGCCCAGGTTCCTTGCCCTTGTCGACGCCAACCGCCATCACTAGGGCCATCTGATCCAGTTCCCGGTAATCCCAGCAGCCGCTGAGCAGCAGGGCAAGCAGGAGCAGGCAAGCGGTTGCCGTTCGCCGCTTCACTTGGTTTTGCCCCCCCTGTTCGGCGGGGTCGGCTTCTGGCCCCGGGCAATACGTTTGGTCAACCCCCGGGTGCCCAGGCGCGGACGCAGCACCTGCGCCCACCAGGGCGCCCTCACTACAGAGTCGTTCATCTCGGCCGTAAGCATGGGTGCGACAGGGGCTAGGTACGCCTCTCCGAACGAGCGCAGGCTCGCCAGGTGCAAAGCAAGCACCGTAGTTCCTGTGATGAAGCCAAACACCCCCAGTGCGGACGAGAGGAGCAGCAAAGGAAAACGCATGAGTCGAATCGCTATGGAGGCCGAGTAGATCGGCAGTGCGAAGCCCGTGATACCCGTGGTGGCGATCACGATCACGGTGGTCGGTGAGACCAGCCCGGCCTGGACCGCCGCCTGCCCGATCACGAGGGCGCCGACGATCGAAACGGTCTGCCCCACGGCCCGGGGCAGCCGCAGCCCCGCTTCGTGCATGATCTCAAACATGATCTCCATGCCCAGCACCTCGCCAATCGTCGGCAAAGGCGTGCCTTCACGCCCCCCCGCAACGCTCAGGGCCATCGGGGTTGGAATCATCTCATGATGATAGGTCGTCAGGATCACGTACAGGGAAGGCAGCACCAGGGCGACGAGCAGGGCAAACTGGCGGATCAGCCGAAATCCCGTGCCCGCCCACCAGTTGTGATAGTAATCCCCGGGTGCCTGCAGAAACTGCCAGAATACCGTCGGAACGATCAGAACGAAGGGCGTGTTGTCGGTCATAATGGCGACCCGGCCCTCCAGGAGTGCGGCCGCTACCCGGTCGGGCCGTTCGGTGCTGAAGGTGCTGCCAAACGGCGACCAGGGGTTGTCCTGAATCAGCTCATCGATGTACCCGCTCTCCAGGACCGCATCGATCTTGACCCGATGAAGGCGGGACCGTACCTCGGCCACGAGGTCAGGGGAGGCCAGCCCTTCTATGTAGGCAACCACCACATCGGTGCGGGTGCGCTCCCCGACCACCAGGGACTCCATGCGGAGCTTGGGGTCTCGAATGCGCCGGCGTACGAGCACCGTGTTGACCCGGAGGGTCTCGATAAAGCCGTCGCGAGGGCCCCGCACTTCAGATTCGGTGGTCGGCTCGGAAACGTTGCGACCCGGGTTGTACCGGGTGCCGGCAATCAGGACATGCTCGGCCCCGTCCAAAAACAGCAGGGTGTTGCCGGACAAGACCTCGTGCGTAGCGGTCTCCAGCTTTTTGGTGATCGAGAACTCAATGGTGTGGGCGACCGTCTCCGCGAAGTCCAGGATCGGGTCGGCCTTTGTGGGCGGCTGTTCGTAGGGCGGATTGGCGAACTGCACGGCCGCAGCGATCAGCGCCTCAACCGCCTTCCCGTCCGCCAGCCCCTCCACAAAGACGATCAGCCCCTTGCGGGCGCCCCGAAAGCCGCTGATGAACCCGCGGTAGATGATGTCGACGCTGGTACCCAGGGCCTGCTTCATCGCCTGGCGGTTTGCTTCGACATTCGGGCTGATCCCTGGCTGCATCGAACTCCCTCCCGCTCCCGCACGACGTTTCGCCCTAGTATGCCCGCCGGCGCAATGTAAAGATGTGGCTCGCCTTCCCAACTAAGCAGCGGGGAATACTGGGGATGAGAACGCAAGGAGGCGAGTCTTGTGCCAGTACGCATACGAAAGTTGAGCGGCGGTGCGCAGTCGTGCGGCGGTGAAGAGATGGTCTCCGGGGGCATGGATCAGTCGCACGACGGCGAGTCCGGCGACGAGCAGGACAGCCTGGATTTTGATGGCTTGGCCGCTGAGGTGGTCTCGGACTTGCTGGTCGACCGGAGCTCGGGGCAACAGAGCTCGGAGAAGCAGGGCTCGGGGCAACAGGGCTCGGAGAAGCAGGGCTCAGCCAGGCAGGCTTCAGGCAAGCAGGGCTCCTCTAAACAGGCGGGCGGCGCTTCAGGGGGCGCCGAGCGGGTGAAGACCAAGACCAGCGAGATCATCTCCGAGCTGCACCAGGCCAAGCAGGAGCTGGCTGCCGAACTGGAGGCGAACCTCAAGCAGTTGAAGTCGGTGCTCCAGGAGACCCAGAAGATCGCCAAGGAGATGGAGGCCGTGCTGAAGGAGGCCAAGGCAGAGCCCGAGCCCGAGCAGAAGGCCATGGGCGGCCGGGGCGGCTCCAAGGAGAAGGGCGCCTGGCAGCCGCCCACCATGAAGCGGGGCGGCAGCAAAAGCGGAGAAGCCTGGAACCCGCCGAAGGATGCGATCAAGGTCTATGAGGACTGAGTCCGTGCTTGCGCGCAAAAACGGCGCCCCTGGCGGGGCGCCGTTGTTTACGCAGCGGGGGCGGCCTCGCGGGCCGGCAGGGCAGGGGCATCGGCCAGGATCACCCGCAGGGCGTCGCCGGAAATGACCTCCTCCTCCACCAGGACCGCAGCGACCTGCTCCAGGGCCTCCTTACGGTGGCTCAGGAACCAGCGGACCTGCTCCTGCTGCTCCCGGATGATCTTCTGGATCACCTCGCCCTCGGCGCCCTTGCTCAGAGTGTCGGGGTCGACGATGCCCAGCTCGCTCATGCCGGCTTCCACAATCCGCTTCACCAGCTCGACGACCTTTTGGAAGTCGCCGCTGGCGCCGGTGGAAGCGTCGCCGAAGATCGCCTCCTCGGCCAGGAAGCCCGCCAGGGCGACCTTGATGCGGTCCTCCATCATGGCGCGGGTGTACAGGTAGTGGTCCTCAGCCGGGTTGGTGCGCACGTAGCCCATGGCACGGCCCCGGGGCGTCACGGTGATGGTCGAGACCGAACCGGACTCGGTCCACTCGCCCACGATGGCGTGACCGGCCTCGTGGATGGCAACCCGCCGCTTCTCGGAGGCGGACGGCTTGCGGTCCATCTTCTCGCCCAGGATCACCTTGTCGACGGCCTCGGTCATGTGCTTCGACTCGATCACATCTTTGCCTTCGCGCAGCGCCAGGATCGCTGCCTCGTTGGCCAGCGCCTCCAGGTGGGCGCCGGAGAAGCCGAAGGTCTGGCGGGCCAGGTCCTCGAGCTTCACATCGCCAGCCAGGGGCTTGCCCTTGGTGTGCAGCTCCAGGATCATCAGGCGGCCTTCCTTATCGGGCAGGTCGACGTTGACCACCCGGTCGAAACGGCCGGGGCGCAGCAGGGCCGGGTCGAGCATGTCCACCCGGTTGGTGGCGCCCATCACCAGCACCTGAACCTCCTCGTCGACCACCAGGCCGTCCATCTCCACCAGCAGCTGGTTGAGGGTCTGGTCGTACTCCATGTGGGTGGAGTGGCTGCCGCGGCGGGCGCCGAGCACGTCGATCTCGTCGACGAAGATCACGGCGGAGGGCTTCTTCTCCCGGCGGGCGACCTCCTTGGCCTTCTTGAACAGCTCGCGCACACGCTGGGCGCCAACGCCGGCGTACATCTCCACGAAGTCTGAGCCGGCTGCGGCCAGGAAGACCGAGCCGGTGTGGTGGGCCGCAGCCTTGGCCAGCAGGGTCTTGCCGGTGCCGGGCGGGCCGGTCAGCAGCACGCCCTTCAGCGGGCGAATGCCCATCTTCTTGATCTGCTCCCGGTTGGACATGAACTCGATGGCCTCCAGCAGCTCCTTCTTGGCTGCGGCCTGGCCGCCGATGTCCTCAAACTTCACCGAGGGCACGCTGCCCTTGGGGGCGGTCGATACCTTGCGGGTGTTCATGCTCTTGATGCCAGCGCTCTGGGTCAACATGGCCAGCACGCCGGCCAGGAAGACCACGGGCATCACGTTGTAGCCCTTAACGCCCAGGTAGATCGTCAGTGCGACCCCAAGGCCCAGGGCGACCTCAATCACGGGGAAACGCTTCACAGCCCGATCCCTCCCTCAGCCGGGCGCAGGGCCCGGTCGTACTTCTCACGCTCCAGCACAGTGTATAGGTAGTTGCCCTGCTTGTGGATCTGCACGTAGACGCGGTCGCCGTCCACCGACATGCGAGCGGTGGCGCCGAGGCTGGCCGCCACCGCCTCCACCTTGTCGGCCATCGCCGAGAAGTGGCCGGTCATAAGCGCCTCATGGACGTACAGGTTGGCCCGGCGGGCCAGGTCCTCCAGCTCGGCGGTGCGGCGATCCTCCAGCTTGATCTGGTAGGGCTGCTGCGGGCCAAGGATCTTCACGATCTCCTTGTCCAGCGCCGTGTAGATGCGATCCAGCTCACCCGAGTCGGCCAGCAGCACGGTGATCTCATACTCGTCGCCGCTGCGCTCCACCCGGTAGGACTCGACCTTCGGCGTCGCCTGAATGGCGGCCTTCAGGGGGCCGTCGACCGTCTGGTTCTTAAACGCAAACCCAACCCCAAAAAGCGCCGTTAGCGCGATCACCATGGTCAGCACAGCTACGGGCCAGCGCAGATTCGGCATATTCATAGCGGATCGTCGACCTCCTTCAATAGCAAATAACAGCCACGCTTTCGGCGTGGCCTCGTTCGGCACTATTCACGAATAACATAGGCAGTATATCATGAAACGTTAAAGAAGCTTCGATGTAAGTTGTGTTGCTTGTGGTTGGTTGTGCCATGGGTCAGTCTGAGGATTGGATGAGGTCGTCACATCCCTGAAAAATCGGCCAAAGTGACTCGCTGCGTTCGCACTCAGGGCTGTTCGGACCGGGGGGTACCCTGACGGCCCCCCGGTCCTTAGACCCTACTTTGCGGCTTCTGGTACGGCCTGCAGAAGGTTGTCGATGATGACGACCCAGCCCCCGCCCGCCATGGCTGCGAAGTGCCCCAGCCCATAGGCCACCCCCACCAGACCGCCCTGGGCATCCGTCGCCCGCGTACGGCAGGACCAGCGGGGCGATTCTTCTCGGCCCCTGGTTTCCGCTAGAACGAAAACCCCCGTGCAGCGACATCGGTCGCAGCACGGGGGTGATGCTAGTTACTCTCGAGCCCAAAGTCCTTGGGCACCTTCGGGATCGCCAGGTTCGGCGTCGGAATCTGGCGGTTATGATCGCCGATCATCACGTTGACCTCGACAATGCGGCTGACCCGCTCGGGATGGCTGGGATTTGTACGAAGCCAGTCGAGCTCGGCGACGATCTGGTTTCGCAGCTCGATCCACTCGGGCACGAATCCGGCGTCCTTCAGGATCTTGTAGGCCTTGGCATCCTCGCCGGCGTAGGGGTCGTCATCCGACAGCTGCAGCGGGCGCCCCTTGCCCGGCAGGTTGTCGAAATCCCCGCGGCTTTGGGCCTGGCGCACCATCTCTTCCATCCAATGAACCCCGCTCCCGTGGCGGGTCACGTTGCCGGCCGTGCCCTCCTGGTCCTGCCGAGACAGCTTGGGGCCGCCCTTGTCGCCTGCGCTGCGCATCATGGTGAGATCAGCCTCCCACTAGTATTGCGACTACTCCCACTGCCATTTTCTCACCATGTGCGCGCTTTCACATCGGGCCATTACCCTACTAGTTGTTGACAGTGTGGCATGCCATCGATTCGTGCGGATTATCGATCGCCGCCAGCAGGTAGGTCCACAGGAATCGCTCACAGAACGCCAGGTGCTGCCGATCAATGCGCTCCGGCCGGTCGGTGTACCAGTGGTAGTCAGGCAGGGCGCCGTCCGGCAGGAACGAGATAAAGGTGATCGCCTCGTAGCCGGCCCGGCTCGGCGGGAAGCCGTCGGTGGGCAAGAGCAGGTTCTTGCGCGGCCGGACTTCACAGGGGAGCGGCTGGGCCGCCAGCCGTTCGGCCAGCCCGATCAGGCGTGCACCGTAGGGACGATACCCGAGCATCCCCTCGCCCAGCAGGTAGTGCAGGCAGCCGCCGCCCAGGTTGTCGAGGTTGATGAAGCTGGTGGTGGCAGGTTCGAGCCCGCAGTCGGCGACGAACCGCTTCATCCCCCGGGTGCCCACCTCCTCGCAGCCCGTCAGCAGGAAGATCACCTCGGCATCAGTAGGCGGGGCGCCCACCCACTGCTTGGCCAGGGCCATCAGCAGCGCTACGCCGGAGCCGTTGTCGTTCGCCCCGTTGATATACCGCCCGCCGCGCCGGCAGGCCAGCAGGAAGATCGCGTTGAGCACCGTGGCGAGGAACCCCACGCCCACCACCCAGCGGGGCCAGGCAGCGCCGGGGAGCGCCCAACTAAGGGCGATGCCCACGGGAATCGCCATCAGCGTGATGTAGACCACGTAGAAGTACTGCTGGATATAGCTGGAGAAGGATGGATGAAAGAGAGCGCTGGCGCGCTGGGTATCATAGTGGGCCGACACCACGATCCGCCGGCGGGCGCCGCCCCGGGCGGGCAGCCTGGCGATCAGGTTCTGGGACGGGTATTTGGGCAGGATCAGGTCGAAGTCCAGTCGGCTGCCCAGCATCTCGCCAACCATGGGGACCAGCAGGATGCCGCACAGCAGCAGCGCCGCCCAGGGCAGCGAGCTGCCCAGCCGGGCAGCCAGGAGAAAGCCGACCATCACGGCGAAGGGGCCGAGGTAGAGGGTGTCCCGGGGCGCCCGGAAGGGCTGCCGCTCCACGGCAAAGCCCAGCTCCTCCAGCCACCGCGTCAGATCCCGAGCGGCAGCAGCCTCGCCGTCGCCGGCTGAGCCCCGGTGCGGGTGGCGGCAGAGTAGTTGCAGATACTCCCAGGCAGTCTCCACGAGCATCCCCTCCGGCATCAGTTGTATGGTAATCTTCGGGGAATGATCACCGTCACCTGCTGCGGGGCTCGTGCGTCCAAACTTCGTGACCCTTCATAATGACCGTTTCGGGAGGAGAGCTACCGCATGTCGATCGAACGCGCTGCTGCTTTCGTTTTCAAGGGCGCCCCCTGCACCCTGGTGGGCCCCGAGCTGAAGGTGGGCGATAAGGCCCCCGCCTTCACCGCCGTCGCGAACGACCTGTCCACCGTCAGCTCCGACGCATACGCCGGCAAGGTTCGCATTCTCAGCTTCGTGCCGTCCCTGGACACCGGCACCTGCGACACCCAGACCCGCCGCTTCAACCAGCAGGGCGCCGAGCTGGGGGACCACGCCGTGATCCTCACCATCTCCATGGACCTGCCCTTCGCCCAGAAGCGCTGGTGCGGCGCCGCCGGCATCGACCGGGTCGTCACCCTCTCCGATTTCCGGGATGCCTCTGCCACCCAGGCCTTCGGCACCTATAACAAGGACTGGCGGCTCAGCTCCCGCGCCGTCTTCGTGGTCGACTCCCAGAACAACATCGTGCACGCCGAGTACGTGCCGGTCGCCGGTCAGGAGCCGAACTACGATGCGGCGATCGAGGCCGCCCGGGCCGCCCGCTAATGATTCCCGCCACCTTCCTGGCGCGCCCCAACCGCTTCGTCGCCCTCGTGGCAACGGAGAGCGGCGAGACGCTCAAGGTCCACGTCGCCTCCTCAGGCCGCATGGCCGACCTGCTGGTGGAGGGCGCCCCGGTGATGGTAAAGCTGAACGATACTGATAAGCCCGGCCGGGTGACGGCCGGGCTTCTGGCTATGGTTCAGACCGCCGCCGGGACCTGGGTCTCGGCGGACACCGCCCTTCCGGGGAAGCTTCTGCGAGCCGCCCTCCCGGCCCAGGCCCTCCCGCCCTTCGCCGGGTACTCGCAGGTAGCGGCGGAGGTTCCGTACGGCGAGAGCCGCATCGATTTCCGGCTGGACGAGCCGGGCTTGCCGCCCTGCCTGCTGGAGGTCAAGTCGGTCACGACCGCCCTGCCGGACCCGGACGGGACCCTGGTGGCCCGCTTCCCCGATGCCCCGACCGAGCGGGGCGCCAAGCACCTGCGGGAACTGGTGCGGGCGCTCAGTGAGGGGTACCGGGCCGCCGTCCTCTTCGTCGCCCAGCGCAGCGATGTGCAAGCCGTCGGGCCCTATGACGCCATCGACCCGGCCTTCGGCGAGGAGCTGCGGGCGGCGTCCCGGGCCGGGGTCGAGCTCCGGGCCTGGCGCCTCTCGGTCGGGCCGGCGGGCGCCCTGCTCGACCGGGAGCTCCCGGTGCGGCTTTAGAGGGCTATCCGAAGCTGCGAGGAACTTTACTGGCCCTCTCCTCAGTCAAGGCGGGGAAGGCGCCCGGAGATCTCTTGGTCGATGCTCTTCAGCTTCAGGTCTTCGGGATGGATGATTGCCAGGTCGATCAGGGTCAACAACAGCCAGATGCAATGAAACCCCTTGGTTCCACAAGTTTTTCCCAGCGGCCTGCCAACATTGATGGGAATTTGTAGTGGAACCTCATGGCTCAATGGCCTACTCACCCCCTGAGGCCGCTGCTTTTGGCTTTAAAGGGGGCATTTGGGCCCTGACCAAGCGAAGAACGGCGGCTCATTGGCCTGTGTGCCCCTGATTTCCAGGGATTCAGCGAGAAATTCCCACCACAGCACGAGCGGTGGTGGGAATTTCTGGTGGAATCGCTAGAACTTCAGCCGCAGGTCAAACTGGAAGGCCGGAATCTGCACCCGGACGGTATCCCCGGGTTTGGCGGCGGCCAGCCGCACGAAGGCGAGGCCCAGCGGCGCCCCATGCACTTCGAGGGTGCCCGGTCCTTCCACCTTGACCGACTGCCGGATCCACGACTCGTCCAGGGGCTGGTCGAGGCGCAGCCACAGGATCGCCTGGGGCACCGTGCCCACCTCGCCGCCGGTGACCGGGCCGTCCCCGGCGAACTGCTTCCAGTCCTGACCCGGTCCGGCGAGCCCTGCGTAGAGCAGTTTGCCAGGTGTTGCTGGCGCCGGCGGCAGGTATGCTGCGGGGTCCAGGAGCCAGGCGCCCTGGGGGGCTGTGGGAGGCGTCACCCCACCCGGAGTGGGCAAGGGGAGAATCCGGGCCAGGACCCGTCCCTGGCCGTCCCAGCCGAGCGGCCAGACATCGGCCCCGGCCGGCTCGGGCGTCGTGTACTGGGTCAGGCGCCCGGTCGGCATGTCGACAATGGTAAGAAAGGCCGGGCCGTCAAACCGCATAGGGCGGGTGCGAAACAGCACCTGATCCCCGCGCCAGCGCGGGTCCATCTCCGGCCCGGAACCGGGCGGCAGCGGGATCTCCCGGGTCTTGCCGGCCATCACATCGACGATGACCAGCGCTGGACGTGCCCGGTCGAGAATCAGCGCCCAGCGCCCATCCGGCGAGATGCTGACGGGGCCGCTCAGGTCGGCGCCATACGTGACGGGCTTACCGCCGCCGGCAGGGTAGACGCCGATGCCAGCATCCTCGGTGCGCACCACCCGCCCATCTGGCAGGGTAGCGCTCCCATATGGCCCGGCATCCTGACGGCTGACCAGTTCCTCCTTGCCGCCCTGGGCGGGCACCCGCCAGTGAGCAGACTGGTTCGGCTGCTCCCGGGTGGCATAAAAGTCGATCCACTTGCCGTCGGCGGACCAGGAGGGGTAGTTCGCCCAGACCCACGTCTGGTGCTTGACCAGCGGCACGGGCGGCGGCTGCGGTTCGGAGCTGACGCGGGTGACCGCCCCGCCCTCCAGGTCTGCCACCCAGAGGCCCTGCTCGGCAATTGCGAGGCGGCGCCCGTCGGGCGACAGGCTGAGGCGCGCGTTAGGCCGCTCCGCGACCAGCATCCGCCCATAGGGCGTCTCGGCGAGGGGCGCCTCCACCGTCACGTCACCCACCTGGAAGGTCCGGCGGTCAACGGGAATCGTTCTGGGCGCACTGTCGGTGGCTGACACGTGCACAAGGCTGCCGCCCTGCGTCTCCAGGAAAAGGTAGCCCGACCCGTCCGGGGCCGCGTAGAACAAATCCGCTGAACCGCTGCCCAGCACCGGCTGCCAGGCCATCTTCGGCGCCTGCGGAGCAGAGGGCGCCGGGGGCGCCGGCTTGCTGGTGCAGCCGGAGATCAAGGAGCAAAGTACCACGATCAAAGCCACGGCTCGGCTGCCATACTTCACAGAGGTGGCCTCCTCGTTTTGCTTATGCATCATTGACGATTCCCTTCCTCGTTCTGTTTCACGACCCATCCCATAGCAAAGGCCAGGGCACGGCGCCCTGGCCTTTTTCCTATTGCTTTACTTGGGCTGTTCGGACGGAGCCGCAGCCTCCTTGGTCGCCTTGGCTGCCTTGGCCTCCTGCGCTTTCTGCGCCCTCCGTGCGGCCGCCCTCTCCTTGCTTTCTTTCTTTTCGTAGCGTTTAGCTTCTCGCTTCAGCGGCATTACGAGTCCATTTACCGTCATCTCCCCGACCTTGACCGGCCGTTCGGAGAGCTTGACCGGGAAGAACTCCCGGGAGCCGACGTCCAAGATGCGACCCAGGTAAGTAAAGACGGGCGTGAGGTTCATACGGGCGCCGTTGCGGTAGTACCGCACCTCCACGGCGCTGGGATGCTCCTCTTTCCAAGGAACGAAGAACAGGCTCTTCTTCTCCGGGTCGGGGATCACCAGAGCCCACTTGGGCTTGTCGGTGCCGAGCCCCTGGGCCATGGCCAGCTTGACCCAGCGTGTGCGGGCAAGGGATGTCATCCGAGCGCTGGCCGGCGCCTCCACCCAAATGCCAGCGTCCTGCATCGACCGGGTCCGGGTCTCCAGCGCACTGTAATCGACCAACTGCCCTGCCACCGGCGCCTCCGTGGCGGGGTTCTTCTCCACTGCCATACCGTTGTCACCTCCCCTCTGACTTTCGCAACGCCTCTCCACGTTTGTCGAACGATTTATACTTAGATGTTTATTCCGATCTATTTACAATTTCACCCCCTACATTTTAGAGTTAAGATAGTTTTTTCCCGCTTGTAGGAATGATCCGACATCCGTAATGCTTGACCGATGGGGCGTGGCAGCAGTGACTCAGTCACAGACCGGAACCGAGGGCCAGCCGACCCCGATCTCCTACCCCAAACTGTCGCTGCCCGAAGGTGGCGGGGCCCGGAGTTATGGTGAGACCTTCCAACCGAATGCGTTCACTGGAACGGCGTCATTCGGCGTGCCCGTCTATCTCTCCCCGGCGCGCGGGCAGACCCCGCAGCTTTCGCTCCGCTATCAGAGCGGGGGCGGCAACAGCCCTTTCGGTCTCGGCTTTTCCCTGGACCTGCCTGTCATCTCCCGGCGCACAGACAAGGGGATCCCGCAGTACGACGGCACCGATCTCCTTCTGTACAACGGCGGGCAGCCCATGGTCCCGCGGTACCGCCGGGACGGAGACCGCTGGGTGGCCGATCGGCGCATTGTGAATCTGGGCGCCGACTCCTGTGAAGTGGTGGCCTTCCGCCCACGGGTGGAGGGTGCGTTCGACCGGATCGAGCAGTGGACGAGTCTGACCACCGGGTCCACCTTCTGGCAGGTAACCGACCGCAGCGGCACCAGATCTGTCTTTGGTCGCAGTGAGACGGCGCGGATCGCCGATCCGGACAACCCGCTGCGCGTCTATCAGTGGCTGATCGAGGAGACGGTCGATGCGCACGGCAACCGGGTTCGCTATCACTACAAGCAGGAGAACGACGAAAACGTCCCGCCTGTGATCTACGCGCAGAACAGGAGCAACGCCAACCGCTATATTGAGCAGATCCAGTACGGCAATTACCGGGACGCAAACGGTGAGGAGCAGTTTGCCTTTGCGGTGCTCTTCGACTACGGGGAGTACGATCTGCCTGCGCTGAAGCCGGTTCGTCCCTGGGCTGTGCGGCAGGACCCGTTCTCCACCTACAGGCCGGGGTTCGAGGTGAGGACCCAGCGCCTGTGCCGCCATATTCTGCTGGTCCACCACCTGCCAGACGAACTGGGCGCCCCCGAAAGCCTGGTCAACGTGATGAAACTGACCTACCGGGAAAGCCCCGAGGTATCGGTTCTCGCTGGGGTTCAGCGGATCGGGTACAGCGCCCAGCCAGACGGCACCTACCTGACCCAGGCGCTCCCACAACTGGAGATGGCGTATGAAGAGTGGAACCCGCAGGAGCATAGCTGGCAGTCGCTCACCCTCGGTGGGGGCGAGACGGTGCAGGGGCTCCCCGGGCAGAACGGCTACCAAATGATCGACCTGTACGGCGACGGTCTGCCGGGCCTTCTCCTTACCGGCGGCGCCACGCTTCTGTACTGGCCGCCGCTTGGCGACGGTCGCTACGCACAGCCGCGGGAACTGCCCCACTTCCCGGCGGAACATCAGCTGTCGGAGCGCCGCCACAGCCTGTTGGACGTGGACGGAAACGGGCGCATGAGCCTGGTCGTCGGCGAGGCTGCGCGCGGCGGGTACTATCCGAACAACAACGACGGCAGGTGGGACTCCTACCGGGAGTTCCCCTCTTACGCGCCCGAGTTCAGCGATCCTGCAGCGGCGCTGGTCGATCTGTCCGGCTCCGGACGGGCCGGCATCCTCACGGGCGACGGCGCCAATCTGCGGTACTACCGCTCGCTGGGCGGAGCCGGATTCGCCGCCCCCTCCACCATTCCCGCCTCGGGCGCCCCAGGTCCCACGCCGCCGGAGCGTCTCGTCCACCTGGCCTTTGCCGACATGTTCGGCGATGGGCTATCGCATCGCGTCTGCATCGCAGACGGCAGCGTCACGGTCTGGCCCTCCCTCGGAAACGGGCGGTTCGGACCCCGGGTGCAGATGGCGCATGCGCCTGCCTTCGGACCCGGCCTGAGTGCGGATCGCATCTTCCTGGCGGACGTGACGGGCTCGGGCACCGCCGACCTGATCTTCCTGTACGCCGACCACTGCGATCTCTTTTGCAACCTGTCGGGCAACAGCTTTGCCCCTGCGCAGAGCTTTTCGATCCCGGAGGGCTTCGACGACCTCGACCAGGCGCAAATGGCCGACGTGCTCGGCATCGGATTGGCCGGGCTGGTGATCAGCAAGGCGCAGCCCCTGGTCCGGCATCTGTTCCTGAACTTCAGCGGGCGCCGCCGCCCCTACCTGCTCACCGGCTACTCGAACGGCATGGGTCAGCATACGCAGATCAGCTACCGCAGCTCAACCGAGTACTTTCTCAAGGACAGCGCCGCTGGCCGGCCGTGGCTGACCAGCCTCCCCTTTCCGGTCCAGGTCGTCTCCCAGGTGCAGACCGACGACCCGATCTCGGGATCAAAAACGGTCAGGGTATTCCAATACAGCCACGGCTACTACGACCCGGTGGAACGGCAGTTCCTCGGCTTCGGCAGCGTGCAGTGGCAGGATACGCGCGCGTTTTCGGTCTCGGCGTGGCACTTCCCGGATCGGGCGCCCCTCGCCGAAGAGCCGGCGGTCGAGCCGCTCCTGACCAGGGCCTGGAACCATACCGGCGCCTACGCCGACAGCGCCGTCTCCCGGCAGATGGCCGGCGAGTACTTCCACGGCGACCCATACGCCCTGCAACTGCCCGACAGCGTTCTAACGGCGGAAATCCTGGCAGCCAGTGCCGATACCATCCGGCAGGCCGTCCGCGCCCTGGCGGACCATCGCCTCCATACGGAGGAGTACGCACTCTCCGCCGACGGGGCGCCCCAGCCCGTCCCCCTGCGCATCACCGAGGCGACCTACCTCGTCCAGATGCTGCAGCCCTGCCTGGACGGGCACGACGCCGTCTTCCTCGTCACCGAATGGGAGGGAGCCACCAGCGAGTACGACGGCACGTCCGATGATCCCCGGATCGCACACCGCCTGACGCTGCAGACCGACCCGTACGGCAACGCCCTCCGGAAAGCGTCAGTCGCCTACCCGCGCCGTCGGCGGCCGGACGTGCCGCTCCCCGGGCAGACCGAACTAGCCGTCACGGTGGAGCTGGACAGTTATATCAACCGCGATGGAGATGCCGGGTTCTATCTGATCGGGATTCCCTGTGAGCAGCGTAAGTTTGAACTGTCAGGACTGGCGCCTGGCGGCAGTGCGCGGTACTTCACGTGGTCAGCGCTTCAAAGCCAGGTCGACGATGCGCTTCAGAACCAGGTACCGTACGGCCACCCCTTCGCACCGAACGGTCAGGAGTCACGCCTGTACGGCTGGACGCAGGACTACTTCTGGAATGAGGCGCTCACCGAACCGCTGCCGCTGGGATGGTGCACGGCCGCCGCGCTGCTCCACCACAGGCAGCAGGCCGTATTCTCGGCGTACCTGCTCGACTCGGTCTTCGGGGATAAGGTCACCCCTGACCTGCTCACCGCAGACGGCGGATACCGGCAGGCGGACGGCTATTGGTGGAACGACGGGCTCACCCAGTTCTACCTGGACGCCGGCGGCTACTTCCAGCCGACTGCCGTGCAGGATCCGTTCGGGAACCGCACGGTGTACGCCTACGACCCCTACCTGTTTGAGCTTGCGCGGGTGACCGACTGCCTGGGTCGGGTCACCACCCTGGAGACGGACTACCGGGCGATGCAGCCCCGCTCGATCACCGATCACAACCAGAATCTCTCCGAGGCGCTCTACGATCCGCTGCTGGAGGTGATGGTCACCTCCATACACGGTGTGAAAGATGGCAAGCCGGTCGGCAACGCGCCGCTTTCGGCCTACCAGATCGTGCCCGATCCCACCTCAGCGGCGGTGCTGGCAGATCCGGCCCGCTTCCTGCAGGGGGCTGGCAGCTACTTCTTCTACGATCTGCGTGCACAGGCAGAGAGGCCGCCGCTGACGATCCTGCTGCAGGCGCACCGGTGGGCCGCTGAAGAGCCGCCGGGTGATGCCGCTCCGATCGGGTGCGCCGTCACCTACTTTGACGCCTCCGCCCGCACCCTCTGCAAGAAGACCCTCATCACAGAAGATACCTGGCTGACCGTCGATCGCACCGCCTATGACAACAAGGGCAACCCCGTCCGGCGCTACCTGCCCTACGAAACCCCGTCGGCCGCCTGGGATCCCAATCCGTCGGCGCCGTGTACGGTCTACCGCTACGACGCGCTGAACCGAGAGGTGCAGCTTGAGACGCCCAAGGGATTCTTGACCCGCACGGTCTACAGCCCCTGGAGCCGGGTCGTGTTTGACCAGGACGACACCGTGCTCGATTCCCCCTATTACCAGGCACATATTCACGACCCGAATCTGCCACCGGCGGAGCGGGCGGCATTGGAGATGGCCGCCGGCTTTGCGGATACCCCGACCACAACCGCCCTGGACACCTGTGGCCGGGACATTCAGGTCACCCAAGTCAACATCGTCCAGACAAACGGCTCCGCCCGGCGTGAAGATCTGCCTACCTACACATGGCTCGATGTGTTGGGCAACGCGCTGCGGGCCGCAAATCCGCGCTTTTATAACAGCGCCGACCCGGATAAGCCCTCCTATTACGACTTCATCGCGGCCTACGACATGGCATCCCGGCGCATCTCCTGGCGCAGCGCAGACGCCGGCAACCAACCGATCACGGGACCGGAGAGCGGGGTGCCGCTGCTGTCCCTGTCCGACGTAACAGACAAGCCGATCCATGTCTGGGACCAGCGGGGTTATCATGTGGCGATGTACCATGACGCGCTGCGCCGGCTCATCCGGGTGCATGCGGCCGGCGACGGTCTGGATCAGGATACCGAACGGATCACCTATGGTGACGATCCGAACGTCAACACGGTCGATCGGGTCGTGCTGCACCGTGACCAGGCGGGGGAGGTCTCCACAGCCGCCTACAACCTGATCGGCAAGCCGGTCCGACAGACCTGCCGCCTCCGCCAGGGCTACAAGGAGGAGGTCAACTGGAACGATCCTGACAAGGTGGCCCTCGGCGAGGCGTGGCACCTGGAGCAGACCTATGACGCCGCCGGCCTTCTCCAAGAGGAGACGAACGCCGACGGCAGCCGCACCCGTTACACCCACTACCGCAACGGCTGGGTCGGGACGGTCTCGCTCCGCTTCCCGGGCCGCGATGATCCCCAGTCTGTGGTCGAAAGCGCCGTCTATCATCCTTCCGGGGCGCCGCTCACCACCCGCCTTGCCAACGGTGTCACCACGCACAACACATTCGATGCGAAGGATTATCGCCTGGTGAGCACCGTCTCCCGCCGGGAGACGGACGGTCGCACCCTGCAGGACCTGCGCTACACCTATGACCCCGTGGGGAACGTCACCCATCTGGACGATGGTACCCAGCAGACGGTCTTCTTCCGGCAGGGCCAGGTGGATCCGGGCTCCGCTTACACCTATGACGCCATCTACCGGCTCCGTGCGGCCACGGGGCGCCATCAGGTCTCGGCCACCGATCCAAGTCAACTGGAGCGTTACACTCGCCGGTACGGCTACGACCCGTCAGGCAACCTCCTGGAGATCGCGCAAACCTCCACAGCGAGCTGGGTGCGCAAGTTGCGGGTCGCCGACTTCGCCGACCACGCCGTACCGGAAGAGATTGCCGACCCGTCCGCTTGCTTCGATGCCGCGGGCAACCTGATCACCCTCGAACACCTCCGCACCATCACCTACGACTACCGCAACCAGATGAGCAGCGCGACCGTGATCGAGCGTGGGGGCGGGCAGGACGACGGTGCGTACTTTGTCTACGACTCCACTCGGCAACGCGCCCGGAAGGTCGCGGAGCAGATGGGCGCCGGCGGCGCCACCACCCGCATCACCGACACGAAGTACATCGGAAACCTGGTGGTGAGCGACACCGCCACAGCCGGGGGCCCCGCAGCCAGGGAGACCACCCTGCGCGTCATGCTGGGAGAGCGCTGCGTCATGCTCGCCTGCACACCCGACTCGCCGGGCGCCCGCCTCTATCGCTATCAACTGGACGACCGCCTCGGCTCCGTCACCCTGGAAGTGAACGAGTCCGCCGAGATCATCACGTATGAGGAGTACTACCCGTTCGGCGGCACCGCCATGGTCGGCGGCGTGAACGCATCCGAAGTGGACCGCAAGCGCTACCGGTATTCCGGCAAGGAGCTCGACAGGGTGACCGGCCTCTATTACTACGGCGTCCGCTACTACATTCCCTGGCTCGGCCGGTGGACCACGGCGGACCCGGCCGAGACGGTGGACGGGCTCAACCTGTTCCGGTTCGTCCGCAACAACCCGGTCACGCTGCACGACCCGAAGGGCGAATACCCGCCAGACGGTGAGGACAAGCAGCAGAAAAAGAGCGGTTTCAACTACTACTCCCTGATGGCCGGCATCAAACAGGTCAACAAGGGTGGTCTGGTCATCAACTCAGTGTCGGATGCGGTCTTTAAGTTTGCCGAACTGCGCTACCATGAGTTCTTCCATCACGACACGCCGACCTCACGCCTGTACTCCGGGCTCATGGTCTCCAAGATTGCGTTCGGGGCCAAGCTGGTCTCTTTCACTGGCGGCACCTACTCAATCCTGGGCATGTACAAATCTGGCTGGCAGTCCTCCTACACGCCACAACTCTTCGCATCTGCACTGATGTTTCAGGAGATGCGGTGGCTCTACAAGTCGATCATCGCCAAGGACCTGCACGGCGTGCACAAAGCGCACTTCCGGGCCGGCATGTACGGCGGCGTTGCGGACACGATCAAGGCGCTCACCGCCCTCTACGATCGCCAGTATAAGGACGCCTTCGGCTACTCGCTACTGGGGCTGGGGAACTTCACGACAACCCTCTCTCCCAAGCAGACCGAGTGGATCTACCAGCAGCTGCTCAAGAACAACAAGTTCAAACTCTCCCCCGCCACGTTGATGACATTTGCACGGTTCCACCCGGTCATGTTCCTGCTGGCCGGTGCGGCGGTGATGGCGCCCAAGGGCAAGCAGTAGTGACGACCCGACGGAGAACAGGGCGATCCAAGCGATTTCACGAGAGGGTGCATGCGACCATGGCTGAAGTGCAGGGCGTTCGGAGCGTGTCCCAACTGCTGGACTTCCTCCACGACCAGGAGTTCGACTTGCTCGGCTTCGACTTTTTCAACCAGCAAGCGGTAAAGCAGTTGCGCTTCAAGTCGGTCGTCAGCGAGGAGCAGGCGCAGGCGATTCTCGCAGAGCTACAGGTGCACCAGCGGCTGCACCGCCTGCACGGCCGCAAGCCCGCGGGTGCGGAGGCCGGGACTGCCTACGAGGCGGCCGTCCACGGGCTGCTCTCCCGGGGCTACAGTTCGGCGCACCACATCACCACGGTGACCGAATCGGTCTTCGCCAGCCAGAATGCCGACCTGTACGGCGACGATCCGGAGAAAGCCCGGCAGGTCTACCGGCGGGCCGGCCAGATCAAGGCGCGGGTCAAGCACCTGGCGATGAATGTAAAGGACCTGGTGGCCTCCCGTTACAGCCGGGCTACGCTGGCGCATAACGCGGACCCCGAGCTGATCGACTACTTCGAGGGGATCCCGGACTACCAGTCGCTCTTCGGCAGCCTGGACTTCTGCGAATGCGAGCACTGCAAGTCGATCTTCGGGCCGGCGGCCTACTTCCTGGACATCATGCGGATCACGGACCGGTACATAACGGAGCCCAACTCCGCCAAGATTCCGGATGGGTTCAAGCTCGCGGACCGGCGCCCGGACCTCTTTTCCCGGGAGCTGACCTGCGACAACACCAACCGCCTGATTCCGTTCCTGCAGATCGTCAACGAGGTGCTCGAAGCGAAGCTGAAGCTTGATCTGAAGAAGACCGACGTCCTCCCGCTGCTGGCGACCGCCACCTATCCGTTCAACCTGCCGGCGCAGATCCCCCTGGCACAGATTCGGCTCGCTCTCGACCGGCTGAACACGCCGCTCTGGTCGGTCTACAACACACTTCTGGAGCCGCAGCCCGACAAGCTGGGGTTTGCAAGCCTGGACGTGGCGCGGGAGTACCTGGGCCTCTCGCCCGAAGAGTACGCCCTTGTCACGACGCCCGACCCCGACAAGAACGGTGTCAGCCGGAGCTACGGCTACGACGACATCTCCCGCCACCTCCCCGCGGGCGGCCCCGGAACCCTAACGTTTACCGCCAACACCCGGCTGGCGTCGGGCGAAGGGGTCGACTTCACCAAGGTTCTGTCCGAACGGCAGCAGATTCGGGCGGCCGGCCAGGTGCGCACCGTCTTGAAGGTAGAGCCGACCACCATCACGGTGGATGTCGACTGGGGCGACCCGGGCAGCGCGGTACCCTACACGGTCTTTCCCGTGGAAGACCTGTCGGAGGTCCGTACCTTTGAATACCGGACGGCGTCCAGCCTCGACGACCTGCAGGATCTCTTCGTCCAGGGTCTTAGCGCCCAGGAGCTGCGGGATGGCGTCGCTGACCAGCTCTTCATCAACCATACCGGCGAGGCTTTGCCCTACCTGCAGATCTCCTGGAGCAGCGGCGGCGACAAGGAAAACCCGGTCGCCCGCATCGAGGGGCTCTCGCTGGCACGGCTCGATCGCGTCAGCCGGTTCGTGCGGCTCTCTCGCCGCCTGACCATTCCGTTTGCCACGCTGGATTGGCTGATGCGCGCCACCTCCAACAGCGAGATGACCAAGGAGTTCATCCTCTCCCTCGCTGCCATCCGGCAGCTGGCCGACAAGACGGGTTTGTCGCTGGAAGAGATCGCCGCCTTCCTCTCGACCATCAAGAGCATCGGGCGCGGCAATGGCGAGGCGCCCGCCGATCTGTTCGACCGCACGTTCAACAATCCCGCGCTCCTCAAAGGGCGGAACCCGTATACCATCGCCACCCCGATCCCGTTTGACCCCAGCCGGCCGCTGGCCTGGCATGTGGGCGAGACGGCGGACAAGCCCTACGCCTCCGGCACGGCGCAGGGAGGCACCGCCGAGACGATCACCCTGGCCGCTGGCTCCAAGGGGTGCCCGGGGTTGAGCGTCACGATCAAGGCAGGCACAGGCAAGGGCCAGCAGCGCGTCATCCGGCAATATGATGCCGGCACCGGCATCGCGACGATCTACGGCACGTGGGAGACCCTGCCTGACGCCACCTCCGAGTACGTGGTCTCGAATGCGCCGGATCTGACCGGTCGGCTCGCCGCCGCGCTCCAGCTCCGGCAGGCCGACTTGGATCCGGTGGGCGCCCGGCTGCAGCAGATTCTTCAATCCACCGAGCCGCTGCTGCTGAACCTGTCCAACCTGACCAGCCTGTACCGGATCGCCCGGATCCCAACGCTCTACCGGATGACGATCGACCAGTACTTCACGCTGCTGCGGCTGCTGTACGGCGCCACCCCCCGGGAGACCGCCGGGCTCGGCATGCTCCAGACGATCGTATCCACGTGCCTCTGGCTGAACCAGTCCGGGCTCACCGTCTATGAGTTGCTTTACATTCTGACCGGGGAGCGCACCCGCTTCCTGCGTCCTGCCTTCCGCAACGAAGACGTGCCGCCCTTTATCGCCACGTTGGCCAAGGAGGCCAAGTCCACGCTGCTGACCGCCGACCAGCTGATGGCCGCCGGCCTCGACGACGCGGGGGCCGCTTCGGCCTACGCCGCCCTCGTGGCGCAGGGGTTCGTGGGCGGTTCGGGCGTCGTCCTCCCCAATCAGGAGCGGTACCAGTCGGCCGCGGCTGGCTTTCCCGTAACCCAGACGTCCTTCGCCGCCGCCGGCATCATCACCGAGGAGGAGTCACGCGCGGCGTTTGCCCTGCTCACGCTGCAGCACCCGCCGCTGATTCTGCCCACCGGCGACGGGAAGCAGGGCACGCTCTCCAGCGACTTCAGCGATCAGATGACGCTGGATTTCCTCTTCGTTGCCGACGCCAAGACCGACGCCAAACGTAAGCGCGTCAGCGACGTGCTGGGCGCCGTCCGGCGGCAGATCCGCTTCACACTCTTTGCGCCAGTCGTGCCAGTGACGAGCCAGGCCTTCCGGTCCGAGCAGATTCCGGCCGAACAGTCACAGGCCGTGTTCCAACTGCTCACGGGCAAGGGCATCGTCAAGGCGGACACCGGCGCCAACTTCGGCTCGCTCTCCACCGACTTCAACGCCCAAACGCCGCTGGACTTCCTCTTCGTCAGCCAGGGCGCCGGGCAGAGCCGCACCATCGCCTCCTACGACGGGACCACCCGGGTCGCCACGCTGAACGCGGCCTGGGACACGGTGCCGGACCGCTTCTCCGTCTACCAGGTGCGGGCTGCGCAGAACGCCGGCACGGCCCAGGCAGGCGCAGCGGACACGGTCCGGCTTGCCGCCGATGCCTCCGACAAGAACGGTACGTACAACGGAATGCGAATCGACCTGACCGCCGGGACGGGCGCCGGGCAGAGCCGCACCATCACCGCCTACGGCGGAGCGGATCGGCTCGCCACGGTGGACAAGCCCTGGGAGACGGCGCCCGACAACACCACGGCCTACCGTGTCACCAGCCTCGTCACGCAAGGTACGGCCCGCGGCGCCACCGCCACGACGATTACCCTGGCGCAGGACGCCAGCGCTGAATCGGATCCGTACAAGGATCTACAGGTGGAGATCGTGCCGGACGGACAGGCCGGAACCAAGCAGGACGCAGTCCGGGCCGTGCTCCTGCAGGACCAGGCCCACGTGGCTGGCGTCTCCCAGGTGATGGACGCCACGACCGCCGCCCAAACTGAGGCCGCGGCGAACGGGCTGGCCGGCTTCCTGCGCACCACCTCGCCGGTGGTGGGCGCCCTGGTCCCGTATGCCGCCGCCTCCTACACGCTCCTCCCCTACCTGCCCGATCTGCTCCTCCCGCCTGCCGGCGCTGAGGCGCCCCCCAGCCTGCTCACCCTGATTGACGGACTCGCCCGCGCCTCGCTGATGCCCTCCAAGCTGGAGCTGACCGAGGCCGAGCTGCGGGCCATCGCCCGCCGTCCCGAGCACTTTGCCATCGCTGCCGTCGACCGGCTGACGCTGCCCGACGTGCAGACCCTGGGTTCGTTCAAGCGGTTCATCCGGGAGTACCAGGACGGCGACGATGCGCTATTGCGCTTCTTCGACCTGCCCGTCGCGCCCGACCCGAAACAGCAGCGCTTTCCAAGCGCCAAGGTGGACGCCCTCGCGACCATTACGGGCTGGGAGAGCAAGCAGATCGAACAGCTTATCCCGCTCCTCTGGCCGCAAGAGGGACAGCTCGGCATCTGCACGATGCAGGGCCTGCTCCGGCTCGAGGTGCCGTTTGCCACCATGGCCACGGGCGGGCTGGACGCCAGCTTCCTACAGCAGATGGCGGCCCTGGCGCCTCTCTCCGTGGGCAAGCCCGGCCAAGAGCCCGATCCGCACGCCTGGGCGCGCTATCGGACCGTGGCCGACGCAGCGCTTTCCGCCGTCGCTGGCCGGTTTGATGAGACGGCGTTCAAGGAGATCAGCGACCAGCTCGGACGGGCCCTCGAAGCCGTCAAGCGGGACGGGCTGGTGGGCTACACGATCTGGCACATGCAGCGTACGATTCGCTCCATCAGGCAGCCGGACGACCTCTTGCAGTTTCTGCTGATCGATGTGGAGATGAGCGGCTGCGACACCACGTCCTACATCGCACAGGGCATCGGCTCCGTCCAGCTCTACATGCAGCGGGTGCGCATGGGGCTTGAGCCAGGCGCCGACACGCAGGATATCCGCGACATCTGGTGGACGTGGATCTCCTCGTACCGGGTCTGGGAAGCCAACCGAAAGGTGTTCCTGTACCCCGAAAACTATATCGAGCCCTCCCGCCGCCGGCAGGCCTCGCCGGAGTTCCGCAGCCTGGTTGAGAAGCTTCTGCAGGATCCCGTCACCGACGAGAACGTCGAGGAAGCGTACATGAACTACTTCGACACCTTTGCCGTTCTCGCCAACCTTGTGCATGTAGGCGGGTACCACACCGAACGGGTGGAGCGGGACCGGACCACGCAAACGCTCTACCTGGTCGCCCGGACCAATACCACCCCGTACAAGTACTACGTACGCACGCTGGAGAAGAACTCCGACTGCGATCTCCCCACCTGGGGCCCCTGGAACGAGATCAAGCTGACGATCAAGGCCGACTACGTGACGCCTGTCTATGCCTTCGACCGGCTCTTCCTCTTCTGGGCGGAGATCGCACCTACCAAGAGCTCGACCATCGTCACCAACGCTACGACGCCCACCAGTTCCCAGGCGCAATCGGTCGCCAGCGCCAGCCTGAACTACAGCTTCCAGAAGGTGACCGGCGACTGGGTGCCGGCACAGGTGCTGGTCGACTCGCTGCCGATCAAGGTGCAGCACAACGACTTCTCCGTGGTCGCGGAGGAGTACGTGAAGGTCGCGTTCGACAACGAGCAGCTGTTCTTGCGCCAGCCCTACGCCCAGTCGATTGCGCGCGGTATTCCCGGCACCGGCGTCCTCTCGCTGACCGAGGGATTCAACGTCGCAAAGGGCACCGGCACGATGCTGCACCGGCAAGTTCAACCGGAAGATGAGATTTGGGTGGGCGGCCAGCGCAGACGGGTCCGGAAAATCGACGAAAGCAACCAGCAGCTGGTGATCGACGGCACCTGGGAGGTCGATGCGACCGACGTCGAGTTCAAGGTGATCCCGCGCGACCGGGATCTCACCACCTTCCCGCCGTTCACAGGCACCGGCCGGGCAGGGGTCACCCCCGGGTTTAACGTGGTCGACGGCGTCGGCACCAACTTTGAGGTGGAGGTCCGTGTCGGCGACGGCATCCAGATCGAAGGCGAAACCCGTACCGTCCTTCGGATCGATCCGAACCAGAAGCTGGTGGTGGACGGAGACTGGACGATTGACCCCAGCGTGAAGGGGATCGGCGAGGTCACCGTTTTTGATGGCCTGCAGAACGTGAGCGGCAAAAACACCAACTTCACCGAGCAACTGCAGCCGGGCGACCGAATCACGGTCAAGGGTATCACACGCACAGTGCACAAGGTGACGAGTCCCACCGAGCTATTGGTGACAGAAGGGTTCACCGAAGACGCTACGGACGTCGCGTTCACGGTCAGCCAGAGTTCGCTTGCCTACAACATTATTCCCCGCACCAGCGGGGCGGAGCGAATGCTCGTGGTATTCGGACCCTACCTGGAGGTTGGCCAGGCGCCGGACCCGGACAACACCTTCGAGCCGGAGCCCAACCTCGGGGACGATCCGTTTATCGCCAGCAAGAACGACTTCAACCTGAACCTCAACGCCGCACTCTCCCTGACGGCGAAGGCAAGGGACCAGCACCTGTCCGGAAACGTGACCGGCGCCGTGGCCATGGTGCTCTCCGATGACCTGACCCAGCAGTCGCTCCGGGTCCTGGTGACCGACTACAACCAGCAGGCGATCCCGGCCTCACCTCCCATTCAGCCCCGGCTGACCCGTGAAAACGACCTGCTGCAGGTCACGCCCAGCCGCAACCTGCTCTACAGCACCTACTGGGCGAGCGATGCGCCCGGCACCCGCCTGCAGCCTGGACTGACCACCGCAAATGCGCGTGATCTCCTCTACCATGTGGATGGGCAGCAGGCATCGATCTATGGCATCGGCAACCAGATCGGCTGGTACCTGTTCAACAACGTTGACCAGGCTTACCTTGTCCAGTCCGTCCTGCCGAACACCAGCTTCATGAACGAGATGGCCTTTGTCCGGCATTATTCGCAGCCGGGCAGCCGGGGCAACATGCGGGTCGACTTCGGCCCGTACACCACCAAGAACATCCCGTACGACGGGTTGAAGTTCCGCTACACCCGCCTGACCACCAATGCGGTGCAGCCGCTGAAGCAGCGCCTCTTCGCCGGCGGTATCCCACGGCTGCTCACGCTGGAGGCCCAGCAGCTGCCTGAACTGCCGTTCACCGATTTCTACCGGCTGCCGAACGGCGCTCCGCCGCCGACCCTGGACACCGACCATATCCCACCCGCGCGGATGGACTTCAACGGCTCGTTCGGCCCCTACTTCCAGGAGATCTTCCTGCATGCTCCCCTGCTGATCGCCGACCAGTTGAAGACCAACCAGCGCTTCGAGGATGCAAAACGGTGGTATGAGTACATCTTCAATCCCACCGGCAAGCCCACCCCGGACGACAAACACCCGAACGACCGGTACTGGCGCTACCTCCCGTTCCGCTCCATGACCATCCCCAAGCTGATCGACATCTTGACCAACCAGTGCGAGATCGACGCCTACAACGACGATCCGTTTGACCCGGATGCGATCGCCCGCCTGCGCATCTCCGCCTATGCCAAGGCGGTGGTGATGAAGTACGTGGACAACCTGCTGCAGTGGGGCGATGCCCTGTTCACCCAGGATACGCGCGAGGCGATCGGACAGGCTGCCGGCCTCTACATTCTCGCCCGGGACCTGCTGGGCAAGCGCCCGGAGTCAACCGGCCCCTGCCCTACCCGCGCTGCCCTCGACTTCAACCAGATCAAGACCGCCTACCCCGACGGCATCCCGCAGTTCCTGATCCGGCTGGAGAATACGCCGTTCGTGCGCGGGTGCCCGGACAGCGTACGGCTGGCAGACGTACCATTCAACGACATCGACTCCTACTTCTGCATCCCCGAAAACGAGGAGTTCGTCGCCTATTGGGATCGGGTGGAGGACCGGCTGTTTAAGATCCGGCACTGCATGAACATCAAGGGGATCGAGCGGCCGCTCGCCCTCTTCGCACCGCCGCTGGACCCACGAGCGCTGATCCAGAGCTTTGCTGCAGGTGGCGGTGCGCTGGGCGCCGCAGCCCCCGGGGCGACCCCCGTTCCCGCCTATCGGTTCACCTACCTGGTCGCACAGGCGCGCAGCCTGGTCTCCGACGTGATGCAGCTCGGCTCGTCGCTGCTCGCCGCGCTGGAGCGGCGGGATGCCGAGCAGCTTGAGATGCTCCGTGTCACGCAGGCCGCCAAACTGCTGAACCTGCTGACCACGATCAAAGAGCAGCAGATCGCCGAGATCGATGCGCAGGGCGACAGCCTCCAGCAGAGCCTGGCGGGCGCCACCGAACGGAAGCAGCACTACGACCAGTTGATTACCGCTGGTCTCCTGCCGGAAGAGGTCGCCCAGATCGTCTCCCTCGGGCTGGCTGGGATTTTCAACGTGATCGGCACCGGTCTGAAGACGGCCGCAGCGATCGGCTATGCCGTGCCGCAGGCGGGCTCGCCCTTCGCCATGACGTACGGCGGCGAACAGCTAGGCGCATCGCTGCAGGAGGCGGCGGGTGCCATGGAGGCGCTGGCGATCGGTGCGAACGTCGTCTCGCAGTTGACCTCCATCGCCGCCTCGAACAAGCGGCGCGAGCAGGAATGGACGTTCCAGAAAAAGCTCGCGGAGATCGATGTCGCCATGTTCAACGCCCAGATCGCTGCCAACCTGATCCGCAAGACGATCGCCCAGCGCGACCTGGAGATGCACAACACGCAGATCGCCCAGAATGAGCAAATGGGCCAATTCCTGCAGCGCAAGTTCACCAGCGCAGAGCTGTACAACTGGATGGTCGACCGGATCGCCTCGGTCTACTTCCAGGCGTACTCGGCCGCGATCGATATGGCCCGGCTGGCCCAGCGGGCGTACCAGTTCGAGTACGGCACCGACGCGACGTTCATCACCTTCGGATACTGGGACAGCCTGCACAAGGGGCTCACCGCCGGCAGCGGTCTGCTCCTGGCGGTCGGCCAGATGGAGAAGACGTACGTCCAGCAAGCCACTCGCCCGCTGGAGATTCAGCGCACGATCTCGCTGCGCCAGCTCAACCCGCTCGCCTTCCTTCGCTTCGTCCAGGCCGGTGAGTGCATCTTTGAGCTGCCGGAGCGGCTGTTCGACGCCGACTTCCCGGGCCATTACAATCGGCGGATCAAGACGCTGTCCGTCTCGATCCCGGCGGTCGTCGGCCCGTACCAGAACATCAAGGCCACGCTGACCCAGACCGGCAACCAGATCGTCCTTCAGCCCAAGGCAGACGTCGTCCGGTTCCTGCTGGGAGACGCCACTGCCCCCACCCCGACGGCCGACCAGCTTCAGACGGGCGTGCGCAACAACCAGCAAATCGCCCTCTCCAGCGCCCAGCATGACACCGGCCTGTTCTCGGTGGATCTGAACGATTCCCGCTACCTGCCATTCGAAGGAACGGGCGCCGTCTCCGCATGGCGGCTCTCCATGCCGCCCGCCAACAACCAGATCGCCTTCTCCTCGATCGCCGACGTGGTCATCCAGCTCCAGTACACGGCGGTGGACGGGGGACGGGCATTCCAGCAGCAGGTGGCCTCACTGCCCGAACTGAGCTCCCGCTCCTGGTCGCGGCTGACGCTCGCTGCCAAACAGGATCCCACCGCCTGGTACGCATTCCTGCATGAGCCTCCGGTCGGCGAGGTGCAGACCCTGCGGCTGCCGGTTCCCGCGCTGACGCTGCCCAATGTGACCGGCTCGGAGATCACCGGGTTCTATTTCAAGCTGCAGACGGCGCCGGGGGTCAGCACGGCTTCACGCAACGCGTACATCACCGTGCAGATCGGTTCCGGCGATCCGGTCACCGTCTCACTCGCCAGCAGCGGCGACTTCCTCTTCATGTTCCCGTCGCCGATTCCGGCGCAGAACACTCCCCCTGAGGTCCGTGTCAGCTTCAACCTTGCCAGCGGATTCACACCCGCAGGGCTCAAGCAGAAGGGTGGTGATAACGCCCTCAATCCCGAGGCGTTCGTCGACATCGATCTCGTCTGGTTCCTGCAGGGTTCCGTGTAACGGCCAGCAATAAGGAGGTCCCCGTATGCCAACGCAAGCCTGCCTGGACAACGTAAAGCGATCAGATCCTCCGATCTACTGTGACGACATCGACCCCGGCCATTGCGGAAAGATCCAGGACAAGATCAACAAGTACTGCAAGCACAACGGTCTGGGCGGCGACACGCCGGTTCCGCAGGTGGCCAGGGATGGCCGAGATTGCTGGTGCTGCTGCTCCTGCTTTGCCTACGACACGCCCATTGAGGTGACGCCCGGAGAGTTCAAGTTCATCCAGGATATTGGCATGAACGAGACGGTCCTGACCACAGGGCCCCACGTAAACAGTTGGGCGCCCAAGCTGGTGACGGAGATCGGCGGCATGGCCATCGACACAGAGATGGACTGCATGTACTACCTGCTCGCACGAATGGAAGGGGTCAAGGAGGACGATCTCCGCTACCTGATCACCACCGCGGATCACCTCTACCTGCTGCCGGACGGCACGCTCCGCCCCGTCCAGGAGCTACACCCGGGTGATCGGATCCGGAAGGCCGACGGCGGCGTTGCGACGGTTCTCTTTGCGATTCCTGGCAAGTATACGGGCGGTGTCCGGCACATTGCGACCGGCCCGTACGAAAAGGGCGAGCCGATCGACGGCCACCTGCTCAACTCGAACGGCCTGGTCACCGCGGATCTGGCCGTGCAGCTCGCCCATTACAGCGGCCAATTGGACAGCGGGCTTCTGGCCGCAGAGAAAGCCAAGTCGCTCCCGCAGGCAGGCACAGCCGCCTTCTTCGCTACATACGGACCTGCCCAGCACCCCGAACTGCATGAGTTCATCTCCGACAAGCGGGCCTGGCCGAGCGGGTTCACACCGCACACGGAGTCGCTCTTCAACATTCCGAAGTCTGCCGTCAGCTTCTTCACGCAGCAGCAGGCAGAGGACATTCAGGCGCACATTGAGCAGCTCAGCCCCGGCAACAGCGCCGTGGTGGCCATGGTGGACTACCTGTTCAAGGTCTACCAGGCCTTCAACCCGGACATGCTCTTGCTGATCGACTGGAGCAACGAACTGCCGAACGCTTATTACTTCAAGAACCTGCGCTATCCGATGGTCGTGATTAACGGTGGCCTGGCCCGCCTCAAGACCATCAACCGTGATGGGCTTGCGATCATCCTGAGCCATCTCATGGCAGCCGCAGACGGAAACAAGTGCGTCGGACCCGCCGACTACAACGGCGTTCTGATGTTCTTGCGACAGGCCTGGAACAACGACCTCTTCTTCCAAGTGTTCCGCAAGGGCATGGAGCAGCTGCAAACGCTGTTTGATGCGGTCGATCCCATGCATGCGCACGAGAACCCAGACGACATCTGCGGCCAGCCTTCCCTCGCATGCCGTATTGCCACCCTGAACGCCGGTGCCGCCATGGATGACATGCCTGGCTGCGCCCTGCCCCACCCTGCCTTCCGGGTGACCGGAGCGAATCCCGATCTGCTGGACGATACGGTGACCGTCGATTTCAGCGAGCTGGTCAACCAACCCACAGCGGAGACGGCTGAAAACTATTCCATCATGCCGGGCGTAACCATCACCAAGGCGCGGGTGGCAGGCGACAACTTCAAGCAGGTGCTCCTGTCCGTCACGGGGCTCCATGCGAACAAGGAGTATGTCCTCGAGGTTACCGACGTACTAGACGAGCACGATCACCCGCTGGGTGAACGGGGACGGAGCGCCTTCTTCCACACACCGAAGAAGTAGCGGATATACCCATTGATGCAAAGAGGGGTGCACCATGGCCAAAGCGCTGCCTGCATTTGAAAACGTGGAGTCGTGGGAAGACCTCTGCCGGCGCTTCGGCGATCTCCTTGACCTGGGGGAGCCGGCACCGCTCGCCGTCGTACGCAGGGCGATGCAGGACGATCAGTTCGCCCAGTACCTCATGATGACGCGCAGCAGCCCCCGTCTGCTGAAGACGCTCCTGCAGGATCCCAGGAACAAGCAGTACGAGGGTCCTCCCGAGGAGATCCGGCACACAACCCCTGCGCTGGCCGCCAGCGCGGCCAAAGCGATGCTCAAGTGGAGCACCTCCGGCTTCGCCCGCGTCGATCAGGAGACGCTGGACACCCGCCTGAGCGCCTGCCAGCGCTGCGAGTACCTCATTGACCCGCCGCCCTTGGCTGCCTATCGGATGCTGAAGCTGGCAGGTGACCGCAGGGTCTGTGCCAAGTGTGGCTGCGTGGCCTCCCGCAAGGCGCAGGTCGCTACAGAGCGCTGTCCGGAGCGGGACCCGAGCAATCCAGCCCAGAACCGCTGGGGGCAACCCCTGGGATAAGGGAGGTATCGCAGGTGCCGACCGAGCCGAAATGCCGAGAGGAGATCCGAAAACGGCAGCCACCCGTCTACTGCGACGAGATCTCCGCGGGTTACTGCCAGAAGGTCCAGGTCAAGATCGACCAGTACTGCAAACACACTGGATTCCCGGCCGACCTGCCCGTCCCGCAAATCGTGCAAGACGGTCAGATGTGCTGGTGCTGCTGTGACTGCCTGGCGTTTCACACCCCGGTCGAGGTGGCGCCTGGGGCGTTCAGGTTCATTCAGGAGATTGAGCCCGGGGAGACGGTCCTGACGACGGGCCTGCACGCCGGCACTTGGACGCCGCGCCGAGTCGTCTCGTGCGGCGGCATCGATCCCGGCGTTGAGCTCGAAGGGATCTATGCGCTCACGTTCCGCTGTGGCGCCGAGGTCCGCCATCTTGTCGCCACGGCTGATCACCTGTTCCTGAACCCCGACGGCAAGCTGGTGCCCGTGCGCGAGCTGGGCCCCGGCGCCCTGCTCCGCAGTGCAGCGGGCGGATATGCCGAGGTGCTGCACGCCGTTGTGGGGACATACAGCGGCGGCATCCGACATGTAGAACTGGGAGACTATATCCCTGGTGAGCCGCTCGACGGACATCTGCTCAACGCCAACGGCCTGATTGCGGCAGACCTCTCTGTGCAACTGGCCTACTTCGCCGGGCAGTTGAACGAAACGGTGCTGGCTTAGAGCCGGGACACTCTCGAGACAAAGGCCAGGGCCGGCGCCCTGGCCTTTGTCAGGTTGCTGACAAACGAATAGCGTCGCATAAGTATGCAGTCGGATGCAGGATGCCTTTGGCTGCATTCACGTTCTCCGGCCCAAGTCTTCAGCCCGGCCGTATAGATAGTTCCATTATGGCAAAGCCGTTAGCGCGTAACCTGGTGTGGCCCGCTTCGTGGAGGCGGAACCTGAGATTGCGGTCCGTTGGTGATGGCAACAGGATTCCACGACATTTTTCCTAGAGCGAGCCAGGCCAAATGGAAAATTGTAGCGGAATCACGCGTTTGGAGGGCCAGTTCACTCCGCAAATAGCTCTTGTGGGCTTTCAGATGGCGCATATCGGCCCGGATTAGGCCGGAAAACGGTAGTTCAGTGACCTCCAGGCCCCTAGTTTTGCGGATTCCGCTACATTTTTCCACACGGGCGAGAGGCTCTCCGGAAATTTATAGTGGAACCCGGTCGGCAGAGCACCCCCGTCAACATGAAAGTACAGGGGCTGAACGCCGCCTTGCATGCGGTATTTTTCACCCGATGCGCCTCCCCTAGAAGCCATCGGCCCGTTGATGGCGGACACGCCCGGACCTGACGGTGTTCCGGTCGACCTTGTGAAACTGGGCTGGCTCCCTCACGAAGCATCGGCGATTGGCCTCCG
>JBOZRQ010000017.1:0-149370 GCA_050789255.1 Symbiobacteriaceae bacterium
AGCAGGTATCTGCGTGGGGAACCTGGCGGAATTCCTGCAGGAGGAGAGCCACTACTTCTTCGGCCGGAAGAAGGCGGCAGAGCTGCTGGCGAAGGCGCTAGCCGGAGCCGGTGAACGGGAGTTTCAGGCGGAGCGGGACCAGGTGGTGCGCACGCAGGTCCAGCAGTACCGGCAGTTGGAGCGAACGATAGAGCAGGTCGAGCAGCAAATGAGCCAGCTGATCCGGCTGACTGGGCAGCGACTGGACACCCTGCCCGGGGTCGACACGGTGGCAACAGCCGATCTGTTAGTAGGAATCGGGGATGTGACGCGTTTCAGCACGCCGGACAAGCTGGCGAAGTACGCCGGGATTGCGCCGAAGGTGTGGAGTTCAGCAGGCAAGGGCCAGCGGACACGGTCGGCCCACGGGCAGCGAACGCTACTCTCCACATTCTACCGAATCGCCGTGGTCCATGTGTGCGTCAGCAAGAATGGAACGGTGCGATGTCCCGAGAGCCGGGCGTACTACGAGAAGAAGCTGGCGGAAGGCAAAAGCAAGAAGGCGGCCCTGATGTGCCTGATCCGGGTGCTGGTGCGGATCGTGTGGCGGATGATGACGCACCGGGAGCCATACTGGAAGCTGTTGACTGATCCAGCGGCATGAGAAAAGGAAAGCACAGGAAAGAGGCGAATCCCTGTCGCAGGGGACTCGCCCCCAGGAAACATGTGAGTATATCCGTGCTGGGAGGTTTAGAATGTGGTTCGAAACTTACGGATGGCTTGTACCCATATTTATCTTCAACCTAATTGCTATCACAATGGCCCTGGGCAAATTCCCTCCTCCGTGGTTTCAGGCTCCCAATATCAAGGGTAGGGAGCAGTACTATCGAACCGTGTTTCGAGCCATGGGTATTGTCTTTCTCGGAATCGAGATCGTAGCGGGGCTGCTTGGGGCGGTATCCTCACTCAACTGATGCTGCTCCACTTTTGCGCACAGCGTCTTACTATACATCAGCCGTCAAATCCGGCCCACCGGTAGTGTGTTGCCCACCACGTGAGACAATCTTCCTCCGGGAGGCTTCGGGGAGGAGGATTGTCGGGCTGATCTAGTCTCGTTGTCTACTTTCATGACTTCGGACCCTGAGGCCATTAAGGCAAGGGGGTGACTCTACGGACATTTCACAGCTGGTCGGATGGGCGGTTGAACATCAGGTCGAGGAGCGTTCGATTCGGTATTTCTGGCGAAATGTGTATTCTTACCGTGACGAAGAACCGGTGGAATGCCAATCTATCTTTGGCGACCTAGATCCGGACAAATTCCAAGTCACCGTTACACGGCTCAGCCTTACGCTTGATAACTGGCCAGGCAGTAACCGTGCGTTCGTTAGTGCCCAAATTCCAATCGTTTACGAAGGTAGACGGCTAGGGTCGCACAAGGTAATCTACTCACTTGATGGTCAGGTAGAGGATGATTATTTTGTGATCGACTAGTGTTTCAATGTGGGGCGACCTCACCGAAACCTCGTTGAAGGGCGTGCACTCCGAGCGGGTGCATGCCGCTGTCTGACGGATGAAGACGCACTGGGAGCCATACTGGAAGCTATTGACCGTTCCAGCGGCAGGGAACAGGAAAGCACAGGGAAGAGGCGAATCCCAGTCGCAGGGGACTCGCCTTTTTTCGGAGAGAGCCTGATCGCAACTCCTACAGAGGAGAGGGAATTGATGGGTCGGTTTCTACTCGTAGCCGTTACTGTCCTGTCCCTTGTGTGGGGATGCGCTCCTAAGACCAACACGCACCCAGCGCTCATCGACAGGCGCCAGGAGGTGTCGAACGCTGTTCAGGTGAACGGAAAACAGACACTGATTCGATTGCGTGCTCTCGTTGAAGGTCTGGGCGGCGAAGTGGGGAAGGTCAATGAGACTACCATCACTATTCGTCTGAACAACATCGACCTGGTTGTTGGGAACGGACCCGACGGACCTGAACCGGACGTGAAGGCACAGATCATGTGGGAAGATCAGGGACCCATTGTCGATTACAACGCGTTCGTTCTCGTAATGGCCAAGACCCTTCCGGCTGTGATGGAGTTTCGCGGTGGAATGCTGTATATCGATCCGCTCAGGTAGTTTTTGGGCCATCGCAACTCACCAGTCCTGAGTCGCCACGTGCAGGCGGTTGGCCGGCCTGTGGCGGTGGGTTTTCGTAAGGTCGCTTGGCAATCGCGTACGGTCCTGAACTGGTTGTTCAACGTGCTGTAGGCTGGAATACCCGGCCACCCTGACCTTCTGACCCGTCGCTACTCTGGAGGCAGGCACCTGCCGAATCGACAATAAGCACTCAAGGGGTAATCACACGAATTGCCACTACCTGTCCGCACAGCCTTGCTGCTAGGCACACCGGACAAATTGGCGCAACAACCTTGGTGACCAGGAGGAGGTTCCCCTGTTCCAAGTTCATCCTTGTGACGCCATATTCAGTGATGTTGTCGGTAACATCATGACGGTTGAGGAGGGTTACGCCCTCTTGAATGCTTTGTATTAGGCAACGATCGGCGTCGTTCTGGTCACTGGTGAGGTCTATGAGGAAGAGTGCTCGATTGGCGGGCTGGGCGTCATGATCGAGCGGGTTTTTAGAGGAGACCGACCAGGGTGGTCACCTACTAAGGGATTTGAGGCCGTATTCTGGAGGGGGAACCTCTGGTCACCTCCATTCTCTCAGGAGCAACTCAAGGCCATTCGGGATTGGCATTACAGATTTCGAAATCATCCAAGAGTGGCATTTGTGGTTGAGGGCTGGGAGCCTGGAGTCCAGTGAGAGATTGGTAGTCCCCGAAACCTTTGATTGTCCGCGGGTGTATGAACGGTCCAGGGGTATGCGCTTCGAGCGGGTGCATGCCCCTTTTCTGGTCGCTGGTGAGACTCCCGAGGCAGGCATGGCTGCACGTAGGGGAGTCAATTACGTTTCACATCACCAGGGGACAAAGTTCTTGGTCACCGTGTGTGGTGCACCGAATCGTTCTCTCTCATATGGTTGATGAGGAAAGTGATGAAAGCTCGGCTTCGGAATCGAAAGCAGTTCGCCCCAGCTCATCCGTGACCCCTAGCCCCACGGATCAGAGGAGGGTACATTCTAACCGATGGACATAACGCTTCCTCTCCTGTCGAACCCATCAGCTGAGAGTTTTCAAGAGCGATTGGGCATCTTCTTTTTGACCGCGATGGTCTTGCTTGTCGGTGTCTACAAGATCAAATCGTTCGATGGTCGTGTTCTTCTGACTGTGACAGCGGTGGCGTTTTCGACTTCGGTGTTCGTCGTCTGGACTCCAGATATCCAAACTTCAGTCGTCCTGGGACCAGACACAGTGACCGTGGAAAAGTACCGGCAGGCGGGTCACACAATCAGTGGATCAGACATTGTCGAGGTTGTAGAGCGCAAGATGCGGACGTCAATGGCGCTGGTGATCGTTTCGAAAAACGGATCCGAATACCCGCTGTTTGTCGATGGGCAGGAACGCCGTCTCAAGGTCGGGCAGGCAATCGCAAACCACTTTGGGCTCGAAAGTCGGCCGATTGGCGATATACTGAGGTGGGTTCGTCCATAGGGCCGCTAACGCTTCTCCGCGCTTGAGATACCCTAGCTCATAAGAGCACTGCCTTTCGATACACCACACGCTCCTCCCGAAGACAGCCGTGTGACCGATACGAATCAAACGAGGCACCAGAGAGCGTTCCGCTCCTCTGGTGCCTCGTTCCGCGCTGGTCTCCATAGGTTCCGCGTCCGCTCCGGAGCTTTCCGCGCCCTGCGTGCAGCTTCCCGCGACCCGACTGAGCAGTGCCGCGATCATAGCCTGGTATTCCGCGGCCGACGAGGCGCTTTCCGCGCCAGGGGCCATAGGTTCCGCCTATGTACCCTGCCCTGCCGCAGTCTGGAGCCGCTTGGGCGCCACCATCCGCCAGGCCAGGAGGATGTGGTACTCCAGCTCATCGTCGCTGGCTTGGTCCAGCATCACACCGACCCAGCCGCGCACGCCCACGTAGGGCGGCTTGAAGTACTTGGCGGGCTCGGCTTCGATCAGAGCGCCCTGGGTGCCGGTCGGGGCCGGCAGCCACACCGCGATGCGCCCGTCGCCATGGTGGTTGTTCGCGAACATGGTGAAGACCTTGCCCCGGACGAACCAGGTCGGCTCGCCGTGGGAGAGCCGCTCCTCCGTCTCGGGGAACCCCATGCAGATCTGCCGAACGCGCCCCAGATGTCCCTCGTTCATGCTCACACCCCCGATGGGGGATTCTGCATCAGTGCTGCTGCCACCTGCGGTCGGGGTTGTCCTGCTTGCGGTCGATGTACAGGGTGCCATCCGTGCCGAGCTCGGCGTAGAAAACGGCGGACAGGTCGCTGATGCCCTGGGTCGCCAGCGCGTTGGTCAGCCAGTCCCGGGTCAGCCCCACCCGGTGGAGGTTCTCCTCCTGGACCCGTCCCTCCAGGACGACCGCCGTCGAGAGCCCCTTGTAGGCGGTCTTCAGGTCGAGGTCGGCGGGCGTGACCGGCAGGGACTGGCTCTTCTTGAGCACGCTCAGCTTGCCGGTCGGCTCCAGGACCGCAAACTCCACCTCGCTCACGTTGGAGACGCCCTTTACGCGCAGTTCGGAGAGGAGCAGGTCCATCGTCATCCGCTCGCTGCGGAGCGCCTGCTCCATCACCTTGCCGTTGGCGATCACCACCGTGGGTGCACCCTGCAGCACCCTGCCGAAGAAGCGGCCCTGCAAAGCGGTCCAGTCGGTGAGCAGGGTGAGGGCGCCCCAGAGCCCGACGGCCCATATGGCATACGTGATCGGCGTCTGCTGATTGGTCACCACGTTGGCGATCAGCGAGCCGAGGGCGATGCCGGAGACCAGATCCCAGTAGGTCATCGAGGAGACCTGCTTCTTGCCGATCAGCCGCACCACCGCCAGCGCAACCGGATACGACACCAGGGCTGCGGCTGTCATCCGCCAGAACATGCGCACCAAACCTCCTGCGCCAGATTCCGCACTAGTATGCCCCAGGCGGGAGACCGCACCGCTGCCGGCGAACTATCGACTAAACAGAAACACCCTGCCGTGGAGGGGCGCCCAATGCTCAAACGCCTGCTCTTTATCGCCCGCATGGCCGCACGGGAGCTCCGCCGCGGCCGGCGGCGCTTCGTCTTCTTCCTGCTCTGCATCGCGATCGGGGTCTCGTCGCTGGTGGGGGTCAAGGGCTTTAACGCCAACATGCAGACCGCCCTCTTCCGGGAGGCCCGCTCGCTGATCGCAGCGGACCTCAAGGTCTCCCTGCGCACGCCGCCCCGGGTCGATCAGGCGATCGTCTTTCAGCGCCTGCGCGACCAGGGCGTGAAGACGGTCTATATCACTGAGACGATCTCCATGGCCTCTGCCCCGGCCACAGGCAGCTCTGTGCTGGCCGAGGTGAAGGCCGTGGGCGAGGGCTACCCGTTCTATGGCACGCTCGTGGTCGACCCGCCGGTGGCAGCGACCGACGACACCGCCCTGGTCAGTGCGGACCTGCTCGATCAGCTGGGCCTGAAGCTGGGGGATGAGGTGAAGGTCGGGTATGCCCAGTTCCGCATCGCCGGGCTAATCCTCCGGGAGCCGGACCGGATCACCGCCGGCCTGGGCCTCGCCCCGCGGGTGATGATCACCCACGGCGGCATGGAGCGCGCCAACCTGATTCAGACCGGATCGCTGGCCAACCACATCTTCCTGTTCAAGCTCGCCAGTGAGGAGCAGATGACCTCCGTGCGGCGGCAGCTCGGCCAGGCGCTGCGGGGCAGCCGCCCGAGCATCACCGACTTCGGCAACGCCCAGCCGCAGGTGCGCAGGATCCTGGACCGCATGACCACCTTCCTGTCGCTGCTCTCGATGGTTACCCTGCTGGTGGGCGGCCTGGGGGTGGCCAACGCAACCCGTCTCTTCATCAATGAAAAGCTGGATGCGATTGCGATCATGAAGTGCCTGGGCGCCCCCAACCGGCGGGTGACGGCGGTCTACATGACGCAGGTGGTGCTGCTGGGCCTGGCGGGCAGCCTGCTGGGCATCGCGATCGGGTACGGCCTCCAGCTGGCCCTGCCGGGCGCTGTGGGCAGCCTGCTGAACCTGACGATGGCCATCACCCTCGATCCCCTTGTGGCCCTGCAGGGCCTGGCGGTGGGGGTGGCCACCTCGGTTCTCTTCGCCCTGCTGCCGCTGACCGCGATCGCCGGGGTGAAGCCTGCTCTGGTCTTCCGCCGGGAGATGCGGGACCAGCGGCCGCGGCCATCGCTGCGGAGCCGCATCATGCAAGGGGTGCTGCTGGCGGCGATCGGGGCCGGGCTGGTGATTCTGTCGGCCTGGGTTTCGGGCTCCCGGAGCTGGGCGCTCTCGCTGATGGGCGGCCTCGCCGGGGCAGTCGTGGCGCTGGCTGGCGCCGCGTGGGTGGCAGTCGGGCTCGTCCGCCGCATCCGGGTGCCGCGGGCGTGGCTGGCCATCCGGCAGGGGCTGGGGAACGTCCACCGGCCCGGGAGCCAGGCGCTGGCGATTATCGCGGCGCTGGGCATCGGGGTGACGGTGGTGCTCTCGGTGATCCTGGTGCAGCGGAGCCTGCTCCGGGAGATCGAGGCGGCCTCGCCCAGGGGGACGCCGAACATGATTTTCTCGAACATCCAGCACGCCGAGGTGGAGGCGTTCCACGACCTGGTGAGGCAGTCGCCGGGGGTCACGGAGGCGCCCGAGCCCCTGGCCCAGGTGCGGGGCCGGCTTCTGACCGTGGACGGCAAGAACCGCAGCCAGCTGGACTTCGCCCCGGAGGGCGGACGCTGGTTCAACCAGAGCAGCATGACCCAGGCTCGCTTTCAGCCGGAGGGCGCCCAGATGGTTGCGGGCCGCTGGTGGACGCCGGCGGACTATGCTGCCGGCACGCACCTGGTCTCCGTCCGGGAGGACACCGCCCAGCACCTGAACCTGACGGTGGGGAGCGTGCTGGAGCTGGACGCCTCCGCCGGGGTGGTAATCCGTGCGCAGGTCTTCAACATCCGCAGGGAGGGCGACGTGCGCGGCATTGGCAGCGGTGGGGACTTCATTCTTAGTCCGGGCGCCCTCGATGCCGTGTCGCCCGTCTATCTCGGCCAGGCCCGCGTCAGCCCGGAGGCGGCCAGCGACTTGCAGCGGGAGGTGGTGACACGCTTCCCGTCGATCACCGTGATCAACGTGGGCCAGATCCTGGAGAACCTCCAGCCGGTGCTCGACCGCATCGGGCTGATCATCCAGGTGGTGGCGGGCTTCTCCGTGGGCGCCGGGCTGATCATTCTCGCCTCCTCGGTCGCCGCCACCCGGTTCCGCCGCATCCGTGAGTCGGTGATTTACAAGACCCTGGGCGCCACCCGCCGCCGGGTCTGGCAGATCTTTGCCGTGGAGTACGCGGCCCTGGGCCTGGTGGCCGGGGCGGTCGGGGCGGTGCTCTCGCTGGTGCCCACCTGGGCCGTCGTCACCCAGCTGATGGAGCTGGAGTTCCAGTGGGACCTGGCGCCGCTTGGCGCCGCCGTCATCGCCACAGCTGCACTCACGGTGCTGGTGGGGGTGCTGGCCACGGTGGGGGTGCTCCGCGCGAAGCCCCTTCAGGTTCTGCGGGAGGAGTGAGCGATCACTCCAAAGAGTAACCGCCCAGGATTACTCTTTGGTATGAAGCCGCGGCGCACCGGGCGGTGTAGACTCTAGTCAGTCTCACGCCCGAAAGGAGTGTCCGCCGTGTTCGTGATGTCCGCCGTGTCGACAGCCTTGCAAACCCGTGCAAACCTCATCCGGCTGATCGGGCTCTTTCCCCTGATCTTCATCATTCACGACCTGGAAGAGGTTTTTACCATGGCGCCGTGGATGCGGCAGCATCCGGACCTGATGGCGAGGCTGCCCCTCACCCCGGCGGTCACCAGCACGGCGCAAGTGGCAGGCGCTGTGGCCTTCGAGTGGGTGCTCACCTTTGCGGCCTCCTGCCTTGGCGCACGCGAACTGCGTCGCGGGCGCTCCCACTGGTTCTTCATCAGCCTGACGGCGGCCCTTCTGCTCAACGTCGTCACCCACGTCGGACAGGCGCTGCTGGTAGGCGGGTACACCCCGGGCATCCTGACGGCGCCCACCGTAGTTCTGCCTTATATGGCGGTCCTCTATTGGCGACTCTACCAGGCGCAGATCATCGACCTGCGGGGCTTCCTGCGGGCTCTGGCGGCGGGCGTCCCGGTGGGTCTGGCGGTGGTGCTCTGCGCTCACCAGATCGGCAGCCTCTTATTCTGATCCTTACCAGCGGCTCCCCCTTTGACTGGAGAGAACATATGTTCTATGATAGTCGCATAAGGGGGGGAACGCGCGTGGCCCGCATCACCTATGTCGACGCCCCGTGCAAGAGCGTACTGAACCGGGTGGAGGGCATGCCCTTCCATTGGTCCATCAACCCGTACACCGGGTGTGCCCACGCCTGCCGGTACTGCTACGCCCGGGCCTTCTACACCAGATCGGAGAAGGGCTCGGCTGCCGACTTCGACAGCGTGGTCTATGTAAAGAGCAACGCCCCGGAGGTGCTCCGGGGCGAAGTGATGAAGCGCTCCTGGAAGCGAGAGATGGTGGTGGTGGGCGCCGCCACCGATCCCTACCAGCCGGGTGAGGCGAAGTTCCGCATCACCCGGGGGATTCTTGAGACCCTGCTGCACGCCCGTACCCCGGTCAGCATCATCACCAAGGGGCCGCTGGTCCTACGGGATCTGGACGTGCTCAAGCGCCTGGCTGAGGGGCCGGGGGTGGAGGTCAACGTCACGATCCCCACCCTGGACGAGAAGGCCTGGCGGACCTTTGAGCCCTCGGCCCCGCCGCCCCTGGCACGCATGGAGGCGGTCCGCCGGCTCAATGAGGCCGGGGTGCCCGCCGGCGTCTTCGTCGCACCGATGCTCCCTGGCATCACGGACAGTGAGGAGATGCTGCGGGATCTCATGACCGCCGCGAAGGAGGCCGGGGCGCCCTACGTCATGCCGATCACCCTCCGGCTGGCGCCGGGGGTCCGGGAGTGGTTCTTGCCGTTCGTCTCCCGCTACTACCCGGAACTTACCCTGCAGTACTGCCGTCTCTATCAGAAGGTGGAGGCGCGGCCAGACTACAAGCAGCAGGCCCGGGGGCTGGCCAAGGCGATCCTGGCCGAACTGGGGCTCGCCACCGGACCCGGACAAATGGAGCGCACCCCGGCCCAGGCCCCGGCAGCTCAGCAACTCCGGCTCAGCATCTAGGGGAGGTACATGATGTGGAGGGCACGTTCGTCGTTGGCGACGTCCACGGCCAGCTCAGCAAGCTGGTCGGGGTGCTGCAGCAATCCAAGCTGATCGGGGCCGACCTCGCCTGGACCGGGGGCTCCTCCAGCCTCTGGTTCATGGGCGACTACTTCGACCGTGGGCCCGATGGCATCGGGGTGGTGGACCTGATCATGCGGCTTCAGCGCGAGGCTGCGGCGGCTGGCGGGCACGTGGGCGCCCTGCTCGGCAACCACGACCCGCTCATCCTTTCCGCGTACTACTTCGGTGAGCGCCCGGCGGGCGGCCCGGCTGGTGACTTTCGGGGCGACTGGCTGGCCAACGGCGGGGTCCAGAGCGACCTGGACCGGCTGCGGCCTGAACATATGGAGTGGCTCACCGCGCTGCCGGCCATGGCGCGGTTAGGGGGGCGGCTCCTGGCCCACGCCGATGCGGCGTTCTATTTGCGGTATGGAAAGAGCGTGGATGAGGTGAATCAGGTGATCGGCGCCTTGCTCCGGAGCCGCGACGAGGGCGCCTGGGACCGCCTGCTCGGCGAGTTCAGCGAGCGGTTGGCCTTTGCCAACGGGGACGGGGCGGCTAAGGCGGAGCGCTTTCTACAGACCTACGGCGCGGGGCAGCTGATCCACGGGCACACGCCGATCTCGTACATGACCGGGGAGTCGCCAGAGGCAGTCTCTGGGGCCTATTCATATGCCGGCGGGCTCTGCGTGAACGTGGACGCCGGGCTCTACCGGGGCGGGGGCGGGTTTGTCCTGCGCTTGCCGGACTAGCTAATTCATCACCCGGCCGCCGTCGACGACGATCGTCTGGCCGGTCAGGTAGCTGCAAGCGGGAGAGAGCAGCCAGGCGACCACCTCGGCCACCTCGGCGAAGGTGCCCAGGCGCCGCAGCGGGGTCTGGCTCGCCATCGCTTGGAGCGCCGCCGCAGGGAGGGCGTGGGCCAGGGGGGAATCGAGTGGCCCGGGGGCGACACAGTTCACCCGGATGCCATGCGGCCCCCAGTCCCGGGCCGCCGAGCGGGTCAGCCCGATCAGGCCCGCCTTGGCCGCCGCATAGGCCGGACCGAAGGACCCGCCGTTGAAGCTGACGACCGAGCCCACGTTTACAGCGGCGCCGCCGCCCGACTCCCTGAGGATCGGCAGCGCTGCCCGCAGGACGTGGAACGGGCCGCTCAGGTTAACCGCCAGCGTCTCGGCCCAGTCCGCAGCGCTAATGCTCTCCCAGGGCAGGACGGGCGCCTGCCCAGCGTTGTTGACCACCAGGTCCAGGCCGTCCCAGGCATCTCTCACTACCAAGACCGCGGCGTCTACGGCGGCGGGGTCGGCCAGGTCGGCCGGCAGCAACAACGTTCGACCGCCTTCTGCCTCGACCGCCGCCGCTGCCGCCTGCGCAGCGGCTTTGTCTTTATGGTAGTGAATCGCCACATCGGCCCCGGCCGCCGCCAGGCGCCGGGCGATGGCGGCGCCGAGGCCACGGGAGGCGCCGGTCACCAGGGCGCGCTTGCCGCTCAGATCCATGGAATCTCCCCCTTGGGTGCGAACTTGGCCGTGAACAGGAAGTCCGAGAGCCGCCCGTGGTGGGGGGCGCCCGGCTCCGTGTGCCACGGCGGGATCAGCCCGGTGAAAACCTTGAGGATGCTGGGCTCCATGAGGCAGGCCTCCCGGAGCGCACCGTCCGCGGAGAGCAAGGTGACCGCCTGGGAGCCGCGCAGCAGAGGAAGGGGGTCCTCACCTGAGGGGATGCTGGTCGAGGTAGCCCAGGGCCCCGGCAGCTCCAGCCCGAAGGGGGGCCGGGTCGGGTCCGGGCAGTGCAGCAGGTCTGGTTGCAGGAAGTTCAGGCCGTGCTGTGACACCACCCCACCGGACAGGTCGGCAGGCTGACCCTTCCAGGCCGGCACCAGCGCCTCGGGGTCCAGCGGGTCAAGGAGCGGCAGGCTGCGCAGCGCTTCGGTCAGGCCGTCCAGCAGGTCGGGCGCCTCCCCGCGCAGGATGACGCTGCTGGCGCAGGTGCACTTCCGCCCGCCGTCATGGAGAATGCAGTCCAGGAGGAAGGGCACGGCCAGTTCCGGGGGCGCCGGGCCGTCGACCAGGACCTTGCTACGGCCCGGCCCGTTGAAGAGGACGCGCCCGTCCCGGCCGATCAGGCTCTCCAGGGCCTCGCCGCCGTAGGCGACCGTGAGGTCGCAGCGGCCCACCAGGGCTGGGACCAGGTCGTGCCCGCCAGGGAGCAGGGCGACCCGGTCCACGGGGAAGCCCGCATCGCCCAAAGCCTGCAGGATGCGCCACGGGGTGAACGGGTCGTCGTTGCCGGGCTTGAGCAGCACCGTCCAGCCCATGGCCAGCGCCAGCACCCAGGTCAGGTGGACGGCGGGGTGGTTCGACGGGGCGATGAAGCCCAGCACCCGTCCCCGGGGCGCCCAGGCATAGGTGCGGCCGTCCGGGTGTTCCACGCGGTGGCTGGCGAAGGCCGAAGGGTCTCCGCCCGGCGCTTGCCAGCGCAACGCATCCCGGATGTGCGATAGCCCCGTGCCCAGTTCGGCCACGGCCGCGCGGGTGCAGCGAATGGGCGTGCCGGTAGACAGGGTCAGGAGCTGTGCGTGCGTTTCCGCATCCCAGCCGGCGGGGGCGCCGTCCACCAGCGCCTTCCCCGCCCGTTCAATCGCCGTCCACAGATCGGCGTCCAAGGCGTGTCGGGCCCGAGAACGCCGTAGTTCGGCGGCCACCCGGCTCACCATGACCGGAGGTGCCTCATGGACTGAGGCCAGCTCAGCGCCACGGTAGTCAAGCAGGGTCCGCCGATCTAGGCTCGCACTGGGCTGACCACCCCGCCACAGGGGGACCTCGTGCAGCAACTCAGTACACCCCTTCCGTACGCAGCCCGCCTCCGCCGACCGGCGCCACCCGGGCCAGGTCGTCGCTGAAGGCGGGCGCCGTCGCGCTCACCCGCACCGCCTGATCCCGCTCCAGATGCCAGGGCAGGAAGAGCTCGCGGCCAAGCAGGCTGATGCACACTTGCCCGGTTTCTCCGCACGCCACCTCCCGGTGTTGGGCATCAACCACCCGCACCCAGGCATCTGCCGGAGGCGTGAAGATGCACCGGTAGGGATCCCCACACTGGCGCGGCCGCTGGCAGGCGATGCCCATCAGGGTGTTGCCATACCAGCCCACCATCACAGCGCTGGGTAGGAGCTCCTCCTCGAAGAAGCGCAGGCTCTCGTCCGACATGGAGGTCCCGAACCAGATCACGCCCCGCACCTTCTCCTGAAGCAGGGCATGCGCCTCGTCATGGTCGCAGAGCGCCTGGAGCAGGGCGGGGGTCGCTGCTACCGCCTGCACGGGCTGGGTCCGCAGGATGTCAAGCGCCTGGTCCACCAGGTGGGCGAGGTACCGCCGGACCTCGTCGGTCCGGCCCTCCCGATTCAGCCGCTTGACCCACCGGGGGTCCATGTCGATCGCATGGCAAAGGGCGCCGCGCATGTGCGCAAGGCGGGGGACGTTCTGCCCAACGAGGTGGGGCCCGGTGGGGCCGAGGTAGAGCCAGGACCCGCCCACGGGAAAACCGTGCTGGTCCAGCAGGGCGTTGATCCGGGAGAGCCCGCGCAGCCGGGCACCGGCGTCCACGATGCGGCGGGGCGCCCCGGTGGTCCCGCCGGTCTCCCAGACCGAGAACGGCCCGGGGCATCCGCGGGGAATCAGGGCGGCGGCGTCCACGGTCCGCCAATCATCTGCCACCTGGGGAAAGCGGGCCAGGTCTGCGGCGCCCTGGACGTCACGGAGCGGGTCAAAGCCCAGGGTCTCCGCCCGCTCCAGCCAGTACCGGGACCCGGTGGCAGGGTCGAAGTGCCAGCGGACGATCGACCGCACGCGCTCATCCAGATCAGGTCCGGTCATCGTCGATCACCTCCGCCCCGATGGCCGCCAGGGTCGGGCGCGCCTTGTTCAGGCACTCCTGCCACTCCAACTCGGGCACGCTCTCCCGCACCAGTCCGGCGCCCGTTCGCAGGCGGGCGACCCCGCCCGCAAGGCGCAGGCTGCGGATCGTCAGCCACAGTTGGAGGTCGCCCTGCGGCAGGAGGGCGCCCACCGCCCCGGCGTACCACTCCCGCGGGAGCGGCTCCAGCTCATCGATCAGCGCACGGGCCGCTTCTCGCGGCACGCCGCCCACGGTTCCCGCCGGGAAGCAGGCAGCGACCAGTTGGGCCGAGGTTGCATCCTCCCGCAAATCGCCAGACAGGCGGGAGGCCAGGTGGATCAGGCCCGGATGGCGCTCCACCGCCATGCAGGCGTCAAGCGAGACGCTCCCTGGTTCGCAGACCGACAGCAGGTCCTGGTGGGCCCGCTCCACAGCGATCATGTGCTCACTCTGGTCCTTTGGGTTATCAAGCAGGTCGCCCTCGGAGCCGGCCCGCCGCGTTCCCGCCAAAAGGTGCATTGATGCCTTCCGACCGGTCAGCAGCACCAGGGGCTCGGGGGAGCGCCCGACCAGCCAGCCCCCCGGTCCGTCCGGCAGCAGAAAGGCCAGTCCGGTGCCGCCGGCCAGCCGCTCATAGACCTCCACAGGCGACAGGGAGCAGGGCGCCTCGAAGGGGACGGAGAGGATCACCTTCTCGATCTCGCCCGCCTCCATGCGGGCCTGTGCGGCCCTGACGGCCTTGGAGAAGTCGTCGCGCGTCCACAGTATGCGGGCGCCCACCGTGTCCCCAGCCAGCGGTGCGGCGCGACGACATCCCGGAAGAGGCAGCTCTCCCCGCACCCACGGCGTCTCCCGGCCTTCACAGAAGAGCGCCGCCGAACCAGGGAGGCGGAATCGCACCCGCCCGTCCCAGTCGATCGACCCCACTGCCGCATAGAGCAGCGGAGGTTCTCCAGGCGCCGCCGCATTCGCTGCGGCAGCGAGCGCCTCCTCGACCGACGCCAGCTCCGGCCCCAGATCCCAGGCCACCAGCGTGCAGCGTTCGCCCTCGTGCGTCAGGCCATCGAGCACCGCAACCTGGCGGGGCGCCAGGGCTTCGGCCAGGTCCGCCGCCCTACCCAGCTCCACCGGCCACGCCTCCTTCCACGGCGATTGCCCGAACCGGCGCGGCCTCGGCCCCATGAATCAGCACGGGCAACGCGCAGAGCCAGACCTCCGTCTGCTCCAACTGGGACAGGTTGCGGATGTACTCGAGAATCGGAATCCCGGCGCCCAGGAGTCGCCGGTGAACAGGGAAGGCCTGGTCGCCGGGCACCTCGGTCAGGCAATCGAGCCCTACCAGGGCGGCGCCCCGCTCGACGCACCAGTCCGCCGCACTCTCCGCCAGGTAGGGCGGCTTCTGCCAGAAGTCCGGGTCGCCCCAGTGCCGGTCCAGGTAGTCGGTGCGAATCAGGAGCCGCAGCCCGGGCCGCATCACCTCGCCCACGGCCCGCTCCAGATCATCCCCGGTGACCGGCTCCCGGAGCCCCTTGTGGGAGAGGTCGGCCACAAGGGCGGGACCCACGAAGAGCGCCGGGTCCAGGTCGGCCACGCTGGCGGCGCCCGGAAAGAAGTGACACGGCGCATCCAGATGCGTTGCGTTGTGTGGGTTCATGTGAAACTGGCTGAAGGATCGTCCCTGGCCGACCGGGTCGGTCTCGGGCGTCATGATCGGCCGGATGCTGAAACTGGCATACCAGTCGGCGCCGTAGCCCGGCATCCCCTCGCTGTAGCCCAGCGACAGGTCGATGATGCGCATCTGCGCGCACCTCCAAGTGCGGGAATTTGGGTAGCGACGCCATCGTATGCAGAGGTACGCCGGGCGGTCCGCAGCATATATCTGGGCGTAATCGGGAGGTGATTGCTCGCCGTGGAAGTTGGGACGCTTGCCGCCCACGAATGGCCTTGGGTCATCGGACGTTCGATGGCGACCGGCTGGGAACAGGTCAATCCTGCCCTTCGCGACGATGCGAAACGGCAGGAGGCGATGAACAACATCAGGCAGACGACCACCCAGGTGATGCAGCAGCCCGCTACCCGGGTTCTCGTCGCCCGGGAGGGAGGCCAGCCCGCGGGATATCTCGTGCTCACGGTTGTCCCGGACGAGTGGACCCGGGAGCCCACCGGCCTCTTCTACGACATCTGGATCGAGCCGCAGTGGCGCGGCAGAGGGGTCAGCAGCCTGCTTACGCGCACCGGCGAGAACTACCTCCGTACCATCGGCGTGGGTGTGGTGCGCCGGATGATCGCCGCGCAAAACGGCCCGTCGCTCCGCCATGCGCAGAGGGATGGCTGTGAGGTGGAGCGCCTGTGCCTGATCAAACGCCTGTGATTGACCATAGCAAAGCGGGCCTGACCGACGGGCAGGCCCTGACCATCTACCGCTGGATGCTGCTGGCACGGCGGCTGGACGAACGGCTGGCGAACCTGCAGCGCAGCGGAGCGATCCCCCTGGCTGTGTCAAGCCGCGGCCATGAGGCGGCGCAGGTGGGCGCCGCCCTGGCCTTCACGCCGGGGAAGGACTGGTGGTTTCCCTACTACCGGGACCTGGCCGCCGTGCTGGTCGCGGGATCGACGCCCCTGGACCTGATGCTCTCCTCCTTCGGCCGCGCCAGCGACCCGGCCTCGGGCGGGCGCCAGACTCCCTACAACTGGGGGAACCGGGTCTTGAACATCGTCGCGCGGTCGGCCCCGGTGGGCGTGCAGGTGCCCCAGGCAGCGGGGGTTGCGCTGGCGGCCCGGCTCCGGGGCGATCCGATCGCGGTGTACTGCAGCTTCGGGGAGGGCGCCGCCTCCCAGGGCGACTTTCACGAGGGGCTCAACTATGCGGCGCTCTATAAGGTCCCGGTGCTCTTCGTCTGCCAGAACAACGGGTGGGCGATCTCTGTACCACAGGAGCGCCAAACCGCTGGGGGCTCTGTGGCCAGCCGGGCGGCGGGCTACGGGATTCCCGGCATCCTGCTGGACGGAACCGATCCGTTCGCTGTGTACCAGGGCGCCCGCGGGGCGGTTCAGCGGGCTCGCGCGGGGGAGGGGCCGTCCCTGCTCGAACTGAGGGTCCCCCGGCTGGACCCGCACACCTGCGATGACAACCACCGTACCTATCGGCCGGCCGAGGAGCTGGCGGGCCTGCCACTCCAGGACCCCTTGCCGCGGGTCCGCTCCTACCTGCTACAGGCCCATCTCCTGACCGAGGAAGGGGAGGAGCAGATGGAGTTGGCCATCCGGGCAGAGATCGACCAGGCAGAGGAGTCGGCGCGGGCAGCCCCGCCAGCAGTTCCGGACTAGATTGTGTTTGCCCTGTGCATGCTCCCGCACACACTCGTGTAGGGGGCGTTTCACCATCTGCTGGCTGCGTGCACGAGACTTGTTGGGTATGTGCCCGGTCCATGTCCGAATGTGAAGGGGATGTGTACGAGATATTTTTCACCGCAGATTTCGCTGATTTCGGGATTGCGCAGATCGGGTTTTTGGGGGCAGACTCCGGAAGACAAGTACCTGTCTTCTCCAAGACCGCTCACGTTGGAACTCATCGATTGGAGCTTATGGCATCTGGGCTCGTCGTCTGGGTAATCCGATAATCAGCGTCATCCGCGGTAAAATGCCGGTTTCCCGTTACCCCAGCCACATTCGCTCCCGCCCTCATACGCATCGATGTGCGCTTGCAAGGGTTGATGAGGCGGAGAGGGCAGGAGCGAAGGTCGCTCCCGCCCTCTTTTTCGCTAAAACGTGCAGGTCTCGAGAATCTCTTTGACCTTGCCCACGAAGGTCGTCATGTCCCCACCGTCCACGGCTTTGTGGTCAGCGGTGAGCGCCAGGTACATGATGGGGCGCGCCTCCACGCGATCGCCCTCGGTGACCACCGGGCGCTTCTTGATCGCCTCAAAGGCCAAAATGCCGGTGTTGGGCGGCTTGATCGTCGGCGTACCGAACAGGGTGGACCCGTACCGCCCTGTATTGGTGATGACGAACGTGGCATCGATCGGGGCGATTCGCCCGGACCTGGCTTGCTGTGCGAGCGCTTCGATCTCGGCTGAAAGCTGGGGGACGCTCTTGGACTCGGCGTTCGCAACGGCTGGAATCATGACGACGCCAGGTGCTTGCGTGGCAATGCCCAGGTTGATGAAGCGCGGGATGACATAGCCCCTGGGCGTGTAGACGGAGTTCATAATGGGGAGGGCCTGGAGCGCTTTTACGGTCGCCCGGGCAAAGAGGGCGGTGTAGCTGATCGGCACCCCCCCACGCCCCGCCGCGGCTTTGGCCGCTTCGTACAGGCGCTGCAGGTTGGTGGAGTCCACTTCGGCGACAACTGTCACCGGGGCCGTGGTCTGCCGCATGTAGTCCAAGTTCCGGGCGGCGCTGTGCCTGGCCGGATGGATGGGCGCCGTGACGAACTGCGGACCGGGGGCGCCCATGGCCAGCGGGTTCTCTGCTGTTGCGCCTGGATACATGGCCTGGTTCAGGGTGATCACCTACCGCGTTAGCTTGTTCGGGCCGAACCCAGCCTGAGGTCGGCCATGAGGCTGGCAAATTCGGCGGTGCTGAGCGATTGGGCGCCATCGCTGAGGGCGTTGTCGGGATCCGGGTGCACCTCGACCATGATGCCGTCCAGGCCCGCGGCCAGCGCAGCCCTGGTCATGGGGGCGATCAGCTCGCGGCGCCCGGTCCCGTGGCTGGGGTCTACGATGACGGGAAGATGCGTCTGCGCCTTGGCTGCCACGGCCGAGGCCAGGTCCAGGGTGAACCGGGTGTGAGGCTCGAAGGTGCGGATGCCGCGCTCGCACAGCACCACCCGGTCGTTTCCCAGGCTGACGATGTATTCGGCCGCGTGTAGCCACTCGTTGAGCGTTGCGGCGGGACCTCGCTTAAGGAGCACGGGTTTGGCGGTCTTCCCGAGGGCTTTGAGGAGGCGGAAGTTCTGCATGTTGCGGGCGCCGACCTGCAGCATGTCGGCGTATGTGGATACGAGCTCAACATCGCCGCTATCGAGCACCTCGGTCACGATCGGAAGCCCGGTGATCGAGCGCACGTGCGCCAGCAGCCTCAGCCCCTCTTCCTCCAGCCCCTGGAAGGCGTAGGGAGAGGTGCGCGGCTTGTAGGCCCCGCCCCTGAACATGTGCGCCCCGGCCTCCAGCACGGAGAGCCCCGCCTGCCTGGCCTGTGTTACCGATTCCACCGCGCAGGGTCCGGCAATGACGACAGGCCTGCCGCCACCGATAACGCAGCCAGGTGCCACCTCAACCGGGTGCGTCTTTCCCGCGTCGACTGCAACCATCAAGCCGTCAGTCACGTCCGATACCTCCCAGAAACAGAACACTACACCTTATGTTCTGTGGGACCCGCGAGTGCAAAAAACCCCCGCCACCCTTGCGGGTTTTTGGCGGGGGTTTCGAGGAGCGGTGTCAGGTTATTGCACGGTGACGCTAAAGGTGTGCCGGACCTCCTGGCCGCCTTTGGTGAGCACGACGACCTCCACCTGCCAGGCTCCAGGCATGCCGAAGACCAGCGGCTCGCTCAGGTAGACCCCGGGGGCGGTCTCCTTGGCGTCCAGGTTCTGCAGGCCCATGTCATGCTCCGGCATGCGCACCCGCAGACCGGCGCTCGCCTCGGTGATCGGCGTGCCGTCGTGGCTGTGCAGCTCAATGGTCGGGGTGTTCATCCCCAGCTTTGCCGGGGTGATGGACAGCTTGATCATCATCGTCTCCAGGTGCGCCATCTCCGAGAACGGCCCGGCCTTGGCCAGAATCTCCGCCTGCGCCGGCGGGACGCTGGAGAGGAAGCCGGCGGCGCCAACGATCGCGACCATTAGCGCCAGCTCGCCCCAGACCGCCCACCTGAACTGGGTGTGCCCCTTGCGCACCATATTGTAGGCGCCAAGGGCCAACAGCGGCACCAGCAGGGCCAGCTTGATCACCAGCGACCTGCCGTAGGTCGTGGTGGTGAGCGCCTCGAGGTTCGGCAGGTGGAGGAAGGCGCCGTACAGGCCGGTTGCCGCCAGCAGCAGCACGGCCACGGTGGCGACCCGGGTGAAGCGCAGGATTGTGGGGTTCAAGAGGGCGCCGCGGTCGACGGCGTTCAGCCCGGGCAGCACCAGAGCGAAACCGGCGAGGCCGCCCACCCAGGGCGCCGCCGCCAGAAGATGGGCGTAGTCGGCAACCACCGGCAGGCTCTCCTGGGTGGCCATGGCGTGGCTTTGCAGGCTCAGCGTCAGAAGCAGGCCCGCCCCGGGCAGCAGCGCCAGCGCCCGGCTCCAACCTGCGGTGAAACGCCGGGCATAGACCAGGACCGCCCCAGCCAGCAAGGCAAGGACCGAGCGCGCCAGCCAGAGCTGGCCGGTGCGGGTGCCCGTGGCCGCCTGAGCCAGCAGCCCAGCGGAGAACTCCTCGCCCGAGGCCCGCACCGCGTAGACCCCCAGCTCGCCAAGCCCGGACAACAGCAGCAGGCCGGCCAGGGCCGTTCCGACCACCCGCAGGGAGGCCGGAAGCCGCTGCACGCCGCCCAGGGGAACCCAGACCAACAGCAGGAAGGCGGGGAGCCCGGCCAGCAGGAGCGAGAGCCACTGGGTCAGGCCATGCAGCAGGCTGGCCGGCACGGAGACAACGGCCCCGTTGGCGGCGGGCGCCCCGGTGGGCGCCGTCACGGCGGTGCCCACCGAGAAGGCGAGCGTACCCTGCACGGGATGGCCGTCCAGCGAGGTGACCCGGTAGGTCACGGTGTAGAGCCCCTGGCCGACGGGCTTCAGGTTGGCGACCAGCCGGCTCTTGTCCAGCGGATCAACCCGGCCATCGCCCACATCGACGCGGGCGCCCGCGCTGTCGCGCACTTGCACGGGGACGAACTCGGCGGCGACGGGCTCATTGAACCGAATCTCCACCATGGTAGGCGCCTGCTCCAGCACGGCCCCGTTGTGGGGATTGCTGCTGCTGAGAACGGCGTGGGCCTCGGCCCGGCCGGCGGGCAGGAGCAGTGCTCCCGCCAGAACCAGCAGCAGGCCGAGGCTCGTCAGAATCAATCGCTTCATAGGGCGTGTCCCTACTTCCTCCGAAGGGCGATGATGAGGGCGCCGGCGCCGAGCAGCAGACCGCCGTAAGCGGCAGCCGTGGTGATCGGGCTAGTGGCGGCGGGAGCCGGGGCCGGAGCGGAAGCAGCGGGGGTGGCAGGCGTGGCGGGAGCCGGGGCGGGGGTGGTGGGCTGGCCATGGTCGTCGGTGGTGGCAGCGGCAGCCTTTACCTCCATGACCGAGGCCGGGGTATTGGCATCAGACGGTCCGGCCCAGGCGACGGTCTCCCCATCCTCATAGGTCTGGTAGACCTTCCAGGCGTACTTGCCGGCCTTCTCGGCGGACTTGCCGGAAAGGGGGAAGTCCTGGAACTCGCCGGCCAGGACCTTGCCGCCAGAGAAGGTAATGGCGGTCACGGTCTTGCCGTCGGCCGTCTTGGTGAACTCGTACTTCCAGCCGGGCACCGGCTGGACCCGGGAGACGGCGAAGCCCTCCGGAATCTCCACCTTGACCTGCGTGGTGGCGGTGGTCTTCTCATTGGGTACCCGCAGAATGAAGACCTCGTAGCTGTTGGCGTTTACGCTCTTGGGCTGCACCGTCGCGTGGGCGCTGGCAAGGCCGGCCATGGCGAACAGGGAGCTCAGCGCGAGCAAGGTCGTAATAATACCTTTCTTAAACATTGTGATCCTCCTTGTTGTACAGCACAGTTCAAGGAGTATGATGAGCTATTCGGAGCATGGCCACAATGACCCAAAAGGGCTATCTGCTGGAACCGGTGTCCAGACCCATGCGCTTGGCATAGACCGCCAGTTCGACGCGGTTCTTCACGTGCAGCTTCTGGATGATATTCTTGAGGTGATTTTTGACCGTCTGCTCGCTGATGGAGAGCGTCTCAGCGATCTCACGGTTGGTCATGGCCCGGGAAACGAGGCCGAGCACCTCCGTCTCGCGATCGGTCAGGCGCAGGTCAATGGCTTCGGAGGCGGGGGGTTCGGGCGAGCTCATCTCGGAGAGGATCTTGCGGGCGATCTCCTTGGGGACGGCCCAGTGACCCTGCGCGAAGCCCTGCAGATAGGTGACCCAGTCGCTGGGATCGAGGCTTTTGAGCAGATAGCCCTGCGCCCCGCTGCGGACCGCCTCGAAAAGGTCCCCGGCGTCGTCCGACACGGTCAGGATCACCACCACGGTCTGGGGCGCCACCCGCTTGATCAGCCTGGTCGCCAGCAGTCCGTCGCACCTGGGCATGTTGATATCCATCAGCACCATGGCGGGGTTCAGCTGTTTGACCATGTGGAGCGCCTCCTGGCCGTCGCGGGCCTCGCCGACGATCTCAAAGTCGGGGTGGCCTGCCAGCACCGAGGCGATGGCGGAGCGGGCGAGCGGGCTGTCATCTGCCAGCAGCAGTCGGATGCTCATTCGGTTCCAGCCCCCCAGTTAATCGAGATAATGGTGCCCCGCCCGGGGGCTGCGTCGATCTGCAGGGCGCCGCCGAGCATGCGGGCCCGCTCCTCCATAATCATCAGGCCGAAGCTGTCCGCCTGGGGGCGCCTGGGGTCGAAGCCCCGGCCGTTATCCCCGATGCGCAGGGCCTGCCGGTCGCAGGAGACGGTCACGGTTGTGGCGCCTCCATGGCGGCTGGCGTTGGTGAGCGCCTCGGCCACGATCGCCTGCAGGTGCCCCCTGCTCTGGGCGCTCATGGGGGGCACGAACTCCAGGTGCAGGTCGCTGGTCAGGCCGAGCGCCCGGGCGTTCTCGGTCACCGAGCGGCGCAGCGCCTCGGCGCTGTCCTCGGTCTCGGCCTGCCGCTTCAGATCCGAGATCACCGCCCGGACCTGGTCATAGGCGGCGGCGATCTGTCCTTCCAGCCGGAGGAGCTCCTCGGCCAGCGCTGGCTCGTCCGTGTGCTGTTCGGCCTCGCGGAGCTTGACCCGCACGTGGAAGAGCGTCTGGGCGACGCTGTCGTGCATCTCCCGGCCAATGCGGTGCCGCTCAGCCAGCACCGCCGCCTCGGCCCGGGACCGCCCGAGATCCTGTTCGGCCTGACTGATCGTCGAAGCGTAGTAGCGAATGAACCAATGAACCGCTCCCGCCACGATCAGGGCGCCGATCAGGTTGCCCCAGTAGTTGTGCGTATACTCCATCCAATGATGGCGAATCGCCTCATAGGTGAAGACCAGAGCGGCCGGAAAGAGGATCGCCATCCACTGCATATTTTGCCGATTCACGAACTCACCTCAAGTTTTTATGATAAATCTTCCCGGCGCTGACAGCAACGCGGTCGTCGCGCAACAACTGGGGGTTGCACAGACAGTTCGCCATCGTAGAAAATAGGAATATAATGCGTAGCCAGTTGACGGAGGTGTACTCCTGTGTCTGAGGTTGATACGATTATGTTATATAGCCCTAAAGGGAAAGCCTATAAGGTAGATACATCGGACCCGACGGCCATTTCGGTGTTTGATGCCGGAGGCCGGCGCCTGCTGCGAGTCACCCTGAAGGGGATCACCGCCAAGGCGATGATGAAGCGCATCAAGGAGAACATTGAGACCGGCGCCCCGGCCTACCTGGCCGCCTGGCCGCCGAAGGATGTCGATATGATCCTGACCAGCCACGCCATCGCGTGTGAGCGATAGGGTGCAGCTTGCGCTGCGCCCTTTTTGCGTTTGTCTGCCGCTGTAAGGGGAGGGGTGCCGGGTGCTCTGGGCTGTCCTTATCGCGATCGTCTGCTACCTGATCGGATCAATTCCCTTCCCGCTCCTGGTGAGTCGCTGGGCGAAAGGCATCGACCTGCGTGAGCACGGAAGCGGCAACATGGGCGCCACCAATGCCGCCCGGGTGCTGGGGAAAAAGTGGTTCCCCGTGGTCTTCGGGCTCGACTTCGCCAAGGGCGCCGTCGCCACCTACCTGGCCCGGCTGCTCCTGCCCCGCCTGGTGGGGCTGGACCCCGAGCTGTCAGCCGCCATCGGCGGAGCCGCAGCGGTGATTGGCCACTGCTTCCCAATCTACGTTGGCTTTCGGGGCGGCGTGGGCCTCGCTGCCACGGCCGGCGCCCTCGCCCTGGTCTCCCCGTTCCTCATGCTGAGCAGCGCGGTGGCGATCGCCCTCTTCTGGGTGATCAGCCGCAATATGTACGTCGGTACCGCCGCCGCGGCGGTGCTCTACCCCGTCATGGGCTACTACTGGATCCCGTCGGTGCCCGTGGCGGTGGTGATGAGCATCTGGGCGGCGGTGGTCTTCGGGCTGCACTGGAAGGATGTCTCCCGGTGGCTCGAGAGCCGAAGGGCGGCCTGAGAGCGACATGCGTAAAGGGGCCATGGTGGCGGGGAACCCCTGGACTGTGCTGATCACCCTGGTGGGCGATCCCGACAGCCTGGGGTGTCTTCTTCTGTTCCAGGAGCTCAGCATCGACGGGAAGACCGCTGATCAGTGGGAGATTCGTTACGATCGGGTGGATGAGGCGCTGCGTGAGATGGAGATGTCTTACGGCATCGGACCCGACGATTGGCTCGATCTCGACTGAAGAGGGTGACGGGTCCTGATTCAGGCACTGTATATGCAGGGTGAGCAGCGCACGGCGCTCAAGTGGCCCGAGGAGAAGGATCGGTGGCAGCAGGGGGACGGCATCCTCTGGATCGACATGGTCGCCCCGGCCCAGGCGGAGCTTGAGGACCTGGCCGCAGTGCTGGGCCTGAGCGGCAGCGTCGTGAGGGCGTGTCTGAACCCAGAGCATCGGGCGCGGCTCAAGGAACAGAAGAACCACCTGCTCCTGGTGCTGAACGCTGTCGGCCGCGGCTCATCCGACAACGGGGAGCTCTCCGACCTGAGCCGTTGGCGCACCATGGAGCTGAACGTGGTCGCCGGGCCACGCTTCGTGCTGACCGTCCATCCCCACACGATCGGAGCGGTCACGCTCCTCTTCGGGCGCTGGTCCAAGGATGGCGAAGGACGCCCGCATGTGGGCTACCTGCTCCACGCGATCGCCGAGACGATCACCCTTGGGTACTACGCTGTGCTGGATCGGATCGACCTGAAGGTCGAAGAGGTGGAGAGTGAAATCATTTCGGGACGGCCCACCCCTCGGGTCACCAACCGGCTCTTCACCTTGAAGAAGCACATTCTCTACCTGCGGCGTGTGCTGGGCCCCCAGCGGGACGCCCTGGGCTCGCTGGTGCGCCGGGAGATTCCCTACGTGGGTCCCGACATGCGGCCCTATTTGCTGGAGGACTATGAGCAGACCCTGCGGATCTTCGATCTGCTCGACACCTACCGGGACCTGATCTCCAGCTCGCTGGACGCCTACCTGTCCACCGTTTCCAACCGCATGAACGAGATCATGAAGACCCTGACGATCGTCTCGACGATCATGCTCCCGCTGACGTTGATTTCGGGCGTCTTCGGGATGAACTTCGTGCACATGCCCATGACGGAGGCGACCTGGGGCTTTGCCGCCGTCACCGCACTGATGGTGGGCCTGGGCGCCGCCATGACCTATTACTTCAAACACCGTGGGTGGTTTTAGCTCTTGTTCTCCCGGCCATGGTTCCGCTACCTGCTGCTGATCCTGTGGATGGCGCTGATCTACCGGGCTTCGGCCACGCCGGACCTACGGGCGGTTCCGCTGGCCCAGCGCTTTGGCTTTCTGCCCGCAGTGCTCGGCACGGAGGCCACCAACCTGCTTGAGCTGACCCTGCGCAAGGGCGCCCACATGCTGAGCTTTGGCATTTTGGCCTCGCTGGCGCGGTGGGCTTTGGCGCCTAAGCTGTCCGGGTGGCGGCTGTGGTGGGCCGCCCTGGGGGTCACGGTCCTGTATGCGGCCTCCGACGAGTACCACCAGACCTTCGTCCCGACCCGCCACGGGGCGGTGACCGACGTGATGATCGATACCGCCGGGGCGGTGATTGCGCTCTTGGCGGTGAAAGCCAAAGCCAGCCGCCATCGTCGGTCGGCAACGCAATAGGATGCGGCCCTCTGGCGATGACTGCCGGAGGGCCGCTGTGCGTCATTTATCGTGTGCCGCCGTACTTTTGCGCCAGGTGGGCGATGTCCGGCATGGCGTTGCCGATGTAGCTCTGGTCGGTGGGAATGCTGAAGGCGAGCTGGTTGCCCTCGATATTCGCCTCCTGATAGCTCCCGGAGAGGGTGACTTTGCCCGTGCGCCGCTCAAAGCTGAAGGTGAGGGTGAGTGTGCCGGCTTCGGGAGCGAAGGTGTACGAGCCCTCCAGCGACTTGTAGCACTGGCCGAGCCCCTCGTGCAGGGCCATGAGGTCGGCGCCCTTCAGCCAGACCTTGCCCTCCGCCCGGAAGCTGCGGCTCTGTACGGTCAGCCCAGCCCGCACGCTCCCATCCTGGCTGTTCGTGGTTCCGCCCTCGATCTGCAGGCGCACGAAGCCCCATTCCCCGGTGAATTCGATCTGGTCCATGATCAGTCTTCCTTTCGTGATGGCCTGCCAGCAACAGATGGCAGCCTGGTCGATCAGCGCAGGGTTCAGGGTGATGCGCCCTTGCCACGCGGAGCGCACGAGGGCTGTGAGCGAGCCGCTGATGAAGGCAGAGAGCACCTCATCCGGCAGGGGCTTTAAGACCCCGGCCCGCCGGGCCTGCTCGTACATGCTCGCCTCGGGCTCGAACTGTCCGGTCACCAGCGCCCGGCTCGCCTCGTCGAGATACGGAGCGTGGTGGTGCAGCTGCAGGAAGGCAAACGCCTTGGGATTGGCCAGGGCGTACTCGGCGGAGCGGGAGAAGAAGTAGCGGACCTGGTCATAGGGCTGGGCGCCCCTGGGGAAGTCCCCCCAGACGGCGCGCTCCATTTGCTCCCGAAGGCCCCGGTACAGCTCGTTGACGACCGCTTCCTTGTTCTCGAAGTAGTGGTAGAGGGTGCCCACGCTGACACCCGCGCGCTCGGCGATCTGCGGGACGTTGGTGGCGTGAAAGCCTCGCTCTGCGAAGAGGTCAAGGGCGGCGGACAGGATGGTCACCCGCTTCTCCTCGCGCCGGGTGGGGTTCGCCATGCTCCGATCATCCTCCGGATTTTTCGAATGAACGTTCATTCTACCCACAGATTACCCGATCGGCGAGACTTGTGTCAAGTGAATACTCGTAGTTGCGTCATACAACAGTTGTGTGATACAACTATATCGAGGTGGATGACGTATGCACGAAGAGGAGCTGCAGCAGCGGATGCAGGTCTTCATCCGGCGGTTCGGATTGCTGAACCAGGACGCCACGCCCTGCGGGCGCCCGCTCTCGCCCTCGCAGTCCCACGCCCTGCAGGTAATCGGGCACGCGGGGCCGCTGTCACAGCAGCAGCTGTCGGACGAGCTGAGCCTGGACAAGAGCACGACCAGCCGCCTGGTTACCCAGCTCGTGGAACAGGGCTGGGTGACGAAGGCCGTCAACCCGGAGAACCGGCGGGAGTTTCTGCTGTCGCTCAGCCCTGCGGGCCAGCGGGTCCTGGGCGAGGTGATGTCGGCCTCGGCGGGCCGGTTCCGGGAGGTGCTCGAGCGCATCCCCGCGGAGAAGCGGCAGCAGGTGCTCGAGTCGCTGGACCTGCTCACCGGCGCACTACGAAAGGATGATACCCCATGATGCAGCGAAACGGCCTGACGGCCGTCGGCGCCCCGATTCTCGCCTTTCTGGCCAGCCAGCACCACACGCTCCACATGCTGCTGATGACGGCCGGCATCGGCGGCGCCGGCATGAGCTTCATGTCACATTTCCCGATGCTGCGCCGGATTATGCTGCTGATGTCGTTGGTGATGGCCGGCGTCACCGCCTATCAGATGCTGCGGCCGGGGCGCCCCCACCGCATGCGGATACTCGGGGCGGTCTCTGTGTTGCTCACCCTCGGGATGATGGGCTATAGCGTGGTCCAGTTCGGGCTTTAGCGGCGGCGAAGGTCAGCGAGGATCTCGCCCGCTGCCCGCTCCCCGCTCTCAACCGCGCCGTTCAGATAGCCCTGAAAGTCGACCGAGGTGTGCTCCCCCGCGAAGTGGCAGTGACCTTCCCGCTCTCGCTCGACCCCGGCGAACCGGGTATACTGCCCGACCTTCCAGTAGGAATAGGAGCCCCGGGTCCAGGGGTTGCCCGGCCAGTAGTCGACCGTCGCCTTGCCGTTCCATTTCCCGGTGATGCCCGGCAGCAGGGGTTCCAACTGCCCGAGGAACTGCTCAGCCCGAGCGCGGGGCGTGCCCGTGCCGTAACTGGCACCGACCGCACCGCCCGTGTAGTTGACCAGCAGGCCGGACTGCCCGGGCTGAGCCCGACTTACCTCCCAGGTATTCTGGTACCCGGTGTCGGCGTAGGTCTCGCCGTTGCAGCCTAACGAATTCCAGTGGCGATCGGTGAACTGCACATGCAGCTTGGCGTTGGTGCCCATCGCCAGTTCCGCAATCGCCACTTGCTTCAGCGGCCTGAAGCCAGCACGCGTAAAGTCGACCGCCTCCCGCATCACGCCGAAGGGGACCGTCATGACAACCTTGTCCGCCACCACATCCCTTGTGGACTGGCCGGTGAGGAAGGTGAGCGTGAAGGTCCCATTTGCATTTTGCCGGACGGCCGTCAGGGCATGGTCGGTCACGATCTGGCCCGCAAGCGCGCCCGCCAGGCGGGCAGCGATCTGGTCGTTGCCGCCCCGTACGTGGAACTTCTCGTTGGAAGGGCCGAAGATGCGCAGCTGGCCCTGGCCGCGGTAGCCCAGCAGATAGAGCAGGTTCAGCGCCGACTGTTCGCTGCACTCCGCCCCGTACTCGATGTTGTAGGCGATATCAAGCAATCGCCCCAGCTTGGAGGTGGTGCCGCCCGGCACGGTCTCTTCGATCCAGTCGATGATCGACAACTGGTCGAGCTGCAGGCCACGCTGGGTGTAGCTGTTGTACAAGGTGGGGTAGGAGGCCTGGGAGAGGTCCTTGTGCAGCTTCTGCCAGATCTGCTTGATATCTGCCGTGGCCTGGCCGTAGGTGTAGGGCGCCCCGTCAAAGAGGTAGAGCGGCTCCGTGCCCTTCGCCTCGGCCTGGTAGAGGTTGTCCAGCGCAAGGCCGAGCTCCTTGGCCAGATGCCGGATGGCGATGTGGCTGCTGTCGATCAGTTCGCCCCCGTGCTCGGTGATCTGCCCGTCGGCGAACTCGCCGCGCCGGGTCCAGCACCGCCCGCCCACCCGGGTCGACGCCTCGTACACGGTGGCGATGTACCCTGCCTGGCGAAGCCGGTAAGCCGCCGTCAGCCCTGCAAGGCCGGCGCCCACCACGGCGATGCGGGGGGCGGTGGCCGCAGCCGCAGGCCGGGGTAGACTCAGCACCGCCGCGGCAGTGCCCACGCTCTGAAGGAACTGACGCCTCGTCAGCGTGAATCCGCTGCTACCCGTCCGAATCACCGCTGCCTGCACCTGCGATGCCAAATGAGTGCGCGCCATAAGCCCCTCCTGCCATGCGATTTGCCAGTCGCATTTCATGATGAGGGGCTGGGTGGGTCCTGTATAGGGTATGGCTGGGATATTAGGCCACGGCAAAAGTCACCCGGACCGCTGCACCAGGTAGATCCCCAGGCCCACGCCCAGGCTCCCGGCGAAGTCCACGGCGTGCAGGGCCTCGCCGAGGATCAGCGCCCCCAGGAAGAGCCCCAGCACGGGGTTCAGGAAGAAGAAGGCGCTAGCCCGGGAGGCATCTCCTGCCCTAAGTAGGTAGAACCAGATGATCATCGCCCCGCAGGAGACGCCCAGGGCCAGGAAGCCCACGGCGCCCAGGAAGCTCAGGCCCCAGCGGATGCCGGCGACCGGCTCCAGCAGCAGGCTGGGCACCAGGAGTGCCACGCTGGCGACCGCCAACTGGACCCCGTTGATCACCACCAGGTCGAAGGTGGGCGCCCACCGTTTGAACAGGATGGTGCCCGTCACCATCAGGGCGTTGGCGAGCAGGATCAGCAGCATGGAGCTGAGGTGCTCCTCGCCGCCCATGCGCCCGTACATGATGCCTACCACGCTGGCAAAGGCGAGTACGAAACCCGCCACCTTGACGGCGCCCATGCGCTCCTTGAGCAGCAGCGGGGCGGCCAGGGCCAGCATCAGCGGGTTGGTGGAGGCGAGCACGGCGCCCATGCCGCCCGAGAGGTGGCGCAGGGCGATGGCCGAGATGCCCAGGTAGAGAGCGTTGTTCAGCAGTCCGAGCGCGCCAAGGCGACCCCAGTCACGCAGGGTGGCGGGGAGGATGCGGCCGCGCAGGCGCGCAAAGAGCAGGAGCAGCGTGCCGGCAATCAGGAAGCGGAAGCCCATCAGGAAGAGCGGAGGGCTGCTGCGGAGCCCGATTTTCACGCCCATGAAGGCGCTCGCCCACAGCGTTGAGAAGAGAATTGCTAAGAGTGTGTACATAGAGGAGAGTGTTCGTGCGACTACTCGCTGACTCCTGCCAGTTGTTTCTTGCCAAACCTCTCCCAGTTCGCTAAAATCATCACGGTGCGTCTAGTTTCGAAAAGGGAGAGCGATCATACAATGGAACGCAGCTTTGTCATGGTCAAGCCCGACGGCGTTCAGCGCGGGCTCGTGGGTGAGGTCATCAGCCGGTTCGAGCGCCGTGGTCTGAAGCTGGTCGCTGCCAAGCTCATGAACGTGCCCCGCGAGCTGGCCGAACAGCATTACGCCGAGCTGAAGGAGCGCCCCTTCTTTCCCGGCCTGATTCAGTTCATTACCTCCGGCCCGGTCATGGCCATGGTCTGGGAGGGTCCGAACGCCATCGCCACCATCCGAAAGACCATGGGCGCCACCAACCCGGCCAACGCCGAGCCCGGCACCATCCGCGCGGATCTCGCCTGCGATGTCTCCAACAACATCGTGCACGGCTCCGACGGCCCCGAGAACGCTGCCCGTGAAATCGGCCTCTGGTTCGGTGACCTCGGCGCCAGCTACAGCCGCGCCGTGGACACCTGGATCTATCCGACCAAGTAAAGCCATATACGTGCTAGCGGCCCGGCGGGCCCGGCTGTTGCCGGCCTTCCGGGCTGCTTTGCCCTGACGCCGTCATCCTTGTCCCCTGGGCCCCCGCCCACCCGGGATAATCAGCACCTGCCCGGGCGTAAGCTGGTAAGGTTCGCTCAGCTTGTTGGCCCTGGCGATGGCGCCGGGGGAGGTGCCATACTTGCGGGCCAGGCGCCACAGCGAGTCCCCTCGCCTGACGGTGCAAATCACCTGTGACTCCTTGGGCAGCAGTGAACATGGCACAAACACATCGACGAAACCATCGCGGGTAGCTGCGACCGTCTCCCCGGAGCCGGCGGAGCGAGCTGTCACGAGCCCGCCGATATAGAGGCGGCCGAGCTCCTCCAGCCTGCTCTCCTGGCTGACGGCAAGCACCTGGAAGATATACATGGTCTGCGCCCCCGAAGCGGCAGCCACCACCTCTGCCCGGCCGTCGCCGTTCACATCATCGAGGCTGATGCTGCGGAAGTAGGCGTTGGGGTAGAGCAGGGTCTGGCAAAGCAATGTAAGCCCCTGCGGCGTCCAGGCATAGATCAGCACGTTATCCTTCGTGCCGATGATCAGCATGCCCGGGCCGGAGGGATCGATCTGCCCTACCGCCACAGATAGGCCGTCCTTGGTCAGCGTCTCCTCGGCGCGCAGGGCATAGGTATCACCCGTCCAGTCGTAGACCTTCAGCTCACGGCCGGCACAGGCTATGATCTCGGGCTGACCGTCGCCGTCCAAGTCGCCGGTCTCCACGAGCACGAGCCGCCCTGAGCCACCGCCGCGCCAGCGCCGGTGAAACTGGGCGCCGTGTTCTCCCTGGGCCTGGCCTCCGTGCTCCACCATCGTCGGTCTCACCTCGTTCTCGGGCTTTATGTTTTCAGCTTATGTAACCGGAAAGGCGGGCGTGAATTCCATGAGCAACAAGAAGGTGCGTTTGGCCATCATCGGCGGCACCGGGGTCTATGACCCCCGCATCCTGTCGGATATCCGTGAGGAGGAGGTCCTGACCCCCTACGGCGACGTCCGTCTGCGGGTGGGCACCTACGCCGGTGAGGAGGTCGCCTTTCTGCCGCGGCACGGCGCCAAGCATTCGGTGCCGCCGCATCTGATCAACTACCGGGCCAACATCTGGGCGCTCAAGCACCTGGGGGTGGAGCGCGTCGTCGCCACCACCGCCGTTGGCTCGGTCAACAAGGCGATGAAGCCCGGCGACTTCGTCATCATCGACCAGTTCCTCGATTTCACGAAGGCCCGCGCCGCCACGTTCTTCGAGGGCGGGGAGCAGGGCGTCGTCCACACCGACTTCACCGAGCCCTACTGCCCGGAGTGCCGCAAGGTCCTGCTGGAGTCGGCGGCGACCCTGGGGATTACCGCCCATGACGGCGGCTGCTACGTGTGCACCGAGGGTCCTCGCTTTGAGACCCCGGCCGAGATCCGCATGTTCGCCCAGCTGGGCGGCGACCTCGTCGGCATGACCAACGTGCCCGAGGTGGTGCTCGCCCGGGAGGCGGGGCTCTGCTACGCCACGGTCTCCATGGTGACGAACTTCGGCGCCGGCATCAGCCCGAACGCCCTGACCCACGAGGAGGTCCTCGAGGTGATGGCGGAGAACGGGGAGAATCTCAAGAAGCTAATTATGGCCGCACTGACTGCGATTCCGGCGGAGCGCGGCTGCACCTGCGGCCGGCAGGCCGGGGCGATGAAGGTATAACGGGGAGGTGCCACAGGTGAGCAGCAAGGTATCTGTTTCGACCCTGCGCGACCCGAAGCTGGCGGCCGAGGGGCATCTGAAGATCAACTGGGTCCGTGAGCACATGCCGATCCTGAGCCAGCTGGAGAAGGAGTACGGTCAGAGCAAGCCCTTCCGCGGCCACCGGATCGCCATGTCGATCCACCTGGAGGCCAAGACCGCCTACATGGCCATGGTCTTCGCTGCCGCAGGCGCCGATGTCTACTTGACAGGCTCCAACCCGCTCTCCACGCAAGATGACGTCTCTGCTGCCGTCGCTGAGAACGGCGTCACGGTGCATGCCTGGCACGGGGCGACCAGCGAGGAGTACATGGATCATCTCAACAAGACCCTGGACGCCGCCAAGCCTACGCTTCTGCTGGATGACGGCGGCGATCTGACCTACCTGTTGCACACCTCCCGGGCCGACCTGGCCCCGGCGCTGCTGGGCGGCTCGGAGGAGACCTCCACCGGCGTGCAGCGCCTCTACGCCATGGAGAAGGACGGGGTCCTGAACTTCCCGATGGTCGCGGTCAACAACGCCTACATGAAGCACATGTTTGATAATCGCTACGGCACCGGCCAGTCCACCCTGGAGTCGGTCATGCGCAACACCAACCTGTCGGTCGCCGGCAAAACCGTGGTCGTCGCCGGTTACGGCTGGTGCGGCAAGGGCGTGGCCATGCGGGCCGCCGGGCTCGGTGCGCGGGTGATCGTCTGCGAGGTCAACCCGATCAACGCCAACGAGGCGATCATGGACGGCTACTCGGTGATGACCATGCTGGAGGCCGCCAAGCAGGGCGACATCTTCATCACGGTGACCGGGTGCGAGAAGGTGATCCGCCGGGAGCACTTCGAGGTGATGAAGAACGGCGCGATCCTGGCCAACGCCGGCCACTTCGACGCCGAGATCTGCAAGCCCGACCTGGAAGCCCTGGGCGGCAAGCCGGTCCGGGTGCGCAAGAACGTGGACGGCTACACCTTCGCCGATGGCCGCAAGGTCTACCTGATCGGCGAGGGCCGCCTCGCCAACCTCGCCGCCGGCGACGGCCACCCCGCCGAGGTGATGGACCTCTCCTTCGCCGTCCAGTTCCTCACCCAGCTCTGGATCCTGGAGAACCAGGGCAAGCTGGCCAAGAAGGTCATCCCGGTGCCTTATGAAATCGACCGCCGAGTGGCCGCAACCCGCCTCCGGGCTCTGGGCATCGAGATCGACCGGCTGAGCGACGTGCAGGAGCGGTACATCAACTCCTGGAAAGTCTAGCTGTCGGCGGTTTTGGGCACCCCCTTCTCGCGCCAGCGCCTTGCTAACGGGCGCTAGCTAGAGTCTGGTCCGCAAAAATCGGGAACCGCAGTGGGTCTCCTTGTCGGGTATCGCACCGCCCGATTTTTGCTGAGTGGGGTAGCAAGCGCCCGTAAGCTGCGGCTCTGAAGGCTCGTCGGAGGTACCCAAAACCGCCGGAGATGCACCGCATGGCTCGCCGGTCGGGAACCCAGGGGCCTTGACGGGAAAATTGCGTGAGAGCGCTACCTGGTAAGCGCTCCTAGTCGACCCGCGGCTCGGTCTCCGCATCGCACACACGGGGCGCCCACCTCTCGCCTGGTTGAATCCCGTCCCGCCTAGCTACGTGGATGGGGGCCGCCGGGGTGCCGGGGTTCAGGGCGCAAGGGGTGGGGCTACCCCTGACGAACATCGGATGGCGGGCTTACGGGCGCTTGGCCTACCCGACTGCGCAATAGTCGGGCGGTGCGTCCCTCAACTGACCGCTTCAACAACGGTTTCCGACTATTGCGATCCCGACTTAGCCTAGCGCCCGTTGCCTGTCATCCGCAGAGAGGAAAGGGGTAGCCCCACCCCGACCCGCACCCAGGAGGCCAAACCATGGCACAACTCTTTGTCCCCATCCAAGGAGCATTCAAGGCATTGACGGGCCTGGGATTCAACCCGCATGGCGAGAGCCTGGAGCGCCCGGAGTGGCGCGGCGCGGAGATCGGCTTGCTCGACACCTTCCCTGATGTGTGGGGCGCCGTCTCAGAAGCCGAGTTCCACGACTGGATCATCGGGGTGCACCACCCGCTCTACAAGGAGGGCGGCCCCGAGTGGTGCCGCTTCTTCGACCGGGATCCGGCTGTGCGGGCGCACGCGCTCGACCAGGCCGCCTCAGCGGCGCAGGGGGCGCATCATGTGGGCGCCCGGTACATCCTGATGCACTTTCCGTGGCCGGGCTTCCAGCTGGAGGGCCGTGACCTCCGGGCGGAGGGCTGGTACTTCAGCATGCCGCTCCAGGAGAACGCCCAGTGGTCCCGGGACGAGGTCTACGAGGTGAGCAAGGCCGCCTTCGAGCGCTTCGCCCAGATCCAGGAGACGGAGAAGATTAAGGTGGTCCTCGAGATCGACGGACCGAACCCGTACTTCTTCGAGGACGACCTCTACCCACGGCTCTTCGAGCAGTACCCAGACCTATCGCTCTGCGTCGATACCGGGCGCCTTGGCCTCCTCGCCAGGACCCACGGGCGTAACCCGGTCGAGATGCTCAAGCCCTGGCTTCCCTGGACCCGCCACCTGCACCTGAGCACCTCGCTGTGGGACGAGCAGGGCAAGTTCCACAACCACATCCCGACCAATCGCACCCACACGGTGGACAAGTGGCCGAACATCACCCCGGCGGCGGATCTCGCCCGCATGGTGGTGGAGGCGCAGCCCCGGGCCATCGTCGTGCTGGAGCACAACCCGAAGGCCGTCAGCCCGCAGGAGCTCGAAGAGGCGCACGCCTGGGCTGCCGAACTCGTCGGCGCCGGGCTGTAGCCACCTGGAGGAGAGAGCATGCCTCGCCCTTGCGTCGCCATCCTCGATGATTACGACCGGCTCAGCCTTGGCTCCGCGTCCATAGCCGATCTCCGCAGCTTTGCCGACGTGCGGGTTTTCCATGACCCGATTGCGCCAGCGGATCTGCCGGCAGCCCTTAGGGGCTGCAGCGCCCTGATCGCCATCCGGGAGCGGACCCGATTCACCCGGGAGGTTCTCGCTTCCCTGCCGGACCTGCGCCACCTGGCTCAGACCGGGGGCGGGGTGGCCCACATCGACCAACAAGCGGCCAAGGACTTGGGCATCGCGGTATCCACGACCCCGGGCGGCTCCGCACAGGCCGTGGCGGAGCTCACCCTGGGCCTGCTCCTCGCCGTTGTGCACCGGGTTGCGGAGGGCGACCGGGCCATCCGCCGGGGCGAGTGGCCCTCGCTGCTCGGCGCCGAGGTGGGCGGCAAGACCCTCGGCCTTGTCGGTCTGGGCAGCATCGGCGTGGAGGTAGCCGTGCGTGCCAGGGCCTTCGGCATGCGGCTCCTGGCCTGGAGCCCCAACCTGACCCCAGAGCGGGCGCAGGCGCACGGAGTTGAAGCCGTGTCGCTGGACGAGCTGATCGCCCGGTCGGATCTGCTCTCCATTCACATCCGGCTCTCCGAAAAGACCAAAGGCCTTATCACCTACGATCGGCTGCGCCAGGCGAAGCCGGGCCTGATCCTGATCAACACCTCCCGGGGTCCGATCGTGCCGGATTCCGACCTGGTGAGGGCCTTGCAGGACGGCGTGCTGGCCGGCGCCGGCCTGGATGTCTTCGATCAGGAGCCGCTGCCTGCGGACCATCCGCTCAGGGGGATGCCAGGCGTCGTGCTCACCCCGCATGTGGGCTGGACGACCCGGGAGACCTATGAGCGCTTCTTTGCGGGGGCTGTGCAGAACCTGCGGGCGTACTTCGACGCTGCCACGGCTGACTTTAAGGAGGACTGAGACGATGGAACGCCTGCTGATTAAGGGCGGCACCGTAATTCCCGTCACGGGGCGCCAGGATATCTACGAGAACGGCGTCGTCTATATCGAGGACGGCCGCATCGCCTACGCCGGAGAGGCTGATATGGCGCCACGGGTCGACTCCTCTGTGAGGACCATCGACGCCGCCGGCAAGATCGTGATGCCCGGCATCGTCAACACCCACTGCCACGCAGCCATGACCTTGCTGCGCGGCTACGCCGACGACATGCGGCTGATGGACTGGCTCCAGAACAAGATCTGGCCGGCCGAGGGGCGCATGACCGGGGAGGACATCTACTGGGGCACCGCCCTGGGCGCCTACGAGATGCTCTCCGGCGGCATCACCACCTTCCTGGACATGTACTTCCACGCCGACGACTGTGCCCGCGCCATCCAGGACACGGGCATTCGCGGGATCATCGCCCGGGGCATCATCGCTGTAGGCGGCCCTGGCGAGGCGACCTCCCGCCTGGAGGAGACCAGGAGCTCGTTTGCCAAGTGGAACGGCAAGGCGAACGGCCGCATCAGCTTCATGGTCGGCCCGCACGCTCCGTACACCTGCCCGCCCGACACCCTGCTGGCCTGCGCCGAGGTGGCTGACCAGCTGGGCGTGGGCATCCACATCCACCTCAGCGAGACCGCCTTCGAGGTCGACCAGGCCTGGGAGAACTGGAACGCCTCGCCGATTCAGCACATCTACAAGCTGGGCCTCATGAAGAATCGGCATGTCGTCGCCGCCCACTGCGTCCATGCCAGCGACGATGACATCTCCATCCTGGCCGAGACGGGCACCGGCGTCTGCCACTGCCCCGTCTCCAACCTGAAGCTGGCCTCGGGACGCACCCCGATCACGGCGATGCGCCGGGCAGGCATCCACGTGGGCTTCGGCACCGACGGCGCCGCCTCGGAGAACCTGCTGCACATCCTGGGCTCCGAGATGCGCATCGGCGCCATGCAGGCCAAGGAGCTGGAGGGGGACCCCGCCATCTTCACCGCCTACGATGCGATCGAAATGGCCACCCTGGAGGGCGCCCGTGTCCTGGGCCTGGCGGACGAGATCGGCTCGCTGGAGCGGGGCAAGAAGGCCGATATCTGCATCATCGATACCAACAAGCCGCACATGGTGCCCAACCACGACTCGCTCGCCCTGGTCGCCTACTCGGCCCTCCCCGGCGACGTGGCCATGACCCTGGTCGACGGCCGGGTGGTCTACGAGAACGGCCGCTTGAGCACCATGGACGGCCGTGAAGTGATGCGCAAGGCCTCCGAGGCGGCGCACCGCCTGGTCCGGGGTTAGGTACAACAAAACGAGGACACCCCGGCGTGTCCTCGTTTTGTTCATGCCAGGGTGACCGGGACGGTCACCGTGAACTCAGCGCCGCCGGCAGGGGCGTTGGATGCCGTGAGATCGCCGCCGTGGGCCCGGACGATGCGGCGGGCGATGGTCAGGCCCAGTCCGGCGCCCCCCGTGCGCCGGTTGCGGGAGTTCTCACCCCGGTAAAGGGGCTCGAAGAGGTGTGGCAGGTCCGTGGGGTCGATGCCCGGTCCGGTGTCGGAGAGCCTCACCACGATATGGCTATGGAGCCTCTGCCACCGCAGTTCGATCTGGCCGCCGGAAGGGGTGTGCCGGAGGGCGTTATCGATCAGGTTCTCGATGGCCCTGGTCAGCATCTGTGCGTCGGCCAGCGTCGGAGTGGCGTCATCCTCACCTGCAACCAGCAGGGTAATGCCCTTTGCCTGGGCGGTGTCCCGGGCGGCGCCGGCTATCCGGTGCAGCAGCCGACCCAGGTCGACAGCCTCTCGGTGTGGCGCTTGTTCCAGGTACTCCAGGCGGCTGAACTCGAACAGGTCGGAGACAAGGCGGGAGAGCTGCTCCGCCTTATCCCGGCAGATGGCGATGTAGCTCGCAGCCTTCTCGGGGGTGGTGGCCAGGCCCTGCTCCAGGCCGTCCAGGAAGCCGCGCAGCGTAAAGAGCGGGGTGCGCAGGTCGTGGGCGATGGCGCCGATGAACAGCCTGCGCTCTTGCTCCAGTGCCGCCTGGCTCTGCAGGGAGCTTCGCAGGGCCTCGCCCATGGCGGTAAAGGCGGCTGCCACCTCGGATACCTCCCGGACGCGGGTGTCGGGGAGACGGAACGCCAGCTCGCCCGCAGCGACGTGCCTGGCCGCCTGCCCCATGGCTGCGAGGGGCTGGAGCAGGGCCCGCTGTATGAACCACGAGAGCCAGATCAGCGTTAGGATCAGGGCCAGGAGCGCCGTCACCACCGGGAGAAGGGCCAGCAGGTGGTCCGGAATCAAGGAGGATGCTCCCGACTCCGGGTTGGGCGGGCCATAGTAGTGGGCGACCCAGACTTCACCGCCGACGATGTTCCGATGCGTCCAGTAGGAGAGGGGACGCTCCCTGGTCCCTATGGGAAGCCCGGTGCCATCGGCTGGCTGTGTGCGCAATAGCTCCCGCCCAGAGCCGTCGAGGAGCACCGTGTCAAGCTGCACGGACTCCATCTTCGACCGGAGTTCACGCTGCCACTGTGGGTCGGCCCAGCGGTCGGTGCTCCGGTCAACCTCAATGATCAGGCGCTCCCGTGAACCGTCGGGCGTCAGCACCGGCAGGAGGCGGTACATCAGCAGGCCGGCGGCGGTCGGCACGCTCAACAGCGCCGCCAGGGCGAGCGCAAGCCACGTCCGCGTGGTCAGCCTCACCGCGGCACCCCCTCGAACCGGTACCCGATGCCCCAGACCGTGACGATGTGCTGCGGATGCTCCGGGTCGGGCTCGATCTTCTCCCGGATGCGTCCGATGTGGACCCGCACGGTGTGCAGGTCACCGAACTCGCCCCAGATGCGCTCAAAGAGGTGCTCCCGTGTGAAGACTTGCCGCGGATGCTCGGCGAGCAGACGAAGCAGTTCAAACTCCCTCAGGGTCAGGGGGACGGTCGCCCCGTCCACCCGCACCTCGTGGGCGCGCAGGTCGATCACCAGGCGCCCGTAGTCCAGCAGGGCCGGCGGCGCGGCCACGGCCTGTCCCCGCCGGAGCCGCCGGAGGACAGCCCGGATTCGCGCAACCACCTCAGCCGGGGTGGCGGTCTTGACTATGTAATCGTCGGCGCCCAGACTCAGGCCACGGATCTTGTCGGTATCACCGTCGCGGGCGGTCAGAAAGAGGACCGGGGTCTCCGAGAAGCCGCGCATCTCACGGCAGATCTCGAATCCAGACATATCGGGCATCATCACATCGAGTAGGACGCAGTCGACGGTACCGGACGACAGAGCGGCGAGGGCTGCCGCCCCGCTGTTGGCGGAGAGTACGGCAAAGCCCGCTGCTTCGAGGAAGTCTCGCATCAACAGGGTGATCTCAGGCTCGTCGTCTGCCACCAGAATCGTTGCGGATGGCTCCATGCTGGCCGCTCACCTCTTGGTTCTGATGATGAAGCAGATGCCCTGTGGGTAACAAGCCTCCGCACAAAGGTTTACTTAACTCTTTATAAAGTGTTTATTACTTTACCACGCTGGCTGATACCTTCCAGCGCTACCATCGAGCGCAGGAGGTGGCGGTCCGATGTCGCTATTACGAGCCACGCAGCTGAGCAAGGGGTACACGGTTGGTGGCAATGCGGTCCAGGCGGTGCGCAACGTGAGTCTTGAGGTCGCAGCGGGAGAGCTGGTCGCCCTGGTGGGGCCGAGCGGGTCCGGCAAGAGCACGCTGCTGAACCTGCTGGGCGGTCTGGAGCGGCCAGATTCGGGCCGCATTTCGCTCGGGGACCAGGAGTATGGCAGCCTGTCGGAGGAGCGGCTGACGGTGCTGCGGCGTCGGTGCATCGGGTACATCTTCCAGTCCTTCAACCTGGTGCCGGGGCAGACCGCAGCTGACAACGTCGCCCTGCCGGCGCTGCTTGACGGACGCCGGCCCTCGCGGCAGGAGGTTCAGAAGGCCCTCTCAGCGGTCGGGCTGGCCCATCGGGCGGACCACAGGGCCGCCCTGCTCTCCGGCGGGGAGCAGCAGCGGGTAGCGGTGGCGCGGGCCCTGCTGTGCAGGCCGCCACTGATTCTGGCTGATGAACCGTCCGCCAGCCTTGACTCGGTGACGGGGGCGGCCATCATCGATCTGCTGCGGCGGGCGGCGGCCTCCGGGCAGGCGGTGCTCCTGGTCACCCATGACCCGGGCGCCGCGGCCCTGGCCGACCGGATCCTCTATCTTCGGGACGGCTCCATCGTGGGCGAAGAGCGCAGCAGCCTGGCGAAGGGGGGAGTCTGATATGCGCAGCGTTCTGGCTCTCTCTATGGCCGGCCTGCGCCACCGCCCGTGGCGAGCGGTGCTCACGGCCCTGGCCGTCTCGCTGGGCGCCGCCCTGATGGTCGCCCTGGCGACTGTGGTGGTCTCGCTACAGCGGGAGACCGCGCCGATGAACGCCGGATCCCAAGCTGGCGCCGATTGGGTGGTGGGCGCCAGGAACGGCCCCGTGCCCACGGCGCTTGAGCGGGAGATCGGCTCCCTGCCCGAGGTGGCCTGGGTGGCGCCCCGCACACAGGCCAGCGTGCTGGTCGACCTGCGCGGGGAGGTGGACCGAGCGCTGCTCTTTGCCATTGACCCGGAGGCCGAGGCGGGCGCCGGGCTGCTCCGCCTGGAGGCGGGGAGCCTGCCCGGTCCCGGGGCGCCGGGGGTGGCCCTTCGTGCCGATGCAGCCCGAGCAGCGGGCATCTCCCTGGGAGACCCCGTGGCCTTCTACACCCCAGATGGACGACGCATCGAGTGGCCCCTGACCGGGGTGACGGGGAAGGAGGGCGTTGGCGGGGCGGGCGGCTTTCTGGGGCTGATCGTTCACCGCGATCTGGCCACCCAGTTGGGCCTGACCGCCGAGCCGAAGCAACTCCTGGTGGGGCTAAATGAAAGGGGCCCCGCTGACTGGGCGCAGGCGCAGCGCGACCTGCTCAGTCAGTACGGGGCCGCTGCCTGGGCGCCGCCGCCGCCCTACCAGGGCCAGACCGGCGGGCAGGTGCTGCTGCTGATCTTCTCGGCCCTGGGGCCGGTGCTCAGCAGCTTCCTGATCCAAAATAGCTTTGCGATCTCGTTCCGGCAACGCCTGCACGAGCTGGCGCTCTGGCGCACCCTCGGGGCGACAAACCGCCAGGTGACCGGTGCCCTGCTCGCAGAGGGCGCCCTCCTGGGCCTTGCCGGGGGTGCCGCCGGCCTTGCGGCCGGGGTCGGGCTCAGCCGCCTCATCCTCGGCTATATCCTCGGGTTTACCAGCATTGAGGCGACCCAGTCGGTGACGTCCGTCCCGGTTGCCCTGCCGCCCTGGATGGCGCTAGCGAGCCTGGGGATTTCAGCGGCGGTCACGGTGATTTCGGCGGTGCGGCCGGCCCTGTCGGCTCGGCGGGCAAGTGCCGTCGCTGCACGGTTTCCTGCGCAGATGCCGGACCAGCCGGTCACACCACGATATACGCTGATCGCGGGGACGGTCGCCGTGCTTACGCTGATCGCTTCCCTTGCTACGACAAAGCTGCTTTTGGCCGCCGCCCACTTCGCCGCCCTGATGGCGCTGCTGCCTGCCCTTGTGCAGGCCCTCGCCCGCCGCTTTCCTCTGCTGCCCGGGCCGTTCGGCGCCGCCGCCACGCTGGGCGGGCGCCGGATGGGAGAGTCCAGCCGCCGGGCTGTGGGCGGCGCCCGCAGCCTCATGGTCGCCATGGGCCTCCTGATCGGTTTCGGATCGATCTCTGCGGCCGCCTGGCGGGTGACCGCCGGGTCACTGGAAGCGGTCTCGGCGGATCTGCTGATTCAGGGCGGGATCACCCCCGCCGTGGAAGCGGCCCTTGCGCACACGCCCAGCGTGGCCGCCGTCGAGGTGCTCTCCCAGTTCCAGGCAGTCGTGGGACGGGAGTTGATGGACGCCTGGGCCACCGACTCCGTCGAGCCCGGAGAGGTCCTGGTGGGCAGCAAGCTAGCCCGGCAGCAGCTACTAACGCCGGGCGAGACAATGCAGGTTGGCGACGCCGCCTACCGGGTAGCCGGCACTGTCCCCGAGGACTGGGACGGCCCGTCCACCTTCTATCTGTCGACCGCGGACTCGCCTGCGCATGGGACGCCGGTGCCGGTCCAAGCGAGGCTCACCCTGAGCCCGGGCGCCCAGCCCGCGCAGGTGGCAGCGGACCTGCGCCGAGCGCTTCCAGACCATAAGGTTCAGACTGCGCAAGACCGGTTGGAGGCCGCCCGGCAAGGGCACCGTGAGAAGCTGGGCACCTTCATGGCGATCCTGTATATCCTGGCCGGGTTCGGCGCCCTGGGTGTGATCCAGACCTCGCTGCTCACGGTCTATGAGCAGTTGCCGGAGCTCGCTTTGCTGCGGGCGGCCGGTGCGACCGTCCGCCAGACGGCCCTCACCGTATTGGTGCAGGCAGCCTTGCCCGGCCTTGCCGGCGGGGTGCTTGGCGTCGCTGGCGGCGTGCTGATCGGGTACCACCTGGTCCGGCTGTTCTCCGAGTGGCGGGGCGCCGCCCTGGAGGCGGTCGGCGGTGCGGGCTGGGCGGTGGGTCCGGTCATCGCCATGATCGCCCTGCCGTTGCTGAGTTCGCTGCCGGCGGTTCTGGCCACAGCACGGCTTTCTGTCAGAGGCGCCCTGGGGAGCAGGTGAGCCGGGTTACCCCACCTTCACTCCGTAGGCCCGGGCCACCTCCAGAGCCTGGTCGATATCCATCCGGACCCCGGTCAACTCCAGGGCCTTGAAGTCGATGCCCTCCAGGTTGGCGCCCCGGAGGTCCGCCTTGGCGATGTTGGCCTTGGCCAGAACGGCTCCCTTCAGGTCCGCACGCCGCAGATCTGCCTTCTCCAGATTGGCGCCGTACAGGTCGGCCTCCACGAACTTGACCCCCTGCAGGTTCTGCCCCTTCAGGTCCTGGTTGCGCAGGTTGGTGTAGCTCCAGTCGCCGCCCCGCAGGGTCAGGCCGGAGAAGTTGGCATCCTCGAAGGTGGAGCCGGTCATCTTGCACTCCGTAAAGGAGGCAGCAAAGAGGTTGGCGGCGAGGAATCGCCCACCCAGGAAGGCGGAGCCCTCGTGCACCGAGCCGTTTAAGAAAGCGCCCAAGAAGTTGCACTGTTCAAAGACACAGCCCTTGGTCAGCGCCTCCTGCAGTTGGGCGCCGCCGAAGGAGCAGCGCACGAAGCGGCAGCGCTGCAGGGTGGCCTCCTTGAAGTCGGCCCCGCCAAAGTCCTCGCCCTCGAACTCCCGATCCACCCAATTGAGCACGACAAAAACCCTCTTCCAGTTATGTGAGGAGGTACTTCGGCGGTGTTAAACCTGTCCCCTCCCGAATAGCTTCTGGCTGAGGGGGGTGAGGCCATGCTCGGCCTCTTTGATCATCCAGGGATGGCTTTGGTTCGCCGCCGCACTTATGTAGCGCTTCTGGCTGCAGGCATGGCCGGGCTGATGGCATGGCTCGTCTCGGATACGGGCCTCTCCGCGACCCGGCCCGTCGTGACCGCCTTCGGGGTCGCAGCCGAACAGACCGCCCAGCAGCCGGGCCTGAAGGCGCTGACCTCGGGCGCCCACATGGACGGCTTCAGCGCCTGGTCACCCGACGGCAAGCAGCTCGCCTTCATGCGGGACGGCCGCATCTGGCTGATGAGCGCCGCAGGGCAGGGGGCGCGGGCGCTGACCCGGCCCGATGGCGCCTGGGACGCAGCCCCGGCCTGGCGCCCGGACGGCAAGCAGATCGCCTATATCCGGCTCTTCCCGAACGAGGACCGCTCACAGATCTGGTCGATCGACCCGGAGAGCGGCAAGGAGACCAAGCTGCTGGACGAGCCCGAGGCGGTGGGGTACCTGGCCTGGGCGCCGTCCGGGGCCAACCTGTACTACACCACCGCCCAGCGGTTGATGCGGACCGAGGCGACGGGCGGCAAGCCCGCCCAGGTGATCAAGGTCAGCGGCGACTGGGAGCTGCTGGCCGGGGGCCTGGCTGTGAGCCACGACGGCAAGTCGATCGTCTTTGGGGCCGGCCCCCGCATGGACCAGGGGGTGGCCTACGACCTGTGGCGCCTCCCGCTGAACGGCAAGCAGCAGGACCCGGAGCGGCTCACCCAGGGCGGGGGGATCATGCCCGCCTTTGACCCGCAGGATAAGCGGATCGCCTACCGCAACCCCCGGCAGTCCACCGGCCTCTACATGATGAACCTGTCCACCCATAGCACAAAGCGCTTCCTGGCCGACGCCCCCAAGACGATGTACTTCCACCCGGCCTTCTCGCCGGACGGCAAGAGCCTGGCGGTTTCCCAACTCTCCCTGGACAGCGCCGGACAGGGACAGGAGGGCCGCTTCATCTCCCACCTGTACGTGGTGCAGGTCCCGAAGCAGGAGTAGCCGGCAAGAGGAGATTTCTCACTGAAAGCGAAGAATAATTCGCTGGAGGTGCTAAAGCACATGGTCAACGTGCACGACTACGCACACAGCCTGGCTCGGGCGCTGAAGGACAGCCCGGAGCACAAGGCATTCACGGCGGCCAAGTCCCGGGTAAAGGGAAACTCCGCCGCCGAGGCGATGATCGAGGATTTCCACAAGAAGCAGTACGAGGCGCAGGCCCTGATGCTCCAGGGCAAGGAGCTTCCGGCCGCCCAGAAGGAGGCGATCGAGCGGCTCTACGGGGTGGTTTCGGGCCACGCTGACGTCCGCGACTTCATCATGGCCGAGCAGCGGCTGAGCATACTGCTAAACGATGTGCTGAAGATCATCGGCGATGCGGTCGACCTGCAACTGGTGCCGGGCAAATAAGAGCAAGAGAACCTCGTGGGCGTAATGCTCGCGAGGTTCTTCTACTGCGCCTTCGGGGTGGCGGTACCCACCGCCTCTTGTGCGCTGGGGCCGGTAGAGACGGTGAATACTACGTCTGGGACATGAGTGGAGGCAACGCTCGTGCGCGAGAACTTGAACATCTACGCGGTAGGGGATTTCGGCGCGAGGGACAGGTGGAACCCGGAGTTTCAAATCTCTGAGATGGGTGCCTGGCAGCTACTCGAAGCGTTGGTCAACGAACCTGGCTCGGCTCGAACAGCCGCCGACAAATGCCAGATCCCGGTCGCAACGACCGAGGCCATGCTCTCGCCGTTGGCAGACCTGGGAGTTGTGAGGCGGTCCGGGGACAATGTCAGCCTAGGGTTTGCCTGGTTCACAGCGGCTGATCAGGATGCTCTGCAGGCCCGGTCCATCCCACTGGCACGGGAGATCGCGGACCGAATCCTTGGCCGGCGCGAGGAGATTGACCGGCACCTCGGTCAGGTCCAGGCGGCCAGGTGGACCGGCCTTCCGGATCTGCGATTTGCCGTGGTGGGCTGCTTTGGTCTGGACTGGGGCGGTTTGGAGGCCCTCAAGGCGTCCGGACACCTGGTGCACGACAAGCTGCAGCCCGGCGACCGGCGCTACGTCATGTACGTGGAAGAGCCAGTGGAGATCTACCAGCAGCGGGACTACACGGGCTCGCACACCATGTGGATGAACCCGGCCTACAGGTGGACCAGCTTCGGCGATCATTCCGGGCGCCGCTTTGGCCTGCCCGACCTTGTCTGGGCGCTGGGTGGAGCGGTGATCAGGGCCCAGCATATCCCGGAGGAGTCGCGCAACCTGCTGGGCGACTTCGTCCTGGAAGCGGTCGCAGCGCAGACGGATGTCGCCGCGGAGGCTCTGATTGAGGCTACCAAGGGCAACTTCATCCAGCACCCGCTCCTGACAGCTGCCCATGCGCTGAGTGAGGAAGGACCCTCGGTGCCAGTCTTCGTCTGGAACGAGGATGGCGACCACATCAGCCAGGTGGTGAAGATTGTGCAGGAGGTCACCGTCGCCACGGTCTCCGCCGGGTTCGAGTCCTTGCGCGCCGACCTCGCCGCTCTGACACCCCTGCGCCACGGCGTGCCGTTCGCCGAGTGCTTCAATCCGATCTGGCACGCGGTATTCGGTCACGCCAACCGCATGCTGGCGGAGGACGGCTTCCTGGCTGATCCGGAACCGCGGCGCCCGGGGGAAGGCCGGTACCGGTGGTGGCTGACTGCATACTGAGGAGAGATTGCCGTGAAACCATGGCAAGTCGATTGGAGCCGCCTGTGGTTCAACGGTTCTGACAAGCGGTTTGAGACGCTTCGACCCAATAGCACGATCACCCAGTGGAGGGCGTTGGCCGAAGCCTTCTCCCACCAGCCGACCGCCCTGTGGATTGACGGTCAGGATCAAATCGGTCACAACGGCCAACGGGACGGTTACCTGTACGTCGTTGATGAGCCGATTGCCCCTGAAGATGTGGAGCCGGTGCCGAACTCGACCATGGCGCCCGGCCTTGAATGGAAAACGCGACGGCCGCTACGCGTGCGTATGATCGATCTGCTGCCGGTGGATCACTAGTGGTCAGCATAGGAAATCCATCCCGTTGAGCCCAGCGCAAGATCTGACAGAAAGAGGCCCGTGGTCCAGCCAAATCTGACGCTACCGGTGTAAAGGAAATACGGTGGGGAGGTATCCGGGGCTCTCGATTGAACCGGATTGGTGAGGAATCGGGGCGCTATGCAGAGTTTATGAGGTCGATGCAACCGCTTTCAGTACGCGGGTGGGGTCTGACAGGAGACAAAATCGGTCCTTTAGAGTCCTAGCGTCAGTCTTGGCGCCGAACGAGAGGAACGACCGTCAATTTTGGCAGGAGATGCTCTGTCAAAACGGGGCGGGGTATGGGTATCATGGTGGCCCCAAACAGGCTTATCCCTCCGCCGAATCCTTGACATGGCCCCAGGCCCCTGCAACGCCATGCACCAGACCGCATGCATGCACCGTCCCGCACCTGGCGGGTTATTGCCCAGGGGTGGTCTTGCTTTCATGCAGCTTAACCATCATCGCTGCCGCATCGGCCCGGGAGACGAAGAGACCGGGACCCCTAGCGGTCCCAGCTCCGCCAGCCTTCTCCAGCAGCCGCAGGGCTTCATCCCAGTCCACCGGCCGGTCCTCGGGCTGCTGGGACTCGGGGATCCAGCCGTGCCCCTTCGCCGCCGTGAACCAGGGGTCGCTCCAGTGGGCGCCCGGTTCACCGGGCTCCAGCCCCACGGTCTGAACGAGGAGCTTGATGAACTCCGCATACGTAACGGGATGATCCGGGCGGAAGGTGCCGTCTGGATATCCGATGATGAGCCCCAGGCGGGCGGCCTTGCGCACAAGGTCCGCCGACGGGTATTGGGCGATGTCGGTGAAGTCGCCAACGCGGTAGAGGACTTGGACTACGATCGGGTTCACCGTCCCGGTCTGAACCTCGACAGTGTACAACCCTTCCCCCGTCTGAAGCGAGCTATCCAGATAAAGATTTGCTTCCTCCGACGCGCCAGGTGCGAGCACGTGCGTCGAGAAAGAGGCCGTACAGAAGCTGATGCCGTGCTGTCTGAACCCCTCCTTGACGCCCGTGGGGGAGATCCGTTGGGCCCAGACCAGTTGCCTGCATCCATTTGGCGAACGGAAATGCTGGGGACGATCGCCGGTGTTCGTCACAGTTACCTTGACGTCCACGAAGTCCGCAGTCGGATACAAGCCCTGGCCCATGGTGGCCGTTACAGTCAGGCCGTCCACCGTCACCCGGCCAGTCTTGAACGACGGCGGGGCGTCGGCCATAGCAATGGAACCCAGCAGCATAACCAGCAGCACAGCAGCGATGAGCCCGCGTCTGTACACCACACCGCGCCTCCCTTTGTTGCATCTATCGTTAATATACAAAACAATCGAGCGTAAGTCGATGATTTGCCTGGATGGACGTGCATCTTCCCACGTTCACATGTATAATGGACAAGTTGACTTATCGGATGAAGGAGTTTTGATAAGAAGCATGATCACGGTGACCAACGTCAGTCTGCGTTATGGCGACCGCAAGCTGTTCGAAGACGTAAACATCAAGTTCACCCCTGGCAACTGCTACGGCCTGATCGGAGCGAACGGGGCCGGCAAGTCGACCTTCCTGAAGATCCTGTCCGGCGAGGTTGAGGCGCAGACCGGCGAGGTGGCCATCACCCCGGGCGAGCGCCTGGCGGTGCTGAAGCAGAACCACTTCGCCTACGACGAGTTCACGGTGCTCCAGACCGTCATCATGGGCCACACCCGCCTCTACGAGGTGATGCAGGCCAAGGACGCCATCTACCTGAAGCCCGACTTCACCGATGAGGACGGCCTGCGCGCCGCCGAGCTGGAGGGTGAGTTCGCCGAGCTGAACGGCTGGGAGGCCGAGTCGGACGCCGCGATCCTGCTCAACGGCCTCGGCGTCGGCACCGAGCTGCACGACAAGCTGATGGCGGACCTCTCCGGCGCTGAGAAGGTCAAGGTCCTCTTGGCCCAGGCGCTCTTCGGCAAGCCCGACATCCTGCTGCTCGACGAGCCCACCAACCACCTGGACCTGGCGGCCGTGGAGTGGCTTGAGGAGTTCCTCATCAACTTCGAGAACACCGTCATCGTCGTCTCCCACGACCGGCACTTCCTGAACAAGGTCTGCACCCACATGGCGGACCTGGACTTCGGCCGGATTCAGCTCTACGTGGGCAACTACGACTTCTGGTACGAGTCCAGCCAGCTGGCCCTGCGCCTCGCCTCGGAGGCGAACAAGAAGAAGGAAGAGAAGATCAAGGACCTCCAGAACTTCATCGCACGCTTCAGCGCCAACGCCTCCAAGTCCCGGCAGGCGACCTCCCGCAAGAAGCTGCTGGAGAAGATCACGCTGGACGACATTCGCCCCTCCACGCGCAAGTACCCCTTCGTCCACTTCGCCATCGAGCGCGAGATCGGCAACGAGCTGCTGCGGGTCGACGGCCTCACCAAGACCATCGACGGCGTGAAGGTGCTGGATAACCTCACCTTCGTGATGAACAAGGATGACAAAATTGCCTTCGTCGGCACCAATGAACTCGCCGTCACCACGCTATTCAAGATCCTGATGGGCGAGATGGAGGCCGACAGCGGCAGCTTCAAGTGGGGCACCACCACCTCGCAGGCCTACTTCCCCAAGGACAACACCGGCTACTTCGACAACGAGGAGCTCAACCTGATTGAGTGGCTACGCCAGTTCTCGCCCAAGGACCAGACCGAGTCCTTCCTGCGGGGCTACCTGGGCCGCATGCTCTTCTCGGGTGATGAGGTGCTGAAAAAGTCCACGGTGCTCTCGGGCGGCGAGAAGGTGCGCTGCATGCTCGCCCGCATGATGCTCCGGGGCGCCAACGTGCTGATCCTTGACGAGCCGACCAACCACCTGGACCTGGAGTCGATCCAGGCGCTGAACAATGGGCTGACGAACTACAAGGGCTCCCTGCTGTTCAGGTCCCACGACCACCAGTTCGTGCAGACCGTCGCCAACCGGATCATGGAGTTCACGCCGTACGGCCTCGTCGACAAGCAGATGACCTACGACGAATACCTGGAGAGCCAGCTGCGCACGCAGCGTGCGGCTGTGTAACGTGCGACTGCATAAGCCCCGTACTACAAAAAGTAGTGCGGGGCTTTCAGTTTATTCTTGACGGTCTCCAGTTCGCTCACTAAAGTTAAGGTGATCCCTTAATTTTAGTGAGAGCGGGATTGAAATCATGAAGCTGAGAATGCCGCCATCCGTCGCAGGACTCCTTGCGGTGCTCCGGCTCCTGCCCCGGCTTGACCGCTGGAGGCCCTGGCTCTTCGCCATCAGCATGGCGGCGACCGCATCTTTGCCCATCGCCAGCGGCATCGTCACAGGTGCACTGGTGGGCCAGATTCCCGACGCCGTCGGCGGTGGATGGGCCTCGGAGGCGGGTCGGTCCATGCTCAGCCTGCTTACCATGCTGGGCGCCCTCATCGTAATCACCCGGGTGGTGACGCCCGTACAGGGCGCCCTGGCCACCACACTTGGGCGCGACCTGGACCGCTACCTGCAGGAGCGGGCGATGGCGGCGGTCGGGCGCCCCACCGGGATTGCCCACCTGGAGGAGCCGGAGGTCCTCGACCGCCTGCGCCTCGTTCGGGGACTCGGCATGGATGCCAACCGGCCCAGCCTCGCCATCACCGCCCTGTCGCAGGTCTTGCCGGCCTCGTTTCAGGCGCTGGGGGCGGCCGCCGTGCTGATCTGGTTCCACTGGTGGCTTGGGCTGCTGTGGCTGGTGATGTGGCCGATCATCCTGTACTATTTGCAGCGGGAGTACAACCGGGTCGGCCAGGTGGTCTACGGGCAGAGCAGCGCCCTGCGTCGCGCCGAGTACTTGCGTGACCTGGCGATCACAGCGCCGGCAGCGAAGGAGATCCGCCTATGGTTCATGTTTGACTGGCTGGTCGACCAGTACGACCACGCCTGGCGGAGCGCCATCGAGCCGGTGTGGCAGGCGCGGCGCCCATCGGGCCGGGTGCTGTTCGGATCCAGCGGCGCCATGGCCGCCATCAACCTGCTGTCCTACGGCTTGCTCGCCTGGGCTGCCTCCCGTGGCGACCTGAGCCTCGCAGCCCTGGCGGTCTTCACCCAGGCGCTGGCCCAGGCCAACGTCATGATGGCCTTCGATGATGCGACGGCCCATCTATCCTTCGCCGCTGTCGCGGTGCCCAAGATCCTGGCGCTGGAGGCTGAACTCCAGAAGGATACGCCAGTACATAGGTCATCTGCGGCTCCTGAGGCTCCAACCAGGGAGATCCGCTTTGAGTCCGTCAAGTTTGGCTACCCGGGCGCCGAGCGTTTCGCCCTCCAAGAGCTGAACCTGGCGATTGAAGCCGGGCGGTCGCTGGCCATCGTGGGTGAGAACGGCGCCGGCAAGACCTCGCTGGTCAAGCTGCTGTGCGGCCTTTACACCCCGACGTCCGGCCGCATCACCGTAGATGATGTCAGCCTGGCGGACCTGGACCCGGCAGCGTGGCGCTCCCGGGTGGCGGTCCTGTTCCAGGACTTCGCCCGGTATCACCTGTCGGTGCGGGACAACATCGCCTTTGGCGCCCCGCACCTCGCCGGGGATCAGAAGCGACTGGAGGACGCTGCGCAAAAGGCCGGCGCCCTTGATCTGATCGAATCGCTGCCCAAGCGGTGGGATACCATCCTGTCCAAGGAGTACACCGGCGGCGTCGATCTCTCCGGCGGCCAGTGGCAGCGCATCGCCCTGGCGCGGGCGCTCTTCGCCGTGGCGGCCGGCGCCCGGGTCCTCATCCTCGATGAACCTACGGCTGCGCTCGACGTCCGGGCGGAAGCAGAGCTCTACGACCGGTTCCTGGAAATCACCGCGGGGCTGACGACGATCCTGATCTCCCACCGGTTCTCAACGGTGCGCCGGGCCGACCGGATCGTGGTCCTGGCAGACGGGGCGGTGGCGGAGGATGGCACCCACGAAGAGCTGCTCGCCCTGGGCGGCCGCTACGCCCAGATGTTCACCCTGCAGGGCGCCCGCTTCTCCGATGAGGACGCTGAGCCCGAGGATGGGAGGGTTGCCCATGCGTAAGAGCATCGCCGCCTTCCGGGCGCTGATCGCCATCGGGTTCAAAGCGGCCCCCTGGCAGGCCAGCTTTCAGATGCTGACCGGCATCATCATGTCCCTGGGTGGACCGGCAGCGGTCTACTGTGCGAAACTGCTGGTGGATGCCGCGGTCGCCCGGGACCTCCGGCTGGGCCTGATCGCTGCCACTGGCGCCGCCCTGACGGTGGGCTTGAGTCTGGTCAACATCTTCTACTACGTCGACTGTGTCTTTGTGGTGATCGAGCGGTCCGGCGCCCTGGCCAACCGCCGTCTGATGGAGATTCTCGGCAAGACCGAAGGGCTGGCCCACTTCGAGCTGCCCGAATACCTCGACCAGGTCCAACGCATCCGCGAGGATAGCCACGGCCTGGCCTCCATGGTCAACGCCACGACCGGGGTAATGCGTGCGGCGGTGTCGCTGATCGCCTCCGGCGCCCTGCTCGGTCGGATGCACCCGGCGCTGTTGGTGCTGCCCATCTTTGGAGTGATCTCCTTCTGGTTCGGCCGGCGCAGCCAGGAGCTTGCGCTTGCCGCCCAGGCGGCGACCAGCGAAACGGAGCGGCTCCGCCGACACCTCTTTGAGGTGGGCACCTCCGCTGCGCTTGGCAAGGAGATGCGGATGTTCGGCCTCGCCCGGGTGCTCCTGGACCGTCATCATACCGTGTCCGAGGACGTGCTGCAGGTGCGCAACCGGGCCACGTGGCAGGGCATGCTCCTGCAGGCGATCGAAGGGGTCATCTCCGCCCTCGTGTACGTAGGCACCGCTGGCTTGATGCTCACGCTCGCCGTGGCGGGCCGAGCGACCGCCGGCGATGTGGTGCTGGCGATCGGCCTGGCCGTTCAGTTGGGTGGCGTGGTCCGAGTGGCAGTCTCCTACGGCAACTCGTTTTTGTGGGTGATGAAGGCGGCGAAGCGGTTCGTCTGGCTCGAAGATTATGCACGCGGCGCCCGTCGAGCTGTAGAGATGCCTGCCCCGGTGCCCGAGCGGCTGCGGGAGGGCATCGACCTCAGCGATCTGACCTTCAAGTATCCAGGCGCCGCCAGGCCCGTGCTCCACGGGGTATCGGTGTTCCTGCCCGCCGGCAAGGTGGTGGCGCTGGTCGGCGACAACGGCGCCGGCAAGTCTACCCTGGTCAAGCTGCTGTGCAGCTTCTACCCACCGACCTCCGGACAGATGCTGGTCGACGGCGTCGATGTCGCACGGTTCCCAACCGAAGAGTGGCGCGACCGTACCAGTGCGGCCTTTCAGGACTTCGCCCGGTTCGAGTTCACCGCCGGGCAGACCGTGGGCATCGGCGATCTGCCGCGGATGGGTAACCTCGGTGCTATCACTTCAGCGCTGGAGCGGGCCGGGGCGTCCGGTGTCGTGGACATCCTGCCCCGGGGACTCCAGTCCCAACTCGGCTCGGCGTGGGGCGGGGTGGACCTCTCGGGCGGACAGTGGCAGAAGCTCGCGCTGGCGCGGGGACTGATGCGCACCGACGCCCTGCTGGCGGTCTTCGACGAGCCCACCGCCGCCCTCGATCCGCAGACCGAGCACGCCCTGTTCGAGCGCTTCGCCGAGGCGGCCCGGGCCGGGCATGACCGGGGCACCATCACCCTGCTCGTCTCCCATCGCTTCTCGACGGTCCGGATGGCGGACCTGATCATCGTCCTGGATGGCGGCAAGGTGCTGGAAGCCGGCAGCCACCAGGAGCTGATGAACAGGGGCGGCCTCTACGCAGAACTCTACGAACTCCAATCCAGGGCATACCGATGACACAAGGGGGCCGTCCACTTGCAGATTCCCGACACGTTCACAGCGAAGATCTCCCGAGTCTTCGGCGACGAAGGCCGAGCGTGGCTGGAGCGCCTGCCGCAAATCCTGGCTGCCTGCCGGCAGCGCTGGGGGCTGACCGACATCCGGGTGGCGCCCGGCCTCTCCTATAACCTGATCTGCTTTGCTCAGTCACCCACTCACGGAGCGGTGGCGCTCAAGGTTGGGGTGCCCCATCCGGAGCTGTTCTCCGAGATGAAGGCCCTGAAGCTCTATGCCGGGCGCCCCATTTGCGCCTGCTACGACGCTGATGAGGAGCTGGGCGCCCTGCTCTTGGAGCGGGTCGCCCCGGGGAACGACCTACGCACCGTGACTTCGGCGTCCGAGCGCTTCCGGATCGCCGCCGAGCTGTTTGTGACACTGCCCGTCCCTGCGGTGGAGGGGTTCCCCGCATACGCTGACTGGGTCCGGAGGGCGTTCGCCCGGGCCCGGCGGGAGGGGAGGGCCGGTGCCGACCTGCTCTCCCTGGTCGAGGTCGCCGAGCGCTACTTTTCTCAGATCGATACGCCCGACCGGCCCCAGGTGCTGCTGCACGGCGACCTGCATCACATGAACATCCTGCAGGACGGCGAAAGCTGGAAGGCGATCGACCCCAAGGGCGCCGTCGGGGTGGCTTGCCTGGAGCCCGCCCGGTTCATGCAGAACGAGTTCGACATGGGTGACCCTGCGGACCGGCTTGAGCGCCTGGATCAGATGTGTTCCGTCTTTGCGGAGCGCCTGGGCGAGCCGAAGCGAGTCATGGCGATGTGCGTCTTTGTGGACCAGGTCCTGGGCACGGTCTGGGGCGTGGAGGAGAATGTGGCGCCCTCGGAACTGGCTGCGGCCGTCCAGCGGTGCCAGGAACTTCTGAACTATTGTTAAACGATGGAACGTTTTCTGCATAGCGCAAGTCTTACCTAGGAGATTGTCTTCAGGGGGCAACGCGTATGCTATGGGTCCGCTGGGGGAAGGCTGTCGGCCAGATGTTGCTGATCTTTCTAGTGGCGGGCATCCTTGCCGTGGTGCTGTTGCATGTACAGGCAGGCTGGTTGGCGGGGAAGGGGTTCCACGCTGAGGCCTGGCTGAAGGCGACCCAGGCCTATGTAAGGGACCTGGCTGGCGGTGACCTGGGCACGGTTCAGCCCCTGCGGATGCCAGGCTACAACGTGGCCCGGCCGGTGGGCGAGATCCTCCTGACCGAGGGCAGCCGCAGCCTGATCATCATGCTGGGCGCCCTGGCGGTGAGCCTGGGTCTTGGCACCGTGACGGGCCTGCTGGCCAGCCGTTTCGGCCCGCGCTGGCTGCGCCAGGGAGTCTTCAGCGTCACCCTGCTGCTGCTCTCCACCCCGGACCTGCTGCTGGTCCTCCTGGTCCGGCGGTTTGTCATGTGGTCCATCGGGACCTTCGGAATCAGCTTCCTGAAGGTGGGCGCCCTCACGGACCCCGGCGCCTTTGACTACGTAGTTCCGATCCTCACTCTGGCCGCGGTGCCCTTGGCGGTGACAGCCCGGGTGGCGACGGTGGCGTTCGATGAGGTCCACGAGGAGCTTTACTTACGCACCGCCCGGTCCAAGGGCCTGGCGCCCTGGCGGGTGGTCTGGACCCACGCCTTCAAGAACGCCTGGATCAAGGTGCTCGCCGCCGCTCCCCTGATCGCCGGCACCCTGGCGACCGGCCTCGTGGTGGTGGAGTACATCCTCTTCTTCCCGGGCATCGGGCGCCTGCTGGGCCTCATTTTGGAGCGCCGCACCGCGCCTCAGCCCGGGGCGGCTGCCTCCATCGCCCTGGCTCTGGTGTTGGTTACCCTGCTGGTGCAGGCGGTGCTCGGCGCCATTCGGCTGGGCCTGGACCGGCGCATGGGCGGTGGAGCGGGTGGGGTGGAGGTGCCCCGCATGGCGCCCGTCCCCTGGGCAACGGCCATCCGGGATGCTGTGGCGAACCTGCGGGAGTTGCCCTACCAGCTGTCGCAGGCGGTCTGGCGGTGGCGGCCTGGGACCTGGCTGCGGGAGTTGCGGAGCAACCCGGCGTTGCTCATCGGGGCCATCGGCGTCCTGGCCCTGGGCTTTGTCGCGCTCTTTGGCGGGCATTTCGCCAACGTCGAGGCGATCCACAAGGTGCCCCGGTACATCATCCATGAGGACAAGCCCTACTTTCCGCCGTACGCGCCGGGGACGCCCGGATACCCGCTCGGCTCGGATTTGGCCGGGCGTGATCTGCTGGCCCGCCTGGTGGTGGGCGCCCGCTACACGCTCTTCTTTGCCCTCACCGTCACGCCCGTGCGCTTTCTGATCGCATTGCCCTGGGGGCTGCTGGCGGGCTTCCGGGGCCGGGGCTGGGCCGGTGCGAGCCGCACGCTTGGCCTGCTGGTCACCGCCCTGCCCCTGGTGCTGGTGCCTGTGGCCTTGCTTCCGCCTGAGGTTCCCCTGGAGATGCGCAACCGGGTGGCCGACTCCGGCAGCACCCTGATGTTCTGGCAGATCACGCTGGTCCTGGCGGTGGCGGGCGTTCCACGCCTGACGGAGAACATCCGCCAATTGGTAGAGTCCACGCTGGTCCAGCCCTTCGTGGAGGGCGCGGCAGCTGCGGGCGCCGGGGCCGGGCGGGTCCTGCGGCGCCACGTGCTTCCACACCTGGCGCCGCAACTCTGGGCCGCCGCTGCAACCGACGTGGCCTGGACCCTGCTCATGCTGGCCCAGCTTGGCTTGTTCAGCATCTACCTCGGCGGGTCGATCTTCGTGATGACTGGCGCGGAGGTGCTGGGAAACAGCTCGGGCGTCCCTGTGCCCCGCATTCCCGACTGGTCCTCGATGCTCGGGCGCCCCTACGATGTGATCTACAAGGCGCCCTGGGCGCTCTGGTTCCCGGCGGCCGCCTTCCTGCTGGCCGTGGTGATCTTCAACCTGCTGGCCGAAGGGCTGCGGCGCCGGGCTCAGCGCTTTGCGCCGGCGCCCGACGTGGCGACGGACCAGCCGCGCGCCCGCCGTCGGCTCGCCCTGGAGTGGGGCGTCGCCCTGCTCGCGCTGCTCGCCGTGGGCGGCGCCACGGTGCGCTACGGCTTTGCCTCCAAGGCGGTATGGTATGCCGAGGTCCCCTCCGATCCGCTGGGGCGCACCCGCTATACGATGCAGGTGCTGCTCGATGAGATCCAGGGCTCGGCGGATTCGCTCAACCGGTCGAAGGCCGCCGCTCAGCTGCGACGGGTCATGACCGCCTACCTGGTGGAGGCGCAGGCGTCCAGGCTGAGCGCCACGCAGATCCAGGAGGATGCCCGGGGCAGGGTGGATGTCTTTGAGGTGGGCGGGCTCCGCATCGTTTCGACCTTCGTGCCGGGCGCCGTCAAAGGCGGGCATATCTTCGTCGCCGGGGCTGGTGAGATCGCCTACATGAACACCGAGGAACGCCCGAACGCCGTCGCGGTGATCGGCGACGGCGTTCGCAGGCGGCTCATGCTGGCGGGCACGGTGCCGGGGCCAGACAACTGGCAGCTCTCCATCTGGTACGGGCCGACTCAGCTGTTTGATGGGCTCGGGTACTATCGTGACCGGATGCTCGCTCAGCAGCTCTTCTCGCAGCTCACGCCGGGTTCCGGCGCCAGTCTGCCCATGCAAGGGCAGTTATCCGAGGGGAGGCTTGTGACCACCCAGGGGCCACGCAACAGCATCCGCCTGGATCGATCCGGTGACGTGGAGGTCTGTCAGGGCCAGTGCCAGACTGTCCGCTGGACCGGGGACCACTTCGAGGCGGCCCCCTAGCGGGGAAGGTCGAAGACCCAGGGGCCGAAGACCTTCACGCCCACTTGCCGCGCCCGGACGGCGACGGGGTGCACATCGGACGGAAGTTCGCTGTCGAACGTCTGACGCCTCTGGCCGTCGATTCCATTAGGATTGTTCGATTCACCGCGCGCACCACCGAACTCATAGACCCGGCCCTGGTCATCGATCACCTCGAACTTGGAGACGCCGATAAAACGTTTGTCACCGGGCTTGGCAATCCACTCAAAGGCGATGCGGTTGCCAGAGCGCTCCCACTTGACCAGGGTGATGACGCTGCCCTCGAACTCCTGGGTGGCCCCTTCCTGGAGCGGCCATGTGAGGTTCACATCCAGGCCTTTGATGGCCATGGGGATCACGAGGCGGGCGGGGGGCTTGGGGTCAGCCGGGTACGCCTCCAGGTGCTCCCCGTTGATGCTCCCCATGTTGGCATCGCCCGGCAATCGGTCGCCGCCGCTCTCCACATAGTGCTGCTCGGTCTTGGGATCCCACTGCGAAGGTCCCCAATAGGTGGGCGACTCCTCCCGGAAACTGACGATGGTCTCGGCTGGGGTATAGGTCACCGACTTCAGAGTAAACTTGATCCCTTCAATCTCCTGACTCTGGCCGGACACGACCTCCCGGGAGAACTTATCGACCTCGGCTCGGGACGCCTGGACCTTGACCGACAGCCGTTTTTCAGCGATGCTGACCACGATCTCAAGTTCAGCGGACGGGCTCGAGAGCGGGGTCGACGCAACCGTGCCGATGTATCCGATGGGTGTCCAGACCGGGGGCGCCTGCCAGTAGGAGGCTCCCACCCCGTCCACCGCGCCGATACCCACGTGCGGTACCGGGTCTGGCGGCGAAGGGGGGAAGAACAGGGAGTCACTGGGACGCACCGGCTGTACGTTTTTCGGTTTCTCATCGGGTCCGGGCACGCCCTGGATCTGATAGAGCACGGTGGTGCGGCGAGAGTCCGCCATCACCCCGAGGATCTTCACCGAGATATCACCATCCTGCACCTGCGCAAGCGTCCCTTGAAGCAGGCCATTCTCGTAGGCCCACTTCATGCCGGCGTCCTTGAGGATGAACTCTGTGACCGCCGGCCCCACGATGGGCCAGCCAGCGGCGGCGCCCGCCCAGACCGGGAAGGTGAGGTTTCCGACCGCCAGGAGCACCGCTGCAGCTGCGGGGGCGATCAGCCAGCGCAACCAGCGGCGGCGCTTCTCGGGCGCCGGGGCCTGCGGGTCGTCCAGACGGGCCATCACCTGCGCCTCCAGGTCCAGCGTGGGTTCGCCGGCCTGCGCCCAGCGCTTCAGCCCCTGGCCGAGGCGGTGCTCGAAATCGTCGCGTGGCATCATTGCACTTCCCTCCGCTCTGCCAGTTCCATCTCCCGAAGTAGCGCCAGCGCCTTGCCCAGCCGGGACTTCACGGTTCCTACCGGGATGCCCAGGCTGTCTGCGACCTCCTGCTGGGACATGTCCAGCAGGTAGCGCAGAACCACGACGGACCGCAGGTGATCGGCCAGCCGGGCGACCATCTCCCAGATGGCCGTGGCCTCGGGGTCAGGACCCGGTACGCTGTCAGGGATGTACCCACTGAGGTCATCGACAGGAAAACTGCGCTGCCGCCGGTCCAGGATCAGCCGGCACCGGTGGATCAGGATCTTCCGCATCCAGGCGCCAAAGGCGTGCTCGCCGCCCCGCAGTTGGGCAAAGCTCTGGTAGCCGGCGAAGGCCGCCTCTTGCAGGGCGTCCTCTGCGTCGGGCCGGTTTCCCAACATGGCCATGGCGATGCGCTCAAGGTAGCCCTGGTGGGCCCGGAGCAGCTCAAAGTAGTTCATGGTGGGTTCCTCTCTGACAGATCTGTCACCCAGAAAGAGCGGCTTCCGGTCGACTTCGTTCGCGGGGTGCGAAAGATCTCAGTAGAGTAGATCGGCGTCGTCGTGCCGGATGGCGGCGCCCTCCCGGGTCACCTCCCACCAGGCGGCGGGGTTCCGGGTACGGAAGGCCAGGTTTCCGTTGAGGAGAATCCTCACGTAATCGAGTCCGGAGGCATCCCGGTAAATGCGGATGGGCCTGCTGTCCGGCTGCGCTGACTGGACGACCGCACTTTCAACGGCGGTACGGTATGCGACCCAGGCCCCGTCTCGGCTTGGCCATGCATCCTCCATGACGGTATATTCGGCGCCGTCCCGCGCTCCCGGATCGCCGTCCGGGAGCGCCCAGGTGTGGCCGACATTATATCCTCGCACGCCAGTCATGAACCGCACGGTGGCGGGGCCGCTCCAGCCGAGGAGCCACAGCCCGTACATTACCTTCGGCTCCTCCGATGGCCACTTGCGCACAGTACCGTCCACGAGATCGTATGCCCAGATCACCCCAGCCAGCGGGCCTCCGGGGATGTCCAGGTCGTAGGCAACCACGCCGTACCGGCCATCCGGTGAGATGGAGATGCCGTAGACCGCGCGGACGTGGTCTGGCGAGGGTAGTTCAACGGCGGCGGAGCCCGGTGACCAGCGAAGAACCTTCGTCTGGGCTGCCAGCAGATAGGCGGAGCCCCTGACGACCGCACGCTGCACAGGAGGCAGGTCGGGGATGGTCTCCAGCGCCCCGGTGGCGGGGTCGAACCAGGACAGTTTCTGGCCGTCGCTCACCAGAGCTCGGTGCTGGTCGGCAGCCAGGGCTGCCGGCTGGGAGCCTTTGAGCACGTGGCTTCGGGCGCCATCCATTATGTAGAAAAGATCCTCCCCCCGCACCACGAAGGTCCCGCGGAGGGCGGAGGTGGTACGCTCAAAGAACGGGGCCAGGGCGCCGTGGTCCACCGAAATGGTGGGCGGCTCCTTGGTGTCTGTTGGCGGTGGTGGAGCCTGTGGCGGCGTGGCGATGGTTCGTTCTGATGTTGGTTTTGCTGCACATCCAACCACGAGCGCTCCCGTAACCAGAATGCAAGTGAGCCTCCGCATGTACGTCCCTCCGGGTGAGAATCTCGCTCGTTGGACGGTGCCCCACCGCGTAGGGTCGCGCCCGCACGCTCGGTCCGGTTTTGCAGCCCCTGCTAGGCCGGGTTCATGCAAGTCTGTTGCGGGGAACGGGTAATGGCGTGCCTAACCCCGCCCCCGTCCCCATGCAGGAGGCGCCGACCCGGGGGACCGAGGGGGCGCCAGCCCCCTCGCACCATTTCTGCATGCCGGAGGGCTCGCTGGGTATGCAGATTGAGATCCATCAGGGCGTCCGTCAAAAAGTCGGTCGTGTCCTGTGGTTCTTGGAAGGAGTTAAACTTACATCCGAAGTGTCTATCTTGAAATAATGCCGTACCGGGTGTGGTACCAATCATGAGGTGACAGTTTACGTGAACCAGACCTACACAGCCCTGCTGATCCTGGCGGGCGCCCTGGTGATGGGCCTCTCGATGCTCGGCACCCGCCAGATCCTCACGCTCCTGACCAGCAGCCGGTTCCGGCGCTTCTGGGTCGTGCTCCTGGTCATGATGGGGTTTTTCCTGCTCGGCCACCTCGGCGCGGTGGCCCTGGTCTTCGCCGGGTTGACCCACTGGGTCCTGCTGCTCACGGGCGCGGTCTTCCTGTGCGGGGCGATGTTTGTCAGCGTGGTGGTCCGGCTGGGGTACCTCACGCTTGACGACATGTCCCGCGCCAAGCAGGCGGCAGAGGCGGCGAACCAGGCCAAGAGCTCCTTCCTGGCCAACATGAGCCACGAACTGCGCACCCCCCTGAACGCGATCATTGGCTACAGCGAAATGCTCCAGGAGGAGGCCGAGGATGGCGGCCAGGAGGAGTTTCTCCCCGACCTGCAAAAGATCAACGCCGCCGGCAAGCACCTGCTGGGTCTGATCAACGATATCCTGGACCTGTCGAAAATCGAGGCCGGCCGGAGGACGTCGTTGGGACCGTTCGCCCCCTGGTGGACAAGAACGCCAACACGCTGCAGGTCAACTGCCCGCCGGATGTGGGCAGCATGCACGCCGACCTGACCAAGGTCCGGCAAGCCCTCTTCAACCTGCGCAGCAACGCCAGCAAGTTTACCAACCAGGGCGCCATCCGGCTCGATGTGGAGCGGCAGGGCGAGTGGACCTTTTTCCGGGTCAAGGACAGCGGGATCGGTATGACCCCCGAACAGGTCACTTCTGCCGCATGATGGGCGGCGACATCACCGTGGAGAGCCAGGTGGGGGCCGGTTCGACCTCACCATGCGCCTGCCGGTGGAGGTGGTTGATCTCAAGGCCGCCGCCGCTGGACAGGGTGCGGATAAGGCCACCCAGCAGTCAAAGACCGGCAGCCTGGTGCTGGTCATCGATGACGATCACGCGGTGCGGGACCTCTTGAGCAGAACGCTGCGCAAGGAGGGCTACCGAGTCGAGGTCGCGGCCGGGGGCGCCGAGGGGCTGCAGGCGGCCCGGAGCCTCCGCCCGGATATTATCACGCTCGATGTGATGATGCCCGGGCTCGACGGGTGGGCCGTGCTGAACGCCCTCAAGGGCGATCAAAGCCTGGCCGAGATCCCCGTGATCATGGTGACGATCGTCGACGACAAGAACAGCGGCTACGCCCTGGGCGCCGCCGATTACATGACCAAGCCCGTGACCGTGACCCGCTGCTCTCCATCCTTAAGAAGCACCTGGGCGCCAAGGAGCACGCCCCGACCCGCTCGCTGATTCGGCAAATGCTGGAGCGAGAAGGCTGGGGAGTGGTGGAGGCCGAAAACGGCCGTGTTGGCCTGGAGCTACTGGGCCGCACTTGCCCGGCCCTGATCCTGCTCGACCTGATGATGCCTGAGGTCGACGGGTTTGGGTTTGCGGCCGAGGTGCAGCGCCATCCCCAGTGGCAGCAGATCCCCATCGTGGTGGTGACCGCCAAGGATCTGACGGCGGAGGACAAGGAGCGGCTGGCCGGCCATGTGGGGAGCATCCTGCAAAAGGGCAACTACTCCCGGGACATGCTCTCCCGCCGCTTGATCCGCAAGGGCTACAAGGTGCTGATCGCCTGTGACGGCCGCGCCGGGGTCGAAATGGCCGGGCTCGAGTCGCCGGACCTGATTCTGATGGATATGAGCCTGCCCGAGCTCGATGGCTGGGAGGCAACCAGTCTGATCAAGGCCAATGCGGCGACCAGGCACATCCCCGTAATCGACCTGACCGCACATGCGATGGCGACCGACCAGCAAAAGGCGCTGAACGCCGGATGTGACGACTTCGACACCAAACCGGTCGACCTGGCCCGGCTGGTGGGCAAAATGGAGGCGCTACTGGCGTAGATGTCGGGCAGCGATGCATGTACCGGTGGCGAGGTGGGGGGGTATCCCCTGGTCGAGGCCACCTGATAGCTCGCTGAGCCGTGTTCCGTCAGGATTTGAAACCGGGCGCCCACCTTTGGGCGCCCGGTTTTTGACGATCCTGGCCCGCTGCGGGGAGCATCCGGCCACTTACGGGTGCACCCTCCCGGACATCCGACAAAGTTCGGCAATATGTGTCTACCTTCGCCACCCAGGAGTCCAGCCAGACCTACCCCGGCGGGGTAGGATGGCACGCAATCCGGGACAGGATCGTCAATACCCGGGTGCGCCCGGGCGAAGAAGCATTTCAAAAACTGACGGACCTCGGGAGTGGCCCGGCATAGGACCGGGCGCGCTACTACTGTTGAGGCTTCGGGCTGGTGATCAGGCCCTCCAGCCGCCAGAGGGCGCCGTGCCGGACCGCCACCATGTATTGGGTCTTGCCCACGATCCAGCCGTCCTCGCTGGGCTGGCCGTTGCCAGCCATCCACGCAGACGAAGCGCTCACCGGCAGCACATCGTACTTAATCAGGAAGGTGAGGGCGTCGGTGTCGCTGCCAGCCGTGACGTTCAGAGCGCTCTCGTCAAACCGGAAATCCTGCAGGCGCTCCTGCTCAGGGACGGCCGCCGCCTTGAACTGGGACAGGTAGGCGGTCAGCAGCGCCTTCACAATCTGCCCCTGCCCGGCAGCACTGTGGCGGGGACCCCCGAACGGATCAGTAACGGTCATGTCCATCTTGGGCGACCATGCCTCGGCCGCAGGCGTGGGAGCGGCGCCCATGCGCTGGTTGACCGCTTCGACCAGGCTGACCAGACCCCCGGCCACATCGCCCAGGCGGACCCCCGTAAAGTACTGGGAGCGCACCAGACCGAGCATCTCTTCGACCGTGACGCCGTTGGCCCGGAAGTTGGCGCCCATGAAGAACCGAATGTCATAGTTATCAGCAGTAAACAGGACCAACAGCAGCGTATCGGCGCCTGGGTGGTTCCACTCGCCCGCCACGCGGTCGAGGTAGGCGGTCTTGTCTTCGCCGTCGGTTGAGTCGATCACCAGCACCTTGTAGTTGACCGGACCCGGGGCCTGGAGCACCTGCTCCAGACGATTCACGTCGCCCGGCAGGCTCAGGACGGCAGGGTTCTGGAGGTGGGCGGACGGCTGGTTCTGCGGCACGGGCCGCATGGCCGCGTAGGCTACGCCGGCGAGCATGGCGGTGGTGAGGACAGTCACGGCGGCGATACGAATGGAGCGGATCATAACATGCGCCTCCCAGGGGTCAGATAGCGGTTCCCAGAGTTAGAACGGGGCGCCCCTGGAAAAGGTTACATGGGAGCAGCCAGGTGGCCCGAAACCCGGGAACTTTTCTGGGGGCACGTACCGTCATCTATGGGGACGGAGAACCAGAACCGAACGGGGGGCACCAACATGGTCAGCCGGATCGCCATCCTGACCGATGTTCACGGCAACGCTCCCGCACTGCGTGCGGTCATCGCTGATATGGACCGTGAGGGCGGGATTGAGCACGTCTACTGCATCGGCGACATGGTCGACATTGGGCCGGACAGCAATGAAGTCCTCAGCCTGCTGTGCGCCCGAGACGATGTGACGATGCTGATGGGCAACCACGACCAGTACGTGCTGGCAGCGGCAGGGGGGCGGGACCTGGAGATCCCCGCACAGGTGCGGGAGCATGCCAAATGGATCGCCGAACGGCTGGACCCCAGGTTCATCCCCGTCCTGGCCGCTTTGCCGCTGCAGTTGACCGTGCACCACGGAGGCCGGACCCTCCTGCTGCTGCACTACCATCTCACAGCGACCAACCAGTTCGCCTCCATCGAGTGGGAGCCTAGCCTGGCAAGCCTGGAAGAGCGGTATCGCAGCATCACGGCCGATGCGGTCTGCTTTGGTCACCATCATCCTGTCCACCTACTTCGGTCGGAGCGACGGGTTTACCTGAACCCGGGCGCCCTTGGGTGCTGCGACCGCCCGGTGGCCAGGTACGGCATTCTCACGCTGGACCCGAACCGGGTCGAGGTGGAGCTGCGGGAGGTGCCCTATGACAACCGGGACTTCCTCGCTTCTTACGATCGCCTGGAAGTTCCCGCCCGGGAGTTCATCCTCAAGGTGTTCCATGGGCATTAGCACCCGACACCTTCTTGAGATCGCACTTCCTTATCGAAGGTAAGGAGCCAGCCAGCCCTTAGCAACCGTTCCAGACAACGTGAAAATGCAGCCGTCATCCATCTATGACGGCTGCATTTCCATTTTCCACCCAGGACTAAGATTTTCGGAACCAGTTGCCAGTGAGGAGGGCGATTGCGAAGCCGACAGCCGCTAAACCCAGCAGACCGATCAAGATGATGATGATCTCCGACAAACCGATGCCCTGGACCACGGCACAAGCCTCCATTTCAGGTCGGGTTGATGGACGACTATGTCATCGAGACGCGGTCCCCGCAGACGGGGCAGATCCCACGTTTCACGTTGGACCGAACATGGGTGCCACAGGACTCGCACGTGCCGAACTCGCAGAATCCCCAATCCGGCCCAAGGCCCTCCGGGTGTTCGTCACGATCGATGTAGGCGACAGCATGGATCTCCCAAGGACCCCAATCTTGCCGCTCCTCCGACCCCAGCACGCTTGATGCGGTCCCGAGGAAGAACCGGTTGCGGTTGTAGGCGGCCTCCTCGGGGTTGGGTGTGCGGGCCTCAAAGACTTCTTGCAGGACTGCGAGCAGTTCCTCCATCGGCACACGCACCAGGTAGGCGGTCACTTCGTCTCGCTTCACCCGAATCCCCCTCGGCGGAACCATTTCGACCTACCATTCGGTACGCGACGGCCTCCCTCCTGCGCACCGGTCCCGGGGGTTCGGAATAGACTGGCCCAATGCGAGGGGGGAGATCGCTTGAACGGAGTGGTCAGCAACGGCCCGAGGGATGTGCCGCGGGTAGCGTTGACCTTTGACGATGGCCCGGACACCGTCTTCACGCCGGCCATCCTGGACATCCTCGAACAGCGGGGCGCCCCGGCCTCCTTCTACGTCGTTGGCCAGAGGGCCCAGGCGCTGCCCGACCTGACCCAGCGGATGCAGCAAGTCGGCGGCGAGGTGGGCAACCATGCCTACGAGGAGACCCACCTGGATCTGCGGGAACTCAGGCCCGAGGTGCTCCTGCGCAGCCTCAGCCGCACCCACGACATCATCACGACCGCCACCGGGGTTATGCCGGTCACCTTCCGGCCGCCCTTTGGCTTCTACAACGCCCAGGTACTGGCGGCCGTCGGGCGGTTTGGGTATCAAACCGTGCTCTGGGACGTGGACTCCCTGGACTGGCAGAGCCTGAGCGCCGGGCAGATCCTGCAGAACGTGCTGCCGAACGTGCAGAACGGCTCGATCATCCTGATGCACTCCGGCGTTACCCTGCCCGGCGAGGATCTGACCGGGACGGTGAATGCCCTGCCCACGATCATCGACGATTTGCGGGCAAGGGGCTTTGAGCTTGTCACCGTGGCGGAGTTGCTGGGGCTGCGCTAGCGCGGCCCCGGTCGCCTGCATAGCATGGACGCGAGGAGGGAGTGGAGAGAGATGCGCACCAAAGTTGCAGCCGTCATGCTGACGGCGGTGATGGTTCTCAGCGCCTGTGCGGGTGCCAAGCCCGGCGGCGGGACCGACAAGCTGGCCCGGGTCCGCTTTACCGAGGTAATCCACTCGATCTTCTACGCACCGCAGTACGTGGCCCAGGCCAAGGGCTACTTCAAGGACGAGGGCATCGAGATCGACTTCAGCACGGCGCAGGGCTCCGACAAGGGCGTCGCAGCGCTGCTGGCCGGCACGGCCGACATCGCCCTGGTGGGGCCGGAGACCACCGTGTTCGTACATAGTCAGGACACCCCGAACAAAGTGAAGATCTTCGCCCAGATCACGGACAAGGACGGCTCCTTCCTGGTGGCCGCCAAGCCAGTCGCCAGCTTTCAGTGGAGCGACCTGAAGGGCAAGTCGGTCATCGGCTGGCGCACCGGATCGATGCCCCAGCTGGTGGCCGACGCTGTGCTCAAGCAGCAGCACCTGGAGCCCGGCAAGGACCTGACCTACATCACCAACGTGGCCGCCCCGGCCATGGTGGGCGCCTTCGTGAGCGGCCAGGCCGAGTATGTGCAGGTCTTCGAGCCGCTGGTCAGCCAGCTGGAGAAGGAGGGGAAGGGCGCCCAGGTCGCCTATTTCGGCGATGCTTACGGCATCATGCCCTACACCGGCTTCGTGGCGACGGATCAGTACATCAAGGAGCATGCCGATGTGGTCCAGCGCTACACCAACGCCATCTGGCGGGCGATGCTCTACCTGCAGACCGCGGATCCTGAGGTGGTGGGCAAGGAGGTCGCCCAGTACTTCGAGGGGACCGACCCCGCCTTGCTGGCGAGCTCGATCAAACGCTACCGGGACGCCAGCGCATGGCGCAAGAGCCCCGTGATGGCGCCCAAGGAGTTCGACCGGCTCCAGGATTTGATGATCTCGGGCGGCGTGCTGTCCGCCGACAAGCGGGCGCCCTTCGAGCAGATCGCCGACAACCGCTTCGCCGAGAAGGCGGTGCGGGAGATCAAGCAGCCCTGAGGCGGGAGGTGAATCGCCATGGGTGTGCCCAGAATTGAGCTGAGAGATATCGCCATGCGCTACATGACCGACCAGGGGGAGACCCTGGCGGTGGCCGGGCTGTCGCTGACGGCGGCGCCCGGCGAGTTCATCTCGATCGTGGGGCCGAGCGGCTGCGGCAAGTCGACCCTGCTCTCAATCATCGCAGGGATTCTGACCCCCACCGAGGGCGAGGCCCTGCTGGATGGGGCGCCGATCACCGGCCCGTCCCGGCGGGTGGGCTATATGCTCCAGCGGGACTACCTCTTCGGCTGGCGCACGGTGCTCGACAACTGCCTGCTGGGTCCCGAGGTCCAGGGGCTGGATCTGGCCGAGGCCCGCGCACGGGTGACTCGATTGCTCCAGCAGACCGGGCTGGGTCAGTTCCAGGGTGCCTACCCCGATCAGCTATCCGGCGGCATGCGCCAGCGGGCTGCCCTGGTGCGGACCCTGGCCACCGATCCGGATGTGCTCCTGCTCGACGAGCCCTTCTCGGCCCTGGACTTTCAGACCAAGCTCGCCCTGCGTGACGAGATGTGGTCGCTCCTGAAGGCGGAGCAGAAGACCGCCCTGATGGTGACCCACGACATTGCCGACGCCATCGCCATGAGCGACCGGGTGCTGGTGCTCTCGCACCGGCCCTCCCGGCTGCGGGCCGAGCACGTGATCGACTTCGGGCCGGGGCCTCGGCCGGCGCCCTTCCAGTCCCGGGAGCTGCCCCGGTACCAGGAGTATTTCAGGCTGATCTGGGGGGAGTTGGAGATGCATGCAAGGACCTAGCGAGGCCTACCAGCGCTACCTGCGGCAGATGGGGCTGCGGCGGCTGGCCATCCTGGCGGTGCAGATCCTCCTCGCCGTCGCGGCGCTGATCCTCTGGGAGGTCGCGGCGGAGCGCTACTGGGTCAACCCGATGCTGACCAGCCGGCCCTCGGCGGTCTGGGAGACCACCCTGCGCATGGTCGGGACCGGCACGATCTGGAAGCACCTCCTGGTCACCCTGCGGGAGACCTTCGTGGGCTTTGTGGCCGGCATGGTGATCGGGGTGAGCGTCTCCGTTGCGCTCTGGTGGTGGGAGCCGCTGGCCAAGGTGGCCGACCCGTACCTGGTGGTGCTCAACGCCATGCCCAAGATCGCCCTCGGCCCGATCTTCTACGTGTGGCTCGGGGAGACCAACTCGATCTATGGAATGGCCATCGCCATCTCGGTGATCGTTACGATCGTGATGGTGCACGTGGGCTTTGGCGAGGTCAACCCGATGCAGATCAAGCTGATGCAGACCCTGGGCGCCTCCCGGCTGCAGATTCTGCAGAAGGTGGTCCTGCCGGGCTCCATGCCCACGCTGATGGCGAGCCTGAAGGTCAACCTCGGCCTGACCCTGGTCGGGGTCATCGTCGGGGAGTTCCTGTCGTCCAAGGCCGGACTGGGCTACCTGATCATCTACGGCGGGCAGGTCTTCCAGATGGAGCTGGTGATGACCAGCGTCACGCTGCTGGCGGTGATCTCCGCGGTGATGTACCTGGGCATCGCCTGGCTGGAGCAGGCGGTCGCCCGGGTGTTCCACCTGAAGGTACGAAGCTAAGGCAAAGCGGTGCACGCTGGGTGCACCGCTTTGCTGTGTTGGGCCTGCTCAGGTATGGTAGGCTGTAGGGGAAGGGGGTGAGGCAATGCAGTGGACCCGGCATTCGATCGGTCAACGGCTGAAGGTGCGCGCGGTCACCTACGGCTGCGGTCGCTTCGTGGCGGTAGGCGACCTGGGGCTGGTGGCGGTATCGGCCGATGGTGTCGATTGGGTGCGCTGGCAGCCTGCCCGGTGGATCGACCTGTACAGTGTGGCTGCGACCGACACTTGCGTGGTCGCCGCCGGAGCCAGCGGGATCCTTCAGTTCGACTGGGACGGCCACTGCCGCTCCGTGTGGGAGCATCCGAGCATTCTCACATCGGTGGTGCAGGGGAGCGACCGGTTTGTGGCAGCTGGCTACAGGCACTCCATGGGTCAGGATACGGTACTGTTGACCTCATCGGACGGGGCGCTGTGGCGGGAGGTCCCGCCTCCCCCGGGCATTCGGCACATCGACGCTCTGACCCACGGTGAACCGGGGTTTCTCGCTGCGGGATCGGATTTGGCGCTGTCCACGGACGGCGTGAACTGGCGTCCCGTTGGCGACTCGGCGCTCCCGGGTTGGAGCGAAACTGCGCTCACCTGGGATGGATCCCGGTACCTCGCAGTGATGGGCCGTGGGGAGGTCACTTTGTCCTGCGACGGGATGACGTGGACAAGGAAGCGGCGATCCGTCCAGTCAACAGGGCGTTCCTTGGCGTATGGAAGTGGTGTCTATGTGATGGTAGGGGAGCACGGAACCATTCTGACATCGGTTGATGGGGAGGCCTGGGGCGCCCGCCGGGCCGCCGAGGAGGACCTGTACGGTGTGGCCTATGGACAGGGCCGGTTTGTTGCCGTCGGTGAACTCGGCGCAGTCCTCGTTGCCGACCTGAGCATCGCCTGACGGTCGCCTTCACTCGACCGACAGTGAGCCTGGACCGGGGTCTCCCGACCAGTCACGCCAGGCCTCCAGTGGCACCTCTCTGGTGACGGGCGCTTGACCCGGGAGCGACAGGCGCACCCTGACCATCTGCGTCGAGTGATTGAACCCGGTCAGCGGCAGCAGCCACCGGTAGGCACGCCCCGGGGCCTTGACCACCTCCACGTCAATTTCGTCACCCCGCCTAACAGCCCGCCGCACAAAGCCATGCAGTACGGTGACCACGAGGTGATCAGGCTCGGGGGACATTGCTGGGTCCGGGGTCGAAGGGCCTTCGAGATGGGGCGCAAAGTCGGGCGCCGGCCATCCTTGTGGCGCGATCCCACGCAGGCGGACCGCATTGGTCCACTCAGCGGGCCAGACTGTGATGAATGCGTCGAGTTCCGGGTGCGTCTTCAGGTATGCGGCCAGAGGCCGTTCGGGCTCAACGGGAGGCGGAGCAACCGGCAGCGCCGTGAACACCGCCGCCTTGAACTTGGCCCACTGGTACCCGGGTCGAACCCGTTCGGATGCGAGGAAGAGCAGCCCCTGAAACGGCACGCCGGTTCCCACGCCAACCCAGCGCACAGTCTGTTCCCGGCCCCCCAGTTTGACCGACCAGGGCGCCTGCAGTTCTACGATGTACACCGGTTCCCTGCTGTAGGTGGACAGGCCGCCTGTATACACGGCTTGCCGGGCGCGGGCCGCCAACTGGCTCAGCCAGTCCCGCCAGCGGGCTCGCTGGGACTCTGTGCCAGCGATCGGGGCGGCTCCCGGCTCCCTCCCGGAGAAGTACTGAACCCCGGACACAGGTGGCAGCGCTGGCAGGGACACGCTGGTGTCGCCTGCGGGGAAGGCCACGTGGACCTGGCCACCGTCTTGCGCGTACCGAATGATCCGGCCTGCCGGCCCGGGCCGGTCAAGCGCTGCCAGAACTCCCAGGTTGAAACCGGCGCGGCTGAGCGCCATATCCGCTTCCTTCACGGTCAGCCCCGTCAGATTCGGCATGGTCGGGGCAGGCGCCGACTTTGAAGTGGTGTAAGACCACTCAGGCGCGTGCCATGCGATAAAGCGCCCATCCCGCCAGAGGAATCGCTGGAGCGCCTGATCTTGCTGGCTACGAATCCGCTTCCGTGCGATCACGTCGGGGCGCCCGTCGCCATCCGCATCCCAAAGCACGTGTGCCATCGCGGCGTCCTCCAGGAGCAGTTCATATGACTCAGTCGCCCTGCGAAAGACCCGCAGCGTCCCCCAGGCGACCCCGCCACCTACCTGCTCCACCAGTTCGGGTCGCCCATCGCCGGTCAGGTCGATCACCGTGAACTTGGGCGGGTAGTGCCCCGGCCACGACCCCGCCAGGTCTATCCGCCGCAACGTGCCGGCCCTGTCACCTTCAAAGACCGCCGCCCTTCCGAGGGTGGGTGGCAGTCCTTGCCGCGGGAGCATGTAACCTAGGATCAGCTCGGGGCGCCCGTCCCCAGTCAGATCGGCCTCCTGGGTCACGACCACCTCGGCACCGGGCGGGAGCAGGCGCTTCAGGTCCGGCGTGGCAGCGGCGCCCGTTGAGGCCAGCAGGAGTAAAAGTGCTGCGGCGAGAATGCGTCGTTTCACAGGACCACCTCTTGCAGGTAGTCTCTGCCCAGGGGAGAGGGAGGCAAACCGTGTTCCGCAGAAAGCTACTTGTCATCGGCGGGGTACTGACTTTGCTGCTCGTAGCAGCGATGGTGCTCTGGCAGGGGCGTTCCGTCAACGCCACGGTCGGACTGGCCGGGCTGAGCACTTGGAGCGTCGGTCCCAACACCGTCGTGGTCCGCCGGGTTGAAGTGGGAGACTGGGTTTGGGGCGGGAGCATCGAGAGCCCTCCCCGCGCCCTGGAGCCCTTGCTCCGTAGGTTTCCGGCCCTGCACGACTGGTGGGCTTCGACCCACCGGGAGTACGCCCTGGGGTTGCCAAACAAGGAGTACGTATTGGTCGACCTGGAGGTGCACGGCCCAAACCAGCAGGTGGTACTGGGCGCCCTGCGGCCGGGCGTGGTGACCCCGGACGGGGTGATTCCCAGCAACTCGGGGAGCTGGGCGCAGGTCACGGGAAAGCCGGCGGAGATGCATGCGACCATCGAGGTCCCGCGCGGGACGAACTGGCAGGCCCTGGAGCTCAGGCTGGGCGAACAGCGAACAACCATCCCGGTCCGGAGGTAGATTGCGATGACCACCTACATAGCCCTGCTGCGCGGCATCAACGTCAGCGGGCACAGACTGATCAAGATGACCGACCTGCGGGCGATGTTCGAGGCGATGGGCCTGAGCAACGTCCAGACCTATATCCAGAGCGGCAACGTCATCTTCCAGTCGGGAGAGCCTGCCGAAGCGCTGCGGCCCCGCATCGAGGCGGAGATTCTCCGTGTGTTTGGGTTCGATGTCCCCGTCGCCCTCCTGACCACACAGGAGCTGGAGCAGGTGGTCAAGACCTGCCCGTACGACCCGGAAGCAGAGAGCATCTACATCTCCTTCATGGCGGAGCCGGCCTCGCCGGAGGGCATCGACCGGCTGCGGGCATACGCCGCCCCGCCCGATGAGTTTCAGGTAGTGGGCCGGGCCGTCTACGGGCTCTACCGGCAGCCCGTGCACAAGTCCAAGCTGACCAACAACTTGATCGAGAAGCGGCTGGGGGTGCCAACCACCGCCCGCAACTGGCAGACGACCACCAAGCTGCTCGAGCTGGCAAAGGTGATGCCATGAGAGTGCGGAACGGCGGCGTAGGGGTTGTGGAGAGGTGAAATTCAGGGCTGCATAGGCTCCGTAACTTTTTGGATCGGGGCCTGCGCCCGCAAAGCCGCATTGGACCGTTCACATTGTTACGGAGGCGCCCCAGCGGAGCCTGAAACCCGCATTCCTTCGTCGCAGTCGTGGCTCTCAGGAAGAATTTGAACAGGTTTTGGGCCATCTCGGCCTCGCCCCGGCGGCAAAATGTTTCGGAGGGATCCCAGGGAAGGCGGTTATGAGCGAACTCCCGAGCAGATGCGCCTGGCGACAGGCTCCGCTGAACTCCTTCGAGTTGGGTACGTTGACGCCTCACCGGCAGCGGTTCCCGAACTGGGTCGGTCAGATTCACTTCGTGGGGTGTGGCGCCCGTGTAGCGCACCTTCACGTAGTGGATACGAACCGTCGCGCGGTGCATCTGTATCGTTCCTGCGGCTTCGTGACCGACCGCGTGGTATCTACGTGGTTTTACGGTCCCTGCCCAACCATGTAGCGGACGATGTAGGGGAGTTTTGTGCCCCTTACTCCCTCCTTATCGACCTTTATTTTCCTTTTTCGCGTCTTCCGAGGCCCTTGCTAAAACGACGAGAGGAGCCCTACGGAGGGCTCCTCAGCATTTCTGAAGGGATCGAAGGCCATTACGCCAAATACTCAGATCGTTACTTGCCCTTCCACGAACCGTGGGAGCAGTGTTGTGGTTCCCACCTGCCCGCAGAAGAGCAGATCCTCCTGCAGGCCCATCTTGGCAAGGGTCTGGCCGTGCTCCGAGGTGTGGAGCAGGTCCACCGTGCGGCCATCGAAGCGGCGGTAGATCTCCCGGGCCACGTAGCCCATGTCGTTCAGCTCCAGGTGCACATCCGGTCCGCCCAGGAACTCCAGGATCGCACCGGCGCAGCCCGTGTCCTCCAGGGAGAACTGGTCGTGGGTGCCGGCGCAGCAGATCGCCACATCCTTGCCGAGCGTTGCCAGCTCCTTGGCCACGGCCGGGGCGTTCAGGAACGAGGCGATGAAGACCTGCTCGGCGGTGGCGGCCCGGCGGATCGCCCGGGTGCCGTTGGTCGTCGTAAAGAGGACCGGCAGCCCTCCCACCCGGGAGGCGGTATACTCCAGGGGCGAGTTGCTCAGGTGGAAGCCCGGGATCAGTACCGACTTGCGCTCCCCGCCCAGCACGAACTTGCGGTCCGGGTTGTCCGCGACCACCTGAAAGGCCTCTTCGGGGCTAAGTACAGGGACCACGGTGTCGGCACCGTTGCCCAGGGCCGTCACGATGGTGGTGGTGGCCCGCAGCACATCAATCACGACGGCGACGCGGCCCTCCAGCTCCTCTTGGGGAATATTGATAACGGTCGGATAGACATCAACCCGCACCGGCCTGCCTCCTTTTCCAAGATCCGTTTGGCCCATCTAGTATATGATGCGACTGGAGGCCTCCACCAGTGACCCTTCTGTACATTGTTCGGCACGGCGAGACTGATTACAACCTGAGCGGCCGGTATCAGGGGCAGAGCGACCTGCCCATGAACGAGACCGGCCTCCTTCAGACCGAGGCCCTCGCCCGCCGGTTCGCCAAGATCAAGCTGGACGTGATCTACACCAGCGATGTCGCCCGGGCCCAGACCTGCGCCCGCAGAATTGCCGGCGCCCGTACCACGGTGGTGCTGGAGCCGCGCCTGCGGGAGATCGACGTGGGCCGGGTGCAGGGCCTCACCGACGAGGAGATCGCCAGGCGGGAGCCCACCTTCTGGGCGGCCTACCAGCAGGATCGGGACCGCACGCCCTTCCCCGGCGGCGAGAGTTCCGCCGACGTGCAGCGGCGGGTGCTGGAAGCCTTCCGCACCATCCATGAGCGCTACCCCGACGGCCATGTGGGCGTAGTCACGCACGGCGGGCCGATCAACATGGTCGTCGCCGACGTGCTCGGCCTGCCCCTGCCCGAGCGCCGCCGCCTGGTGCCAGACAACTGCGGCCTGACGGTCGTAGAATGGTCCGGCGAGGATCGCCGGGTGCGGAGCTTCAACGACGTGGGGCACCTGGCTGACGCCTTGCCCGGATCCCTGGCACATTGGCGGCCCTGATGGCATAGACTCCCCCCGGGGGGTTGTCTAATGCCAAGATGGGCGCGCTTTCTCTCTTGCACCATCACCGGGCTCCTGCTATCGTTGATCGGGTTCTTCATGGTCGCCTACTGGCGGGAGGGCGGACCCGAGTTCTGGCCCAACGTCTTCGACTTTCTGGCGACCGCGGCATTCTGGGGGCTGGCCTGGCTCTTCGTGATCCTCTCAGCCCTCACGCTGGTGCTCGCACGGGTCGGCGTCAAGATCTACGGACTGGGCGCCGCCGTCAGCGGGATCCTCTCGGGCCTGCTGGTGGCGCTGGCTTACGCCTCCTTCCTGATCGCCAGCCACGCGCCTGACTGGGGCGGCCTCGCTGCGTCCATCATCAAGGTGTGGCCTTCTGCGGTCGCATTCTCGGTGCCCCTGGCGCTGTCGGGCGCCATGACCGACCTCCTGTGGGAAAGGTTAGCTTGAGTCCGACCAAGGAGTTTTAACGGGCAATACCGAACACTACATCGAACAGTCATATTCAGCAGAGAAAGGGGGGAACAGCCCGCGTGGGGCTGCTCTCCTTTGTATCATTAGATGTGGAGACCACGGGCGCCGACCCGGCGGCTGATCAGATCATTGAGATCGCCGCCATCCGCTATGAGGACGGCGTGGAAACGGCCGTCCTTTCGCAGTTGGTCGACCCCAAGGCCGCCATCCCGGTTCGAATCCAGAACCTGACCGGGATTCTGCCCTCCATGGTGAAGGGAAAGCCCACCTTCGCCCAAATCGCTCCGCAGCTTAAGGAGCTGATCGGGGACTTGCCTGTGGTCGCGCACAACGCCGCCTTCGATGCGGCCTTTGTCGGCGCGGCCATGGCGCGCTCGGGCATCGGCCTCTCCAATCGCATTTACGACACCGCCGAGTTCTCCCGGGTGGCGCTGCCCCTGGCCAAGAACCACCGGCTGAACACCCTGGTAAAGACGCTCTCCATCCAGCTGGAACGACACCACCGGGCGGAGGATGATGCCCGGGCCTGCGGCCAGGTCTTCCTGGCCCTGCTCCAGCGCATCAAGCAAATGGACATGGGCCTCCTGCGCTTCATCCTGGGCATCGGCGAGCCGGCCGACTGGAGCCTGACGCCCCTGTTCCGTGCCGAGCTGGAGGCCCGCGAGGCGGCGGGAGAGAAGCCCAAGAACATCATGCAGTGGATCAAGCCCTACGACGGGCAGCTGCATCTGGGCGAAAGGGAGAAGCCCGAGGGCGAGCCTGCGCCCGTCTCCCGGGAGATCGTCTTCGAGGTCTTAGGCCCCGGCGGAGTGGTCGCGAGCGCCTTCCCGGCCTACGAGCACCGCACTCAGCAAATGACCATGGCCCAGGCCGTCACCGACGCCCTCGCCACCGGCAAGCACTTGATGGTGGAGGCGGGCACCGGCACGGGCAAGTCGCTGGCCTACCTGGTCCCGGCCTTCGCCTGGGCCAAGAAGAACGGCGAGAAGATCGCCATCTCCACCCATACGATCAACCTGCAGGAGCAGCTCTGGGAGAAGGATATCCCCTTCCTGCAGAAGGCGCTGCAAGGCACGCCCCTGGAGGGCGTCAAGGCCGCGCTGGTCAAGGGGCGGCCCAACTATATCTGCCTGCGCAAGTGGGAGGAGGAGGCAACCGGCGCCGACTTCCTCACCTCGCAGGAGGAGCGGGGATTCCACATCCGGCTGGCCTCCTGGCTCTCGGAGACCACCACGGGCGACAAGGCCGAACTCAACCTCGCCGGCGACGGCGAGCGCTTCTGGCAGAACGTCATGAGCGAGCGGGAGACCTGCCTGGGCCCCAAGTGCAAGTGGTACCGCAACCACTGCTTCGCTTACCGCGCCCGGCGCAAGGCCGCCGACGCCGACATCATGGTCCTCAACCACGCCATGGTCTTCGCCGACATCAACTCCGGCAACGAGATCCTGCCGCCGTACCGCCACCTGGTCTTCGACGAGGCCCACCACCTGGAAGATGTGGCCACCAACAACCTGGGCATCAACCTGGAGAGCCGCGACGTGGCCCTGGCGCTGGTCCACCTGGTCCGCTCGGCGGGCCAGGGCTTCCTCTACCAGCTGCGGCGCCGGGTTCCCCGGGAGCAGCGCATCCCCGCCCGGCCCCCGGTGGGGCTGCCGTCGGAGGATCACATCGAGAAGCTGATCGACCTGACCTTCGCCACCCGCAGCGCCTGCGACGAGCTCTTCCGGCTCTGCGCCGACCTGGTGGAAAGCCGGGGCGGCGGCGATGATGAGGCGGGGGCCGGGGCCATGCGCCTCACCGATTCGGTGCGCTTCGGTCCCCTCTGGCAGACGATCGAGGCGGCCCGGGGCAACGCCGTGCTGCGCCTTAACCAGCTCAGCAAGGGGCTTCAGGCCCTGAGCGAGGCGCTCGAGGAGTTTGAGCCGCCCATCAAGGAGCTGGAATCCCTACAGGTTGACATTGTCAAACAGAGTGGTATTCTGAATGGAAGCGCAAAGGCGATCGATGCCGTGCTGCTGAAGCCCGCCGAGGGCGATGTGGTCTGGATCGAGGTCGGCGCCCGCCGGGAGAACCAGCGGGTGGCGCTGCGGGCGGCGCCCATCGACGTGGGCGAGGTGCTCAAAGAGAAGGTCTTCAACAAGCTGCGCTCGGTGGTGATGACCTCCGCCACGCTGTCGGTCAGCGGCGGGTTCGACCATCTCAAGCTGCGGCTGGGCCTGGCCGAGCACGGCCCCGACCGGCTGTCCTCGGGGATCATGACATCGCCGTTCGCCTACCGGCAGCAGGCGCTGCTCTGCATTCCGGAGGATCTGCCCAACCCCAAAAGCGTGACGGACCGCGACTTCACCCGGTCTGTGGAGAACTTCCTGAAGGAGTACCTGGTGCGGGCCGGCGGCCAGACCCTGGTGCTCTTCACGAGCCACCGGCAGCTCAGGCAGGTCTACGGATCGCTGAAGGATCACCTGGAAGGGGAGGGGCTCTTCCTTCTGGGCCAGGGGCTTGACGGCTCCCGGGGCCGGCTGGTGGAGGAGTTCAAGAGCGCCGAGCGGGCCGTACTGTTCGGATCGGCCTCCTTCTGGGAGGGCGTCGACATCCCGGGAGACGGGCTCACCTCGGTCATCCTGGTCAAGCTGCCCTTCATGCCGCCCGATGATCCCGTCATGCAGGCGCGCATCGAGAACCTGGAGGCCCGCGGGCTCTCCAGCTTTGCGCACCTGAGCCTGCCGCAGGCGGTGATTCGATTCAAGCAGGGCTTCGGCCGCCTCATTCGAACCAAAACCGACCGGGGCGTAGTCATTGTGCTTGATAACCGCCTCAGCCCGCGCCAGACCCGGTACGGCGCCCAATTCATGCGCTCACTGCCGCAGCCGCAGGTTTTCACGGGCCCCGCCAGCGCGGTGATCGACCGGGCGATCGGGTGGCTGAAACTGGACGGCGAGGAGTATTAGTTCCTGGTTACACTACCTAGAAATCGGGTTGCGAAGGAGACTGCTCGCGTGCCGCTGATTCTTCTCACCAACGACGATGGCATCTTTGCACCTGGAATTAACGCACTGCGGGCTGCCATGGAGCAGATCCCGGGCATGGAGGTCTGGGCGGTGGCGCCCGACCGGGAGCGCAGCGCCAGCGGCCATGCCATTACCATGTACCGCCCGCTCTTCCCGACCAGGGTGACCATCCCCGGGGCGACGGCGCCCTGCTACTCGGTCACGGGCACCCCGGCCGACTCAGCGAAGCTCGCGATCGAGGAGCTGCTGCCGCGGCGCCCCGACCTGGTGATCTCAGGGATCAACCGGGGCTCCAACCTCGGCACCGATATGTTCTACTCGGGCACCGTGGCTGCCGCCCTAGAAGGCCCGATCCTCGGGATTCCGGCGATCGCCAGCAGCCTGAACTCCTTCTCCAGCCAGGACTACAGCGTCGCCGCCGCCTTCACCGCTGAGCTGGCGCAGAAGGTGCTGGCCGAGGGGCTGCCCGCTGGCACCCTGCTGAACGTCAACGTACCTGCGCTGCCTCGCGAGGAGATCAAGGGCGTTCGCATCACCAAGATGGGCCGGCGGCTTTATCGTGATCAGTGGGATAAGCGAACGGACCCCCGCGGCCGCACCTACTACTGGCTCGCCGGCGAACTGGCAGAGATCGACAATCCGCCCGACTCCGACGTTGTCGCCGTGGAGCAAGGCTATATCTCCGTGACGCCGGCGCAGCTCGACCTGACCCGTTACGATCAGGTGGAGCGGCTCAGAGGATGGGGAGTTTGGTCCTAAGTCGCCTGCGCTGGAGGATGTTGGACACGTCGAGTCGAACCAAGCAGATGGGGTCTTTTTGCGCCCCGCATGATTCGTATATGAAAGGGTGCCATCCTTGAATCGACCGATCATCGCCCGTGAAGGCTGGGTCTTTATCGTCTTTTTTGCCGCTCTTACCGCCGTAGCCGCCGTGGTCCACTGGGCACTGGCCATTATTCCGGGCGCCCTGCTGGCGCTCACGCTCTGGTTCTTCCGCGACCCCGAGCGCCCCATCCCTGGCAATGACCGGGACGTGGTCTCCCCCGCCGACGGCAAGGTGATGTTCGTGCGCGAGGTTGAGGAGCCCCGCTTCATGGGCGGCAAGGCGATCCAGGTCAGCATCTTCCTGTCGGTTTTTGATGTTCACATCAACCGCATGCCCGTCGCCGGCAAGGTCTCCTATACGGAGTATGTGCCGGGCCAGTTCCTCGCCGCCTGGGATGAGACCGTCGGCGAGGTGAACGAGCGCTCCTACGTGGGCGTGGAGACCGGCAAGTTCCGGGTCCTGGTCAGCCAGGTTGCAGGCCTGATCGCCCGGCGGATCATCACCTGGCCGAAGGTCGGCCAGACCCTGGCCAAGGGCGAGCGGTATGGCCTGATTCGCTTTGGTTCCTGCACGCAGCTCTGGCTGCCGCTGGGCAGCTCGGTTCTCGTCAAGCCCGGCGAGCGGGTCGTCGGGGGCGCAACGCTAATAGGGAGGCTGCCTGAGTGACAGACAAGGCGCGTCAGTGGGATGCCGCCCGTGGCAAGTGGCGCATCCGAGGCATCCGCGGGGGCAAGTGGTTCCGAGAGCGGGGTCAGAAGAGCCTCTCGATGATCCCTCACATGTTCACCTTGCTCAACCTGGCCCTCGGCGTGGTCAGCATCCTGCTGACCATGGAGGGGCCTCAGTACTACCCGGTCGCGGCGCTGCTGGTCGGCGGCTCGCTGCTGGCCGACGGCCTGGACGGGCGCCTCGCCCGCTGGCTCAAGGCGGACGGCGAGTTCGGCAAGGAGCTTGACTCCCTGGCGGACGTGGTCTCGTTCGGCACGGCGCCGGCGGTGCTGCTGTACAAGGTCTCGCTTCAGCAGCTCGGGTACTACGGCCTGCTGGTGGCGCTCCTCTTCCCGATGTGCGGCGCCCTGCGCCTCGCCCGGTTCAACATCATCAAGACCAGCGGCTTCTTCATGGGCGTGCCCATCACCGCCGCCGGCACCCTGATTAGTGCGTTCACCTTCTACATGGTGCAGGAGTCGACCGTTTCGCCGGTCGTCTACTTCGTGGCAGCGGTCTCCGTGCTGCTGGCCTTCCTGATGATCTCCACGATCCCCTACCCCGACTTTAAGAAGCTGGGCAAGAAGGGCGAGACCCCCGTCGGCGTGGCGGTCGTCGGTCCGGTGCTGGCGATTGTATGGGTCATGGCCGCCGCCCGCTGGAACCTGTGGGCGCTGCTGGTGGTGCCTCTTACCGCCTACGTGGCCCTGGGTCCCTGGCTGCTCCTGGTCCGGCAGTTTAACGAGCGCCTGCGCCCGAGGACGGGGCGGTAACATCACAAAAAAGGTGAGGGGGCGTGGCTCCCTCACCTTTTTGGCATATTCAGGGCTGCATAGGCTCAGTAACTTTTGGGATCGGGGTCCGCGCCCGCAAAGCCGCATTCGACCGTCCACATTGTTACGGAGGCGTCGGCGCGCAGCCTGAAACCCGCATTCCTTCGTCGCGGTCGTGGCTCTCTGGAAGAATCTGAACAGGTTTTCGGCCATCTTGGCCTCACCTCCACCCGCAAAATGTTCCGGAGCGCGGGGTACGGCCGAGCCGGAAGGCAAACTTAGCGGTTCGGCCCACTCCACGGGCCATGTTAACGTCGGTCTAGATCACCTCCACAAACATCCACGATCTTGGTTGTGGGAGGACACAGAAGCGGCCTTAGAATGCTAAGTGGTAGAGGATCCGCAATTGGTTATGAATCCGTACCCTGATGCGGGTGCTTTTGCCGGGTACGCCTGGTTTCATCCCAGAGGCTAACGACCAGGAGGGCTCCCACGATGAGTAGCAGTAATAGTACCCCCGCTGTGGCGTCGGATATAGCTCCAAATAACTCCAACCCTCCAATACAAGCCGCGCCCAAACCCCACAGTTGGGTTACCACTGACCTAACCCCTAGTTGTTGTCTGCGGGGAAGCCCGCACAGAATACTTAACCACCGGGGTGCGCGAAAGTGCTCTTTGGGAGGATTCCCAAACTGGGCGACCAAGCAACCACCATACACGATGAGCCCAAAAACCGTAATCGCTAGGGGTGTAGGGCTACGAGGATCTGGCAGAGTGATCCCTCCTCATGGTGAATCAATAGTACGTTCGGGACCTCATTCCATGAAGACATTTCGGCTGCCGCTCGCCCCATCATTTGCAGGGAGTATTTGACACCTCGGAACACGCTTCGGGAGGCAACAGTTAAGCCAGCTTTGCCGACTGCCTTTACAATCTCACCTACCTTACCGCCTACAAAACCTGAGGCAAAGTTGGCAAGCGCAAGAGGCTCCACGAGCCGACCGATAGGGCCTGTGAGGGAGCCAACGCAAACGACCGCAGGGATATTCATGCCTGCATAGGCTCAGTAACTTTTGGGATCGGGGTCCGCGCCCGCAAAGCCGCATTCGACCGTCCACATTGTTATGGAGGCGTCGGCGCGCAGCCTGAAACCCGCATTCCTTCGTCGCGGTCCTGGCTCTCTGGAAGAATCTGAACAGGTTTTCGGCCATTTCGGCGCTACCCGGTGCGCAAAATGTTCCGGAGCGCGCTTACCACAGGATGAGGTGGCACGACATGCCCGTGATCCTCGAAACAGACCGCCTGGTGCTCCGGCGCTTCACGACCGATGATGTGGGGCACCTGGTGGAACTCGACAGCGACCCGGAAGTGATGCGGTTCATCAACGGGGGAAAGCCGACGCCGCTGGAAGTGGTGGAGCGTGAGATCCTCCCGAAGATTCTCGCCGAGTACCAGCGGGCGCCCGGCTTCGGCCGCTGGGCAGCGACCCACAAGGCCAGCGAGGAGTTTCTGGGCTGGTTCTCTCTGCGCCAGCACGAGGACTGCGGGCCAAACGAAGCCGAGCTTGGTTATCGGCTGCGCCGGGCGGCCTGGGGCCAGGGCTACGCCACGGAGGGCGCCCGGGCCCTGATCCACATGGGCTTCACCGAGCTGGGGCTGGGGCGGATCATCGCCCAGACCATGACGGTCAACCAGGCCTCCCGCCGGGTGATGGAGAAGGTCGGCCTCACCTATGTGCGCACCTTCTTTCAGGACTGGGGCGAGACGATCGAGGGCAGCCAGCAGGGCGACGTGCTCTACGCCCTGGACCGGGCAGACTGGTCGGGCGCCTAGCTGCAGGAATCGCTTCCTGCCTGGTGGAAGAAGACTACCCGACAAGGCAGGCCCCTGCAGGGAGAGTTGACGAAACGTGATCCGACCCCTGGTCGTGACCAAATACACGCTGCCCCCGGAACGCCCGCGGCAGATCGACCGCCAGCCGCTGCTGCAGCGGCTGCTGGCCGGGCTGGACCGCAAGTGCACCCTGATCGCTGCCCCGGCCGGCTTCGGCAAGTCGACCGTGGCGGCCGATTTGGCGCGCGGTTCGGGCTGGCCGGCAGCCTGGCTGAGCCTTGACCGCGGGGACAACGACCCTGAGCGCTGGGGCGCCTACCTGACCCAAGCCGTCCGCCACGCTGGCGTGCCGGTTGCGCAGCCGGACGCCCGCCCCCTCGATGAGCTGGTCGCCGTCCTGATCAACGCCGTGGTTGAGAACGGCAGCCCGCTGATCCTTGTGCTGGATGATTACCATGTCATTCGGGCCCCCGAGATCCACGAGGCCTTGGCGCTTCTCCTTGAGATGCTGCCGCCGCACTTTCACCTGGTGATCACCACCCGGGTCCGCCCCCCGTTGCCCCTGGCCAGGCTGAAGGCGCGGGGCGCCCTGGTCGAGCTCACCGGCGCCGACCTGCGGTTCTCCCGGGGCGAGTCGGCTGCGTTTCTGCGCGGCGTCATGGGACTTGACCTGCCCGACGATGGCGTCATGGACCTGGCAGCCCGCACCGAGGGCTGGGTGGCGGGGCTGCAGCTGGCTGCCCTCTCGCTGCAGTCGGCGCCCGACCAGGCGGCGGCCCTGCGGAGCTGGGGCGCCGGCGACCCGGACCTGCTGGACTACCTGGCGGGCGAGGTGATCCGCCACCAGACGGAGGCGGTCCAGACCTTCTTGTTGCAGACCTCGATCCTGGAGCGGCTGAGCGGCCCCCTGTGCGAGGCGGTGACCGGTCAGCCGGGCGGTCACCGGACGCTTCAGGCCCTGGAGCAGGCCAACCTGTTCATCTTTCCGCTGGACCCGGAGCGGCGGTGGTACCGCTACCACCCGCTCTTTGCCGAGTTCCTGGTCGCCCGCCTGCGCGACCAGGCCGAGGCGCTGGGTGCAGCGGCCTTGCACCGCCGGGCCGCCGACTGGTTTCACCGGGACGGGCAGTTCGACGCCGCCATCGATCACCTGCTTGAGGCTGGCAGCCATGAGCAGGTGGCCGACTGGATCGAGGAAGGCTTTGACGACTGGGGCGCCCGGGTGCCGCCAGCTACCCTGCACCGCTGGGTGACCCAGCTGCCCAAGCCGGTCCTGCGGGAGCGGCCCAAGGTGGCAATCATGGCGGCCTGGGCGCTGATCACCAGCGGGGCCGTGCAGGCAGAGCCCATGTTCGCCCTCGCCCTCGACTACCTGGACATGGCCTCCCGGGCGCTGAAACAGGCCGCTGCGGGCGGTGCTGAGGTTCGGCAGCTCCGGGGCGTGCTGGCCGCGGTGCGCGTTGCGATGGCGCCGTGGGCGCCCCTGCGCCTGGACGTAACCAGCCTGAAGCTGGATGCAGCCTACGCCCTCCAGCTGGCGCAGGAGGCCCGGGCGCTGCTGCCCGAGGAGAGCCTGACCTGGCGTTCGGTGATCAGCAACAGTCTCGGCGCCGTCTTTCTGCGAGCAAGCCATTTCGCCGGGGCCGCACAGTCCTTCGGCGAGGCGGCCCGGCTGGGCGCCCGGAGCGGCAACCTCACCGCCGCCCTCATGGCCATGCACCGGGAGGCCCAACTGCTCATCGCCCTCGGACAGGCGGGCCGCGCGGCCGATGTCTACCAGGAGGCGCTGCGCCTGGCTGAGCGGCAGGGCGCCGAGACGCACCCGGCCCTGGCGCCGATCTACCTGGGCTTGGGCCAGCTAAACTACGAGTGGAACCAGACCACCGAAGCCGCCCGGGCACTGGAAGAGGCGATCCGGCGGGATGCGTCGCCCGAGGTGCTCCTGGCGATGGCCCGGGTGCGTCAGGCCCAGGGCGCCGCCGAGGCCGCCCGGGCGCTGGTCGAGCAGGCGGCCGTTCTGCTGGCCTCGCGCCCGCACCTGCGGTCGGCCACCACGGCTGCGTGGCCGCAAGGGGTCCTGGTGCTGCTGGCCCAGGGCGATGTGGCCGGCGCCCGCCGCTGGGTCGAGGCAGCCGGGGTTGAGCCGGACCCGCAGCCAGACCTCTGGCGGGCGCCTGAGTACTTCGCTTTGGCTCGCGTCCTGGTGGCGGAGGGCCAGGCGGCGTCTGCCCTGCCTCTGCTGAGCACCCTGCAGGAGATCGCCGGCGCCACGGGCAGCCGGGGGCTGGAGGCCGAGTGCCGGGTCATCAAAGCGATGGCCCTGCACACGCTCCGCGATGACCAGCAGGCAAGAGCTGCACTGCGCAACGCGCTGGAGCTGACCGCACCGGAAGGGCTCCTGCGCCTCTATGCGGACTGCGGACCTGCGATGGGCGCCATGCTGGTTCCGATGGCTGGCGAAAGTGCTTCCCTGCGGCGCTACGTCGAACAACTCCTGTCGATCTTACCGGCACATAGCCAGGCGCCGCCCCCATCGCCCGCTCCGGCCGGACTGGCTGAGCCCCTGACGGAGCGCGAACTGGAGATCTTGCAGCTGATCGCCACCGGCAGTTCCAACCCGGACATCGCCCGGGCGCTGTTCCTTGGGGTCAGCACGGTGAAGTGGCACCTGCTCAACATCTTTGGCAAGCTGCAGGTGCGCAATCGGACCGAAGCGGTCACCCGGGCAACCTCACTTGGCCTGATCAAACTCGGCTCCCCACCTGTGAACTAACCGATCGGTGGGGGCGCAGCTGACCTGCCCCAGGTATACTTGGCTTGTGCGCAGGCGAGACACATGCTATGAGGAGGATCATCACATGCGGATGCGTTTTTCGAGCGTTTACACCAACGACGAGGACCGGGCCATTGATTTCTATGTGGACAAGATGGGTTGGGAGCTGAAGATGGACAACCCGACGAACTTCGGCGGCCGGTTTATCGCCTTTCAGCCGCCCGGCGGCGGCGCCTGGCTGGTCATGAGCAGGCCGATTCCCGGCATGCCGGCGCAGGTGGGCGGAATGAGCCGCATCTCCTTTGAGGTCGACGATGTGGAAGCGACCTACGAGGCGCTGAAGGCGAAGGGCGTGGAGTTCCCGCAGCCGCCCAGCCGGACCTTCTGGGGCGGCGTCGAAGCCCAGTTCAAGGACCCTGACGGCAACATCTTCATGCTGCAGCAGGGCGGCGTATAACCTGTAGGCCCCGGAGCCCCGTGTGGGGGCTCCGGGGCCTTTTCTCGTGAATCGTGCAAAGCAGTTGAACCAGAGCCAACTCCACCTACGTCTACTCCACAGAAGCCGGCCGGCTACCACATGCTGAAGGGATATGGCTATGCACGTCACCACCCACGGCCTGATCAAGGAGTATGGCAACCGCCGCGCCCTGGACGGCGTTTCGCTGCAGATCGAAGGCGGTATGTTTGGCCTCCTGGGCCCCAACGGGGCCGGGAAGACCACGCTGATGCGCCTGCTGACCACATCGCTCGCACCCACCGCCGGGAGCATCCGGCTGGGAAATATCGACGTGGTCAAAGAGCCCGACCGGGCCAGGGGCTACATTGGCTACCTGCCCCAGGAGTTCGGGTTCTACAAGTCGCTCACCGCCTACGAGATGCTTGACTACGTCGCCCTGATGAAGAACATCCCGCACCCTGAGCGCCGGCGCAAGGTGGAGCAGGTGCTGGAGCAGGTCAACCTGACCCCGGACGCCCGCCGCCGGGTCGGCGGCTACTCCGGCGGCATGAAGCAGCGGCTCGGGATCGCACAGGCGCTCCTGGGGGACCCGGCCCTGCTCGTAGTCGATGAGCCGACCGCGGGGCTCGACCCCGAGGAGCGAATTCGCTTCCGGAACCTCCTGGCCAGGCTGGCCGGGGAGCGCACGGTCCTGCTCTCCACGCACATCGTCGGCGACGTGGAGGCAAACTGCACGGCTCTGGCGGTGCTCCGGCAGGGTCGGCTGGCCTTCCAGGGCGCCCCCCAGGAGTTGATGGAGGCCGCCCGCGGGAAGGTCTGGCTCCTCGAGGTCAACCAGGAGCAGTGGAGCGACCTTGAGCAGCACCTGCGGGTGATCTCCACCAGGCAGGTCGGGCGCCAGGTGCAGCTGCGGGTGTTGGCGGACGAGAACCCCATGGGGTTGGGCTCGCCTGCAGAGCCGGGCCTGGAGGACGGCTACCTGGCGATCATGGGTGGCAGCCATGGGTAACGCCTTGCGCCGCTTGGCCGGCGCCTACCGGATGGAGCTGCGCCTGCTCTGCCTGCACTGGTCGTACCCCGTGCTGCACCTGCTCTGGGTCGGCCTGCTGATCTACATGATGCAGGGCCTCACGTTCCTCACTGCGGGCATGGCCCTCGAACACGATCTGGGCTCCGTCGCCATGTCCTTGCTGCCCTTGATCGCCATGTTTGTGGCTGGCGCCAGCGCCTCACGGAGCCTGCGCCTCCGGTTTGCCGCCATTGAAGATGTCCTGCCGATCGGGGCGGAGATCTGGGTGGGCCGCTGGCTGGCGGTCCTCACCGGGCTGGCGGGCGCCCTGCTCGCTCCGCTCGGCATCGCTGCCTCCATCGGCCCGGGGCACTCCTTTGTGACCTATGCGCCCAGCTTTGCGCTGGAGTGCTTTCTCGGCATGGCCTTCGCTGCCAGCATCGGCTGGTGGGTCACCATCGCCCTCGGTGGCCGCAGGCTGGTCTATCCCCTCATGGCGTTGCTCTGGTTCGCCCTGATGGCCGCGCCAAGTCTCCTGTCAGGGCTCACGCCCGGGTTTCAACTCTTCCGATTCATGGAGAGGGTGCCCGGGCCGGTCTCCGAGGTGTGGGGCCGGCTGGCGCTGGGTTCGCTGCCCCGCTGGTTTTCGGTGACCTATGCCGGAGCGGTGCTGATGATGATGGGCCTCGCCGCCTGGCGGCTCCAGGTGGGCCGCACACGGCGCCGTCAGGGGACGGTCCTCGCTGTCGGGCTGGCGGGTCTGGCCATCACCCTGGTAGGGGGCGGAGGCTACTTTTCGGTGCTGGGCGGCTGGGCGGCGACAGCCCGTGCCGATGAAGCCCACCATCTGGCGACGGTGGGAAAGGTGAAGCCCGCTGGGGAACAGGCGGAGTTCATTGAGGCCTACGACCTCACCGCGGACCTGAGCGACCCGTCCTCGCCCCGGTTCACCGCCAGCCTGACGGTTCGCAACCGCCTGGACCGCCCCGTCTCGGAGCTTACCTTTACCCTCAACCGGCGGTTCCAGGTCACGGGGGAGAACCTCTCCCGTGACGCCGACTACGTAACGGTCAAACTTCCACAGCCCTTACCGTCCGGGGAAGCCACCGGCGTGAAGATCGAGTACGGTGGGCCGCTCTGGATGATCAAGGGGAGCGGCACGTTTCCGAGCGTCGCCTCCTTCACGGCGCCAGGCGGGGTTCGCCTCGTCCCCGGGTCCGGCTGGTATCCGCTGGGGGGCCGGGTCTGGTATGGCGACTTTGCGGTCGTCTCACCGCCCTTTACCCGGGGGAGCGAGAATCTGACGCACCCGCCGGCCTCCTTCCGGCTGAAGGTAGCGGCCCCGCCCGGCTTCGGCGTCACCTCGAACCTTCCTCGGTCGGGCCCATCCGAGTTCGGCGCCCGGGCTGCCACCTGGGCCATGCTGATGGCCTCTCCCGAATTGGCAAGCAGCCAGCTGGGGAAGGTGCTTGTGACCTCCGCCCGCACAGAACTGCCGAGGGTGATGCCGCTGGCCCCGCGCTTCGAGAAGGCGGCGGAGTTCCTGCTTCGCTACTTCCCGGGGCAGCAGGTCGCCGGCATTCATCTGATGGCCCTTGACACCGGCGACGGGGTTCCCGAGTCGACCCCGCCCGCAGACGGGTACCTGGTGGTCTCCCATTCCTGGCGCAGCGTGATCGGCAATACGGGCGACCGCTACCGGGGCTACTTCGAGGTCGGGCGCCCCCTGGTGCGGGACCTCTGGGCACAGGCCGGCGGCGACGTGAACTGGCTGGTGGTCGAAGGGGTCGGCCGCTACCTCTGGCAGGTCTACACCAAGGATGACCCCGGAGAGGTGCCCAGCCTGATGACCCTCTGGGGAGGCAAGGAGGCGGAGATCGCCAAAGCGCTGGCTCAGGTTCACGCCGAGCAGGGCGAAGCCGGGCTGATCACCACGCTGGAGAGGCTCCGCAAGACCGAAGCTGAGTTGATCCAGGTCCCAGGGGCCAAGGTGGCCGACTGGGTGAAGGGGGCGTACCGCCCGTGAGGAGCCGAGGGGAACTCTATTATGAGCTGAGAATCACCTTCGGGCTCACCTCGCTGTTGCCCCTGTTGTGCTTTCCGCTGTACGCTTTACTTTACTGGTACCTGTGGACCCACGGCGGGCGCCCGGACCCCCGGGTCCTGCTGAAGGGCTTTGAGGGAGCGCTGCCAGCCCTCGCAGCTGTGGCTGCAGCACACCTCATGACCGTGGAGCGGGAGGCGGGCTTTGCTGAGCTGCGGAGCACCTATCCAGAGAACCGCTGGCGCATGCCGCTGATCCGGACTGCCACGGCGGCTGCCCTGAGCCTGGGCGCCGCCGCCCTGGGCGCCTTGCTCTTCCGGCTGGCCATGGGGCCCTGGAGCCTGATCGAGCTCGCCCTGCCCGGCGCCGCCCCGACCCTCTTTCTGACCGGCCTGGCGCTGCTGGCCGGGAACCTGTCGGGCAGCTACTGGGTGGGCGCTGGCAGCGCCATGGGCTGGTGGCTCTTTGACCTGATCTTCCGCGGCAGCTTTACGACCTGGATCTTTCTCTTCGCCCGGCTCTACCCGCCGGCCGATGTGGACTACGGTACCAACCGCTGGCTGCTGACCGGCCTGGGAGTTGGGCTGCATCTGATCAATCTCTACGTGGGCGCCCGCAGCGGCACCCGCTGAGCCGAAACGAGGGCTGCACGTGGTCTCCGACGAGGAACTCTACAAACGCACGGTCGGCGGGGACGAGGGCGCCCTGGAGGCGCTGGTTCACCGCTACCACAGCCCCCTGCTGGGCTTTCTCTACCGCCAGACCGGCGACCGGCACCTGGCGGAGGATCTGATCCAGGAGACCTTTGCACGGCTGCTGACCTATCAGGGGGAGGCGCCCAGGCGGTTCAAGTCCTGGGCCTTCGCCGTGGCGAGCAACATCTGCCACGACCACTATCGCCGGGCCAGCAGCCGCAGGGAGCTGCCGGACGCCCTGGAGTCCTGGGGCGAGGAGCGGGTCGCGGGCAGCGCCCCGCCCGCCGATGAGCTCCTTCTGCGAGATGCGGACCGGCAGGAGGTGGTGGCGGCCCTGCAGGCGCTCTCGCCCTCCCACCGGGAGGTCCTCGTGCTGCGCTTCTATCACGAGATGAGCATGGACGAGATCGCCGAGGTGACTGGCGCTCCGCTGGGCACCGTCAAGAGCCGGAACTACCACGCCCTGCGGCAGATGAAGCTTTACCTGGAGGGAGGGGATCAGCATGAGAAGGCCGGATCTGGCAGCCGGGCTCACCGATGAGCAGAAGCATGAGCTGGGCGACCTGAGCGCCATTGGCGAGGCGATGGCCCGCTATGTGGCGCCCGAGCCCTCGGCGGCTGACACCGCCCGGCTGATCGGCCGCCTGCGCCCGCTGACGGAGCAAGCGGTTCCTGAGCCCTTACCCCTGCCGCCGGCCCGGGTCGGATGGCTCCGGCTGGTGGCGGCCCAGGTGGCCGTCCTGGAGCCCGGCTTCCTGTGGGCCACCGCCCTCCTGCTGGGGCTTGGCGTGACCGTCGCCTTCGGGGTGAAGGGATCACTCTTGGTACCGTTCCTGCTGGCCTCGCCGGTCTTCGCGGCGGCGGGCGTCGCCTATCTGTTCCGGCCGCAGGCCCGGAGCCTCTGGGAGCTGGAGCTGGCCTCGCCCGCACATCCCCTGGAGTTGCTCTACGCCCGGCTGGGGCTGGTCTCGGCGGCCAACCTGGCCCTGGTGCTGGTCCTGCTGGCGGGACTGTGGCTCCAGGAGCCGCGCCTGGTGCTCTGGCGGCTGGCGGTCACCTGGCTCGGCCCGATGGTCGGCCTCTCGGGGCTGGCCCTGTACGGATCCGTTCGGTTCGGGGCGGTGCCGGGGGTGATCTTGCCGATGGGCCTGTGGGCATGCCTGGTCACCTTCTTCTCGCAGATCGCCGCCCGGCAGTCCATCTCCCTGTTGGAGCGGCTTGACGTGGCGCTCCCTGCGGCCAGCGAATCCAACACCGTTCTGTTCGTCTCGGCTGCGGCTCTGCTGCTGGGCGTATGGCTGCTCCGCAAGGGGAGCCGCATCGCAGTTGGGGGAATCCTGCCGTGGAGCTGACCGTCCGCAGCCTGTTCAGGGATTACGGCTCTGCGTCCGCCCTCCGCGGGGTCAGCTTTCGGGCCGGACCGGGGGTGCACGCACTGCTTGGGGCCAACGGCGCCGGGAAGTCGACCCTGCTGCGGCTGCTGGCTGGTATCGCAGCGCCCGATGCCGGTGAGATCGCCTTCGGCGGCCACGGCTACACCACCCACGGACGGCAAATCCGGGCGGTGACGGGCTACGTGCCCCAGGAGCTGGATCTGCCGGGGCACATGACCCCGCGCACGCTCCTGCAATACATGGCCGGACTCAAGGGAGTCCCGGTGGAGGGTGCGAATCTCGCTGATATGGGGCTGGAGGCCGAGGCGGATACGCCCTTGTCACGCCTGTCGGGCGGCCAGGTGCGGCGGGTCGCCATCGCGCAGGCGCTCCTGGGCGAACCCCGCCTGCTGCTGCTGGACGAGCCGACCGCCGGGCTCGACCCCGAGGAGCGGGAGCGGGTGCTCAGGGCGATCCGCCGGGGGGATCCCCGCCGGGTGGTGATCGTCAGCACCCACGTCCCCGCCGAGATGGAGAGCCTGGCGCGGCAGGTCCTCATCCTGCAGCGCGGGCAGGTGGGGTACGCCGGGTCGGTGGAGGCGCTGCTTCGGGCCACGGAGGGCTCGGTCCACGAGGCGATGGTGCCCACGGCTGATGTGGAGACGCTGATGAAGTGCTTCGTCGTCAGCCGGGTCAGCGCCGCGGGCGACTGCTCCCTGCTGCGCTTCGTGGGATCACGGCCTGAAGGCCTTGCAACGCAAAGGGTGGCGCCAACCCTGGAGGATGCCTACCTGATTCACAGCCGCCGCGGGGCATAGGCGGCGGGGATAGTTCGTACACATCTGCCATGGCCTCATATCTGGGAGGAGGACTGGCAGATGAACGGCGATTCCGGTGCGTCCCCGGCCTTTGATCTGCGGGCGGTGGGATCAGGCGCCCTCTGGGGCATCATTGCGATGTTGATTGCGAGCATCTTGCAGGGGTTGCTCGGCTTCCGCACCCCGCTGGCGGCCGGAACCGAGGAGATCCTGGCCCTGATCTGGCAGGCGATCGGCGCCCTGCTGGCCGGCTTCTTGGCAGCACGTCGGGCGCCCGGCGCCGGCTGGCTGCACGGTGGGGCCGCCGGGCTCTCCCTGGTGCTGGCCCTGGCTGCCGTAAACGGCGTGGCCACAGCCCTGCCGGGGCTCGGCGCTCTGGCGAAGGCCGGCGGCATCGCCACCGGCGCCGGAGCGTTGGGAGGCATCGCTGGAGTCAACACGAGAAGCTGATTCCAACACGAAAGGGGGCCATCCGCACCGGCGGGTGGCCCCCTGGGTTGTTTACCGAAATCCCCATCTGGGTAAACTCTCTGGCAAGAGTATCCGGATGAGGAGATGATTTACCGTGCTAAAGAGCATTCGTATCACCCTGGCGGCGGCAGCGATCCTGTTTCTGCTCCCCCTGGCCGCCCAGGCGATCCAGGGGGACCAGGCGAAGGGCGGCTCCCTGCGGGAGCGGATCATGGAGAAGGCGCTGCGCCGGGGAGACCGGGGCGCCGCCGTCTCAGAGCTCCAGCAGATGCTGCGTGACAGCGGCTACGACCCGGGTCCCGTGGACGGCATCTTCGGCCCCCTGACTGAGGCTTCGGTCATGGCGGCCCAGGCAAAGCTGAACCTCGGACAGGACGGCCTCTTTGGCCGCCAGACCCTGGCGGCCCTCACAGCGACGCCAAGTCGACCCGCAGCCCAGGAGTCCCGAGACCCAGTGCAGGCCGTCCCGGCCCTGGTCTTCCACACATCGGACGGGACCGTGCTGGGTTCCGCCCCGGACACCCTGCCGGCCTCCGGGCCGAACGACCGGCGCCCGGGCGGCTCGGCGGGGCGTTTCGCCCTCACCTTCAACGGGGCCGTCAATCCCGACGTTCTCCCCAGACTCCTGGAGACCCTGGCTCGCCACAATATGACGGCGACCTTCTTCATTCAGGGCGACACGGCCATGAAGCGGCCCGAGCTGGTGGCACGCATCGCTGCGGCCGGCCATGAGATCGGCAACGGCGGCTTTGAGTCGATCGACATGAGCCGCCTGACCGGTCCGATGATGGAGGCCCAGCTCAGGCACACCCAGAAGCTGATCCAGGCGGCGACCGGGCAGACCCCGACCCATTTCCGTCCGCCCCTGGGGCGGGTCAGCGGCCTGCTGAGCCGGACCGCCGCCTCCATGAAGCTGACGCCCACCCTCTGGACCAACGTCACCGTGACAGACCCCGAGGAGAGCGACCCGACCGAGCTGGCAGCCCGCCTCACCGAGACCGTCTACCCCGGTGCGGTGATCATGCTCCACCAGGACCGGGAGAGCTCCGTGACCGCCCTGGATCGCTTTTTGGCGGACGCCCGCACGAAGGGGTACGTCAGCACGACAGTGTCGAATCTTGACGCGCAAGTCGTGGAGGCCCCTCGGGACTAGGGGAAGTTGTCGATGGAATCCCCCAGGACTGGGCAGGAGCGGAATGTATGTCAGTCAAAACATTCCAGTAGCACCAACCACCGTCTAAGAGGGGAAGCCTATGACCCTACCTATCTCCAACCAGGGCCGCCGTAAGTTAGCCGGCGCCGCGCTGCGCCGGGCGCTGGCCGAACTGCCCTGGCAGCGGCGTCCGCCCGGCGGCTGGGCTGCGCTCCTGCTGTCGATCTGGGCGGGGCGCCTTGCCGCCGCAACCGAGCGGTGCCGGGGCCTGCTGGCGACCCAGCCCGATCGCTGGGACCTGGCAGCCCGCCTGGCGCTGCTCCTCCTGGCTACCGAGGGCGGGGCGCGGGAGGCGGCTGTGCACCTGCGCACAGCGATTAAGGCCGAACCGCTCTGCGCCCAGCTGCGCTACTGGCTGGCCGTAGCGCTGACCGACTCGCATGATTACGAGGGCGCCCTTGCCCAGCTGGAGGCCGGCCTTCGCTGCCGCCCTGACCTGGTCGACCTCTGGGAGGCCAAGGGCTCCATGCTGCTGGCGTTGGGTAGGCCCGCCGAGGCCTTGCCCTGCCTTGACGGCGCCCTGGCCGCCCGCAGTGCGAAGGGCGAGCTTTGGAACAGCCGCGGCCTCTGCCTGCAACACCTTGGGCGGCTCGAGCCAGCCCTGGTGGCCTTCCGCCAGGCGGCCAGGCTGCTGCCCGGCGACGGGGCGGTCTGGGCCAACCTGGGCCTCGTCCTGCAAAAGCTGGGCCAGTGGCAGGAAGGGCTCACCTGCCTGCGCCGTGCGCTGCAGCTCCGGCCGTCTGACCCCGTGCTGCTCAACAACGCCGGCCACGGGCTCATGGCGGCTGGTCGCCCTCAGGAGGCCATCCTCTCGTTCAGGCAGGCCCATGCGCTGGACCCGGGCTCGGCGGTCACGCTGGGCAACCTCGCCGCAGCCCTGGCCGGGGCAGGCCGGGCGGCCGAGGCGGCCGAGGCCCTTGAACAGGCGCTGCAGCTTACCCCCGGCGATACCACGCTGCTGAACAACCGCGGTCACATGCTCATGAAGGCGGGGCGCCACGCAGACGCCCTCGCCTGCTTTGAGGAAGCGATCAACCAAAGGGGGGAGGATGGAGCGCTGCTGTCGAATAAGGGCGCCTGTTTGTTCGCGATGGGCGAGTACGAGCACGCCCTTACGGTATACCGCCTAGCCGTGCTCCTGGAGCCACGAAACCGCGACCACCTCTGGGGCATGGGCGCCTGCTACGAGCGGCTCGGCCGGCCTGAGCAGGCCCTGCAGTGCTACAACCAGGCCCTGCTGAGCGCCTGAACGCAGCTCAGTGGTGCCATCCCTCATGGGTCGGCGGCACCTGTGGCAACCTGGCTTCTGGCTGCCGACGATCGGCCTGGCCGGTCTTGTTCCGGTCGAAGTAGGCCGAAAGCCTCCCTGCCTCATAGGCCTCCCGGAGCAACTCACCTACCCGGTCTTCCGGCATCTGGTTCACCTCCGTCCCCATAAGCGCGACGGCAGACCGGCAGGTTGTTCACAAGCCGGTCTGCGGTATGTGAACGACAGGTTGCACGCTGCCTGTCGAGTGGGGCGGTGCTAGCGTGTCGCACCGCCATCTGCGAGGGCCTGCTCGGCGTACTTGATCATGACCTTCACCATGCGTCCGCCGATTCGACCTCCGACCCGCCCGCAGTCACGGGAGGTGGTCTCCGGCCACCCCTGGCTGGCAATCTGCTGAGCCAGCCCTTCCTGGGCGGCAATCTCCCACTTGAAGCGATCGGTCAACTCGTGGGGTAAAACTCGGCCGGTGGGCGTGAACTGTGCCACGGAAGGCCACCTCCTTCAAGTTTTACAGGCTTAGTGTGCAAAGGCCGCCGCCCTGTTATGTCTAGCAATCGCAGGGAAGGAACCCTGTACGTTCTTGTCGAACAGTGTGGGAACTTGTTCGTACGGTCACTACGGAGGATCCCACATGAGCACCAATTTTCTCGAAGTCGGGGCACTGCGCGAAGGGTTGCAGGAGATTTACGAAAACGCCCAGTGGCTTGGCCGGCTGCTCTCAATGACCCCCGATCAGCGGGCGGCCATGGAGCAGGCGCGCGTGGCCCAAGGCGACGTCACCACCTATACCGACGATGTGCGAACCGCCCTCAGCGCTGTCATTGAGCAGTCGGGGGACCTGGTTCAGCTTCTCGATCGCTTCGAATCGAACCCCATCGTCTATACCGGCGACGGCAGCACCGCCGAGGTGCTCGCCATGCTGGAGCGCCTGCTGGCCCTGCACAGGCGGGAGGCGGGCCATCCGTAACCATGCGGGAGGGACCCGATCCTTTGCGACGCTGGATTAGTGAACGGCTTGATGATCTGATGCTTCCGGCCCTGAAGGCGATTTCGCCGGGTTATCGCCGGCGGATGCCCCGGTACCGTCCCTGCGATGCCTGCGAAATCGACTCCCTGTCCGGCGTCCGGGCGCCCGAGCAGGTGGACCTGGTCCTGAGGAAGCCCTGGCGGGGCTGCCAGGTGCAGGAGTTTCGCTTTCAGAGCCCGGTCGACTGCTGTCCGCCCGGCGACGAGACCGTCACCGGCCTGTTGATCACCACCGACCCCAAGGCGCCCTGGACGCTGATCGTGCCGGGCTATAGCACCGGCGCCCTGCCGCCATACGGCTATACCTTCTACCAGGAACTCCAGGGGCGATCGCTGATCGACCGCTCCATCAACGTCGCCCTGATCGACCTGCCCTTCCATCTCGCCCGGCGCCGGCCGGGTCACCTCTCCGGCGAGGGCTTCTTCAGCCCCGACCTCGCCCAAACCAAACTCGCCGTCCGCCAGGCGGCGGCCGATGCCATCGCAGCGGTGCGCTGGCTGGAGCAGGTCCACGGGCGGCCCGTCGGACTCTGGGGAACCTCGCTGGGCGGCTGCATCTCCGGGCTGGTAACCACCCAGGTGGACACGCTTGGGGCGGTGGTCCTCATGGAGCCGCTGGACAACCCCGGCGATCCCCTGGCGGTACTGCCCGGCTCGGCAGACATCCGTGCAGAGGTCGCCCGGGCGGGCATCAGTCCCGAGGAGATTCCCCGGGGGCTGCGTGACGTGGCTCCGTCCAGCTACCAGCCGAAGGTAGCCAAGGAGCGCATCCTGTTCGTTACGCCGCTGTGGGATCGGGTGGTGCCCACCCAGTTGCAGGAGGCGTTCTGGCAGGCCTGGGGGCGCCCCGAGCGGCTGGTGGCCGAGGCGGGCCACATCTTCCTGGCCAAGGACATGGCCATGGCCGCCCGAGCTGCCGACTTTATCGCTGCCAGGATCAAGGACCCGGTCCAGTAAGCGCCGTAGCATAAGGGGGAACCAGCTCTGTGGCCGACCGTCCTTTGCTCGCACTCGATATCGGCACCCGCAAGGTGGTCGGTCTGCTGACACTGCCGGGCCCCAAGGGCCTGAAGATCGTGGCGGCCGACCGCCTGGAGCACACCACCCGCGCCATGTTCGACGGCCAGATCCACGACGTGGTCGAGGTGGCCTCGGTGGTCAGCAAGATCGTCACCCGGCTGTCGGCCAAGGCTGGCGTCCCCCTGACCGAGGCGGCCGTCGCTGCCGCCGGCCGAGCCTTGCGCACCTTCAAGGGCACCGCCAGCCGGGAGCTGTCGGGCCTGGTGGAGCTGAGCGCTGAGGAGGTCTTCGCCCTGGAACTGGAGGCGGTGCAGGGCGCCCAGGCAGCGCTGGCCTCCGCCCTGAAGGACAGGGAGAACGCCCAGGATTTCCACTACGTCGGCCACAGCGTCATGGGCGCCAGGCTCGACGGCCTGCCCATCGGCAACCTGACCGGGCAGCGGGGCAACCTGGCCGAGCTCGACGTGATCGCCACCTTCCTGCCCCGTGGTGTGGTCGACTCCCTGCAGGCCGTGCTTCAGCGCACCGGCCTGGAGATGACGGCGCTCACCCTGGAGCCGATCGCCGCCCTCGCGGTGGCCGTGCCCCAGTCGATGCGCCACCTCAACCTGGTGCTGGTCGACATCGGGGCGGGTACCTCAGATATCGCCATCACCAGCAAGGGCACCGTCATCGCCTACGACATGGCGCCCACCGCCGGCGACGAGATCACCGAAGCGCTCTCCGAGGCCTATCTGCTCGACTTCCGGGTCGGCGAGCAGGTCAAACGGCAGATCAACGCCCAGCGTGAGGTCACCTTTACCGATATCCTGGGCCAGAAGCAAACGGTCTCTGCCGAAGCCCTCCGGGAGGCGATCCGGCCCGCCGTGGAGCGCCTGGCGCGCGAGATCTCCGAGCGGGTGCTCAGGCTGAACTCGGGCGCCCCGCCCCAGGCGGTGATGCTGGTGGGCGGCGGCAGCCTTAGTCCGGGCCTTCCCGCCGCCGTCGCCAGCTTCGTGGGGCTCCCCGAGAACCGGGTGGCCGTGCGCGGCCGCGACGCCATCGCCGGGGTAGAGGGGGCCAAGTCGATCCTGAACGGCCCCGACTCCATCACCCCGATCGGCATCGCCGTCGCCTCGCGCGACAAGTCGACCCTGGGCTTCAGCTACATCCATGTCAACGGGCGCGGCGTACGGCTCTTCCATCCGTCCCGGCTGAATGTGGCCGACGCTCTGCTTGCGGCCGGCATCTCCATCAAGGATCTCCAGGGCCAGGTCGGCAAGGGCCTGACCGTCACGGTCAACGGTTCGCTGCGAATCGTCCGGGGCACCATCGGCAAGCCGGCCCGCATTCTCGTCAACGACGAGGTCGGCCATCTGGACACAGCCATCTCCCATCGAGATCGGATTGCGGTGGAGCCAGGTACCGCCGGCGAACCGGGTCATGCCACGGTGGGCGAGGTCGCCCCCGAGGCACACGAGCGTCTCGAAGTGACCGTCAACGGCACCCCGCATTCCCTGGAAGCGCTAATCACCGTAAACGGGGCCTACTGCTCCGCCGACCGGCCGCTGGCCGACAACGATGTGGTCGTCGTGCGGCCCGTCCGCACTATCGATGATGTGATGATCCACCTCGGCGTCGAGGATGCCGGCCAGATCGAGGTGCTGCGCTACAGCCTGGACGGCGTCACCCAGGTGCGGCGGCGGCCCAAGTACGAAATTCGTCTGAACGGCGCCCTGGCAGGACCGGAAACGCCGCTGCGCAGCGGCGACCGGCTCGATGTCGCGCCGGTGGCGCCCCTGACCCTGGCCGAGGTGGCTGTGGCCGCCGAGGTCGCTCCCGCCGCCACCGGGGTAACCCGGGTGCGGGTGAACGGCGAACTGATGGAGCTGCCCGGCTATCGGGTGCAGCTCCTGCGGAACGGGCGCCCGGCGAACCTGACGGACCCCCTGAACGAAAACGATGCCATCGGCATCTTACAGAGCGGCGAGGCCCCGATCTTCGCACACGTGCTGGCACGGGCGAGTATCGCCACGACGCCGCCCCCTGGCAAGAGCAATCTGCGCATGCTGCTCAACGGTCAGCCCGCCGAGTTCACCATGCCGCTCAATGATGGCGATATCGTTGATCTGATCTGGGAGTGATACCACCCTTGTCGCTACAGCAGTTGACGGAACGTGTTTACATCTACCGGGGCGGGGTCAACTTCGGGGTGATCGTCGCCCCGGAGAAGCGGCTGATTCTGGTGGACTCCGGCCTTGATTCGGGCAACGCCCGCAAGGCGCTGCGGCCCTTCCTGGAGGACGGCTACACCCTGGCGGCCATCATCAATACCCATTCGCACAGCGACCACATCGGCGGCAACGCCGACCTGGTCAAGCGCACGGGCTGCGAGGTCTGGGCGCCGGCCAAGGAGCGGCCGTTCATCCTCTGGCCCGAACTGGAGCCCCTGGGGCTCTATGGCGGGGCCTGGCCGCCGCCCGCCATGCAGGTCAAGTTCCTCCAGGCCCAGCCGACCCCGGAGGTGCGGGAGCTGCCGACGGCGCCTTGCCAGTTCACCCTGGCGGGGGTTACGCTGGAACTGGTGCCAATCCCCGGCCACGCCTTCGATCAGGTTGCTGTCGCCATCGACGGGGTGCTCCTGGCCGCCGACGGGCTCTTTAAGCCCGAGGTGATCGAAAAACACCCGATTATCTTTCTTGTGAATGTGGCAGATTATCTCGGTGGCTTGGACCGGATCGCCGCCCGGCCCGAGCGCTACATTCTGCCCGGCCACGGCGATCTGATCGACCGAACCGGGGAGGAGGACCCGCTGCCCGCTGTCATCGCCGAGAACAAGGAGTCCCTTGCCCGGTTGCAGGAAGCGATCCTCGATGTGCTCGAGGGTGGTCCCCTCGGGTTGGAGGAGCTGCTGTACGCCACCGTTGGCCGGATGGGCAAGACCCTGGACTCGGAACCGCAGTTCTTCCTCGATCGGGCGGCAATTTCTGGACATCTCTCGTTCCTGACATACCAGGGTCGAATCGGAGCGTATTATGTAGAGGGTCGGCGGCTCATCCGCCGGCTTGCGTGAGGTCAGTTTACAGTTGTATTACAGCGTGATTAACACTTACCTCTTTGGTAGGGAATTATCTGAGGTAAGGACAAATACAAGTAAGAAGAAGAACTTGGGGTGGCTTCTAAGGTGGTGACCGCACGGTGAAACTGGATCGCCTTGGTGATATTACATCCGAATTGTCCTCGAGCCTTGTGAAGTCGCTGGTTCTGCCGGGCGGGTTTTGGGCATGGTTGACCAAGCCGCTCACAGGCCGCGACAAATCGGCGAAAACCGAAGGGCGGCCCGCCTCCGATGAGGCCGTTCGTCCCATCCCCGTCGGGGGTCCGGTGGTCCTGTTGGGGGGCGCCCCGGTGCCCGATGAGGCCGTGGTGGCAGTGCTGCACATGGCCGGCGGCCGCACCGCAAATGTGGTCGTCGTTCCCGTGGCTTCCGAGTCGCCCGGGGAGACTGGCAGCGAGGGCGCCCGGCTCTTCAGCCGGTATGGCATGAAGAACGTCTGGGTAGCTCCCCTGTCCACCCGTGAGCAGGCAGATGACCCCGAAACAGCCGCCCGGCTGGTGGCTGCGGATATCATTTTGCTGTGCGGCACCGATCCCAAGCTTGGCATCGAGCGCTTCCGCAGTACTGCCGCGGCGGCGGCAGTGCGCCGTGCCCATGAGTCCGGCAAGATCCTGGCCGGCCTCGACGGCGGCGCCGTTATGCTCGGTGAAGGGCTGATTTCGGGCGAGGAGTTCCTGCCCGGGCTGGGCATTCTCCCCGGCCTGGTGGTCCACACGGGCTTTACGCAGCACGCCCGCTTTGGCCAGATGGCCAAGGCGCTCCAGTCCCGCCAGACCCTGTCGGGCGCCGGCGTCGACCACGGTGTGGCCATGATCATCCGGGGCGACGAGGGCCGGGTCCTTGGCGACGGGGGCGTCACCTTCCTGGATACCCACGAGGCGACTTCGGTGCCCGAAGAGACCGAAGCCGTCTACGGCATTCGGGTCCACGTGCTGACTGAGGGCTTTGGGATTAACCTCAAGACCCGCAAGCCGCTGGGGCCTGTGAAGGAGCCGCAGCAGGCGGTGGCGGAGCGGTAAGAAACTGTGATGATGAAAGGGATGTCCTCTCTGGTAGAGGGCATCCCTTTTTTCGTGATAGTGTGGGATGGGGGGATTTTAGGAACACGTCGGACTAAGAGAGGTGGCAAAGACTGTGGCCTTCAACGATACATACCGAATGAGTGCGCACGCTGTGATAACGAATGACCAGGGCCAGGTTCTACTGCTAAAACGGCGGAACTTCGATCAAAGCTGGGGGCTACCCGGGGGAGCCCTGGAGCCAGGGGAGACAATCCTGGATGGGATCGTGCGCGAATGCGCCGAAGAGCTTGGCGCACAGGTCAAGGTCATGTATTTGAGTGGCGTGTACTTGCACGTGGACTTGAACTGTCACAACTTCATCTTCAGGTGCGAACTGCCGCGTGGCTCGCAACCGGTCTTGAGTGAAGAGCACACCGAGTGGCGATACTTCGGCTTTGATGAACTCCCACCCGAGCAGCACCAAAAGGTACAAGACTGCCTGACATTCCAGAGGACGGTTAGTGCTGGAAGGTTCTAGGTGGGTGTTCATCACCCCAGTAGTCAAAAAACCTGGAGCAGCCCACGTAGCCGTAGTATCCGAACCAATTCTCTGGGGCATCTATGTCCGCCACCTTGTGCGGGGCGCCGCCGTCTTTCGCCGCGATCCACAGGCTCGCTTTGGTCTGCTCATCGAGGCGGCAGAAGAGGATGTGGCCGCCGTCCTCCGTCCAACGGGGCGCTTCGTCCCGGTACTTGGGGTCCTCGGTCAGGCGGTGGAGGCCAGTGCCATCGGGCCCCACGGTCCAGATCCGTCGCTGCATCATGCCCTTCCGGGCGGGCTCACCGCCGCCTACACTGCCGATATCCGGCATGGCGACGAAGGCGATGTGGCGGCCGTCTGCGGACCAGACCGGGGAGATGGCGGCCATATCGGCGGGGCTGACAGTTCGACTGTGTGAGTCTGTGACCACGATACGCTTATTGGTCCACGTCTGGCGGTCGTTGCCCTCTGCGACGGCCAGGCGACCGCCCGGGCCTACCGCGAGGAAATCAGGGTAGACGAGCATGTCGTCCACCACTTGGCGCGCCGGAGTGTGCGCCGTCGGGGAGACGGACATCAGGGGCAGGCCGTCGGCGGTAATCGATGAGGAGCAGCTGGCTACATTCCAGGAGAGGATGGACTCCGAGGATACCCACGGCCCGAGCATCAGGCACTGTGGCCCCTGTCCGCGCTTTCCATAGACCTCCTGCGGCCGGCCGCCGTCCGCAGGCACTCGCCAGATGCCGGCGTACGACCGGTCTGGCGCCCCTTTGGTAAAAGCCAGCCACCGTCCGTCCGGGGACCAGGCAGGGCCTCCTGCGTTGATCTCATCGGCAACTGGACGGGCCTCAGTTCCGTCGGGTCGGCCGATAGTCGGCCGGCCCTGCTGGTCCAGGTAGGCGAGCCGGTCATCCACCGGTGACCAGACTGGACGGCTGGCGCCGGCAGGCAGCGGGTGTGTCTCCGAGCCGTCTGAACGCACGGTGACGTAGCCGTCCTTCGCCCCGAGAAGGATCCACTGCCCAGACCCCGACCAGGTCGGAGCGCCATACCCGCCGCCGCTGGTTAACCTGCGCCGAGCGCCATGGGGCAGGTCTTGGACCCAGAGATCACCGTTTCGCATGTAGGCCACGTTGCCACGGGGGCCCGCCGGCGCCACTGGGGCAGAAGTCACGCAGCCCAGCATTCCCAGCAGCGTTATAAACAGCAACAACCGCCGCATCGTTGTACCCTCCAGTGCACTTAGTGTGACCCAAATAAAAAAGAGATGCCCACCGCTTGGGGGCATCCCTGTTGCCGTCGAACTATGCCTTTGTCTCTGGAGCCCTGGCTTCCGGTTGGGGAGATTTCTGCGCAGAGGCATCCTTCGCCGCCTTGTTCTTACGAGGGCGAGCGATGGTCTTCTTCGCGGCGGGCTGCTTTACCCGGATCGCCACATACTCCCGCGGTCCTGTGCTCGCGCCGTCGTCGTCCAGGACGGGGAGGTGGAGCTTGCGCTCTTCGCTGAACGAGATGTTGAAGCCGGCGAGCGCTGCCCGCGCATACCAGGAGCCGGTGCGCCGGCTGTCGCCCCGTGCGAACTCGACCGCACCGTCTTCGTCCGCCTTGGCATTGAGGACCACCAGAAGCCCGTCATCCACCATCGGGATGCACTTGAGGTGGGTGACCTCGGTTTCTGACAGGCTGTCAATGGCAGCAGTAATGCGAGGGTTGGCATATAGCCAGAAGTCTGGGGTCAGCGTGACGTGCAGCGCGTACTGCTTAAGCAGATCCGCCTTGCTTGCGGGCACACCCGAGGCGATCGCCGCCGCTATCTTGGCCTTTTGGGCATCGGTCAGGTTCACTTGATCACCCTCTCCTCCCGATTCGTGGTTACCCGTTAATACGTAAACTAACCCGGCAATGTTCGATGGTGATCCAGAACTTCTGGAAAGTTCATTGAACCTTCCGGAGAGTAGGAAGTGGTTACGGGGAGTATCTGGAGGATTTTGGAACGCACCCAACTCACGTCGGTTCGTACAGACTACGTGGGCCAAGGCTTCCACAGGTGACCCGAGGGTGGGAGGGGAGAGACCGGCCGTCGACTCCGGCCCAATCGGAGCCTCCCGATGGACACGAATGGAGGCACGATAGCCCTGACCTGGTTGCATCGCAAAGCCGGGACGAAGATTCGAGGCGCTTGTTGCACGGCAGCCTTACTGCTTCAGGGCCTCTGCGTGCTCTTGTCGGAGGATTGTTGGCACTTTGGTCCAACTTACCCAAAAACTTGTCAACACGCATTGCGCACCGATGAGGACCGCCGGATTGCCGGCGGTCCTCATCGCGAAATAGTGGAAATCACCGTTGCATTATGGCGTAATTGGATTTACTCTGGGAAGTAGAGGGGGAGTCACCATGGCCGACGATCTGCAATTGAACGTGCAACTGTTACGGCGTCTGGTCCCGAATCTGACGATTGCGGCCCGTAGGATCGGTTTGCGCTCGGCTACAGTCTCCGACCTGTGCACGGGCAAGATTCCGCTCGGGCGGGCTGAGGTGCGGACCCTGGTTGCACTGGCGGATCTGGCGGGCTGCACCCTCGACGAACTGGTCATACGCGGCGCCGGCGCCTCCGTGATTGAGACAGGAATCAAGGTGGTCGACCTGTTTGCGCCGCTGGTGCGGGGCGGCACCGCTGGTCTGGTGGCGCCCACCGATGTCGGTCAGATGGTGATGGTCGCGGAACTGCTGCGCCGCCTGCGTCAACGTGGTTATGTCACGATGATGTGGCTGGCGGCCGATGCTCATCCCGATCTGCAGGGCGTGGCGGCCGAAGCAGAAGCGGTCACCACGTCCCTCTCAGCGACGGAACAAGCGATAATGGCCACCCCGATGGGCCGTGAGGTGCTGGTGGTAGCCGACCGGGCGACGGTGCTTACGGGAGAACTGGACGAACTTCGGGCAGGGCTGACGCGAGCGGGTGCAGCGCCCGTCACCTTCGCCCTGGTTGACGCACACGGGGATACGCCAGACGAGGAGGTTCCCTACGGACCCCTGGAGACGATCTGGCGATTTGATGCCGACATGGCGGCGCGGGGCATCTACCCGGCGATCCACCCCGTCGGATCGACCTCCACAGTTCTAGAGGGAGCGTTTGCCGACCAGACGCACCTGACGGTCCAGCAGCGGGCGCGCAAGCTCTATCGGCGCTATCGGGAACTGCATGCACTGGCCCGCATTCGGGGCGCCGGGCGCATTCCGGCCGCTGAGTTGCCAACGTACCGGCGGGGCGAGCGTCTGGAGGCGTTTTTGACCCAGCGCTTCTACGTGGCGGAACCGTGGCTGAAACGGCCTGGCGAATGGGTCACCCCCGCCGAAGCGATCGAAGGGGTCCGGCGGATTCTGGACGGCCCGGCTGAGGAACCGAATCCCGATCGCTAGGAGGTGCCGGCCGTGTCGATCCCGGTGCTGCAATACTGGCGTCTGCTGAGCAAATATCTGCGGCCGCTCTGGCCAAACGTGCTACTGCTGGGGTTCCTGCTGTTGAGCAGTATCGGACTACAACTGTACTACCCGACTGTGGTCCGGCGGTTCATCGACGAGGCGGTGGCGGGGGCGCCCCGCTTTCAACTGATCGCCCTGGCTGCCCGGTTTCTCTTCTTGGCGGTCGCCAATCAGATGCTGGCCTTGTGGGCCACGTACGTTAGTCAGGATCTGGGCTGGCGGACTACGAATGAGTTGCGGGCTGAGCTGACCGAGCACGTCCTGGGTCTGGATCTATCCTTTCACAAGGATCGGACACCCGGCGAAATGATCGAGCGCATCGACGGCGACGTGACCGGCCTGGCCAATTTCTTCTCCGCCTTTGTGGTGCAGGTGGCGGCCAACGCGTTTCTGCTAACGGGTATGCTGGCGGTTCTCTATACTGTAGATTGGCGGGCGGGTCTGGCGCTAAGCGGCTTTGCGGTACTCAACCTCCTCGTGCTGCTCCGAACACGCCACAGCGCCATGCCGGGGTGGCAGGCGTCCCGTCAGGCCAGCAGCGAGTTCTTCGGCTATCTGAGCGAACGCTTGGGAGGGTTGGAAGACATCCGAGCAAACGGCGCCGAGCCTGCCGTTCGTCAGGGCTTCGCACTGGCGCTGCGCGGGTGGCTACAGGCTGAACTGAAAGCGGGCCGTGGGATGGCTGTCATGCTCGTGGTCTCCTTCGGACTGCTTGCCGTGGGTATGACTACAGCCTTCGGCATCGGCCTGGTCCTCGTCAAGGCGGGCCTTATTACTGTGGGTACCGCCTACATGATCTTCTTTTACGCGGAGCAGCTCCGGCGCCCGACTGAGCAGATCGTGTCGCAGATCCAGGACCTGGCCCGCGCCAGCGCCAGTATCAGCCGCATTCGCGACCTGTTGGCGCTGCACAGCGCTGTGGCAGACGGGGCTGGGGAGCCGCTGCCCGCGGGGGCACTGGCGTTGGAGGTCGAGCGGCTGACCTTTGGCTACACACCTGGCAGCGCCGTGTTGGACAACCTCTCCTTCGCCCTGAAGCCAGGTGAGGTTCTGGGACTGCGGGGGCGCACCGGCAGCGGGAAGTCGACCCTCGCACGGCTTGTAGCGCGGCTGTACGACCCGTCTGGGGGCCAGATCCGACTGGGCGGGGTCGACGTGCGCACGGTGCGCCTGACTGACCTACGCCGCCGCGTGGGCGTGGTGACGCAAGAGGTGCAACTCTTCCGGGGTACGCTGCGCGACAACCTGACCCTCTTCGATGCCACCATTCCCGACAGCCGAATCTGGTCGGCCCTGGCCGAGTTGGGCCTGCGGGAATGGGCCGACACGCTGCCCAACGGACTGGATACCGAACTGGCAGGCGGCGGCGGCCTGTCTGCGGGGGAGGCACAACTACTGGCCTTTGCGCGGGTCTTCCTGAAGGATCCGGGGGTCGTCATTTTGGATGAAGCATCTTCCCGGCTGGATCCTGCTACCGAGCAGCGCCTGGAGCAAGCCATCGACCGCCTGCTTCGGGGCAGAACTGCGATCGTGATTGCCCACCGACCCGCCACGCTGCGGCGTGCGGATCGGGTCCTGTCGCTGGCGGATGGATCCTACTCGATTCCTTCCGGCGAGGGGGGGCTAGTTGGATGAAGACCTGGAGGATCGTGCTTCGGTTGCTGGCGTACCGACCGTGGCTGGTTGCAGCCTGCTTCGTTAGCTGGCTGCTCATCTCCCTAACGCCGACGGGGCTGGGCCTTGTGTCCCGTACCTTCTTCAATGCCCTCTCCGGCGACGCACCGGCGGCGGCCGGCCTGTGGTGGCTCGTCACGCTGCCACTGGTCCTGCAGAGCGGGCGTCTGCTGGTGACTTGGCTCAGCGTACCAGTCAACGTGCTCCAGCGATTCACGGTCAGCGCTCTGCTCTCGACCAACATGCTGGAGCAGATCCTGCGGCGGCCCGGCGCCCGGGCCCTTACCGGCTCGACCGGTGATGCGATCAGCCGTTTCCGGGACGATGCCGACGGGGTGGCGCTATTTGCTTCGATGCCAATCCTGATCAGCGGGGCCGCCGAGTGCTTGAACGCAGGCATAACCCTGGCACTGATGTTACATATCAATGCGTTCGTCACAGTGGCAGCAGTTCTTCCGCTGGTGGCGGTGGTGGTCGTGGCCAGAGCCGCGGGGCAGCGCATCGGCGGTTACCGTGATCGGAGCAGAGCTGCTGCTGCACGGGTAGCGGGGCTGCTGGGTGAGATCTTCACCATGGTGCCGGCGCTCAAACTCGCTGGCGCCGAGGCGAACGTGGCCGCCCAACTGCGCCGGCTCGGTGACCAGCGGCGCCTTGAATCGGTTCGAGATGGCCTGTTCAGCGAACTGCTGCGATCCGTCTTTATGAACACAGCAAACCTGGGCACGGGCCTGGTCCTGCTATTGGCTGCCGGGTCCATGCGTGCTGGAACGTTCACCGTTGGGGATTTCGCCTTGTTTGCCGCTTACGTGGGGCGGCTTGCGGTCTTTACCGGCATCGTGGGCGACTTGATGGCCCGGTACAAACAGACCGGCGTCTCCTTGGCCCGCATGCAGGCGCTCATGGATGACGCCCCGCCCGCGGCGCTCGCCGCTCACCGCCCCGTCTACCTGGATGGCCCGCTGCCGCAGCAAGCAAGGCGAGATCTAGAGCCCAAGGAGCGGCTGGACCGGCTGGACGTGGAGAACCTGACCTATCTGTACCCCGAATCGGGGAGGGGGGTGCAGGGCGCGTGCTTTACCCTCCCCTGCGGTAGCCTGACGGTGATCACCGGCCGGGTTGGTTCCGGGAAAAGCACGTTGCTGCGGGCGCTGCTGGGGCTGCTTCCGGCCCAAGCGGGGTCGGTCTACTGGAACGGCCGGGCGGTGACAGACCCAGGTGCTTTTTTCCAGCCACCAGTCAGCAGTTACACTCCGCAGGTGCCGGTCCTCTTCAGTGCCACGTTGAAGGAGAACATCCTGCTTGGTGTGCCTGAGTCAGAGGCGAAACTGACCCGCGCAGTACACGCCGCTGTGCTGGAACAGGACGTTGACGGGCTGGAGGCACGACTGGAGGCCCAGGTGGGCGCCCGAGGTATCAAGCTGTCGGGCGGGCAGGTACAACGAACGGCTGCCGCCCGCATGTTTGTACGGGAACCGGAACTGCTGGTCTTCGACGATCTCTCCAGCGCACTGGATGAGGAAACGGAAAGGCTACTGTGGGAGCGGCTCCGGGCGAGGGAACATGGCACCTGCCTTGCGGTTTCCCACCGTCCGGCGGTCCTGGAGGCGGCGGATCAGGTTGTCGTCATGAGGGAGGGGCGAGTGGAGATGATCGGGACGGCAAAGCAACTGCTGCAAACTTGCTCCGAGTTCCAAGCCGTCTGGGCGGGTGGATGGTCGCTTGCCGATTCGGTCGATTAATGCCCATTTCCGGCGCTCGGAAGGCGTTTACGTGTGGGACAGTCCAAATGCTACTGTTTTCGTGTTGGTGCTTGCAATTACTCCAACTGAGGAGTATATTGGGTGAGGCGATTTCTATAATCCCTGTTAGGTGAGGCTCCTGGACGAGGACTTGCGGCTGCCCGGAAACGTCGAGAGACGCCAATGGGTTAACAGGTGCGATCGGAGTAAGGTCGTGCTTAATGTCGCTGGGGTAGTTCCCCTAGTCGTCCAGTGCCAAATCCCAGACGTGAGGGATCGGGGTTCCGCATATGCGGTCCCTTCCCTTTGTCGTGGGGAAGGGACCTTTTGCATGAGAAGGAGGTGAGGCGCAGTGGACGCCGGCAGTAGTCCTAGTATAAGTTCCCGGAATAGAAACAATCATAGGCGGGCGTTCATACGCCGTACCCTCCGCCCGCTGCCTAGGAGGCTTTATTCTCATGCGCCTGACCAATCACGAATTGGAAACGAAGCTGACTGAGCTTCTTCAGGTTCCCGACTCTGCGGGACTTGCCTTACTGCTCGAAGAGGTACAGCCCTTCGACATAGCGGAAGTGTTGCCGAGGTTGAGCGAAGAGCAAGTCCGTCAGGTTCTCTCTGCCCTCGGTGCTCCTGCGGCGGCCGAGGCCATCGAGCACCTGGAGTTCATTCACCAGTATCGCATTTTGCACCACCTGGAGCAGAACACAGCGACGGGTATTCTCGAGCAAATGTCCAGTGACGGGATAGCTGACTTGGCCGGCGCCATTCACCCGAAGCAGGCCCAACAGCTCTTGAACCTGCTGCCCCGGGACTATGTCGCAACCATCCGGGGCCTGATGAGCTACCGGGAGAACAGTGCCGGTGGCCGAATGACGGTTGAGTATATCTCAGTCCGTCAGACGATGACCGTCGAACAGGTTCTCCAGCACATCCGTAAGGTCGGGCACGATGCTGAAACGATCGCCTACCTGTACGTGGTCGATTCTGCTGGGCGGCTCGTGGGTGTCGTCAGCCTTCGGGAACTGCTACTCGCCGGACCGCACACCCTGATCACTGACATCATGAGCACGCAGGTTGTTTCCGTGCCGGCCACCATGGATCAGGAAGAGGTGGCACGAGCGGTTGCCCAGTATGACTTGGTGGCAATTCCAGTCGTGGACGATCACCGCCGGCTGGTGGGCATCATCACGGTCGACGATCTGGTCGACGTAATTCGGGATGAAGCCACGGAGGACATTCAAAAGCTCGGCGGCAGCGAACCCCTGAGTGACTCCTACTTCCAGACCCCGATCATGGTGCTCTGGAGAAAGCGCATCGGCTGGATCTTGGTGCTATTCCTTGCGGAGGCCTATACGGGAACCGTGCTTCGCCACTTCGAGCAAACGCTCGCTGAGGTTGTCTCCTTGACCTTCTTCATCCCGCTGCTGATAGGCACCGGCGGTAACACCGGATCGCAGATCGTCACCACACTCGTGCGTGGACTGGCGGTCGGTGAAGTCAAGTTTCGCGATATGGCCAGGGTCCTGGCGCGGGAAGTCGCAACCGGCCTACTGATCGGCGCCGTTATGGGGATTACCACATTGATCAGAGCCTACACGCTGGGCGTCGGTCCAGAGCTCGGCCCTGTCGTTAGTGTGACATCGGTGTTCATCGTTGTTTGGGCATCTGTGGTCGCAGCCGTGTTGCCCTTGGTCCTGCACCGGCTCAAAGTTGACCCGGCGGTCGTTTCCGGACCGTTCATTACCACGCTGGTCGATGGCACGGGCCTGTTTATGTATTTCACGATTGCTCGTTTCATGCTGAAGCTGGCCTGAAAGGTGAGGCGGCGAGGCTTAACTCTTAAGAGTTTGGCCTCGCCGCCTTCGGTTAGTCCTCAAATGTAATCTTGTCGATCATCGCCCGGTGGCGTTCGGTGGTCGGGTGTGTGTAGATCTTGGTTGCTTCCAGGGACTCGTGGCCGAGCTGATCGGCAATGTCCCGGATGTCGGCGCCGGCGTCGAGGAGCATGGTCGCAAAGGTGTGCCGGAGCTTGTGGGCCGTAATGCCGTGGGCGAGGCCCGCAGCGTCGATGTACTTATGGATGGCGTACCGTGCGCTCCAGGTGCTCAGGCGCTGCCCGGCCGGCACGTCGGGGTTTGGGTTCTCGGTGGTAACGAAGACCGGACCCTTGCGGCCGCCGTCTGAGGTCGGCCCGAACTCTTTGAGTTCCTTCAATACCCGCAGCGTCACCTGGTGCATGGGGATGCGGCGCTCCTTGGCGCCCTTGCCGTGCACCAGAATCATCATCATCTCCAGATCCAGGTCTTCCCAGTCCAGCTTGACGACCTCGCTGATGCGCAGGCCCTGGTACAGCTTGACCTGGATCATGGCCCGGTCCCGGCGCCAGGTGCGGGCCCAGGCTTCGGCCTTCTGCTTGGTATCGGGCTCCCGGAGCACAGCCTCCAGCAGGCGCCGGACCTCGTGGGGCTTTAGGTACTTGGCCTTGCTTTTGTTCAGCTTCGGCAGCTCGATGCCCTCAGCCGGGGAGTGCGGCAGGTAGCTGCCGTGCACGGCCCATTTGTAGAACGCTTTGAGGGCGCTCAGCTTGCGCCGGACCGTAGCGGCCGAGTTCTTGTTCTCGATCCGGCAGTGGTCGATGAAATCCTCGACGTCCCGCCGGTTCGCATCGGTAACGCCACGCTCTTTGATGTGCGCTGCAAGATACGCAGTCCAAAGCTGCAGTTCCATTCGATATGCGTCACGCGTCTTTTCGCTTTTGTTGTGCTGCGTGATGATCGCCCGCAGATAACGTTCACATAACGGATGCAGTTCTACAGGCTCGCCCATGCCAGGTCACGTCCTCGCGTTGATAGTGTCCAGAAAGCCTTGGTACACAAGTACGCCGCCGATCCAGGCGATTCCTCCCAATCTCCCTATATTCGTCTCACTAAACTAGACTTTAGTGAGACGAATGATCTGGAGAGGCTGTGAGAAAACAACAAGGTCGGGGCGCCCTCCCGAGGACTCCCCGACCCCGCTTCCGTCATCATCAGGCCTGTTGGTCCTGGCGCTGGGCCAGCGCATCCGCAAAACTCCGCCGGCAAGTCTCATGCAGGTGCACGATCGCCTGCAGCCGCGGGCCAAAGGAGATGCGCTCTGAGTGGAAATCCTCTTCACGGATCGGTTTGCGGCATGCGGTGCAGATCAGGCGCCCCTCGAGTCGGAGCCCTTCGGCCGCACGACGGATCTCGTCCTCCGTCGGGTTGACCAACACGGGACGCTTTGACTGCAAGGCTTCGGTCAGAATCCGTTCCATCTGTTCCGACATAGCGGCACCTCCTGGCCTATCCGTACGCCAGGCAGGGTTATGTTATGCCGGTGATCCGACCTTTCGCAGCGTCGGCAGGAACTCCGTCATTGTGGTGACCACCAGGTCCGCCTCATCGCTGGCGCCCAGTCCGTGCGGGTCGATGAAGACCGTCTGGCAGCCCATCGCCTTGGCTGGGGCGATCTCGTTGATCAGGTTGTCGCCGACGCTCAGGATGGCGGACATGGGCACGCCGTACTGCTCGGAGAGCTGGGCAAAGATCGCCTTCAGCCCGGCCGGCTTGTTGCTGCGGAAGAACATCCTGTCAAATAATCCCAACAGCCCGACCTTGGTCAAGATCGCTTCGCTGTCAGGCTGCGGGCTGTTGGTGGCGAGCACCTGGATCACCTTGCCGCGCAGGCCGGCGATCGTCTCCTGGAGTTCGGCGATCGGCCGGACCACGAAGTCCGGGTCGGACATGACCTCCCGGATGCGCAGGAAAGCCGCACTGTGCTTCTCAGCCTCCCCGCCGTGGTGCGCCGAGACGGCCGAGGGCACCCACCAAAGGTCGCCCACGTTCATGATCGCACTGTGATCGGGCTCAACGACGCCGGGGTACAGCTGCTCCCGGACCACCGGCGGAATTTCGGAGCCGTCCCAGTGCAGGGCACGAACGACGCGGCCCGCCTTGGTCTGAAGGACCAGGTCCCGGGCGACATCGTAGAAGGTCCCGATCCGCAGGGCCGGGTGCCGGCCCTCGACCGCCGCCGTGTAGTCCGCCCAGAAGTCCTCCTGGGCCTCCTCGGGCAGGTGCGACTGGATCTCCTTCGCGTAGAGCTCAAAGTGTCTGGTATCATCGTAGACCGTACCGTCCAGGTCGAAGACGATCACGCGAATAGCCTGCAGATCTAGCGCCAAGTGCTCAGCCCCTAAACCATAGTACCGAACTTTGTCATTGTACTCACAGGGCAGGCGGCAGACAAGCCAGAAATTGCTTCATCACCTTCTGATGTGCCACGGGGAAGGCGAACTGCACCAACTCCTGCGGGAGAACCCAGCGGAGGCTCTCCGAATCCTTTGGAAGGCTCGCGGCTGCCGCCGGCCGCACCAGGTAAGCCTTCAGATCCCACACCAGGTGCGTGAAGACGTGCTTGACGTCCGTCAGATGGCTGTCGAGCTCGACCTCCATCCCGAGGCGCTCGGCGGCCAACCGGTGGACAGCATGCTCCCAGGCCAACCCGGGCGCCCGCTCGGCGCTGGGAAACTCCCACAGCCCGCCCAGCAGGCCCTCGGCCGGGCGCCGGGCGATCAGCACCCGCCGGCCATCCCAGATCACCGCTGTAGCGATGTCGACCGGGCGGGGAGCCTTGGCCTTCGCCTTGACGGGGAGGTCAAGCTGCGTCCCCTCCTCCCTGGCCTGGCAGAACTCGGCCACCGGGCAGAGCAGGCACTTGGGCGAGGTGGGCGCGCAGACCATGGCGCCGAGCTCCATCAGCGCCTGGTTAAAGGCGCTGGCCTGACCGGCGGGAATCAGCGACTGGGCCAGCCCCTCCATCCCCTCCCGGGTCGGCGGCTGCATGATGTCATCGTGGATGTTGTAGAGCCGGGACAGCACCCGCATGACGTTGCCGTCGACGGCGGGCACCGCCCGGTTGAAGGCGATCGACAGGATGGCGCCGGCGGTGTACGGTCCGACCCCCCGGAGCGATGAGACGGCCTCGGGGTCATCGGGTACCTCGCCGCCATAGCGGGCTGCAACCTCCTGCACGGCCCCGTGGAGGTTCCGGGCCCGGGAGTAGTACCCGAGGCCCTCCCACGCCTTCAGGACCTGCTCCTCGGGCGCCTCAGCGAGGCTGCCAAGGGTCGGGAACTGCGCGAACCAGCGCTCGTAGTAGGGGATTACGGTCTCCACGCGAGTCTGCTGGAGCATGACCTCGGAGACCCAGATGCGGTAGGGATCCCGGGAACGGCGCCAGGGAAGATCCCGCTGATGGACCGCATACCAGTTCAGGAGCTGCCCCGCGATCTGCTCTCCCCGGGGGCCGGCTTCATAGACTCGCTTTGTTTTCGGCTTGCGCACGTGCTCTTGATTCTCCTTCAAATGGGCCAAACTAACCTCCGGGAGGGTGAAGCGATGTCGGATGTTCATGTGACGCTGTACTCCGGCCCGGAGAACCGGGAGATGGAAGCCGCCAGGCGGTTCCTGGCCGACCGGAAGATCCGCTACGAGGAGAAGAACGTGGTGACCGACTCGGGCGCCCGCGGCGAGCTGTACCACCACACTAGCCGCGGCGATTACCCTGCGATCAACGTGGACGGGCACGTGGTGGTCGGCTTCTTCCCCGAAAAATGGGGCCACCTCCTGCACGACACGGCCAAGCAGGATCTGACTCCTTGAAGCGAGAGGGGGGATGAGCGCATCCCCCCTCTTACCCTTTCGCCTTGCGCCGGAGCCAGTCCAGGATCTGCGGGTCGATGTAGCCGGGCTTGACGTCCCGCTCTTCAAAGTTCTCGGTGCCTACGAACTGGCGCCAGGCTGCGCCGAAATCACTGGGATAGCCCAGCTGCGCCAGATGCCCGGTCACCTCGGTGAGCACCGGGCCTTCGAGCTTGATGAGGTGAGCCTCGGCAGGCTTCTGGAAGTAAAGCCGCCAGAGCCCCAGCAGCCGCTTTAGCTCGTGGATGGGCTCCACGTGGTCATCCACCCGCAGGTCGATGTAGCGGTCGTTGTTGCCGCCATATCCACCGGCGGGCTTCGTAATATAGAGCGCAGCGGACTGCCTGCCCCGGCTGTCGCCGCCGGCGCCCTGCCCGGCGTCCAGCGCCTCGGTCAGGCGGTGGGACAGATCGCCCTCGGTGGCCAGGAAGGTATCGACCATGGCCTGCACGGTCGCTTCGCCGACGAGGATGTTCCCCTGGGCCGCATAGTTGGGTCCGCAGAGCCCGCCGGCCCAGTCCATGCAGCCGGGACCGGTGTGGGTGGCCGAGCCGCCATGGGTATCGACGATGCCCAGCTGGCGGCGGGCGCCCTTGTCCGGGTCTGCTTCAATCAACCGGCCCAGCACGTCACGGGCAGAGAGTCCCTGCCGCAGGAGCGCCAGACCGTCCGGGCCGAACCCGGTATGAGCCCACGCCTGGGTCGCGATCGCACCGGCGTCTGCCGCTGCCCAGGTGACCACAGAGCCTACCGACAGGAACTTGGATTGAACCGCAACGCCGATCTCGCCGGAAACGGGATCCCGACCGACAATGGAGAATGTCGCTACGACGGGCAACTCCACTCCTTGACGCCCTCCCCACTGAACCTTTCGTCCCACAATCCTTCTCTAGAATACAGTGTGATTCCTCTGGCAGGATTTATCGGCCACCGCCAGAATGGATAGCAGTACTACGGAGGTGTCACGGAGTTATGAGCCTATTTCCCTGGCTGTTTCGGGGAGCCGAGCGGGACCGTGCATACGGCCGTCTGAATGGAGTCAAGGAGGCGTACGGGGAGCACGGAAACCGTGTGATTCGGCTCTCTGCCCGCACCGACCTGCTCAGGAAGTCGGTGGGGGCCACGCAACGCTCCTTTGAGTTCGTCGAGAAGACCTTTGCCGAGGCCACGACGGCCTACAGCAAGGTGCAGGAGCTGATCGACCAGCTGGAGTTCAGCCTCTCCAAGGGCAAGGTGGGCGACCTTGCCGGGGCAGAGAGCGCTGTGAAGGCGGTCGGGCCCAAGCTTGACGAGTTGGAGCGCCGGCTGACCGAATGGGAATCCAAGTGGAGCCAGGTCCCCCGGGAGATCGACGATGTCGCAGCCGCCCTCGCCGAGGTGCAGCGGCATGTGGAGATGGCCGCCCAGGGGCTGGGCGCCGCCATCCCCCTGCAAGGCCGGCTCGCTTCCATGCAGGCCCACCTGGCGAAGATCCAGGGGACCATGGCCGCCGGCAACCCCATTGAGGCGAGCCTGTTGGTCAGCGACCTGCGCATTGCTCTGGAGAAGGTTGAGGATGAGGCTGGGCTCTATCTAAGCGGGGCCGGCGCCATCCAGCAGGCCGAGCGGGAGCTTGAGGCGGCAAAGGCCCGGGTTGGCGCCGATGCACCGAGCGAAGCGGTGGGCGCCCTGGCCGCTGCGGAAGCGCTCCTGCCCCGCCTGCGGCCGCAGCTGGCCGAGGGCAAGCTGGATCAGTTTCAGGCCGACCTGCTCCAGGTCCAAACGCAGCTCTCCGCTGCCAGGTCGCAGCTAAAGTAAAAGGGAGGCCGGGTGCCTTCCCGACCTCCTGTCCTATTGGTTCTCCTGGTCGTCCTTCTTCTTCTTGGCCTGCTTGCCGCCCTGCTCCTGGTCCTGGTCCTGGTCCTGGTCCTGATAGAGCTGGTTGTGCTGACCCAGGTAGTCCCGGCGGGACTCCAGGATCTTCACGTGCCGCTCCATATCCTCGGCCATGTCCTTGAAGACGTCGCTTGCCTTCTGATCCTCCGATTCGGTGGCGAAGAGCAAATAGCTGCCCTTGGACGCCTCGGCCATGGCGATGGCCCGCTCCAAATCGCTGCGTACAGTCACGTGTAGCGGCCCCCTTTATGCGTAACCACAGCGGTGGTTACGATCTGTTCAGCGAAACATCTGCACGATCGAAGCGATGACCCCGACGACGAAGGCCGTGGTCACTCCAAATGCGATCACCGAACCGGCCAGTTGAAACATCCTGCCTCCGACGCCGAAGACCAGGCCTTCCTGCCGGAACTCCATCGCAGCGGCGGACATCGAGTTGGCGAAGCCGGTCACCGGCACTGACAGCCCAGCCCCAGCCCGGCGGGCGAGCTTGTCGAAGACGCCCAGGCCCGTCAGCAGGCACCCAAGAAAGATCATCGTGGCGACCGTGGGGTCCCCGGCCCGCTTGTGCGAGATATCGAGGGCCCACTCCCAGAAGTCGGTGATCCCCTCGCCGATCAGGCAGACGAGGCCGCCGGTGAAGAAGGCCCAGATCGCGTTGCGAAGGCGCGGGGGCTTCGGCTCTGCCTTGGCGACGCGGTGCTGGTAGATTGCCTGCTGCGATTGCTCCGATGCAGCTCCCTGCCCAACCTTGACCACGGCAGCACCTCCGAACCTAGTGTCTGCGCAAGCACAGGGAGGTATACGACCAATGATTCTTCGCACTGCGAACGGCCGCACGCAAATCGTACTGCAGACAGACCACGCTAAGCTGTGCGGCGAGTTTGCCAGCGCCTGGGGCGGCGATCGGTTTCATCCCCCCGAGCCGCTGGCGCCGGTGCGCATCGCCGCCGAGATGCACGATCACGGCTGGTTCGACTGGGAGCGGGCGCCGCGGGTAAAGGCCGCTACCGGCAAGGTCTACGACTTTCTTGAAATGCCGACCGATGTTCACGTCGAGCTCTACGACCGGGGCATCCGCATGGCCCTGGACGAGCACCCCTACGCCGGGCTGCTCGTCAGCCTACACGGGACCGGGCTCTATAAGAAGCGCTACGGTTATATGCCGGAGCTCAGCTTTAAGGAGGTCGCCCCGGAGTTCCGCTCGGTGGTCGATAGCTACTTGGCCCAGCACGATGCGCTTCAGACGGAACTGATGGCCGCCCTGCACATCGACCCGCAGGTGGTCTGGACCCACTACCGCTGGTTGCAGGCCTGGGATCTCCTCTCCCTCTCCGTCTGCCGCACCGACCCCGCCGAAGGGCGCCGGCAGTCTCTGGGCGTCATGCCCCTCTACCCGGGCGGCCCCGAGGAGCGCCTCGAGGTCCAGGGCGCCGGCCCCGGCCGGTTCACAGTCACCCCTTGGCCCTTTGCGGTGGAAGCTCTTGAGCTCGTCGTGCCCGTTCGCTTCATCGCTGACCGTGCTTACACATCTGATGATGATCTACAAGCGGCCATGGCCGCGGCACCAACTCAGCCACTTCGCACAGTCATTCTGCGGCATTAAAGGAGCGAGCGAATTGAGTAAGGTCGTAGCTATCGAGGCCCTGACGCTGGACGGCGTAATGCAAGGGATGGGAGGACCCGACGAGGACCGCCGTGGTGGATTCCAGTACGGCGGTTGGGCGGCGGGGCGCGGTGACGCCGTGATGCAGAAGGTGCTGGGTGGGTACATGAGTGACCCGTGGTCGCTGCTGCTCGGGCGCGTCACCTACGAGAATTTCGCCGGCTACTGGCCCAAGCAACCGTCCAATCCGATGAGCGACAAGATGAACAACGCCCAGAAGTTCGTGGCCTCCACCACCCTGACCGAACCGTTGGCCTGGCAGAACTCCGTTTTGCTGGGTGGTGACGCCGCCGACGCGGTCGCCACGCTCAAGAAGGAGCACCCCAAGACGCTGGTGATCTTCGGGAGTGGCGTACTGGTCCAGTCTTTGATGCGGCGTAATCTGATCGACGAGTTCGTACTGCAGATTCACCCGCTGGTTCTCGGCACTGGGCTTCGCCTGTTTCCCGATGGCAGCCCGCTCACGAAGTTCACGCTGGCGGACTCGGTAACCACAGGTAAGGGCGTGATCATCGCGACCTACCGGCCGGCTTAATTGGCAAGCAAAAAAGGACCCAGACTGGTAAGCCCAGTCTGGGTTTTCGCATTCGCAAGGGTTACATGTCTCCACCAGCGTACGAGTGAAGGCCGACGATAAGTAGGTTTACACCGACCAGTGTGAAGAGGACCACACCGAAGCCGATCACCGCCACCCAGGCCGACTTGCGACCCTCCCAGCCACGGCTGATGCGCATGTGCAGGTAGGCCGAGTAGACCAGCCAGGCGATCAGGGCCCAGGTCTCCTTGGGGTCCCAGAACCAGTAGCGGCCCCAGGCCTCCTTGGCCCAGAGCATGGCGAAGATCAGGCCGCCCAGGGTGAAGATTGGGTAGCCGAAGGCCACGGCCCGGTAGCTGACCTCGTCCATCATCTCGGGGTCCCCCGAGACCTTGCGGGCGATGGCGTCCGAGATCGGGCCCTTGGCCACGAAGGCCCGGATCGCCCAGTAGAGCACGCCGCCCACGGCGAGGGCGTAGATCAGCGTGTTCATGTTCTTGCCCTTCCATCGGAACGGGGCGGACATGAGCGGCATGGGGATGAAGCCAAGGAGGTTCCCCTTCTCGCCGATGGTCGCCGTGGTGGGACCGATGATCGGCGGCAGGTGGTAGGTGCTGTTCTGGAAGACCCACTGGTAGCCCATATAGCGCAGAATGAGCGCCAGCAAGGTCCAGCCCACCATGACCAGGATCACATAGGCCAGGATCTCCAGCGCACGGCTGCCCCAAATGCGCTCCCGCTCGGAAGCGGGCGCCGTTCGAAGCGGGGCTCCGTCGGCTGCGGCGGCCAGCTCGAGCCCGCGCACCCGGAGCAGGTAGAGCAGCGCTGCGCCGAAGGCCACGGCGAAGAAGCCTTCGCCCAGTGCGGCCATCGAGACGTGCAGCGGCAGCCAGTAGCTCTTGAGCGGGGCGATCAGCGGGGTGACCTTGGGCGGGAAGACGTAAGAGTATGCCATGAGGAAGACGCCGACCGGCGAGAGCAGGGCGCCCAGCAGGGGCATCCGGTAGATCCGGTGGATCACCTGGTAGGCCAGCATGCTGGTGAAGGCCATGAAGCCAATGAACTCGTACATGTTGGAGGTCGGCCAGTGGCCGGCGCCCTGCCAGCGCGACAGGATGGCAGCAGCATGGAACAGGACGCCGACCAGGTGTGCCCCGGTGGCCCAGTCAGCATTGCGAGTCAGCCGCTTGCCATGCGATATCCGGCTCCCAATAAACCCGGAGACGTACAGGAGCGTGGCGATGAGATAGGATGCGAAGCCTCCCAGCAGCAGCCACTGACTCGCATCAATCAGGGCTTGGTTTGGCGGTGTCATGCGGTTTTCCCCTCTCCCTCGGGTTCACCAAATATGCGCTTCATCTCTTGCTTCAGCCCAAACTTGTTCTTGAAGGCACGGGCGCCGACGAGAACCCTCCCGTTCTCCTCGCGCACCCAGACCTGCCAGTGGAAAATAAAGAAGGTGATCACCATACCGAGCATCACGACAGCCAGGCCGGTGTACATGTACGGCGTGGTCCGGTCCTTATGAAGCTTGAGCGCCGTCTCCCAGCGGTTCTCGATCTTGTCCACCGTCAGGTAGATCGGCCCTTCGTAGACAGGCTCGGCATCCTTGGCAAGGATGATCAGCGCGGCCCGACCGACGACCTCGTTCGTGTCCGTGGTGAGGAACTCGGCCATCAGGACTGGGTTCTTCACCTCGAAGCTGCCGTTGGTGCCCTGCTGCGTGGCGGGGTCCACCACGAAGTCATGGTAGTACGAACGCACGGCCATCTTCAGCTTGTCACCGATGGGGTACTCCGCCTGGGGCTGCCTCAGGTCGAAGGCGATGGTGGTGACCTGCTGCTTGGCGAGGGCGCCCATCACCTTGATGGTGGCGATGCCCGGCTCTTGGCGGAACGAGGCCTGGTAGATCTCCCAGCCGCCATAGGCCACCGGGTGGTTCACCTCGATGGTCTGGCGAAGGGTCTCCTTGCCATCCACGATGACGGAGGCGTCGGTGGCGAACCGGGACGGGGCGCCGTTCGGGTAGAGCTCCATGGTGAACTTATGGTTGGTGAGCGCAAAGTCGGTGTCCGGCACCTTGACGGTCTGTCCGTCGGGTATCCAGACGTCCTTGGAGACGTCCCATCCCGGCAGCGCCTTGGAGAAACCGGCCATGCAGACGATGATCAGCCCGATGTGCAGGATATAGGGGCCGTACCGGCTAAGGCGGCCCTTATCGCCGTAAGCGCACTCCCGGTCGCGGATCATTTTGTAGCCACGCTTTTTGAGCCGAGCTTCTACCGAGGCCAGGTCGCCTGGCACCTCCACCACCACCTCCTGGCGGCGGATGAAGTGCGGCAGCTTCCAGACCTGCGGGTTGACGAGCATGCGGTGCAGCGGCACCAGCCGCTGCAGCGAGCAGATGATCAGGTTGATGACCAGAAGCAGGATGAGGGTCGCGAACCAGATGGAGCTATAAGCGTGGGTGAGCCCCAGCTTCAAGTAGAGATTGCCCCAGAATTCACCATAGCGATCCGGGTAGTACATATGTGGGGGCCGCCAGTCCTGGTAGAGCGACTCCTGTTCGATGAACGTGCCTACCGCGGAGGCCAGCGCGATCAGGATGATCAGCGTCCAGGCGACTTTGGTGGAGGCGAAGAAGTCCCAGGCGCGGTCCAGAAATTCGGTCCAGCCGCCGCCAGTTGCGCTCTGCCTGGGCCGTTCCCGGTCTCCCAGGGCGTGGCCGCACTTGGGGCAGAAGGCGCTGGCCTCGGGCAGCGCCGTGCGGCAGGCCGGACAGTTCCCGTGCGACAACCGTGTTCCTCCTTACCTTCTTAAAAGCCCGTGAATCCGGTAATAGAGATCAGCCAGGCGCTGAGCCGCGCCATGTAGCCGGTGGCGAGCAGGACGCCCATGAGGACCATCATGCCGCCGCCGATGCGCTCGACGACCAGGCTGTAGCGGGAGAGCAAACGTACTGAGCCGAGGGCGTAGGCCAGGCCCACGAACGGGATGGCGAAGCCGATGGAATAGGCCAGCAGCAGCAGGCCGCCGTAGCCGGGGCTGTTCGCCGCCAGCGCCAGGACGGCGCCCAGGATCGGGCCGATGCAGGGCGTCCAGCCCGCAGCGAAGGTCAGGCCGACCAGGGCGGAGCCGACGAAGCCCTGCGGCTTGTTGGCGAAGTGGAACCGGCGGTCCCGCATCAGCGCAGGGATGCGCACCACACCCAGCATGGCAAGCCCCATCAGCGCGACGAAGATGCCGCCCAGGGTGGGAAGGCCGACGCACCAGGAGCCAATCTTGAACCAGCAGCGCCCGGAGTAAAAGAACGACCCCAGTGCGCTGGCCGCAAGACCGAGGGATACGTAGATGGTCGAGAAGCCAACGAAGAAGGCGAGGCTGTGCTGAAGCACTCGGATACGCGCCTGGCGGGTGCCGGCGGTCAGCTCATCCATTGAAACACCCGTGACATAGCTCAAGAACGAAGGATAGATCGGCAGGCAGCAGGGGGTCAGGAATGAGAGCACGCCGGCGCCGAAGGCCAGGAACAGGTTTGGCGTATCCATGCCATAAGTCTCCCGTCTTTAGTTAGCTAGCAGGCGAAGGACCTCAGCCTCGATCTGACCGGAACTCATCTGGTACTGGTAGATGGCTCGAATCGTCCCCGAGCGGTCGATGAAGAAGGTTGCAGGAAGGGGCATAATCTTGTAGGCGGTCTGGACCTCGGTCTCTACATCCATAAGCAGGGGGAAGTTGACCTTTACTTGATCTCGGAAGTCCGTTACGCCGACCTTGGCGTCCCCGACGTTGACACCCAACACCGTCAGCCCCTGCTCCTTATACCGGTCATAGACCTGCTGGAAGTCGGGCATCTCCTTGCGGCAGGGGGTGCACCAGGAGGCCCAGAAGTTGACGATGACCGGCTTGCCCTTCAGCGAGGACAGGCTCACCTGCCCGCCGTCTACCGCAGGGAGGGTAAAGTCGGGGGCAGCTTGTCCTGGAATCAGGGTCGTGTCGGCCTCGCCCCGGGGGACCAAGAGGAGCAGAAAGACCAATAGCCCGGAGAGCAGCAGGGTGACCGACATGGTCCTGCGCTTCCAGGCGGGGCGGTCGCTGGCATGGGATGCACCTGCGCCGGCACCGGCCAGCTTGGAGTCCCAGCCACACTTGTGGCAGAAGCGGGCGCTAGCAGTCAACTGCGCTCCGCACTCAGGGCATGTCACAGCCCGCTCACCTCTACTTGGGGGACGGAGTAAATAGGTAACCTTGCGATGTGGCGGCCAGGATCGGGGCCTTGGGGTTCGTGGTGGCGGTCAGGGCGACGGCCACACGGTCGGGCGGGAGGTTGCCGGCTGAGCGCCAGGAGGAGCCCCCGTCGTCGCTGTACCGCACCACGCCGCCGATGGCCCCCCAGAGGCGCCCGGACCCGGACGGGTCGAAGACCAGCGAGGAGACCGTGTTCTGCAGCGAGCCGGCGTTGGCCCAGGTGCGGCCTCCATCCTCGCTGAGGGTCAGGAGGCCGTTGTAGCCTGCAACCGCGACGCGCTTGCTGTTATGCGGATCGATGGCAATGGTCAGGATCTCGTGGCCCTTGAACTCGGCCCACCGGTTCCAGGTGCGGCCGGAATCCGAACTCTCCATGATGCCGGCGCCCTTGGCGAACGCAATCAGCCGCTTGGGGTCGCTAGGGTCAGCAGCGAGGGCGCCGACGGTGCCCGTCAGGAGGGATTCGGTCTGCCCTGCTGTGTAGCTGACGATGCCGAACGTTCCGCCGAGGTAGAGCTTGCCGTCGGTGGCCACCTGGACCGCCAGGATGTCCTCCGTGGGCCCCGGCAGGCGTCCCCAGTTCTTGCGGTCCTTGCCGGCTACCAGCCCCATATGGGTGCCGAGATAACTGGTGCCATTTGTCCCGGCGGCCAGTGCATGCACATGGTCTTCGGGCTCATTCTGTGCGATCAGGTTCTCAAGTTCGGTGGGCTTGGGCACGCTCGCCCGCCGAATCCAGAAAGAGACGGCGAAGACGGTGAGACTAAGTAAGAGGATGAACCAGGCGTAGTTGCGTGTCCCTCCGAACAGCGAACGAAGTTTGGACAATCGGGCGCACGCTCCCTTTTTGGGTCTACCGTCATGGCGGCCCGTTCCATTATACCAGACCCGAACTTTCTTCGGTCAACCCGCTATTGAACCTAGGGCAGAATACTAACTCCCGGCCTGAACAGGCCGGGAGTTTCGTGACATTTGTCCCTATGATGCTTTGCCATTGAGCCGATTGGCGAGCCGCTCGAGCGCTGCCTTCTGATTCCAGCCCCTCAGTTCAGGGAAGAACCGGTCCACCGCCAGCGACAGGTCCAGCAGGCGCATGCCGCCCCGCTCCTCGGGGCTCTTTTTAGCCTCCTGCGCCAGAATGTGGCCTACCACCCGGCTGACGGAGCGGAGTTCCACCCGGCGGGAGTAGTCGCCCTGGCCGGCGGCCAGCAGCGCCGGGGCGTAGCGGTTGCGAATGCGCTGAAGGCGTTCGAACAGCTCGATGGGCAGCGCCGTTTGAAAGGTTTGAACGATGACGGCCAATGGGTTCCCCTCCCCTACCTGTACTGACCTACCGGACGTGCGGAATGGTGAGCTGCTGGCCTGGCTGCACGGTGGCGCCGACGAGCCCGTTGGCCCGTTTGATGGCCTCGATGACCTTGCGGGGGTCCTGCTTGCCGCTGTACTGGGTGGCGATGTCCCACAGGGTGTCGCCCGGCTCCACGGTATAGGACTGGGCGGCGGGCATTTCGGTATGGCCCATCATATGTACAACCTTGGGGGCGAACACAAACACGGTTAACACCACCAGGAGCACCCCCAGGATGCGTAGGGTGCGCGCCCGCCGGGCCCGCATGGTGCTGCGGCGGCGACGGACGGGCTGAAAGACCGGCATTTGAGCGTTGGTGGTAGCGTACATGATTGATTCCCCCCACAGGTGAGAGTATTGGTTGGGAGACAAACATTCGTTCGGGATCAAGATACCACGAATGCATGTTCGTGTCAACAGAACGAACGAAATTCTTCGAACAGACGTTTGCGGCGCTGGAAAGCTATGTTATAATCGAACCAGAATTTGTGGAGGGGAACCCGCACATGGCCTGGAGCCAGTGCGAGTTAAGGGCTCGCCTCCCGGGAGGTGCCACGGCATGCCGGACGATCTCACCGAACGCCAGCGCCAGGTGCTGCAGTTCATCAAGGACGAGATTCGCCTGAAGGGCTACCCGCCTTCTGTGCGGGAAATTGGCGAGGCAATTGGCCTCAGTTCCAGCTCCACGGTCCACGGCCACATGGCCAAGCTCGAAGAGAAGGGCTTCATCCGCCGGGATCCCACCAAGCCCCGTGCCATCGAGGTCCTGGGCGAAATCGGCGCCACGCCGGCCAAACGTACCATCCATGTACCCGTCGTCGGCCGTGTTACCGCCGGTCTGCCCATCTACGCCGACCAGAACGTGGAGGATCACTTCCCCCTTCCGGTCGACTTCGTCCGGGCTGATGAGACCGACCTCTTCTTCCTGACTGTCCAAGGTGAGTCTATGATCGAAGCTGGCATTCTTGACGGCGATTATGTTCTCGTCCGCCGCCAGCAGCATGCGGGCAACGGCGACATCGTCGTAGCTATGATTGAGGACGAAGCGACCGTGAAGCGTTTCTACCGTGAACATGGCCACATTCGCCTCCAACCCGAAAACCGCTTTATGGATCCCATCATCGTACCTAACGCACAAGTGCTCGGAAAGGTTATTGGTCTCATCCGCCGTATGGACTAAAAGTCGAAGGCCCTGCGCGAAACTCCTCGCGCAGGGCGTATCTTTTTTATCGCCATTGAATTTGCTCCCGCCGCCCATTCCAGGAGACCGTAAACCTACCGTGCCGCGTGATCGCCCGGACCAGCTCCTGGGGCTCGGCGGCGGTGAGCAGTCCCTGGCCGGGGAAGACGAGCTTGCAGTCCGCAATCCGGTTGACCTTGCCGGGCCCGGTTCCCACGGTTCCGTGTACGCAGGTGATCCCCTGTACCTCGAACGTGACCTCTACCTTCTCCGGCATCTGGTCCCCTCCGGTCCAAACCAGATAGGGCAAGGCTTTTGCTGTGTGCAGCCTTCCATCCTGACAGGTGCCCAGCCCTTGCAGAATGAGCGCCCAGTGCTCACTTTCTCCCCATGTGCTAAAGATGGACTCCAGGGCCTCCACATAGGGCAGGCACTTGGATGCGCCGGCCATCGTTGTGGCTGGGAATAGGGCGATTGTCGAAGCCAGGATGCAGACCAGCACCATCTTTCGCATCGAGGGAGACGCCCCCTTTGGCCATCTTCGCAGGTAGGATGCCCAGACGGAGCGCTCCCGGGCCTCAGGGAGTTTGTGGAAGGCAGCTGCCGGAAGCGGGGGCGCCGCCAATAAGTCTGTACCCAAGAAAAGCGGGCGGTGCATCGTAGCACCGCCCGCGGCGTGTCTTGAAGCGCTAGAAAACGGAGAGATACTGATCCAGCTCCCACTGGTGGACCTGGCTGCGGTAGATATCCCACTCCAGCTGCTTGGCCTCCATGAAGTTGGCGTAGATGTGGTGGCCCAGGGCTTCCTGGATCACCTCGTCCTCCTCCAGGTCCCGCATCGCCTCGCTCAAGCCACCGGGCAGGCTGTGGATGCCCTCGGCGCGCCGCTCCTCGGGGCTCATCAGGTAGATGTTGCGGTTGACCGGCGCCGGCGGGGTCAGCTGACGCTTGATGCCGTCAAGACCGGCGGCCAGGGTGACCGCCAGGGCCAGGTAGGGATTGCAGGAGGGGTCGGGGCTGCGGAGCTCGACCCGGGTGGAGTTGCCACGGCGGGCGGGAATGCGGACCAGCGGCGAGCGGTTGCGCTCGGACCAGGCGATGTAGACCGGCGCCTCATAGCCAGGCACGAGCCGCTTGTAGGAGTTGACCAGCGGGTTGCAGATCGCCGTGTAGGCCCGGGCGTGCTTCAGCAGACCTGCCATGTAGTGCATCAGCACGGGGGAGATCCCGTTGGCGGCGTGCTCGTCGAAGAAGGCGTTCTTGCCGTCCTTGAAGAGCGACTGGTGCAGGTGCATGCCGGAGCCCGGCACCCCCATGATCGGCTTGGGCATAAAGGAGGCGTGCAGGCCATGCTGCAGGGCGATGGTGCGCACGACAAACCGGAAGGTGGCGATGTTGTCGGCGGTCTGCACCGCATCGGCGTACTTGAAGTCGATCTCGTGCTGACCTGGCGCCACCTCGTGGTGGGAGGCCTCGATCTCAAAGCCCATCTTCTGCAGCGCCAGCACGCAGTCCCGGCGGCACTCCTCGCCGCGGTCGACCGGGCCGAGGTCGAAGTAGCTGGCCTGATCGTTGGTCTTGGTGCTGGGCTTGCCGTCGGCCTCCCGCTGGAAGAGGAAGAACTCGGGCTCCGGGCCGACCATCATGGTGTAGCCCATGGCGGCCGCCTCGGCGACAACGCGCTTGAGGGTGCCGCGTGGGTCGCCGCCAAAGGGCGTGCCGTCGGCGTTGTAGATATCGCAGATCAGGCGGGCCGTGGCGCCCTCGCCCTGCTCCTGCCACGGGAAGACGGCGAAGGTGGATGGGTCGGGCTTGAGCAGCATATCGGACTCCTCGATCCGGACGAAACCCTCAATGGAGGAGCCATCGAAGAGCAATTGGCCGTCCAGGGCCTTGGGGAGCTGCTCCACCGGAATGTCCATATTCTTGGTGACGCCCAGGATGTCGGTGAACTGCATCCGGATGAACCGGACGTCGAGTTCACGCACCAGCTCCATGACGTCTTCCTTGGTCTTAGGGCGGTTCGGCACGGCTTCCTGCCTCCTAAAAGATCACCTTGAGGATGAACGCAATCGTAAGGGTAATCGCAAAGATCACGTTGACTACCACAGAGCCCAGGACACCCACGAGCCCGCCCCAGCCGGCCCTGAGCGCCTCCTCGGCGGAGCGCCCGGCCAGCAGCTCGCCGATGAGCGCCCCCAAAAAGGGACCCAGCACCAGGCCGACGGGCATGAAGAAGAGGCCGGCGATTGAGCCGATGACGGCGCCCCAGGTGCCCGCCTTGCCGGCGCCGTACCGCTTGGCGCCCCAGGCCTTGGCGTAGTGCTCGGCCACCTGGCTGAGCACCACGACGATGAACGTGACGGCCAGAAACCAGGGCGTCATCTCCCGGAAGCCCTCGACCAGGCCGTAGCCGAGCATGGCCAGCCAGATCAGCGGCATGCCGGGAATCGCCGGGATGAAGGTGCCGGCAACGCCGACGAGCATGACCAGGACTGCCACAACAAACGCGATGGTCGAAACGGCCATGATGGAAGATTCCCCCCTATTATGTACGCCCGGGGGGAAGGTTTCCCTTCCTCCCGTGTCAAGGAATCACATCTTTAGGATGCCGCGGGCAGCCAATTGGTTCGCCGCATTCAGAGCGGCCCACATGACGTGCTGCCGGGTCAGGCCGCCCTGAAAGTATGCGGCGTACGGCGCCCGCATGGGGCCGTCGGCGGAGAGTTCGATGCTGGAGCCCTGCACGAAGGTGCCGGCGGCCATGATCACTTGGTCCGCATAGCCGGGCATATCCCAGGGCTCTGGCCGGGCGTGGGCGTCGACCGGGCTGGCGGCCTGGACCGCCCCGCAGAAGGCGATCAGGCCCTCGGGCGAGCCGAGCTCCACCGCCTGGACCAGGTCCGAGCGGAAGGCGTCGTAGGTGGGACGGACCCCAAAGCCCAGCAGCGAGAAGAAGGCGGCCGTGAACTGGGCGCCCTTGAGCGCCTCGCCCGTCACGTGGGGCGCCAGAAAGAGCCCCTGCAGGATCAGCCGGTTGAAGCCCAGGTTGGCGCCCACCTCGCCGCCGATGCCCGGGGCGACCAGCCGGGCGGCGGCCCGCTCCACCAGGTCCTTGCGGCCCAGCACGTAGCCGCCCGTCGGGGCGATGCCGCCGCCGGGATTCTTGATCAAGGAGCCGCAGACGAGGTCGGCGCCGACCTGGGCGGGCTCCCGCTCCTCCACGAACTCGCCGTAGCAGTTATCCACCACGCAGATCACGTTCGGATCGGCGGCCTTGACCCGGGCGATGATCCGCCCGATTTGCTCTACGTCAAGCGTGGGCCGCAGCGAGTAGCCCCGGGAGCGCTGGATGAAGACCACGCGGGCGCCCACGGCCATTTGGGCGAGGCGCTCCAGGTCGACGGTCAGGTCATCCTTCAGGGGGCATTCCTCGTACTGGACGCCCCACTCGGTCAGGCTCCCGGGGGCGCCGTGGATCACCTGCCGGAGCGTATCGTAGGGCGTGCCGGCGGCGGCGACCAGCCGGTCGCCCGCCCGGAGGGCGCCGAAGAGCCCACAGGAGATGGCGTGGGTCCCGGAGGAGAACTGGACCCGCACGAGGCCGGCCTCGGCCCCGAAGACCCGGGCGAAGACCTCCTCGATCTTCTCGCGGCCGGCGTCGTTGTACCCATAGCCCGAGGTCGCGGCGAAGTGATGGTCCCCGATGCGGGCCTCCTGGAAGGCCCGGAGCACCTTGGCCTGGTTCAGCATAACGGTCTCATCGACGGCGTCCCAGTGGGGCCGGACCATGGCGAGGGCCCGGTCGGCCGCCTCGGCCAGGCGGCCCGGGAGGCCGGGCTGCAAGCGTTGCCAAATAGACAAGAAGTTCACCTCAAGTAAAATGTGCCACGCCTCAGTATACCGGAACCTAGTCCGTGAAGAAAGGCCTCCGGCGTTGTGCGCCGGAGGCCGTGCTCGCGTGTCTACTTCGCCTGGAGCTCGGCTGCAAGGAGCCTGAGGCGGGCTGCCTCCGCAGAGGTCTCCTCCACCCTGGCCCGCAGCTGGTCGGTCGCTCTGGTGACCTGCTGTGTCGCCTTGCTGACCACCTCGGTGGCTCGGGCGGCCGCCTGGCTCTGACCAACCACCTCGGTGGAGACGGCGCTCATCTCCTCGGCGGCGGCGCTGCTCTCCTCGGCGATGGCCGCCAGCGCATCCACCAGCAGGGAGAGCTGACGGGCGCCATCGGCGGCCTCACGGGTGCGGGCGGCGATCCCCTGGCTCACGTCGGCGGTCTGTGTGGCCGAGTCGAGAATCCGCTCCAGCGCCCGGCCCACCTCACCGGTCTGGTCGGCGGCCCGGCGGGCGTCGGCTGCGCCAGCCTCCACGGCGGAGGCGGCCCGGTGGGTGTCTTCCTGCACTGCGGCGATCAGGCTCGCAATCTCCTGGGCCGCGTGGGCGGAGTGCTGGGAGAGCTTGCGGACCTCATCGGCTACCACCGCAAAGCCCCGGCCCTTCTCGCCGGCCCGTGCAGCCTCGATGGCGGCGTTGAGGGCCAGCATGTTGGTCTGCTCCGTGATTCCGCGGATCGCGCTGACCACCTGGGAGATCTGCCGGGAGCGCTCCGAGAGGCTGTTCATCTGGGCGGTGGCTTCGTCGAGCGACTGCCTGAGCCCGGCGACCCCCGTGAGCACCTGGGCGGTCACCCGGTTCCCGTCGGCGGCCAGCCGGTGGCTTTGAACGGCCGCCTCGGCGACCTGGGCAGCATCGGCGGCAGCGGAGTTGGTGCTCTCGGCCATGGCGGTGGCGAGCACGCTGGCCTCGCTCACCTTCTGGGCCTGTTCGGTCATGGCCTGGACCGACTGGTCGATCGCCAGGCGCAGGTGGGCCACACCGCTGGTCGTTCCCTGCTGAACCTCCTGGAGGCGGCGCTCGGACTCGGCCAGGGCTGCGACGGCGGGCGCCAGCACATCCTCCACCTGCCCAGCCGACCCCCGGGCGGCGCTGCCCAGCGACGCGGCTGCGCCTGAGACCTGTGCACCTGCTAATCTCATGCGCTCCAGCGCCTCGTCGAGGCGCCGGAAGGTCTCCTCCTGGGAGGTGGCGTCCCTGAGGATCACGTGGATCTTCTCCATGCGCCGAGTCACCAGGAAGAGCAGCAGCCCGGCGAGCAGGGTGAGATACAGGCTCAGGTCGAACCCGCGGCCGATCTCAGCCTGTACCTCCCCGGTACCGAAGAAGTACTGGTAGGCGATGGTGCCCAGTACGAGGATCAGCACCGGGACGGGCGCCCTGCTGTCACGGGTAGCAATGCTCATGCTGATGGCAGCAAACATCAGTACCCAGAATGGGTATCCGCCCTGCACGAGGAAGGTGACGCTGCACAGGCTGGTCGCCAGGGCGACCGGCAGCACGAAACTCAGGGTTCGCGGGTTGGCCTTCCGGAGCATCATGACCGTCGGCACGATCGAGATGACGGACTGGAGCAACACCCAGCGCACGGCGCCAGCCGGGTCGAGGCGGTAGAGCAGCACCGCCAGCAGGACAAAGATGATCCACTGCACGATGACGAAAACCTTCTGCGACTGGGTCTCCTGTTGGTGGAGCCGCTCCTTAATTCCCACGGCAGCTGCAGTGTCCTGTGACATCCGGGGATCCTCCTTGGCGTTGTGCGCAACTTCGAAGGGATGATGTATGGGGTGAGTGTACTCGTTTCCGTACACAATCCAAAATTTCCTTCTGAGATAGACGAACAACCCCTCCGGCTCTTGGCGCCGGAGGGGTTGGCCTTACGATACCGAGCGGATTCGGAATTGTGATTCCTGAATGGGGATCGAAAGGCAGCGCGCAAGCTCCAAACCAAATTCCACAAAGGCGTTTCCCTTGGCCGTGAGCAACCGGCCGTCGTGGACGGTGGGGTCGGACTGTAGCAGCGCTTCATCGAAGACTCCCAGGAACCGTCTGGCCTCCGGAGGGTAGGGGGTTGTGTACCGGGTCCCGCGAAGGAGCCCGGCCCTGGCGGCGAAGTAGGTCCCGGCACAGATCGCAGCCACGAAGAGGCCGGGGTTCGCCCACATGTGGGCTACGAAATCGTAGTAGGCGGGTTCGTTCACACAGGGCGCCAGGTCGATACAGCCAGGAAGCAGCAGGACCTCGTAATCGGCCGGGTCAACCTGGTCCAAGGTGGTGTGCGGAAGGCAGGTCAGGCCTCCCTCCCCGGTGACTGGCTCGGGCGTCAAAGCGGCCGTGACCAGTTGGTACTTCTCCCGGAGCACCCCCAGGGCGACGCCGCTCTCGTATTCGCTCCAACCGGGGTAAAGCATCATCAAGGCTTTGGGCATGCTCTCCTCCTACCGCTCCAGGGCGGCCTTCAGGCGCCCGGCCAGGCCCTTCTCGAGCTCTACCTTCAGGTAGGTCCCGTCCTCGCGGTACTCCTCGGCCAGGACCCGGCCCCGCTCGTGGGCCCAGGCGGCCCAGCTGGCCTTCGGGTAGGGCACCACAACCTCCAGGACCTCCCGTCGGTTTGAGAGCGCCTCATGGATTTGCTGCTGCAGGCCGTTCAGGTTGATGCCCGCTGCCGCTGCCACGCCGACAGAGTTGGGCGTGTGATGCAGCAGGTTCTCCAGCTCGGAGGGGGCGACCTGGTCGACCTTGTTGTAGACGACGATGGTGGGCCTCTCAGCCGCCTTCAGCTCGGTCAGGACGTCGTGCACCGTCTGCATCTGCTCGGCGCGCTTGGGGTGGGAGGCGTCGACTACGTGCAGCAGCAGGTCGGCCTGGTTCACCTCTTCGAGGGTGGAGCGGAAGGCCGCCACCAGGAAGGTGGGCAGGTTGTGGATGAAGCCGACCGTGTCTACCAGCAGGTAGGGCTCACCTTCCGCGGGCTCCACCCGGCGGGTGGTGGCGTCCAGGGTGGCGAAGAGGCGATCCTCCGCCAGCACGTCGGAGCCGGCCAGCGCCCGGTGCAGCGTGGACTTGCCGGCGTTGGTATACCCGGTCAGGGCGACCACGGGCACGGGGCCGGCGCCCCGGTCGGCCCGGAGCCGCTCCCGGTGGGCCCGGATCTCCTCCAGCTCCTGGCGCAGGGCGCTGACACGCTCGCGGATGCGCCGGCGGTCGACTTCGAGCTTGGTCTCGCCGGGGCCTCGGGTGCCGATGCCGCCGCCCAGGCGGCTGAGTTCGGCGCCCTTTCCGGTAAGGCGGGGCAGGCGGTAGTTCAGCTGGGCCAGCTCGACCTGCAGCTTGGCCTCCCGGCTGCGGGCCCGCTGGGCGAAGATGTCAAGGATCACGGTAGTCCGGTCGATCACCTGGCACTGGATGATCTCCTCCAGGTTGCGCTGCTGAACGGGGGAGAGCTCGGTGTCGAAGACCACCATGTGAAACTCCAGGTGGCGACGGGCCTCCTCGATCTCCTCGGCCTTCCCCTTGCCGATGTAGGTGGCCACATCGGGGGTGGAGCGGTTCTGGCTCAGGCGGCCGACGACCACGCCGCCGGCGGTATCGATCAGGCGTTCGAGCTCATCCATCGACTCGCTGGCGGTCCAGCCATCGCTGCGGCGGGCGGGTAGTTCAACCCCGACCATGAAGGCCTTCTGGGTCATATCGGCTAGGGTTTCGTGATGGTCATGCATAAAGGGCAGTCCTCCTGATGTTTTACGGGCGGGAGCCGGGGCTGGGTCCTCTCAGGGTAGGACTGCGGCAGGGCGCCGTATGCGCGAAAAGGCCGCAGCCCTAACAGGGCCGCGGCCTAAGTGCCATTGTGTGGCGCTTACCGAGGGCGTACCTGAGAGGGCGAACACGTCGTGATGCCGATCCACAGCTTGATCATGACCTGGATTCCCCTCTCGCATAAGCTACTCCCTATGGTATCCACTTCTCAGGGTGCTGTCAAGTGATTTTACTGGACAGGACCGGTGGGTGCCGCGGGGCTGTAAAGGTTTGGCGAGATCGTGCCGCCGATGGGGGCCGAGACGCTGTACGGGGCGCCGGTCTGCTGCGGGTTGCCGCTGATGTTGAAGGCGTTGCCGGTGCCGAAGACGCCCTGGCCGCTGCCGGCGACTCCCGTGGTGCCGGTGACGCCCGTGCCGAAGGCGGTGCCCACGTTATAGCCGATGCCGGTGGTGTTTGCGACGCCGGCCAGGGTGACGACCTGGGTGGCCAGGGTGCGGGCGTTCTGGGCGGCCACCGCCTCACGCTGAGCCAGGGTCCGCAGCTGCTGAATCTCAACCTGGGCGCTCAGAACGACCTGCTGGAGCACCCGGAGGTCCTGCTCCGCAACGGCGATCATCTGCTGGAGGACCTGTTGGTTCTGGGTCTCCTGCTGGGCCATCTGGCCTAGCATCATCTGCATTTGCTGATACACGACAAACCCCTCCTACTGGTTCATACCGACGCCCATGTAGGGTGACCGCTGCCAGCGGGGGTTTACTCTTCCAGGCGGGAAGTTGATCGATTCGCATTCGTCTCGGAAGTCACGATGGGCTGCTGGTGATCGCCTGAGCCAGATCGGCCCGGGTGATCTGCATCAGCTCCTCGCGGGTCGGGGCCGGGCGCCCGATCAGGCGCAGGGCCTGGCACCTCAGGGAGCGCTCTACGAGGTTGCGCATGGCCCGGGCGTTGCCCTCCTCCCCGGCGAACCAGTCATGACGCAACAGAAGCCGCTCCAGGTAGATCTGGGCGTCGGGGCTGAGCTCGTACTGCCGCTCGCGCCACATGCCGACCCCAATGGCCGCCAGCTCCGCTGGCGAGTAGTCGGGGAAGTGGATCGTAATCGGAAAGCGGGAGCGCAGCCCGGGGTTCTGCGCGAGGAACCACTCCATCTCATCGGGATAGCCGGCCAGGATCAGCAGCAGGTCGCTCCGGTGCTCCTCGATCCCGCGCACCAGGCAGTCGATGGACTCCTTGCCAAAGTCCTTCTCGCCGCCGCGGGCGAGCGAGTAGGCCTCGTCGATGAACAGCAGGCCGCCGAGGGCGCGCTGGATCACCTCACGGGTGCGCTGGGCCGTATGTCCGATATACTCCCCGACCAGGTCGGCCCGCTCCACCTCGACCATGTGGCCCTTCTTCAGGACCCCCATTTCCCGGAAGAGGCGGGCCAGCAGCCGGGCCACTGTGGTTTTTCCCGTGCCCGGATTGCCCGTGAAGACCATGTGCAGCCCTGTGATCTGGGAAGCCAGTCCCAGGGCCTGACGCATCACCTGAATGGCGGTGAAGGCGTGGATCTCCCGCACGTGCCGCTTTACGCTGTCCAGACCTACCAGCCCGTCGAGTTCCGACAGGATCCCCTGGACACGGGCCATTCGCTGTAACTCCAGGTCGGCCTGCGTGGGCTCGGGTCCGGCCGTGGCCCGCCGCCGGCGCAGGTCCACCGCCATGCGAATCGCATCGGCCGATGAGATCTCGCCGCGCCGCAGCCACTCGCTGATCTCCCCGAGTCGCTGGGGGCGCTTCGCCTGCATTCGCATAGTACGTTGCCACCTCATAGTCAAGCATACGCGCCACCCGGCCTGTCCCTGAACTGAAAAACCGCCCGGAGCGTTAACTCCGGGCGGCCTTGTTCGCGGGGCCTATGCTTCGGCTTCTTCTTCTGCCTTCATGGCCTGGGTCAGGTTGACGTTTCGCATTGGCGTGATCGTCGAGAGGGCGTGTTTGTAGACCAACTGCTGCCGCCCGTCGTTTTCCAGGACGACGGTGAAGTTGTCGAAGCCCTTGATGTGTCCCTTTAGCTGGTAGCCATTCACCAGGTAGATTGTGACCGGGATCGACTCCCGGCGCAACTGGTTCAAGAATGCATCCTGGAGATTGATTTGTACTTTAGACACCCGCCAGCCCCCCGCTCTGACCATTCGCAACTCTCTGCCATAGGTTTTCCCGTTCGCCACGGGCGTGGCGTTTTCCTTCTACGCGCTTAGCAATTTCTTCCACAACGGTTGCGAAACTAGTATTGGACAGATCGAACCACTGAATGCGCTCGTCCCGCCGGAACCAGGTAAGCTGGCGCTTTGCAAACCGGCGCGTGTTGCGCCTGATCAGTTCGGCGCACTCACGCAGGGTCAGAAGCCCCCGTAGATGCCAGACCATCTCCCGGTACCCAATCGCCTCCATGGCTGCCAGCTTCGGCGAGTACCGGGTGAGCAGGTCCAGCACCTCCTCCTTCAGGCCGGCCTGCAGCATCAGGTCGACCCGCTGGTCGATCCGGCTGTAGAGCCGTTCACGGTCCATCGTCAACCCGATGAAGAGATCGTCGTACCGGGGAGGAGCCTCACCGGCGGTCTGGGTGGCCGAGATCGGCACCCCGGTGGTCAGGTAGACCTCCAGCGCCCGCACCACGCGGCGCAGGTCGTTGGGATGCAGCCGCTCCGCTGCCTCGGGGTCGACCTCCTGAAGGCGCTGGTGCAGATGCCCGGCGCCATGAGTCGCCTCTTCGGCGGTCAGCCGCTCCCGTAGCTCATAGTCGGTCTCCTGCTCCGAGAAGGAGTACTCCTGCAACACAGCGCGGACGTAGAGCCCCGTGCCGCCCACCAGCATCGGCAGGCGGCCGCGGCCGACGATTTCCGCCGCCAGCCCGTCCACCAAGGTGCGGAACTCGGCCACGGAGAAGGGCTCGTCGGGGCTGCGAATGTCGATCAGGTGATGAGGGACCCCCTGCATCTCGGCGGGCGTGATCTTGGCCGTGCCTATGTCCATGCCGCGGTAGATCTGCATGGAGTCGCCCGAGATGATCTCCGCACCCAGGCGCTGCGCCAGGGCGACCGAGAGGGCAGTCTTGCCGACCGCCGTGGGGCCCACCAGGGCCAGGAGCGGCAGTTTCAACGCTTGAACCTCTTCTCTAGCTCAGAGATCGAGACGCAGATGACCGTCGGGCGCCCATGTGGGCAGGTGGTGGGCGACTGGCAGGCGGCCAGGTCGCTCAGCAGGGCCTGGATGTCCTCGGGCTGCAGGGCGTCCCTGGCCTTGATCGAGGCCTTGCAGGCGGCCATGGCGGCGAGCACCTTCTGCCGGCGCTCCAGCACCGAGGCGCCCGGGCCGACCCGGTTCTCCTGCAGCCGGTCCAGGAAGTCCGAGACCAGGCGGGCGGTGTGTGCTTCGCCCAAACCAGCGGGGACCCCCTGGATCAGCAGGGTCGTGCCGCCGAAGGGCGACGCCTCAAAGCCGCTCTCCAGGAAGATCTGCTCGTTCTCCTGCCAGAGGGCCATCTGGGCCGGGGTCAGGTCCAGGGCGATCGGGAAGAGCAGCCGCTGCACCGGGGCGTTGTGGCTCTGCGCGGCCGAGAGGAGCCGCTCGAAGAAGATGCGCTCGTGGGCGGCATGCTGGTCGACGACATAGAGGCCGTCCGGACCGTCGCAGGGGATGAAGGAGCGGTGCACCTGCCCCAGCGGCCGCAGCGACCGAACCAGTTCGGCGTCGGTGCGCACGCCGGGCTCTGGGGTCCAGAGCGGCTCGGCGGGCGTTGCGGCCTCCGCCTCCAAGGGAGCAGCCGCCCCCTGGGCGCGCCGCTCCAGAATCGCCTGGAGCCCGCCCTCGGGCAGGGCGTACAGAGCGCCGGCTTCCTTGGCACTAGTTTGCGCCCCCTCGAACCGGAACGATACCTGCTGCGCCCCGCCCAGGTCTGCAGGCTCAGGCCGGGGTTGGGCCATCCAGGGAGGCGCCGGAGCGCGGCCCCCGCCCTCACCGGGGCGCCCGACCCCAGGGGGGACCCAGCCGCCCGGGGTGGTTGCTGCCGCCTTTTCGCCGGCCCGGTCAGGGACGGATACCTCCCCGTCTTCGTTGACCGTGGTGCCGGGGATCAGCAGGTGGGCGCCGAGCGCCTGCCGGGTCGCCTTGTACACGGCGCCCCGCACCTCCCGCTCCCGCTCGAAGCGGACCTCGGCCTTGGCGGGGTGAACGTTGACGTCCACCTCCCGGGGCTCCACCTCGATAAAGAGGATGCAGACCGGGTAGCGCCCGTTCGGCAGCAGGTGGGCGTAGGCCTCCTCCAGGGCGTACCGGACGTTGATCGTCCGGATCGCTCGGCGGTTGACGAAGAAGTACTGGTGGTTGCGGCCGGCCCGGGCGGCGCCGGGGCGCCCCACGTAGCCCCACACCCTGGCGGTGCCGTCCTGGTACTCGACCGGGAGCAGCTCCTTGACCACGTCGCGCCCCAGCAGGGCGACGGCTGCATCCTGCACCTTGCCGGTGCCGGGCGTGGCGAAGACCTGTGCCTGGCCGGAGTGAAACCGGAAGGCCACGTGCGGGTTTGCCAGAGCCAGGCGGGTCAGCATGTCGCTGATCTGCCCCATTTCGGTGGCGCTAGTCTTCAGGTACTTCAGGCGCGCCGGCACGTTGTAGAACAGGTTTCGCACGGTTATGCGGGTCCCCGGCGGGCAGCCGAACTCCCCTTCTTCGGTGATGCGGCCGCCCTCCACGAAGATCCGGTAGCCCCCGAGCGCGTCTGGCTCCCGGGTGATCAGCTCGAACTGCGAGACCGAGGCGATCGACGGCATCGCTTCGCCGCGGAAGCCCATGGTGTCGACCAGGAGAAGGTCGTCGGCGGTGCGGATCTTCGAGGTGGCGTGCCGCTGGAGCGACAGGCGGGCATCGTCGGGCGTCATGCCGCAGCCGTCATCCGTGATGCGCATCAGGTCGCGGCCGCCGCCCTCCACCTCGACGACGATGCGGCGGCTGCCGGCGTCGAGCGAGTTCTCCACCAGTTCTTTGACTACGCTGGAGGGGCGCTCTACCACCTCGCCGGCGGCGATCTGGTTGGCAGTGCGCTCATCGAGCACCATGATCTTGGGCAAGCGAGTTCCCTCCCATGACAACGGCGCCCAAGCTCGTGGGCGCCGTAAGACTGCGAATTACTTCTTGGGCTTCTTCATGGGGCCGTACAGCTTCTCCATTTTCTCGCTGAGAGTCTTCTCCATTTGCTGGAGCTTCTTCTGCTTGTCCATGAGCGCCTTCTGGCGGAAGCCCCCCAGGGAGGCCATTTGGTACAGCTGGAGCGACTCACGGTGCATGGCCAGGGTCGACTCGTGCACATCCATGGCCTTCTTGGGCGCCTTGACCGCCTCCAGGTCGGCGATGAGGCCCTTGTAAGCGTTAATCAACTCACCCAGGGGCTTCTTGGCCAGGACGGGGTTGGGGTTCTGCCCCAGCTGCTGAACCGCTTCTGCCTTCTTTTGGACGTCGTGCCGATCGAAGACTTTCTTTACGTTGACGGCGTACAGGCGAATCTTGAACCAGTTGGTGCGGGTAAGTACGAAGAAACCGAGACCAAGGCCGGCAACCGCCGAGCCTCCGATTAGCCACCACGTCCGAGCGTCCACGGGGTTCACTCCTAGGATGTGTGGATCCCTGTCGGATCCACAGAGATGTGCCCCTGCATTGTCTCACGAACACTCGGTCGTGGCAAGCCTTTCCCGCATAGGATGGAAAGGATCGGGCAGACAGACTAGTCCGATTCGCACCGGGCGCGCAGGCGCCCACAAACGTGAGGTGAGGGTATGCAAGGCAGGCCCTCTCTGCCGGTTCTCCTGGGGCTGCTCGCGGGCCTTGCGGCCGCCATGCAGCTGGCCCCCCAATACATTCCCGGTGCGGGGTACCTCCTGGCCATGGCGACCACCTTTCCGGTGGCGATCGCCTCTACCATAACCCCGCGCCGTTGCGCCTGGTTCTTCCTGGCTACAGCCATCGTGATCGGGCTGTTCTCCCGGGAGGAGGTCGCCGTCTTCACCACGACCACCGGCCCGCTCGGCGTTATGCTCGGGCTGATGGCGAACCGCCCGGCGTGGGCGGCGGTGCCGGCCGCGGGCGTGGTCCTGGCCGGTGGCATGCTCCTGCTGCCCGCCCTGGGCGGCGTCTACCCCTTCGGCGGTCTGGAGGCGGGCTGGTCCCCCACGTGGCTCGTGGCAGCTTACCTGCTGTTCGGGATCGCCTACGCTGGCCTCTGGCACGCCCTGAACGCACGACTTTGGGCTCGCATGTCCGCGGCGATGCGCTATACTAGGGGCAGTGAGCTTCCCTGAAGGAGTTGGCGCCATTGCCCGAGATCGCCGCACACGCCCCCACCCAGGCCGCCGAGTTCAGCGGCCCTGGCAAGCAGGCCATTGTGCTTTACACCCCCGCCTGGTCTGAGGCGGTCCTGGAGGTGCTCCGGACCAAGCCCAACGCCTATGAGGCCAGCTGGCGGTTCCATGACGGGCGCCGGGCCCACGTCCTGGAGGTGGCCTACGAGAACGGCCCCACGATCCACGTGGCCCTGGTAGACGGCATACACAACCAGGTGGTCGCCCGGCTGGCCCGGGGCTGCGCCCTGGTGCTCTCCCCTTTTCCCCTCTACCGGGAACACCCGGACGAACAGGATGTGAAACTGTTCACCCCCGAGGAGAGCGTTGTGCTGCCCCAGTTGCCCAGCCCGCTGGAGCTCGGGTAATCTGCAGGCTTGATCCGCCCGCCCCACCGATCCCTGCCAGCCAGTTTTCCGTACTGCTTAGCATACGGTGGGCAAGGGAAAGGGGCGGGCGGCTTGCTGTTATGGCCAGCGCTTGAGGAACTGCTCAGGGACCGAGCTCCCAGGCGAATCGTCACCGTTTCCGCTGTGGTCGATGAGATCAACCCTGACGACCAGGATTACGAAGGCTCCAAGCACCAGATCTTCGTCGTCCGGATCGAGGAGTTGACCGAGGGCGACCGGGGAGCGATCGAACCCGGGGAGCGGGTCCTGGTCTCCGTCAGGTACGGCGACGCTTCGGGCCTGCGCAATCCCATCGACGAGATCGCCCCAGGGCAGCCCATCGAGATCCGCGGGGCCTACATCACCCCGAATGAGGCCCGCATCGACGCCGACGAGGAGCGCCTTGGCGTTCTGCACTTCACCCACCGGCCCCTCGGCTGGGTGGTCTACCAGGGCCGCAAGTACAGTTGAATGAATGGAACCCCCGTTGCTGGCAGCGGGGGTTCTCGTTTTGTGGGAGGCGCATCCCGGGCGCCCAATTGGAATAACTATGCCAGGAGAGGCCAAAATGCGTCTCAGCGAAGCGGAGGTGCTCCTATCGATCTGAAGATCATGCAGGTTCTCCTGGTATCGGGCGGGCTGCTTGTCGCGGGCGTCATCGCAACCAAGCTGGCCTCTCGCATTGGCGTTCCCGCACTGGTGCTCTTCATCCTCGTCGGGATGCTGCTCGGCAGCGACATCTCCGGGCTGGTCTATTTCGACGACGCCTGGCTGGCCCAGCTGGTGGGCACCGTCGCCCTGGTCATCATTTTGTTTGAAGGCGGTCTCCATACCAAGTGGCGGCAACTGCGCCAGGTAGTGTGGCCAGCCCTCTCCCTGGCCACAATCGGGGTCGCGGTTACGGTCCTTGTAACCGGGGCCATCGCCCGGTTCGCCCTGAAGCTGGATTGGCCCCTGGCCCTCCTGTTGGGCGCCATCGTGGGCTCCACTGATGCGGCGGCGGTCTTTGCGGTCATCGGGAACCAGAATATCTCCCAGCGGGTCAAATCCACCCTGGAGTCCGAATCGGGCCTGAACGACCCCATGGCCGTCTTCCTGACCCTCGTGATGATGGAGTGGGTGCAGGCCGGCCCGCCGCAGCTGTGGAGTTCGGTGGGCTTTCTCTTGTGGCAGATGGGCCTGGGCGCTGCGCTTGGGCTGCTGGCCGGCCGGCTGGCGGCAATGAGCATCCGCCGCCTTCGCTTTGAGGCCAGCGGCCTTTACCCCATTTTGCTGTTTGCCGCAGCGATCTTCACCTTTGCGGTGGTCTCATGGCTAGATGGCAGCGGCTTTGTGGCGGTCTATCTGATGGGGATGCACCTGAGCGGCAGCGAGATCCCCTACCGCCAGAGCGTGGTGCGCTTCCACGAAGGCATGGCCTGGCTGGCGCAGATGGGCATGTTCAGCGTGCTGGGCTTGCTGGTTTTCCCGAGGCAGCTGCCCGCGGTGATGCTTCCGGGCCTGCTGCTGGCCGCAGGGCTGATGTTGGTCGCCAGGCCTGTCGCCGTGTGGCTGAGTGCGATCGGCATGGGCTTTACCGTCAGGGAGAAGGTGCTACTGGCCTGGGCCGGCCTGCGGGGCGCCGTGCCGATCGTGCTGGCCACCTACCCCCTGCTCTCGGCAGTGCCAGGTAGCGACACGATCTTCAACGTGGTCTTCTTTGTGGTGCTGACTTCGGCCATCATCCAAGGGGCGACGATCTCCCCGGTAGCCTCCGCCCTGGGCCTTGTCCAGGGCAAGCTTGCACCAAAGGCGACCACCTTGGAACTGGTGACGATGGAGAGCCTGAACACCGACCTGATTGAGATCGTGCTGACCGAGGGCGCCGATGTGGTGGGCAAACGGCTGATGGACCTGCAACTGCCCGAGCAGGCCACGGTGAGCGCCATGCTGCGCTCGGGAAAGATGGTGACGCCCCGTGGCGGCACCAAACTTCAGGCTGGCGACACGCTCTTTGTCCTCACCGCCAAAGACTTCTCTCCTGCGGTCCGCTCATTGTTGGAAGGCGAAGCGTGAGCCGTTACCGGCTCTCCTTGGCCTTCGCCTGAAGCTGGTAGAGCATGTTGAGCGCATCGATCGGGGTGAGCGCCAGCACGTTGAGCGCCAGCAACTCCTCCACCACCGGATGCTTGCGATCCTCAAAGAAGGTCAGCTGCACCGACGGCTTCTGCCGCAGCTTGCTCGCTGCGGCCTCCCGACGGTTCTGGCGCTCCCCTTCCTGGGCCTCCAGGGTGAGCAGAATCTCCCGGGCCCGGTCCACCACCTGGCGGGGGAGCCCGGCGAGCCGGGCCACTTGAATGCCATAGGAGCGGTCGGCGCCGCCCCGGACCAGCTTGCGCAGGAAGACGATGTCGTCGCCCTTCTCCCGCACCGCCATGCTGTAGTTCTTCAGGCCCGGCAGCATCGACTCCAGCTCGCAGAGCTCGTGGTAGTGCGTGGCGAACATGGTGCGGGCGCCGACATCCTCGTGCAGGTACTCGGTGATCGCCCAGGCGATCGACAGGCCGTCGAAGGTGGCGGTGCCGCGCCCGACCTCGTCGAGCACCACCAGGGAGCGCCGGGTGGCAGCGTGCAGGATGTTGCTCACCTCGGTCATCTCCACCATGAAGGTGGACTGCCCGGTGGCAAGGTCATCGCTGGCGCCGACCCGGGTCCAGACCCGATCGGTCAGGCCGATGTGGGCGCTGGAGGCCGGCACGAAGGCGCCCGCCTGCGCCAGGATCGTCGCCAGGGCCGCCGAGCGCATCACCGTGGACTTGCCGCCCATGTTGGGACCGGTGATCAGGGCGACCCGGTTCTCCGCGTTGTCCAGGAAGATATCGTTGGGCACGAAGGTGCCCTCGGGCAGCACCCGCTCCAGCACGGGGTGGCGGCAGTCCTTCAGATTGAGCACCCCACCGTTGTCCACCAGCGGCCGTACATAGCCGTACAGGGCGGCGACCTCGGCGAAGGAGCAGAGCGTGTCGAACTCGGCGAGCGACCGGGCGCTCTGCTGAATGCGGGCCACCGAGGCGGCGACCCGTTCCCGGAGCTGAACGAACAGCTCGTACTCCAGTGCCATCAGCTTCTCGTCAGCCCCGAGGACGGTCTCCTCCATCTCCTTGAGCTCCGGCGTAATGTAGCGCTCCTCGTTGGCGAGGGTCTGCTTGCGGATGTAGTAGTCCGGCACGCTGGCCAGGTTGCTGTTGGTGATGCCCAGGTAGTACCCGAAGACCTTGTTGTAGCCGACCTTGAGCGACTTGATCCCGGTCTTCTCCCGCTCCCTGGCCTCCAGGGCGGCGATCCAGGCCTTGCCCTCCCGGGCGCCGGTCCGGAGCTCGTCGACCCGGGCGTGGAAGCCATCGCGAATCAGGCCGCCCTCGGTGAGGGCAAGCGGGGGTTCGTCCACCAGGGCCGTCTGGATCAGGTCCCGCACGTCGTCGAGCATATCCAGCGAGTCCCGCAGGTGGATCAGGCGGGCCGAGGTGGCATCCTCCAGGATCACCCGGATCGACGGCAGCGTCACCAGGGAGTTCCGCAGGGCCACCATGTCACGGGCGTGGGCGTTTCCGTAGGAAACCCTTGCTGCGAGGCGCTCCAGGTCGTACACGTCGCCCAGGAGCGCACGCATGTCAGCCCGGAGCATCGGCCGGTTGACGAGCTCCTGCACGGCCTCGTGCCGCTGGATGATATCGGTCAGCCGCAGCAGCGGCCGCTCCAGCCAGGTGCGGAGCATGCGGCCGCCCATGGAGGTGACGGTCTTGTCCATCACCCAAAGCAGGGTGCCCTTGCGGCCGCCGTCACGGATCGCCCGGGTAAGCTCCAGGTTGCGGCGGGTCGCCCCGTCCAGGATCATATACTCCCCGGGGAAGTAGACCGCCAGGCCCGTCATGTGGGTCAGGGCGGTCTTTTGCGTGTTGGTCAGGTAGGCCAGGGCTGCGCCGGCCGCCGTGGTGGCCAGCTCCAGCTCTTCGCACCCGAAGCCCTTCAGGCTCGATACGCCGAAGTGGGCGGTGAGCCGCCGGTAGGCCTCGCTGTGCTGGAAGGAGCGGGACTCCAGGGTCGAGTAGGGCACGCCCCAGCTCTTGAGCGCGCCAACAAGGGCCGGTTCGCCCTCGAGCCCCGGCTCCATGATCACCTCGGCCGGCTCCAGGCGGCCCAGCTCGTCCAGCACCCGGCGCAGGCCGTCGGTCCCGGCGAGCTCACAGGCCGCGAACTCGCCCGTGGACAGGTCTGCTACGGCGAGGCCGAAGCCGCTCTTGCCGTAGGAGACGGCGCACAGGAAGTTGTTCTTCTTCTCCTGTAGCAGCTTGGGCTCCACCAGGGTGCCCGGGGTGATCACGCGGGTCACTTCCCGCTTGACCAGTCCCTTTGCGGCCTTGGGATCCTCGGTCTGCTCGCAGACGGCCACCTTGTAGCCACGCTCGATCAAGCGGGCGATATAGTTCTCTGCAGAGTGATACGGGATGCCAGCCATGGGGACGCGCCCGAGCGCCTTGCCCCCCTCCCGCCCGGTGAGCACCAGCTCCAGCTCACGGGCGACCAGCTGCGCATCGTCAAAAAACGTCTCGTAGAAGTCGCCGAGACGGTAAAAGAGGATGACATCCTTGTACTCCTCTTTGATTGCCAGGTATTGGGCAAACATGGGGGTTGCGGCGGCGACGTCCAAGCGGGTTCCTCCTTACAGCGCGACTGACCTTCGCTTCTTCGGCGGGCCGCCCCGCCGTTCCTTCGTGTGGCAATGGCGACAATAAAAGCAACGGAGCGGCAGGGCGAACTGCCGCTCCGAGTCTGTTCAGGATAAGAGACGGCGGAGCCGCTCCGCGGCTTCCGTATCTCTGGCCTCCAGGGCGGCGTCTATTTGATCGAGGAGCGCTGTCCGCCGCACCTGTTCGGAGGAGAGCGCCGACAGCCGCATCACCGTGCGTTCCAGCCGGGCGGCCTCGCCTGCCGGCGGCAACGCCACGTCCGGGTCCACCGCCAGGAACCATACGGGCACGGCCCGCAGGCGCTCGGCCACCTCCGATGGGCTCAGGTCCAGGCCCTCCAGCGCCAGACGGGCCCGGGACTGGGCGGAACGGTTGCCGCCTTCCGGGTCGTTCCCAAGGAGCACCGACCAGCAGCCCTGCTCATGGGAGATCCAGACCGAGTGACTGACCCGTGATCTCTCCACAGGGCGGCACAGATGCATGCGTCCAAGGAGAACGTCGTCGCGTCTGAGCAGATCAATGAACTTCAATGCGGGCCGAGGCAGAGCATTGCGACGCTCGGTCAGAAGGCGGATCACCTGGTGTCGATCTCCAGTCTCCATCTCCCTGATCCCCCTCTTCCCCATGGGTTACGCCACTGTGCAAACAAACATTAATAGTTTGTATAGTCAACAAGCCTGGTTCCAGTCTACCGGACCGACCCGACTGTTAGCAAGCAGGAGATTGGTATCCTGTGTCAAATGCAATATTATTCGGAACTCAGAACTGCGGACAATCGGGGGTGACCCCCACGAAGCTCCTTCGGACCTGGACGTCCCACTGGGCGTTTGTTCCGACACTCTTTGTGCTCTACCTGGGGCTGAACGCCCTTCGGCCATCGCATTGGTACACCGCCTTGCTGGGCGTGGCCATCGTTAGCAGCGCTTACATTTGGGAGCTCCGGGGCGGGCTGATCGCTGCCGGAGCGACCGGACCGGCGCTGCTCTTTGGGTTGTGGCGGCGTCATGGCGATCAGCTATCCGGGCAGGTAGGCCTTCTGGAAGGCTACTTTTGGGCGTGCATCGCCGGCGTGACCCTGGCGGTTGTGGTCGGTTACCTGACCCGTTCGACCAGGGCCCAGGCAGCTGCCAACGCTGAACTTCGCAACGCCCAGCAGCGGCTGGCGGCGCTGCACACGATCGCCCTCTCGCTCTCCTCGACGCTGGAGACTGAACGGCTCATGGAGAAGATCCTCGAACAGCTCAGCCGGCTGTGGGGCTACGAGTACGGCGAGATTCTCTTGCGTGACGAGGCGACCGGCGAACTGGTCATCGAGGAGTCCCGGGGATACGGCGCCTTTTCGCGGGGCGACCGCTTGCCAAAGCGGGGCATTTGCTGGGAGGTGGCCGAGACCGGCCAGCCGATCCTGATCGGCGATGTCACCAGCGACCCCCGCTACATACCCGGGGTGGACGGGGCTCGCTCCGAACTGGCGGTGCCGCTTCGCTGGGAGGGCCGGATTCTCGGGGTGCTCAACGTGGAGAGCCGGCTGCCGGACGCCTTCGGCCCGGCGGACCTCACCCTGCTGGCAACGGTGGCTGAACACGCTGCGGCGGCTCTGAGCAACGCCCGGCTGCATCAGCAGACCCGCACGCTGGCCCTCACGGACCCGCACACCGGGCTGTACAACTACCGGCACTACCAGGAAACCGTAGCCGACTTGGTGCGGGACGCCCAGTTGACCGGGCACCCCTTTTCGCTGATCATGCTGGACGCAGATCATTTCAAGCGCATCAACGATACGTACGGACACCCGACGGGCGACAGCGTACTGGAGCAGGTGGCCCGCCTGCTCCGGGAGTCCTGCCGTCAGGGGGACCTATGTTATAGGTACGGCGGCGAGGAGTTCGCCATTACCCTTCCCGGGGCAACCAACGAGGTAGCCGTACGGGTTGCCGAGCGGATCCGCGAAAAGGTGGCTGCTCACATCTTCGTCACCAAATCCGGGCGCCGACTCGATTTCCCGATCACCGTCAGCATGGGAGTCGCCACCTACCCCCGTGACGGTCTGACGCCCGTGGACCTCCTGCTCTCGGTTGACCGGGCGCTCTACGCTGCAAAGTCGGCGGGGCGCAACTGCGTGGTCACCTGTCCGGGCACGCCTGCTCCCCAGGAACACTCCGCCTGAAATAACCAAAAGAGGCGCCCGAGCCATGCGGCTTGGGCGCCTCTTCCTTTACGTTTGTGCAGTTAGCCGCAGCCGCAGCCACCGCCGCTGCCGCAGGCACCGCCCTTCACCTTGGGCTCCTCTTGCCCGGTAATCGGGAAGGTGACGACAGCGTTTACCTTGTCGAGGAAGGCATCGAGCGTGGTGCGGGCGTTCCAGTATGCCTGGATGGTGGCGTGGTTGTTGAACTGCTCCTCTATTTCCATAAAGCGCTGTACGAGCATCATCTGTTCGGCCGGCGGCTTCGTCTTGGACTTCTTTACCGCCCGCTTGGCCACCTCGTACTCACGAATCAGTTCCAGGGCTTCATCGTCGGCCAGAACGGCGTCTTCGGTAGTGCGGTATGCGACTAGCTCCGGCGACTCCTCAATCGCTTGTGCCAACTCCCGCGCCAGCATCCAGACGTCTTTCTTGGTCTCTACGAGCACGCTGCTCCCCCCAATCTATAACAACGGCGAAGGCGCCGTGTAAGTATGAGCTTCGACGGCGCCCTTCCGGAACCCTTTAGTCGGCCATAACCGAGGCGTCGACCATTTCGCCTTCCAGGGTGTACATTTTGGCGTGGGTAATCTTGACCGGCACCAGCTTGGCCCGCAGCGACTCGTCGCCCGGGAAGGTGACCAGGATATTGCCGCGGGTGCGGCCGTAGACCACGTCGGGCTTGCCCCGATCGAGACCCTCGACCAGAATCTGCTCGATGGAACCGACCCGGGCGACGTTCTTCTCCTTGCCGATGCGGTTCTGGAGGTCGATCAGGCGCTGAAGCCGCTCCTTCTTCTCCTCCACCGACAGGCGGTCTTCCATTTCCGCGGCGGGCGTGCCAGCGCGCTCGGAGTACATGAACATGAAGGCGGCGTCGTAGCGAACCTCCTCCATGAGCGAGAGCGTCTGCGCGAACTCCTCCTCCGTCTCCCCGGGGAAACCGACGATGATGTCCGTCGTGATGATGGCGTTGGGAATCAGCTCCCGCACCCAGCTGACCAGCTGCATGTACTGGTTGCGGTTGTAGGAGCGCTTCATGCGCCGCAACACGCTGTCCGACCCGGATTGGGCCGGCAGGTGGAACCACTCGCAGACCTTGCCGCACGCGGCGATCTGTTCGACCATTTTCCGGGAGAAATCCTTGGGGTGGTTGGTGGTGAAGCGAATTCGCTCAATGCCCGGGGTGTTTCGATCGAGCTCCACCAGCAGGTCGCCGAAGTCGAAGCCCTCACCATGGCGGCCATACAGGTCTTTCCCATAAGCGTTCACGTTCTGGCCGAGGAGAGTGATCTCCTTAAAGCCACGCAGCCCGAGCTCCTGCACCTCCTTGAGGATCACCTCGTGGGGCCGGCTCCGCTCCTCGCCGCGGGTGGTGGGCACGATGCAGTAGGTGCAGTTCTTGTCACAGCCGTACATGATGGTGACCCAGGCCTTCAGGTCCCCCTCGCGGGCGGCGGGCAGGATTTCCGGGAAGTCCTCCCCCATCGACTCCCACACGTCGACCACGGTCTGGCGTTCGCCCCGGGCCCGGGAGATCAGCTCGGGGAGATGGTGGATATTGTGCGTGCCGAAGATGAGGTCCAGGTACGGGAAGAGCCGCTGGATGCGCTCCACCTGGCCCTCCACCTGCGGTACGCAGCCGCAGACGCCGATGACCAGGTCAGGGTTGGTATATTTCAGGGGCTTTAGCTGGCCGATGCGGCCAAAGGCATGCTCGACAGCCGACTCACGCACAGCGCAGGTGTTAAACAGCAGCACGTCGGCGTCCTCGGGGCCGGCTGCCCGGCTGTAGCCCATTTGGGCGACGATGCCGTGCATGATCTCCGAGTCGTGCTCGTTCATTTGGCAGCCGTAGGTCTCAATGTGGACCTTGGGGTTCTCCTTGCCGTGAATGCGGCGGGCCGCCTGCGGGTCGATCTTCATGGTGCCGGTGCTCCCGGACTCCAGGTGTTCAAAGCCGCCAAGGGTTGCCTCCGCCTCGGTGGCAATGCGGACGACGTCGGTGGCAAAGCTGGTGTCGGGCTTGGCCATGGGCAGCTCCTCGAGCGCGCCCTCTTTCATCATTTGCTCCACCCGGTCCAAAATCGCATTAAAGTCAGGTTCGGGATGGGCGTGCTTCTTCTCGCCGCTCATTATGTCAGCCCCCGCTTGGGTAGGATATGCCGATAACTGCTCTCAGTAGTGTACCACAAGGCGGGCTATGTAAAAAGGCCGACGGTCCGGCGCTTGGTGCATGACAAAGTTGGGGACGCTTCAGGAAACAAGCCAGGAGGGATCCGGATGTTATTGCGCCTTCTCATCGGTGCGGTGCTGGTCCTCGTTTCGACCTTGAGTATGGCAACCCGGGTTTTCGCTCATCAGCCCTTCTTTGAAGATATCGATTACACCGAAGCCAACCCACGGTCCATCGCCGACCCCACTGTTTCGACCGCGCTTTATGGGACGCTTAGCGGAGCTGATGATGTCGATTACTTCACGTTCGAAGGGCGCCGCGGGCAGGAAATACTGGTGCGGGTTGACATTCCGCAACTGGCAGGTTTGGAGCAGTTTGCGCCTACGGTAGCGCTGTTGGGGCCCGGGCTGCCAGCCACACCAGTACCCCGGAAGGTAGCGCAACCGTCTGGCACCGGAGCGATGGTCATTCCTCCGCCCGAAGGCAAACCTTCCACCTTCTACGAACCCTTTACGCAGACAACTTACTGGACCCGTCAGGTGGAGCGAATCACCCTACCGGCCGACGGGAAGTACTGGCTAACCATCTATGATCCCGCAGGCAAGTCTGGGCGATACGTCCTTTCCGTTGGCGAGAAGGAGGTTCCCGGCGGCGACCCGCAGTTCCGTGAGAAGTTGCGTCGCTTTTTCAGCCCCTGAGAAAAGTCCTCCCGTCGCGCCGTGGTTTGTCGGCGGGGTTGGGAGGACTTTTTGGCAGGCGGCAGGTTATGCCAGGTGTGAGGTGCAATGGCCGCAGCGCGTCGCCTTTACGGGGATCGCAGAGAGGCAGTACGGGCATTCCTTAGTCTTGGGCTCGGGCGCCGCGGGCTTCTCCTTATGGAAGCGTTCGCGCAGGCGTGCGAGCTGCTGCAGGACCAGGAAGATCGTAAAGGCGACGATCAGAAAGTCCAGGATGTTGTTGATGAACATGCCGTAGTTCAGGGTGGGCGCGCTGGCGGCACGCGCGTCGGCCAAGGTGGCGTACCGGGTACTTGACAGGTTGATGAAGAGGTCCTTGAAGTCGACCCGTCCCAGGACTAGCCCGATGGGCGGCATGATGATGTCGTTAACCAGCGACGTAACGATTTTGCCGAACGCACCGCCGATGATGACACCAACAGCCAGATCGACGATGTTTCCTTTTACAGCGAAATCCCTGAACTCCTTGAGCATAGAGAGAGCTCCCCTTTCTGCATAACGGCCCGACGCAGCCATAGGCGCGTCGGGCGTGGCGACGGTCTCTGTTAACTATTCTTCTCGCTCTGCCCACTCCACCTGCTGCTTCGGGTAGCCCGATCAGGTCTTGCGTGTTCGGGGAAGAGTTCTGCACCCACCTCGTAGTTCAGGTTGGCTGCGGTGCCGCGCCAGCCGCCTCGCTTCTGGGCCAGGATTCGGCGCAGCCCTTGGCCCGCCTTCAGCTTGCCAATCTTGTTGCTCGGCACAGTCCCACCTCCACGGTTATTATGTCCCGTTTGGCGGTCAGATTCGTATGCTGATAGGAGAGTCGGTTTGGCGAGGGGGATGGCTGTGAAGCACGGTTGGATCGATCTCTTGATCTTGGCTTTGGCGGCATTCCGCCTGACGCATCTGATCGTTTTCGACAAGATTATGGAACCGCTGCGGCGGCCGTTTGTTGGCCGGCGCTTCTTCGGCACCCTGGTCACATGCTATTGGTGTGCCGGCGTGTGGGTTGCCGGTATTCTCGTCGGCGGTATGGCGCTCTGGCCGGCAGTCGTCCGCTGGGTGGTTATCATATTGGCGGTGGCAGGCGCCCAAGCGTTAATCGAGTGGTGGCTGCAACTGCACAAGAAAGCTTCTTAAGAATGAGAGAGGCCCCGGTGCGGGCATGCACCGGGACCCGATTACTTGTACGCCTCGCAGTTTACGTAACTAGGGAGTTCAAGTCTCCCCAGTCCCCAAGCTCGTAGACGGGGACTGTAGCCTAAGAACAGTCCGCATGCCG
>JBOZRQ010000018.1:0-72884 GCA_050789255.1 Symbiobacteriaceae bacterium
CAGGGGTCTCGGCGCTGGCCTCGGTGACCAGCTTCAACGCCGGGCTGATGACCGCCTCGCGCTTTCTGTACGCCATGGCGCGGGACGGGGCGGCGCCAAAGCCCCTGTCCCGGCTCCACCCCGACTGGGCTACCCCCTGGGTGGCGATCCTGGCGCTCTATGGGCTCTGCACCGCGATGGCGGGCTACGTGCTCTACTCGGGCTCCTACCGGCTCTTTATCTTCCTGGGCGCCGCCATCGAGTGCGGCATCTTCGTGGCGATGGCTGCCTCGGTGCTGCGGCTGCGCCGGACCATGCCCGACCGGGCGCGGGAGTACCGCATCCCCGGCGGAACGCTGGTGCCCTGGGTGGTGGTGCTGCTGTACGGCGCCCTCTTTCTGCTGGTCTTTGTGCCCGACCCATCGGCGCCTTCGGCGGCGGCCGCGGATCAAATGAAGGCGCTGGGGCTCCTCGGGGGCGCGACGCTGCTCGTCTGGGCGTACGTCCACTGGGTGGTGCCTCGTCTCCGGGCCCGCCTGGCCCCTGCCGACGGGGCTCCTCGGCGCCGCCGGCGTCCAGTGTGAAAGCATTCATACGGCCGCGGATGCGCGGATGACGCAGATTTCGACACAACACGCTGATGACCAGGTAAGTCTTCCGGGTCAGAAAATTGTACTCGGTAGGATTACTAGGTCGTCAGCCATTGTAATTAAGAGTCCGCGTAATCAGCGCATCCGCGGCAAGAAAACGTCCGGGCTCGGCGCCCGGACGTTTGACGTGTGGGTTAGGCTCCCCGATAGCCGATGTAGATGATCACCGGTACGACCGCCTCGCCGCCGCAAACGGCCTCCAGGTGCTGACGGGCGCGGGCGTCGCGGTCGACGTCGAAGTAGGTGAAGGAGACCTGGCGGTCGATCAGGTCCTGCACGGCGTCCATGCACTCCAGGGAGTTGCTGCGGCCGTACACGATTACCCGGGCGGCCTGGTCTGCGGCGGGCGCCGCCACGGGACTCGGGGCGGGCGATGCGACCGGGGCGGACGCGACCGGCGAGGGGGCGGACGCGACCGGCGAGGAGTCGGCCCCAACCGGGAGCTCTTCCGGCACCGGGGCCGGGGGCTCAAAGTTCTCTTCGATGGGGTTCGTGCCGCCGTCGGGCATGGCTCCCGGGGTGGGGAAGTTCATGCGCGGGAGCTTCACAGGGGCGGCAGGGCGCCGAGAGAGGTTGAGGCCCATCGGAAGGTCGGGGCGCATGGGCATCGAGGTCGCCTCACTTTCGTGTTTAGCGTTTTCGATCATAATGGCAGAATTCACCTCCACTTCCAGCCAGCCCTTTTCCCCCCTGGATGAACTATCAAGGAGCAAGAAGACCGCCACCTCCTTCCCGGAGTATGGCGGCCTTGCTATTGTGCCCTCAGGAGCTCCCAAAGGAGCTCCAGGCCGTCCACCAGCCGTGGTGACGGCCGGTTGAACAACCCCTCCTCCATCACGTGGACCCGTCCCCGCCTGATGGCGTCCAGGGCGTCCCACCCGGGCCGCCTGTAAACGTGCGCCGCATCCGGCCGCTTCGCCCCGGTCCAGGCCAAAAGGATGTGGTCTGGCCGGAGGCGGACGACCTCCAGTGGGTCATCGACCCGCACGTTCTCGACATCCGCATCGGCAAAGATGTTGACGCAGCCCAGAATCTCGGACAGCTCGGTCAGCCAGTTGCGGCGCCCGGGGGTGTAGATCGGCTTGGGCCACCACTCCCAGTAGAGCCGGCGGCTGAGTCCGGCAGCCGCGGCCGCCGTCCGGACCGTCTCGATGCGGGCCTGCAACGCCGTGACGACTGAATCGGCACGGTCCGAGGTTCCGGTGAGGCTGGCGACCAGCCGCATGTTGGCCCATATCTCTGCGAATCCGTGCGGGTCTAAAACAATGTGAGGGATTCCCCGCTCCTGCAGGCCCGCCACGTTCCTCTCCATGCCGGGGACGCTCAGGGAGGCCAGGACCAGATCCGGCTTCAGCGCCTCCACCCGGTCCAGGTCGACGCTCAGATCCGGGCCGACCCGAGGCAGACGCTCCACCTCCGGCGGCCAGTCCGACCAGTCATCGACCCCGACCAGGCTCTCCGTCAGCCCGAGCGCGTGGACGATCTCCGTGTTGCTGGGGGCAAGCGAGACAAGGCGAAGAGCCATGGCGAGACCACCTCACCATCGATTATACTGGACCTAGCTGGCTGAACGTGGCGAGAGGCGGCATCTGCGTTGAAGAAATACCGCGCCGGGAAGATTAAGCGAGAACACAGCGTCATCGAGAAGCTCTGGCCCGCCCTGGAGCGGATGGCGGAGTGCGAGCATATAACAAGCATAATTCCAGGGCCGATCTCGCCCTTGAACGCCAAGGGCTTTGAGATCACCTTCCAGCGCTTCACCGAGACCGGCCTGCGCCTGCTGGCTAAGAACGGTTCCGCTGTTCAGGAGATCTACGCGGTGGCGCCAGACCGGGAGGCGGCCCTGCGCTGGCTCGCTCAGGAGGCGCTGGTGGACTGGCGGCCAGAGCCCGCAGCTCCCGCTCCCAAGCGGGCGCTGCCCGTCTCCGACTCGGAGCCCCGGCAGAGCGTCGTGATCCCGTCGGATATGATCTGTGAGCGCTGCGGCCGCCCGCTGCTGGCGGGTTCCCGCGCGGTTCTGGTCGGGCGCAAGCGCTATGTATACCTGCACACCCGGTGTGCTGATCAGTAAAACCGAAGCGAGGGATCGTCAGTGATGAATATATCCTTTACGCCCGGCGCCCGGGCGTTTCTGACCGAGAAGGGCGCCGATACGGTGACCGTGGCGAGCCTGGTCTTCAGCTCGTGCTGCTCCGGCCCGCTGCCGCCCGAGGTCAAGCCGGGTGCGCCATCTGATACGGATGGATTTTCGGTCCATCACAACGGCGATGTGAACATCTACTACGATTCGCTGCTGGACCCCCGACCGGAGATTGTGATTGATGTGAAGGACTACGGCAGCTACCGAGAGCTTTTCATTCAGGGGTGGGAATAGCTCAGAATCTCCTCCGGGCAGACTACGGGTAGGTTCCGTTATTTCACCTGCCCTCGTGGCTAACAGGAGGTCGGACAAACCGTGGAAACCCCTGTCCTCGACTCTTTTGAGCAGTGGAAGAGCTTCCTTTCCAAGCAGGTTAACCAGGCGGAGAACGCCGGCGCCTCGCAGGACTCCATCATCAACGCCGCCACCCGTATTGGCAACTTCCTGAGCGACAAGGTCGACCCGAAGAACCGCGAGCAGCGCCTTCTGAAGGAGCTGTGGGACAAGGGCGATCAGACCGAGCGCCACGCTCTGGCTGGCATGATCACCAAGATGGTCTCCGACGGGAGCGTTCACTAAGAGCGACGGGAGACCCGGGCGGCAGCAGTGATGCTGCCGCCTTTTCGCGCCGCAGCTGCGCCGAGATGACGCAGGGAAGTTTGCTTCGTGGGGCGAATCGGTTCCGGGAAGTGAAGGAGGCCGATCATTGCATGGGTACGCAAAACGAAACGATCCTGCGTCTGGCTGCCGACCTGTCTCCCCGGTTGATCGACGTTCGCCGTGAGCTGCACCGCCACCCGGAACTGTCAGGCGAGGAGTTCTGGACGACCGACCGCCTGCGGGCGTGGCTGGACGAGGCTGGCATTCCCATCCTGCCGCTGAACCTGAAAACCGGCCTGGTGGCCGAGGTGCGGGGCGCCCTCCCCGGACCCACGGTCGCCATCCGTACGGATGTTGACGCCTTGCCCATCCAGGAAGAGACCGGGTTGCCCTTTGCCTCCGAAATCCCGGGCAAGATGCACGCTTGCGGCCACGACTTCCACATGGCGACCATTCTGGGCGCAGCCTTGATCCTCAAGGAAATGACCGCCAGCATGGCGGGCACCGTGCGGCTGCTCTTTCAGCCCGCCGAGGAGAACACCCACGGCGCCCTGGACATGATCAAGGCAGGCTGCATGGAGGGCGTGAGCGCCGTCTTTGGGATGCACAATAAGCCCGACGTTTCCGCCGGGCATGTAGGGATCAAGTATGGTCCGCTGATGGCCGCGGCCGATTTCATTCGCATCACCGTTGAGGGCAAGGGCGGCCACGCCGCCATCCCCGATGCGACCATCGACCCGATCGTGGCCGGATCCGCCATCGTCATGGCCCTGCAGACTGCGGTCTCCCGGTCGATCTCCCCGCTGGAGCCCGCGGTGGTCACCATCGGCTCCTTCCAGGCGGGCGCCGCCCACAACGTGATTCCGCCTTCTGCCAGCCTGATGGGCACCGTTCGGACCTTCAACCCGGCGGTGCGCGCTCGGATGCCCGAACTGCTGGGCCGCATCGTCCGCGAGGTCGCTGCCGGGTATGGCGCCACCGCTAACCTCGAGTACCACTTCGGCGTGCCGGCGGTGAACAACAATCCCGCCATGGCCGACCTGATGGGCGCCGCAGCCAGGGCGCTTGGCATGCCCGTGGTCGATGCGGTCCCCACCATGGGCGGCGAGGACTTCGCCGAGTACCAGCAGTTGGCCCCCGGCTGCTTTATCTGGATGGGGACCGGCTGCGCCGAGAACTGGCACCACCCGAAGTTCATGGTCGACGAGGGCGTGATTCACAAGGGGGCTGCCCTCTTTGCACGGGTCGCCCTGGACGGGCTGGCCGCGGTCCGTTAGGACTTCTTGCCCGGGTAGAGCGCCGGGCGCCCCGGCTTCACATGGTACAGCGTCTGGCCCAGGGCGACGGCCAGCGCGGCCACCCCGGCGAGCATTACGGCCCCGCCCGCCATGGCGGTCTCGGGGGACTGAAGACCGAAGCCGAGGGTGAGCACGACCACGCCCGCAAACCAGGCGCCGTAGGTGAACAGGCCGAGACCGTGCCGGAACATCTCGTGCAGGAAGGGGATCTTCTCCAGCTTGTGGGTCCGGTTGCGGAACCGGTGCAGCCAGACCATGAACGGGATGATCCGCAGGAGCATGCCCACGATGGTCCCGCCGATCCAGGCCAGGGCGAAGAAGAAGGTCAGGGCGGCCTGCCAGGGGCGCCCGGTCCAGAGTCCGGCCAGGCCGGCCAGCCCCGCCAGGGCCGTGAGCGCCCCGGCGACGCCTGCGGTGACAGCAAACCGGACGCTGTGATCCAGCGGGCCGCTGCGGCGGTGCAGGAATGTGTAGATGATCGCGCCGGTGTAGGCCACCAGGGCGCCGGCCATCAGCAGGACGCCGAGCCACAGCAGCGGCCGCACGGTCAGAAGCCCGACGATGGTGATCACGACACCGGCCACCACCCCTCCCACGGCAGCCTGCACGAGCCGGGCGGGCAGCGGCTTTGCGGGGGCGAACATCGGCACCAGCTTCAGGCCGACCCCGACGATCATCAGGCTGAACCAGCCGACAAGGCCAAGGGTGAGGTGGGTCGCCAGAGGCGCTCCCTCCACTTCGCCCAGGAAGCCGTAGCGCTGGTTGAAGGCCATGACCAGGCCCCAGGAGAGCGTGGAGATGTAGAAGAGCAGGGCAACAACGATGGCCGCCCCGTGGGTGTTCCAGCGCTCGGATGTACGCACGGTGACCAAGACGTTGACCACCAGCAGCAGCGCCCCGAGCACGACCAGGGTACCGCCCGCTGCGACCTCTAGGGTGTCCGCCGACAGAAAGCCCAGCACCATGCAGGCGGCGCCAGCGCCGTGGAGCACCAGGTGCAGGTTGGCCGCCGCCTCGCTGCGGAGGCGCCCGTGCAGTATCACGGGAATCATCTGGTAGATCGCCCCGGTCACCACGGAGCCGGCGAAGCCCAGGGTGAACAGATGGGTGACCGCCAGCGTGACCGGGTTATGCAGGTATTCAAGCACCATCATGGGCGCCCGCCAGATCGCGACGGCGCACAGCACCGCCAGGTAGGCGACGCCCATCAACAGGAAGCGCAGCGGGACCCCCAGGACCGGCGCCCGCTCCGGCAGAATCGTCTCAGGGTTTTGTACCGACATTAATACCGCCTCCAGTCTGATGATAATCATTCTCAGGCTGGAGGCGCTGTGATATACGGCACATTGTCTCAGACGAGCCCGTTTATTCGGTTGATGATGGCGCTGGCGCCAGCGGTGAGCCGCTCGAACAGTTGCGCCACGCTCGGGATATCGTCGATCAGACCGATGCCCTGTCCGGCATAGACGAAGCCGGCCTCCATGTCCCCTGCGATGGCTGCCTGGGCGTTCACCTTGCCGGAGATGAGCGGCAGCAGCTGCTCGATGGTGGCGCCTTGCGCTTCGGCCTCCAGCACCCGGTTGGCGCCGCCGGTCTTGAGCACCCGGGCCGGGCGCCCCACGGAGCGCTCGATGATCACCGTGTCGGTCTCCCTGGCCCCCACGAGCAGCTCCTTGTAGCGCTCGTGGGCGGTGCACTCCCGGACCGCCACGAACCGGGTGCCCATCTCGATGCCGTCAGCCCCGAGGGCCAGCGCTGCGACCAGGCCCCGGGCGTCCATGATGCCCCCGCTGGCAACCACGGGGATCTTCACGCTGTCGACAATGCGGGGGACCAGGGCCATGGTGCCGATGTCGTCACGGCCGAGGTGGCCGCCGCCGTCGTAGCCGACGGCGATCACGGCGTCGGCGCCCAGGCTCTCCGCCTTCTGGGCGGCCCGGACCCCGGCGACCAGGATGATCTTTTTGACGCCGACGACGCGGCTGTCTATGTACTTCATGTAGGGCTCGGGGTTGCCGCCCGTAATGCTGACGTGCCGGACCCCCTCCTCCAGGGCGACGTCGATGTAGGATTCCAGCGTCCGGTGGCCCATCGCGAAGTTGACGGCGAAGGGCTTGCTGGTCAGGGAGCGGGTCTTGCGGAGTTCGGTCCGTAGCGCCTCTTCGGTCGGGAAGGTCGCTGCGGTGATCTGGCCGAGGCCGCCGGCCTCGGCGACGGCGGCGCACAGTTCGGCCAGTGCCAGGTAGGCCAGGCCGCCCTGGATGATCGGATACCGGATGTCCAGAGCCGTGCAGAGTCTGGTGTGCAACATTGCGGGTAGATGCCCCCTCTCGTGTGCTCTCATTCTATTTCGCCCCCCGGGGCATCCTGCTCTGTGGAGGTGCTAATCGGGAATGCCGCCTTTTCGGATTGCGGAGCTGTCGCCGGAGCAGATGGGCGCCCTCAGGGACCTGGAGAGCGAGATGGGCGTGGCGCTGGTCGCCTACGAGCCGGTCTCCGAGCAGGACCGGGGCCCGACGGAGAGCATAGACGAGGAGAACCTGGTGCTGGACGGACTGCTGGATACATACCGGACATTTGATCCACACATTCACTAGGGGCAAGGCGGGGGCGCGCGTGGCGCCCCCGCTTTTGCTATCAGCAAATTGGGCCGGAGCGGTCACCTACGTTTATGTAGACTCATACCTTAAACAGGGAAGGAGGTGCAATCACTTGAACTTCGGTGGTTTCTCTACCGCTGCCTATTCGCCCTTCATCGGCGCCCAGGCCGGCGTGAGCGATCTCGCTCTGGGCCCGGGTTATGCTGCGTACCCAGCGGCCAATGCCACGGTGTACCGCGTTTACGAGTACGCTGTGCCCGTGACTACGGTGGCTACCGTCCCCTCTGCATATCCGACCACGGCCGGTATCCCCGGTATCGCGGCATACCCTGGCTTCGGCGCGGTCTAGGCAAATTCTCAAGCGGGCGGCTGTGGGGCCGCCCGCTCTTCGCGGGTCAGGCTTTGGGGAGGCAGCTTGGCAGGGGCGGTGGTCGCCACAACGCCTCTGCGGGCGGGGACGACGGGACTCTGGCAGCGCCGGGCGCCGTCTGACGACCATCCGTGGTCGCAGACGGCGCGTTGGGCGGGTCGGGGGCGACGTCCTGTCGCCCCCTCCGTGGGTACGGACGCCAGCGTCGCCCCGTTGTCGGTCGGCGTTGAATGCTCCGTACCGCCCCTGCCAGGCTGCCCGCTGGGCATGGAAAAGCGGGCGGCATTGGGGCCGTCCGCTTGGATTCGCGTGCTAGATGGGAGGGCTAAAAAGCAGGGGAACAACTAAGGGCGTCAGGGCCAGGGTGGCGCCGGCCGCGGCGATCATGGACAGGCTGGCGACGGTGCCCTCGAGGCTTCCGAGCTCGAAGGCACGGGCCGTGCCAGCGCCGTGGGCGCCCATCCCCAGCAGGGCGCCACGGGCGACCGGGCTTTTGATTGCCAGCAGCCGGGTTAGCAGCGGCTCCGCCGCCAGCCCCACCAGGGCTGTGATGATGACAAAGACCGCCGTCAGCGTGGGCACCCCGCCGATCGACCGCGAGATCTCCATGGCGATCGGGGTGGTGACCGACCGGGGCGCCAGGCTGCTGGCCGTCTCCGAGCTCAGGTGCAGCCACAGGGCAGGCAGCACGGAACTGATCAGCGCCACCAGCGCCCCCAGCACCACACTGGATCCGATCTCCACGGCGTAGCGCCGCAGCAACGGCCCGTTCTTGTACATCGGGATGGCTAGCGCCACCGTCCCCGGCCCTAGCAGGAAGCTGAGCCACTGACCGCCCTGGAAGTAGACCTTGTACGGCAGCCCGGTCAGCAACAGCAGGACCGCGAGCAGCAGCGGTGCTACAAAGATCGGCGAGAACAACACCCGGCGGTGACGGCGGTAGACCCGCTTGGCCGCCACATAGATCAAGACCGTCGCCAGGAGGCTAAGCACAGCCACGTTGGTTACCCCCTCGGTCGCCGCGGCGATGCGCCAAGCGCTCGGCTACGACCCCGGTGCAGGCCATCACCATCGCCGTGCTCAGCCCGATGACCAGCAGAATCCGTACACCGCTGCCGAAGATCAAGTCCTGGTACTGGACGATACCGACCGCCGACGGGATAAAGAACAGCAGCAGCTCCGCCAACAGAAAGTTGGCCCCGGCCTCCACCCACTCCAGCCGGACGGCGCCCGTGTACAGGAGCGCCAGCATGAACAACAGCCCGATCACGTTGCCCGGCACGGGCCACGGCAGACGCGCTGCCACCAGATCACCGACCAGCGATACCACCGTCAGGAGCCCGACCTGTAAGGCGACTCGGCCCCATTTCCGGACGAACTGCATTGTTTCATCTCCTCATGATCATTCAGTATATCGAGTCGAAGGGCATCTATGGACGGCGTCTATTAGTGGAAGCGTTGAGGGTGGACCCTCCTGGACCGAACGACCAAACAGGTTCGGGGCCGGAATAGAGGGCGGGAGGCCGGTGGCCTCCCGCTTGGCTTATAGGGGGTCGCTGAACCGGGTTCTGTTCTCGAAGCGCACGACCTCGGTGTAACCGATGTCGAGGGCCAGCGTGCGGGCGCCCTGGAAGCCCCAGGCGACCTCCTCGGGGCGGTGGGCATCGGAGGAGATGACCAGGGGGACACCCCGCTTGCAGCATTCCGACAGGAGGGTGGGGTTCGGGTAGACCTCCCCTACCGGTTTACGCAGGCCGGCGGTAGAGAGTTCAATGGCGACGCCGGCGCCGGCCATGACAGCGGCTACGTCGGCGTATAGGCGGCCCAGATCGTGGGACGGTCGGTGGCCGAATTTCTTGATCAGATCGATGTGGGCCATGATGTCAAACAGGCCGCTCTTCGCCGCCATGGTCTCCAGGGTGAAGAACTTGGCGTACAGCTCGGAGATATCCCATTGTGCATAACGACTGACGCTGGCGGGGTTATCAAAATCCCAATCGCCAATAAAATGGACAGACCCGATCACGTAGTCCCACGGGTAGCGCTCGAGAATCCGGACCAGGTCCTCTTCGCGCCCTGGGATGAAGTCAGCCTCGATTCCCAGCCGGATGGGGATCTCCGGGTACCGGCTGCGAAGCCGAAGCACATCGGCAACGTACTCCTCCAGCTCCTCCATGCGCATGGCGATGCCCGGATCTCGCTCCTCCACGGGCAGCCAGTACATGGGAATGTGGTCCGAAAACCCGATCTCCCGGATCCCGGCAGCGATTGCCGCCTCCACGTACTCATCCATGGTCCCTACGGCGTGGCCACAGCGGGTCGTATGTGTATGGTAATCCACGATATGTTTTAGCATGGGCCAGAAGGTTCGGCTCCGGTGTGGCCAAATCCTGCCCTGGAGCAGATTCCACTGGGTTTCGCACGGATTTTCCGATAACTAAGAAGGATTTTTACAAAAGCTGATGAAGTAGTACGATCCCCGCTTGAGTAGGCGGGGATATGGCCAAAGGGGGCACCTCCATGACCACGGTACGTACGATGCTACCTACCGACTACCAGGCGGTGGCGGCGATCTCCGCAGAGGCCGGCCACCGTGCACTGGTTGGCCTGCCGTTCTGGGAGACCGAGGCCGATGTCGCCGCAGCCGTAGAGCAACTGCGCCACGCGGAGTTCCTGGTTGCAGAGGATGAGTCCGGCGCCGTGGTCGGCGTGGCCGGCTACGATTTGAAAACCGACGGCGAAGCCCGTCTTTTTGGCCCGCTGGTGATCACCGAGGGTGTGGGGATCGGCGCATTCCTCGCCTCCCGCATCGAGCTCGCCGCCCGCGAGAAGGGCGCCGTCGCCTACTCGATGCTGGTCGGCCTGCACAACAAGGGTGGCGCCGCCTTCGCCGAATGGCGGGGCTACCATCTCGACACCGAGCAGCCCGAGCTCGTCTTCGCCTTCCTCTACCCCGGCGATCTAAACCTGGCGGGGGTGCGCTCCCGGGCGCCGGTCCGGCCCGCCACCCCGGAGGATCTGGATGTGATCGAGGGGCTGCACGACGACTGTTTCCCGGCGATCCCGATCACGCGGCAGGTCTGGAGCAGTTGGCTGCCTGAGCTGCGGGTCGTGGAGCACGGGGGCCGGGTGGCCGGATTCCTGCGCCGGGAGGAGGCAACAGGCTTCCTGCACCACGTGTCCGTAGACCCGGCGGCGCGCCGGCAGGGGCTGGGCGCCCGCCTGGTGGCCCAGTCGGTGCTGGAGTTCTGGGAACGGACCCCCGGGCGTGTCGGTCTGACCGTGCGCCTGGACAACACCGCCGCCGTGGGACTCTTCCGGACCCTGGGCTTTAGCCGTGAGGTGCCGGTGGCCCGGTGGGTGAAGCGGGAAGGCTAATTCCCACCAGTTCGGATGAACTTTCATGCATATCCTGCCCCCCTCCCTTGCATACTTTTACCAAGCAAGGACGAGCAATCGATCGGAGGGGTCCAGGGTGGCCAGAAGCGGTGCCGCAGTGAACGAAGCGATGAATGAGGCTGCCGTCAGCTTTATTGAGGACGGGCTCCGTCAGCGGAAGACGGTCAAGGAGATTCTGGAAGCGATGCGCCGGGAGCCGGCCTTCTCGGGGGTCGGGCGGGCCAGGCTTATGCGCCACTGGACCGAGACCTGGCGCCCCATGGTGGCCAAGGCCGGCCGAGTGCCGCTGCCCAAGCGCGGCGGCGACCGGCGGACCGCACAGGCTGCGGCGCCCACCAGGCCGATGCGCCCGCCGCAGCCGGCGCCTGTTGCAGTGGTGCCTGCACCGTCAAGCCACCGGGCCTCCCTGGAGGAGATGCTCGATTTGGTCACGGCAATGCTGACGGAGGGTCCCGACTCCCCGACCCGGGAGGCGGCCCTGCGGGCCTTCCCCGGCTTCGTCCGTGCAGTCCGGGAAGTCGTAAAGCAGATGTAAGCCAAGGGCGGCCTTCCCGGGCCGCCTTTTTTATGACAGGAAGGGGGTTGCCTGCGTGATCAAACTGAAATCCCCCCGCGAGATCGCCATCATGCGGGAGGCGGGGCGCCTGGTGGCGGAAGCCCACGCAGCGCTGGCCCCCCGGGTCAAGCCAGGGGTCTCCACCCGCGATCTCGACCGCTTCGTGGCGGATTTTCTCACGGCCCGGGGCGCCGTCGCCAGCTTCAAGGGCTACAAGGGCTTCCCCGGATCGATCTGCGTCTCCCTGAACGATGTGATTTGCCACGGCATCCCGGGCGCCCAGCGGCTGCGGGAGGGCGATATCATCACCGTCGATATCGGTGCTTACTTAAAGGGCTACCATGGCGACTCGGCCTGGACCTACGCTGTGGGCAACGTCGCCCCGGAGGTGCAGCACCTGATGCGGGTGGGCGAGCAGAGCCTGTTCGAGGGCATTCAGGAGGCTCGGGCCGGCCGGCGCGTTGGCGACATCGGCCACGCAATCCAGACCTACGCAGAGGGCTTCGGCATGGGCGTCATCCGTGACTTCATCGGCCACGGCGTCGGTCAGGATCTGCACGAAGCGCCCGAGGTGCCCCACTTCGGCGAACCGCACACCGGGCCGCTGCTGCGCCCGGGCATGGTAGTTGCCATCGAACCCATGATTACAAACGGCGACTGGCGGATCAAAGTCGAGAACGACGGCTGGACCGCCCGCACCGCCGACGGCTCGCTCTGCGTCCAGTACGAGCACACCGTAGCCATCACCGACGACGGCCCAGTCTTGCTTACAACGCTAGACTAGCAAAGGAAACAGCGGCTAGCCCATGAGGCTGCCGCTGCTTTCATGTCTGGTGGACGGTGAGGGACTCGAACCCCCGACCACATGCGTGTAAAGCACGTGCTCTACCAACTGAGCTAACCGTCCGTCGATCGGAGACAAAAAGAATTGTACCATGACGATTACCGCACTGTCCAGCCGAGAACGAATGGCAGAATTGGGCTTTCTGTGCGCAAAAAAGACGCTGAGGGGACACCGACAAAGGTGTCCCCTCAGTCCCAAACCAAGGCCGCTGTACAGCTCCCGGCGCCCTGGTCCGGCTGGAGTAAGCCCAATCAGGCGCTGGTTAGACGACGGTCGTCGTCAGCGGCGCCGTCGCCACGCGGATCGGCTGCTCCTGGCTGGCGGTGACCACCAGCTGGATCACGGTCCGCTGAATCAGGCGGCGGAAGAGCGGGCACTCGACCTCGTCGACGTACGGGTCGCAGTGGTCGACGCTTTCGTGCACATCCTCCTCGCCGATCTCATCGATTAGCTCGAAGCCAACGTGCTCGACGATCGGAGTGATGTTGATCGCATCGCCCGGACTGACGCCCGGCAGGTCGACGAAGGTGGTGAACGGGATATCCTCTCCCATATGCCGGATGATGTTGTCATCCGCCACAAAGAAGATCTGCTTGTGCAGGGTGCCCGTGATGACCACCTTGTTCGGGATCACCTCGACCCCCAGATCCTGCACCCGCGCCTGGATCTCCTGGACCTTCTGCGCGGGGCGGTTCAGGTCGGCCACGTTCTCCACGAGCACCTGGCGGGAGTTGGTGCTGATGACCCGGGAGGCCATGACCTCCGGACCATTCACGTCCTCAGCCACGTTCAGCTCGCAGGTCCTGGTGACCTTGATGAAGATCGAAAGCGTGACCCGCTGCCGGACCTGGCGCCCGTTGGAGAGCACCCGGTCTACCCGCAGGATCTGAGCCTGCAGGGTGACGTTGTCGCCCGGCTCGACACCGCAGATATCCGCGATGCCCGAGAACGGGACCTGCTCCTCCTGGTACAGCTCCACGTCATCTTCGGAGACGTAGAAGATGCACTTGTTGAGCGTACCCTGGAACAGAACCTGGTCGACGCCGGCCTCCGCCGTGACGTCCTCCAGGGAGACCTGGATATCGCGAACCTTGATCGCCCGTTGATCGAGCTCGATGCAGTTCTCCACCGTGAGCGCCTTGGTGGTCTCGCCGACCACGCACTCGGCCTTCACCAGCGGACCGTTGGGATCCAGGACCACGTTGGCCTGAACGTCCTCGGTCACCCGGACGGTGAACTGCAGGATCGCCCTTTGGCAGACCTCCTGGCCGAACTCCAGGGAGTGGGTCAGCTTGCAGATGCGGCCGACCACCGTGGTCACCTGACCTGGGACGGCGCCCGGGCAGTCAACGAACACGGTGAACGGAACATCTTCGGCAACATGATGTACATGATGGTCCTCGCCGACAAAGAAGATCTGCTTGTGGAGGACGCCGCTGACCATAACCTGCCCGTCGACTACCTCACCACAGAGATCGACGAGGCGGGCCTGGATTTCGGCGATCTTCTTCGCCCGGCGCGGCAGCACAAACCGAGACTCGATGCACGCCTCGCCTGCGCTCTCGCACACCAAGCACTCAAGCTTTAAGAGCTGGGTGTCAGCCACGCACGATTGCCCCCTTCTTACGCGCTTGGGGTCCTCGAGCGGCTCCGTAGAATTGGTATGTGACGGACCGCTCACGGGGACCAGATGGCGGGAAACACCCGCCTCCTGCTGGTCATGATATGTCAGCGATCCAGGGCTGGTGCGGGCGGTCCGAAAAAAAGCGGCGACCCGATCCCCCCCGTCGGAGGATCGGGCCGTACGCGCTCTTACCGCTGTCGGGACTGGGCCTGGTTGACTGTCACCACACGGCCACCGAGCTCGGTACCGTTGAGCGCCTCGATCGCCTTGGCGGCCTCCTCGGCGGCCACCTCCACGAAGCCGAAGCCCCGGGACCGGCCAGTTTCACGGTCGGTGATCACCCGGGCGCTGAGCACCTGAGCATGCGGTGCCACCCAGGCCGTCAGATCCTGCTCCTTGGTGGTCCACGGCAGATTGCCGACATAGAGCGTTGTGCTCACCATTTCACCTGCCTTTCCCGGACAACCCCTGTTGCGCCTAGTTTACGACACAATCTTCCGACAATCAATAAACAGATTGTAAATGTACGTCGAATTATGCCGAACTTTGTCGTTTATCTATCTACGACAAAAGCCACAGAGTGCAGCTCTGTGGCTTCATCACTGCCTATTATCCAATGAACTGCTGGGTGAACATGATGCCGTACTTTCCACCGTGGATGATGCCGATGCCGAACTTCTTGAAGCTCTTGCTCAGGATGTTGGCCCGATGGCCGGAGCTGTTGATCAGCGTGCGGTGGGCGCCCTCCACCGACGGGTTGCCGGCGATGTTCTCGCCCGCGGTCGAATACCGGATCCCGGCGGCGGTCATTTGATCAAAGGGGGAGCCGAGTCGGGCCGAATCGTGGGCAAAGTAATTGTAGGTGATCATGTCCTGGCTCTTGGCCCGAGCGGTCTGCACCAGGTGTAGGTCCACCTCCAGGGCAGGCAGGCCGGCCTTGGCCCGCTCCTCGTTGACCAGCCGGACCATCAGTTGCTCGTCGGCGGTGAGGCCCGCCGGGAGCGAATCGGTCGGAGCCGGCATCACGACGGGCGGCGGCAGCGGTGCAGGCTGGGGCTGGGGCTCGGGCATTGGCTCAGGTTTTGGCTCGGGAGTAGGCTCGGCCGGGTCGGGCTCTGGCTTAGGCTCGGGAGCAGGCTTGGCCGGCTCGGGCTTGGTGCCAGGCGTGGTCGCCGGCGGCTTGACCGGCGCTGGCTCCTCCTTCTCGGCCGGCCTCGGGGTCGGCACAGGATCGGGCGCCGACACAGCGATGGGCGGGTCCTCAGAGACTGCAGGCGGCTTCACCGCCACCACGTTCGGCTCCGCAGGAGCGCTGGGGGCTTCGGCGGGCTCGGCGCGCTCGACTGCCTCGGCAGGGGCTGCAGGGGCCTCACCGGCTGGCGGAACGTAGACCGGCGGCATCGCCGAAGCGCTGTCTGCGCCGAGCTCCACCGGGCGCCAGGGTGCACTGAAATCGCCTTTGCGCGCGCCTGCCCCGCAGCCTGCTGCGAGGGTGGCCAGCGCCAGCACGCCGGCCAGAAGCCGCTTATGCTGCAAGGAGCATCCCCCTTTGGGTGTAATGAGGCCATCTTTTTCAACATGTGAAGTGTACGCTACCGAACCGTTCTAACACAAACCGTGCCCCCATCGCTCACTCTTCGTTTCTCACCTTGACCGATCGTCCCATTCGGTCATCACCCAACCGGCGTCGAATGTAGCCGGATTGCGAAACCTAGCATAGCGCTGGATGGTTATGGGTCGGTCGGGTGTGTGACCGACCCGATCAGGTGTTTCGGTAGCACAGTTGTAGGATGTGTGCACTATTTATGCCCTCGACTACTGTAAATAGCCAGGGTTTCTCGGTATCATAGGCAGGACACGCGTCGACAAACGAACCGGCAGGTTGGGAGTGTGACTATGGCGATTCATACCTGGGGCATTATCGGCACCGGCCGCATGGGCCGTGGCATCGCTGAACTGGTGGCTTCCAAGGGCTTTGAGGTGATCATGGTCGGCCGCACTCAGGCGGAGCTGGAGAGTGCACAGCGATACCTGGACGTTGCCCTCCAGAAGGAGATCGAGCGCTGGGCGATCACCGAGGCCGAGAAGCGGGTGATCCTCGGGCGCATCCGTTTTACGAGCGACATTACGCAGCTGGCCAAGGCTGACTTCGTCATTGTGGCAATGGTCGCTGAGATCGAGGAAGACAAGCAGGTCTTCCGCACGCTCGACCAGATTTGCGGCAAGGACGTCATCTTAGCCTCCAACACCTCCACCCTCTCCATTACGGAGATGGCGGCAGCGACCTATCGCCCGGAGAAGGTGATCGGCTGCCACTTCCTCAGCCCGATGACCCGCACCCGGGTCGTGGAGGTCGTGCGCGGCCTGAAGACCTCCGACGCCACCGTGCAGTCCGTCAAGGCGCTCATGGAGCAGCTGGACCGCACGGGCGTCGAGGTCTTCGAGTCGACGGGCTTCGTGACCACCCGCCTGATCGTGCCACTGATCAACGAAGCCTGCGCCACCCTCATGGAAGGCGTCGCCTCGGCAGAGGATATCGACACGGCGATGCGCCTGGGCTTTGAAATGGCCCGCGGTCCGCTCGAGATCGCCGACCGCATCGGCCTTGACACCGTGCTGGTCATGTGCGAGCGCATGTGGCGTGAGTATGGCGACATGAAGTACCGGCCCGCGCCGATCCTGCGGAAGCTGGTCCGCGCCGGCCACCTCGGCGTGGAGACGGGCGAGGGCTTCTTCAAGTACGACGCCGACGGCGATCGCGTCAAGGACGGAGGGACGGTCCGATGAACATTCTCGTTCTGAACTGCGGCTCGTCGTCGGTCAAGTATCAGTTCCTTGACATGACCGAGGAGAAGGTCCTGGCGATCGGCAAGGTCGAGCGCATCGGCATGGACGACGCCATTTTCGAGTACAAGGCCGGGGCCGGCGAGCACGAGGTCAAGGAGATCGCCACGATCCTCGACCACACCACCGCGATCCGTAAGGTGCTGGGCGCCCTCACCCACAAGGTGCACGGCGTGATCAAGAGCCCTGCCGAAATCGGCGCCGTCGGCCACCGCGTGGTCCACGGCGGCGAGTCCTTCAGCGCGTCTGTGCTGATCGATAACGAGGTAAAGCGGACCCTGCGGGCGCTCTTTGATCTGGCGCCCCTGCACAACCCGCCCAACCTGACCGGCATTCTGGCCGCCGAGGCCGGACTGCCCGGCGTGCCGCAGGTGGCGGTCTTCGACACTGCTTTCCATGCGACCATGCCGCGGACCTCCTTCCTGTACGCCCTGCCCTATGCGATGTACAAGCGTCATAAGGTAAGGCGCTATGGTTTTCACGGCACCTCCCACCGGTTTGTCTCGGAGCGCTTCGCCGCACAACTGGGTAAGCCGCTGTCGGAACTAAAGCTGATCACCTGCCACCTGGGCAACGGCTCCTCCGTCTGCGCCATCCAGAACGGCAAGTCGGTGGACACCTCCATGGGCTTCACCCCGTTGGAGGGCCTGATCATGGGCACCCGCAGCGGCGACCTGGACCCCGGCGTCATCTCCTACATCATGTCCCGGGAGGAGATCTCCATCCAGGAGATCAACTCCATGCTCAACAAGCATTCGGGCATGCGCGGTGTGTCCGGCATCTCCGGCGATATGCGCCAGATCGAAGAGGAGATGGAGAAGGGCGACGAGCGCGCCAAGGAGACCTTCGCCATGTTTGAGTACCGCCTGCGCAAGTACATCGGCTCCTATGCGGCGGCCATGGACGGCGTGGACGGCATCGTCTTCACCGGCGGCATCGGCGAGAACTCGCGCCTGGTGCGAGAGACGATCTGCAGGAACCTGAGCTACCTGGGCGTCACCTTCAACCCGGACGGCAACAAGGCCAAGGGCGAGCGGCGGATCTCCGGCCCCGACTCAAAGGTTGAGGTCTGGGTGATCCCCACCAACGAGGAGCTCGTGATCGCCCGGGACACGCTGGAGATTGTAAAGGGCCAGACCAAGTAAATGAAAGCAGTTGAGCCGGAGCGGTCGCTCCGGCTCAACTTTTTACTCAATGATTCCCTGCATGACGACCTGGGCCTCCTTGAGGGCATTCTTGGCCGCCTTCAGCCGCTCATCATCATCACAGCGAACCAGCACGAGGCAGCTGTCCGGCGAGGCCCGTTCCACCTTCTTCCCCCGGCTCAGTCGCGCTCCGATGGCCTGGTCCAACAGCCAGCCAACAATCCCTCCGCCCAGGATCCCAAGGACTCCGCCCGTGATCGGCCCCATCGGCAAGACCGAGCCGTAAACCACGCCGAGGAGTGAGAAGATGGTCGCCCCGGCGGTGGTCCCGTCCATCAAGCTGGAGCCGTCTGAGCGGTCCATGGTATCGCCAAGGAACCCGCCCCTGTGCAGCCATGCCTGCAAGGTGCCGGGCTCCCAGGGCTGCTTTTGGCTGGTGAGGTAGCTAAACTGCAGGTCGACCGAGCCAAAGCCGGCCCGTTGCAGGCTCAGAAAGGCCCGCTTGAGATCATATGTAGAGTTCACGATGCCCACGAGCGTCTTCATCATGGTTCTATGATAACGCCGGAGCCCGCGCGTCATACTACGAGCGTGGTCAGGGGGCGTTTGCATGAATGGGTCGCAGAACTACCGTTTGATCAAGATGTCGTTGCACCCGCTGGGACTGCAGTACCTGAACCGCCGGAACCCTTGGGCAGCTGCCTGGTGGTCGGTCGCACTTCCGGGGCTGGGCCACTTCTATAATGGCTCGTTCTTGAAGGGCTTCATTTTGATGAGTTGGGAGATCGTAGTCAACCTCCAGAGCAACCTGAACCTGGCCATCTACCACACCTTGCTCGGCAACCCGGATCTGGCCCGGGAGGTGCTGAACATCCGCTGGGCGATCCTCTATCCCCCCGTTTACATGCTGGCGATATGGGATGCCTACCGGGTCACGGTGGAGGGGAACAAGCTGTGGGACCTGGAACGCTTGCAGCAACACCGGTACTTCGACTACCACACCATGACCTTCTACGGCCAAAACATGCTGGTCCGCCGCAACCCCTGGGTCGCCGCCTTCTGGGCCGCCGCCCTCGGGGGCGCGGGGCACTTTCACAACATGCAGCTGGTCAAGGGGATCATGCTCATGAGCTGGCATCTGGCCATCTGGCTAAACTCCGGCATGAGCAAGGCCGTCTTTTACACGTTGATCGGCCGCACGGACCTGATTGCAGAAGTGATCAACTACCAGTGGCTCCTCTTCTGGCCGAGCGTTCATATGTTCAACGTGTGGAACGCCTGGGTCGACTGCATCGGGCTAAACAACCTCTATGACGAGGCGGAGCTGCACTGGTTTCGATTGCAGCTAGGAAAACTAAAGGGGCCGCCACAATAGATGGCGGCCCCTCTCCTATTCCTTCCCTTCCGCATACTCAGCGAATGCCTGCAAAGTGGTCTCCCACATGGCGCTCACGGATTCCACGTAGGTGCGCAGTTCGCCGACACCCTGGGACGACAGGTGGTAGACGTGCTCCCGGCCCCTCTTGTCGAGCTCGACCAGCCCGGCCTCCCGGAGAACCCGGAGGTGCTTGGAGACCGCTGGCTGGCTCATTGGAATCCCCTCGCAGAGCGCAACCACGGGCTGGGGCCGACGGCCGATGCGCCGCAGCAACTCCCGACGGGTGGGGTCCGCCAGAGCGGCGAAAGCCAGGTCCAGGCTCTGCGTCACAGCATCAACCCTGCTGGAAATTGGCAAAGAGACTGAGGAGGAATCCCCAACCCTGGTTGTAGTGAGCGGCCTCCTGGCTCGGAACCCCAGCGGCTTCCCAGTCCTTGTGCTCCAATTCCACCAGCGTGCCCTCGGGCACAGGGATGAACTTGACATCCACCACAGTGAAACCATTCCAGTTCGGCTGCTTCCAGGTGAAACTCACGCGGTTGGGAGCTTCAAACAGCGTAACGGTGCCGATGGTGAACTCATTCCCATCCGTGAACCGCTCGTAGAACCGCCCGCCCACATGGCACTCGAAATGGATCTCCTTGGCGCGCTCACCCCCGAACGAGAACTGCTTGAGGGGCCACCAACGGCCAAAATCGGCCGTGAAGGCGGCAAAGGTGGTCTCCACAGGGCGCCGAACCGTGATTGACTGTCGGATATTCGTGATGATCTCCTCCGTTAGCTGGATGCGTTGCTCCAATTATAACCGATCGGTTATGAATTGCAAGGACCAAAAAAGCAGGGCGGTGCATGCACCACCCTGCTAACTTCTGAGCCGCTCTTACTTCTTCTTCGAGAACCAGCCGGAGACGGTCAGGCGGATCGAGTCCCACAGCCGCTTGAAGATGCCGCCCTGACCCACATCGTTCGCAGCGACGAGGGGTACTCGGGCGATCTCCTTGCCGTCGGCGGCGTAGACCAGTTCGCCCAGCTTGGCGCCCTTCTTGACCGGAGCCGTGACGGAAGCCTCCTGGTGGACGGTGCGGGTCAGCTTGGTCTCCAGACCGCGGGCCACCGTGAGGACCAGGGGCTGTTCGGGCTCCAGGGCCACCTCGTTGGCGGCGCCCTTCCAGACGCGCACCGGGTCTACGGTGCCCAGGGGCGGCTTGACGGTGGTGAAGTTCTGGAAGCCCCAGTTGAGCAGGGCAGCAGCGGCCGCTTCACGACGGGCGGACCCGTCGCTGGTGTTCACGCCGGGCACGCCCATAACGACGCCAATCAGCCGCATATCGCCGCGCTTGGCGGTGACGGTAATGTTGTAGCCGGCCTCGTCGATAAAGCCGGTCTTCAGGCCGTCGACGCCCTCCATGGTCCAGAGCAGGCCGTTGCGGTTATCCTGCTCGATGGGCTTATGTGTCGCCTGGGACTTACCCGCCTTCTCCTCGGGGGAGAGGTTCTCCCACTGCGGGTAGGCGAAACTCTTGACCGAGTGCAGCTCGGCGAGCGACTCGGGGTGTTGCTGCAGGTAGAAGCGAGCGAAGGTGGCGAAATCGCGGGCGTTGACGCTGCTCTTCGGGCTGAGTCCCGAGGGGTCAGCAAAGTACAGCTTCAGCCCCAGGGCATCGGCCTCCTTGTTCATCTGGGCCACGAAGGCGTCCACCGTGCCGGCCATGTGCTGGGCCAGGGCGGTCGCCGCATCGTTTCCGGAAGGAACAGCAATACCGCGCATGACCTCGGCGACGGTTACCTTCTGACCGGGCGCCAGGAACATAAGCGAAGAGCCAGGAAACTTCGCAGCCCAGGCGTCGGTCGTGACGTTGACCAGGTCGGTGGGCTTCATGGTGCCCTCGGCGATCTTCTTGTAGGCAAGGTGTAGGGTCATCAGCTTGGTCATGGAGGCAGGCGGAATCGGCTCGGTCGGGTTCTTTTCATACAGGACTTGTCCGGTGGCAAAATCGATCAGCACCGCAGACTTGCCTTCGATCTCGAGCGGCGGCGCGGCCGCAGCGGAACCGGGGAGCACGGAGAGCGTAAGCAGGCAGAGCATAAGCGTAAACAGAGCGACATACCGTAGTTTCTTCACGTGGGAGCGCACGTTCCGACCTCCTATTGTTTATGTGGGCGGAGTTTGATTAACGTAGTCGGGCAGGGTACGCAGAATTCCGGGGCCCAGGGTCGAGATGGCCGCGGCGATCACCTCACGGTCGACGCCGAGCTCTAGCAGACGCCGGCGCAGGGCAGCGCCGGCCTGGGTCATGGCCTCCACCACGGACTGATGGACCGCCATTGCTTTGGACTCCTCGCCGCGCAGAACGGTTCCGAGCCCATCCAGCAAACCGCCCAGAAGTTCGGCCTCGCGCTCGTCCACCCGATCGATCACCACGACGGCAGTGGCGCCGCGCTCCAGCTCGGTGGGGTGGCCGATGATTTTGACCGCGGCGATGCGCTGGCGGGGAAACTGGGCCGACAGGTCGGAGGTCGGCAGGTCGAGCGCCAGGTTGGCCAGAATCGCTCCGGGCTCCAGGTGTGGCACGGCGTCGTGAATCACATGCGGCACCGCAGAGGCGGGCACCGCTAGAAAGACTACCCGGCACCCGCGCACGGCGCTGATCTGGTCGGAGGCCAGGCCGCCCACCTCGTCGGCCAGCGCGGCCGCCGAGGATTTCCGGGTACCGATGATCACCTTGCGGCACGCGCCCGGCAGCCGGTTTGCCAAAACCGCCGCAACGCGATCCACGCCGATGATCGCCACCTTACATGCTACCACATGAACGCCTCCCTTGACCGCACCTGGAGAAAAATGAAAGGATGAGCCACTGTTTAGTGTGCCCATCCCGCGGCCCGTGCAGTCGCAAAAGGTCATTGATAGATCGACCGCAGCACGTCATCGGTGACGCCTGACATTGGCCCGTCGAAAACCACGCGGCCGCGGCTGACTGCGACCGCACGCTGGCAGTATTCCTTGGCCAGCGTTACATCGTGAAGGCTAAGGACGGTGGTGAGCCCCTGTTCCCGGGACAGCTCGGTAATCAGCTGCATGATGCTGCGGGCGGTGACGGGGTCCAAGCTGGCGACGGGTTCGTCCCCCAGGAGAACCTGCGGGCGCTGCATCATCGCCCGGGCGATCGCCACCCGCTGGCGCTGTCCGCCCGAGAGCTCCCGGGCCAGCGAGCGATCCATGGCGCCCAGGCCGACCCGGTCCAACAGGCGCCGAGCCTCGGCGAGGTCGCCTGGCTGCCACAACTTAAGCACGTTGCGCCAGAAGGGGTAGGCGCCGAAACGCCCGCTGATCACGTTGGTTCCGACCGCGAGCCGGTCGATCAGGTGGAACTCCTGAAAGATCATGGCCACCTTGCGCCGGGCGAGCTGAAGGGCGCCGCCCTCCAGCCCGGTGATCGCCTCTCCGTCAACGGTGATCCGGCCGGCGTCGGGCCTGACCAGGCCGTTGATGGTGCGCAGCAGGGTCGATTTGCCGGCGCCGCTGGGCCCCAGCAGGGCCACAAGCTCGCCGCGCTCGATGCGCAGGCTGGCGCCCTGCAGGGCCGGGGGGTCGCCGGGGCGATAGGTTTTGCTGACGTTCTCCAGGACCAGCATGCTAGCTCACCTGCTTTCGGACGAGGGCGCCCAGGCCGTCGGCGAGGATCACCAGCGCCAGGATGCCCAGGATGTCCACCGACATGGCGTTGTAGAGGTACAGCGACCGGTGGTGCATCAAGAGTGTGCCGATGCCGCCGGCGTTGACGATGCCCAGCAGCGTCGCCGTGCGGATGTTGCACTCGAAGCGGAAGAAGCTGTGGCTCAGGATGGACGGCATGGCCCAGGGCAGGATGCCGTACCACACGGCCGTGGCGCGCCCGGTGCCGGTGGAGAGCATCGCCTCCTGCGGCCCGACGGGCGCATCCTCATAGACCTCTCCGATCAGCTTGGTCAGGATGCCCACGTTGTGGGCGGTCAGCGCCAAAACGCCCGCCCCGTTGCCAAAGTCCAGGAGCAATACGAAGATCAGGGCCCAGATGATTTCGGGAATGGAACGGAGAAAGGCCATAAGGGCCCGGACACCATGCCCCAGCCAGGGCGCCCCGATGTTGCGTGCTGTGATGAAGCTGAGCGGGAAGGCCAGCAGAAAGGCGAAGAAGGTGCCCAGAAAGGCGATGGCCACCGTTTCGGCCATGCCCCAGAGCACCTTGTTCAGTACACGCCAGTCCGGCGGGAACATCCCCCGGATGAACTCCCAGGCGTGCTCCGGGGTCAGGTTCTCCAGGTTGAACCCGGTGATCCAGACCGAAGCCACCACAGCGACAGCCAGGAGCGACCACAGGGCGGGGCCCCGGGTCCGGTCGTTCAGACGCTTCACGGGGCCCACCTCCCTCTCTGGTTGCTACTTCTTGAACTGGTAGCCCTTCAGGTCGATGCCCAGGGCGGCGGCGGCGTCGCGGACGGGGCCGTACTTGGCGTCATCCGCCACGACGAAGCCGTCGGCGCCGAAGGGCTCCAGGGCGTCCTTGTCGGTGATCTTCAGGAAGGCGTCCTGCAGCTTTTTGACCACGGCGGGGTCCATATCCTTGCGGTGGGCCCAGGGGTACTGGTAGAGCTCCATCGACTTCCAGACCACGCGCACCTTGTCGTAGTCCTCGGGGAACTTGGTCTTGAGGCTGCCCTCGAAGATGGCGCTGTCTAGGAAGCCAATGTCAGCTTTGTCGGCGACGACGGTCTTCAGCACGGCGTCGTGGGCGCCGGTGAACTCCAACTTGACATCCTTCTCACGGTCCAGGCCGGCGTTCTTGAGGGCCAGCTGAGGAATCTGCGAGCTAGAGGTCGAGGAGGGGTCGCCCAGGGCGATCTTCTTGCCCTTCAGGGTGGCGATACCCTTGTCGTCCAGCGTCTGGATCGGCGAGTCCTTCTTGACGATGGCGTAGCTGTAGTAGTACGGCTTGCCCTTGATGTTCATGGTGATGAAGGCCTGGGCGCCGCTCTGGGCGTTGGCGACGACGTAAGTAAAGGGGCCGAAGTAGGCGACGTCGGTCTTGCCGAAGCGCATCGCCTCCACCACGGCGGCGTAGTCGGCGGGGATGCGCATCTCGATCTTGTAGCCGGTCTCCTTGGAGAGCAGGTCGCCCAGCTTGTTAATCTGGTCCTGGAACTTCTCGCTCTTCTGGGTCGGGATCACGTCGAACTTGATTACCTGCTGCTCGGCCTTGGGCGTGTCGGTGGTCGGAGCCTTGGTCCCGCCACAGCCAGCAATCACGGCAGCGGCCGTCGTCAGGGAGAGTGCGATTGAAAACGCACGGCGCATATGGTTCATCCTCCTAAAAAGCACAAATACCAAGCTAGTATGATAAACGCTCGGTTATGCCAGAACAACAGTCTGTTTATCTGTAGACCAAGTGGATGCGCCCCCCCTCTTTCGGGTGGGGGCGCGTGGGCGGTGCGCTAACTGCCGAGGTAAACGGCCCGGTGCTCCCAGCCGTCGCCGAGCGAGGTCTCGTTACAGAGCGTCCGTACCAGGTCAGGCCCGTACTTGGCCAGGTAGGGCAGCACGGAGACGCTGCGCTCCTGGAGCCCGTCGGGGTACAGGTTCGCCTTCAGCCGGTCGAACTGCCGCAGCGCCACCTCGAGGTTCTTGCGGTGCTGCTGCCGGGCCTTCTCTTCCAGCTTGTTGATCTGTACGGCGATCTGCTTGCGGTTCTCCTCGGTTACGTGCTGCAGGTTCGGGTCGAGCTGCAGCACCGCGTTCACCAGGTTGCCGTAGAGCTGCTCAAAGTCGCTCCGGAAGTTCTGGAAGAGGTCGTTCAGGCCGAGCCGGTCCTCCCGCTCCATGAACTCCTTGCGGCGCTCATCGAGCTTGTAGACCGCATCGGTGAGCGAGAGCCCCTGCTTCTCCAGGATCCGGGCGATGGGCGGCTCGACCAGCGTGAAGGACTCCCGGGGGTAGACCACGGGCATCTGCTGGCCGAGGGCGGTGTAGACCTGCTTGTAGAGGCCGAAGTAGGTCACCTCGCCCGGGCCGCCAACGTAGGCCAGGTCGGGGAGCAGGAAGGACTGGACCACCGGGCGCAGGACCACGTTGGTGCTGAAGAGCTCGGGGTGGGTGTTGGCCCGGTCCACCAGCTCCTCCAGGGACCAGCCGATCTCCTCCCGGTCGCGGATCCAGAAGTTCTCGCCGGCGCCCACGATCGGCAGGCGCTCGCCGTTGACGTACGTAAAGAGGTTCAGGTTGCCCAGCTGCCGGTCCACGGTGGGCTTGAAGCCCAGCTGCTCGAACAGCTCGTAGCCCTTGCCGAGCCCCTCCTCCACCGCCTCGTGGGAGCGGATCGCCCGCTCGAAGAAGGGCGCCTCGATCCGGCGGATGGCGGGGTCCGAGGGGTTGATGATGACCAGGCCGGTGCCCTCAAAGAGCCAGGTGATGAGCCGGACAAACCAGTCCACCAGACTGCCGCCCGGGATGGCGGCGCTCTTGATGCGCTCAGCCACCTCGGCCTTGAACTCGGTCTCGGGCAGCAGGGCGAGGAACTCCTCGATCACCTGGGGCAGCGAGGCCGGGGCCGGAGCAAGGCCGACGCTGCGGCGGTCGCCGTCGAAGGACTCGTGCAGGGCCACCCGGCCCATGGACTCGCCCCACGGGGTCATGACCCAGGAGACCTCCTGCCAGTCGTGGTCCTCGGCGGCGACCCAGAAGACCGGCACCACGGGTACGCCAAGGCGCCCCGACTGCTGGCGGGCCAGGTGGATGGCGGTGATCGCCTTGTAGACGCTGTAAGCGGGTCCGGTAAAGATTCCGGCCTGCTGGCCGGTCACCACCGCAAGCGTCCCCTCCTTGGCGAGGAGGTCGATGTTAGCCATGGTCTCGGGGGCGGCGCCCAGAGCCTGGTTGTAGCTGCGGAGCGCCGCCGCCAGCGCTGCGCGGTCGCCGCGATAGCCGCCGCCGTTCAGATAGGCCGCTCGGGATTCGAAGGATGATTGCTGCGTCCAGTTATACTCGTACGCAGGTGCGATCTTTGCAAAGTCAAAAAGGAAGGCCTCGACGGCCGGGCTGGTGGACAGCCGCAGACCGGAGACCGGCTGGATCCTCATGAAGGCATCACCACAATCTTTCCGGGATGATCGGCGACGGCCTCGCCGATGATCTCGGCTACGATCGTCCCCTTCTGTTTCAGAGCGGCGACCAGGGCCTCCGCCTTATCGGCGGCCACAGCGATGAAGAGCCCGCCGGATGTGACGGCGTCGCACAGGATCATCTGCTGCGTCTGGTCGATGGCCGGGTCAAATGCTACGTACTCACGGGAAGTAAGGAACTTGTAGTTGTTCTTTGAGCCGCCGGGGAAGATCCCCTGGTCCGCATAGGTGTAGGTGCTCGGTAGCACCGGCACCTTCGAGGAGTAAATCCGCATGCCGACCTTGGACTCCCGGGCCACCTCGGAGGCGTGCCCCAGCAGGCCGAAGCCGGTGATGTCGGTCAGGCCCCGCACATCGAACGGCTCCAGGACGTCGACCACGTTGTTCAGCGTGGCCATGACACGGATGGCCTCAGCGGCATCGTCAGGGGTAGCGGCGCCCCGCTTGATCGCCGTGGTGATAACGCCGATGCCGATCGGCTTGGTCAGCACCAGCACGTCGCCGGGACGGGCGCCCGCCTTGGCGCCGATCTTTCCCGGGTGGACCACGCCGGTGACCGAGAGGCCGAACTTCGGCTCGGGATCGTCGATGGAGTGGCCGCCCAGGATGACGGCGCCCGCCTCGCGGACCTTATCTGCGCCGCCCCGCAGGATCTCAGCCAGTATGCGCTTGTCAAGCTTCGTAATCGGGAAGCCCACCAGGTTCAGGGCCGTAATCGGGCGCCCGCCCATGGCGAAGACGTCCGAGAGGGCGTTGGCCGCAGCGATGGCGCCGAACCAGTAAGGGTCGTCCACGATGGGGGTAAAGAAATCGACGGTCTGGACGATGGCTACGTCCTCGCTAATGCGGTAAACCCCGGCGTCGTCAGGGCTGTCGAGCCCGACGATCACGTTGGCGTCGCTGACGCTGGGGGGCAGGAACTTGAGCACTTCGGATAGATCCTCCGGACCTATCTTGCAGCCTCAGCCCGCCTTGCTGGAGTACTGGGTCAGCCGGATCTGCTCAGTGTCGCTCACGGAGGTCACCTCCTTCTTCTAGGCTTTAGACATGGCGGCCGCCATTGCAGATACCACCAGGTCCAGTTCTTCAGGCCAAAGTGTGCGCGGGTCGATCAGGACCTGGCCGCCGTAGACCCGGACCATGACCGGCGGATCCTGCTCCCGCAGGCAACGCTCGATCTGCTGGGGCGCCGGATGGGATACGGCCACCAGCCGGGTCGGCAGGTCGACGCCGGGCAGGGAGCCGCCGCCGACCTGGGAGGCGCCGTCGATGACGCTCACTCTGGCGCCGGGGATCGCCTGGGTCAGCCGGGCGGCCAGGTCATCCGCCACCGGGGCGAGGTCGCCCACCGTCAGGCCCATCATGCGCAGGGTCGGGATTCGCTTGACCGCCTTCTCGGGCTCCAGATACAGCTTTAGCGTCGCCTCGATGCCGGCCAGGGTTAGCTTATCCACCCGCAGGGCTCGGGTGAGCGGGTGCTTCTTGCACGTTGCTACCAGCTCTTTTTTGCCCACGATGAAGCCGCCCTGGGGGGCGCCCAGCAGCTTGTCGCCGGAGAAGGTGACCAGGTCGGCCCCGTCCCGGATCAGCTCAGGCATGGTCGCCTCGTGCCCCAGCCCGAAGCGCTGGAGATCGACCATCACCCCGGAGCCCCAGTCCACCAGGCAGTGGATTCCCTGGCTGTGGGCGATGCGGGCCATCTCTGCGGTCTCGACCTCGGCGGTGAAGCCAAGGATCTTGAAGTTGGAGGTGTGGACCTTCAGGAGGGCGCCCGTCTCGGGGCGGATGGCGCGCTCGTAGTCGTAGGGGTGGGTCTTGTTGGTGGTGCCCACCTCGACCAGGCGGGCGCCGCCCTGCTCCATCACGTCGGGCACCCGGAAGGAGCCGCCGATCTCGACCAGTTCGCCCCGGCTGACCACGACCTCCTTCCCGGCGCACAGGGCCGAGAGCATCAGCAGCACGGCGCCGGCGTTGTTGTTGACCACCAGGGCCGCCTCGGCGCCGGTGAGCTGGCAGAGCAGCTCCTCGACGTGGGCGTAGCGGGAACCCCGCTCGCCGGTCTGAAGGTCGAGCTCCAGGTTATTGTACCGGGTGGCGATGTCCGTCATGGCCTTCACCGCCTCCTCGGCGAGCGGGGAGCGGCCCATATTGGTATGCAGGACCACGCCAGTCGCGTTGATCACCCGGCGCAGCCGGGGCTGAAGGCGGGCGCCCAACTGGCGCGCTACAGCGGCCGCCAGGGCGTCGGTGCTCAGGTCGAGCCCGGCGACATCCGCCTCGGACTGGGCCTGCATGACGGCCTTGCGGACCTGGCCCAGGGCGGCGCCGACGGCGTCCACCACCAGCTGTCGCTCATGTTGTTGGAGCAGCCTGACCACGGTCTCGGCGGCCAGGATGGTGTTTACGGGAGGGAGCTGTCGCAGCAGTTGCTGTTGCCACGGTTTCAACGGGGTGTCCTCCATGGGAGCGGGGTTTTTCCTTATTATAGTCTGACGATCGCAGGTTCGGTAGGTTTGTGGCGAAGAACAAACCGACAATACGAAACGTCATATATCTGAACAATGACGCCCAATGGAGATGATCTCGAAATGAACAGACGCCTACAACTGATCGTCGCCGTGATCACTGTTGTTGCGATCGCAGTCGGCGGGATCTATTGGCTTGGCAAGGGCAAGCCCAGCAGCTCCCCGCTGCCCGCTGGCCCGGGCGCCCTGGTCGCCCTGGTGCCGACCCAGAGCACCCCCTCGGGCGTGGAGGCGACCACCGGGTTCCGCCTGACCTCCGAGAGGGCGCTCGACCTGGCCGACGTGCAGAAGAGCCTGACCGTGCAGCCCGCAGTCGACCTGCGGGTAGAGCCCGTCGGCGCCGGCGGCCGGGAGTTCCGGGTCATGCCCAGCCGGTCGCTGGATGCCAACCGGGTCTACCGGTTCAGGCTGGCTGCGTCCGCCGGGGTCGACCGTACATACCAGTGGTCCTTCCAGACCCGGGCCGAGTTCCGGGTGCTGGGGAGCCTGCCCCGCCACCAGGGCCAGGGCGTGCCGCTGAACTCGGGCATCGAGATCACCTTCAGCCACGAGGACTGGGCCGACATTGAGCCCTTCTTCGAGATCAGCCCGAAGGTGCCGGGCCGCTTCGAGCGGCACAAGAAGACTGCCGTCTTCGTGCCCACGGAGAAGTTTGCGGAGGGGACCGTCTACACCGTCACGCTCAAGAAGGGCGTGGGGCAGACCCAGGGCCCGGGGGCGATCAAGGAGGACTTCTCCTTCGCCTTCGAGACCATCGCCCAGACCGGCGAGAAGGGCGAGGTCCACTTCTCGCTGCCGACCCTGCAGGAGTTCACGCCCGACACCGCCCCCTTCTTCCAGGTCTCCTATTACGCTCGCGATAAGAATTCCCCGCCGCCCATGGATGTAGCAGTCTACCGTTACAGCGACGCCGCCGCCTTCGTCGGGGCCGTCACCCAGTCGGACCGGGTGCCGTCCTGGTCGGCCTTCGCCCGGTCGCGCTACCACGTGCCCACCGACGGGCTCGAGCGGGTGGCCAGCTTTAAGGCCGAGGCCAAGCAGCTGCCGAACGTCGGACTCTACCTGATGTACCCCGAACCCCTGCGCCCCGGCTACTACGTCGCCACCTTCAAGGCCGGCGACCTGGTCCGGGAGTCGCTCTTCCAGGTGACCGACCTGTCCAGCTACGCCGCCATGACCACGACCCAGACGCTGGTCTGGTTCAACGATCTCGCCACCAAGGCCCCGGCTGCCGGAACCAAGTTGAAGGCGCTGGGCGCCGGCCATGAAGCCACCGCCGACAAGGATGGCGTGGCCGTGCTGCCCACCCCGCAGGGCGCCACGCCGCAGTTTTACCTGCACGCCACGGCGCCGGGCGGAAAGGAAGCGGTGGTCCCGCTGGCCGGGCTTGATTACTGGTACTGGAGCTACTGGGGCCGGCAAGAGACCGCCGCCCTGTACTGGAAGTACCTCTACCTCGACCGGGCGCTCTACAAACCGGCGGACAAGGTGAACCTCTGGGGCATCGTCAGGCCCCGGGAGCCCGGCGCCAAGCCGGTGACCGAGGTGACCGCCGAGGTGGTGCGCAGCGACGGTGGCGGTTATGGCAACCGCCCCATGGCGCTCGCCACCGCCACCATCCCCGTGGTGGACTCCACCTTCACGGGGAGCGTCGCCCTGCCCAACCTGCGACCCGGCAGCTATCAGCTGACCGTGCGCATGGGCGAGGAGTACCTGGTCGAGCGCTGGTTCGAGGTGCAGACCTACACCAAGCCCGCGTACGACATCGACGTGACCACCGACAAGCGGGCGATCTTCCTGAACGAGACCGCCCAGTTCCAGGTGAAGGCCGCCTTCTTCGAGGGGACGCCGGTCCCGGGCCTGCGGCTGAACTATAGCGTCTCGGGCGCCTCCGGCCAGGTCACCACCGACGGGGCCGGCGAGGCCGCCATCACCTTCCGGCCCGACTCGGTCGAGAAGAACTACTACGGCAACTGGGGCGGGCCGAGCACCGCCTGGTTCCAGGTGAACGCGGACCTGCCCGAGACCGGGCCAATCAGCGCCCAGTCCACCCTCATGGTCTTCCCGCGCAACGTCACCTTCGCCCCGACTGTCACTGTGCAGCAGGGCCAGGCCACCTTCACCGGGCAGGCTGACCACATCGACCTCGATCAGATCAACGCGGGCGGCAACGCCTGGGAGTACAAGGGCGCCCCGGCCGCCGACCGCACGGTCAGGGGCCAGCTGGTCGAACACCGGTGGATTCGGGAGGATGCCGGCGAGTACTACGACTTCATCCAGAAGACCGTGCAGAAGGCGTACCGCTACCGCGAGGAGCGCACCCAGGTGGGCAGCTTCACCAGCACCACCGATTCCGCCGGCCGCTTCACCCACACGATGACGATCGAACCTGAGAAGTCCTACGAGGTCCAGCTACAGCTCCAGGACACCAACGGGAACTGGGTGGAGCAGTCGCTCTGGTTCAGCGGCAAGGAGTACCAGGGCTACAACGACTCCTTCTATCGCTACTACAACCTGGACGCCGGCGCCAAGAGCGAATGGGGCCTGGGTGAGCAGATCTCCCTGGTCTTTAGAGAGAATCAGCGGCCCACGGAGGACCGGGCCCGGGGCTACCTCTTCTACACCGCCCGGCAGGGCCTGCAGAGCTACAAGGTCCAGGACCAGGGCACCTTCCGCACGGCCCTGCGCGAGCAGGACCTGCCCAACACCAACATCAAGGCGGTCTTCTTTGATGGCCGCCGGTACCGGGAGGCGCAGGAGCGGACGCTCCGCTTCGATGCCAAGGAGCGGGAGCTGAAGGTGACCATTACCCCGGACAAGCAGGAGTACCGCCCCGGCGATACGGTGGGGCTGGCGATCCGGGTGATCGACAAGAACGGCAAGCCGGTGAAGGCCCAGGTCAACCTGAACCTGGTCGACGAGGCGCTCTTCGCCCTGGAGGAGCAATACGTCAACCTGCTGGGCCAGCTCTATGGAGAGCACATGACGTCCGGGGTCCTGCGCAGTCGCTCCTCGCACTTCGTGCCCGAGCCGGGCAACTTTGCGGAGAAGGGCGGCGACGGCGGCGGCGCCCGCAAGGACTTCCAGGACGCCATCTACTTCGCTACCGTCGCGACCGATGACAAGGGCGTGGCGAGCGCCAGCTTCAAGGTCCCGGACAACCTGACCTCCTGGCGGGTCACCTGGCACGCCCTGGCGCCCGGCTCCATGGAGGCCGCCCACGGCACCGCCAAGATCCCGGTGCGCCTCCCGTTCTTCATCGACACCGTGATCGGCGAGAGCTATCTGACCGGGGACAAGCCCGTGATCACGCTGCGGAGCTACGGCACGGCGATGCAGGCAAAGCGGCAGGTGTACTACGGGGTCAAGCTCACCGCCCCCGACGGGTCGGTCTTCGAACAGCGCGACGTAGAAGGAACGGCCTTCGCCCCCACTGCGATCCCCCTGCCGGCGCTGAAGCCGGGCACCTATACAGTGCGGGTCAGCGCCGGGGCCGCTGGCGGCCTGCACGATGAGGTCGAGCAGACGTTCACCGTGGTTGACTCTTACCTGCGCCAGAACAAGGTGGACTTCTTCACGCTGAGCGAGGGGCTGAAGGTGAAGGGCGCCGAGAAGGGCATCACCACCCTGACCTTCACCGACCTGGAGCGCAGCCGCTATCTCCAGCTGCTCCAGCAGCTCCAGTGGCAGTGGGGCAACCGCTTCGAGCAGAAGCTGGCCCGCAGCGTCGCCGCGGATCTGCTTGAGGAGCACTTCGGTGCACCCAAGGGCTCTGGCACCGAAGAGCTGAACACCCTTGCCTACCAGACCCCGGCGGGCAGCGTGGCGATCCTGCCCTACAGCGACGGGGACCTGTTGCTCTCCGTGCTGGCCGCCGACCTGGCCCCGGACCGCTTCGACCAGGGCGCCCTCCAGCTCTACTTCGAGAAGATCCTCGCCGACGCAGGCGCCGGCAGGGAGCAGGCGATCCTGGCCCTCTACGGCCTGGCCGCCCTGGAGCAGCCGGTGCTGTTGGAAGCCCAGTCGCTGCTCAAGGAGAGTAACCTTACCCCAAGTGAGCAGCTCTACCTGGCCCTCACCCTCGCCGTGGTCGGCGACCACGAGGGCGCCCGCCCCCTCTTCTACAGCCTCTTGGAAAAGTACAGCGAGCAGGTCGGCAGCGCTGCTCGGATCAAGGAGGGGCGCGACCAGGATGAGATCCTGACCGCCACCGCCCTGGCCGGGATGCTTGCGGCCAAACTGGGCGAGCCCCATGCGCCGGCCTTTGCCGAGTACCTGTCGGAGAACCCGACCAAGGAGGTCCTGCTGCTCCTGGAGGAGGCGATCCTGCTGCGGGATGGGCTGCCCCAGCTGGCCGTCGCCCCGGCCGCCTTCACGTATGAGCTGAACGGCAAGTCGGAGCGCGTGGAGTTGAAGGCCGGCCAGCCCTTCCGGCTGCCGGTGAGCAGCACCGCCCTGGAGACGCTGAAGTTCCGGGAGATCCAGGGCAAGGTCGGCCTCGCCGTAGAGTACGAGGGACCCCTGGCGGCTGCCGACGTAAAGCAGCAGAGCGGCTTTAAGGTCAGCCGCAGCTACGACGTGCGCGGCAAGGCAGGCCAAGCGATCCGGCCCGGTGACGTGGTGGTGGTGACGCTCAGCTACACCATTCCTGGCACGGCGCCCGGCGGCGGCTACGAGATCAGCGATTACCTGCCCTCGGGCCTCAAGCTGATCGAGCGGCCCTGGCAGTTCGGCGCCGAGCCGGGTAAGAACTGGCGCTGGCCAGCCGAGGTGAACGGCCAGAAGGTCACCTTCTACGCCGGCAAGGACGGCGGGCCGATCGTCTACTACGCCCGGGTGACTGGAGCGGGCAGCTACCGAGCGCAGGAGCCCATCCTCCAGCACCAGCGCAGCGGGCTGATCTACAGCAGCGGCGCCGCGTCGGTGGTGGAGATCAAATGAGACGACCGTGGCTGATGCTCCTTTGCGTAGTGTTACTCGCAGCCGTCCCGGGTTCTGCGGCGGCCCCCAAAAGGGCTGAAGAGGGGACCCGGGCGGGATCGAGCCACCCGAGCGCCTTCTACGACGCCCAGCAGTTTTTCAAGGGGCTTAACGAAGTTACCGCCGTCGAGCGAACGGACACGTTGATCGGCGGTCTGGTCCCCCACCACATCCTGGCGGGCTCCATGTTCTCTCGCTTCTATCTGGAGCTGGAGCGGCAGCCGCCCGCCACGGTGATCGTGGTGGGGCCGAACCACGACAACCGGGGCGCCCGCATTGCGACCGGCGTGCAGCCCTGGACCACCCCCTTCGGGCAGGTCGAGGTGGACCAGCCGCTGGTAGAGAAGCTGGTCGCAGCGGGCCTCGCCACCGTGGATGACGGCGCCCTGGACCCCGAGCACTCCGTCGGCTCCCAGATGCCCTACATCAAGTACCACGCCCCAGGCGCCAGGGTGGTGCCGCTGATCTTCCACCGGGACGTCAGTATTGGTGAAATCGGGCGCCTGGCGGAGTTCTTCGCCCCCCTGCTGGGCCGGGACTGCATCCTGGTCGCCTCGGTGGACTTCTCCCACTACCTGACCCGGCCCGAGGCGGAGGCCAAGGACAAGGAGACCCTGAAAGCGATCCGGGCCGAAGACCTGCCGGCGCTCTACCGCATGGGTCCCGACCACCTGGACTCCCCCGCCTCCCTGGGCCTCTTGCTGCTGACCATGAAGCGGCTGGGCGCCGCCGGGCCTGAGATCCTCGGGAACACCAACTCAGGCGTCATCATCGGCAGCGACATGATTGAAACGACCAGCTACTTTACCTTGAGGTATGGCTCTCCTCCGTAAGGATGACCCCGCCCCCACCCGGGAGCGGGGTTTCCCTTTGGCTTATAGCCCTTTGGTCTTGTGAAACTGATCACAAGCAATCCTCCAGAATAGTCCTTAGGCAGCTTGGTTCAGGTTGAAGCTTTCCTTATGATGGAGTCAGAGGGCTTGTGACTACATTCACAAGACAGAGCTAATCTTTCCGGAGGGTGGTAGATCAAGATGGCTGCCTGTCCTACCTGCGTGGGCATCGCACCGGATGACCCTCGGTTTGCGGAACTGGACCTCATGATCGGAGCTGTCAGAGCGGTTCCCGGGTCGTTAATCAGCGTCCTGCACCGGGCCCAGCAGTTGTTCGGCTTCCTCCCCCCGGAGGTCCAGTCCCACGTAGCCCGGGGGCTCGGCCTGCCGCCCAGCGAGGTCTACGGCGTGGTCACGTTCTACAACCTGTTCAACACCGAGCCGGTGGGCAAGTTCCCGGTCTCGGTCTGCATGGGCACCGCCTGCTACGTGCGGGGCGCCGACCGGGTGCTGGCCCGGTTCCAGTCCGAACTGGGCATCGACCCTGGTCAGGTGACCGCGGACGGGACCTTCTCCCTGGAGGTCTGCCGATGCATTGGCGCCTGCGGCTTAGCCCCGGTCATCACCATCGCCGGAGAGGTCCACGGCAAGCTGTCCGAGCACGACGTGCCCAAGCTGATCGCCCAGTACCGGCAGCAGAGCCTGGGCCAACCCGAACCGCTACTGACGGGGAGTGAACGCAAATGACATCCACCCTGATGCCGATCCGGTCGGTGGAGGAGCTGGAGGAGATTCGGGCTGCCGGCGCCCTGTCTCTGGCTGTCCGGGAGGCCCGCGCCGCCTATCTCTCCGAGGAGCGCGAGGTCCACATCCTGGTCTGCGGCGGCACCGGCTGCAAGGCCGGCAAGAGCGCCCAGACCATGCAGGCGCTGCAAACCTGCATCGCCGAGCACGAGATGGAGCACTGGGTCAAGGTCAGGCAGGTCGGCTGCTTCGGCTTCTGCCGCATGGGCCCCGTGGTCGTGATCTACCCGGGGGGCACCTTCTACTGCGAGGTGCGGCCCAAGGATGTCCCCGAGATCGTCCTGGAGCACATCCTGGGCGGCAAGCCCGTCCAGCGCCTGCTTTACGCCCCGAACCCACGGGAGAAGTCCCGGGTGGCGTCCATCGCGGAGAACCCCTTCTACAAGGGCCAGCACCGCATCGCCCTGAAGAACTGCGGCCTGATCGATCCCGAGGATGTGACCGAGGCGATCGCTGCCGGTCGCTGGTTCGCCCTCGCCAAGGCCCTGCACGAGATGACCCCCGCCGAGGTGATCGCCGAGGTGAAGCGCTCGGGCCTGCGGGGACGGGGCGGCGGCGGCTTCCCGACAGGCCGCAAGTGGGAGATCGCCGCGGCGGTCAACGGCGAGCTGAAGTACGTCCTCTGCAACGCTGATGAGGGCGACCCCGGCGCCTTCATGGACCGCTCGATCCTCGAAGGGGACCCCCACGCCGTCCTGGAGGCGATGTGCCTCGCCGGCTATGCTGTCGGCGCCCAGCAGGGCTACATCTACGTGCGGGCGGAGTACCCGGTCGCCGTGGAGCGGCTCTCCATCGCCATCCGGCAGGCGCGGGAGCGGGGCCTGCTCGGCAAGGGGATCCTGGGCTCGACCTTCAACTTTGACATCGATATCCGCCTCGGCGCCGGCGCCTTCGTCTGCGGCGAGGAGACCGCCCTGATCGCCTCGATCGAGGGTCAGCGGGGCACGCCACGCCCCCGTCCCCCCTTCCCCGCCCAGTCGGGCCTGTGGGGGAAGCCCACCCTGAACAACAACGTCGAGACCTACGCCAACATCCCGGAGATTATCCTGAACGGCGGCGAGTGGTACGGGGGCATCGGCACAGAGCGCTCCGCGGGCACCAAGGTCTTCGCGCTGGCGGGCAACGTGGTCAACACCGGCCTGGTGGAGGTGCCCATGGGCACCACGCTCCGGGAGATCGTCTTCGGCATGGGCGGCGGCATTCCCAAGGGCAAGCAGTTCAAGGGCGCCCAGACCGGCGGGCCCTCGGGCGGCTGCATCCCGGCGGCGCTGCTGGATACCCCCATGGAGTTCGACACCCTGACCGGCCTCGGCTCTATGATGGGCTCCGGCGGCCTGATCGTGATGGACGAGTCGACCTGCATGGTCGACGTCGCCCGCTTCTACCTGCAGTTCACCCAGGATGAGTCCTGCGGCAAGTGCCCGCCCTGCCGGATCGGCACCAAGCGGATGCTGGAGATCCTCGACCGGATCGTGGCCGGGCAGGGCACCCTGGCCGACATCGACCAGCTGGAGCGGCTCGCGGCCACCATCAAGTCGACCTCGCTCTGCGGCCTCGGCCAGACGGCGCCCAACCCGGTCCTCTCCGCCCTGCGCTTCTTCCGGGAGGAGTTCATCGCCCACGTCGAGCAGAAGCACTGCCCGGCGGGCCGCTGCGCCGCCCTCACCGAGTTCTCCATCGATGCCGAGCTCTGCAAGGGCTGCGCCGTCTGCGCCCGGAACTGCCCGGTGGACGCCATCCACGGCGAGGTGAAGAAGCCGTTCGTGATCGATACCGCCGTCTGCATGAAGTGCGGCGCCTGCGCCGAGGTCTGCAAGTTCCACGCCGTCGTGCATTAAGGAGGGCCGTAAAGCATGATCAACCTGACGATCGATCGCCGCCAGGTCCAGGCCGAGCCCGGCACCACGGTGCTGGAGGCCGCCCGGTCGGTGGGCATTCACATCCCGACGCTCTGCTATCTCAAGGAGATCAACCAGATTGGCGCCTGCCGGATCTGCCTGGTGGAGGTCGAGGGCGCCCGCGGTCTGCAGACCTCCTGCACGGTGCCGGTGACCGATGGCATGGTGGTCCGGACCAACACCCCGACCGTGCGGGACGCCCGCCGGATGGTGCTGGAGCTGCTGCTCTCGGACCACAACATGAACTGCCCGGCCTGCGTGCGGGCGAACAACTGTGAGCTGCTGGAGCTATCCCGGGAGGCGGGACTGAGCCAAGTTTCCTACACGGGCGCCCGCCATGAGCCCAGAGTTGACCGCTCCACCCCCTCCCTCGCCTTCGATGGGTCCAAGTGTGTGCTCTGCCAGCGCTGCGTGGCTGTCTGCCAGAACGTGCAGGGCGTCTCGGCGATCAGCCTGACCCACCGCGGCTTCGACTCAGCCGTCACCCCGTTCTTCGAGGCCCCGCTGGCCGAGACCACCTGCTCTTACTGCGGGCAGTGCACCCTGGTCTGCCCGACGGGGGCGCTGACCGAGGCGGACGACACGGAGAAGGTCTGGAACGCCCTGCTCGACCCCACCAAGCACGTGGTGGTCCAGACCGCCCCGGCCATCCGGGTCTCGATCGCCGAGGCGTTCGGCCAGCCCTCCGGCACGGTCTCCACCGGCCAGATGGTCGCCGCCCTGCGGGCGCTCGGCTTCGCCAAGGTCTTCGACACCGCCTTCTCCGCCGACGTGACCATCATGGAGGAGGCGACCGAGCTGGTGGCCCGCCTGAATGGCGCCGGCCCGCTCCCGCTGATCACCTCCTGCTCGCCGGGCTGGGTCAAGTACGCCGAGCACTTCTACCCGGACCTGCTCCAGCATCTCTCCTCCTGCAAATCTCCCCAGCAGATGTTTGGCGCCCTCGCCAAGACTTACTACGCCGAGAAGGCGGGCGTTGACCCCAAGGATATGGTCGTGGTCTCGATCATGCCCTGCACGGCCAAGAAGGCCGAGGCTGCCCGCCCTGAGATGAACGCCAGCGGCTACCAGGACGTGGACTACGTGCTGACCACCCGGGAGCTGGGCCGGATGCTGAAGCAGGCCGGGATCATGCTGCCGAAGCTGCCCGAGGAGGAGTTTGACAACCCGCTCGGCATCTCCACCAGCGCCGGGGCGATCTTCGGGATGACCGGCGGCGTCATGGAGGCCGCCCTGCGCACCGCCGACGCCTGGCTGGGCGGCGACGGCGCCGGCCGGCTGGAGTTCACCGAGGTCCGGGGCTTGAGCGCCGTCCGTGAGGCCACGGTCACCATCGCTGGCACGGAACTGAAGGTAGCCCTGGCCAACGGCCTCTCCGCTGCCGCCCGCCTGATGGACCGGATCGCCTCGGGCGAGGCCCAGTACCACTTCGTCGAGGTGATGGGCTGCCCCGGCGGCTGCATCGGGGGCGGCGGTCAGCCGATCCCGTCCGAGGGGCCGATGGCGCTGGAGCAGACCCGGCGCAACCGGGTGGCGGCCCTCCGCTCCGTCGACGCGACCAGCACCGTGCGGCGCTCCCACGAGAACCCCGCCGTGCAAGCGCTCTACGCTGAGTACCTGGGCGAGCCCAACTCGCACAAGGCCCACGAGCTCCTGCATACCCACTACCACGCCCGCGTGCCCGTAGGAGTCCGCAGAACCGGGAGGTGATGCCTGTGAGCACCCCGACCAGCAACCGGCTCCATATCGCCCTCGTCGGGCGCCGCAACGCCGGCAAGTCGAGCCTGATCAACGCCCTGACCGGCCAGCACGTCGCCCTGGTCTCCGAGGTCCCCGGCACCACCACCGACCCGGTCTTCCGGCCCATGGAGCTGCACCCCTTCGGCCCGGTCGTGCTGATCGACACCGCCGGCCTGGACGATGAGGGCGCCCTCGGGCGCCTGCGGGTGGAGCGGACGCTGTCCGTCCTGGACCGGACCGACCTGGCGGTCCTGGTGGTGGAGCCGGGGGTCGAACCTTCGCTCCCCTCCCGGCAGCTCCCCATGGTTGGCGCAGTCACGAAAGCCGACCTGGACCCCTCCGCCGCCGCTGAGTGGGCTGCCGTGCTGACCAAGCGCCTGTCCATCCCCTTCGTGGCCTGCAGCGCGGTCGGCGAGCCCGGGGTGGACGAACTGCGCAAGGCCATCGTCAAGGCGGCGCCGCAACCCGAAGAGCCGCCCCTGCTGGCCGATCTGGTGAACCCCGGCGACCTGGTGCTCCTGGTGATGCCGCAGGACGCGGGCGCCCCCAAGGGCCGGCTGATCCTGCCGCAGGTCCAGGCGCTCCGGGAGGTGCTGGACGCCGGGGCCATCGGCATCGCTGTGCAGGACGGCCAGCTGATGCAGGCCCTGGCGAACCTGTGGCGCCTGCCGGACCTGGTGGTGACCGACAGCCAGGTTTTCGGCAAGGTGAACCAGGCCCTGCCCCCCGAGGTGCCGCTCACCTCCTTCTCCATCCTGATGGCCCGGCACAAGGGGGATCTGCGCTTGCTGGCGGACGGCGCCCGGGCGATCGACTCCCTGCGCCCCGGCGACCGGGTCCTGATCGCCGAGACCTGCACCCACCACGCCCAGAAGGATGACATCGGCACCGTCAAGCTGCCCAAGTGGCTGCGGGCTAAGGTGGGCGGGGAGCTGGCGATCACCTGGGCCCACGGCAAGGACCTCCCCTCGGACCTGGGCGAGTACAAGCTGGTGATCCACTGCGGCGGCTGCATGGTCAACCGCCAGCTGATGATGAGCCGCCTCCGCAGGGCCGCCGAGGCCGGCATCCCCATCGTCAACTACGGCGTGGCCATCGCCCACCTGCACGGGATTCTGCCCCGCACGCTCACCCCGTTCCACGAACTGGAGGTGGCGGCGCTATGACCCTATCTCGGGCTGAGATCACCGAGCGCCTCCAGTGGACCGGCGATCAGCAGCAGGCGCTGCTGGACGAGGCCGACCGGATCAGGGCGGAGCGGATGGGCGAGGCCGTCCATCTGCGGGGGATCATCGAGCTCAGCAACATCTGCCGGGTCGACTGCCACTACTGCGGCATCCGCCGTTCAAACAAGCAGGTGCATCGGTATCGTATGGAGCCCGATCAGATTGTGGATGTGGCCAAGCGGGCCTACGGCCTCGGCTACCGCACGGTCGTGCTTCAGTCCGGGGAGGGAGACGCTGTCGACCTGGCCGGGGTTGTCGAGCGAATCAAGTCGGAATGCGATATGGCTGTCACCCTGAGCGTCGGCGAACGGACCCGAGAGGAGTACCTCCTCTGGCGCAAGGCGGGCGCCGACCGCTACCTGCTCCGGCATGAGACCTCCGACCCCAAGCTCTTCGCCCGCCTCCGCCCCGGGCGCCGCCTGGAGGATCGCCTCCGCTGCCTGCACGACCTGCGGGAGCTGGGCTACCAGGTGGGCAGCGGCTTCATGGTGGGCCTGCCCGACCAGAGCCTGGACTCCATCGCCGGCGACATCCTCCTGCTTCAGGAGCTCAACGTGGAGATGGCAGGCATCGGGCCCTTTATCCCGCATGAGCAGACCCCGCTGGCCGGCGCTGCTGGCGGCACGCTTGACCTGACGCTCAAGGCCGTGGCCCTGACCCGCATCTGCATCCCCGACGCCCACCTGCCCGCCACCACGGCGATCGGCTCCATCCACCCGATCGGGCGCCAGCTGGCGCTTCGGGCAGGGGCCAACGTGATCATGCCCAACGTAACCCCGGCCTTCTTCCGCCAGAACTACCAGCTCTACCCGAACAAGATCTGCCTCACCGAGGAGCCCGAGCATTGCGCCCCCTGCGTCGCCGCCCTGATCTACGGCGAGGGGCGGGACCTCGCCGCCGGACCGGGCCACAGCCCCCGTCCCACCTTTGCATAAAGGAAAGGTGACAGACATGCTGGCTGACTTTATTGATGATGACAAGATCACCCGGCTGCTCAGCGAGGCCACCCAACTGGATGCCCCCGCCATCCGCCGGATTTTGAATAAGGGCCTGGAGGCCAGGGGGCTGGCGCCCGAAGAGGTCGCCGCCTTGCTGATGGTCGAGGACCCAACGCTCCTGCAGGAGCTGTTCGACACCGCCCTGCACATCAAACAGAAGATTTACGGGGACCGGATCGTGATGTTCGCCCCGCTCTACATCAGCAACCACTGCGTCAATGACTGCCAGTACTGCGGCTACCGGCACAGCAATCAGATCCCCCGGCGCAAGCTGACCCAGGCCGAGGTGGCCGACGAGGTCCGGGCGATGCAGCGGCTGGGCCACAAGCGCCTGGTGCTGGAGGCCGGCGAGGACCCGGTCAACGTCCCGATTGATTACGTTGTGGAATGCATGAAGACCATCTACACCGTCACCGAGGGCAACGGGGCGATCCGCCGGGCCAACGTCAACATCGCTGCGACTACGGTGGAGAACTACGCCAGGCTGAAGGAGGCCCAGATCGGCACCTACATCCTCTTCCAGGAGACCTACCACCGCCCGACCTACGCCCGGCTGCATCCCCGCGGCCCCAAGCACGACTACGACTGGCACACCACCGCCCTGGGCCGGGCCCAGGAGGGCGGCATCGACGACGTGGGCGCCGGCGTGCTCTTCGGCCTGTACGACTACCGCTATGAAGTCCTGGCGCTCATGTTCCACGCCCGGCACCTGGAGCGAACATACGGCGTGGGTCCGCACACGATCTCGGTGCCCCGGCTCAAGCCCGCCATCGGCATGGACCTGGCGGCGTTCCCCTACATGGTCAGCGATGAGCAGTTCAAGAAGCTGGTGGCGATCCTGCGCATCGCCGTGCCCTACACCGGGATGATCCTCTCCACCCGGGAGACGCCGGAGCTGCGGGCCGAGGTGCTCAAACTCGGCATCTCGCAGATCAGCGCCGGGTCGTGCACGGGCGTGGGCGGCTATCACTCGGGCAACACGGAGCCCCAGTTCGAGGTGGGCGATCACCGCAGCCCGGACGAGGTGCTGCGCTGGCTCTGCGAGGACGGCTATCTGCCCAGCTACTGCACGGCCTGCTACCGCCAGGGCCGGACCGGGGACCGGTTCATGCAGCTCGCCAAGAGCGGGCAGATCCAGAACCTGTGCCAGGCCAACGCCCTCATGACCTTCGTGGAGTTCCTGGAGGACTACGCCTCTGAGGAGACCAAGCGGGTCGGCGAGGCTACGGTGGCGGCGCACCTAGCACGCATTCCCAACCCGAAGGCGATGGCAGCAACCGCCGAACGCATTGAGCGCATTCGTGCCGGAGAACGGGACCTGTTCTTCTGATCACCCGGGCCTCCTCGCTCACCATTTGCATGCCCTTTTTTCTGCCAATGATTTCACGGATTGCACGGATTGTTGGAATGGGGGGTATCCGACCGTTTCAGGTGCCCCGCAGCGATTGCGGTACCTTTTTTCACGACGGGCAGACTTGCCACTGTAAAATTCTTACCTCAAACCTGACATGGGCGGGCACCGATCCCAACTAACCAGCGGTTAGGTACCACGTGCGGGCCCGTAGGATACCCCCCCGTCATAGTCGTGTCAGGTTTTAGGTAATTTTTTCAAGGATTCCCCCGTCCACGGCAGAAAAATAGTACCTGAACTCCTGTTGGTGCTGGCGGAGCCGGTCGTCAAGGTGGGTTGGGTGCGCTGTGCCGGCGGAGGGAATCTACAAGCGACCCCGTCAAGGAGTACAAAAGTGGAGCGAGACATCTCTCGCTCCACTTTGCTTATAGGCGCCTTCCTATTTTGCCCACTTGTTCTTCAGCTTGGGCGGCTGATACTGCGCAAGGTACTGGAAGAGGTCGGCCACGTCGGGTGCGAAATGATAGAGCTCCCGGTAGTCGGGCCGGGCGAACCGCTCGGTGTAGATGTGCTCGATCAGCTGTGTCAGCGGGTCGTAGAAGCCGTTCACGTTGAGCACGGCGACCGGCTTGTTGTGGTACTCGAGCTGCTTGAGGGTCAGGATCTCGAAGAGCTCCTCCAGGGTGCCGAAGCCGCCCGGCAGGGCGACAAAGGCCTCGGCCCGGGCCTCCATGGTCGCCTTGCGCTCCCGCATGTCCTTCGTGATGATCAGCTCGTCCAGCGAGGTGTGCCCGATGCCCCGGGCATGCAGCGCCTCCGGAATGACGCCCACGGTCATGCCGCCGTGGGCCTTCACGGCCTCGGCCACCGCGCCCATGAGGCCAACGTTGGTGCCGCCGTAGATCAGCCCGTAGCCCTGCCGGGCGATCTCGGCGCCGAGGGCGGTCGCCGCCTCAAAGTAAACAGGGTCGACATTGCTGCTGGACGAACAATAGACGCAGATCAGCTTCGTCATTCGTGCACAACCTCCCTGGTCATTATGCCAGTCGGTTTAGGACGTGGTCAACGAGTGTCTCCCGGTTGCCCCCCGCTCGCGGCAATCGGGATGGGTTCCACCATATCGTCCTCAGGGGGCAGGCACCCCCTTCAGCCATGCCGTTCCACTGCAACCTCCCCTTCCTATCGACGGGCATCTGGGAAAAAACCGTGGAACCCCGGACACTCGGCATGGGGCACCTCTGGCGCCCTGTTACTGCGGGCCCCCAAAAGCCAACGCCCCGACTCCGGGATGAATAACAAAAGGCGCCCCGGGGTCTCCCCCGGGGCACCCTACTCATACACTAGCTCCGTGTTTGACGCAGACTTAGCTCTCGTCGCTGCCGCTGTCGGAACCGCTGCCGGAACCGCTGCCGGATCCGCTGTCGGAACCGCTGCCGGAACCGCTGCCGGAACCGCTGCCGGAACCGCTGCCGGAACCGCTGCCGGAACCGCTGCGGTCGTCGTCGGCCCCGAAGATGAAGAACAGCACGAAGATCAGCAGGAAGATAAGGCGCAGCCTATCCCTGCCCCGCTGCCCCTCCGCAGCTTCAGCAATCTCCCGGAGCGTGAAGTCACGAAGGTCCCGAGCGTTTTCACGGATGGCCCGAATCAGCCTACGAAGAGCCTCACGGGCATCACGCCTGCCACCCACATGAACCAACTCCTCCACATGGGTCTATGGAGGCGGCAGACGGGGCGCCGCAGTCCAGCGCAGCGGAGGCCCCGACTGGCGCCTCCACACCCTATCCTATCGACAACGGTCACGAAGTGTTCATATTGCAATAAAGAAAGTTTACCCACTCCCAAACCTCCCTCCGCGTCGTCCAATCTTTGGACAGCCGTTACGGAGGTAGACGTCGTTGAGCGCACTCACACTCCTGCAAACCAAGGTTCGCACTTACCCCCGCCTGCTCTGGATCCTGGGCCTCGGCATCTTCATTCAGGTCGCCGGGCACTCGTTTCTGTGGCCCATCACCAGCATCTACATCCACCAGGAGCTGGGGCGCCCGGTCGCGGTGGCCGGCCTGGTCCTCTTCCTCCACTCCGGCGCCTCGGCCCTGGGAAGCCTCGTCGGTGGGTATCTCTTCGACCGGATCGGCGCCCGCCCGGTGCTGGTGACGGGCCTCTTCCTCTCCTCCGGGCTGATGGGCCTTCTGGGCATCTTCCAGAGCTGGCCCCTGTACGTGGGCGTCATGATCCTCTTCGGGTTCACCATCTCGCCGGTCTTCCCGGTGCTCTACGCCCTCAGCGCCAAGTCCTGGCCGGAGGGCGGCCGGCAGGGCTTCAACTTCCTTTACGTGATGACGAACCTCGGCGTTGCTGTGGGCACCGCCCTGGGCGGACTGGTCGCTGCCCGCTCGTTCCAGCTCGCCTTCCTGTCGGCGGGGACCGCCTTCTTCCTCTTCGCCCTGTTGGTGCTGGGGTTCGTTCATGACAACGCACAGCCAGGGGCGACCACGGCGGCGGCTTCTTCCGGCACTGTCCAAGTGGAGCGTCCGGTCCCCTGGACCCCCATTCTCGCCCTGTTCGTGGGGTTCCTGACGCTCTGGCTGGTCTATGTGCAGTGGCAGAGCTCGCTCTCCGTCTACATGCAGACCGTGGGGATCGATCTGCCCCGCTACAGCCTGCTGTGGACCATGAACGGGCTGATCATCGTACTGGGGCAGCCGCTGCTGGCCGCCGTGCTCCGCGGGGTCCCCCGGCTGATCACCCAACTCTATCTCGGCATAGCGCTGTACGTCGGCGCCTTCGGCCTGCTGCTGACCTCCAACAGCTATGCGGTCTTCGCGGTCGGCATGGCTATCCTCACCTTCGGGGAGATGCTGCTGTGGCCCGGTGTGCCCGCAGCGGTGGAGCGCCTTGCTCCCCCCTCCCGCCGGGGCTTCCTGCAGGGCTTCATCAATAGCGGCGCCACGGTGGGGCGCATGGTGGGGCCGCTGCTGGGCGGGCTGATCTATGACATGATGGGCTACAGGTCCCTGCTGATCGGGATGACGGCTCTGCTCGCCGTGCCGGTGGTAGCCTTTATGGCCTACTCCCGAACGGCACGATAGACTATAGGAGAACCGCTGCTCCGGGGCGAAGGGCACCACCATCGAGGTGGTGCTCTCCTTGTCTGCACCCGACACCCTATCGTGGCTGGTCGCTACGAAGCTGCACCCGCCTGCGCTGCGGAGCGACACCATCCCCCGGCCCCAGCTGGAGGAGGCGCTCTGCCGTTCGGTGAGCAGCCTTCCCCTTACACTCCTCTCCGCCCCGGCGGGGTACGGGAAGACCACCCTGCTGGCCGCCCTGCCCCACCTGATGCCCGACCGCCCCCTGGCCTGGGTCACCCTGGAGGCCGAGGAGAACGACCCCATCCGCTTCATCGCCCTGATGACCGCCGCCCTGCAGCGGCTCCACCCGGGCTGCGGCCAGTCCGTCTGGCCACAGCTGGCGGGTGGCAGCCTGGACGCTGCGGGCCTCAGGCGCGCCATCGCCGCCCTCGTGGGCGATATCCTGACCTGGCTGCCGACGCCCTTTACGCTGGTGCTCGACGACTTGCACTTCGTGACCGAGCCGGCTGTCTACGTGGCCCTTGAGTTTCTGCTGGACCATCTCCCGGTGCAGATGCACCTGGCCACGGGCACCAGGAGCGACCCGCCCCTGCGGCTGGCGCGGCTGGCCGCCCGGCGCCAGCTGGGCGAGCTGCGGCGCCCTGATCTCGGCTTCAGCCCGAGCGAGGCGCACCAGTTGCTCAACGAGACCCTCGCCCTGCAGCTCACCGAGGACGAGGTGGCGGTCCTGCAGGAGCGCACCGAGGGCTGGCCCGCCGGCCTCTGCCTGCTGGCCGGACCCCTGGCCCGGCTCGGCGCCGCCGCCGACCGCGCCCACTTCCTCGCTGCCATCGCCCACTCTGAGCGCTACGCCCTGGACTTCCTGGCCGAGGAGGTGCTGCGCAACCTGCCGGATGACCTGCGCCGCTTCCTGTTGCAGACCTCGGTGCTGGCTGAACTGACGCCCACCGGCTGCCGGGCGGTGACGGGGCGCGAGGACGCAGCCGAGGTGCTGGACGGGCTCTACCGCCACAACCTGGCCATCGCTGCGATCTCCGCCGGCGCCGAGGCCGAGCCGGTCTACCGGTACCACGCCCTCTTCACCCGGCTGCTGACCCAGCAACTGGAGCGGGAGATGCCCGGGGAGATCCCGCTGCTGCATGCCAGGGCGGCTGGCGCGCAGCGGGCGCCCGGGCGGGCCATCAACCACTACCTGGCGGCCGGGCTCTGGGACGAGGCGGCCCGGTTGATCATCCAGTGCGGCATGGACCTGCTCCACAGGGGCATGTCCGAGACAATCCGCCAGTGGTACGGCGCCCTCCCGGCCGACCTGATCCAACGTCACCCCCGCCTGATGCTCCTACTGGCCCGCTGTGAAATCGAGCGCGGCGATTATGCTGCTGCTGGCGCCCATCTGGAGCAGGCCCGAGTAGCCTTCGTCGCCGCCGGGGACCAGATGGGCGAAGGCGAGGCGGTCATCTCCCTGCTCACGCCGGCCGTGCAGAACGACGACCGAACCCAGGCCGCGGGACTGGTCGCCCGTGCGCTGGAACTGCCGCTGGCGCCCCCCGGCCGCCTGGTGGCCCTGCTGGTCAGCGCCTGGCTGAAGCTGGCCGGCGGCGACTGGCACTCCATCCCGGGAGATGTACAAGCGGCCTACGCCATCCCCCCTGCCAGCGGCGACCGGGTGGCGGCGGTCCTCGGCTTCTTCTACACCAGCGCCCCCCTGCTGACCGTGCCGGGCTGCCTGGAGCTGGCCGAGCGATATTGCGGCGAGGCGGGCGCCCTTGCACCGCCGGCGAGCGCCCTGCGGCTGGGCGCCGACGAGCTGGCAGCCTGGTGCCTGCTCCTGCGGGGTCAGACCGCCGAGGCGCTGGAGCGGGCCCGGGCCGCCGAGACCCTGCGGCACCAGATCGGCGGCTGGGTCGTGCTGGGCGTCGACGCCGCCCTGCTGCTCACCGTTTTGCACCTGGCCCAGGGCGACCTGGAAGCGGCGGGCCAGGCGGCCGACACGCTGCTCCAGCGGATTCAGAAGGCCCCCCGCTCCCGGTGGCCGCTCTACCTGCACGCCGCTGGCCGGGCCCTGGCCCTGCTGGGCCGCCGCGCCGAAGCGGAGGCGGCCTGCGGCCGCCTGCTCGCCATCCATGACGACCTGGCGCTCACGCGGTACCTCCAGGATCACCTGGCCGGGCTGATCGCCCTCCTGGACCGCAGGCCCAACGACGCCCTGCACCCGCTAAGGCGAGCGGCCGATCTGGAGACCCAGCTGCCCACGGCCCGCATCGGCGGGAGCGCCCGACTCCTGCTGGCCAGGCTCCACCTGGAGCAAGGGCGCCAAGATGCGGCACGGGAGGCTGCGGCCGCCGTGCTCAGCGAGTGGGAGCGCGCCGGCACCCCCGGCTGCGCCCTGCTGGACGGCCCAGCCATTGCCCCGGTGCTCCCCCTGTCCAAGGAGACCGTAAGACCGGAAGGCATCACCGAACGGGAGTGGGACGTCCTCCGGCTGATCGTGGCCGGCCGCACCAACCGCCAGATCGGCGAGGAGCTCTACATCACCGAAGAGACGGTGAAGACCCATGTCGCCCGCCTCCTGCGCAAGCTGGACGTCACGTCCCGCACGCAGGCGGCGCTCCGGGGACGGGAACTCGGTCTGTAGCCGGAGGCCTGAGAGGGCTTCCGGCTTTTTCGCACCATCCCCCCCGAACTCCCCCGCCCCCATCCCTCCTTCGAGGGACGACCCCACCCCCGCTGAAGCGGTAGGATGGCAGTGTCAGGAGGCGATTGCGATGTTGAACCAGCCAGACATGCAGACACTGGCCAGCTTGGGCACCCGAGTGGCAGTCCTCGGCGTGGGGCGGTACGCCCTGCCCGTCCGCTTCCGCACCCACGGGGAGGGCATCGACTGCCTGCTCCCCAACTGGAGCGGCGTGGCGGACCTCCTGGACGAGGTCCGGGAGGTCACCCTGGTCGCCGTGGGTGATTCCACGCAGGATCTGACCTGGCTCTTCATCCGGGGAACGGCAGCCGTACTGCCCGCCCAGGGCTGGGAGGGACTCTCCCCGCCGGCCCCCCGGCTCCTGGATCCGAGCGACCTGTACCAACTGGTCCGGATCACCCCCAGGCGCATCGAACTCGTTGATGAGCGGCGCGGCTGGGGCTGGCGGGAGACCACCGACCTATAAAGGAGTGTGCTGATCATCATGAAGATCCTCTTTTACGCAGCTGGCGCCATCGTAGCGCTTCACGGATTGGTTCACCTGATGGGCCTCGTCGCCTACTGGCCCCTGGGGGCAGTGCCCGAGCTGCCCTACAAGACCGCCCTGCTGGGCGGCCACTGGGAGGTTGGCCGGACCGGCATGCGCATCTTCGGTGCCCTCTGGCTCCTCGCAGCGGTTGGCTTTGCGGTCGCCGCCGCCGGACTGCTCACCCGGCAGGGCTGGTGGACGCCGGTCATGCTGGCGACCCTGGTGCTCTCCACCGGCGTCGTGCTCCTCGACTGGGCCGCCGCCTTCCGCGGCGCCGTCCTCAACGCCATCATCCTATTGGTCATGGGCATCGCTTACCTTCGAGGAGGGACCCTCACATGGCTGCCGTAGCCAACCGTACCGCGCAGACCCTGTCGGTCATCGCACTGCTGCTGGCCATCGTCATCAGCGCCGGCGGGGTCTTTCTCCCCGGCCTCTACCGGGACGCCGCCTGGCTTGTCCCGCAAACCCAGGGCCAGGACCTGGTCACCGTGGCGATCATCTGCCCCGCCCTGGCCGTCACCTTGTTGGCCGTCCGGCGTGGATCACAGCGGGCCGCGCTGATCTGGATCGGGCTCCTCGGTTATCTCCTGTACGCCGCCATCGGCGCAGCGTTCGCCTACGCCTTCAACCCATTCTTCCCGCTCTACATCGCCCTCTTCTCCGTCTCCGTCTTCGCCCTGACGGGCGCCGTCAGCAGCATCGACATCGCCGGGCTTGCGGGCGCTTCTCCGGCGGCGTTCCCCGCAAGTCTGCGGCCGCCTTCCTCACCCTGATGGCGCTCATGCTGTCGCTGCTCTGGCTGAGCCGGATGATCCCGGCCCTCTCAGCCAACCCGGTACCCGACACCGTGGAGCCCTTCAAGTATGTCTTCGCCCTGGACCTGGGCCTGATCGTGCCGCTCTCGCTGCTGGGCGCCATCGGGCTGTGGGGCCGGCGCCCCCTGGGCTACCTGGTGGCCGGCTGCATGCTGCTCAAGGCGTCCGCCATGGGCCTGGCGCTGCTCGCCATGACCTGGTGGTCGATCCGGGCGGGGCTGCCGACCGAGTTTGAACTCACGGTTACGTACGTCTTCATCGCTTGCGGGGGACTGGGCCTCTCCACCTGGTTCTTCCGCTCCTGCAGGGGGTAATCGTATGAAAATCGCCGCTTGGGTCCTGGTTGTCCTGGCAGTGCTCGCCCTGACCGGCTACGTCGGCCTCAAGATCCGGCCCGCACCCTTCGCCGCATATCAGGGGAAGTCGGCGCCGCTTCAGACCGTGGCGCTGCGCCAGGGCCTCCCTGCCCCGGTCGAGCGCTTCTTCCGCACCACCATCGGCGAGCGCGTCCCGGTCATCACCTCGGCCATCTACAGCGGCACCGCAGATCTTACGGTCGGCGGGATCCGCTTCCCCGCCCGATGGCGCTTCACCCACCAACCCGGACAGGCCTACCGGCACTACATCGAAGCGACCGTCTTCGGACGCCCGCTGATGAAAGTCAACGAGCACTACCTGGATGGTAGTGCCCGCCTGGACCTGCCGACCGGTGTCGTCGAGAACGATGCCAAGACCGACAGCGCTGCCAACCTGGCGCTGTGGGGCGAAGCGATCAACCTGCCCTCGCTGTGGGTGAACGATCCCCGGGCGCGCTGGGAAGCGATCGACGACACCCACGCCCGGCTGGTGATCCCCGCCGGCGCCGAGGAGGACAGCTTCACCGTCACGTTCGATGCCCAGACCGGGCTGATCGACAAGATGGAGGCGATGCGCTGGAAGGGCACCGACAGCGCCGGCAAGACCCTCTGGATCCTGCGCCCCCTGGCCTGGGAGCGCTTCGAGGGCATCCTCATGCCGTCCGAGTCCTCCGTCACCTGGCAGGACGATCCCGGGCCGTGGCTTGTCATGACCCTCCGTGAGATGGTCTACAACACAGACGTGTCTGCTTATATCAAGGCCGATGGGCCCTGATCCGACGGGCGAAACGTAAGTCGGCGTTAAGGTGGCTGTAAGGTACGGCGTGCTATAATCCAAATGTGCTCAACGACACGCCCGAAAGGACCGGATCAACCACCATGACGACCACCGCCTACCGCCCGCTCCGCTTCGCCTTCCTGCTCGTGCTGCTCTGCGTCCCCGGCGTCCTTTCCCTTCTCCCCATGCTTGCCCCCTCCCTGGCAAACAGCCTCCCTGCAGGCTCCCCGCCCGTGGCGGTTATCTTACTGCTCACCGTTGTCCAGTCGCTCGTGATCCTCTCGATCTGCGCGGTGATCGGCGCATACCTGGCTCCCAAGGTCGGCTTCAGCGCCCCGGGCCTGATGGGCGCCGGCCTCTGGCAGACCGTCCGCAAGAACGCTCCGCAGGCCCTGGGCGCCGGCATGCTACTGGGCGCCGCCGCCGTGCTGATCGACTGGGCCATCTTCCGCCCTTACCTCCCCGAGCAACTCTACATGCTCTCGAAGGCGCCCGCCGTGGCTGAACTGATTCCGTCCTTCCTCTACGGCGGCATCGCCGAGGAGGTCATGATGCGCTGGGGCCTGATGAGCCTGATCACCTGGGTGCTCTACCGCCTGAGGGGCGGCAAGGGCGAGGTGCACCCCGCCTTCGTCTGGGCCGGCATCCTCGGGGCCGCCCTCCTCTTCGGCCTGGGCCACCTGCCCGCCGTGCGCGGGGCCGTCGGCGAGGTCAGCACCGCTGTCCTGATCCGCACCGTGGTCCAGAACGGCATCCCCGGTGTCCTCTTCGGCTGGCTCTACGCCCGCCGTGGCCTGGAGACCGCGATGCTGGCCCACATCGGCGCCCACATCGGCATGTTCCTGCTCCGTCTCCTGATGGCATAACCTCGTCCCCCTCGCCTCAAACCTCGTCCCCCTCGCCTCAAACCTCGTCCCCCTCGCCTTGAACTGCGACCATTCGTAGAAGGAGCACGCCTGCACCAGGCGTGCTCCTTCGTTTGCGTCTGCAATATGACACTAGGTGTCCAGTACGACATGCTACGATCGTGCAGAACAATCGGCCGCAGGGAGGCTCATCATGGAAAACTTGCGTGGCAAGATCGCTGTAGTAACGGGCGCCAGCCGGGGCGCCGGGCGGGGTATCGCACTCGAGCTGGGCGCCGCCGGCGCCACGGTCTACGTGACCGGCCGGAGCACCCGGGACGGCGCCCGCACCCTGAACCGGTCCGAGACGATCGAGGAGACCGCCGAGATGGTGACCGAGCTGGGCGGCAAGGGGATTCCCGTGCGGGTCGACCACACGGTGGATGCCGAGGTGGCCGCCTTCTTCGACCGGGTCCGGGCGGAGCAGGGCCGCCTGGATATCCTGGTCAACAACGCCTGGGGCGGCCACGACCGGGAGTGGCCCGGCAGCACCTTCTGGGAGACCCCGTACATCCCCTGGGAGATCATGTTCGAGGCCGGGGTCCGGGCAGCGGTGCTCTCCAGCCGCTGCGCCGTGCCGTTGATGCTGCCGCAAAAGGCGGGCCTGATCATCACCACCTCCTTCTTCGACCCCGAGCCGGGCACCTACACCGGCAGCTTCTGGTACGACCTCGCAAAAAACGCCCTGACCCGGGCGGCCTTCGGCATGGCCCAGGACCTGCGCCCCCACGGCATCGCATCCGTGGCGGTCAGCCCCGGCTGGATGCGCACCGAGCTCGTGCTGGCCCACTACGGCGCCACCGAGGCGACCTGGCGTGACTACCCCGAGCTAGCCCGTACCGAGACCCCCCGCTACGTGGGTCGGGGCGTTGCAGCCCTCGCCGCCGATCCGGACGTGATGACGAAGACAGGCCAGGCCCTCACAGCTGGAGGCCTGGCCCGGGAGTATGGATTTACGGACATCGACGGACGCTACGTGCCGCCCTTCACGGTGCGCTAACGAGCCTGAAGCAGGGCGCCGGCGTAGGTGCGGCGGGTGACCACGTAGTAGACGGAGTAGGCCGCCAGGTAGACCAGCGTAACCAGCCCCATGTTCGCCCAGATCGGAAACTGCGCTCCCGTGGCGAACATGCGGAGCAGCGCTGCGGCGTGGGCTGCAGCCACCAGGAATGGCACCAGGAACATCGAGAAGGTCTGGGTGGAGACCACCCGGTTCATCTCGTACCCCGCGATGCCCACCTTCCGCAACCCCACGTACTGGCGTCGATCGTCCTGCAGGTCCGTAAGCAGCTTGAAGTAGAGCATATTGCCAGCCGCAAGGAAGAAGAGCACCGCCACGAACCCGCCCAACACCAGGACGAAGCCGTACGACTGCTTCTGCGAATCGAAGGAGACGATGGTGGCGCTCAGGGCTGCCATCGTCCCTTCATTTTCCGGCACCGGGATTCCGAATGCCTGGTAGGCCGCAGTGACGGCGTCCCGGCTGGACTGCCAGCGAGCGAACTGGTAGCCGTGTACGGCCACCCCCGCCCCCGGGAACCTGGACAGGATTTCGGCAAAGCGCTGATCCTCCACCACGGCCAGGTTGAAGGTGAGCAGATGCCGGTTGAACCGATGCTCGCCCACCCGGGTCTTCAGATTCACTTCGACCCGCTGCCCACCCACCGCTACCGCCGGAATCTCCATCTTGCTGGCGAACTCGTTGACGGGGATGACCCCCTCCCCGGGCGCCAGCGTCAGGGGCTCGCCGCCGAATCGGGCCTGCCAGCGGTTGTAGTCGGAGAGGCCGATGATGCCGAAGGGTGCGGGATTGTCGACATGCGTCGCAGGGATGATCGTGACCCGCTCAAGCCCCGTCACCTGCACCCCATGGCTGCGCAGCTGCTCCTCCACCACCGCCGGCTGGACCCCGTCCTGCTCCACCGCCATCAGATGGACGGGGTAGTGCATCTCGGCCTTCATCTCAGAGGCGGCGTAGGCGGCGTACAGGTTTCCGGTCACCACCAGGGCGATGGTGCTGAGCAGGGTGACCATGAAGAGCACCCGGGCGTTGTCCCGCATCTTGTAGGCCAGCTGCGAGACCGTCACCAGGTTGGTGCCCCGCAAGTAGAAAGCCCGGTTGCGCTTGGCCCAGCTCAAAAGGGCAATGCTGCCCTGGCTGAAGAGCAGGTAGGTGCCGACGATCACCAGGATCAGGTAGGGCAGCAGCCGGGATTCCACGTCGGCGCCCTCAGCCGTGAGGGCGAGCCCCCAGGCGATCCCGATGGAGGCGAAGCAGAGTGCCGCTTTCCACCAGGCGAACCGGGGTCCGGCCTTGCCGGCGGCGGCGCCCCGAATCAGCTCTGCGACCGAAAGTCGGGCGACCTGCCAGCGGCTGAGGAGCGAAACCACCACAAAGATGCCCATAAACAGCCCGAAGGTGAGCGCCACGGCTTGCGGTGCGAAGTGGAAAGGCAACGGCTCCTTTAGCTTCAGCATCGCCCCGATCCCCATGAAGAAGAGCTTGGAGGAGAGCGTTCCCAGGCTGGTGCCGATCAGCGTTGAGGAGAGGCCAATCACCACGTTCTCCCCCATGATGATCCCTGCCACCTGGCGGGGCAGCATCCCCATCAGCGTCAGCAGGCTCAGCTCCTTCTGCCTGGCCTTGAGGAAGGCCGAGTGGGAGTAGAGAATGAAGATGACGGCGAAGATCGCCACCACCCACTCGACGAACACGCTCACCTGCCGGGCGAACTCCGGGACGCCGGCGCCCTGGAACGCGGGGTTGAGCAGCAGGGTGGCATAGCTGAAGAAGAGCCAGACGGAAAAGGTGCTGCTGAAGAAGTAGGCGGCGTAGTTCCTCGCCTGGTGGCGGACGTTCTTAGCGGCGACCGTAAGTAACGTCATAGGACTCACCCCCCATGGCCGAGAGCACGTCGAGGATCTGGTGGAAGAACTGGCCCCGGTCGGCGCCCCGCCGGATCTCGGTGAGCAGGCGCCCGTCCTTGATGAAGAGAATGCGCCGGCAGTAGCTGGCCGAGACTGGGTCGTGGGTCACCATCAGAATCGTGGCGCCCTCCTGCTCGTTAAGGGTCAGCAGCGACTCCATCAGGGTCTTGGCGGCCTTGGAGTCCAGGTTGCCGGTGGGCTCGTCGGCCAGGACCAGCGCCGGGGCATGCACCAGCGCCCGGGCCGCCGCCGCCCGCTGCTTCTGTCCGCCGGAGACCTCGTAGGGATAGTGCGAGAGCACCTGGTCGATCCCCATCTTGGCGGCGATCTCGCTCACTTTCTGCTCGATCTCGGCGACCGGGCGCTTCTCCAGCGCCAGCGGCAGCATGATGTTCTCCTTGATCGTCAGCGAGTCCAGCAGGTTGAACTCCTGAAAGATGAAGCCCAGGTTCCGCCGCCGGAAGAGCGCCAGGTCATCGCCCTTCAGGTCGGTCAGCTTCTGTCCGCTCACCAGCACCTCGCCCGAGGTGGGTTTGTCGATGGTGCCCAAAAGCTGCATCAGGGTGGTCTTGCCGCTGCCGGACGGGCCCATAATGCCCACAAACTCGCCCTTCTGCACGGTGAAGTTGAAGGAGTCCAGCGCCTTCACCGCCACCGCCCCGCGCTGTCCGCCATAGATCTTGGTCAGGTTGACCGCCTGAAGTACGTTCATAGGAGATCGTCAGCCTCGCTTTGCAGACTTTTCGGCGTTTCACGCCTTTTCGTCCCCCGCACGGCCTCGCCGCTCTGCGGCGCCGTGCTCGGGATGTCTGGCCTGAGTATAAGCCCGCGCCGGGCGCCCCTCGAATCGATCTGACTTACAGTTCGACGGCCACAGCTTACAATCTTGTAAGCTGTGGCCGTCTGTGCAAACAACCTATCTGAAGGAATCCAAAATCCGGTACCGCTCCGACACCGGCAGTTCGATCTCCATGTGAGCGATGGGCGTCTCGGAGACGGCCGGCAGCGCATCGTGGTACACGGGCCGCTCCTCCCGGTGGACCACCCCGAGCACCAGGCCGTCGTGCTCACCCACCACCCGGGCCGCCGCGTACTTGTCCGTCACGTCGTACCCTTCCACCGTCTCCAGGTTCACGAGATGCTCCTTGAACCACTCGTAGGTGTTCACCTTGTTGAAGGTGACGCACGGACTGAAGACGTTGATCAGGGAGAACCCCTTGTGGCGGATGCCCTCCTCGAAGATCCGCACGAGCCCCTTCGGGTCGCCGGAGAAGCCCTGGGCCACAAAGCTGCATCCGGCAGCCAGGGCCAGCTCCAGCGGGCGGATCGGGTCCTCCGCCGAGCCGGTGGGCGAGGTTTTGGACTTGAACCCCTTGCGGGAGGTGGGCGACATCTGGCCGGTCGTCAGCCCGTAGATGTTGTTGTCCATGACGATGTAGGTCATGTCGATGTTTCGCCGCATGGCGTGGAGCGAATGCTGCAGCCCGATGCCGTAGCCATCGCCGTCGCCGCCGGTGGCGATCACGGTCAGACTGTGGTTGACCAGCTTGATCGCCGTGGCGGCGGGCACAGAGCGGCCATGCAGTCCGTGGAAGCCGTACGACTTCAGGTACTGGCTGGTCTTGCCCGAGCAGCCAATACCCGAGGTGACCACGGTTTCATGCGGGCTGTTGCCCGTGTTGGCCAGGGCCGTCTGCAGCGCCTGGAGGACGGCAAAGTCGCCGCAGCCCGGACACCAGGTCGGTTTGGCCCCGCGGAACTCCTGCACCGTTGCCATCGCTATTTCACCCCCGTCAAGGTTTGCTGGAGAACCTCGGCGCCCCGCCCCACGATCTCGCCGACCGTCATGATGACGCCGTCATAGCGCAAATGGACCTGGATCTTGTCGTGGTAGGCTACGTTTCGCTTCACCAGTTCAGTCAGCTGGCCGTGGCTGTTCTGTTCCACCATCAGCACCCGGCGCGCCCGGGCGATAATGCGGTCTACCGCCTCCTTGGGGAACGGCTCCAGGATCTTCACATGCAGATGCCCCACCTTGTGCCCCTGTGCGAGCAGCTCATGATGGGCCTCCTCGAGCTGAGCGCGCGTGCTGCCCCAACCGACGAGCAGGAGGTCCGGATCGGCGTCGTCGGGCGCCGGATGGTACTCCAGGCCGATCACATCGACCGGAAGGCCCAGCAGCTTCCGATTCCGCTTATCCATCTGCTGCTGACGGTTGTAAGGGTCCTCGACCTCCTCGCGGGACTCCTCGCTGCTCTCGTTGGAGAGCAGCGTGTAGGAGCCGCCCCGCAGCCCCGGGATCGAGCGGGGCGAGATGCCGTCCTCGGTCACCTCGTGCCGCAGGTAGGGGCGGTCACCGAGGCTGTCCAGGTACTGCTGATCCACCAGCTTGCCCCGGTCGATCGCAAACGTGCCCACAAACGCCATGTGCTGCTCCGGAACGGCGGTCTTGGACATGCCCAGGTACAGGTCGCTCAGCACCAGTACCGGGCACTGAAACCGTTCTGCGAGATTGAACGCCTCGGCACCGTAATAGACGCACTCCTCGACGGTCGAGGGAGCGATCACGATGCGGGGAATCTCGCCATGGCCACCGTAGATCGCCGTGTTCAGGTCCGACTGCTCCGGCTTGGTGGGCAGTCCGGTGGAGGGACCGCCTCGCTGCACGTCCATGATCACCAGCGGCGTCTCGGAGATGCCGGCGAGCCCCAGCGCCTCCATCATCAGCGAGAGGCCGGGCCCCGAGGTGCTGGTCATGGCCCGCACGCCCGCATAGTTGGCTGCAATCGCGCCGATGCAGGCGGCAATCTCATCTTCGGCCTGCATGACCTTGGCGCCGTACTTTGGAAAGTGGGCGGCCGCCCAGTACAGGATCTCGGTGGCGGGCGTGATCGGGTACGCCACCTCGAACCGGCAGCCGCCCAGCAAGGCCCCAAAGGCGGCGGCTTCGTTGCCGGAGATCAGGTAGTGCTGCTTACCGGCGCTGGCCGGAAGCTGCCTGGAGACCCCCGCATAGTTCTGCCGGCAGAACTCATAGCCCTCCTGGATCGCCTGCTTGTTCTTCTCGGTGATCTCCCCGCCCTTCTTGCCGAAGCGGCTCTCGATGTAGTCGAAGAACGGGTCCGGCTCAAGGCCCAGCACGGCCGCGCTCACACCCAGCGCCACCATGTTCTTCATGATCACGTTGCCCAGGCGTTTGGCCGTGTCGGTCATGGGCACCTTAATGATCTGCAGCCGCTTGCCCAGTGTAAAGGCTGGCTCAAACTTCGCATCATGGATCACGATCGCTTCGTCCACCAGCTCGTGCTCGTTCTCCTTGATGCTAAGCTGGTCGAAGGCGATCAGGATGTCCAGGGTGTCTCCCTGGTAGCGAATGGGCGAATCGGCCACCCGGATCTTGTAGCTGGTATGCCCCCCCTTGATCAGGGACATGAAGGATCGGTAGGAAAAGAGAAAGTAGCCCAGCCGGTTGAGCGTGCTCGCCAAGACCTCGCCGGTCGAGTCGATGCCCTCTCCTTGAGCGCCGCCCACCTTCCACGTTACCTGCTGCACGGGGCTCACGCCTCCTGTTTGATGTCCGGTTGACATTGAGTGTTCCGCAAGAGCATGTTCTGTAGTCCTGGCGGTTGGGATTACCGGTAAAGGCGCAGGCTAGGGTTGAGGAGGTGATGACCGTGGCCGACGGAAAGCGCCCTGAACGGCGAGCCTATCTCAATCAGAAGCAGTTGCGCGAGGGTGCGGGCAAGCAAAACGTCACCAATCTCTCCGGCGATGGCGCCATGGATGACCGCATCGACGATGAAGGACCCGTGCAGCAGGAGCACAACGCCCTGCAGATGCACCGGCAGCTGGGCGGTCCCTTCATGCACCCCATGCACGACGCCTCCATCGACGAGCAGTTCGGACCCCGATAAGCGCGACGAGGAGCCGCTGCTCGCCAGCGGCTCCTCGCTGTTACTGGTCAGCCCTTCCTGACGGTTCGCGGATCGAGCGCATCCCGCATGCCGTCGCCCAGGAGATTGAAGGCCAGCACCGTCAGCATGATGGCGGCGCCCGGCACCACGCTCAGCATCGGCGCCGTGCGCAGGTAGGCCCGGCCCTCGAAGATCATGGCGCCCCAGGTCGCCGTAGGCGGCTGGACGCCGAGGCCCAGGAAGCTGAGGCCCGCCTCGCTCAGGATCGCTCCCGGAATGCCCAGCGTGGCGGCCACGATGATCGGCCCCAGGGCGTTCGGGAGGATGTGCCGGGTGATGATCCAGGCGGAGGGCGCCCCCGAAGCTCGGGCAGCCTCCACGTAGTCCCGCTCCCGCAGTTGCAGCACCTGGCCCCGCACCAGGCGGGCCATGCCGGCCCAGTTGACCACGGCCAGGGCCACGAAGAGGTTGATCAGCCCCCGCCCCAGGGCGAACATGATGGCGATCGCAAAGAGCAGGTCCGGGAAGGCGAAGAGGATGTCGCAGAGCCGCATGATCAGCCGGTCGAGCCGCCCGCCGAAGTAGCCGGCGATTGCGCCCACCGTGATGCCGATCGTCAGAATGATCGTCTGCGCCACCACGCCAACCATCAGCGAGATCCGGCTGCCGTAGATCACCCGGCTGAGCAGATCACGCCCGAGTTGATCGGAACCCAGCAGGTAGGTACTCCCGCCCAGGTCGGCGCTCATCGGCGTGCCCGGTTTGGCCAGACGGGCCAGAATGTCCTGCCGGTTCGGATCGGCCGGGGCGAGCCACGGGGCGAAGATCGCCACCAGGACCAGCAGGCCGATCACGCAGAGCCCGAACATGGCGCCCTTGTGCTGCTTCAGCCGGCTCCAAGGGGTTGGTGCCGATCGAATAGGAGGGTCAGCGGTCGTGGGAACGTTAGCGGCTGCCATGTCGTCCCCCCTCCTAACTCATGCGGATGCGCGGGTCGACCAGCGAATAGCTGATGTCGACCAGGATGTTCATCAGGACGAAGATCGTGGCGGTGAAGAGCACGTTGGCCTGGATCACCGGAAAATCCCGGCTGTTCAGCCCGTCGATGGTGAGCAGGCCCAGGCCCGGGATGCCGAAGACCGACTCGGTCAGAATCGACCCGGTGAGCAGGCCGCCGATCTCCAGGCCGATCACCGTCAGCACCGGCACCAGGGCGTTCTTGAGGGCGTGTTTGAAGACGACCACCCGCGGGTGGTTGCCCTTGGCGCGGGCGGTGCGGATGTAGTCCTGGCCCAACACCTCCAGCATGGAGGAGCGGGTGTACCGGGCGATGGAGGCGGCATAGCGGGTGCCCAGCACCACCGCCGGGAGAATCAGATGCTTGAGGCTGAAGAAGCCCGAGATCGGCAGCCACCCCAGCTTCAGCCCGAAGACGATCTGCCCGATGATCGCCACCCAGAAGAGCGGCGCCGATATGAATGAGAGCGTGGTGACCGTACTCATGTAGTCGATCCAGGTTCCCCGGTTCAGGGCCGCCAGGATGCCAAAGGGGATGCCGACCAGCAGCGTCACCACCACGGCTGCGCCCGTGAGCTTCATGGTGGCAGGCAGCGCTGCTTTGATCATCTCCGTCACCTTCTGGTTGGTCTGAAACGAGCGCCCCAGGTCGCCCTGGACGGCGCCCGCCAGAAAGTCCCCGAACTGGATGTAGAGCGGGCGGTCCAGTCCCATCTCCTTGCGGATCCGGGCGATGGCCTCCTCGTCGTACCGCTTTTCAAAGGCTGCAGTGACGGGGTCCCCCGGCACCACGTGCATCAGTATGAATGTAATGAGGCTGACGCCGAACAGGACGGGCACCCCGTCCCAGAGCCTGCGCAGGATGTATTGCAGCACGCCCTACCCCCCTTTATGGAAGTCGGGGGGAGGTGAAGCGCCACCTCCCCCCGACACCCCCTTACTTGGTCTCGAGCCAGGTGGTCTTCAGGCCGCCCACGCCGGTCGGGTGGGTCAGGAAGCCCTTCACGTTCTTGGCGGTGAAGGAGTAGCTCTGCGTGTGGAAGACCGGGATGATCGCGTACTCATCGTAGAGCAGCTTCTGCTCCAGGTCCTGGTACATCTTCTGCCGCTTGTTCTGATCGGCCATGGTGCGGGCCTCGTCGAGGATCTTGTCCACGTCGGGGCTGTTGTAGTTCACCGAGTAGCCCTTGGAGCTCTTGGAGTGGAAGTAGGTGTACAGGTAGTTGTCGGGGTCGGCGAAGTCAGCCACCCAGTTGCCGAAGTTGGCGGGAATGGAGCCCTTGCCGCGGGCGTCACGGAAGGAGGCGGTGTCAGCGACCTTGACCTCCCAGTTCAGGCCCACGTCCTTGAGCATCTGCTGAATCGCAAGGTTGACGTCGGTGGGCTTGTCGCCGCCGCGCTGCCAGGCCTCGATCTTCAGGCCGTTGGCGCCGGCCTCCTGGATCAGCTGCTTGGCCCGGGCCGGGTCATACTTGAAGCCGGCCGGGTTCGGGAGGGCGCCGGGGATGCCGGGCGTCACGAACTGCTTGGCTGCGGCGCCCTTGCCCTCGTTGTGGACCTGGAGCAGCTTCTGACGGTCGATCGCGAGGCTGACCGCCTCCCGAACCCGCTTGTCCTTGAACATGTCGAGGTTCAGGGAGATGTAGTAGGTGTTCAGCGTGGTGTACGGGACGACGGTCCACTTGTCGGTCGCCTTGATGGCGGCGCCCATCTCGGCGCTGGGCGGGGTGCCGTCCTGGAAGGTGCCGTTCTGGAACTCCAGCCAGCGGGTCGCCTCATCCTTGATGACGCGGACCTCAATCTTGTCCAGGAAGGGGTAGCCCTTCTCGAAGTAGTTGGGGTTCTTCTCAAACACCAGCAGCTCGTTGGCCTTCCATTCGGTCAGCTTGAACGGGCCGGTGCCGATGGGCTTGCGCTGGAAGTCCTTGCCCGCCTGCTTGGTGTACTCGGCGGAGAAGATCGAGGCGGGCGGGGTGGCCAGGTTGGCCAGGAAGGGGCCATAGGGGGCCTTCAGGGTGATCTCGAAGGTCAGGTCCCCGGTCACCTTGAAGCCGGCCAGCTCGGTGGCCTTGCCGTCGAGCATCTCCTTGGCGCCCTGGATCTCCTCGAAGACCCAGGAGTTCTTCGCCTGGGTGGCGGGGAGCAGCATGCGCTCGAAGGTGAACTTGACGTCGTTTGCGGTCAGCTTGGCGCCGTTGTGGAACGTGACGCCCTCGCGCAGCTTAAACTTATAAGTCTTGCCGTCGGGCGTAGCCTCGGGCATGGCGGCGAGGAGTTCGGGCTCCAGCTCAAGGGTATTGCCCTTGTAACGGATCAGCGTGCTGAAGATGTCCCGGGACCGGGAGTAGACGGCCAGTGTGGTGTCCAGCTGCGGATCCAGCCCGGCCGGCTCGTTGCTGACGGCGTACTTGTAGGTGCCGCCGTAGGCCTCACCGTTCGGTCCCTTCTTCACCTCCGTCTTGGTATCACCGGACGGGGCCGGGGTCTGTTTGGAGCCGGAGCACGCGCTGATTGCCAGCATTGCGACCAGCAAGAGCGCCAGGAACCCGGACCGCGTTCTCCTCACTGTGACTCCCCCTGTATCTGTTTGATTCGGATCACAGAAAGTATGTAACGGCTATACTTTTCTACGTAGACGCAATTATTCCTCCAAACTGGTACATACCACTTACGAGAATCTCGACCGAAAGGAAATCCGGAGCCGATCAAGAAGTCGATGGGTGAAATACGGGTGGTGATGGATGCCTGTGAGTACGCCCATTCTGTCTACCAAGCTTTATGTTCCGGCGCCCCGGCCCCAGGTGGTTCTCCGCCCGCGCCTGGCCGAGCGGCTGAGCGAGGGGCTGCACCGAAAACTGACCCTCATCTCGGCGCCCGCCGGCTTCGGCAAAACCACGCTGGTCAGCGACTGGGTCGCCCGATGCGGCCGGCCCGTGGCCTGGCTGTCCCTCGACGAAGCGGACAACGATCCGACGCGCTTTTTAACCTATCTCGTCGCGGCCCTGCAAACGATTACGGCGGGTGTTGGCGAAGGGGTGCTGCGGATGCTGCAATCCCCTGGGCCACCACCCGCCGAAGCGATGCTGACTGCACTGATCAACGAAATCACGACCATCCGGGAGAGGTTCGTACTCGTCCTGGATGACTACCATCTGATCGACGCCAAACCGGTTCACACGGCGCTCAACCAGCTTCTCGGTCACTTGCCGCCCCAGATGCACCTGGTCATCGCCACCCGCAAGGACCCGGACTTACCGCTGGCCCAACTGCGCGTGCGGGACCAGGTGACCGAACTGCGTGGTACCGACTTGCGTTTCACCCGCGCTGAAGCGGCCGGGTTCCTCACCGAGGTGATGGGCCTGGGCCTCTCGGCAGAAGAGGTCGCGGCGTTGGAAGTCCGCACAGAGGGCTGGATCGCCGGCCTGCAGTTAGCCGCCATCTCCCTGCGCGGCTACAAGGAGACCACCAGCTTCATCCGGTCCTTCACCGGAAGCCACCGCTTTGTGATGGACTACCTGGTCGAAGAGGTGCTGAACCAGCAGCCCATCCACGTCCAGACCTTCTTGCTGCGCACGTCGATCCTGGATCGGATGTGCGGCCCCCTTTGCGATGCCGTTTTGCTAACCTCATCTCCCGCCGGACAAGCGACCCTGGAGGAGCTCGAACGCGCCAACCTGCTCCTGGTTCCGCTCGATGGCAACCGCGAGTGGTACCGCTATCACCACCTGTTCGCGGAGGCTCTACAGGCGCGCCTTCGGAAGGAATGGCCCGACCAGGTGGCGAGCCTTCACCTGCGGGCCTGTGAGTGGTATGAGCAGCATGATTTCCGGTCCGATGCGATCCGCCACGCGCTCGCCGCTGCGGATTTCGAGCGGGCGGCGGATCTGATCGAACTGTACAGGTTGGCGTATGGCCGAACCTATTTCGGGAGCGCCACCTGGCTCGGCTGGGTGGAGGCACTGCCCGAGGAGGTTGTCCGGGCTCGGCCGAGGCTCTGCGTTGGCTTTGCCTGGGAGCTGCTCTTCGCCGGCCAACTGGAGGCGGCAGAGGCCCGGATGAGGGACGCTGATCGCCTGCTGGAGCCGAAGGCGGACCTCCTTGATCCTACCGACGAATCCCGACCCCTGCGGGCCTCGTTAGCGATTGCCAGGGCTTTTCATGCGCAAGCCCTCGGCGATGCTGCCGGCACCGTGACACACGCCCGGAGAGCATTGACCCTCATATCGGAAGCAAACCATCACGTGCGTGGGCTCGCCAGTTCGCTGTTGGGACTCGCCTGTTTGACCCAAGGAGAGCTGGAGGCTGCCCACGATCACATGGCCGATGGGATGGCCAGTCTGCGATTGACGGGCAACCTCCTGTACGCCATCAGTGGCACACACGTCATGGCTGACATCAGGATTGCACAGGGCCGGCTCTATGACGCCGCCCGGATCTTCGAGGAGGCCCTGCAGCTTGTCATGGCGCAGGGCGAACCCGTGCTGCAGGGCACGGCGGACCTGCATCTTGGGCTCAGTAGACTGCACATCGAATGGGGTGATCTACAAGCCGCCAGGCGGCACCTGGAAAGGGGCCGGGAGCTCGGCGAGCGAGGCGCGCTGCCTGAATGGCCCGCCTCCCTGTACCTCGCTTACGCTCGGATGAACGAGGCCAGTGGAGACCTCGACGGCGCTCTGGAGTTGCTCGACAAAGCAGAGCGACTCGCCTACAGGAACCCCGTCCCCGAGGTAAGCCCCGTTGCGGCCTGGAAGGCGCGGCTGTGGGTCCGGCAGGGCCGCCTGCCCGAGGCCCTCGGGTGGGCGCAGCGGCGGGGCCTGTCGGCGGGCGACACCCCCAGCTACCTGCGCGAGTTTGAGCACGTCACCCTGGCGAGAGTGCTCCTCGCCTGCTATCGGAGGGACGGAGCAGGCCGTGACCTTCGCGACGCGCTCGGTCTGCTCGACCGCCTCCTCAAAGCGGCGGAGGAAGGCGGAAGGATCGGCAGCGTCATCGAAATCCTGGTGCTCCATTCGCTTGCTCATGAGGCGCAGGGCGATATCCCCCGCGCCCTCGCACCGCTCGAACGCGCCCTTTCCCTGGCCGAGCCCGCAGGCTACGCCAGGGTGTTCATCAGCGAAGGGATGCCGATGGCGGGGCTCTTAACCAGGATGAAGCCCAGAAGCGCGCAAGTCCACAAACTCCTCTCCGCCTTCGGAGCGCAAGCGCCTCAGCGTTTGCTTGAACCATTGAGCCAGCGCGAGCTGGAAGTGCTGCACCTGATCGAGCAGGGGCTGTCAAACCAGGAGATTGCCGAGCGGCTTTTCCTGACCGTCAGCACCGTCAAAGGACACAATCTAAGGATCTTTGGCAAGCTGCAGGTACAACGGCGAACCGAAGCCGTAGCCCGGGCCCGAGAGTTGGGTCTGCTGCGTTAATACCCGGAACAATACTTTCGTAGCTACCCATGTACTCCGGCGCATAGGTACACTTTGCGTACACAGAGGGGAGGAATTCCTACGAAGGCGATTGTGTACACCGAGTATGGACCACCGGACGTTCTAGAGCTACAAGGACTAGAGAAACCCACTCCCGAAGAGAGTCAGATCCTTATTAAGGTCCGTGCGGCATCGGTCAATCCTTATGACTATCACACCATGCGAGGCAAGCCCTACTTCGTTCGCACGCAGAACGGGCTGCGCAGACCGAAGGACACACGCCTGGGGGGTGACCTGGCCGGGGTTGTGGAAGCGGTTGGCAAGGGCGTGACGCAGTTTCAGCCGGGTGACGAGGTCTATGGTGTGAGCCACGGCACCTTTGCCGACTATGTATGTACCAAGGGAAAATCGCTGGTGCTCAAACCGGCCAACCTGACCTTTGAGCAGGCGGCTGCCGTCCCGGTGGCGGCCCTGACCGCTCTGCAGGGGCTGCGCGACAAGGGACGGATTCAGCCCGGGCACAAGGTCTTGATCAACGGTGCGGCTGGCGGGGTGGGCACATTCGCCGTGCAGATCGCCAAGGCGTTCGGAGCCGAGGTCACTGCCGTGTGCAGCACGAGGAATGTGGAGATGGTTCGGAGGCTCGGCGCAGATCATGTAGTCGATTACACCCGGGAGAATTTCACCCGGGGCGCCGTGCGCTATGACCTGCTCCTCGATAACGTGGGAAACCAACCGTTGTCTGCCTGTAGGCGCGTTCTGACCCCCACGGGGAGCTATGTCTTGGTGGGCGGACCTCTCACTACCGTGCTGAAGGTGATGCTGCTGTCACGGTTCGTGAGCCAGAACCTGGTTTTCTTTATGTCGGCAACGAATAAGGAGGACCTGCTTTTCCTGAAGGATCTCATCGAATCCAAGCAGGTAACGCCGGTCATCGACAGGCGCTACACGCTCAGCGAGGTCCCTGAGGCGATCCGGTATCTGGGGCAGGGCCACGCTCGGGGGAAAGTCGTGATCACCCTGGAGTAGCGCAGCAAATGCCAAAGAGCCATCCTGATCAATCGATCAGGATGGCTCATCGCGCGTGTTCTTTGGCGGGAGTACGTGGGAATCGAACCCACCCGACACAGGATCACTGCGTCACATCGGTTTTGAAGACCGTGGAGGCCACCAGGACCCCATTTACTCCCAAGAGCTTGTCCCCGTTCGTTCAGCGGGGCATGAAAGAATATATCACGGCGCGTAACTCGGGCGCAAGTGGAAATAACGTGGCGGACATACTAACGCCAGCATGACGAGCAGAGGAGTGCCATCCAAGTCATGATATCCAACGCAAAGCGATGGATCGCAGCGCTCGTGGTCGCAGCAGCCGCGCTGTCCGGCTGCGCAGCGCAAACCAGCGCGGCGGTCGAGGAGCACAACGACACGGCGCCGGTCAACGCAGCCCTGCAGCCGACCCTGCGGCCGATTTACAGCGCCAAGACCGACCAGAAAGTGCTCTCCCTGACCTTCGACATCTCCTGGGGCAACAAAATGGCCCCGAAGGTGCTCGACATCCTCAAGCAGGAGAATGTGAAGGCGACCTTCTTCCTCTCCGGCCCGTGGGCGGAGAACCATGTGGAACTGGTGCAGCGGATTAAGAACGAAGGCCACGAAATCGAGAGCCACGGGCAGAAGCACGTGGACCTGAACACCCTGGGCCGGGAGGGCGCCGCCAAGAACATCGCCCAGGCCCACGCGATTTTGGAGCGGCTGACCGGCAAGGCGCCCACCTACGTGCGACCGCCGAACGGGGCGTTCGACAAGAACTCGGTCCAGGGCGCCAAGGACCTGGGCTACGCCACGGTGATCTGGTCGGTGGACAGCCTGGATTGGATGAACCCGGGCGTGGACGCTATCATCCGGCGCACCACCACCCTGATCCACCCGGGCGCCATCATTTTGATGCACGCCAGCGACTCCTGCAAACAGACCGACCTCGCCCTCCCCACGGTGCTCAAGACCCTGCGGGAACAGGGCTACAAGTTCGTCCACCTCGACCAGCTGATCCGGGACCACGGGGTGGACGACCACGGCCATATCCACGTACCGGGACGAAACTAGTTTGACACTGAATTATCCGACAGCTGCCATCGACATTGTGGATGGGGAGTGCATGGATGCGCTCCTACAATGCACAAGGATGTGGTCAGCATGCGGATTGTGGGGTCCCAGGTCCAGTTGACCAGCCGGCGAGAGTACGCCGAGGCGTACTCCCTGCAGGAGCGGCTCCGGATCCGGACCAGGGCTTCCCCAGAGCCCGAGCGCAGCGAGGGGCGAGGCGACCGGCTGGAGCTCTCGCCGGAGGCCAAGGCTGCCCTCGCTGAGAGTGCGCCGGCCCAGGAGAAGCCAGAGCAACAGCTCTCGCTCGAGGACCAACTGCGGATCCTGATCCTACGCAAGCTCCTGGGGGTGGTGGTCAAACTCCCCCCTGAGCTGCCCAACGTGCCCGAAGGCGTAGAAGTGGCAGCGGTGCAAGGCGCTGCAGAGGGCGCCCCGGCTGAGTCCGGCCCCGACTGGGGGCTGGCCTACGAACGGCATGAGCGCTACAGCGAAAGCGAGCGTCTCTCCGTGAGCGCCCGGGGCGTGATCCAGACCGCCGACGGCCGGGAGATCAAGTTCGACGTAGAGGTGGCCATGAGCCGCACCTTCGTGGCCGAGCACCACCTCTCCGTGCGGGCCGGGAACATGAAGCTCGTCGACCCGCTGGTGATCAACTTCGACGGCCCCGTCGCCGACCTGACCGACCGCCGCTACCGCTTCGACCTCAACGCCGACGGCACCATCGACGAGATCCCCTTCGTGGGCCCCGGCAGCGGGCTGCTGGCGCTGGACCGCAACGGTGACGGGCAGATCGGCGACGGCACCGAGCTCTTCGGCCCGACGAGCGGCAACGGTTTTGCCGAACTGGCCGCCTTCGATTCTGACCGCAACGGCTGGATCGATGAGGCGGACGCCATCTGGGCCGGCCTCAAGCTCTGGGTCAAGGACGCCGCCGGCGGCGACCACCTGCTCTCGCTGGCCGAGGCCGGGGTGGGCGCCCTCCTTCTGGGAAACGTGACGGCCGGGTTCACCTACAAGGATCAGGCCAACCAGACCCAGGGGCAGCAGCAGCGGGCCGGCATCTACCTCAAGGAAGATGGCACGGTCGGCACCGTCCAGCAGATCGATCTGGCGGTATGAAACAAGAAACCCCCGTTGCGACGGGGGTTTCTCGTTCGTTGTACTCAGTCAAGCTCATCGGCGTTCATGTCGATGGCGCCGGACAGGTCGGGGAACTGGATCGGTTCGGAGACAAACTGGTTGGTGAGATCGGCGACCAGGGTCAACTCCACCTGAGCGGTGGCGCCGTTCTGGGATGCAGTGGCCACCATCTTCATGTCCATCGTGAACCGGTTGGTCTGCCCGGTAGCCGTATCGATCCAGCTGCTGACGGTGAGCCGGTCGAGGGACATCTTCATGTCAATCCCCGCCGGCGCGCCGGTCATCGACCCGAGGATCTGCTTCGCCAGACCGTCCAGGGCGGTGGGCGGCATCTTCATATCGATCCGGGCGACCTTCGCGCCGTTGGACTCCTCGAAACCGACCAGGGTGAAGGCGACGTCCTTCTTGAGCGCCTGCTCCAGTTGGGCCGTGTCGACCAAGCTCGTGGCTGAGTTAGTCTGGAGCGCCTCCTCGAGCGTGCCTTCACCAACCACGATCCACTTCTCTGTACCTGGGATCTGCGTGTAGAGCTTGCCGTCCTTGAGGGCCATCTGGGTGGCCGTCGTGCCGGCACCGGGGAGTCCGGTCATCGAGGCCTTCGTGCTCATCAGCATCTCGCCGTTGGAGACATGGATGTCGACGGTCATGGGCATCTCCACGGTCATGCCGCCGGGGGGCAGACCCTGACCGGACATCTTCATGGTGATCTTGACATCGCCATGGCTCTTCTGATCGGCGTACTTTTCGGCCTTGGCGACGTCCTGAGCCGTCTCGTAGAGGCCCCGGGCGTACTCCTCGCCGCGGACGACGTGGAGCATGCGCTCCTTCTCGATCCAGGTGACCACGCCGTCGAGCTGCCCCGAGATGAAGCTGACGGGCGCCATCAGGCGATCGCCTGCCATCTTGGGGGCGCTCTTCAGGGCCACATCCTTGCCGTTGACCTTGGCCTTGGTCAGGCCGACCCAGACCTCAACCACCTTGGCGCCCTTGGTCAGGGTGACGTGGCGATCAGCCGCATCGTAGACGATGGTAAAGCCAAGCGCCTCCGCCACGGGACGGAGGGGCACCAGCATGCCGCTCTGTTCCTCGACGGGGGCGGTGTCCAGATCCAACTGGGTAATTCCCACCACGATCCGGATTGGCGTTTCTGCCAGCGCCGCAGGGGTGAAGGAAACAAGCGAGACCAGCATCGCCAGGGCCGCAGCCAATTTGCGCAATGGACCTTCCTCCTAGTGAAAAAGGTAAATACATGAATCATGTACTAGACGATTTTGGAAGGAGAAAAGTTCACGCCTGGTAGGCTACTCCGTCACTTTGTACAGATCGGGCCGCCGGTCCCGGAAGACCGGGATGCGGGAGCGAATCTCGGCCACCTGGGCCTGGTCGATGGTCGCCCGGATGATCTCCTCCCCCTCGCCCCCTTCGGCGAGGACCGTGCCCCAGGGGTCGATCACCATGGAGTGACCGGGGAAGGTGTTGTTGGCGTCGCTGCCGACCCGGTTGCAGGCCAGCACGAAGCACTGGTTCTCGATGGCCCGGGCCATCAGGAGCGTCCGCCAGTGGGAGAGCCGCTGCTTGGGCCACTCGGCGGGGAGCAGCATCAGCTGGGCGCCGCCCAGGGCCATGGTCCGGAAGAGCTCGGGGAACCGCAGGTCGTAGCAAATGGCCAGCCCGGCCTTGACGGCGCCCAGGTCGGCGACGCTGACCTGGCTGCCGGGCGCCAGGTACAGGTGTTCGTCCATCATGGGCACCAGGTGGGTCTTGGCGTACTCGGCGACCCGCTGGCCGTCGGGGCCGTAGACCGTGGCCAGGTTGTAGACCTTGCCGCCGCGCTCGTCGGCAACGGTGCCCGCCAGGTAGATGCCGAACTCCTTGGCAATGCCGGACAGGAAGGCGCCGGTGGGCTCGCCGTCCCGGTCGGCCAGATTCCCGGCCAGATCGGGGAGGCAGTACCCGGTGGACCACATTTCAGGCAGCATGACCAGATCGGCGTCGGCAGCGGCGAAACGGACCAGGTCGGCGACCCGGCTCCGGTTGATGTCGGGGCGGCCAAGGGCGATATCCATTTGAACGAGGGCGACCCTCATGCGTTGTTCCTCCTTGTAGTTCGACCGATGCTGGTTAGCCGCAGAGCGCCTGATTTCCTGCTACTTCACGGCTGCGTATGTACGAATCTGCTTGCCCTCGGCTGCCTCCTCGCTCAGGCGGGACCGGAGCGCCTCGGGGATCACCACGGTGTCAGGGTCGCCGTCGCTGATGTAGCGGGCCGAATCCAGGTGGGGCCACCAGCGCTCGAACTCGGAGTCGATCGCCTGCACCCGGGGCAGGGCGGTCACGTCCAGGCGCTTGTCGTACGGGGAGTAGGCCGGGTCGGCGCCGACCAACAGCACAGCCCGGTGACGGTACTTCACCCCGTTCCACTCGCCGTTGACCGCCAGGGCGCCGTTCTGCGGGGAGGCGCCAAAGGGCAGGGCCAGGGTCGAGCCGTCGTAGTCGGGCAGGACCTCACGCAGGCGGGCCACCTGATCGCCCAGCGCCTCCTGGACCTCGGCGTCGGTCAGGGTGCTCAGGTCCTCGTGGTAGCGGGTGTGGTTGGCGACCTCAAAGCCGTTCTCCACGAGAAAGCGGATCTTCTCTCTCCAGTTCTCCTCCTCCCGGAAGGGCACCGGGGTGAAGTTGACGTAGAAGGTGGCGGCGTTGCCGAAGTCCGGGTGCTGCTGCCCAAAGTCGAGCATGATTCCCACGGCGCTCCGGGCGCCGGGCTTGCCGTTCTCCCAGGTGAACTGGCTCAGGATCGAGTCGTCGAAGGTGAAGATGACGGGCGAGGTGCCTGCGGGCAGCTTCATGGTGTCGTTCAGGTAATCCAGCAGGCTGACCGAGCGGTAGCCCTTGGCGTACAGGGTCTCAAGGTCCCTCCTGAAGTTGTCCCAGCGCCGGGTCCAGCGCTCCTCCTCGTCGCCGAGATGGTGGTACTCCAGGATCAGCACCTGACCGAGCTCGTTGGGCTGGTACCTGGCGACAACTTCGTCGAAGTTCTGGTCGGTGACCGGGGTGACCCAGGCGGGGCGCTCGGGCTCCACCTTGACCGGTTCGGGCGTGGACACGGGGTCCTGGATGGCGGGCGGGTCCGAGAGCACCGCCTCCGGGACCGTGGTTTGCCCAGTGGGCGCAGCAGAGCAGCCAGCCAGGGACATAAGCGCCACCAGGAGCGATGCAACCTGCCTATTGACCCCCATTTCGGTCAACCCCACCCTTTCACTTACTTAGGTATTACTTCTACATATTCTATAATTTTCCTGTTGATGACAATATGTCCGCAATTGGCCACCCGTTGACCACCTCTGCTGGGGCTGGCCGTGATATGGTACACGTGAGGGGGGTTCGCCTTGGTCGTTTTCACCTTGCTGGGGTATCTGATGGGGCCGGCCTTCCTGGCAGCGGTGCCGGTCTCGCTCTATGGGGTGTGGCGGGGGCGGGTGGGCTGGGTGCTGGCCGGTGCTGCGCTCTCCTTGCCGATGAGCCTTTACTTCACGAGTACGCCCCGCTTCGGGCTGATCGGCCTCCTCCCTGTGGCCTGCCACCTGCTGGCCGCCCTGGCCGTGCGCTTCCGGCTGCGCTGGGCGGGCGCTGTCGCCATCGCCCCGGTCCTGGTCGGCATCGGCTACTTTAACTGGGAACTAAGCCTGGAGGGCAGCGCCCCTATTCCGCCGGCGCCGGTCGTGACTGCGGGCGGCGTTGGGGTGTCCCTGTACGACCCCAACCACTGTGCGGGCGGCGGTTGCGCCTACGGCATGGCTCCGCCTGCGCTGGTGCGGGCCCGCCGGCTGGAGCCTGAACTGGTGCCTGCCGGGGCCGAGGTGGCCTTCACCTTTGCGGAAAAGCCCCTCTTCTACACCGTCCGCCGCTGGGAGGGCAACCGGCCGGTGGAGCTGAAGCTGGACCGCAGCGGGGGCTTTGCCTTGCCGACGGCGCCCGGCGAGTATATCTACGACGTGTCGGCCCGGTGGCGCCAGGGCGGGACATACTGGGTCTTCTACGTCTGGGTAGAGCCATAGCAAAGGCCGGCGGTGCTTGACCGCCGGCCTCAGCGTGCTGACAAACCCCGGTTTGTCGGCAGACGGTGCATGTGCATGCAAGCCGGCGCATAAGGGCGCCGTCGCCCCATCGGCTCCGCAGCCAGCATGACGCGGCGCCCGATGGAGCCGGGGCCGGCTGACGTTCATCCGTGAACGCAGCCGGCCCGTTGGGCGGGTCGGCG
>JBOZRQ010000002.1:0-62192 GCA_050789255.1 Symbiobacteriaceae bacterium
CTAAGACGGTTTACATAGACATAAAGGCTTATTTGACACAGAAGTGCAGAAAAGGGGATTGACGGATGTCGCCGTACCCTCTACCATAAGCGTCGGGATTGATAATCATTCTCAGTTGAGCGAGAGTTACGGTATCTACGATAGCATGGAAAGGGAGCGTACGTAAATGACGAAACGGCTCACCATACCTCGGGTCTCCGCACTATTTTTGGCGGTGATGCTCTTTGTGACCGCCTGCGGCGGCAGCAAACCCGCTGAGAAGGCGGCCGACACGCCCGCTCCTTCCGCACAGTCCACGCCTGCCAAGGAACGGACCGTGAAGCACGCCCTGGGCGAGAGCAAGGTCCCTGCCAACCCCCAGCGCGTCGTCGTGCTGGATACCGGTGAACTTGATATTGCACTGGCGCTGGGCGTCAAGCCGGTCGGCGCCGTGATTGCCGGGGCCGAGACGGCCTTCCCGGAATACCTGAAGGGCAAGACAGACGGCATTCAGAAGGTCGGCACCATCGCTGAGCCCAACCTGGAGGTCATCGCCTCCCTGAAGCCCGACCTGATTCTGACCAACACCCTCCGCCACGAGAAGATCAAGGACAAGCTGGAGCAGATCGCTCCCACCGTCTACGGCAAGCGCCCGAACTTCTGGAAGGAGAACCTCGCCATTTACGCCGATGCCCTTGGCAAGGCCGACGCCGGCGCCAAGCTGATGGCCGACTACAACAGCCGGATCAAGGAGTTTCAGGGCAAAATGGGCGACAAGCTCGCCACCACCAAGGTCTCCCTGGTCCGCTCCTTCCCCGACCACGTGCGCATCTACCTCAACGAGTCCTTCAGTGGCAGCGTCCTGGTCGACCTGGGCCTGGGCCGCCCGGCGTCCCAGAACAAGAAGAGCACCGATCCCGCCAACCCGGCGGTCTTCACCAAGGTGACCGAGGAGCAGATCCCGGACATGGACGGCGACGTGATCCTGGTCTTCTACTACGGCCGTGACAAGGGCGACTCTCTGGCCAAGGTCTTCAAGAACCCGCTCTGGTCCCAGTTGGGCGCCGTCAAGGCGAACAAGGTGGTGGAGGTCGACGACGGCCACTGGGGCCTCGGACTCGGTCCGGTCGCCGCAAATCTGATCATCGACGACCTCTTCAAGCACGTAGCTCCCAAGTAAAACCAGGGACCCTCACCGGACGATCCGGTGAGGGTCCTTTTCCATGAGATAGGGGTACGAGCAGATCAGAGCGGCGATCAGCACCACCAGGCCCACCAGGGGTGGGGTCAGGTGCCAGAGGTCGGTATAGCCCACCCCGATGTGCGTGCCGAAGGCCCCTACATATGAAGGGATGCCCGCCAGGGCGAAGGCCCACCAGAGCCAGCGGGCGCCCCGCCGGTAGCCCCAGAGCGACATCAGGAGCACGGTGATCCCGTTGCAGGTAAGCGCCGTGCCAAAGCCGACCCGGTCGTGGGCGATGAGCGGAACCAGCCGTGGGACGGCTCGTAGCGCCTCCGCTGTCGTCCCCATGAAGGCCAGGTCCTCGGGGACGAAAACGCTGGTCACGCCGATGGTCTGAATGGTGATGCCGGCCACCGTGCCGCCCGCAGCCAGGACGATCCAGAGGAGTTGGCCCCACTGACCCATGCGCCAGACCCGGTCGTTATGGAGGCTGGTGGGGAGCGCCGCAGGTTCGCCCTGCTGCCGCATGAACAACGCCATGGCAAAGAACGGGAGCAGGAGCAAGTAGAATACGGCGTGCAGCGGCTCCAAGTAGCCGTAGCCCGGGAACAGGAAGAAGGCCAGGAAGCCCACCGTCGCCGGAATCAGGTAGGCGGGGCGAGCCCAGTGCTCGCCGCGCCGCCAGGGGTACCAGGCCAGGAACAGGTAGAGCAGGGCGCTCGCTCCCATGGTGCCGGAGAGGGAGATCCGGTCGTGCTCCATAAAGTGCAGCAGGCGCGGGTTAATGGCAATGAGCTGATCCCGAGTCAGCCCTACGAATGCCAGATCGTAGGGCAGGACCACCCGGGTGAGGGCAATCCAGGTGGCGATGGAGCCGCCCACGAAGATGCCCCAGGCCATGAGCAGGGCGCCCTGCCAGCCCCGGCCCCGAGCCTTGCCCAGCTCCTCCCGCTGGACAGCCGTAAGTGAGGTTTCCTCAGCGGATTGACTCCGGTGGGCGACAGCCTCGTTGATCCGCTTCGGCAGGCCCGGCCCACTGTAGACCAGCCCGCTGTGAATGTGCACCATGCTCGCCCCGGCGTCCAGAAAGGCGAGGGCGTCGGCCGGTTCGTGGATGCCGCCGCCGGCGATAATGGGCAAATCCTCGCCGAAGCGTTCTCGCAACGAATGGAGTAACTCCAACGACGCGGCCCGGGCCGGAGGGCCCTCCAGGTAGCCGCCGTCCGGGGCGGCGACTCCGCCGCTGATCATCACCCCGGCTGCGCCCGGCGGGAGAGAGAAGTCAACCCCTGGCCGCGCCACAACAAAGACCGGGCGCGGCGCCTCGGCGACAAGGCGATCATCCCACTGCTCCACCGTGAAGAAGGCGGCGTGCGGGGCCAGCAAGGTCATGATGGCGCGGGCGCCCGCCGGCGTATCCGCAATCCGGACGCCCACCGGCACCTGTGACCGCGTGCGCTCCAGACGGCGCAGCATCTCATGGACGCCTGGATTGACGGGCGGCCCTGGGTACCAGATCGACTCCAGATTTACCTCCCGCCGTACAGCCGGGCCCGTGACTGGTTCTACGGTGACCGGCCCCACCTCGATGTAGCCGAACCCGAACTGCGAGAGCGGCCTGACGCCAAGCAGGCCGGGGTCCAGTCCAGCTTCGAGCCCAACCGGACTCGGGAAGGTGATCCCGGCCCGTGTTGTTTGCAGCCGGGGAGCCGGGCGCATGTCCCCCATCAGCTCGATCAGCTGGGGGCCCAGGGGGAGCTGGGCGAGCCGCCCCATGACGACAAGCGTCAGATCCCGTGATCGCTCAGCCTCCAGGCGGAAGAGCAGCGGGCGAAAGACGGTCTGGTACGACCAGTCGGGCATGGGGCGTGCCCCCCTACATCCAAAACTTGTTGACACATTAAGTTTACCATATCGCTGAGAGCCGCACTTATTGAATAAGCGGCAGGGTTAGGGAAAAAGTAATTCCGGCTTGAGAAACCGGAGGTGGGGAATCTGGAACAGCAGCAGCGCTTGGCGCTTCATGAGTCGATGGAGATTCACGAGTTGCTCAACTTTAAGACCATCTGCCTGGCCGAGTCGAAGCTCCTGCAGGGCCTGGTCTTCGATCAGGACCTGAAGAACCTGATGCAGAAGGACGTTGAGCAGTCGCTCGTGGCGATTCGAGAGCTGGTCGGCCTGTATCAGCAAGCACCGATCCACTGAACGGAGGTGGCAAGCTCATGAACAACGACTACCTGGACCCGATTAACGCAGAGAACATGCCCAAACTGGCCGACGCCGCCCTGGCCATGGACTTCCTCCTGCGCGCCAAGAATGGCGTGCGAAACTGTGCCTTCGCCCTCGGTGAGACGGCCACCCCGGAGGCCCGCATCATTGTGCGCCGCCATCTGTCCGAAGCGTTGGCCCTGCACCAGGAGCTCTCCCAGCTGATGCTGCAGAAGGGCTGGCTGCGCACCTACGCGCCCTATGAGCAGTTCCAGCTCGACATGATTTCGGCTGATACCGTGGTGAAGATCGCCAACATGCAGCTGTTCCCCGATCACACCGGCCGCATGGGGACATTCGCGACGCCGAACAAGTAGGAGCGGAGGGACCAGGATGAAGGCCGTTACGTACCAGGGCATCAAGAATGTGCAGGTCAAAGAGGTCCAGGATCCCAAAATCGAAAAGCGGGACGACATCATTATCCGGCTGACGAGCACGGCAATCTGCGGCTCTGATCTCCACCTGATTCATGGGATGATCCCCAACCTCCCCACTGACTACATCATCGGCCATGAACCGGTCGGGGTCGTCGAAGAGGTAGGCCCCGAGGTGACCAAGGTGAAGAAGGGCGACCGTGTGATCGTCCCGTTTAACGTCGCCTGCGGCCACTGCCCCTACTGCAAGACCGGCCTGACCAGCCAGTGTGACAATTCCAACCCCCACGGTGATATAGGCGGCTACTTCGGGTACTCCGAAACGGCCGGCGGCTGGCCCGGTGGTCAGGCCGAGTACATGCGAGTCCCCTACGGCAACTTCACCCCGTTCAAGGTACCCGACGAATGTGAAGTTGATGATGTGCGGCTGGCGGTGATTGCCGATGCAATGTCCACCGCCTACTGGACCGTGGAGCACGCCGGCGTCAAGCAGGGTGATACGGTGATCGTCTTTGGCTGCGGCCCGGTCGGCCTGTTCTCCCAGAAGTTCTGCTGGTTGAAGGGCGCCAAGCGGGTCATCGCCGTCGACTACGTCGACTACCGCCTGGAGCGAGCCCGGACCAGGAACAACTGTGAGACGGTCAACTTCGAGCAGGAGCAGAACATTGGCGCCCACCTGAAGGAGATCACGAAGGGTGGGGCCGACGTGGTCATTGACGCCGTCGGCATGGATGCCAAGATGAGCCCGATGGAGTTCCTGGCGACGGGCGTGAAGCTCCAGGGCGGCAGCATCAGCGCCTTGGTGATGGCGACCCAGTGCGTCCGCAAGGGCGGAACCATTCAGGTTACCGGTGTGTACGGGGCCCGGTACAACGCTTTCCCGCTCGGCGACATCTTCCAGCGCAACATTCAGCTCCGCACGGGCCAGGCCCCGGTCATCCCGTTCATGCCGCATATGTACGAGTTGGTCGCGCAGGGCAAAATCGATCCCATGGATGTGATCACCCATGTGATCCCGCTGTCCGAGGCCAAGCGGGGCTACGAACTCTTCGACACCAAGACGGACGGCTGCATCAAGGTCGTCCTGACACCCTGAGCGGGAGGTTACTCAATGCTGAACCTGAGGTTCACACCCCATGAAACCATGGAACTTCACGAGGTAACGGCCTTCAAGTCGCTCTGCATGACCAAGTCCAAGACCATGCATGTCCTGGTATCCGATCCGGAGCTGAAGACGCTGATGCAGCAGGATGTGACGCTGTCCACCCGACAGCTCCAGGAGCTGACCGGGCTCCTGTCCCAGGCGATCGTTGAGGGGGCGCAAGCATGAACCAGATCATCGAGTACCTGACGGGGATGGGCACCATGACCGACCAGGTGATTGCGATGGACCTGTTGATGGCGGCGAAGAGCAGCATACAGATGTACTCGGTGGCCGCGACGGAAGCTGGCACCCCGGAGGTGAAAGGGATCTTCGACAAGCACCTCCACGAGGCCATCGACACCCATGAGAAGATCATGTCGTACATGATGAAGCGGGGCTTCTACCACCCGTACGACGTTCCGGAGCAGATCAAACTCGATTTGCAGACCGCCCAGACCGCTCTGAATATCCCGTCATAGGACCTGCAGGAGCCAGCGCCCGCTTCGCCGAACAGCCAAGCGGGAGGGAGCGCACTTGGAGCAGATTCAGCATCAACTGCAGCAGTACTTTGACGGACACGAGGTCGCCGGGCTTCGACAGCTGGCCCTGGGCTGGGAGACCGATGTCTATGCCTTCACCCTGAATGGGTGCCCTCGGGTGCTACGGATCTATACCGGCGAGAATGCGGGAAACCGGCCTGCCGCCGAGGTCCACGCAATGCGCGGGCTGCATAGGGCCGGGTTTCCCGTGCCCGAGGTGATCGGCTCCGAGTTCAGCCGCGAGCGGTTCGGCGGCCCCTTCGTGATCATGGAGCAACTGCCGGGGGAGGTCATGTGGCGGCGGTTCCCCGACGCCTACATGGGCGAGCAGATGCTGCCGCTCTTTACGCAGCTCCAGGTGCAGTTACATAAGATCGACCCGTTCCGCTTCATCGGACCGCACATGCTTTGGCAGAGCCCGGCGGACGCTGCGAGCACCTTCGAGATCGACTTCCTTCGGATGATGGTCGGTCTGGCGGACCTGACGCAAGCCTTTGAGCCCGTCCTGGATAGGCTGGCGGCGTGGGAGATCAAGGTGGGGCGGGAACGCCGCTGCCTGATCCATGGCGACCTGCATTCGGAGAACATCCTGATGGATGATGCGGGGCGGATCGGCGTGATCGACTGGAGCACAGCCGCCATCGACGACCCGCGGGTCGACCTGGCGCAGACCTATGTGCTGGAGGCCACGCAGGGCAGGCCCCGCACGGCCGAGCGGGTCCGGGCCTCCTACGAGCAGCGGAGCGGGGCGCCGCTCCGGGACTTCGAGTTCTTCACCACGCTGGCCCTGGCCCGCCGCGCCGCCAGCGTGGTCGTCTCGCTGGTCGGGGGCGCCGGGCTGCTGGGGATGCGGCCCGGGCTGGAGCGGGAGCTTCGCAAGGACCTGCCCGGCATCCACAAGGGCATCGACCTGCTCAGCGACTGGAGCGGGGTAGCGCTGCCCGAGGTCCACCGGGTCCTCGACAGCCTGTAATGACCCATATACTACTGGGGGTTATATCGTTGGCAGACCTAGGTACGTACCTGGACCGCTACGCTGAGCTGACTGTGCGCGTGGGCCTGAATCTGCAGCCTGGTCAGACCCTGATGATCTCCGGATCCACCGAGGCGGTGGACTTTATTCGCCGGGTGACCCGTAAGGCATACGAGGCCGGCGCCGGTCGGGTCCATGTTACCTGGAGTGACCCGGATGTGACTCGCCTGACCATGGAGCTGGCGTCCGACGAGGGCCTTGCAGCGGCCCCTGTCCACACGGGCCGCTGGTTTGAGGAGCTGGCCGAGCAGGGCGCCGCCTTCCTGTCTATCTCGGCGCCGAACCCGGACCTGATGGCTGGAATCGATCCCAAGCGGATCTCGGTCTCCAGCCGTTGCCAACAGCAGGCGATGCAGGGTTATTCCAGGGCCACCTCGGCCGGCAAGGTCAGCTGGTGTGTGGTTGCCGTGCCCACGGCTGGCTGGGCGGCCAAGCTCTTCCCGGAGCTTTCCCCGGAGGAGGGCATCGCCAAGCTCTGGGGCTACGTGCTGGATGCTACCCGCGCTTCGGCCGATGACCCCGTGGGCGCCTGGCGTGAGCATCTGGACCGGCTGGGTGAGCGCAAGAGCTATCTGAATCAGCGCCGCTTCAAGAAGCTGTACTTTACCGCCCCAGGCACCGACCTGACGGTGGAACTGTCGGACCTGCACCAGTGGGTCTGCGTCTCGGGGACAACCAACGCCAAGGGCGTCGCCTTTGCCCCCAACGTTCCCAGTGAGGAGGTCTTCACCGCCCCGCAGCGGACCGGTGTAAACGGCGTGGTGCGCTCCACACTGCCGCTGAACTACGGGGGCACGATGATCGAGGGCATCACGCTGCGCTTCGACAACGGCCGGATTGTCGAGTACTCGGCCACGGCGGGCGAGGAGGCGCTGAAGGGGATCATCGAGACCGACGAGGGCGCCCACTACCTGGGCGAGGTGGCCCTGGTGCCCGTGGAGTCGCCGATCTACCAGACCGGCATCCTCTTCCACAACACCCTCTTTGATGAGAACGCCTCCTGCCACCTGGCGATCGGCCGGGCCTACCCGCTCTGCATCCAGGGCGGCTCGGAGATGAGCGCCGAAGAGCTGGCCGCCCACGGGGTGAACCAGAGCCTGACCCACATCGACTTCATGATCGGCTCCGAGGAGATGAACATCGACGCCGAGACGGCCACCGGCGAGCGGGTTGCGGTCTTCCGCAACGGCTCCTGGGCGCTGTAGGCAAGAAGAAAGACGCCGACAACTCAAGCCGTTGTCGGCGTCTGCGCGTGGCTGACAGACGTATTAGGTCGGCGAACAGGGCAGCGAAATGCAATCCTGTGCATCAGGAATAGCCTGTCGCATTCATCGGCGACCTGCAAAGCACCGCCCGAAGGAGCCGATGGGGCGGCGGCGCCCTGATGCGCCGGTTGCATGATCATGCACGGGTCGCCGACCGTTCGACGTCTGGCAGCTACGGGGTCGGGAGCGGCGAGGGCAGCGGCGACCACCGCAGGAACTGGTGCTTGCGCGTGAAGGCGGCCGCCTGGCGCTGGGCCTCCATGAAGGCATCGGTCTCGGTGGCGGCCATGACCGCCTGGACCAGGGTGTTGAACTGTTGGACGGCGCTGAGCACGGCGGGGTCCATGGCCTTGGCCTGCTTCAACTCCTTCTGGCACCACTTGATGGTGGGCTGCCAGGCCGCCTTGGCCGTAGCGAGAGGGCTCAGGGAGGGGGCGGGTAACGCCGATGCCGCTGCCGGGCGCCGCAGGGGCACCTTGCCCTTCGGTCGGGACATGGGCCGAATTGGAAAGCGCTCCTCGGAGTCGCCGCGGGGCGGGCGGGCGGGCCTGGACGTTGGGCCCGCTGCGGCCTTGGGCGCCGAAAGCGCGGTCGGCCCAGGCAGCCCCGTAGGCTTGGGGAGTCCGGTCGGCTTCGGGAGTCCGGTCGGCTTTGGCAGCCCTGTCGGTTTGTGAAGTCCAACCCGCTTTGCGGTCGGGAGACCGACCCGCTTGGCAGACGGCAGCCCAAGCGCTTTGCCTTCTGCGGCGCCCGCCGGGTTGGCCGCGGGAAGCCCGAGCGGCTTGGCCGCAGTGAATTTGCGCACACCCGGCTTACCAGCCGGCCTGGGTCCGGCGCCCTGCCGCTCGCCGTCGGTTACGCCTGGCAGCACCGGCGGCCGGCCATAGCGTTTGGCGCCTGGCTTGGCGCCCGCCTTCCCGGCGGGCTTGTCGCCAAACTTGCCGCCAGTCTTGCCGAAAGCCTTTGCCCCCGGCTTTCCAAAAGCCTTCCCACCGGGTTTCGCCCCGGGTTTGCTGAATTTCCGCTTCGAGTCCTTTGCGCCACCAGGCGCACCATCAGAACGGCCCAAAAACCAACGCCCCTTCCCCGGCCACGGAACTCTCTCCGGACCGATACTCCAACTCTTCGACGCAGCGTGGCGGCGGCCCTTTCATATTGGTTTGGCTTAGTCGGGGAAGCTTCATACGGGCTAGGGTTCCCAACTGTCAAAGACCTCTTCGACGTCCCATTGCCCGTAGTAGTCATACTTCAGGTCCAGGTCGCCGAGGATCCGGCCCCGTCTTGCGTAGAGCTCTCGCGGCCGAAACCAGTATAGCTCTCCGGACTTGTCCCAGAACGGGGCGAAACCGCCCTGACTCCCAGCCGCCTCGGTGGGGTGCGGGTCGTGGGTGTCGATCCAGTAGACCGCCTGACCGGGGGAGGGCTCGCCGACGCCATCGGGTCCCCTGGCCTCGCTGCGGGTGAAGGCCAGGTAGCGGCCGCCGGGGTGCCAGGCTGGGTCACGGTCCGAGAAGCCTGCCGGGGTCGGTGACGGGGCTGTGCGCCAGGGCGGGGCGCCCAACTTCAGCCGCTTCTGGTACCAGGCCATTCGTCCCGCCCCGTCCACGTAGGCCAGAACAGGGCGCCCCGGCTCCCAGACCGCCCACGCGGGGCGTGGGGTCTCCGCCACGGTGACCGGGCTCCCGCCTGTCGTAGCCACCACCGCCAGCACGTTGCAGTCCGCCGCGGTGGAGGCCGTGATCCCGCCCCGGACGAAGAGCAGCCAGCTTCCGTCAGGGGACCAGGAGAGGGGGCTGGCGCCGGCGCCACAGCTCTTTTGATCGGGGGTGAAGCGCTCCTCCAGGATGACGCGCGGCTCCCCTCCATCAACCGGCACGACGGCGACCCATGACGTCCCCTTCATGTGGGTCTCCGGGCTGCGCTCCCATCTCCTTACGGCCAGTTTTGTGCCGTCGGGCGACCATGTAGTGCCCGTCCACCCTCGCACCACCAGGCGGGGAGAGCCCGGACCCCTGTCGCTGACCGGTATCAGAAAGGTCCCCTCCGGCTGGGCCACCGCTAATAGATTCGCCGTGGGGCTCCACTGGGAGGTAGCTGGTATCTCCCACGGTCCACCGCCGTCGACGCCCATCACCAGGGACTCTCGCCCCCGGTAGAATGTCAGGAACCGGCCATCGTAGGAGAAGCGGGGGTGCCGTATGTCCGGTCCCGGCGCGAGCGGTCGCTCCTTTCCCTTCTCCCACAACCACAGGTCGCCCTTGCGCACAAAGGCAAACCGAAGCGATGACGCCCCGGATCCGGTAGGGGTGGAGGCGCATCCAGCAAGGCAGAGCAAGAGAAGGATCCCGACCAGAAAACGACGCAAGCGTCTCACCTCTGGGGCTAGTCTGCCCCAGGTGGGTGCTCCGAGAGAGCCGGACCGTCGCAATCCGCTCCTTTCCGCTTGTCGGACGGCAGGGCTTGGACGTATCATTGGGCCTGTGCGATCGGCATGCATTAAGGGAGAGTTGTAGTTGGCTGCCTATACACTGAATTTGTTGATCCCGCTGGAGTCCGGTGAGCGCCTGACGCGGGCCTGGTGGGCCAAGCGGTACGAGTGGGGCGCCGTGCGTGCCGGCGGGCTCCCGTCGGAGGTGACCGACCCGCAGGCGGCCACCCTTGCGAAGGTGACCGATCCCGACACCGGCGACCGTTACGCCAGCGTCACCTTCCCGCTCCCGCAGCCCACCCAGCCGGGGCGGGCCAGGGAACTGGCACATATGCTCACATCGGTCTTTGCCGCCGACGGCTATACACTCAAGCTCGATGGCAAGCGGCTGCAAGCGCTGCCCGACGATATGCCCGAGTCCCCTGTCGGCTCGCTGGGCGGCCCCGACTATTCGGAGGCCCGGGTCTGCAGCGAGGCCTGTCTGTCCTGTGTCTACGCCACCGAGAACCGGTTCGGCTGCTGCACGCAGGGAGCGGCCTTCTCCCTGGCCGACATCGGGGCGATGCTGCTGGACGGCGGCGACGAGTTCGTCGCCCGGGTCCTGGCAATGCCGGGCGATCTGGACGGGGCGAAGCGCCAGCTGCATCTGTCTGGCGGAATCTGCGTCTTCCACAGCCCGGATCGGGGCTGCACCTTGCCGCTTACCCGCATGCCCTTGCAGTGCCGCACATACCTGTGCGCCCCCGAGCGGCTGCTCCCGCCCGAGGCGCTGGCGGACTACAACGGCTATGTAGATGCGCTGGAGGAGGCCGAAGACTTCGTCTCCGAGCACATGCGAGAGGAGGGCGGGGTCGACTTCGACAGCCCGCTCGATCAGATCAAAGAGGCGGCCCGCAAGGCCTTCGCCGCCTGGAAAGCATAATGCGAAACGGACCTGCTCTCGCGTGCGAGGGCAGGTCCGTTGCTGTTGACATCCGATCAAATCGATGATACGTTACTATTCAGTAACACATTACAGATGAGAGAGGTGCGACCCATGCCAACCATCACCCGTTCCATCGAAATCAAAGCCACCCCTGCCACCGTCTGGAGCCTGCTCTCCACCCAGGAAGGACTGCGCCAGTGGTGGGCGCCCAACTTTGAGATCGACTTCCGACTTGGCGGGGCGCACCGCCATATCAGCCCCGGCACCGATCAGCTAATCACCGGCACCGTGCTCGAAATGGTACCGGAGCGGCTGCTGATCCTCTCCTGGTTCGAGGACGGCGAGGGGACCGACTGGCGCCACCCCATTCGGCTCACCTTCACCCTGGAACCCACGGCCTCCGGCACTCGGGTTACCACCGTATTCGACGGCTACCCCGGCATTGGCATCGCCAACTGGGAGCGCACGTACGCGGCATACGAAATCGGCGTTGACCGCCACGATCTGTTGGGCCACCTGTGCCGGACGGTGCAAGCCCATGCCACCTGAGAACTCGACGGACCGCCTCTTCCGGATCCTGGGCGACCCGACCCGCCGCCGCATCTTGGATTTGCTGGCCGAGCGGGAGCCACTGACCGTCGGTGAGCTGAGCGCCCAGTTCCCCGACGTGGGGCGCCCAAACATCAGCAAACACCTCATGGCCCTGCGCGAGGTGGAACTGGTCTACGCCACCAAGCAGGGCCGGGAGCAGCATTACCGCATCAACCAGGCGGCGATCGATCAGCTCCTCCGCCCCTGGGTCCGCAAGTACGAGAAGTACTGGGAACAGCGGCTGGACCGGCTGCGTGAAGCGGCTGAGGCCCTCGAACGGAAGAAGCAGGAGGGAGGGGCGAACCACAATGCCGATCGTTGAGATCACCATCGGCGCATTGAAGGATCAGCAGAAGCAACAGATCGCCCGGGGCATCTCGTCGGTCCTTGCCGATGCCGGCGTCCCCGAGCAGGCGATCACCATCCTGTTCCGACACGTCTCGGGGAAGGATGTCGCCCTCGGCGGCGGCATCTTCCCCTACTGGCCCAAGCAGCAGGAGGCATAATCGCCGCACGTTTGCAGGGAACCTTTTCGCGACATTGAAATCTCTTATACATGGCCGTAGCCGGACATATAAGAGGTGAGCGTTGATGGCTGAGCAGGAGACGGGACCGGGGTTGGAGGAGTGCTGGTCTGCGCTGCGCAACGACCTGGTCTTTCTGCCCCCGCTGGGGAAGATGACGGTCCAGAAGCAGGCGTGCCGGCATGAGGCGGTCGAGTTTGTGCGGGTGGCGCCCGTCGACCAGCAGGTGATGCTCCCGCAGGCGCCCCATGTGCCGGAAACCCCGGTTGAAGCCTATTCGGCCTGGTCGGACGACGAGCGCGATCAACAGCGCATGTGGGCCCTGGTCGGCACCATGGTCGAGGGGAACCGAATGACCCGCACCTGCCCCGACTGCGACGGCGCCAAGGAGGTCACGTGCGGTACCTGCCATGGGCGGCGCCGCGTCGACTGCACATGGTGCCACGGCAGCGGGAGCCGGCCATGCGGCAGCTGCGGCGGGGCTGGCCACCGCACCGTGACCCGGACCGTCACCCAGTCCGACGGGAGCACCCGGACCGAGCACGACCACCAGACCTGCATGAGCTGCGGCGGCAGCGGTCGCAACCGCTGTCACTCCTGCATGGGCACAGGCGAGGTGACCTGCGGCACCTGCGACGGCCGCGGGGTTGTTACCTGCGAAACCTGCAGCCCAGCTGGCACGGTCGATGTTTTCATCCGGCGGAGTTTCTTGGAATCCACGGTAAGTACACACATCCTCCCGGTCGAACTGCCCGGGTATCCAGAGCCCGTCAAGCTTTCTCCGGGGCATGTCCACATAGAGCCCCGCACCGCCAACACGCCCGGCGACGCTGAAGTGGACAGGGCGCAGTTGACCGAGCGGGGAATCGCTGAACCCAACTCGCGCATCTTCTTCGTGCGCCCGGCTGTGACCACCATCGAGATCGTCAATGACGGCACCTTCGGGGAGCTCGCCGCGACCTTCATTGATGGGAAGCCGGAGCCGATTTTGACGATGCACCGCAGCACGGTCGACCCCAAGTGGACGCCGGACCGTGAACGGTACAAGGCCCTTGCCGCTACGGTGCTCTGGGGACTGACCGCTGTGGTGCCGGCGGTCATGCTGTTCTCCGGGTGGGGGCCCGTTGCATTGCTGGGCGCCGTGGCTCTAGGGTTAGCGGCCTACCTGGTCTACCGCAACCCGATCCGGGCAGCGCGGCTGGCTTTCCTGGACGTGACCTGCCCGACCCACAAGCGAACCACGACGGTTCGCTGCCAGGGGTGTGGGAAGGACCTGTGCCACGAATGCCTGATGCCATCGGTGCGGTGCCCGCACTGCGGCCAGGCGGCCAGCGGCGCCGTGACCCACTTGATGGAGGACGGAAAGTGGGTGAAGGTCGAGATTACGACCCACGACTGAGCCGCAATACGAAAAGCTCCAGGAGCAGAGCTCCCGGAGCTTTTTGCATCTAGTGAGTTAGTGTCGCCGCCACTGGAGCGTCAGTTCACACCGATCCTTGGATCCCTCCAGGCTGACCTGTCCACCGCAGCTGCGACAGCTGGTCACCGCGAGCGCCAGGCCGATGAGCCACTTGGCCGGCCCACGGGAGGCCTGCAGGTTCGGGACCGGGTCAGATACCACCGTGCGGAGAACCGGCAGCCAGTGCTCCGGCCCCCGGACGATGATCTGCCCCTGGGGGGTCAGGTCGGCCCGGGGCTCCTCGCCCGGCACGGCGCAGGCCTTCATAAAGGAGAGAATCCCATCCAGCGCGGGGATCAGGAGGTGCCGGTCGGCGTAGACCCACACGGGTCCCGACGGCAGGTGTGCCAACGGGTTGTGCTGCTCCTCCAAAATGCTGCGCAGGTCAACCCGGTCGATCCGGGGACGGTAGTGGTCGCCCACGATCCGCACCCAAAGTCCGAGTTGCTCAATGGTATGGTCGATGGAGATCGCCTCGGCCGAGGCCATTCCGATATATCGCTGAGCCTTTTGATTTGCCTCAGCACCGATTCCGTCCCGCACCATTTCCAGGGCGAGCGACAGGCCGTGCAGCGACGCCCGGAGGTCGTGCACCAGCGCTTGAGCCAGCCGCATGGTCTCCGGGCCGGGAGCCGAGGGGTTGACCATTTCGTACTGAGATGCTTCGTGTTCCAAGGTCTCCATGCGTCTCCCTCCCGGTAATGCTTGTTGCTTGCATTTAGTCTACTTCCAGCGAGCGGAGCGACTCAATACGGCACTGGCCTCATAAACGCGGCGCAATGTACCACTCATGGTCTATGGTACGATGTGGTCCTGATTAGATCAGTAATAACGAAAGTCCATGGAATGAAACCCCTGGGTAGATTAGCACTAGACGTCAATCATCTATTCGGAATATATTTTAGGTCAATAGTTGGTCGGTCTTCTGGCTCGGAGGTGTGCCATGCGAAATCGTTTGATTGCAACTGCCGTAGTGCTTGGGCTGCTGTTGGGCGCCCTGTTGCCGTCGGTGGGTGCTGCTGCCAGTGGAACGCCCTTTTCAGATGTTCCGGTCGACCATCCTGACCGGGCCTCGATTCTCTATCTGGTCGACCGGAAGCTGATCCAGGGCTACCCGGATGGCCGGTTTGGCCCCGCGGACCCCCTCAACCGCGACGCGGCGGTAAAGATCGCCACCCAGGTCGCAGGCCTGGCCCCCCGCACATCGGGCCAAGGGCTCGGCTTCTCGGACCTGCCGGAGAGCCACTGGAGCGCTCCCTTTGTGCGGGCGGCGGTGGCGGGCGGCCTGGTCAAGGGCTTCGACGACGGCACGTTCAGGCCCGGTCAGCGGCTCACGCGAGCAGAGCTGGCCGTGCTGGCCCTGAGGGCGGCCCGGCAGCCAATGGATCGGGCGCCGGCCCTAAGCTTTGCGGATGTGAAACCGGGCGACTGGTTCTACACCGCCGCCGCCCTCGCTGTCGTCTCGGGGATGATGGAGGCGACAGGCGGCCACTTCCGTCCTAGCGATACGGCTACCAGGGCCGAGGCGGCCCGTGCCTTCGCCCAGTCGCTGGCCTACACGCCCCGCGCCTTTGATCAGCCCCTGCCGGTGCAGGTAAACCCTGAGCGCGGGATTGTGGAGGTGGCCCAGCTCGGGTCGGAGAGCTTCGCTCCCATCACCGGGGCCACGCCGCTTCCGGTGGGCGCCCGGGTGCGCACCGGCGCCGCTTCCGCTGCCACGATGGCCTTCCCTGACGGCTCATCGCTCTACCTGGACTCGCTCTCTGAGCTGGTACTTCTGCGGAGCCGTGGTACCGACCTGGTGACCGGCATGGCCGTGGAGGACCTGGAGGTGGAACTGGTCCGGGGGCATCTCTTCGGGGCGCTGGTGCCCAGGCTGTCGCCCGAGGAGCTGACCGCCTTTGGCTCCTACCTGACGGCATACAACGGTGGCGTCGAGGCCGACGGGCGCGCAGCGGCTGCGATGGCGCCCCGGGTGCGGGCTGCGGCCGACGGCTCGGGCCAGAATCTCCCGGCCGAGGCCACGCGCCTGCTCCTCTTCGCCAACCCTGGCTCCATGGAGCCAGGTGACGAGGAGGGCGTCGAGCTAACCATCGTCATGGCCGACGAGGCGGGTGAGCCCATCACGGCTACCAGCGGGCCCGTATCCCTGCAACTGCTGACCGATGTGGGGAGGCTGTCCGACAGCGCTCCTGTGATTCCGGAGGGGTTCCAGGGCGTCAGCGTCACGCTGTACCCGCCGGAGGAGGAGCCCGAGGACGCCAAGACCCGGGTCACCGCCGTGGCGGGCGAAGTCACGTCGGCCCTGACTGTGCCCACGGCCGAGGTCAACTGGTGGCAGGGCCTCTTCACCAAGAAGACCCGGGCCAAGGTGCGCATGCCCTACTCCGTCGCGTCGATCCGGGGAAGCTTCATCTCCGCCAGCGCCTCCGCTGAGGGCGACCGGGTCTCGGTGCTCGGCGGCGAGGCGACCATGCGCTCTGCCACCGGCGACGTGGAGGAGCTGCGGGAGAATCAGTGGTCCAAGGTGGCGGGGCCCGACCGGCCGCCCATGACCCCGGAGCCGATGTCCGTGGCCGAGCAGCGGCAGTGGGCGGGCGCCCGGTCCTGGGTCGAGCGCCAGTCTGAACAGATCAAGCGGGCGGCGCCGGCAGTGGTGGAGAAGGCGGTCGCCAAGGAGCAGGAACACATCCGGCACCTGGTGACCATGCTGCCGGAGGATAAAGTGTCGCCATCCGTCTCCCTGACGGCGCCGGAGAAGAGCGGCGACCGCCGGATTACCGTGCGTGGTTCGGCATCCGATGATGTCAAGCTGGCGAGCGTCACCGTGGCCGGGCGGCACGCCCGGGTGGACGCATCCGGCGCCTTTGAAGCCGAGGTAGACCTGGAGCCGGGCGCCAACACCCTCACGGCGGTGGCTGTCGACAGCAGCGGTAACGCTTCGAACGCCCAGGTGACGGTGATGTTCGACGGGACGCTCCCATCGGTATCGCTTTCGGCACCCAGGGCTGCCAAGGGGCGCCAGGGACAGATCGGCGGCAGGGTCTCCGCTCCGGCGGGGCTCCGGTCGTTGACGGTCAATGGGGTCCCCGTCACCCCGGACGCTGCAGGGCGCTTTGAACTGGTCGCCGACCTTAGGGAAGGCAGCAATCTGATCGTTGCCGAGGTGACCGACACCAAGGGGCAGAGCGCCTCAGACCAGATCGAGGTGCTGGGCGCCGCCCTCCCGCCCACGATCTCCCTGGACGGCGGCGACGAGGAGGTCGCCCTGGAGCAGTACGTGGTGACTGGCTCCGTAGCCGCCGGCGCCGCAGGGTTGAAGCAGCTGCGCGTCAACGGCAAGCATGCGCTGGCCGGCGCCGATGGCGCCTTCGCGGCGGTGGTGAAGCTGAAGCCGGGGCCGAACCTGATCACGGTGGAGGCGGAGGATGGGGCGGGCAACGTGGCCTCCGCCAGCAAGACGGTGACCCTGAACGCCGGCGCCCCGTCTGTCCGCATCACCCGGCCGAAGGAGGGCCACCTGACCCGCGACGGCAAGGTGTCGGTGCAGGGCGTGGTTCGCGCTGCGGCGGGCATCCGCTCCGTATCGGTCAACGGGAGCCCGGTGGCCGTCGACAGCGACGGCTCCTTCTCGGCCGACATCACGCTGGCTGCAAGTCAGAACTCCATCACGGTAGAAGTGGTCGACCGGGCCGGGCGCATGGCCTCGGACAGCCGCACGGTGCTGAGGGCGGGCGCCCCGCCCAAGCTTACGGTCAACCAGCCCGCCGAGGGCCAGCGGGTCGCCAGCCCGGAGGTGACCGTATCGGGCTCGGCGGCAGCCAGCGTTGGGCCCCTGCGCAGCGTCACAGTCAACGGCAGGCCGGTCATCCTCGGCGCCGGCGGCAGCTTCACGGCCACCGTGCGCCTGCAGAACGGCAAGAACCAGGTTGTCGTTGAAGCGACCGACATGGCTGGGGGCAGCGCGTCGTCAACGCTGAACCTGACCTTCGCCGGAGGGGCATCTCTGCGGCTCTCATCGCCCGCCGACGGCACGGTGACCAACAAATCCGTCCTTACCGTGACCGGATCGGTCGAGAACGGAGAGGGCGTGAGGGAGGTGCTGGTGAACGGCACGCCCGTGCCGGTGGGCGCCCGCGGCGACTTCTCGGCGAGCGTCGAGCTCAAGCCAGGCGAGAACGCTGTCACGGTCGCCCTGCCTGACTCCGCTGGGGGCGGCTCGGTGGTCCGGCGGGTGATTGTCGCCAGCAAGCCGCCTACCCTGAGCATCAGCTCCCCGGCAGACGGCAGCACCAGCACAGTCTCAGAGGTGACGGTCAGCGGGTCAGCCCTGACCAGCCTCGGGAAGCCGGCCAGGGTCCGGGTAGATGGCAAGGTAGCTGCAGCCGACGGGAACGGCGGGTACTCGTACACGGTGCGGCTCAAGTCCGGCACCAACACGATCACAGTCTCCGCTGAAGATGAGGCGGGGAACGAGGTGTCCGCCAGCGTGAGCGTCATCTATCAGCCGGCGACGCCGGGCAAGGACGCCGACACCAAGATCAAGCCAGGTAAGGCGGAAAGCCCATCCGATAACAGCTCTGGGAAGAAGGACGACACGGGCAAGGGCAACGGCAACGGTAGCAGCAACGACACCGGTAAGGAGAACGGTAAGGAGAACGGTAAGGACGACGGCAAGGAGAACGGCAAGGAGAACGGCAAGGAGAACGGCAAGGACAACGGCAAGGACAACAAGAAGTGAATGACAACAGCCCGGGCTGGAAGGACAGCCCGGGCTGCTCGCTTAATTCTTGGGCAGGAGGGATCGCCTTGGAACCTGACGTTTCAGTCCTGCTCCCCCTGGTTGAAAGGCTGACCAGTGCGGGCATTGAGGTAGCCCTGGGCGGCAGTGGCCTGCTCTACAGCCTTGGCCTGGGAGAGCAGGTGCGAGACTGGGACCTGAACACCGATGCGCCCCTCGACCGGGTAGAGGCGGCGCTGGGCGCCCTGCCCCGCCGCATGGCGACCGTCGGCGATGGGGCTTATGCCAGCGCCTACCGGCTGTCGCTGATTGCCGGCGGTCGGGAGGTCGACCTCATGGGCCGATTCGCGATTCGAACGGAGTCCGGCATCTGCCATATGCCCACCGTGATATGTGCCACATGGCAAGGGGTCCCCGCAGGGAGCCCGGAGGTCTGGGCGGTGGCTTACCGGCTGATCGGGCGCAACGAAAAGGCCGACAGGCTCTTCGCACACGTCGCACACCACGGCGCCCGCCCAGGTGTAGTCGCAACCCTGCTGGACCAGCCGCTCCCGCCCGGGGTCCGATCCGAGGTAGAAGCCTGGTCGCTCAGGGCCTAGGAGGCCACCTTGCCGAAGTACCGCTTGAAGAGCCAGAACAGCAGGTACTCCATCGACTCGCCAAGCGTGCGCTCCAGCGACTGGGCCTCCGTGGGCCCCACCTGCAGGAAAACCTGCTCGGCGTGAAGTCGCCAGTAAGTAAGGGTGGCATCCAGGTCGCACGAGCCGTCCACAAAGGTGATCCCGCCCTGGGTGACGGTAGCGCGCTCCGGCGTAATGGCCAGCACGCAGTTGCGCCAGCTGCGGTCGCTCACCAGCCGCACTTTGGCCATGAGCTGGTCGTCATCCAGCAACCGGTCGATCACCTCGCGCACCTCGGGCGCCGGCCGTTCCTGCGCCACGAAATCGAGGAGATCAGCCCTCACCTTGGCCGGCTCTGCAGCAATCAGCGTCTCATCGATAAAGTCAGCGAGGCGCATATCCTTTACGGCGGCCTCGAACAGCGCCTCGTCGTAAGCTCGGATCACACCAGAACACCTCCTGGTCTCTACTGTCTGTTATCGAAAGAGCCACGGAATGTGTTAAGGACTAAAAATTGGGTTTCCTGTGCATGGTTATCTGATCAGGTACTCAACGAGCACCCTGTGAACCACCGGCAGTGTCCCGGGCAAGACCGGGATCGCCTCGGCAACGACGGCCCGCGCTCCAAGGGGGATGGGCCCGCCGGCGGTCTCTTCCTCGGCTCGGTAGACTGGGCCCAGCTGAACCCCCAGGGAATTGGCCAGGGTGGTCGCCTTGCGCTGGGCATCTTGCACAGCCAGTGTCAGCGCCCGCGAAGCGTAGGCGGCTGGGTCTGCGAGCTCGAACTGCACCCCCTGGATGTTGTTCGCCCCAGCGGCGACGGCCCGGTCAACGACGGCGCCCGCCTGGGAGACGTCCCGCACGGTGACCTTGATCGTAGCCGAAGCCTCGTACCCCACGAGGCGGTTCTGCTCGTAGATCGGCTGCAGCGAGATCTGGCCCGTCTGCAGCTGCTCCCGGGGAATCCCCAGGTTCAGCATCGCCTGTACGATCTGCCCTATGGCGGTCGCAGCCTGCTGGTAGGCCGCGGTCGCCTGGCTGGCCCGCGCAGACACCCCGACCCAGACCGAGACGCTGTCGGGCGGCGCATCGAGGCGTCCTTCTCCTACCACCCGCAGCAGCCGGGGGTCCTCCGCTCCCGCCGGAGCTGGAAAACCGGTCGGATATCCGCCGTATAGATGCATGGACAGCCCTTCCTTCCGTGAACGTTTCGATCTACCAGCCTATGACGACGGCCCCGCTGCGGTCAGGCCGCTTTCAATCGAACCATTTCTAGGTACGAAGTATTCATATGTATAGTGGATGCTGAGGAGGGGTCACATGGTCTCGACGCGATCCGTGTTGGTCGGTGTGGTGATGGTAGGCGCAGCTGCATGGCTGGGTACGACCAGCTGGTTCCGGGTGGCCGAGCACGAGGAGGCCCTGGTGCTCACCATGGGCCGGGCGAACCGCCAGGTGCAGGCCGGGGTCCACGGCAAGCTCCCCTGGCCCTTGGAGACGGCTGTGATCCTGCCGATCCGCCTGACCCAGCAGATGACCTTTGGGTACCGGGAGAAGGACGGCAAGGTCTCCCTGGTCTCCGACGAGGCGCTGATGATTACCGGCGACGAGAACCTGGTGTGGGCGGATCTGCTGGTTGAATGGAAGATCACCGACATCAAGAAGTACCGCTTCAACGCCGACTCCCCGGAGCAGCTCCTGCGCAACGCCACCTCGGCGGCGCTGCGGTCGGTCATCGGCACCACCACCCTCGATTCGGCCATCACCACGGGCAAGTTCGAGGTGCAGAGCTCGGTCGAAAAGCAGCTCACCGACCTGATGGACGGCTACGACGTGGGGATCACCGTCACGTCCGTCAAGCTGCAGGATGTGGAGCCGCCCGACAACGTCAAGAACGAGTTCAAGGCGGTCACCGATGCCCGTGAGAGCCGGGCCACCAAGATCAACGAGGCGGAGAAGTACCGCAACGACCGGATGCCCAAGGCCCGCGGCGAGGCCCAGCAGCTGCTGGAGGAGGCCCAGGCCCGCAAGACGGTCCGGGTTAACCAGGCCCTGGGCGATGTGGCCCGGTTCAAGGCGATTTACGAGGCCTACCGCGCCAACCCGGAGATCACCGAGAAGCGGTTGGTGATCGAAGCGCTGGAGGCGGTCCTCCCTGGGGCGGAGATCACCATCATGGACACCAATGGGGAAACTGTAAAGTATCTGCCGGTCAGCCCGAGGAGGGAGACGCCGTGAACAACATCCGAGAGATTCGGCCCAACATCGCGCTGAGGCCCGGGGACCTAAAGGCGCTGGGACTCGGCGCCCTCCTGGTGCTCCTCGCCATCGGGGTCTTCAGCCAAGTTTTGATCGTACGGGAAGATGAGTACCGGGTGATTCGTTCGTGGACCGGGCAGGTCGAGCGCATCCTTTCGGAGGCCGGGCCGTCGATCAAGATGCCGTTCGTCCAGTCCGACCAGAGCCTGCCGAAGGCCAAGCGCGTCTACGACGGCAAGCCGAACGACATCCTGACCAGCGACCAGAAGCCGATCATCGTGGACCACTACACGGTCTGGCAGATCACCAACCCGCTTGAGTTCGTGCAGAACACGCAGTCCCTCGCCGGGGCCGAGCAGCGCATCGACGCAGCGGTCTACTCCACCGTGCGGGCCTCCCTGGGCCGGCTGCAGTACGGCGAGATCGTCTCCGAGGGCAAAAGCGCCCGCGGCAACCTGACCCAGGAGGTCACCCGCCTGGTCAACGAGTCGCTCTCCCGTGGCAAGTACGGCATAACCGTGCACGATGTGCGCCTCAAGCGCACCGACCTGCCCGAGCAGAACCTGCAGGCGGTCTACACCCGCATGAAGTCCGACCGGGCCAAGATCGCCACCGACTACCTCTCCCAGGGCGACGAGCAGGCGATCAAGGTGAAGGCCGAGACGGACCGCGAGGCCGCACAGCTGGTCTCGGAGGCCAGCCGCAAGGCCAAGGAGATCGAGGCCCAGGGCGAAGCGGAGGCCGCCAAGATCTACAACGAGGCCTACGGGGCTGACCCTGACTTTTACAGCCTCTTCCGGACGCTCGAGTCCTACCGGACGACGCTGAAGGGCAAGCCGGCCATTGTGATCCCGATCGATTCCCCCTATGCCAGCCTGCTGATGGGCCGCTAGTAATACGGGAACCCCCACTCCGAAAAGTGCGTCAACACTTTTTGGAGGGGGGTTCTTGCTTAATGAAGCGCATCCTTGGTGTGTTATTGGTGCTAATGATGGTGACCGCGTCGGTGGCACGTGCGCTTGGCGCCGAACTGCCGCCACCCACGCCGGCGGTACAAGTCTCGTCCGAGCTCTACCGGGTCGAGGGCGGCGTGAATATCGTCCTGTCCATATCCAACGTGGGAAAGGTCCCTGTGTCGGTCGTCGGCGCCACGCCCTGCGACCCGGGCATCCGCGCTGTGGTTACGGCTCCCGACGGCAAAAGCGTGACGCTCGACGGGCAGCCGGACAAGCCACTCGGCAACTGTGCCCTGACGGTTCTAGAAGAGCATCTCATCGGCCCCTCCAAGTACTTCAGGGTCCGCTATAGCTACCGCTACCAGGGAGCACCTGCCGTCGGGAGTTACCGGCTCGCCTTTGAGGTGCCCCTCGCCAAGTACGCACAACACCCGGTGCCCGCCCTGGATAGCTCGGCCCGGTCGTTCTTGCCCTTCCCGGATCTGGCCGACCACTGGCTTGGACGGGACATTGACACTCCGGTCAGTCAAGGGTGGGTGCAAGGTTACCCCGACGGTTCCTTCCGGCCCAACCAGGATGTGACCGTGGCCGAGTTGCTGGCAATGCTGGCCAAGGCGCGGGGGCTGGAGCCCGTACCGGTGGCCGGCGGTGCCGACTGGGCGGCGCCCTGGCTCGCTGCGGCTAGGCGGGCAGGGTGGTGGGATGGGGGCGGACACGTTCCCATCTTGCGGGCTGATGCTCAACTGTTGCTTGCCCGGTCCTGGGCCATGGATGCGAAACCACCCGTGGGCCTCCAGGAAGAGGTTGACCTCCAGTGGGCAATCGGGGTGTCCCGGCTGATTTTCTACCAGGGCGTGCTCAAGCCGTCGCCCGGCAACCTGACCCGAGCAGAAGCGGTCAGTTGGATATCACACTCGGTAAAGGTCCACACGCCTGTGTGGGAACCTCAGGCGATCGTAACCCTGTTCGACTCTTTGATCCCAGCCAAGGTAATGGCAGCATCGCCGCCCCTCCCGGAGCTGGTGGAGTTGGCCCCTGTTGCCGACATGGCGGATATCACCGTCACAGACGGGGGTGACGGGACTTATCAGCTCACCCGGCGTGGCCTCACCCTCCAGGTGATCCCCGACGCCGCGATCACCAGCGCCCCCGAGGTCAAGCTGGGGCGCCCCGTGGAGAGGGTGGAGGGAAACCTCTACGTGCCATTGTCCGTCCTTGAGTACTTTGGTCTCATGGTTCGAGTCTCGCATCCTTGACAACCGATCCGAACATGTGTACGATTTTAATGGATGTCGAGATGACCAGGGAGGTACATATCATGACTCAACTGCTGACCCCGTCCAAGCTTTGGGAGATGCTTGAAGGGAACCGCCGTCTCACCGTCCGGGTGCTGGAGGCCTTCCCGGAGGCTGAACTGTTCAGCTTCACCGCCCCCGGCATGCGCACCGCCGCTGACCTGTTCAAGGAGATCATCGAGATCGAGCGTGCCTACTTCCACGGGATCGCTACGGGCGAGTGGGTGTACAATCCCGAGACCGGGAACGTGACCACCAAGCAGGGGCTGCTGGAAGCCTTCCAGACCCTCCGCAGCCAGAGCACCGAGTGGTGGTCGAAGGCCACCGAGGAGCGCCTCCTCGCCGTGGAGGATGACAAGTTCTGGGGCGCCCCGCCCATGTCCAACCTCGACCGGGTCATTTACGCCCTGGAGAACGAGGTTCACCACCGGGGCCAGGTCTACGTCTACCTGCGGCAGCTAGGCATCGAGCCCCCGGCCTTCTACGAGCGGTAAGCCCCGTGGCTGAAAATCCACTCTGGCCAGAACTGGACGCCTTCTGCCGGGCCTTCGAGGGCGCGGAGGAGGCCAGTCCCTGGGAGAATCACGTGGACTTCCGGGTCAAGGGCAAAACCTTTGTCTTCACCTCGGGGGACAGGCCGGTGCTCACCCTGTCGGCCAAGCCGCTCCCCGAAACCCGGGAGATGTTCCTGCAACTCCCGGGGGTTAAGGTGGCCGCCTATGTCGGGCGCTTCGGCTGGCTCTCCATGTCGGTGACGGACGAGGCGACCCTGGGCGTCGCCAAGGACATGATCGCCGAGAGCTACGCCCAGATGGCCAAGAAGAAGCGAACCAAGGCGAAATGAAGGCGGAGGGAACTGTGATGGCCGACCTGCTCACCCCATCCAAGCTCCTGGAGATCATGGAGGGGAACCGCCGGCTCACCGTGCGTACGCTTGAGCTGTTCCCGGAACCGGAGCTGTTCACCTATGCCCCGCCGGGCATGCGCCCGGCAGCCGATCTCTTCAAGGAGATCCTTGGGACCACCCTCGACAACGTCCGGGGCTTCGCCACAGGCGAGTGGCAATTCACGTTCAGAGGCAAGGAAGCAAGCACCAAGCAAGCCCTGCTCGCCGCCTACGAAGAGGTCCGGCTGGAGACTCGGGAGCTCTGGGAGCACGTGACCGCAGAGCGGCTGACCGCCGTCGAGGATGATGGGTGGGGCTACGCTCCGCCTATGCCCAACATCGATCGGATCACCTATTGCCTAGAAAACGAGATTCACCACCGGGGGCAGTGCTACGTCTACCTGCGGCAGCTGGGCACCGAGCCCCCGGCCTTCTACGTGCGGTAAGGCCTATGATCGCCGAGAGCTACGCCCAAATCGCCAGGAAGAAACGGTCTAGGGCAAAATGAAATGGAACCCCCATTCCGACAAGTGCGTCAATGCTTTCGGAAGGGGGTTCTATTATGTGGAGACGACTACTCGCCGTCGCAGTCATGCTGATTCTGCTCGTCCCCCGGACTGCCGCTGCAGCCGACGAGGCGGTCCAAGTGGAGACGTCGCTTTCAGTCGGCCTGGGATCCATCGAACTACGGGTACACAACCCAGGCCAGGTCACCCTGGGCGTCGTCGGCATCGTTCCCTGCGATCCGGGCATTCGTGCTACGCTTACCACACCGGATGGGCGGCAGGCGGTCCTCACCGGGAGGACCCCAACCCCTCTCGGCAGCTGTGAGATCCAGGTGCTGCAGGAGCACGAAATACCACCTGGCGGCAGCTTCTATGTTAACTATCGTATTCCGCCCGAATTCACGTCGCAGGTTGGCACATACACGGTGGCGTTCACCACTCCGCTTGCCTCCTATGCCAAGCGAGCCGCCCTTCAGATCACAGAGCCGTTCTCGTTCACCATTCCCTTCACAGATGTCGCCTTGCACTGGGCCTGGGAGCAGGTTGCTGATGCGGTTGCCCGGGGCTGGGTCAGCGGCTACCCTGACGGTACGTTCCGCCCGGACCAACCGGTTACCTACGGAGAGTTCTCGAAGATGCTGGTGTTGGCAAAGGGGCTCCCGCCGGCGCCCGGTCCGGCCGATGTGGATTGGTCCAGCCCGTGGCGCAACGCGGCTATCCAGGCCGGGTGGATGCAACCTGGTCTGACCGGAGAGGTGCGTCAATTTGATGCGATCGCCATGGTGGTCCGGGCATCCGGACTCGCCGGATCGTCGGAGATCCACGGGCACCGCGAGGCGTGGGAGTTTGCCGAGCGAAACCGCATCATCCTGGCCACTGTCGAGTTTAAGCACTCAACGAACTCCATAATGACCCGAGCCATAGCTGTCGCGCTCATCTGGCGCATGCAGGGCGTAGTTGAGGCAGCGAATCAGCATGGTTGACTCGGTAAAGAACACATCCAGACGAAAATCCTCTGGCATCCACCTTCCGGCATGGTTTACCATAGCCGGGAGGTGGATGCTTCTATGGAGATCGAGCTGCGAGCTGTTACACGTGAGAACTGGGAGCAGTGCATCAGCCTGAAGGTCGCCCCGGACCAGGCGAGGTTCGTGGCGCCCAACCTATACTCCCTGGCCCAAAGCAAGTTTGAGCCCTGGTGCACCCCGCTGGGTGTATACCACGGAGACACCATGGTCGGTTTCGTCATGTACGGCAAGGACCCCGACATCGATCCGGCCCGGGGCGCCTACCTGATCTACCGCTTGATGATCGCAGCCCCGCACCAGGGCAAGGGCTACGGTCGGCACGCCATGAAGGCCGTCATGCAGCGCTTGCGCGAGCAGCACCCCGACTGCCGGGAGGTGCTGCTCGGCTTTGAGCCCGAGAACAAGGTGGCCGAGGCGCTCTACCGGAGCATGGGCTTTGGCGAGTCCGACATTGGCTGGGACGGCGAGACTGTACTGCTCTACCGCATGTAAAACGAGCGCACCCGGGGAGGTTTCCCCGGGTGCCTTTCCATTAGTGGGCCAAGCCCTGCGCCTGATCGGACCCCGCCCGCTTTTGCACCCTTCCAGGCCAGCCGGGGAGGAGGGCGCCCAACCCGAGCGCCACCAGTGAGGCGTAGAAGGTGAACAGATAGGTGTGGCTCAGACCCTGCGTGTATTCGGAGCAAAAGGCCTTCACGGGCGCCAGCGCCTGCGGCGGGAGTGCGAATCCCGCTACCTTGCCCGTGGTGGACAGCCCGTCCGGCCCGCACAGGGCGAACTTGGGCGCCGTCCCACCGGGGGCCTGGGCACCAAACTTGGCAGCTTGGGCCCGGAACTCTTGCATCGCCGTGTTGGTCGAGGGCGAGAGCGACGAGGCCAGGACCGTCGCCAGTACAGCTACGCCGATCGACTGCACCACCTGCCTGGTGGCGTTGACCAGGGAGGAAGCCCGGGCAGTCTGCGCCAGGGGGACCACCGAGAGCGACACCAGCAGCGTGATTTGGACCGTAAGGCCTAACGCCAGACCTCGTAGGGCCAGAAGGAACTGGATCCAGCCGATCGATGTCTCCGGCGAAAGCTTGGTGAACTGCCACGTGTTAATCGCCAACAGCGAGAAGCCGATCACTGCCAGGGGGCGGGCGCCGATGCGGTCGTAGAGGCGCCCCGACAGCGGGGTCGCTACGGCGGAGGCAAGCGCAAGGGGAAGGAGGAGCACCCCCGCCTCCAGGGCGGTCTTCCCCCGCAGAATCTGCAGGTAGAGCGGCATGAGGAACTCGGCGCCGAACAGGGCCAACACGGAGACGTAGCCGGTCAGCGCCGCCACCAGGAAGGCGGGACTCTTGAACAGGCGCAGGTCCAGGAGCGGCTCCCCGGCGACAAAGAGCTCCACCACTGCGAAGATCGCCAGGGACACGGCCCCGATCAGGAAGAACCAGGCCACATCGGGCGATGACCAGCCGTGCTCGGCAGCCCGGGAGGCGGCGTAGAGCACTGAGCCGAAACCCACCGCCGAGAAGAGCAGTCCGAGCGGATCGAAGCGGGCGGTCCGGGCGCCGGTGGAGCGCGGCAGCCACATGCTGCCCAGGGTCGTGCCCAGCACGGCGATCGGCACGTTCAAATAAAAGATCCAGCGCCAGTGGCCCTGGTCGACCAGCCATCCGCCGAGAATTGGGCCCATCGCGGGCGCAAAGACCAGGGCGATGCCGAAGAAGCCCAGCGCCTTGCCCCGTTCATGTGGGGGAAAGGCCTGGTAGAGCAGGGAGGTGCCCAGGGGCACTGAAAGGCCGCCGGCGATGCCCTTGACCGCCCGGAAGATGATTAACACGGTAAGGTTCGGGGCAAGGCCGCACAGAAGGGAGGCCAAACCGAAGAGGGCGATTCCGCTCAGGAAGACCCGCTTCTGGCCGAAGCGGTCCCCCAGGTAGCCGGAGAGCGGGGTGGCGATGCCCACCGCCATTACATAGATCGAGAGGACCCACTGCGTCAGGTTGACGTCGGCGGCATACTCCTCCTGGAGCGTCTTAAAGGCCACATTCACCACGGTCGTGTCCAGGAGGATCATGAACAGGCCAAATACGACCGAAATCAGCACCTTCCACTTGGCGCTTGAATCCTCTGGCCCCTCACCCTGGTTACTCACGTCGGCTGCCTCCCTCCGTATGATAGCTGGATCCTTGCAGGAACAATGAGACGATCAGATCGACCAGTTCGGGACCGGGTGCCAGGCCTGCCGCTTGCCCCTTGCGCCCCTGGAAGGATGTGATCAGATGAAGGTAAGCGTGCGCCAGGAAATGGGCTGACAGGTCGGGGCGGAGGGCGCCCTCTTCCTGACCGTGCAGCATCAGGTTGTGCAGCGCAGCCAGCACGCCTCCGTACGCCTGCCCAATCTGCGCCTGCTGATCGGGAGCGAGATGCTCCGTCACATCACGCATCATCTCATCCATGTCGGCCGTGACCGGGGTGAACAGCAGTGCGGCCTCCACGATTCCACGCACCTTTTGTGTGTAGGGGATGGGCGCCTCGGCCCACCACCACACCGAATCAGTTATGCGCTGCATCAGATCGCAGACCATTTCGGTGTAGACCGCTTCCTTGCCGGCAAAGTGGTTGTACAGTGCCGCTTTGGTGACGCCGACCTGCTCTGCGATCTGCCCCAGCGAGACCGCGGCATAACCCCGGCGGGTGAACAACTCCCTCGCCGCCTGAATGATGGCGGCGCGGCGCTCTCCCTGTGCCACCTCGTCCACCGGAGGGCGTCCGATCCGTTTGGACGCAGATTGTAAAGATAAATTAGATAGTTGCGCACTCGGCACATCGGGGGCCGACATTTTCTTGGGGACTTGCAGGAAATCGCTTTGAGATCCCGAAATTGACGGTGGTGAACATTTGTATCAAGGCATGAACATTTGTTCACAGAAACGGAAAGGAGGTGTGAGTGTTTGGCGGATCTGGAGCGCATGCACCTGCTCGGGCGCGTGGCGCACATGTACTACGAGCAGAGCGCAACCCAAGAGGCCATCGCCGCCACGCTCAGCATCTCCCGGCCTACCGTCTCCCGGCTGCTCAAAGAGGCCCGGGAGGAGGGCGTCGTCCAGATCATCATCAACAGCCCGTTCCGGTATGTGTCGGACGTTGAGGCCGGGCTCGCCCGGGCCTTTCCGCACCTCAAGCAGGTGCGGGTGCTGGCTACGGTCGAGTCGGCAACGGTCACCCGGGCAGCGGCAAGCTACGTTGGCGCCATCGTCAGGAATGGCGATGTGGTGGGCGTCTCCTGGGGCAACACCATGGAGGAGATGACCGCCCACCTGCCCCGCCGGCCCCTCACCGGGGTCACGGTGGTGCAGCTCAACGGCGGCGTCGCCCAGGCCGGCAGCGGCACCAACGCACAGGAGATCGTCACCCACTTCGGCCAGGCCTTCAGCGCCGACATGTACTACCTGCAGGTGCCCGCCATTGTGGACAGCCCGCAGGTGCGGGAAGCGCTGCTTCAGAACCGGGAGACCGCCCGGGTGCTCGACCTGGGCCGCCGGGCCACCGTTGCCGTCTTCGGCATCGGGGCGCCCGAGAGCCGCTCGGTCCTGGTCCAGGCCGGCTACTTCACCCCGCAGTACCTTCAGGGGCTGCGCCGGAAGGGCGCCGTGGGCGACATCTGCTCGCGGTACTTCACCCAGTGCGGGCAGGAGGCCGACGCAGACCTCGAAGCTCGCACCATCGGCCTGCCGCTGAGCGCCCTGCGCGAGGTGGAGCATTCGGTGGCTGTGGTCAGCGGCGTGCACAAGGCTGCCGGGGCGCTCGGCGCCCTGCGCGGCAGGTTCATGAATGTACTTATCGTAGACGAAGCCACGGCTCGCGAGATCCTGCGGCTTCACACGGAGGTAGAACAAACCCATGACTGAAGAAGAACTGATCAAAGCGATCGCGACCGAGGTAGTGGCCCGTATTAAGACCGTCTCCGAGGGCAAGAAGCAGGTTGTCGTCAACGTTAGCGCACGGCACATCCACCTGAGCCAGGAGCATGTGGAGGCGCTCTTCGGCGCCGGCTACCAGCTCACCAAGCTGAAGGATCTCATGCAGCCCGGCCAGTTCGCAGCCAACGAGCAGGTCGCGGTGATTGGCCCGAAGGGTAGCTTCCCGAAGGTCCGTGTGCTGGGCCCCGCCCGGGGCGACACCCAGCTGGAGGTCTCCCTGAGCGATGCCCGCACCCTGGGCCTCGCCGTGCCGGTCAAGCTCTCCGGCGACACTGAGGGCACCCCGGGGATCACCCTGGAAGGGCCCAAGGGGCGCATCACGGTCCCCAAGGGGGTCATCGTGGCGGCCCGGCACATCCACCTGAGCCCGGCCGATGCCGAGCGCTTCGGCGTGGCCCAGGGCCAGAAGGTCCGGGTCCGCACAACCGGTGGGCGCCCGCTCACCTACGACGACGTGGTGGTTCGTGTCAGCCCCAACTTCGTCGCTGAAATGCACGTCGACACCGATGAGGCCAACGCCGCTGCCATCAAGGACGGCGACATGGTCGAGATTCTTCCGTAGTGATTCCGTCCGGCGGATTTTCCGCCGGGAGCTATATTGCGAGAGAGGCCCTGATTTAAGGAGGTGAATCTGTTATGGCTATGGAGGCTCTGGGCATGGTTGAGACCCGCGGCCTGATCGCGATGATCGAGGCTGCCGACGCCATGGTGAAGTCCGCCAACGTCCGCCTGGTGGGCTGGGAGAAGATCGGCTCCGGCTACGTGACCGCGATCGTGCGCGGCGACGTCGCTGCCGTCAAGTCCGCCACCGACGCCGGCGCTGCTGCCGCCGCCAAGGTTGGCGAGGTGCTGGCCGTCCACGTGATCCCGCGCCCGCACGCCGATCTGGAGTTCGTGCTCCCGATCGCTGTCAAGGAGTAGTTTGTAGGCCACCCCGCTCCTCGCGGCAGAGGCTTGCCAACGGGCGCTAGCTGGAGTCAGGTCCGCAAAAATCGGGAACCGCGTTCGGGTAGGCCCGTGGGTGACGCACCGCCCGATTTTGCTGAGTCTGGTAGCAAGCGCCCGTAAGCTTCACCTCTGAAAGCTCGTCGGAGGTAGCCTAGCAAACTTGCGCTCCTGGAGGTAGTTGGTATGATTCTGGCAAGAGTGATTGGAACGGTCGTCGCCACCCGCAAGGATGACAAGCTCTCCGGCGCCAAGCTGCAGATCGTCCAGCCCGTGTCGCTTAGCGACATGAGCCCGGACGGGAAGCCGCTGGTGGCGATCGACGCTGTCGGGGCCGGCCAGGGCGAGATCGTCATGATCTGCTCGGGCTCCTCGGCCCGGCAGACCAGCCGCACCAAAGATACCCCTTGCGACGCCGTCGTCATGGCGATCATTGACTCGCTGGATGTGAACGGCAAGCAGGTTTTCGTGAAGAGCTAGACTCCCTGCGGTCGGCAAGACCGTGGAGGTGAACCAGAATGTTAGCCAAAGAACAGATCTCCGCGCTGGTCGAGGAGGTCATGCAGAAGCTGGCGGCGCAGGGCGCCCTCGACCCGGCCGCCCAGGCCGGAGCAAGGCAGGCGGCCCAGGCCATCGCTGAAGGTGCGGTGAAGATCAACCCCTCGGGCATCTACACCAACATCGACGATGCGACCCGGGCGGCCCGCACTGCGTACCTCCAGCTGCAGGCGACCCCCCTGGCCAAGCGCAAGGAGATGATCGAGGCCATGCGGGCTGCGGCCCGCGCAAACGCCCGCCCCCTGGCGGAGCATGCCATCCGCGAGACCGGGCTCGGCCGCGTGGAGGACAAGGTTCAGAAGAACCTGTTCGCCGCCGACAAGACCCCGGGCGTGGAGGACATCCTCACCGTCTCGTGGAGCGGCGACCAGGGCCTCACCATCGTGGAGCGGGCGCCGTGGGGCGTCATCGGTTCGATCACCCCCACCACCAACCCGACCTCGACGATCATCAACAACTCCATCAGCTTGGTGGCCGGCGGCAATGCGGTGGTTTTCAACTTCCACCCCAACGCCAAGGCCTGCTGCGCAGCCACGGTGGAGATCCTCAACAAGGCGATCGCCTCCGTGGGCGGGCCCGAAAGCCTGCTCACCTGCGTGGCGGAGCCCACCATCGAAACGGCGCAGGCGCTCATGGGCCATAAGGGCATCAACGCCCTGCTGGTCACGGGCGGCGGCCCGGTGGTCAAGCTCGCCATGAACAGCGGCAAGAAGGTCTGGGCTGCCGGTCCCGGCAACCCGCCCACCGTGGTCGATGAGACGGCGGACCTGAACAAGGCCGCCAAGAACATCGTCGACGGCGCCTCCTTCGACAACACCGTGCTCTGCACGGCCGAGAAGGAGTGCTTCGTGGTCGCTTCCGTGGCGGACAAGCTCAAGCAGCTCATGACCCAGAACGGCGCCTACGAGGTGAAGTGGTCGGAGATCGACCGCCTCATGCGGCTGCTCTACCCCGAGGGTGATACCACCATGAAGGGGCTCAACCGCAAGTACATCGGCAAGGACGCCCTGGTGATCCTCAAGGATGCCGGGCTGTCGGCGCCCTCCTCGACCCGCCTGGTGATCGTGGATGTGCCGCAGGACCATCCCTTCGTCTGGAACGAGATGCTGATGCCGGTGCTTCCCATCGTGCGCATGCCCGATGCGAACTCCGCCATCGACATCGCCATCAAGGCGGAGAAGCAGAACCGGCACACCGCCTCGATCCACTCCAACGACATCCGCAACATGAGCCGGATGGCCAAGGAGTCGGACTGCTCCATCTTCGTCAAGAACGGGCCGCACTTCGCCGGCCTGGGCATCGGCGGTGAGGGCTTCGTCAGCCTCTCGATCGCCGGGTCGACGGGCGAGGGCATCACCTCGGCCAGGACCTTCACCCGGGAGCGCCGCTGCGTCCTGGTCGACTCATTCCGGATTGTTTAAAGCAGGTGAGTTTGCAGCATGAGCGACTCCCGCATGGCCATCGGCATCATTGAAACCAACTCCATCGCCCTCGGCGTGAAAGCCGCTGATGCCATGCTGAAGATGGCGGCCGTTGAGCTGCTTGACGCCTACGCCACCAGCCCCGGCAAGTACATTGCCGTCGTTGGCGGCGACGTGGCATCGGTCTCCGCCTCGGTGGAGGCGGGGGCCTACGAGGCCGGCGACTCGCTGCTGGACAAGCTCCTGATCGCTCACCTCCACGCCCAGGTGATGCCCGCGATTCAGGGCATCCCGGGGACCGAAGAGATCCGGGCGATCGGCGTGGTCGAGACCGCCACGGTGGCCTCGGTGATTCGGGCGGCAGATGCCGCTGCGAAGACCGCCGTCGTGGACCTGCTCGAACTGCGCATGGCCAAGGGCCTCGGCGGCAAGGGCTACGTCACCTTCACCGGCGACGTGGGCTCGGTGCAGGCCGGGGTCGAGGCGGCGGCTGATGCCGCCAGCCGGGACGGCGCCCTGGTGGCTACCGCCATCATTGCGGCGCCCCATCAAGACCTCAAGCCCAAACTAAGGAGGGTACCGTAATGTCTCAGCAAGCCCTCGGTATGGTGGAAACCCGTGGCTTTGTCGGCTCCGTTGAGGCCAGCGACGCCATGGCCAAGGCCGCGAACGTCCAGGTGATCGGCCAGGTCCAGATCGGCGCTGCCTACATCACCGTCATGTGCCGCGGCGACGTCGGCGCCGTCAAGGCCGCCGTTGAGGCCGGCGCTGCCGCCGCTGAGCGGACCGGTCAGCTGGTCTCCGCCCACGTGATTCCCCGGCCCCATGACGAGGTCGAGAAGATCCTCCCGAAGGCCAAGGTGCTCGGCGAGGCTGCTTCCAAGGCGAAGAAGTCGGCTGACTAACTAGCTAGGAGATGGGCATCGTGCGCATCGCTATTGCAAGCGACCACGGCGGTTTCGAGATGAAAGAGGACCTCAAGGTCTACCTGAAGGAGCAGGGGCATGTCGTGGTCGACCTCGGACCTAACAACACCGAGGCCGTCGACTACCCCGACTTCGCCGTGCAGGTCGCCGTCGCTGTGGCCACGGGCCTTGTGGACCGCGGCATCATGGTGGATGGCGCCGGCATTGGCTCCTGCATGGTGGCCAACAAGGTCGCGGGCTGCCGTGCCGCGATGTGCTATGACCTCTCTACGGCGAGCAACGCCCGCGAGCACAACGACGCCAACGTGCTGACCCTCGGGGGCGGCCTGATTGGCAAGGCGCTCGCCCGGCAGATCGCCAAGACCTTCATCGACACCGCCTTTGGCGGCGGGCGCCATGCCCGCCGTGTAGACAAGATCAAGGCCCTGGATGGCACGGGGGTGGCCACGTCATGATTACCGGTCGTGTGATCGGCAACGTCGTGGCCACCCGCAAGGACGAGAAGCTGGCAGGCAAGAAGCTGCTGGTGGTGGAGTTGATCAGCAGCGACGGCAAGGTGATCGGCAAACCGGCCATCGCCGTCGACCTGATCGGGGCCGGGGCGGGCGAAACCGTAATGCTCGCTCGCTCCCGGGACGCCTCCATGGCAGCCGCCGAAGCCCCGGTCGACCTGTCGATCGTGGGCATCGCCGACTCCCTGACCACCCCGCCCCACAATCCCTTGGACCTCAAGGTATTGGGGTTCAAGGTAGAGGAGGGCGATGCATAGATGCTCCTCGCCCGAGTGACCGGCCACATGGTCTGTACAGTAAAACTAGACAGCTTCAGCGGTGAGAAACTACTTATTGTCGAGCCGCTCGACCATACAGGAAAACCCGATGGCACCGAGATCATCGCCTGCGACCGAGCCGGCGCAGGCGTCGGCGACGTGGTGCTGCTGCTTCAGGAGGGCGGGTCCAACCGCCTGATCATGGGCAAGAAAGACGTGCCCGCTGAGGCACTGATTGTTGGCGTTATTGATCGGATCGACGTGATAAAAGGGGAGCGCTGATTCATGGATTGGCAGCTTTTGAAGGATAAGGTGACCGAAGAGGTCATGCGGCAGCTCCAGGCCGATAAGGCCTCGGCATCCCCCGAAAAGGTGCAGCAGATGGTGGTCGCCGCGCTGGGCGGCGCCAAGACCGAGCCGACGCCTGCTGTTTCCTCAGCTTGTGCAACCCCTGCTTCTTCGGTCAGCGCCCTGCCCGTGTGCGAGGTGGGCGCCGACTTCAAGACCGATGTGCTGGCCGTGGTGGCCGGGCCGGTCTGCGATCAGGTGACCGCCGCTCTGAAGGCCCTCTCGGGCAAGGCGAAGGTCACCGTGGTCTCCGGCGGCACGCCCTCGTCTCGCCTGGCCGACCTGGAGGCCTGCGGCCAGATCGTCTGCGAGGGTAATGAGGCGATCGCCCGGCGCCTGGTGACCGGGGCCAACACCATTGTCGTGCCGGTGATCACCACCAGCGTGGCGTCGAAGGTAGCCAGCCTGATCGGCGACTGCCTGCCCTCCGCCGTACTGGTCCAGGCTGCGCTTCAGGGCAAGCGGGCCATCATCGCCAATGAGTCCCTGGTCGCCCCGGCGCACGCCGCCTGGTCCGTCCGCCGCAAGGTGGAGGAGGTCCAGAGCGCCCTGCGGACCCTGGGTTTCTCCATCACCGACCTGAAGGGCGTCACCGGCCTGGATGCCAAGGGTACCGGCAAGGGCTTCGTGCCCGCCTACACCCCGCACCCGGCCGTGCTCGCCTCCCGGGCCGCCAAGGCCGAGTTCTCGCTCGAAACCGTCACCCCGGTGGCCGCCAAGCCCGCCACCGCCGACTACGACCGTGACATGGCCAAGATGATCGACCACACCCTGCTCAAGCCCGAGGCCACCGCAGACCAGGTGACCAAGCTCTGCAAGGAGGCCGCGGAGTACGGCTTCTGGTCGGTCTGCGTCAACCCCAGCTGGGTGCCGCTCTGCGCCAAGCTGCTCAAGGGCACCCCGGTCAAGGTCTGCACCGTGATCGGCTTCCCGCTTGGTGCCACCAGCGCCAACGCCAAGGCGCTGGAGACCGTGGACGCCATCGAGAAGGGCGCCCACGAGGTCGACATGGTGCTGAACGTCGGCGCCCTCAAGTCCGGCCAGTATGACGCCGTGCTCAACGACATCAAGGCGGTCGTACAGGCAGCCAGGGGCAAGGCGCTCACCAAGGTAATCCTGGAGACCGGGCTGCTCACCAACGAGGAGAAGGTGAAGGCTTGCCAGCTCTCCAAGGAGGCCGGGGCTGACTACGTCAAGACCTCCACGGGCTTCGGCCCGGGCGGCGCCACCCCGGAGGATATCGCCCTCATGCGCAAGACCGTCGGTCCGAGCATGGGCGTCAAGGCCTCGGGCGGCATTCGCGACTACGACGCCGCCACGGCGGTGGTCAAGGCCGGCGCTACCCGAATCGGCGCCAGCGCCTCCATCAACATCGTCAAGCGGGTCAAGCCACAGCCGGCGGCGAAGGACAAGTACTAAAGCCCAAATGCCCGCCTGGAGTTATTCCAGGTGGGCTTTTTGTTCCAGTGGTGTGGCTAGCCACTAATTTTAACAATAAATTTGCATAAGTGGGGAGGTGGAATAAGACACAAATAGAAACTTTTTGCACAGATCGTTATTTGAGGAGGGCCCTCATGAATACTCGCCTTGTACTCACCGTGGTCGCAGTTTTGAACCTGATCACCGGCGTCGGAATGATGTTCCTTCCTTCCCAGTTCGTCGCACCCCAAGGGCTTACGCTTGACGCCGCAGGCACTTATATGACGCAGGTGGCGGGCACAGCCTTCCTCGCTGGCGGGATTATGACCTGGGTCGCCCGCAACGAAGGGCCATCGGTGTTGCGTGACGCCGTACTCCTGGGCCAATTCGTAGGCGCAGGGTGCGGCGCTGTCGTGGCGTTGCTGGGCATTCTGAACGGCACACTCGTCGCCGGAGCATGGGCGGCCGTTGGCTTTGCCGCGCTCATCTCCCTGTCCTCCGGTTACTGCCGCTTCATGGCCAGGGAGGTCGCCCCCGTGCAGAGCAGCAAGCGAGCCGTCCGGTAACAACGTCAAGCGGGGAAACGTGCATGCGGCGGCGAAAGAGCAGTAAGAACATCGACAGGGCCCGCCTGGGATGATCCCGGGCGGGCTCTTATGCAGGAGGTGTGTGATGGACCTTCGTAAGCTCTCGCCCCGTTCACCGCGCTTGATCGAGGCCGCCGCGCTGATCCTGCAGAGCGACCCCCGCCTGGCGACCTGCATGATCTGGCGCTGCCGGGGTGACGCCCTTCTCCTGGCCGCAAATGCGGGCGAGCACAGCGAGGAGTGCCCGCTGCCTGCCGGCGGCGGCATCGCCTCGGCGGCCGTCCGGGCCAACGCCCCGGTGAGGGTCGGGAACAACAAGGCTGAGGAGCGCACCATGGAGTGCTACCTCTTCTCCGGCTCCGAGCTGGCGGTGCCCATCCCGGGCGACGATGGCGCCGTGTTGGGCGCCCTGCATGTTCAGAGCCAGCGGGTCGAGGCGTTCACCCCCGCCGATGAGGCTTGGCTGACTGGTCTGGCGGCGGTCATTGCAGCCTGGCTGGAACCGCCCATCCACATCAAGCGAGTCTATGACCCTGCCGACCCGGAGGACGGTCTGCGAGTCCTCTGCACCACCCGGTGGCCCCGGGGCATCCGCAAGGAGGCTGTCGATGCCTGGAAGCCCGAACTGGGCACACCTGCGGAGCTGATCGCCCCCCGGCTGGCTGGAGAGCTGGGCGATGAGGAGTTCCGGGCCGGGGTGATGGCCTCGCTGTCCTTGCCCAAAGGCCAGGCAGCGCTGAAGGAACTGGCGGCGCTGCGCGAGCAGGGTACGATCATCACCTTGCTCACCAGCGTGAAGGACCGGGCCGAGACCCATCTCCTGTACGTGAGGGAACTGCTCGTGCGGATGTAGCAAGAAGCCCCCTGGAGTCAGCCTATCTGACTTCAGGGGGCTTGATTTGTGCCGGGCTGACCAGCTGCCAGAACAGGGCGCCGGCCTCGGCCACTCCGGATCCCGGCCCAGCCAGGTCGACCGCCACCGACACATCCAGGAAGATGCCCAGCGCTGCGAAGAGCCCGGCGACCGCTGTGGGGGAGGGGCCAGCCAGGATGCGCCCCGCCGCCTGGTCCCGGACGATCATCGCCTCGATCATCCGGATTTGAACCGCCAGGAGCTGTTGAAAGCGGGTGCGGATCTCGGTGTCTTCGCACTCGGCCAGCGCCTGAAGGCGTAGCCGGATCGAGTCGGGTTGGGAGAGGGCCAGCGCCACGGCGGCCTGTCCCATCTCTGTCAGCGACGATGCCTTCGCAAAGACCTCGTTGACGGTGGCGTAGACCTTGTCGATCACCGCCAGGTAGAGATCGCGCTTGGACGGGAAGTGTCGGTACAGCATGGGCTGGGTGATGCCCGCCTCCGCGGCGATGTCGCCCATGGTGGCGACCCGGTAGCCCAGTCGGGCGAAGGTGCGGGCGGCGGCGCCGAGAATCGCCTCCCGGCGCTCGGGCGCCTTCATGCGGGTGCGAACGGGTTTCGGCTCAGTGGACATGAGCATCCCTCCGTGACCTAGCATAGCATGGCGCACCTCTGCAAGCAATAAGTTAGTGACCACTTTACAAACTTATCTCGGGTTTGTATACTGGAGGACGTACTTACTAAACGGAGGCGTTGTACATGACTACCTCGCTATTGAAGCTGCCCGACGGGCGCCATCTGGCATACAGCGAATTCGGACCCGCTGCTGGCCGGCCGATGTTCTATTTCCATGGCAACCCTGGCTCCCAGCTGGAGTGGCTGATCTTTGGCGATGAGGAGATGCTGCGCCGCCTGAATCTGCGGGTCATCGCCACCGACCGGCCCGGGATCGGCCAGTCCGACTTCCAGCCCGGGCGCCGCCTGCGCGACTGGCCCGCCGACGTGGCGGCTCTGGCCGACCACCTGGGCATTCAGCAGTTCTCTGTGCTCGGGTACTCCGCCGGTGCTGCCTTCGCTTTGGCCTGTGCCCACGCCATGCCGGGCCGGGTGAGAGCCGCCGCCGTCGTGAGCGGTGAGTGCTCGCTTAGCTTCCCCGGCATCGCTGAGCACATGGCCGCCAGCGCCAAGATGTACATGAAGCTCGCCATCAACCTGCCTTGGTTCTCCCGGCTCTTCATCAACTTCATGATGTTCGGGGCCAGGAAGGACCCGGGCCAGCTGAAGGCGCAACTCGAGAAGATCGCACCTCCGTCCGACAAGCAGTGCCTGGACCAGGTGGTGCCGCCGCTCGTCGCTTCGATTCTGGAGGGCGCCCGGTCCGGCCCCCGCGGGCTGCAGGTCGATGCCGCCCTGGGCGCCGGCGCCTGGGACTTCCGGCCCGAGGAGATCAAGGTGCCGGTCCACTTCTGGCACGGCGAGGCCGACGTCAACGCCCCGGTGGCCATGGGGCGCTACGTGTCCAAGCTCGTGCCCGGCTGCACGGCACGGTTCGAGCCCGAGGAGGGGCACGTCTCGCTCTTCCTCAAGTACCGGGAGGAGATCCTGGCAGCACTGTGAATTCCCCTCATCCAATCCTGAGACTGTCCCGGCCCGAATAACAGTCTCAGGATTGGATGAGTACCCGACGGACCGTCCGAATGGCACCCCCTGGGGGTATGAAAATATGGGTTTCCGGCCAAAATTTGGGCTATCGATACGGCCGACCCAACACTCATCCAATCCTGAGACTGTCCATGGTCTCAAATCAGTCTCAGGATTGGATGAGTTGGGTCCGGACTGCTGAAAACAAGCAAAATCAGCCACCGCCGGCCGCAAAAAGCGGCTCGGGCGAGGGGGGTATGCCCCGGCGAATTCGCCGGGGCTTTTGTGCGCCATACTGGTCCCAAAGGGGGCGAAAAACCAAATGCGATGGCTTGTCACCGTCTCGTTAGTGCTGACCAGCTTGGCCCCGCACGCGGACCCGTTGGCCGACCTGCGGGCCCTGTGTGCCGCCGCCGGCCACGACGGCCGCTGGCTGGCGCCCGGCGAGCTCCAGACAGCCCTGACCGAAGTCGTCACGGAAGCGGCGCCCGCCGAAGTGCGCGAGGTCATCAAGAAAGTTGGCGACCGCCGCTACTGCTTTGACCTGGCGCTCTCGAACCTGGGAGAACCGCCGACTATGGTGATCAGCCGCAACGTGCTGTGGGAGGCGAACGGCACCTGGCACGCCAGCCCCAACCCAGACCTGGGGCCGCAGTCCCGCATCGTCCGCATCCCGGCCAGCCAGGGCGGCCGGGAGCTGATCATCGCTGATGAAGGCTATGGCAGCGGCCAGTTTGGCCAGTTGGTCGTACTGCGCCGCACCGACAATACATGGGCAACCGCCTTCAAGACCGGCCGCGGGCGATTCCGAGCTTACACCCCGGACGACGATCACATCTTGATTACCGGGATCGGCGAGACCGGCCCCTGGCCGCCACTGGCCTGGACCGGCAACTGCTGCCTGCCGAGTAACCATCAATGGCTATATGAGCGTAACGATAGCGCATTCGTCCTGACGGCCGAGCGCGACATCCCTGACCCCTACATCACCATGAACATCTTCTTTGGCGCCCTGCTGTCCGACCAGCCCGAGGTCGCGGAGCGCTGGCTCGCCAAGGTCGCCGCGCCTGCGGCCGTTAGCGCAGCCCGACAGGTTGGCTTTGCGACAGCGCCACAGTTGATCTACAACCCGGCCCTACCCGAGATTCAGGAGATAGAGTCGCGCCACTGGGATCTCCTCCCGCCGGAAGTGAACGGCCCGGCGCCCGGGCGCCGCACCCTGAAGGTCCTGGTGGGACCGCCGGGCGCCGAGCTCACCCTGGAGCGTCAGGCCGAAGGATGGCGGGTCACCGGCGTGCGGGCTGCCGCCGTGAAGCTGCCGGTTGGAAGCTCAGCCCAGAAAGCGCCGTAACAGCTTCAACTTCGCACCGTACGGCTGGTACCGGATCGAAGGATCTACGAGCACGGAGCTCTTCACCACCGCCTTCCGGTGCGAGAAGGTGTCGAAGCTGAGCTTGCCGTGGTAAGCGCCGATGCCGCTGTGGCCCACCCCGCCGAAGGGCAGGTGCGGGTTGCTCAGGTGCACCAGCGTGTTGTTGATGCACCCGCCGCCGAACGAAAGCTCCGCCAGCACCCGCTCCTCCACCGCCTTGTCCTGCGTGAAGAGGTACAGGGCCAGCGGCTTCTCAAAGCGCCGTACCGTGGCGATCGCCTCGTCCAGGCGATGGTACTCCAGCACGGGCAGCAGCGGCCCGAAGATCTCCTCCTGCATGATCGGGTCGCTCAGGCTCACCTCGGTAATCACCGTGGGCGCGATGTAGCGTTTGGCCCGGTCCACCTTGCCCCCGACCGTCGCCCTACCCTGCCCCATCAGCCCGACCAGCCGGTCGAAATGGCGCTCGGTGATGATCCGGGCAAAATCAGGACTTTGCTGCGGATCCGCCCCGAAGAACTGCTCAACGCAGCGGCCGATGCGCCGCACCAGCTCTTCCCGCACGGCCGCGTCCACCAGCAGGTAGTCGGGCGCCACGCAGGTCTGCCCGGCGTTGAAGAACTTGCCCCAGGCGATCCGGCGGGCTGAGACCTCCAGGTCGGCCGTCCGGTCGACGATGCATGGGCTCTTGCCGCCCAGCTCTAGCGTCACGGGGGTCAGGTGCTCGGCAGCGGCCTTCGCCACGATGCGGCCCACCGCCGTGCTCCCGGTGAAGAAGATGTGGTCCCACCGCCGGGCGAGCAGCGCCTGCGACACCTCCACGCCGCCCTCCACCGTCGCCACCAGCTCCGGCGGGAAGGTCGCCCCGATCAGCTCGGTGATTAGCCGGGCCGTGTGGGGCGCCAGCTCCGAGGGCTTCACCACCGCCACGTTCCCGGCCGCCAGGGCGCCCACCAGCGGCGCCATCGCCAGCTGAAAGGGATAGTTCCAGGGCGTAATGATCAGCACCTGGCCCAGCGGCTCGCTCATGATCATGCTGGATGAGGGCTGCAGAAGGAGCGGTGTGGGGACCCGCTGGGGCCGCATCCACGAGCGCAGGCGCTTGAGCGTGTGATCGATCTCCGCATACATGAAGGAGACCTCGGCCACGTACCCCTCGAAGGCAGCCCGGCCCATGTCGGCCCGCAGCGCCTCCAGCACCTGATCCTCCCGCTCCTTAATCGCCGCCCGCAGGCGCTTAAGCTGCTGGACCCGGAACTCGTAGCTCCTTGTTTGCCCCGTGCCAAAGAATGCCCGCTGCTCCGCCATCAGGCGGTCGATGGACTCCATCACCTGCGCCACCTCTGTCCTAGTATTCATCAAATCGTTCATGGTAAAATGGGCGCAGCAACTCCGGAGGTGCCGCCCATGGCCCTTTACAACGCGGAAGCCATCGTCATCCGGGTACGGGACTTCGACGAGGCGGACAAGATCACCACGCTGCTGACCCGCGAAGAGGGGAAGGTCCAGGCGATTGCCAAGGGCGCCCGGCGCCCCCGCAACCGCTACACCGCGGCCACCCAGCTCTTCACCCAGGTCAAGGCCGCTCTCTTCCACGGCCGCAATTTGGATACCTACAGCCAGGTCGACATCGTCGAGTCCTTCCGCCACCTGCGGGAGGACCTTGTGCGCATGGCCTACGGCACCTACGTCTGTGAGCTGATGGATGAGATGCTCAAGGAGAAGCAGCGCCATGAGCAGACCTACCTGCTGCTGCTCACCACCTTGCACCTGCTCAACGCCGAGGAGATGGACCCCGAGCCCGTCCTGCGCTCCTACGAGCTGAAGCTGCTCTCCATGCTGGGCTTCCGCCCCCACCTGGAGGACTGCGTAGCCTGCGGCAAGGAGTTGGGCGCCGCCCCCCAGGTGCGCTTCGCCCCGGCCATTGGCGGGACGCTCTGCCCCACCTGCTCCAGCGAGGGCGAAGCGGTGCTGCGGCTCTCCCGGGGCACGGTGGAGACCATGAAGCGGCTGATGGACGGCGACATCCGCCGGGCCCACGTCACCCGCATTGCCGGCGATATGGCCCGCGAGTTCGACCGGGCGCTCTCCGAGTACATCAACCTGCGCATCGAACGGAAGCTAAAGTCCAAAGAGTTCCTGGATACACTTCGTAAGGTTTAAAGATACGGGCGCCGGACCATAATCCCTCCCGGAGGGATGTGGCATGTTCGGCTTCGGCCCGGCGGTACGACTGACGGATCTTGGCCCGCGTGACGGCATCGTGCGGGGGGAGGTCGGGCGCTTTGCCTGGGAGGCCAGGCTTGCCCGCTCGCCGGTCTCCTACGGGCTCGACCCCGACACGCTCTACAAGGGCTATGGCCGCATCGCCAGGCTGGTGCTGCTGGAGCAAATCCCCGGCACCCGCACCTGCCGCAAGGTGGCCGCCTTCGACCGGGGCTGGCAGTTCGGGCGCAAGGAGCACCTCGGCCTCATCGAGCGGGTCGTCAAGTACCTAGCAAAACAATAGGCGAAACCGGGAGGCAACAACGCCTCCCGGTTTTCTTATACGCTGGCGAACTGCCGCCTCAGCTGCCAGGCGGCGATTCCGCTTCCGCCGACGGCACACACGCCCAAAATCATCAGGTCGAACACCACGGTTCCCAGGGAGCCACCCTGCATCATCACGGCCCGCAGGGCGTGGGTCATGTAGTAGCTCGGCATCGCCTTCCCAAGCGTCTGGAAGATGGCCGGCGCCCCATCCAGCGGCATCATGGAGCCGCCGAGGAAGGCCAGCGCCATGATCAGGATTAACGAGGCAGGCATGGCCGCGTCGGGGTTGGGCGCCAGCACGCCGACCGCCAGGCCGAGTCCCAGGGTAGCGAGGGCACAGGCCACCACTGCCACCACCGTACCCACGACGTTTACGGGCATGGGGATATCGAAGACGAAGTAAGCGGTCGCATAGAGCACGGCGGCCTGGATCACCGCCAGCAGCAGGTTGGCCGAGATCCGGGCGCCGAGCCACAGCCCGACCGAGACCGGGGTGCTGAACATGTGCCGCATGGCGCCGCTCTTGCGCTGGTTTGCCAGCCAAATCGCCACCGAGACCAGGCCAGCGCTCAGCAGCATGTAGGTCAGCTGCCCGGGGAGCAGAAAGTCGAAGACATTCAGCTTCACCATGCCGGGCAGGGGCTGGGCCTCCACCGCGAGCACCGGTCGGGCGCCGAACCCGGCGAGCACCGCCTGGAGCGTGCCCGCGGCGGCCAGGGAACTCTGGCTGGTCGGGTCATAGAGCACCGGGACCCGGACAGGCCCCTGGCCCGCGCCTGCGCCAGCCGGCAGCACCACGACCGCCTTGAGATCCCCCGCCTTCAGCGAGGCGCTCAGGTCGGACTCCGTCCCAAGCTCCACCGAGAATCGGCCGGTTCCCTTCAGCAACTCGACCACACCGGCGCCATCGGTGGCGGCAGCCACGCCCACCGGGGTCAGGGCGCCCGGCTTCTCAGCGTACATGAAGCCGAACACCGCCAAAAACAGCATGGGAAAGGCGAAGTTGAACGCCAGCGCAATCTTGTTGCGCATCATCGAACGCAGCTGAAAGAGGGTCAGCTGCGACAAGCTTCTAAGCCAGCGCATTAGTCCCGCAGCCTCCTTCCGGTCAGGGCCATAAAGACATCCTCCATGGTGGCGGAGGTGGTTCGCAGGTCGCCCAGGGGGATCTCCCGTTCCCGCAGGTACCCGGCCAGGGCCATCAGCGTCGCCGCCGAGTTCGCCGTCTGGAGCACCACCAGCTGCTCCTCGGTCTTCACGCCGGTCACCGCCTCCAGGCGGGCCAGCTCGGCCAGGTCAACCCGGGCGCCGAGCGCATCGATCTCGATCGACCGCTCCGGCCCGTACTTCAAGATCAGGTCCTTCGGGGCGCCCTCCGCCAGCAGCCGGCCATGGTCGATGATCGCCACTCGGTCGCAGAGCCGCTCGGCCTCCTCCATGTAGTGCGTCGACATGATCACCGCCCGCCCCTCGCTGCGCAGGCCCCGGATCACCTCCCAGAGGCTCTGCCGGGACTGCGGATCAAGGCCGGTGGTGGGCTCGTCCAAAAAGAGCACCTCGGGCCGCCCCACCAGGGCGATCGCCAGCGCCAGGCGCTGCCGCTGGCCGCCGGACAGGGCCGTGCACTGCCGCCGGGAGAGCGCCTGCAGGTTGAACTGGGCGATCAGATCGCCCACGGGCATCGGGTTCCGGTAGAAGCTGGCGTACAGCTGCAATAACTCCAGGACCGTCGTGCCCTCAGGCATGTTGGCGGTTTGCAGGCTGATGCCGATCCGCTCCCGCACCTCCGCCGGATGCTCCATGCTGTCGAACCCGCAGATCTGAGCCGTGCCGCTGTCCGGGCGCCGCAGCCCCTCCATCATCTCCAGCGTGGTGGTCTTGCCGGCCCCGTTGGGACCCAGCAGGCCCAGCACCTCGCCGGCGTGTACCTTCAGGCTGATGCCGTCCACGGCGGTCAGGCTGCCGTACCGTTTCGTCAGCCCCGTCGCCTCCAGTTTGACCTCCGCCATGCTAGGCCTCCTCCCGCTTCCGCATGAAGATGCTGATCAGCCCGGCGGTGATCATGTAGAGCGGCCACAGGGCGCCCCAGCCGATCTCGGTGAAGGTGACCAGGCCGCCCATCACGCCGGTCAGGGCGACCCAGACGCCGGTGATCCGGGTTGCGCGGGCCTGAGCCCAAGGGGCGATGACCATCAGGATGCCAGCAGCGAGGGGGTAGAGGAACCATACCTTGCCGTAGCCTACAAACTGGCCCAGCGCCGAAGCGATCCCAGCGGTGATGATAAAGATGCCACCATAGATCCGTCCACGCTCTGCGTTCATGTTGTGAAGTCCTCCCGTGTGGCTTCGCCGGTTGACCGGCGGCTCATTACGGTCTCATCTTACCAAGCCGTAGCAGGTAGGAATATCGCCGGGGCTGGTGGTTTTGGCGGGGCCGTTCGGGCGAGGGTGCGAATCACCCATCCGGGTGATGGACGGCGCAAGGGGCGCCCCCATGTGCAGGGCGCCCCAGAACGCTACAGGCTGATCAGCCCCCGGCTCAGCGCCCGTGTGACCGCCTCCGTGCGGTCCCGGGCGCCCAGCTTCTGAAACAGGTTGCTGATGTGCGTCTTCACCGTATTCTCGCTGATGTACAGTGCAGCGGCGATCTCCTTGTTGGCGGCGCCGCCGGCCATCAGCCGTAGGATCTCCAGCTCCCGCTCGGTCAGCACCTCCGCCGGTTCCGCCTGCTTGGCCGGCCCGCCCTGGCTGATCACCTGCATCAGCTTCGCTGCGATGTGCGGCGGCAGCAGCGACTGCCCCTGGCTGACCGCCTCAATCCCCCGCAGCAGCTCATCCGGCGGGGCGTCCTTCAGCAGGTAGCCCTTGGCGCCGGCCTGGAGCCCGCCCCAGATCAGCTCATCATCATCGTAGGTGGTCAGCACCAGCACATGGCTGGCCAAACCCTGTCCCTTGATCTGCCGGATGGCCTCCACGCCGTTCATCACCGGCATCTGCATATCCATCAGGATGACGTCGGGCTTCAGCTCCAGCGCCTGCCGGACCGCCTCTTCCCCGTTGCCGGCCTCGCCGACCACCTCCAGGCGGGGGCTCTGCCGCAGAAAGGCCACCAGGCCTGCACGGACCACACGGTGGTCGTCGACCACCAGGACGCGAATCGCCAAGCTACTTTCCTCCTGTCACGGGAATCCGGGCCGTAATCCGGCAGCCGGCGCCCGGTGCTGATTCAACGAGAAGCGTGCCGCCCAGCAGCCGGGCCCGCTCCGCCATGCCGGCCAGCCCGAAGCCGCCGTCCCCGGGGGTTGGGCGCCGCGACCCGGCCGCAGCGGGGTCGAAGCCCACCCCGTCGTCGGTCACCTGAAGCTCCGCCCAGCCGTCCGTCACCGCCAGTCGCACCACGAGCGACGTCGCCCGGGCGTACTTGACGGCGTTGTGCAGCGACTCCTGGGCGATGCGCAGCAGAGCCGCCTGCACCTGCGGGGGGACGCGGTCGATGTCGCCCACGGTCTGGAGGGCGCCCCGCAGGGCGGCCCGCTGTTCCAGCGACTCCACCTCGCTCTGGAGGGCGCCTGCCAGCCCGCTCCCCTCCAGGGAGAGCGGCCGCAGGTTCCAGACCGACCGCCGGGCCTCCTGAAGGCTCTCCCGGGCCAGGGTCTCCGCCTGCTCCCGATACAGCTCAGCCTGTTCGGGCGTGGCAGCCGCCTGCATGGCCCGGAGCTGCATAATGATCCCCATGAAGCCCTGGGCCAGCGTGTCGTGGATCTCCCGGGCCATCCGGTTCCGCTCCTCGGTGATCGACAGGTCCCGCAGCTGCCGCTCGGCCGCAAAGAGCCGGGCGTTCTCCAGGGCAACGGCCACCTGTCCGGCGATGGTCCGGGCCACCACCAGGTCCTCCTGGTCCAGCGAGCCTGCCACCAGGCTCTGCACGGCGATCACGCCCAGGGTCCGGCCGCCCAGCCGCACCGGCACCGCCAGTTCAGCCCTGGCAGCCACCGTGCCGGCCAGGGAGGAGGGGGAGTTGTGCAGCAACTCATCGCCGGCCATGCATGCCGCCAGCGGCGGCGCCCCCGGCCCGCTCAGCGGGAAGACCCGCCCCACCGGGAACTCCTCGATGCCCCGTGCGGCGCCCGCCGCCAGCACCAGGTGCTCCCCATGCCGCTGGAGCACGGCGACCAGGTCATAGCCGAAGGTGCCGCGCATCACCCGGACCACGAAGTGCAGCAGGGCGTCGGGCTCCAGCACCGCCGCCACCTGCTGGCCGACCTGGCCGACGGCCCGCATCTGGTCGGCCTTGCGGGCCAGGGCGGCCGTTCGGGCCTCCACCCGCTCGTCCTGCCGGCGGCGCTCCTCAGCCACCTGTGCGGCCAGTTGCCAGAGCACCTCTTCCACGGCGCCCTCCTCGGTCTCCGGCGGGAGCAGCGGGCGGGCGCCCTCCTCGCCCGAGCCCATGCGCAGGGCGGCATCCCGCAAGGACTCCAGGGGCAAAGCCAGCCTGGCGGCGACCAGGTAGGCCGCGACGAGAGCCGCCGGGACAATCCACAGCGCTGAAGTGGGCGCCAACCCGAGTAGGAAGAGCCCGACCGGCGGTGACACCCCAAGGAGCGCGAGTGCAGCAAAGAGCCGCCTGCGTATGTTCGATGATCGCATCCCAGGCATCGCTCCAGTCACCTATTTTAACCATTACATTATACACCGGGGGAGAAATTGGCATAGCGTAAAGCACGGGTGCAGGAGCAACTCTGCTGTGTCCCGAAGTGCGCAGGTGAACCCCGTCCCACAAGAAGGAAGTGAGGGTATGGCTGAACCCACCTACCCGCGGGAGTGGCTGCAAACCCTGCAGTCAGAGACGGCCCGCTGGGTCCGCACCGGGCTGATCGACGAGAGCCAGGCTGCGGCGATCCTGAAGCTCTACCCGGCCAGGGCTGGCGCCGCCCGTGACCGGACCGTCCTCATCATTACGATCCTCGGCAGCGTCCTGCTGGGCGCCGGCGTCATCCTGTTCTTCGCCGCGAACTGGCCCCGGATCCCGGCCATGGCCAAGCTGGCCTCGGTGCTGGTTGCCACCGTGGGCGCCTACGCCAGTGGCTACTACCTGCAGTTCGTCAACAAGGAGTACCCCCGCCTGGGCCACAGCCTGATCCTGCTGGGCAGCCTGTTCTACGGCGCCGGAATCTGGCTGGTGGCGCAGACCTACCACCTGGAGAGCCGCTTCCCCAACGGCTTCCTCATGTGGGGCGCCGGGCTCCTGCCCATGGTCTGGGCGACCGCATCCCGGCCCATCCTTTACCTGTCCACGGTCGTGCTCACCATCTGGACGGTGATGGAGCAGGGGGAGTTCGCCAGCTACAACCCGCTCTACCCCGTGCTGCTGCTGGGGGTGCTGGTGCCTATGGCCCGGTGGCTCAGCGACGCCCTGGCCGAGGCGGGGGCGCTGGCAGGGCTCTTCCTGTGGCTGATCATCAACGCCGTCCGGGGCGACGTCTCCGGGGCCAACGAGGGGCTGGTCGTCGCCCGTACGATGCTTCTCTACGGATCCGCGGTGCTCGGCCTTGGCCTGTCGCGCCTCGGAGACCCCCGCGCCTACCTGGGCGTCGGCGCTTTCATCACCCTGCTGGGCACGTACGTCCTCACCTTCGATGTCTATGGCACCACAGCGCTGCCCTCTGCCTTCGCCGGACCCCCGTACCTGCTGGCGGTCACCTGGGCGCTGGCCGCAATCACTGCGGCGGCCGCCTGGCGCTTCTGGCGGCAGGCTGAACCGGGGCGCGCCGCCATCACCGGCGCCCTGGCCCTCTTCGTCGGCTCAGCGCTGACGGCGGGCGCCCTCCCGGAGGTCCCCCGGATGATCGCCTTCAACTTGCTCCTCTTCGCTGCCACGGTGGGCCTGGTGATCTACGGGGTCCACCGCCGCAGCGAACTGCTAGTCAACCTGGGCCTGGTGGCCTTCGTGGTCCACATCTTCACCCGGTACGTCGACCTCTTCTTCGATGCGATGGACCGGTCCGTCTTCTTCGTGCTCGGCGGCATCCTGCTCCTGGGGGGCGGCTGGCTGCTGGAGCGGAACCGCCGCCGCTGGGTCGGCGATTGGGGAGGCGATCTCAAATGACCGGCAAGCGCTGGTTCTGGCTGGCGGTCGCCCTGCAGGTGGCCCTGCTGCTCGGCATGGCCGGGCGCCACGCCTACACCGTGTCCACGGGGGCGCCCGCCCTGCTGAAGACAGAGCCGGTGGACCCCTGGGACTTTTTCCGGGGCGAGTACGTCCGGCTCAACTATGAGATCTCCCGCCTCGACCCCACCGAGGTCACCATGAACGGCCCCTTCAAGGCGGGCCAGACCGTCTGGGTAACCTTACAGCAGGGAACGCCCTACTGGACGGCCACCGCGGTCTCGACGCAACGCCCGGCCGCGGCCGCCAACCAGATCCTGCTGAAGGGCACCGTGGAGTCTGTCTACGAGCCCGTCGCTGAACCATGGCCCGGGGCGCCGAAACCCGGCGAGATCCGCATCCGCTATGGCTTCGAGCAGTTCTACGTCCCCGAGGGCCAGGGCAGCGGCCTTGAGCAGCGCCAGGTCGATCTGAGCGTGGAGATCAAGGTCGACGGCTTCGGACGGGGCGCGTTGAGCAAGGTATTCCTGGCGGGCAAGGAGATCACCTGGAACTAGCGGGTGCGGCCCGTCGTCTTATCCCCCGGAGGCTGAGGACTTGAAAACTACCATCACCTTGGTTCACACCAACGATCTGCACAGCCATTTCGACCAGTGGCCCTACACGGCGGCCGTGGTGAAGCGGGAGCTGGCCCGTGCGGCCGCCGCAGGGCACCCGGCGATCTACATGGACGCCGGCGACCACGTGGACATGAGCGAGCGCACCAGCTATGGCACCCGCGCCCGGGTCAACCTGCGGCTCCTGAGCGACCTGGGCTGCTGCGCTTACACCCTGGGCAACAACGAGACGATGCGGCTGAAGTTCTCCGAGCTCAGCTACCTGGCTAAGGCATCGCCCTTCCCCTGGCTCGGCGCCAACATGCGGCTGCCCAGCGGCGACCCGGTCCCCAACATCACCGACTGGACCATGGTCGAAGCCGGGCCGGTCAAGGTGGGCGTCTTCGGGATGACGGCGCTGCCGGGCGGCCTTGCCGACGCCCTGGGCCTCAAGCGGCTCAACGAGGGGGAGGCGATCCGGCGCATCACCGCCGAAATGCGGGCCGCCGGCGCCCACGTGGTGATCTTCCTGAGCCACTTCGGCATCAAGTGGGACCTGGATTATGTCGAGCACGGCATCGACATCACCGTGGGCGGCCATACCCACACCGCCCTGGCAGAGCCCCAGTGGCTCGGCCAGACCGCCATCACCCAGGCCGGCGACTTCGGGCGCTACGTGGGCGTACTGGAGATCGACGTGGACCTGGAGGCCGGCAAGTTCCTGACCTGCCGGGGGCGTCTGGTCCCGGTCAACCGGGACGAGGTCACCCCGGACGAGGGCGCCCTGGCCATCCTCCGGGAGGAGTCAGCCGCCGCCGACAAGGCCCTGGGCGAGGTGCTCACCGTGCTGCCCGCCGACCTGCCCCACGACCCGGTGGGCGAGTCCCAGCTGGCGCCGCTGGTCGCCGAGGTGCTCCGGCAGCACGCCGGCGCCGAGGTCGGGCTCTGCCCGGGCGGCCAGGCCCTGGAGGGGCTCAGAGCCGGCCCGCTCACCCGTGAGCAACTGGCGACCGTCATGTCGCCCATGTTCGTGCCCGCCCTGCTGGAGTTCAAGGGCAGCCAGCTCCTGGCGCTCCTGGAGCAGTCCGAGGACCCCGCCTGCCACGGCTTCCTGCTGTGGGACAAGGGTATGCGGCCCCGGGGCAAGCCCATCGGCCGGATCTTCACGGCTGGCCTCGACCCGGCGAGCATCGACCCCGACCGGGTCTACACGGTCGGCGCCCCCTACCTGCTCGGCTTCCCCGACGTGGGGTACCCGGCGCTGGCGGGCGTGAAGACCGTGAGGCGCTTCATGCCGACCTTTGTGCGCGAGGTCTTCGAGGAGGCCCTGCGGCAGGGACAAGTCGAACTTTCACGGTAGAACAAAGAACCCTCACCAAGTCGGCGCTTGGCGAGGGTTCTTTTCTTTTCTGTCGAGAGCAACATTTTTTAAAGCTATGTATTCATAGGCAAAGGGGAATTGGTCCGCTGGTAGAAACAAATAGGCGATCACTCCTTCAGGAGGCGGAACTCCACTTGGACGAAGCGATCAGGCTGACCGACCTTCACTTTACCTACCGCCACACGGAATCCCCCGCCCTCACGGGCATCGACCTGACCGTCCGGCCCGCCGAGTTCGTGGTGCTCGTTGGCCCGAGCGGGGCCGGCAAGTCCACCCTGTGCTACGCCCTCAACGGTTTGATCCCCAAGTTCCTGCGCGGCGAGATGACCGGCGCCGTCGAGATCTTCGGCCGCCCCACCGCCGACCAGAAGGTCGGCCAGCTCTCCGAAACCGTCGGCCTGGTCTTCCAGGACTTCGAGAGCCAACTCTTCTCCACCAACGTCGAGCTGGAGGTCGCGTTCGCCCCGGAAAACTTCGGCGTCGACCGCTCTGAAATCGAGCGCCGCGTTCGTGAATGCCTGGCCACGGTGGGACTCACCGGCTTGGAGCGCCGTGAGCCCGCCACGCTCTCCGGCGGCCAGAAGCAGCGCCTGGCGATCGCCTCCGTGCTGAGCATGGAGCCGCGCATCGTGGTCATGGATGAGCCGACCACCGACCTGGACCCACTGGGAAAGGAAGGGGTCTTCAACGTCTCCCGGCGCCTGCGGGAGCGGGGCCTCACCATGCTGATCGCCGAACACGAAACCGAGGAGGCCGCCGTGGCCGACCGGGTGATCGTGCTCAACCACGGCCGGGTCGAAGCCGACGGTCCGCCTGCCGACGTCCTCACCCGGGCCGACTGGCTGGAGGAGCTGGGCGTCCAGCCCCTGGGCGCCGCCCAGGTCACCGCCCGGCTGGGCCTGCGCCCGGTCCTCACGGTCGAGGAGGCCACGGAGGAGCTCGCTGGGGCCGGCTACCGGGTCGACCCACAGGCCCTGGCCACCCTGGCAGCCGCCGACCCACAGCCCCCCGGCAGCCCCGTCATCGAGGTGAGGGGGCTCGAGCACCGCTACCCCAACGGCTTGGCGGCCCTGCAGGGCGCCGACCTGACGATCCGCAGCGGCGAGTTCGTCGCCGTGGTGGGGCAGAACGGCTCCGGCAAAACCACCCTGGTCAAGCACTTCAACGGCCTGCTGACGCCCACGTCGGGCGATGTGCTCGTCGCGGGGACCTCCACCCGCAACCAGACCGTCCTCCAGCTCGGCAAAACCGTGGGCTACGTCTTCCAGAACCCCGACCACCAGATCTTCGCCGACACCGTCTTCGAAGAGGTCGCCTTCGGCCCCCGCAACCACGGCGTCGCCCCCGACGAGGTGAAGACCCGGGTCACCGAGGCCCTCGCCGCCGTGGGCCTGGAGGGCCGGGAACAGGAGGACCCCCTCGCCCTCACCAAGGGCGAGCGCCAGCGGGTCGCTGTCGCCTCGGTGCTGGCCACCCGGCCCGAGGTGATCATCCTGGACGAACCCACCACCGGCCTCGACTACAAGGAGCAGCGCAAGATGATGGACCTGGTCCGGCAGCTGAACGAGGCCGGCCACACGATCATCTGCGTCACGCACACCATGTGGGTGGTGGCTGAGTACGCCCACCGCACCATCGTCGTGAAGGACGGCCGCATCTGGATGGACGGGCCCACCCGCCAGGTGATGGGCCGGGAGGCCGAGCTGACCGCAGCCAGCCTCAAGCCGCCGCAGCTGGTGCGCATCTCCAACCGGCTGGGCGGCACCCTGCTGACCTTGTCCGAATGCATGCAAGCGATCCGGAGGGGGTAGGCCATGGACATTTACCTCTACATCGACCGCCCTTCGCCGATCCACCGCCTCGACCCCCGTGCCAAGATGGTATTCCTGGGCGGCCTGCTCCTGCTCTCCGTGGCAGCAGAACACCCGGCACTCCCGGCGGCCCTGCTGCTCATGGTGATCATCACCTACCAGGCCGCCGGCACCTGGCGAGCCCTGAAGCGGGTGCGCATGCTGCTGGTCATCCTCAGCACCTTCTCGCTGATCACCTGGTCCCTGGTAGCAAACGGGACCACCCCGCTCTTTGGGCCGGTCACCCTGGAGTCCCTGCTCTACGGGTTGGGCACAGGCCTGAAGCTCTCCACAGCGGTGGTTGGTGCAACGCTCTTCCTTGCCACCACCAAGAACGAAGAGATCACCCTGGGCCTCATTCGCCTCGGCCTGCCCTACAACGCCGCCTTCGCTTTCTCCATGGCCCTGCGCCTCGTTCCCACCTTTGTGGGCGCCGGTGCCACCATCGTCCAGGCGCAGAAGTCCCGGGGGCTTGACGTTGAGTCGGGCAACATCCTCGAGCGAATCCGCAAGTACCTCCCGCTCATCGTCCCGATCTTCGCATCGGCGATTCGCTCCACCAACCAGCTGGCCATGGCGCTCGAATCCAAGGGGTTCGGCGCCCGGAGCCGCCGCACCCACCTGCTCCAACTTAAGATGCGTCCATCGGACTGGCTGTTTGTGGCAGCCGGGCTCCTCATGGTGGGCGGCTTCCTGGCGGTTCGGTTCCTCGGGGTGGCAAGCATTCCCGGGCTAATCAGATGACCGGGAGTTTGTAGGTTGGGGTTCCAATCTCGGGAGGAGAGGTGTTGCGAAGATGCGTGAACTGTTTACCATGTGGCGTCATACCCGAATGATTGTGCTCACCGCTCTCATTGCTGCCGTTTATGCCGCGGTCCTGATCCCGTTCAAGGCGATTCCCCTCGTGCCTGGGTTTACCGAGATCCGTGCCGCTCAGGTGATTCCCCCGGTAGCATCCCTGCTGTTCGGGCCGGCTGCGGCGTGGGGTACGGCGATTGGCAACCTGATTGGTGACTTGATGGGCGGCACCATTGGCCTCGGCAATGCCTTCGGTTTTGTTGGCAACTTCCTGCTTGGCGCGACCCCGTACGTGATCTGGGGCCGGCTGGGCGCCCTCTCCAGTGGGGAGGAGCCAAACATGAAGTCGAGCAAACAGGTCGTTGAGTTCGTCATCGCGGTGCTGGTCAGCGGCGTTGCGTGCGCCTTCACGATCGCATGGGGCCTGGAGGTGCTTGGGCTTTTCCCGTTCACCGTGCTCGGCTCGATCATTGCCATCAACAACGTGGTGCTGCCTGCGATTCTCGGCCCGGTGCTTCAGCGCTTGCTCTATGACCGGGTGAAGCGCTGGGGCCTGCTCTGGTCCGACGTCATGGACGCCAGCGACATCGGGCAGGGCAGCACCGGCTCCACCGCCGCCTGGCTTGCCACCGGAGCAACCCTGATCGGGTATGCGCTCTGTCTGGCGATCTCCCTGGGCGCCGGCAACGCGCTAGGAATGCCCGGCTTTGGTTCGAAGGGCGGTGCCATGAGCGTGATTGTCGCCGGGGCGCCCTTCATGCTGGCCCTGCTACTCACGCTTTTCCTGGGCCGTGCCCGCACCGACCTCGCCAAGAGCGGCCGCAAGGTGGCTTGACCGTCTGACACCCGAAAAACCAAACCTTCAACACCACGTACCCCCTGGGTTCTCACCCAGGGGGTTAATCTCGTGTAAAATCTTTATAATCGTTGGACTATACAGTATCGTTATGTGATACTTAGAGTATTCATTTGTTTTATCGGAACGTTCAACGGGCGAACAGGAGCGTGGGGGAAGAATGAGGAGCAGGCGGGGGACCAAGGTCCGGGGCGGAAGACGATGGCTTCGGTTCATAAGCGCGTCGATGATTCTCATGGTCAGCATGGTGTGGGCAGTCTTCCTGATCCCCTCTGAGGCAGCGGCGGACCATGTATCCCAGCCGCCGCAGCAAAAGGTCTACAGCGTAACCTTCGCCACCTCCGGCCAGAACCTGTGGGGACCTGGCGCCGGGGACAAGCCCTCCAGCACTACATACAACTTCTTCAGCACCTCCTGGAACGAAAGTGACTCCGCAGACGACGTGCGTGGATTCGCCGGCATGGACTTCGGCGGCTCAATCAGCGGCCACACCAGCGGCGAAATCGGCATGGGCGTACAGTTCAAGGGCTTCAGCAACGGCGGGGTCAGCGTCAACTACCCCGTCGACATCACCCTGGCCTACCCGCAGGTCGACTCCTTCCGCCAGGGACAGACGATCACCATCGGCTCCAGCATGATGGTCAAGCCCGGCGCAAGCCTTAACGTCGCCAACGCGGCCGGTGACGTCGAACTTCAAGGCACCTTCGCCTTCTCGGGCGGAGCCACCGCGGAGGCCTGCTTCTTCGGCTGCATGGGCGAAGTGCCCATCATCCCGAACATCAACATCCCGCGGCAATCCGGCAAGATCCTCTCGCTCGCCGACCTGGTCAGCGTGTGCGGATTCGTCAGCACCAAGACCCCGGACCAGCTCGACGTGATCTTCCCGAACGACGGCTGCCAGATCACCGAGCAACTGGCCTTCCTGGCCGGGCTACCCTTCACCGGCAAGCTCGGGGTGCCCAACGTCCAGTTCACCACCACCGTCGATGCCGACGGCCGTACGCTGAAGGCCACCGGCACCGACCCTGACTTCATGCAGCTCAACATCGACCTGACCGCCGCGATCACCGCGGTGACCAAGGTCGGCCTGGGCGTCAGCGTCCCGGACTTTGGGGCGGGCATATCGGCATACGCCCAGGCCCTTACCAGCGACGCCGTCCTGAAGTTCTCTCAGTCCCAGGAGGTCCGCTTCTCCCCGACCGTTGAGGCCAGGCTGGAGTTGCCGGCCAGCGGTCCGACCGTACAGTGGACGGTCAAGACCCCGCAGGGCGCCACCGTCGCCAGCGGCAACGGCCGCACCATCGTGTGGGACGTCGGAAACAAGATCGAGATCAACGTACCCCCCGGCCTCAACCCGGGTGACGTCCTGAACGCGACGCCGACCTTCTCGATCAAGGCCACGCCCAACTTCACGAACAACGTCAACACCACCTTCAAGACCGATGTCGTCACGGAGGCCATCAAGGCCGGCATCACCACCCCGCGGGTGGAGGTCGTGCCTGAGGTCGAGGTGGTTCCCGAGGTCTGTGTCCCTGTCGTTGGCTGCACCCCCGCCGTGGTCACCCCGGCCGTGGTTGCACCCAAGATCGGCGTCAGCCTCGGACCGGTCTGGTCTGACACCCAGCCCGTGTACACGGGCACCGACAGCAGCATCTTCGACCGCAACCAGCCCTCCTGGACCCTGGGTGGCTTCACTGCCACGAACGGCGCCGGCATCCAGCTCAACCCGCAGTACACCCCGGTGGTCTCCATCACCGGTGACTCGGTGCGCAACGAGGGCCAGGTCGGCAACTTCAGCTTCACCTTCTCAGATGCCGACAATGATCCCCTCACCTACACCCTCGAATGGGGCGACGGCGCCGTGGAGACGGGCAACGGCAGCGCCGCCGGCACCACCTTCTCCCGCAGCCACACCTACGCCGACAACGGCGACTACGTGGTCAAGCTCGCCGTCAACGACACCCATAAGATCAAGGGCGTCGCGACCCACAACGTCAAGGTCAACAACGTGCCGCCGGCGCTGTCGGGCATCACCCTGACCCCGACGTTGAACGAGGACGGCACGGCGACAATCAGCGGCGTGATCACCGACCCGGGCATCCGTGACTCCTTCTCCCTGGAGATCGACTGGGGCGGCCCCGCAGGGCAGGCCGAGGTCAAGGATGTCATCCCCCTGGCGGCGGGCACCAAGAGCTTCACCCGCACGCATCAGTACAAGGATGACAACCCCACCAACACCGCCTCCGACGTCTATCCCGTCTCCATCAAGATAACGGATAAGGACGGCGGGGCCGACTTCAAGAGCACCTCCACCACGGTCAAGAACGTGGCGCCCACCGTCTTCGCCGGCTCCGACCGGACGATCGACGAGGGCTCCTTCACCGGCCTTGGGGTGGAGATCTTCGGCAAGAACCTGCTCCAGGGCGCCGACGCCGAGTCCGGCACGGCGGACTGGCAGAACCAGACTGGCGGCTTTACCACCAAGCGGTACAGCCCGGCCGGCAGCGGCGTGGGCAGCTCGTTTACGCTGTACCAGGGCCAGAACGGTACCGGCGCCTCCAAGACCATGGCCGGCGACGTCAACTGCCTGGTCGGCCAGTACTTCGACGGCACCAGCACCGACATGAACGACCGGGTCGGCTCGATCCGAATTCCCGAGGGCGTCACCGTGACGATCTACCAGCACTGCGGCTGGTGGTGGAGCGGTTGGGCGCCGGTCACCTACGGCCCCGGACTCTGGAACTTCCCCGCCCCCGACACCTCCTCGTTCACGGCCACACGCACCACGACCATGGTCGACAGTTCCACTCCGGGCTACTACAACGCGGCCATCGGCCGGGCCCTGGATGGCACCCAGATGCAGTTCCCCAACGGCGAGACGCCTAAGGTCACCATCTACGAGAACGCCAACCAGACGGGCGGCTCGATCACCTTCACCGGCAACTCAGGCTGCTTCGCCGGCCACACGCTCAGCAACGGCCATGCCGTCAATGACAACGTGCGCTCCCTGAGCATCCAGAACGCCCAGGTGACGGTCTACGCTCACTGCCGCAGCGACAACCGGTTCCCCGGTCTGACGCGCACCTTCACCACCGGCAACTACAACTTCGCAGACAGTGAGTTCGTGGGCGATCCTAACGGCGCCTCGGAGATCGACTTCGTCGCCGGGGAGATCGACCCCGATCTGGGCACCAACGTGCCCCAGCCCAGCTTCTCCAGCGTCAGCAGCATCCTGGGCAACTGGCTCTCTGCCTCGCCGGTGCTCAATAGCAACTGGAGCGCCCCGCAGGCGATCCCGTACAGCGCAACGCCCTTCCATGAGACGGCGATCGTCTACCCGGTCGACATCCCCGAGGGCGGGTCCCACCTGTACGGCGACTTTGGCGCCGACAACGGCATATTCGTCTGGGTGGACGGCGTGTACAAGTTCGGCGCCGTGCAGCCCGGCAACGCTCCTGGCCCCAACAGCTACGAGTACCATAACATCGACCTCGGCACCCTGTCGGCTGGCCGTCACTACATTCAGGTCCTGCGCGAGGACCACGGCGGCGTGAATGAGCACTCCATCCGGGTCCGCGGCACCGTGCCGGCTGAGGGCACGCTGGCCGTAGACTCGCCCGGCCCTTCGGACCGCGGCGGCTACTACTTCGGCGGTTCGTCGACCTCCACCGCCAGCGCCACGCAGACGATCGACCTCTCCTCCATCGACTCGATGGTGGACAGCGGCAGCGTCAGCTACCAGCTGGGCGGTTGGCTGGGCGGCGTGCTCACTGACCCCGACAACGCCAAGCTGACTGCGACCTTCAAGAACGGGTCCGGCGCCACCATTGGCACCTCCGACCTCGGTCCCGTCACCGCAGCCGATCGCGGCAGCGCCACCCAGCTACTGCAGCGCAACCAGACCGGCTCGGTCCCGGCGGGGACCAGGAAGATCGAGCTGAAGCTGACCATCGCCTACGGCGCCAGCACGATCAACCAGGCCGGCGCAGACAACCTGCTCTTCGTCCTGCTGCCGGCGCCCGGCTCCAAGTCGGTGGCGCACTTCACCGACCCGGGCCTGCAGGACACCCACGTCTCGTCGGTCACCTGGGGTGACGGCTCGCCTGCCGAGACCCCGGATGCCACCGGCGTGCCCGGCAACATCACGTTGAACAAGCGCCACGGCTATAAGGACAACGGCTCCTTCCCGATCAAGCTGACCACCACCGACGATGACACCGGCACCCATAGCCATACCGTGATCGCCACGGTGCGCAACGTGCCGCCCACCGTCACGGGGGTAGAGCAGGTCTACCTGCTGGGCCGCAACGAGGACAAGCTGCTGGCCACCTTCACCGACCCGGGCGCCATCGACACCCATACGGCCGTCGTCGACTGGGGCGATGGGTCTTCGAGCAACGCCAGGGTGAATGAGACGGTGACCAACGTGGCCGGTCTGCCCACGACCGGGTCCGTCTTCGGCACCCACACCTACAACATCGCCGGGCCGTTCCCGCGCAGCGTCACCGCCTACGTCACCGTCACCGACAAGGATGGCGGCGCCCGGACGATCCCGGTCGAGATCACCGTCTCCGACCTGGAGATCCCGAACGGGTCCATGTCCGCCTCGCCGAGCACCATCACCGAGGGCGGCAGCACCAGCTTCACCGGTTCCTTCGGCCCGATCGTCTTCCCGGCGGGCGCGGATAAGTTCACGCCCACCTACGACTACATCCTGGACTTCGGCGACGGCTCGGCGTCGGTCTCCGGCAGCGCCTCGCCGAATACGCCGATCAACCACAGCCACACCTACGCCGAGGATGGCCAGTACACCGCCACGCTGAAGATCCGGGCCTTCGAGGGCATCCGCCTTGCCACCTACACCAGCGTCAGCCAGGTGATCACGGTGAACAACGCGGCGCCGGCGGTGGCGAATATCCCCGGCAAGTCGACCACCGAAGGCGGCAGCATCGCCTTTAGCGCTACCGTTACCGACGCAGGCGTCCAGGATACGCATACGGCCTCCATCAACTGGGGCGACGGCTCGTCGCTCGAGGATGCGGCCGTGGCCGGCAGCGTCAGCGGCACCCACACCTACCAGCAGGACGGCAGCTTCACCGCCTCCGTCACCGTGACGGATGACGAAGGCGCCTCCACCGTCCGCACCTTCGCCGTGAACGTTGCCAATGTGGCCCCGGTGGCGAACGCCGGGCCTGACAAGACCCTCGATGAGGGGCAGCAGGTCACGATGAACGCCAGCTTCTCCGATGCGGGTCCGGTCGACACGCATACGGCCACCATCGACTGGGGCGACAGCTCCACCGACGCCGCTGCAGTCGATGAGGCGGCGAAGAGCGCATCGGGCAGCCACCTCTACGCCAACAACGGGACCTACACGGTCAAGGTCTGCGTTAGCGATGACGACACCGCTGGCTGCGACACGGCCTTGATCACCGTGAAGAACGTGGCACCCAAGGTGGAGGCCCTGGGCGACCAGACCGCCGCCGAAGGCGACACCGTCTCCTTCACGGCCACCTTCACCGACCCGGGCCCGAACGACACCCATACCGCCTCGATCAACTGGGGCGACGGCACCACTTCCACTCCGACGGTCAACCAGCAGGGCGGCACCGTCTCGGGCAGCCACGACTACCTGCAGAACGGCACCTACACCGTAACCGTCACCGTCTCTGACCATGACGGCGGCGTGGGCACCCGCACCTTCAAGGTTGTCGTCAGCAACGTGTCGCCCACGGTGATCGCCGGGCCTGACCTGAGCATCACAGAGGGCAGCACGGTGAGCCTCTCCCCGTCCACCTTCGAGGATCCCGGCACGCTGGATTCCCATACCGCCACCATCAACTGGGGCGACGGCAGCGCTACAGTCAGCGGTGCAGTGGATCAGGAGCATGACGCCGTCTCGGGCAGCCACCTCTTCACGGACAACGGCACCTACTCGGTGCAGGTCTGCGTGAAGGATGACGGCGCCCCGGTCTGCGACTCCTTCACGGTGACCGTCTCCAACATGCCCCCCGCCGTGGAGGCCGGGGATGACCGGACCGCCGCCGAAGGGGACACCATCACCCTGAGCCCGTCGATCTCCGACCCGAGCTCTACGGATACCATTACGACCACCATCGACTGGGGCGACGGCTCCACCGGCAGCGAGGCCTCACACGCCTACGCCGACAACGGCGTCTACACCGTGACCGTCTGCGCCACGGATGATGACGGCGGCACCGCCTGCGACACCCTGACCGTCACGGTCAGCAGTGTGGCGCCCACCGTGGCCGCCGGCAACGACCAGCAGGCGGCCGAGGGCGACACCATCTCCGTTCAGGCCACCTTCGCCGACCCCGGCACCGCCGACACCCACAAGGCAACGATTGACTGGGGTGACGGCACGGTTGAGGAGGCCACGCTGAACCAGGCGGCCAAGACGGCCGGCGGTAGCCACGTGTACGCCGACAACGGCACCTACACGGTCAAGGTCTGCGTCAAGGACAAGGATGGCGAGGTCGGGTGCGACACGCTCACCGTCTCGCTGACCAACGTGGCCCCGACCGCAAATGCGGGCGCCGACCGGAGTGCCTACGAGGGCAGCACCGTCGGGGTTAACCCCACCTTTGCGGATCCGGGCTCGGCCGACCTCCACACCGTCACGGTGGACTGGGGCGACGGGATCGACTCGGTGGCTATGGTCTACGAGTCGGCCCACATGGCCTACGCCACCCACGCCTACGCCGACTCGGGGACGTATGACGTCACGGTCTGCGTCACGGACGATGAGGGCGGCTCCGACTGTGACGACATGAAGTACACGGTCCTGAACGTGGCGCCCACGGTGGATGCCGGGGCGGACCAGGGGGCAGACGAAGGCGACATCGTCTACCTCGCCCCGTCGTACTTCACCGACATGGGCACGCTGGATACCCACACCGCCACGGTTGATTGGGGCGACGGCACCGGCGTGCAGGCAGCGGCGGTCGCCGAGATCCCGTACGGCCCGCCCGGATCAACGGTCGGCCTCACGGGCACCGTCTCTGCGAACCACGTCTACGCCGACAACGGTACCTACACGGTCACTGTGACGGTGACTGATGACGAAGGTGCCGCCACGTCGGACACCTTCACGGTGACGGTCCACAACGTCGCCCCGACGGTGAACGCCGGCCCCGACCAGACCACGAATGAAGGCACGACGATCAGCCTGGCCCCGTCCACCTTCGGCGACATGGGCACCCTCGACACCCACACGACCACGGTCGACTGGGGCGACGGCAC
>JBOZRQ010000019.1:0-43737 GCA_050789255.1 Symbiobacteriaceae bacterium
CCCGTCCGCCGCTGACCCCGAAGGGTCCGCACGACTTGCATGTCTTAGGCACGCCGCCAGCGTTCGTCCTGAGCCAGGATCAAACTCTCCGTAGAATAGTTTGTTCGGCTCTTGAGTTCGTACGACTCGCTTAGCTCTTCTTTGCTCTTGCACTGTCTAGTTTTCAAGGTCCCAGTCGTCGTCGCCATTCAATCGGCGGCGACAGCTTGATTAGGTTACCACGCTCTGTAGCCGTCCGTCAACCCACCAAGTTTTTCTTTCTTGACGGCGGAACAGTGAGAGAGACATGGCGCGCCCGGAAGGATTCGAACCTCCGACCACCTGATCCGTAGTCAGGTACTCTAATCCGCTGAGCTACGGGCGCATCCTATTTGTTTCGCCGCCCGAAGGCGACAAGTCATGATATTACAGGACAAACCCACACTCGTCAACTGGGTGTTTTTCACATTTCGACATAAAAAACGGTGGTGCCATCGGTTTGGCACCACCGTTTCATTATAGGGCCTGTATTAGGTCAACGAAAAAGGCGGATATTCGTCGGTCAAAGCGAGCACATAGGCGGCGGCCCTGCTCTGCCAGCGCGAGACGCCGAGATTGAACTCCCACATGCCCTGCGGGTATTGTCCCGTAAACAGCACCACCCACCAGGCCAGGAAGACCACAAAGAACTGCGCGATTGAAAGGAACCAGAGGCAGAAAAAATGGGGAATCAGCAGAAACGGGCGGAACACGAAGAACAGCATCAACAACCGGGAACTGGACTGCGGATGCCGGCCGACCAGGTTGATGGGATAGCCCTGCGGACCCTGGGCGCCGCCGCCGCCGTTATTGGCGGCCTGATAGCCGTGCTGGTAACCGACGTTGTACCCAAGGGCGTAGGACTGCTGATCGGTGGGCTGGGTGGGCTGCATACGAATCGCTCCTTTTTCCCGACGATCTTCTTACCGGGTCAGCGCAGCCTCGGTAACAGTCAGCGTACCCGCCTCACTGTCGATGCGGGCGCCCGCTCCGAACGGTAGCGTGGCACGATAGGCGGTGTGTCCACAAGGGAAGCCATAGAAGACGGGAATCCCCAGGGCGCCCAGCCGGTCCTGGAGCACCTCCAGCAGCGTGAACGTGGGCCGGTCAGAGGCGGGGCGCATACAGGAGATCGAGTCGCCGAAGACGATGCCCGCCGCCTTCTGCAGCTTGCCCGCCAAGAGCAGCTGCGTCAGCATGCGGTCGACCCGGTACGGCGCCTCATCCACATCCTCAAGCACGACGATCCGTCCGGCAAGATCCTGCTCCCAGGGCGTGCCCACCAGCGAAGCGACCAGGGAGAGGTTACCCCCGGTCAGCCGACCCTCGGCCACACCAGGCCGGATGGTCACCAGGGGGGCGCGGTCATCCTCGCCGTCACCAACGCCCTCGGGCCGGTCAGGCCAGGGGATTACGCCCAAGGGGCCAGCGGAGGTCATCGCTTTGCGCAGACCATCAGTGTTGTAGTTGACAGCCCCGCCCACGGCGGCGACCATCGGGCCGTGGAAGGTAATCAGGCCGGCTCGCTGCTCCATCGCGGCATGCAGGGCGGTAATATCCGAAAAGCCGCAGAAGAACTTGGGGGTAGAGCGGATCAGATCCCAATCGAGCAGGTCGAGCAGGCGCATGGCGCCGTAACCACCCCGGGCACAGAGAACGCCGGCTACGGTGGGATCGGCCCACATGGCGTTGATATCCGCTGCACGCTCCGCATCGGTACCGGCCAGGTAGCCCCACCCGTTCAGCACCGAAGCCCCTACCTTGACCCGGAACCCCCACGACTCCAACAGGGCCACACCTTCGTCCAGCCGCTCCTTGGGAACCCTTCCGGACGGAGAGACAATCCCAACCACGTCGCCCGGACGAAGCGCCCGGGCCTTCTGCATTGACTCCAAGCTTGATTACGCCTCCAGTAACTGCCGAGTACCCGGCGAGGGTTCACTGCCCAGCATGGCCTTCAGATGCTTGCGGCAGGTCTTGTACGTTTGCATGGCGCGCTCCCGTTCACCGCGGGCCAGATAAGCCTGGATCAGAACCTGGTACGCCTCCTCCACCGTGCGGTCGAACGCCAGGACCCGTCGGGCATACTCGACCGCCAGACGGAGATCGCCGGCCTTGTAGTGAGCGATGGCGACATCCAGGCAGGCGCTGATGAAGGACTGCTCCGTTCTGGCACGCACATCCTGGAAGTGATCGGCGAAGAAGATTTCGCTGAGGAAGGCGTCACGGTAGAGGTCGCTGGCCGCCTGCAGCGCCCGAGCGGCCTCGTCATGCCGGCCCGACCGCTGTGCGGACTTGCCCTTCTGGATCAGATCGTCGAACTCCCAGAGATCGAACCAGAACTCCTCGGTTTTGTCCATCCACAGGTTGTCCCGATCGCTCAAGATATACCGGGAGTCGGCGCCGCTAGCCAGGTCCGGCTCAAGGGACCGCTTCAGCCCGTGAATCGTCGCCCGCAGGTTGGTGCGGGCAGTGGTCGGAGGTGCGTCCGGCCAGAGCATTTGGGTGAGTCCGTCCTTCGAGATCGGCCGTCCCCGGCGCATTAGCAAGAGGAGCAAGAGCATTTTGACCTTATTGCGCTTCCAGTCAGGCGATTCCACGGCCTGGTCGTAGCGGAAGAGGCGCAGCACGCCAAAGGAGTATACCTTGAGGCAGGGCGCCCGCTCAGGCGCACCGCCGTGCTGAACCTGTTCCAGCACGGTGCGGGCTGCGCTCTTAACTGCCGGGTCCTGATGGCCCAGCAGGGGTGAAAGCATGCTCCCGGCCTGCTGCCCCAGGCTCCCGATCAGCTGGAAGATCAGCTGGCCTGCCTGCCCGTCCGGAAGCGGGCTGCGGGCCATTTCGACCAGGGCGGGCAACAGCTCAGGCCCGCCTGCGTGCAGCAACAGCCACTGGCACTTCTGCGCCCGCACCAGATCCAAAGCCCGGGTAAGCGCCTGCTGGGCTGCTGTCTGGTCCCCTTCTGCCAGGGCAACCTTACACGAGGCGATCTCAAGATAGACGCGCGGCGCCCCGTCAAGCCCGGGCGGGTTGGCTGCGGCAGCCACGGCCAGGTGGCTCTTCGCCCCGGCCACATCCCCTTCCTGCGCCAGGAAGCCCGCCATGGCCGCATAGGCCATGGTAGTGATCTCAGGGTAGCCTGCGGTCAGCTCCAGGTTGCGTTGCAGGCAGAGGCGAGCCTCCTCCCGCCGGCCCTGCCGAGCGTAGAGCTGAGCCATCTCCTGCTGGGCGATGAACGTCGCCTCGCTGCCCATGGTGCGGAAGAGCGATCTGCGGTCGTTAAAGTGGGGCCGCAGCGACTCAAAGCATGCCAGCGCCTCCTCGCGGCGCCCGTGGAACAGGTGCACGAAGCCCTGGCCCAGCACGTTGACCATCTCGTGCATGCGGCTCATGGATGGAGGGACCTCCACCGCCGCGAACTGGCGCTGGTAGGCCTCGAGGCCCAGCGCGTCGCCCAGCACGGAGTAAGAGATCCAATTGTAGATGCCCCACCGGAAGTCGCCCATAGCCGTGCGCCCCGAGGTGTGCATAACGCCGTACTTGATGGCGCACCGGTAGTCACCGGTCCAGAACGCCAGCATCGCCAGGCTTTCCAGGCAGTCGAAGTAAGCCCGGGTCGCCGGAGCGATCGTGCTCAACTGCTCCTGCAGTTGGGCGAATGCCTCCGACCACTGGCCCCGCCCGGTGCGGGCGAACGCCTGCAGCATTCTCCCGTAGGTGGCTACCTCGTGGTCGGGGTGGGCTGCCCACCGGTTTGGCGCCTCAAAGAAGTACGGGTGGCGCAGCTTCCAGAAGCGATTGGTCACCCAGGAGAGACAGCGGGCCATGCCGCGATGGTCGCCCCGTTGATCGTAGAGCTCCAGACACCGCTGGTAGAGCGCCGGCAGGATCTCATTTTGGGCGAGCCAGCCCGCCATTTGGGCGCGGAGGTAGAGGGCGTCCGGGTCCTCGTCGTGAAGCTCCGACGGGATGCGTTGCAGCCATCCCCGAAGCGTCTCATGCCGCAGGGCCTTCAGCTGGCCATCCACCTGCTCGGCGATCAGCGGAAGTGCTCGCTGGTACTCAGCGGCTGCCAGGTAGTGCTCGACCGCCTCGGCCAGGTTGCCGACGCTTTCGTGGACGCGAGCCGCATCCGCATGGGCCTTTCGCACCCCAGCCTCGCCCCAGCGGGTAAGCGCAAGCTGCTGGAGGAAGACCTGGAACAGGTGGTGGTAGCGGTAGTGTCCCAGGTCGGTGGGCTCGCGAAGGGTGAAGAGCCCTTGTGCTTCCAGCCCCTGCAGGATCGCTCCCGCATCGGTGCTACCCCGCAGCCGCTCGATGATCGCCGGCTGCAGGGTTGCCAGGTGGCAGGTCCCCAGCAGGAAGTCCTGAATGTGGGGTGGCTGCTGACCGAAGACCTCCTCGGCGAGGAAGTCGAACAGGGCGCCGCCGCTGGGAAAGCGCCCGATCAGCCGCTGCCATTCGGACGGGGCTCGGGACTTCAGCAGGGTGCCCATGAGCACCAGGGCCGCCGCCCAACCTTCGGTCTCGGCCTGCAAGGGCTTGAGCATCTCTTCGGGCAGATCAAGGCCCAGGCATTCCCTGAAGAGAAGGCGGACCTCCTCATCCGTGAAGGCCAGATCGTCGGCGGTCAGGTGGACGACCTCGTGGCGCGCCTGAAGCCGGCCGAGCGGCAGGCGGGGGCGCCCACGGCAGGCCAACATCAGGTGGACTGTGTCGGGCAGGTTCTGGACCAGCGCCTCGACAAGGTGGAGGATCTCTTCACAGTCCGCCACGTGGTGAAAGTCGTCGAGCACCAGGACCATGCGCTCTTCCGCATGCTGGTCGAGCTCGCCCGCGATCATGCGGCCCAGATGGCGCACCGCCGCGAGGTCCGCAGGCGTGCGGTCGGTGGCGAAGCCAAACAGCCCGCCTGGCGGCAGGTGTTTGGCTACTGTGCGGGCCAACTGCTGAATGAAGACCGGCAGGCTAGCGTCCGCGGGGTCAAGCGCCATCCAGCAGAACGCCGCGCTCGGATTGGCGGCGATGAAGTCCCGCACCAAGGTGGTTTTCCCGTAGCCGCCGGGGGCCGAGATCACGGCCAGCTTGCGAGCAAATGCAACAGAAAGCGCCCGGGTCAACCGGTGGCGCCGAAGCACCGGCAATCCGGTGCCGGTATGAATGGTGGTCCCCATGGTACCCCCTCCGACCAAGGAGCTAAACGGCAAAAATGCCTAGATACTCTTAGTTTTATAGGGGTACTGGTTTCCGCACTTGGAAACGATTTTCCTTCTCACGTCCCCGGGAGTTTCCGTAGTTGCAACAATCCTTAGGGCAGTTGAACTGGGATCCAGGTCTGGCCTCCGTCCTCCGTCCGCAGGAGGGCGCCGTCCGCCACAGCCAACCCGGTCTTGGGATCGCTGAAGGCCAAGGCAGTCACCGTCTGCAGCGTGGTCGGGACGGTGCTCCAGGTGGCTCCGGCATCGGTGGTCGCCTGCAGGGCCTTTCCGTCCCAGTACCAGCCGTGGGTGAGCCCTGCGAAGGCATAGGCGCCCATGCCGGGCAGTGCGGGGCCGCTCTTCCAGCTCTGGCCGGCGTCGGTGGACCGGAAGAAGACGGTCTGGTCGCCGGCGCCCTGGATCCGCATTGGCAGCACAACCTCTGCGGGGCCAAGCAGTATGGGCGACTGAACCAACAGGTTCGCCTCCTTGTACCCCGTGGGCACGGGCAGCTCCTGCGGCGCCCAACTGCCGCCCCCATCTTTGGTGAGGTAAAGGTAGGTGTGTCCAGGGGCGTAGGTGATACCGGTGATCCAGCCTACCTTGTGGGACAGGAAGGTAATGCCATCTTTGAGGCCGCCGTTCGGAAGGCCGCCCTCAAGCTTGGTCCAACTGGCGCCGCCGTCCTCGGTGCGGTAGATGGTCACCGGCATACTGCCTGCGGCGACCCCGGCCGAGACCATGGCCCAGCCCCGGCTCTCCGACGCAAAGGCGATGGCGCCATGGCTGAAGGGGGCGCCGGCGGACAGCCAGGTGCGGCCGCCGTCCCTAGTTCTGATCAGCTCTTGCCCATTGGAGAGCCAGGCTTGGTCACCATCCACCGGGCGAAGGCGCTCCAGCGTGCTTACCTTGGGGGTTACATCGACCCAGGACTTACCGCCGTCCCGGGAATGGAGCAATCGGTCGGAGGTTTGGAGCCATCCGGCGGCGCCCGGAAAGAGGCGTAGTACGACTGCCTGCACGGGCATTTGCCTAGACTGAATTGGCCGGTCCATCTGCATCGGCGCCGGCACAGGCGGAACCGGTGCAGGATTTGCGTCAGGGGCGCCGGTCCTGGCGTTGCACCCAAGCATCATCGATAGGGCGCCGAGCAGGCACATGCGAGCCAGCCACTTCCGCATTGCGGCATCACACCTTTCGTTCGAAACAGACGGACTCAGCGGCCCTGCGGTTGCACCGTGCATGACGGGGCACCTTATAGAACAGGAGGGAGTCCCGATGTCGCCGACGGCTCTCGTCTTCCTGCGTGGCGTGATCAGTTTTGTGACCCTGCTGATTTTGGCGCGGGCGCTCGGCAAGCAGCAGCTCAGTCAGCTGAGCTTCTTTGAGTACATCACCGGCATTACAATCGGGTCCCTGGCGGCCAGCCTGACCGTAGACCTGAACTCCCGCGCCTGGCTGCCCTGGGTCGGGCTGGTCACCTGGGCCGGGCTTACCCTGGCGACCCAGCTCCTGGCGCTGCGCAGCCGCAACGTTGCCTCCTTCCTGGCGGGTGAACCCGTAGTGATCATCCACCATGGCCGTATTCTGGAGGACAACATGCGCCGCAACCGCTACCGCTTCGAGGAGCTGTTCATGCAGTTGCGGATGCAAGGGATCTTCGACCTGAGCGAGGTGGAGTTCGCCGTCCTGGAGACCACCGGCCAGCTAAGCGTCATGCGCCGGTCCGCCGACCCGTTCGGGCACCGACCGAACCTCCCCGTGACGGTGGTGCAGGAAGGCAAAATCCTGCACGACAAGCTGGCCGAGTCGGGGCGTGACGAGGACTGGCTGCAGGAGTCGCTGCGGCGAAAGGGCGTCCGTGCGCTGAGCGACATTACGGTTGCCGTGATCGAGCCAAAGGGAGATCTGTATGTGGATACGTATGATGACCGCCCTTCGTAGATGGTTGGGGTGGGTGCTTCCGGCGGCCGTGCTCCTGATTTTCGCCGTGACGCTAAACGCCGGCACATACTTAAAGCGCCCCATGGGACGCCATGACGACGTCCCCGGGGCGCTGTCGCACCTGGAGCAGGCGATTATGTCGGAACGCTGGACCGAGTCAGGCGCTGCGCACGCGACGCTCTCGTCGGCGATCGCTGCCGTGCGGCGGCGGATCGCACTCGCCTCGGAACGCTCAGAGCTGCAACGGTTCGAGGAGACACTTGGCATGTTGGACGGGTCGCTTAAGGCCCGGGACAAGGCTTCGGCCCTCCAGCACCTGGCTCTGCTGAAGCTGCTCTACAAGGAGCTCGGGCACTAGGGCGCTGTGCGCTACCGGGTTCCCGAGCCCCTTGGGAGGACCGGCGGGGTCCACCGATCCTCACGCCGGGCGAGTGCGAGGATGCCATCGTGGGCAAGGGCGCAGAGTAAGATGACTGCCGTCTGTACGACTGCGTCCAGGGGCCCGGTCCAGTAGTAGCGAAACTGCTGAAAGCCTGTCCACTCCATGACTGCGTTCAGCCCCAGGTACAGGGCAAGAACGGCGCCGAGCCGGATCCAGCGGGCCGCGCCGTGATGCCCGGCGATCCAGTAACCTACCGGAACAATACCCATCGCATAGGTGAGGAATCGACCCAGGGACTGATTGCCGATGTATGTTGGCATGATGTGAATGGCCGTATGGACGAGACCGCCGGCCCGCAGGAAGAGCGTGAGCAGGGCGACCCCATCAAACATGAGGCAGACAAGCAGGAGTTTGGCCTGCCACCCCGTTCTCCAGTTGGGTTCCTGAAGATGCCGCTGGTACCAGTACAGAGCTCCGAAATAGAACGGGAAGGCCAGCGCTGTGTGCCAGACCTCCCAGCCGCGATCGATGTACAGCCCCAGCCATTCGAAGAGCCACTGGAGGGCCGAATAGAGAACGGTGCCAACAACCAGTCCCCGGAACAGAGGCAGAAAGCGAATGAGCAGGACAGTAAACGGGGGCACAAAGGCGATATCAGCCAGGACCTCCCCCAGCGCGTCGTTTGCTCTTTCGGTGAGAGGAAAGCCGGTATCGTATGAGTACAGGTAGAGCCAGCCAAAGGCGACCCAGTCGGCCAGTACGATGACCGCCGTAGCGACGACGACCAGCGCCAGAACACGGGCCTTGTGTTCTGTACGCCATAGCGTGTACGCAGCGCTAAGCATTCCGACGACAGCCAACAACAGGTATGCCATTCTGTCCTCCACGGCAACAGTCCATGTTACCTAAGTCTCCGCACCGGACGCGTTTTTCATGTGGCGATCTCAGCTATACCGTGGAGAGCGCCAGGTCCAGGTAGAGGAACGCCGTGCGCCAGATGTGCGCTCGCGCAGCCGAGCGCTGCTCGGGTGAGGCGGCGGGAGCAACCGACGCCACTGCCGCCTCGGCCCGCAGCAAGACCTTGACCGCCAGCCGGGCCAGGTCAAGGTAGGTATGGGACTGCTCGGCGGCCTTCAGCACGGCGGCCACCGCTTCAATCGATCGGTACGGCGCAGCCACTCGCTCCGTCCTGGACCAGGTCTCACGTACCTGGTTCACCTTCTCCCGGGGCGCCGACAGGGCACGCCGGGTTCTCGTGTGCCCGCCTGCGAAGCTGGCCACCGCAGCGAGGGCCGTGTCCAGCAACTCCCGGCATTCAGTCGGGAAGACATGGCCGACCAGCCGGGCGTTGGCGACCGACAGGCTCAGCACATCCCGCGAGGTGAGCGGGCCGCACTCTAACTGGTGGTAGATCACATACTCAAAAAGCCGGCCGCAGAGCGACCACTCTTGCTCGGCAATGAGCGTGTGGGCGGCAGCCCCGAGCGAGGCCACCGGGAACAGGCTGGAGAGTCGCGCGCGGGTCTGCCGGCTGGTTCCGGCGCCCTGTGCGGGCCACCAGTCAAGGGTTTGCAGCAGCATTCTCATCCGTCTCCTTTGTTTTTGGGCATGACAAAGGCCCCTCTACCTGGGTAGGGGGCCGAAACGGGGGAGCGGCTGCGTATGTAGCTAGGTATATGTTGCGTATCTTGCGGTGTAAAATGTCGCCGAACCTGTTTTCGACCTGGGGTTAATCTATGCTGTGTGCTCCCCGTCGTTTCTGATACTTATTATATCTGTTCAAAAAAGTCACAGCCATCGGTTCTTCACCCCATTGAATATAGACTAACGATCTAGATATTCGTACGTTCACGAATTGTTGAGCGAGCAGTCCCTCGAGGAGCTACAGCAGGTTCAGCTCCCGCGCCCGGGTGATCGCCTGCACCCGGTTGGTGACCCCCAGCTTGCCGAAAATGTTGCCCATGTGCTTCTTGACCGTGGTGAGCGCCACGAAGAGCCGATCGGCAATCTCCTGGTTGGAGGCGCCGGCCGCCACCAGGCCGAGCACTTCAAGTTCCCGCTCGCTGAGGGGCTCCACCAGGGGCTGCGGCGCCCGGCCCTGCCGGGCGGGCTCCGTGAGAGCCGGCGCCCCGAGAATGCGCAACAACTCGGCCGCAAGACCAGCGCACTGGCTCGAAGGGATCGCACGGCGCAGCACGGGAATCACCCAGGGGCCGGTCTCGACAAATGCGCCCACCAGACCGGTACGCTCGGCGGTGGCGAGTGCCTTCTCAAGCGACGCCAGCGCCTGGGTATGCTGCCCCATCTGGTCGAAGGCGACCGCCTCATAGATGTGCAACTCGTGGTCCACCATGAGCATCGCATTATCTGGATTCTGCCTGCGGACGCGGTCGATCCGTTCCAACAGCGCCTGGCTCTGCCCCGTGGCAATGTAGACGCGCATCAGGGTGATCAGTTCCACCACAAGGGGCGAGTAGAGGTCCTCCGTTACTCCCTCGGCGCCGGCAGTGGCCCAGGCAGCGGCGGCCGAAACCTTGCCTTCCATCAGCCACAGTTGAGCCTCCAGCGCGCGTACCAGCCGGCCCGCCCACTCCACCTCGGGCGGAGCCATCTCCTCCGCCTGGCGGACCAGGGCGTGAGCACGTTCGGACTCGCCCTTGGCCTGCTCCAGGAAAGCCAGCAGCAGATTGCCATAGAGCGACGCTTCCAGATGCCCGCCCCGGCTGGCGCAGCGGAGCGCTTCGACCACCTGTTGCTCCGACTCTTCCAGACGATGCCGGTGACGTAACAGATTCGCCAGGCTGAAATGGGCTGCGCTCGCCGCCGAGAGGGTCTCGGGGCCCTGGCCCGCGCAGAGCCGCAGTGCCTTGCGGTACAGCTCCTCCGCTTCGACGGTGCGCCCTTCCTCGATCATAATCCGGGCCTGCGAGCAGATGGCGATCACCTCGTTGTGGGTGTTGCCGGCCTGGTGGCTGAGCTGCGCTGCCTGGATGTAGCCCGCGGCGGCCTTCTCCCGGTCGCCCATATGGTGATACGCCCCAGCCAGGCGCAGGCTGACCATGCCTCGCCATCGGAGCTCGCTTTCCGGCAGCAGGCTGAGCGCCCGAAGGGCCATGTCCACGGCCTCGGGCTGCTCTTGCCGCACGCGGTGCATCAAGCAGCGGATGGCGGCGAGCTTGCCGCGCAAGATGGCATCATCCGCGCCGGACAGGTTTGCTTCAGCTTGCTGCAGGAGCGGCTCGGCCGCGTCGAGGCGCCCGATGTCCACCAGCCGCTCCGCGTGGGCGAGGGCCAGGTTCGGGCGGGCGCCGATGACCTCGGGGGGCAGAGCTTCGAGCCAGTTGAGCACGGTCTGCATCTCGCCGTGCCCCAACAGGTCGGTCATGGCCATCTCCATAAGATTGGCGGCATGGCTGAAGTCACCGCTGGCCAGCGCATGCCGCACGGCCTCGGACAGTTGGCCCTGCGACTCAAACCAGGCGCTGGCCCGCTGGTGGAGCAAGGGCTCCAGGCCGGGCTCCTGGTCGCGCAGCCGGGCGCGCAAGACGTCGGCGAACAGCTGGTGGTAGCGATACCACTCCCGCTGGTCGTCCAGCTCGGCGATGAAAAGATTCTCGTGCTCCAGCCGGTGGAGCATGGCCTGCCCGTCGGGCTCGCCCGTGACCTGCTCACAGAGCGGCCCGGTGAGGCGCTCCAAGATCGAAGTGCGGACCAGGAAGCGCCGGACCTGCTCCGGTTGCCGCTCGATTACCTCTTCACCGAGGTAGTCCACGATAAAGCGGTGGCTGCCCGCAAAGGCGGTGACGAAGGCGTCCACATCGGTGCGGCCCTGCAGGGCGAGCGCGGCCATGTGCAGCCCTGCCGCCCATCCCTCTGCACGGGCGTCCAGGTCGGCGAGCTGGTCCGGGCGGAGCCCCAGGCCCTTGATCTGGTTGAGCAGAACCGCGGCCTCCTCCTGGGAGAACCGGAGCTCCTGGGTCCGAATCTCCAGGAGCTCCCCGGCAGCTCGCAGGCGCGCCAGGGAGATCGGGGGGTCGGCGCGGCCGCTGATCACCAGGTGCATCTGCGGCGGCAGGTGCTCGATCAGGGAGCTCACCGCCCGGTGGATCTGCGGGTTGACGATCATGTGATAGTCGTCCAGCACGAGCACGAAATCGCAGGGGTACTCGGAGACCCCGCTGATGCAGGCCGTCCACAGCGTGCCCGGCGATGGCTCGGACCGCAGCATGGCTTGAAGGTCGCGGCCCAGCCCCTCCTCCACCCGCTCCAGGGCTGCGGCCACGTAGGCCCAGAAGGTGGCGGGGTCGTTGTCGGTCTCGGTCAGCGAGACCCAGCCCCGCCTGACCTCGCTCGCAGCCGCCCACTGGCTGAGCAGGGCGGTTTTGCCGAACCCGCCCGGTGCGGACACGAGCGTCAGTTTCCGAGCGACGACCTGTTCTAAGATTTGGAGGAGTTGCGGGCGCGCAACCAAAGGGGAGCGAAGGCGTGGGATGAAGAGCTTCGTTGACAGCAGTGGCGCGGCTGGCATGGTTCCCCTACTTTCCAGACCGAATCAGAGACACTTGCAGATTATACTTTCGGGTACCGACACCCCGGGCGCCCCCTGGTAAGGTTATGCATGTGCATCATGAAGGGAGGGCGCCCTGGTGGCGGCAATTATTGAAACCCGGGCCTTGAGAAAGGCCTATAACGGGGTGGACGTGCTCCAACCCCTGGACCTGAAGGTCGAATCGAACAGTATTGTAGGATTCCTGGGACCCAACGGCGCCGGCAAGAGTACGACGATCAAGCTGCTCCTGGGCCTGATCAAGCCCACCAGCGGCACAGGGCGGCTCTTCGGGATGGATATTGTGGAAGACAGCGTGGCCATCCGGGAGCGGGTGGGGTACCTGGCGCAGGACCCACGCTTTTATCCGCATATGACGGCTCGGGAGACGCTGCGGTTTGTGGCCTCGTTCTTCTATAAGCTCCCGTCCCGCGCCGTGGAGGATCGGGTGGTGGAAGCGCTCGACCTGGTGGGGCTGGCCGACAAGGCGGACCGACCGATCCACGGCTTCTCCGGCGGTGAACGCCAGCGGCTGGGGATCGCCCAGGCCCAGATTAACCATCCCGACCTGCTGATTCTTGACGAACCGGCTGCCGCCCTGGACCCCATGGGCCGCCGGGACGTGTTGATGATCATGGAGCGCCTGCGTGAGCGGACGACGATCTTCTACTCCACGCACATCCTGGAGGATGTGCAGCGGGTGAGCGACTCCGTTGCAATCCTGAACAAGGGCAACCTGGTGGTTCACGCCCCCACATCGGAACTGCTGGCCGGGAACGGGAACGCGGTCTTCACAGCGGTGCTGAAGGGCGATGACACCGGCGCCCGCGCCCGTATGTCGGCCCTACCGTGGGTGAGCGGGCTCAAGACTGAGCCCACCGCCGCCGGCGCCCGGTGGGAGATCTCCGTGAGTGACCTGGAGGCCGCCGAGGCGCTGCTGGCCCGGGAGATCCTCGCTGATGGGCAGGCCCACCTGGTTGAGTTTACCCGGCGGACCGCCAACCTGGAGAAAATCTTTATCGACCTTGTGGAGGGACATGGACATGCTCGTTGATTCGTTGGTCCCGCTTACGGCCAAGGGCTGGCGGCGTGGCCTGAGCAGCCTCTGGCGCAAGGAGATGGGCGAATGGTGGCGGACGCGCAAGGGATTGGTTAACCTGCTGCTGTGGCCAATCGTGCTGAACGGACTGCTTGCCGTCGTTTCGTATGCGGCCAAGTATGATCCGACGGAGACGACGCCCCTCCCGCAGATGCAGGTGGATATGTTGCTAAACCTGGGCCTGTTCCTTACCGGCCTGGCGGCGGTCATCCGCACGCAGTCGAGCATCATTGGGGAACGGCAGTCCGGCACGGCGGCCTGGATTCTCTCCAAGCCGGCCTCCCGGGCCGCCTTTATCCTATCAAAGTTCGGTGCCAATGCCGTAAATCTCCTTGCGCTTTCTGTCCTCATACCCTATGGCATTGCGTTTTTTGAGGTCCGCTTCCTGGGACAGGCGTTGCCCGAGGGGCCATACGTGGCGCTGGTGGCGTCCATGATGGCGAACACGCTGTTCTACCTCAGCCTCACGCTGATGCTCGGCACCCTGTTTCAGGGGCGGAGCGGCGTGCTGGGCATCTCCCTGGGCGTGCTGCTCGGCGGGTCGCTGTTGGCCGGTCTTCTCCCGCCGCTGCAGGCGGTCACCCCGTATGGCCTGTCCGCCCTGGGGATGGGGCTCTTTGGGTTCCAGCCGGTGCCTGCGTATGGACTCCTGCCGATCTTTGCTACAGTTGCGTGGTCAATCATCTTTGTAACGGTTGCGATCGTGCGGTTCCAACGGGAAGAGCTGTAACGAGGAGGAGAAAGCAATGGTGCGACGGCCTGGTCGAACTGAGGTGCCGGTCGAGCAGACCTGGAATCTGGAAGGGCTATACGCCACGGCGGCGGACTGGGAGGCTGAGCTGGGACGGGTGGAAGCGCTGCTGCCCGAGCTGGCGGCCTATGCGGGGCGCCTGGGGAATGGGGCCGCCGAGGTGCTGGCCTGCCTGCAGTTGAACGACTCAGTCCTGATGCGGGCGGAGCAGGTGGCCTGGTTTGCCCAGAACCGCTACGCTGAGGATCAGGGCGACCCTGCCCGGGTGGCCATGCTCGAGCGCGCCATGCGGCTGGGCGCCGGCGCCCAGGCGGCCGGGGCGTTCGTTAAGCCGGAGCTGCTGGGGCTGCCGGAGGCCGACCTTACGGCCTGGTTCGAGCGGGAGCCTGGCCTGGCTGTCTACCGCAAGTTCCTGGACGACCTGCTTGCCGAGAAGGCTCATATGCTGGGGGCGGAGGCTGAGGCCGTGCTGGCGGAGGTCTCCCCTCTCCTTCAGGCCCCCTTCGATATCTGGCAGCAGACGACCAACGTGGACCTGCGCTTTGACCCTATCACCAATGAGCGGGGAGAGCAGGTGCCGATGTCGCTGGGCGCCTGGATCAACTTCTCCTCGTCGCCGGTCCGCGAGGTGCGTCAGGCGGCCGATGAGTCCTTCCAGCGTGCTTACGCTGCCCACAGCCACACCATTGGCGCCGCCATAGCTGCCGCCACCCGGCGGGACGCGGTGCTGGCCCGGCTGCGCAAGTACCCGTCTGCCCTCGCTGCGGCCCTCGCCCGGGAGCAGATGCCCGAGGAGGTCTTTCACAACCTGCTGCGCGTCTGCGAGGCCGGCACGGTCCAGTACCGCCGACACCTGGACTACAAGCGCCGTGCCATGGGTCTGGAGCAGCTGATGCCCTGGGACCTCCGTGCACAGGTGGGCACCGGCAGCCAGGCGGCGATTCCCTTTGACGAAGCGTTTGCGATGATTCAGGAAGCGCTGGCGCCACTGGGTCCCGAGTACGCGGCGGTGCTGGAGCGGGCTTACGCCGAGCGCTGGGTCGATTGGGCTGACAACGAGGGCAAGGGCGGAAACGCCTACTCCTCGGGCTGTTATGGCTACCACCCGGCGGTCAAGATTCAGTGGCATGGGACGCTCCTGGATGTGTTTACGCTCTGCCATGAGCTCGGACATGCCCTGCACGCCTGGTTCACCAGTCAGAACCAGCCGTACGTTTACTCGCAGTACACGGTAGCGCTCGCAGAAACGGCCTCGACCACCAACGAGATCTTGCTCGCACGGCATCTGATGGCGAAGGAGGCCGACACTGAGTTCAAGCGTGCTGTGCTGGGCATGGCCCTGACCTCCTTTGACGACAACTTCTTCTTTGCCGGGGCGATGGCCGTGCTTCAGAAGGAGATGCACCAGGCGGCGGAGGAGGGCAGGCCGCTCACCTGCGATTCGATCACATCGATGAACACCGAGATCCTGAAGCGGTGGTATGTCGATGTGGCCGCGGTGACGCCCGAGGGGCTCGGCGCCCGCTGGAACTGGCAACCCCATCACTTCCTGGATTTCTACGGCTATCAGTACACCCTGGGCATCTCCGCGGCTGCGGCCTTTGCCGATGCGATTCTGACGGAGGGAGAGCCCGCCGCCGCCCGGTACCTCGGTTTCCTCCGAGCCGGCTCCTCGGCGCCTCCCCTGCAGATCTTGCGGGCAGCCGGGCTTGACATGTCCACCCCGGAGCCCGTGGAGCGGGCGGTTGCGGTGTACGGCGCCCTGGTGGATCAGCTGGAGAAATAGCCCATCTCGAAGGAGAATGTGTGTTCGATGTCGAACACACATTCATTCAGGGGGGATGGCCCATGATTGGCGAGCTGATCACCGTAGGCATCGAATGTACCGACCTGGAAGCGTCCAAGCAGTTCTATTCGCAGCAGTTAGGTCTCCAGCAGGTGGCCGGCGGAACCGGGTGGGCCGTGCTAAACGGCAATGGCGTGTCCATCTCCATGTGGCAGGGCCAGAAGGCCAACGTGGTGCTCGGCTTCGCGGGCGGAACGCTCGCTGAAATCCGCGCAGCGTTGGAGGCCCAGGGCGTATCCACGGGCGAGCCGCAGCCGCATCCCGGCGGGCGCCACCTGAACGTCTTTGATCCCGATGGCAACCGGGTCATGATCAACGTAACCTAGCAGTCTCCGCAATGCGAAGGGGATCGGCCACCTACTGGTTGGCCGATCCCCGTTTTCCTATCCCCCACAGAAGGGCGACGCCGTAAGCCAGAATCAACACCGCCATGATGATCATCACGGTGGGGGACATGGGCTCCATGCCAGTGCCGGCGGAAGTCCCCACGAAGGAGAAGAAGTCGACCAGGGTGTGAAGGATCACCGGCACCCACATGGAGCCTGTCCGAAGCCGGATGCCTGCAAAGATGAGCCCGAACAGGAGCGTCATGAGCACCTGCAGGATGACGTCTGCGACCGCTCCGCCGCTTACTAGGTTGGCCAGGTGCAGGAGGCCGAAGGCCAGCGAGGAGAGAAGAACCGCTCCGTAAGCCCCATAGCGGGGCCGGAAGGTCTCCAGGAAGATCCCCCGCAGCCAGGCTTCCTCCTGGAACCCGATCAGCAGGGCGGACAGGCCATACCCTACCGTTTGCAGCGGGGATGTGACCACGCCCCGGTAGCCCCCAGCAAGGTAGAGCAGAAAGGGCAGAACCACCCAGAGGTTGCGCCAGCGGGGCGGTGCAAAGTCGGTCCGGCGCCACCATCCCAGCCCGGTCAGGATCAGTGCAGCCAGTACGCAGGCCAGCAGTTCGGCGCCCATGGCCCCAGCCCGGGAACCAGCCAGTTTGGCCGACTGACCCAGCCAGCCGTAGCCGGCGTAGAGAACTAAGCAGAACCCCGCAAATCGCAGGGGGCGGTCAGCGGCAAGGCGACGCATTGAATCATCCAGTTGAGCCAGGTTCATTCTTCGTGCTCCCTCCAAGGCATGTGTCATCCGTAAACGCCTTGGCCATGGTAGCACGGGCGCCGCGCCGCTGTAGGCATGCGAAAGTACACTCCCGGGCGGCCCCGGCGAGTGTCCCAAAGTAGAATCCCCCACCAACGCCGCGGCTGGTGGGGGATCGGCTTATTGCTGCTCTGTGTGCTTCTGGAGCGCCTCGGTGATGAGCTTGACCGCCAGCTGCGGGTTCGCCCGGCCCCGGGTGGCCTTCATGAGCTGGCCCACCAGGAACTGCGCCGCCGCCTGCTTGCCGCCCTTCCAGTCCTCCACGACCTTCGGGTTGGCCACCACGACCTCCATGGCCACCTTCGCCAACTCGCCCTCGTCGGCGACCTGGCTGAGGCCCTCCTCCTTGACGATGGCGTCAGCGTCCTTGCCGGACTCCACCATCTTCTCGAAGACGGTTTTGGCGATTTTGCCGCTGATGGTGCCGTTCTCGATCAGCTTCAGCATGCCGGCCAGCTGCTCGGGGCTGACCGGGATCTGGTCGGGGCCGAGGCCCTTCTGGTTCATCACCCGGTTCAGCTCGTTGGTCTGCCAGTTGGCTACCGCCTTGGCGTTCTCCTTGCCGGCGAGCTCTACCGCCCGGGCGAACCACTCGGCATACTCCTTCTCGGAGACGATCAGCGAGGCGTCATAGGCCGACAGGCCGTACTCGGAGGTGAGCCGCTCCCGAATCGAGTCGGGCAGCTCGGGCAGGGTGGCGCTCACCCGCTCCATGTCCTCGTCGGTCAGCACCACGGGGGGCAGATCCGGCTCGGGGAAGTAGCGGTAGTCGTTCGCCTCTTCCTTGGTGCGCAGCACCACCGAAACGCCCTTGGCGTCGCGCCAGGAGCGGGTCTCCTGGTCGACCTGACCGCCCTCTTCGTAGGCGGCGATCTGACGCTTGGCCTCGTACTCGATGCCCCGCATGGCGGCGGAGAAGGAGTTGACGTTCTTCAGCTCCACCCGGTTCCCGTACACGTCGGACCCGGCGGGGCGCACTGAAATGTTGACGTCGCAGCGCATGGAGCCCTCTTCCATCTTCACATCGCTGACGCCGCAGTATTTGATGATCGACTTCAGCTTGTTCAGGAAGAGCCCGGCCTCTTCAGCGGAACGGATATCCGGTTCGGAGACGATTTCAATGAGGGGCACGCCGGCCCGGTTGTAGTCCACCAGGGAGGAGTTGGCCTCGGCCACGTCGTCGCCGGCGTGCAGCAGCTTGCCGGCGTCGTTCTCCAGGTGGATGCGGCGGATGCGGATCCGCTTGGCGGAGCCGTCTTTCAGGGTGATTTCGACCCAGCCGTTCTCGCAGAGCGGCAGGTCGAACTGGCTGATCTGGTAGTTCATGGGGCTGTCCGGGTAGAAGTAGTTCTTCCGGTCGAACTTGGAGTAGCGGGCGATCTGGCAGTTCAGTGCCAGCCCCGCCTTGATGGTGAATTCGACCGCCTGGGCGTTCAGCACCGGCAGGGAGCCGGGCAGCGCCAGGCAGACGGGGCATACGTTGGTGTTTGGCTCGGCGCCGAACTCGTTCTTGCAGCCGCACCAGACCTTGGTCTCGGTGGACATTTCCACGTGGGTTTCGAGGCCCACAACCACTTCCCAGTTCTTGTTCATGGCTTACCGACCTCCCGTCGCGAGGGCCGGGCGGGCCTCGGTGTGATTGGTGGTCTTCTCGAAGGCCCAGGCATACTGCAGCAGCTTGGTGTCGTCGAAGTGCTTGCCGATGAGTTGCAGGCCAACAGGGAGCCCGTTCGCCATGCCGCAGGGGATGGAGATGCCGGGCAGGCCGGCCAGGTTGACCGGAATGGTGCAGGCGTCGGCCAGGTACATGGTGAGCGGGTCATCGGTCTTCTCCCCCAGGCCCCAGGCGGGAATGGGCGAGGTCGGGGTGACCAGGGCGTCGAACCGGGAGAACGCCTCCTCAAAGTCGCGCATAACCAGGGTGCGCACCTGCTGGGCCTTCTTATAGTAGGCGTCGTAGTAGCCGCTGGAGAGGGCGTAGGTGCCGATCATAATGCGGCGCTTGACCTCGGGGCCGAACCCCTCCTGGCGAGTGCGCCCGTACATATCGAGCAAACCGTTGGCGTCGGCCGCCCGGTGGCCGTACCGGACGCCGTCGAAGCGCGCCAGGTTGGCGCTGGCCTCTGCGGGGGCGATGACGTAATACGCCGACAGGGCGTACTCCGTGTGGGGAAGCGAGCACTCTTCTACCGTGGCGCCCAGGCTTTCCATATGCTTGATGGCCTCGTCGAGACGGGCCTTTACCTCAGGGTCGATGCCGGCGCCGAAGTACTCCTTGGGCACGCCCAGGCGGACGCCCTTCAGCGAGGGCTCCCCACCGAACTTCAGCTCAGGCGGGGTGCGCCGGGCGTTGGTCGAGTCGCGCCGGTCGGGGCCGGCGATGACACTGAACAGGCGGGCACAGTCCTCCACGTCGCGGGCCAGAGGGCCGATCTGGTCAAGCGAGGAGGCGAAGGCGACCAGGCCGTACCGGCTGACATAGCCGTAGGTGGGCTTCATGCCCACGATGCCGCACAGGGCCGCGGGCTGGCGGATCGAGCCGCCCGTATCGGAGCCCAGGGCCAGCGGCACCTCGTCGGCCGTGACCGCTGCGGCGGAGCCAGACGAGGAGCCTCCGGGCACCCTTTCCAGGTCCCAGGGGTTGCGGGTGGGGAAGAAGCCCGAGTTCTCACCCGATGAGCCCATGGCGAACTCATCCATGTTCGTTTTGCCGATAATGATCGCCCCGGCGGCACGCAGCCGCTCCACCACGGTGGCGTCGTAAGGCGGGACATACTCGCCCAGAATCTTGGATCCGCAGGTGGTGCGAAGGCCATCGGTGCACATGTTGTCCTTGACGGCCACCGGCACGCCGGAGAGCATGCCGATTTCCGTGTCGCCGGCCTTGCGGCGGGCGTCGAGCTTGCGGGCGCGCTCCATGGCCTGGTCGGCTGCGACGGTGATGAATGCCTTCACCTGGGGCTCAACGCCGCTGATGCGAGCCAGGGCAGCTTCCGTGACTTCGACGGCGGACAGCTCGCCTGCCGCAAAGAGGCGGTTCAGGCGCGTCGCGCTGAGTTTGTAGGTCTGACCTGCCATTGGCTTACCCCTCCGTGATCTTCGGAACCTTGAAGCACCCGGCTTCGGCGTCAGGCGCCTGGCTCAGAACCTTGGCCCGGTCCAGCGACTGGTGGGGCTGGTCCTCCCTGAGCACGTTCTGCAAGGCCACTGCATGATACGTTGGCGATACTTCACGGGTATCGAGCCGGTTCAGGCTCTCCACGTGCTTCAGAATTCGGCTAAGCTGCTCGGTGAAGGCCTGGGTCTCCGCGTCGGAGAGGCTCAGGCGGGCCAGCTTGGCCACATGCTCTACGTCCTTGCGAGTAAGCGCCATGGGTATCACCGTCCACGTTTGAGTTCCCACATAACCCTTTGATTTTAGCACACTGTGGAAATCGACAGCAATCCGATGTCAATCCGGCCCATGGCAGGAAAAACCACCACGATACCCGAAATGATTATTTAGATATTGTAAAATAGCTGCATGGTCAAGAAGTTACACAGGGGGTCAAATGGGATGGTTTCGACCAAGAAGCGGGGCATTTCACTGCGCTTTCGGTTGGGGCACAAAATCGCAGCGGGTTACATAGCTGTAACGGCAATCCTGGCGGCTTTCGCTGTCCTGTCGACGCTGTACATCCGGGACCTGGAGGCGAACACCGCCGCCCTGGTGGATGACAACCAGCGGGTCATCGGCCTGGCGAACGATCTGGAGAAAGCGATCCTGGACACTTCCTCGGGCCACCGGGGCTTCCTGCTGACCGGGGACGAGGGCTACCTGACCTCATACCATACCGGCAGCAACAAAATTGGGGAGCTGGTTGCGGAGATCTCCAAGGCGCGCACCGGAAACACGGAACAACTGGGCCGTCTGTCAACCATCTCCAAGGAGTCGGCGGCCTGGCGAGTGGTCGCCAACCAGCAGATCCAGGAGCGGCGCAACGCCACCGACCTGGCTGCGTGGCTGACTAAAGTGAATCTGGATGCCATTTCGGCGTCGCTGTTGAAGATCAACAAGGCCGTGAAGGAGATCCAACAGGGCGAGGCCGAGCTGATGGCGGACCGCATGCAGCAGGGCCACGATCTGCTCAGCGTGATCGACCTTGGAACCAAGGCGCTGCCAGTCATTACGGTGGTCGCAGGCCTGATCGCCGTGGGCTCCTCGGTCCGGTCGGTCACCCGGCGCATGGGCCTGGTGGAGAAGGCTGCCGAGCAGATTGCCGCAGGGGATCTGACCGGTGCGGATATTGTGGTAAAGGGCACCGACGAGGCCGCCTCCCTGGCCCGGGCCTTTAATTCCCTCAAATCCAGCCTGCGCTGGCTGATCGGTGAAACCAGAGAAGCAGCCTTGGCGACCAAGAACGCTTCGGACTACTTCACCGGCGCTGCGACGGAGGCGAGCAACGCCGCTGCCCAGATCGCCGAGGCGATGGGCAACCTGTCGGGCGGGGCGCAGGAGCAGGCCAGGAACGTGCAGCAGGCCAACCGGGTGATGGAGGAGCTCAGCCGGGCGGTGGCACAGATCGCCACTGGCGCCCAGCAGCAAGCCACCGCCATGAATGGCGTTAGCGACCAGGCCGTTATGATGAATTCGGCGATCGAGTCGGTAATCGAGCAGGCGCAGGCCGTGCTAGAGGCCTCCCGCAAGGGCGCCGACCTCGCTGACGGCGGCGCCAGGGCGGTCGACGCCACGGTGGAGAGCATGAGCCGGATCCGCACGACCAGCCAGCAGGCCTCCACCCAGGTCGCCGAACTGGGCGTGCGCTCCAGCCAGATCGGCACCCTGGTGGCCGACATTCAGGCCATTGCCTCCCAGACCAACTTGCTCGCGCTGAACGCCGCCATCGAAGCGGCCCGGGCGGGCGATGCCGGCCGGGGCTTTGCGGTCGTCGCAGAGCAGGTGCGAAAGCTGGCCGAGGACAGCCGGGTCGCCTCTCAGCAGATCAACGACCTGGCGGTGGCCATCCGTCAGGAGACCAACGAGGTCGTGGCAGCCATCGCCGAGGGCGAAGCCCAGGCCGAGGAGGGCGTCCGCCTGGCGCAGGGGGCCTCGGAAAGCCTCGGGCAGATCCTGCTGGCCGTGCGGGGCACCAACGAGGCGGCTGCGTCGATCGCTTCGGCTGCCGAGCAACTCAAGAGCCAGAGCGCAACGGTGGGCGCCGGCATCATGTCCGCTGCCGCTGTTACTGAGGAGAACACCGCCGCCACCGAGCAAATGGCAGCCGGGGCCGATTCGGCCATTCAGAGCCTGCAGGTGGTTTCGGGGCTGGCCAGCGACTCCGCCGCTTCAGCCGAAGAGGTCTCGGCCTCGGCAGAGGAGCTGACCGCCACGGCCCAGGAGGTCGCCCGGGCCGCCCACGGACTTGTGGACACCGCCACCCGCCTGACCGAGGCGATGGCCAAGTTCAGGGTCTGAGATTTCTGAACTTTTTCTAACGACCGCCTCCAAAGGGGCGGTCGTTAGCGTATATTGATTCTTAACACTGAACCAATCTCACCTAAACCTCGTTTATTCGTGTAAAGGGGGTGGCCCCGTGTTCCGCATTCCGACGGCCGCGCTGCGACCGGGACTGCGCCTGGGCAAAAACATTATTGCCCCGGACGGTCGAATTCTGTTGCAGGCCGGAACCGAGCTCAAAGAAGCCTACATAAAGATCCTGCAGCGAATGGATGTCCCGGCCGTTTACATCACCAATGAACTCGCGCCCGACGTGGACCCGCCGGACGTTGTCTCGGAGCAGTCGCGCATGGCCCTGGCCAACGGGATGCGTGAGGTCATAACCGAGATCGGGAAGACCGTGGGCGCCTCGCTGAAACAGGGGCAACGGCGCTTCCAGGGCGGCTTTGACACCAGCAAGGTCAAGGCTGGGGTCGACATGATCGTCACGGAGCTGCTCCAGAACCCGCGGGCGCTGGTCAACCTGCAGGACATTCGCGCTGCCGACAGCTACACGCTGGGCCACTCGGTAAATGTCTGCGTCCTGGCGGTGCTGATGGGCATGTCGCTGGGCTATAACGAGAAGCAATTGCACGAGCTGGGCATGGGCGCCCTCATGCACGACATCGGCAAGGTGGCGCTGCCGCAGGAGGTTCTCAACAAACCGAGCGCCCTGTCTACCGAGGAGTTCGAGCTCATGAAGCAGCACACCACCATCGGGTGGGAGATCCTGAGCAAACAGCCGGAGATCAGTTACCTCTCGTCGGCAGTAGCGCTGCAGCATCACGAGCGGTGGTCGGGAGCAGGCTACCCCCGGCAACTGAAAGAGAAGGAGATCCACCCCTATTCCCGGGTCTGCACGGTGGTGGATATTTATGATGCGATGACCGCCGACCGGACCTACCGGAAGGGCTACCACCCGCTGCGGGCGCTGAAGCAGATGACCGAGCTGACATCCGACTACTTTGAACCCGAACTCCTGAAGCTGTTTGCGGAGTGCGTGGCCGTTTACCCGGTCGGCTCGCTGGTCGAGATCAGCGGTGGGTATGAGGCGGTCGTGGTGGCGGTGGAGCGGGGCAAAAACGAGCGGCCCAGGGTCCGAATCGTGCGGGACCCGAGCGGTCAGGTCCTGCCGAAGACCGTGGAGATCGACCTTTCGGCCCAGCCAAACATTCAGATCATCCGGACCATCCAGGAGGAGGCGCCGGAGTTTACTACCGGACTTATCTCTTAAACCATACGCCAGGCGAAAATAACGCCCGGCCCCAAACCAGGGGCCGGGCGCCCTCGTTTCGAAGGGCAAACGGGGTGATATGCCATGGTGACACCGCTGACGCCGCCCTTGCAGAGCGCCTGGCGGTCGGCGCTGAGTCCGGAGACGATGGCCGTGACCGGGGCCGCGCTGTACGGGATCACCCGGGGCGGCCAGCTGAGCGCACTGGACCCTGCAACCGGCGCCGCCCGCTGGGAGGCCGCCGGCGGATACCTGCGGTGGCTAGCCGCCGCGGGCCCGCGCCTCTATGCGTTCCGCAAGGACCGGGGCCTTGCCGTGATCTGGGACCATGGCGCCAGCTACAGCGAGACCCCCGGGGTGGCTCTGAGCCCGTGCGACGAGAGCACGCCCCTCTCCCACCCCGCCCTGGACGACGGGCTGGTCTACTTCGCCCACCGTTCCACGCTGATGGCGGTCGATGCCGGGGGCGCCGCCCGTTTCAGCACCACCCTCTCCGGCCCGGCGCCCTTCGCGCTGCGCCTGTGGAAGCGACGCCAGCTGGCTGTGGTAGACGGCTGGGGGCAGGTGACGCTGTGGGCGGTTTCCGACCGGTTTGCGCGGGTCTGGAGCCGGCCCGTGCCCGGCCCCGGGTCGCAGGCGGTGGAGCGCCCGTGCCTGCTGGTGGGAGACCGGCTTTTCGCGGCGACTGACAGATCGGTACGGGCCTTTCGGTTTGACGGTTCGGCTCTGTGGGAGGCCGCTGTCCCGGGCATGGCTGCGCTGGGAGCCTTCGGCAACACACTCTACGCCGCTGCCGGCGGACAGGTGGTCGCCCTGGATGCGGCGAGCGGGGCGGTCAGGTGGAGCAGGCACTGGCTTTGGCCGACCGCCGTAGCGCCCCGCACCGAACTGCTGGCGGTGGACGGCGCTGTGTATGTGGGGAATCTGTTCAGCGACGGCTCGGCGGACCTGTTTGCCGCCCGGGCCAGCGACGGCCTGCTGGTCTGGCAGCCCGCGGGAGCCGGGGGCCTGCCGCTGGCGGCGGCGCCCGACCGGCTGGTCGCGTACGGCGCCATCGCCGGTCTGGCAGGGCTCGGCGCCCTGCCGCTCTCCCCCGCGGTGGGCGGCCAGGACCTGGCCCACGACCCCCGGCCCCTGCGGGGGCCAGCCTCGCTCTTTGCTGGCTCCACGGTGTCGCTCAAGCTGAAGACCTCAGCCACCGTCACGGTGCGGTCCTGGCGGGAGGGCGCAGGGTTCGGTACCCCAGTGTTCAGCGGGGACCTGCGTGCCGGCACCCATTCGTTCACCTGGGACGCGGGCACCGCCTTCACTGCGGCGCCCCAGTTCGGGCGCCTGGTCGCAGAGGTGACCGAGTCCGGCATGACCTACGCCATCGCCTCTCCCCTCCCCGTCAACACCCTGCCGGACATCGTGGGCCACTGGGCGCAGAGCCCGATTGAGCTGATGCTCTACCACCGGTACGCCAGCGGCTACCCCGACCTGACCTTCCGCCCCGACGCCATGGTCAACCGGGCCGAAAGCGCAACCATCGTCGCCAAGACCCTGGACCTGCCTGGCCCCAGCCCCGGCTTCCAGACCAGGTTCACCGACACCGCCGGCCACTGGGCGAAGCCCTACATCGAGGCCCTGGAGGAGAAGGGGATCGTCAGCGGCTTCCAGGAGGCCGACGGCACGTACACCTTCCGCCCGGCCCAGCCCATGACACGCGCCCAGGAGGCCCGCATCCTGGTGAAGGCGTACGAGCTGGCGCCCCCGCCTGACGGCTTCGCCACCCGCTTCACCGACATCGCCGGGCACTGGGCGGAGAGCGACATCAAGGCGCTGGAGGCCGGCGGGTATGTGACGGGCTTCCGGGAGGCCGACGGAACCTACACCTACCGCCCCGAGCGGCTGCTCACCCGGGCCGAGCTGTGCGCCATGGTTGTGCGGATCCGCAAGCTGACCCGGCCCTGATGCACAGAGGGGGGAAGCGCACATGAGGCGTTGGATTCGGGGGCTGTTTGCCACGGTGGTCACTGTATGCGTAGTCGCGGCCTGCGCCGCCCCCGGCGGGGCGCCGCCGAAGGGCGAGAGCCCTCCCGTTGCCAGCGAGATCATGGACCGGAACCGCAACAAAGTTTTTGATGACCTGGACCGCATGATTCTCCTGGCTTCGACCGAAGTGAAGGTCCCGGTCGTGGTGCTGATGGACCAGCAGCGGGCGGCCGCTGAGCTGGAGCGGCGGGTGGGGTCGGTCGACGTGGTACGGGAGTTCCACGCCGTGCCAGCCATCGCACTACGGGCGACCCGCGCCCAGATCGAGGGGCTGGCCGAGCTGCCCTTCGTGCGCCAGATCGAGGTGGATGCCACCGTCTCGGTCGAGCTGAACGGCGCCAGCTGGTGGTTCGGTGCGACCAGCGCCCGCCAGGATTTCGGGGTCGACGGCGACCGGGACGGGCGCCCCGCCAGCTACAGCAAGTCGGACGTGGTCGTGGCCGTCATCGACACGGGGATCGACACCCGGCACGTCGACCTGGACGGCGGGAAGGTGATCGCCTGGCAGGATCTCGTGAACAGCCAGACCACGCCCTACGACGACCACGGCCACGGCACCCATGTGGCCTCCACGGTTGCCGGCACCGGCGAGGGCAACGCCGACTACAAGGGCGTGGCGCCCGGCGCCGCCCTGGTGGGGATCAAGGTGCTGGACCGCTCGGGCCGGGGCGCCGTCTCCAACCTGATCGCCGCGGTGGAGTGGTGCATTGACAACCGGACCCGGTACGGCATTCGGGTGCTCTCGATGTCGCTCGGGGTCCGGGGCAGTTCCGACGGGACGGACACGCTGAGCCAGGTGATCAACCGGGCCGTGGACGCCGGCATTGTGGCTGTGGTGGCTGCGGGCAACGAAGGGCCGGACTTCTTCACCATCGGCACGCCCGGTGCGGCGGCTAAGGCGATCACGGTAGGCGCCATGGCTGACGTTTCGGAGGGCGGTTTCTACCAGGCGATCTTCTCCAGCCGGGGTCCCACCGCCGACGACCGCACCAAGCCCGACGTGTCGGCGCCCGGCGTGCGGATCACCGCGGCGCAGGCGGGCAGCGGCAACCGGTACATCTCGTATGATGGGACCTCCATGGCCACGCCCTTCGTCTCCGGCACAGTGGCGCTGATGCTCGATGCCAACCCCAACCTGACCCCGGTCCAGGTGAAGGATATCCTGAGGCGCACCGCCCAGGACCGGGGTCCCGACGGAGAGGACCACGACTACGGCGCCGGGCGCCTGGACAGCTACGCCGCCGTGAAGCAGGCGGGGAACCTGACCGGGACGGGCCCCGTTATGCCTACGCTGATGCGGTTTACCGACTCCCTTACGGCACCCGGCTGGCAGGATTACTTCCTGGATGTGACCTCCACCCAGTACCCGATCGCGATCACCATGCTCTCGCAGGCCTGGGGCAGCGAGGAGCCGGCCATCGCTATGTATCTGTACAACCCCCAGGGTTCGGAGATCGGGCGCTCCACCAGCACCACCAGGCAGCAGACCATCACCGTCAGGCCGTCATACACCGGGCGCTACCGGATCCTGGTTCAGGCGAACCGGGGCAGTGTGGACTACACGCTGGACGCCAGCGGGGGCTTCGCCAGCGCCTCGGATCGGGCGCCCTCATTGGAGATTCTCGCCCCGCCCGAGAACAGCAGCGTGTCCGGCTTTGTAAAGGTCCGGATCGCTGCGTCCGACGACCGCAAGGTCGAACAGGTTGAGGTGCAGGAGCAGACCTGGGTCAACATCACCTCGAGCTTTGACGGCACCTACTACCACTACCTTTGGGATACGACCCGCCGCAGCGACGGCGAGCAGTTTCTGCCCGTGCGGGCGGTGGACTCCGGCGGCCAGGAGACGCAGGTGCGGCGGCGCTACATCGTCGCCAACCGAACCGGGGGGCAGCCGCAAAAAGAGATGACGGGGAGCGTCTCCCCGTCTGAGCCAGAGGCCTGGCATGCCGTCTATGTAAGCCAGCCTGGCTGGCTCGACCTGGCCCTTTCCTGGGGCGGCGGCGCCGACCTCGACTACGAGGTTTACGGCCCGGACGACGGGCTGGCCGCCAGGGCGTTCAGCGCGGCCAACCCCGAACTCCTCCGCGTCCGGGTGGCGGCCACCGGGTATTACCGGATCAAGGTAACCCACTTCGGCGGCGAACCTACGACCTACCGGCTGGCTGCCCGGGCGCTCGGCCTGACCCCCCTGATCTTCCAGTTGACCCCGCAGAGCCCCGTCAGCCAGCACGAGTTTTTCCTGAGCTCCGCCGGGGAGGGGCTGATCGAGGTGATGGCCGAGAGCCCGTCCGACGTGGACTTTGCGCTGTACAACCCGGCGGGTCAGCTGGCGGCCCGGGGCGCTTCCACCCTGAACCCCGAGGTGTCCGCCGTCAACTGGGACCCGCCCGGCGCCTGGCTGCTGAAGGTGAACCTGGCCGAGGGCGGCCCGACCTATGTGCAGGTCAACCTCTACTTCCCGGTGGGCGTCAGCTGAAGCTTGGCTTCGGCGTGGGCCTCCACCGCCTCCCGGCTGAAGAGCATGGGGTGGAACTCGCCCTTGCTCCAGAGCGGGAACAGGTCCAGGTAGTGCTTGCTACCCGGGTGGCCCGACTGCCCCACCGGGTGGACCGAGAGCGACCGGGTCAGGTCGGCCAGGTCGACGATCTGGCGGTAGGACGGCGCCCAGGCCGAGGCCCCGTAGGGCTGGTGGGGCACGTAGGCGGTCTGGAGCGGGGTGGCGGTGTCGCCCCCGATTCCCACCTCCGGGCCATTGAAGATCAGGTTGAGCGGCTTGACGGCGCCCATGGGATGGGCCAGCTTCAGGCGGTGGAGCTTGCCCCACTGCCAGGCGCCGGGGTCGGCGCCCAACCTCTGCTTTAGGTAGCTCACGGCCTCGGTGAGACTGGCGGCCAGCAGGTCCTGCCAGGGGTCGGTGGCGCTCTCCGGCGACGGGCGCCCGATCGCGAAGAACCCCGGATCCCGCTGCTTCAGCTCCCGCAGCAGGGCCGTGGTTGAGCGGCCCACGGTGCTGTTGGCCGGCGACAGCACGGTGCCCTTGCCCATCCAGGCGTGGAAGAGATCCTCGCCCAGAATCGGGAGGTAGGCCCGCCGCACGGCGTGTGTCAGCATCACCTCGTAAATGGTGCCACCGGTGGACTCGGCGGTCAGGTGGCCGTCCCAGTTCCTGAGCAGTTCGAGCGCCTTCTGCTCAAGGGCATCCGCAGGCTCCAACGACCGGCAGTGCTGTGCGAACTCAACACCAGGCGCGCAGAAAACATCCATCTGGATGCGCCGGAAATCCTCCGGGGTGACCTTGGGCTTCTCCGTCAGCAGTTGCTGGATGCGCTCAGCCCGGTAGCCCGGCATGTAGTCCCAGGAGATGTGGTGCGGGAAAGTATGGTCGACCACCTTGTTGTTGGCGGTGACGATAAAGCCCGATTCGGGATTCCAGAGCTGGGGCAGCTCCTCCTGGGGAACACAGCCTTCCCACTCATACTCGCCCGTCCAGCCCGGCACCGGCGTGAGCCCGGTGCCATTCTTGCGCTTGGGCACCAGCCCCGCCATGATATAGCCGATGTTGCCCGCTGTGTCGGCGAAGACCACGTTCTGGGAGGCGATGTTCCAGTAGCACATGGCGTCCCGCAGCTCGGCGGCGCCGCCGGCGGTGTTCATGGCGACCACGGCCCGGGCCGGGTGGCCGGCGTCCAGGGACATCCAGCGCAGGGCGAGGGCGGGGCCGGCGCCCAGCGGCCCGCCGGCCATGACCGGGCCGTGCCGGGTGATGTAGACCCGCTCCACCACCTCGGGCTGACCCTTGACCCGAATGGTTTCATCAATCACGGTGACCGGCTCCCACTGGCCCTCGAACTCGACGGCGCTCTCGGTGGGATGCCACTTCTCAATGAAGAGGTCCGCTGCATCGGCCATCGAGTTGGTGAAGCCCCAGGCGACGTGCCGGTTGTGGCCCAGCACAATCCCCGGCACCCCGGGCAGGGAGCTGCCGGTCACGTCGGTCTCCGGGCAGACCAGGTGCGCCTCGTACCAGGTCGACGGGATGCCGATCGTCAGGTGCGGATCGTTGGCCAGCAGGGGCTTGCCGGTCTCGGTGCGGCTGCCGGCGACCACCCAGTTGTTACTGGCGCTGGGGGTGCTCAGGTTCAGGTACTGCCGGGCGGCGGCAAAGGAGCCCAGCAACGCCTCGGCTGAGTCCGCTGCCCCTGCCAGGCCGGGCGCCGTCGTGAGCGGGTGGCCGGCCGGGTAGTGCGTCTCCAGCCGGGCGGCGTGCTCCGGCCCAACCCGCTGGGCCAGCTGCATCCGCAACAGCTCCTCCTCCCAGTTCAGGCTCAGGTTGAGCGACATCACCTTGGTCCAGGAGAGCGTGTCAGAAGGGGTCCACGGCGCCGGCTTGATGCCCAGCAGCCGGAACTCCAGGGGCAGCCTGCCGCCAGCCTCCGCGATGGCCGCGTTCACTCCGCCCGCATATGCCTCCAGCACCAGTTGCTCCTCGTGGTCCGCCGCTGCCGCCTCCGCCTCGGCTGCCCGCCGCAGGCCCAAACGCCGCAGGAAGCGGTCGGCCTCGACGGTCTGGGCCCCGAAAATCTCGGAAAGGCGCCCCGCCGCGATGCGCCGCTGGAGCTCCATCTGCCAGAGGCGGTCCTGTGCGTGGACGTAGCCCTGAGCGTAGACCGCGTCTCTGAGCGACTGCGCATAAATGTGCGGGATGCCCCACCGGTCGCGGATGATCTCCACCGGGGCGCCGAGGCCCGGACCCTTCAGCGTGCCTGACACTTTGGGCAGCGACATCCGATACAACCACCACCAGATCCCTGTGCCAACAACCCCCACTGCGATCACCAGGCCGACCCAGACCATCCTCCCACACCTTTCTGTACGCAAACATTACCCATTTCCGATTATTCTACACGCGCTAATGCTTCCCCTTGGGAAGCACGAAAGCACGCCCCCGGGGCCCCGGAGGCGTGCGGCTTTACAGTTCGGGTCCGAGCTGATGATACGGCTTCAGCCGCTCTGCCAGCGAGCTGGCTTCCTCGGCGTTGACGTTGGGGTTGGCCGCAGCGGCATCGATCAGATCCTGCCAGTAGGCGCGGTCGAATCCCGGGCTGATCACGCCGCCCTTGCGGTGCCGATTGCGCTCCTCCACCCTCTCCCAGGCGGTGGGCTGCCCCGGTTGGTCCATGCCGAAGCCGGAAATGTGGGTCACGTCGTTTCCCCACCGGTAGACGTAAATCATTTCATCGATGCGGCACGGGTAGTGGTACCATCGCTCGCCGGGGATGCGCGACTCGAAGTCGATATCTTCCCCGCTGTTCATGGCCCGGTACCCGCCCGCGTGCTCAAATGCCTTCCGGTGCATCGCAATCTGGTTGTGAAAGAGGTTCTGAACGACCGCGTAATCCTGGTTGTGAGTCGACGTCCAGGCTGACATGGGTTTATACACCCACTTCTGCGGCGCTTCTCCCAGATGCTTCAGCGAGTCGGTCAGCCGCCAGGGCAGGAACAGGTCGTCATCGTCCCACGGCAGCAAGTACTCGCCCCGCGCGAGGCTGACGGAGAAGTTCCGCTTCTCCCCGAGGCTGCCAAACCGGTGCGGCACGTTAACCACCTGGACACCCGGAAAAGGCCGGTTCAGGTGAATCGGTTCCGGGTGGTCGTTGACCACGATCAGTTCCTTGTTGGGATAGTCCTGCTGCAGGAAACACCAGATCGCCTCCCGGAGCAGGGCAGGTCGGGCGTAGGTCAGGCAGAGGCAGGAGACCAGTGGGGACTCCGCTGTCAAGGCTGTGCACCTCCCGTAGGAGATTCGTCAGGGCCGAGACGGTCGTAGGGCTCGAGCCGCTCTGCCAGCAGCGCCGCTTCCTCGGGGGGAACGTCCGCAAGGGCTGCCGCCGCCTTGGCCAGGTCCCGCCAGTAGTCCTGGTCAAATCCTGGCATGATCACTCCGCCTCCAGCGCTGCCGGCCGTGAGTTGCGCGATCCGCTCCCATCCGGTGGGCTGGCCCGGCCGGTCAAATCCGAAAGCCGAAATGTGGTGGGCGTCAATCCCCCAACGATACACGTAATAAAGATCATGCACGGGGGCCTGGTAGTGAATCCACCGGTCCTCCGGAATGCGCGAGTCGAGGTCAGCATCCTGCCCGCTGTTCATATCGGAGTAACCCCCTGCGTGATCCATGGCCGCGCGCCGATAGGCAGTCGAGGGGTGAGACTCAAACCGCACGACCGAGTACTCCCGGTTGAAGAGGGAAAACCATGCGCCGTTGGGCCTGAACACCCATTTGTCGGGCGCCGCCAGCAAGTGGCTCATGGACAAGCTGATGCGCCAGGGAAGCACCAGATCATCATCATCCCAGGTCATGAGATAGTCGCCCCGGGCGGCCCGGACGCTGAAGTTGCGCTTGGCGCCCAGGGTCGAAGACCGCTCGGGCAGGTTGTAGACGCAGACCCCCGGATAGTGGCGGTCCAGGTAGATCGGCTCCGCGTGGTCGTTGACCACGATCAGTTCCTTGTTCGGATAGTCCTGCTGCAGGAAGCACCAGATCGCCTCCCGCAGCAGGGCAGGTCTTGCGTAGGTCAGGCATAGGCAGGAGACCAGGGGGAACTCGGAGGTCACGGCTGGCCACCTCCCGCGGGAGATGCGTCCGGACCGAGCCGGTCGTACGGCTTCAGGCGCTCTGCCAGAAGGCGGGCCTCCTCCGGGGGCACAGCCGGGTTGGCGGCTGCCGCATTGGCCAGATCCTGCCAGTAGTCCCGGTCAAACCCCGGCGTGATCACACCGCCGCCGGGCTTGCCTGCCGTGAGCTGCGCGATCCGTTCCCACTTGGTGGGTTGGCCTGATTGGTCAAAGCCAAGACCCGATATATGGTGAACGTCGATCCCCCAGCGGTAGACATAATACAGGTCGTGGACGGGGGCCCGGTAGCTGATCCACCGATCCCGTTGGATGCGCGTGTCGAAATCAGCATCCTCCCCTGTGTTCATCTCCGTGTAACCGCCAGCCTGATCGAAGGCGGCACGCCGATAGGCCGTAGAGGGGTGAGACTGGTACTCCTTGACCTCGTAGTCGCGATTGAAGAAGGAGACCCAGGCGCGGGTGGGCCGGAAAACCCATTTTTCGGGCGCCGCGAGCAGGTGGCGCATGGTTAGGCTGAGGCGCCAGGGCAGCACCAGGTCATCATCGTCCCAGATCATGAGATAGTCGCCACGGGCGGCCCGGAAGCTGAAGTTCCGCTTGGCGCCCAGGCTGGGAAACCGCTGTGGCAGATTGTGCACCTGAATCCCCGGGTAGGCATGGTCCAGGGTGATCGGCTCCGGGTGGTCGTTGACGATCACCAGCTCCTTGTTCGGCCAGTCCTGCTGCAGAAAGCACCAGACCGCTTCGCGCAAATACCGTGGCCTGGCATAGGTGAGGCACAGACAGGAGACCAGCGGGAATTGAGATGTCACAACTGGTCACCTCCCGCACGAGGTTGGCCCGGGCTGAGCTGCCCGTATGACTTGAGTCGCTCTGCCAGCAGACGGGCCTCCTCCGGGGACACACCCGGCTTGGAGGCGGCCTCCGTGGCCAGGTCGTGCCAGTAGTCCCGTTCAAACCCCGGTGTGATCACACCACCTCCAGGCTTGCCAGATGTGAGATGGGCAATCTGCTCCCACTTGGTGGGTTGTCCCGGTTTGTCAAACCCGAGCCCCGAAATATGGTGGACGTCGATCCCCCAGCGGTAGACATAAAAGAGTTCATGCGCCCCGGCGCGATAACGGACCCGGCGGTCTGCCGGAATGCGGCGCTCAAAGTCAGCATCTTCCCCCGTGTTCATGTCCGAATATCCCCCGGCATGATCAAAGGCGGCCCGCCGCATTAGAACCTGGCAGTGGTACACGTTTTCGGTGATGGAGTAGTTCCGGTTGGACACGGAAAACCATCCCTTGCCGGGATTGTAGATCCACCGATCGGGCATCGGCAGCAGGTGGCGCATGCTCTCGCTGATGCGCCAGGGCAGCGACAGGTCATCATCATCCCAAACGCACAGATAGTCGCCCCGGGCAGCCCGGACGCTGGCGTTGCGCTTGGCGCCCAGGCTCGAACACCGCTGTGGCAGGTTATACACGTGAACCCCCGGATAGGGCTGGTCCAAGTGGACCGGCTCCGGGTGGTCGTTGACGACCACCAGTTCCTTATTGGGCCAGTCCTGCTGCAGGAAGCACCAAATCGCTTCGCGCAAATACCGCGGCCTGGCGTAGGTGAGGCACAGGCAGGAGACCAACGGGAACGCGTCCGTCAAGGTGCACCGGCCTCCTCGCTGGGTGGAGTCCCTGTATTGTACGCCCGGGCCGTGCGCGTGGAACCCGGCCAGCGGTTTAACATAATCTGATCCTGTGGGCAAATCCTCGCCTTGAGGAGGTCTGGAGCCGTGGCACCCAAGCGTGTCGCCCTGTTTGCTACCCGGCGGGTAGGCGTCCGCTGTCTGGAGGAGCTCCTGCGCCTGCAGTCGGAGGGGCTTGTCTCCGTGGCAGCGGTCCGGACACTGCCGGCCGGTACAAAGGGCTGGTGGTCGAAGCCTGGTGAGCCGGAGGTGTATGACCTGGCGGGGGCTCACGGGGTCCCCGTCTTGGAAGCCGACCGGGACTTGCTGGACCTGGAGGTTGATCTCGCTTTCTCGGTCTTTCATCCGGCCATTTTGAAGCCGCCGGTGATCAGGCACCCCCGGCAGGGCTTTGTGAACCTGCACGGGGCGCCCCTGCCCCGCTACCGCGGGTGCAACGTGGTCACCCACGCGCTGATCAACGACGAGCAGCGGTGGGGGCCGACGCTTCATTTTATCGATGCGGGCATAGACACGGGGTCGATCGTCCGCGTTGGTTGGTTTGACGTGCCAGCGGGCATTACGGCCCGGGAACTGGCGGAGGCCACCGACGAGGTCGGGTTCCGCATCTTCTGCGAAGAGCTGCCGGGCCTGCTGCAGGGGACTACCCGGGGAACGCCCCAGGATGAGATCATCCTGGCCCAGGGCATCGAACCGCTGTACTACCGGCGCTCCTCCATTGATGGCTTGAAGGAACTGGACCCCACGTGGCCGCTCGAACAGATCGACCGCTACGTGCGGGCCTTCGATTTCCCGCCGTTCGAGCCGGCCTGGTTTCGCCTGCCGGACGGCCGGAAGCTCTATCTGGTGGCGCAAAAGGGGCGGCAGACGTGAACGTCGGGGTGGTGGGCTACGGTTACTGGGGACCCAACCTGGTACGCAACTTCGCCCGGGTCCTGGGACCGGAGCACGTGTGTGTATGCGATTTAGATCCGGTGAACCGGGAACGGGCACGCGCTGACCATCCGGGCATGCGGGTGGTGGAGCAGCTCGACAGCTTGCTTGCAGATGATTCGCTGACCGCCGTGGCCATCGCGACGCCGGCGGCCACCCACAAGCGTCTGAGCGAGGCGGCGATCCGGGCCGGCAAACATGTGTTGGTGGAGAAGCCCCTGGCGACCACGGTGGCGGACGGGGCGGCGCTGCTCGCCGAGGCAGACCGGCGGGGGCTGGTGCTCATGTCCGACCATACCTTCGTCTTCAACCCCGCTGTGGTCCGGCTGAAGGCGCTATTGCGTGAAGGCAAACTGGGTCAGCCCCGCGCCATTCTCTCCAACCGGATGAACATGGGGCTGCACCGGCCGGATGTTGATGTGGTGTGGGATCTTTATATCCATGACCTGTCGATCTTCCAGTATTGGCTCGACAGCCCTCCGACAACAGTGACCGCCATGGGCACCGACGCCGTGGGCACCGGGCAGCTTGACCTGGCCTTCGTGAGCTCCCGCTACCCGGACGGAACCGTCACCCAGGCTAACGTGGGCTGGCTCTCCCCGGCCAAGCGCCGGGATATGACCGTGATTGGTACTGACGGCATGGCCATTTATGATGATGCGGCGCCGGAAAAGCTGCTGCTCTACGACTCCCGGGCCACCATCGCAGATGGGCGGGTGCGCTACACGGCCGGGGAAGCGCGGCCCATACAGATTGACAGCACGGAGGCGCTGGAGTGCATGATCCGGCATTTTCTCGACTGCATCCGAGACGGGCGGGTCCCCCTGACCGGCCCCGGTTTTGCCCTGGATATTCTCCGCACGCTGGAGGCGGTCGGCGCAGCGATGGCCGCACCAGGCGCTCCGGTGGCGGTCAGGAGGTCCGAGCCGTGACGATCAGCGTACCGTTTCTGGACTTGCAGGCCCAGTTTGCGACGATCAAAGACCAGGTTCTGCCCAAGGTGGCAGAGTTGTGTGCACAGGCTTCGTTTGTGGGCGGTGCGGAGGTGACGGCCTTTGAGCAGGAGTTTGCGGCCTTCTGCGGGGCACGCCACTGCGTTGGCGTGGCCAACGGCACCGACGCGATCTGGCTGACGCTGAAAGCCATGGGGATTGGGCCGGGCGATGAGGTGATCGTGCCGGTCAACACGTTCTTCGCCACGGCGGAGGCGGTCACGGCTGTGGGGGCCACGCCCGTCTTCGTCGACTGCGACCGTGCATATCACCTGGACCCGAGCGGCGTGGCCGCCGCGGTGACCGATCGGACCCGGGCGATCATTGCGGTGCACCTCTACGGGCAGACGGTGGCCATGGAACCGATTCTGGCCATCGCACGCCCGCGGGGAATTCGGGTGATCGAAGACAGCGCCCAGGCCCACGGTGCGGCCTATCGAGGGCAGCGGACCGGGGCGCTGGCCGACGCCGCCACCTTCAGCTTTTACCCCGGCAAGAACCTGGGGGCCTATGGCGACGGTGGCGCTGTGGTCACCAACGACCAGGCCCTGGCGGAGCGCGTTCGGCTGCTCTCCCAGCACGGGAGCACCGTCAAGTACCACCACTTGGTGCCGGGCTATAACTCCAGGCTGGACACCATCCAGGCGGCGATCCTGCGAATCAAGCTCCGGCATCTGGATGCCTGGAACGAAGCCCGGGGTCGACACGCCGCCGCCTATGACCGGCTGCTGGCCCATCTGCCGGTGTTGCTGCCGAAGCGGGTGCCAGAGACCTCCCATGTGTTCCACCTGTACGTGGTCCGGGTGCCCGAGCGCGAGGCGGTGGCCCGGCGGCTGTTGAACCAGGGGGTCCAGACCGGGATTCACTACCCCGTCCCACTCCATCTGCAGCCGGCCTACGCCGACCTGGGGCTGGGGGTGGGCAGCTTTCCGAACGCCGAGGCAGCGGCCCCGGAACTGCTGTCGCTGCCAATGTTCCCGGAGCTTACGGAAAGCCAGATCGAGCATGTGTGTCGGGCCCTGGAAGAGGCGCTGGGTCAGGGATAAATCGCTGAGGAGGGTCGGTGGTGACCTCTTGACCTAGCCCCGTCCCTCCTCCATAATTACATTAATTGGCCATCCAATTTATTATATAGTGAGGGTGATTCGACTGGCCGCTGGACGAGGGCGCCCAAAAAATGCCCGGCTGACTGACCTCCAACGATCTCGCTTGCTTGGCGCCGCCCTGGCCGAGTTCGCCGAGACTGGCTACCTTGGCACCACCACGGCCGCAATCGCCAAGCGAAGCGGGCTGAGTACCGGTTTGGTTCATCATTACTTTGGCTCCAAGGCCGACCTGTTTGTGGCTGCCGTCGAGATGGGCGCCGGCTACCTGCGGGAGGTTCGGCAGCGGGCGTTGGTCAAGCAGGCCGACGTTCCCACCCAGCTGCGGCGGTGGGCATATGGCTTCACTGCGGCGCTCGAGCAGGCATACCTGTGCTTCCGACTGGTACATCAGGTGCTGGGCGCCCCGGCGATTCATCCCCGGGAAGCCCTGGAGACCCTGAATCGCTTTGAGGAAGAGGAGTTGTCGGCCCTGGCTGCCCTGCTGCGCGCGGCCGGGATGCCCGAGGCAACGGCCCAGCGCCAAGCGTGGCTGGCGTTTTACTGCATTGGCGGCGCCCGCCTGGTAGGCACCTGGTCCGCGGACATCCACCGGACGTGGTTGTACGAGCAGGCCTGCCTGACTCTCGGGCAGGAACCCTCCGTTGCGGGAGCGGAGTTCGACCTTCCGCAGGCGCCTTGGACCCCGAAACATACGTAGCTCAAGGGAGGTCTACCTGTGCGGTACGTCGTGCTCTATCACCTGACCCGTGGTACCCTGCCAGAACTGCAGCAGACCCGGCCCGAACTCCTTGCCGGTCACAGCCAGCTCATGGGGCAGCTACACCGGCAAGGCAAGGTGTTAATGGGCGGCCCTTTCACCCCTGTCGCAGGGAGTACGGCGGTCGCCATGGCGGTCTTTGAAGCTCCCTCCGAAGAGGATGTCCGCAGCTGTCTCAACCGGGATCCGATAATCACCAGCGGGGCGGGCCGCGGCGAGGTCTACCCCTGGCACTCGGCCTTCGGCGCGGCCTAGCGCACGATCGCCTGCAGCACTCCCATGAACCCCTGTGCGGCAGCCGACGGCCCCGTGGCCGGGTAGACCACATAGGTAGCGGCCACCGGCAGGGCCAGGCCGGGGGTGGGCACCTCCAGCAGGCGCCCCTCGGCAAGCTCCCGCCAGACCGTGGACTGCGGCAGGAAGGAGACGCCCATCCCCTCCTCAATAAACCGCTTGGTGATATCGACCTGGCTCACCTCCATGGTGCGCACCCTCACCCCCAGGTTCCGGACGGACTGGAGCAGGTCGTCCCAGTAAACCGGGTGGTTGTGGGTCAGCAACCGGTGCTCCGAGAGCACATCCCGCCAGTCGGGCGGTGGGGTGTCCAGGTCGCCGCCGTCGTTGGGCACCACCAGGATCACCGGGTCGCTGTACCAGGTGTAGCTCTCCAAGTCCCGGCTCTGGGCAGGCGCGCGTGAAAGCCCCACGTGCGCCTGCCCTTCTGCGACCAGGGCGGCGATCTCGGGGGTCAGGGCGATCTTCACGACCACATCCACCTGCGGACGCTCCGCCGTAAAACGCTTCACCACCCGGGGGAGTGTCGAGCGGGCTACCAGCGGCGAGACCGCCAGCACCAGCCGCTCCCGGTAGCCCTGCTCCCAGCCGGTGATCTCCTGCACCCCCTGGTCGTAGGTAGACAGCACGTTTCGGGCGTAGGCCAGGAAGCGCTCCCCGGCGGGGGTGAGCTGCACTCGACGGGAGCTGCGCTCGAATAGGCGCGTCCGCAGCTCCTCCTCCAGCAGCCGCATGTGCTGGGTCACCGTCGGCTGGGCAATGAAGAGCTGTTCCGCGGCCCGGCGAAAGCTGAGCGTGCGGGCAGTGACCACAAAGGTCCGGAGAAAGCGAATCTCCATCCCGATCCCCCATCAATTACGTTTCGTAATACATAGGTCCAGAATATACGAAGATTCCAGGCTAGTCCACTCACTTATAATACGATTAGATAATCGTTATGGGTGGGAGGAGATCCGCATGACGACCCTGCCGAACCTGATGCGAGACCAGTTCCCTTACGATCAGCCGCCCCGGATTCTGTTCGACGGCGTGGAGGTCCCGCAGAACCGGCCGGCCGATATCTTCCTGACCGACACCACCTTCCGGGACGGCCAGCAGGCCCGCACCCCCTACACGGTGGAGCAGATCGTACACCTGTATGACCTGCTGCACCGCCTGTCGGGGCCCAGGGGCGTCATCCGGCAGTCCGAGTTCTTCCTGTATAGCGAAAAGGACCGCCAGGCGGTCGAGCAGTGCCAGGAGCGTGGCTACCGCTTTCCGGAGGTGACCGCCTGGATCCGGGCGGTCAAGAAGGACTTCCAGCTGGTCAAGGAGATGCAGATCGCCGAGACCGGGATACTGACCTCCTGCTCGGATTATCACATCTACCTGAAGCTGGGCCTGACCCGAGAGGAGGCCATGGCGCAGTACCTCGATGTGGTGCGCGCTGCCCTGGAGGCCGGTGTGCGCCCCCGCTGCCACCTGGAAGATATCACCCGGGCCGATATCTACGGCTTCGTGGTGCCCTTCGTCCGGGAGCTGATGAAGCTGGGCGAGGAGGCCAAGATTCCGGTCAAGGTGCGCCTGTGCGACACCATGGGCTACGGGGTCCCCTACGCCGGCGCCGCCCTGCCCCGCAGCGTCCAGCGGCTGGCCCACGCCATGACCCACGACGCCGGCGTGCCGAGCGCACAGCTGGAGTGGCATGGCCACAACGACTTCTATAAGGTGCTGATCAACGCTTCGACCGCCTGGCTGTACGGGGTCGCCGGTGTCAACGGCACCCTGCTGGGCTTCGGCGAGCGCACGGGCAACACGCCGCTGGAGGGCATGATCTTCGAGTATATGGGCCTTACCGGGGAAACCGAGATCGACACCACGGTCATCACGGAGATCGCCGAGTACCTGGAGCGGGCGTGCGGCTATGTGGTGCCGCCCATGACCCCGTTCGTGGGCAAGCAGTTCAACGTGACGGCTGCCGGCATCCACGCCGACGGCGTCATCAAGAACGAAGAGATCTATAATATCTTTGATACGGCGAAGCTGCTCAAGCGGCCGCTGGGCGTGAATGTCACCGACAAGGCGGGCGTCGCCGGCGTGGCGTTCTGGGTCAATCAGCAGTTGGGCCATAACCGGTTGGATAAGCGGCATCCCGGCATTCAGGCCATGTATGGCTGGGTGCTGGAGCAGTACGCCGACGGCCGTACGACCAGCCTGTCGGAGGACGAAATGCTTCAAGCAGCCAGACGCTTCCTACCTGAGCATTTCGCTTAACCGATATAAGTGACCGACAACCCAGGCGTTTTCACCTGGGTTGTTTCCATAATGTGAGCTTTGACGCTATGGCTACATCGAAGTTAACATAAACACATCCGAAGCGGCACAGCCGACCTTTGATCGCTGAGTGTCACCGAGATTGGTTGACATCGGGGGACCCAGTTTCAAGGGGGCGAAGCGCATCGCTGTCCCAAGCGTTGTCCGGGCCACACTCCTGCGGCCCGAGCCCGTCAGCTAACCTCGTAAGCGTTGCAGGGGGAGGTCTGCATGTCCTCCTCCGAACCCCGGCAAGCCCTTCGGAAGTAAACAAACTTCCGGGGAGGAGTCCTACATCATGAACTTCACTAAGCGACTGCAGATCACCGCCGTTTCCGCTGCTGCCCTGCTCGGCACCCTTGCCATGGCCGTACCGGCCTCCGCCGCCACGACCTACTACGTGTCGACCTGCCCGTACACCGCGGGCACGACCGTCAGCAGCAACTACTATAACTATCTGCTTCAGCTTCTGAAGGCCCGCTACGCTCAGACCCCGGTCACCCAGCAGCCGACGACGACCCCGGCTCCGGCGCCTACGACCACCAAGACGACCACGCCGGCGCCGACCACCACGACGACCACCAAGGCGCCGACCACCACGACGACGACCAAGGCTCCGGCCACCACCACGTCGACTGCCGGTCTGACCGCGGCTGAACAGCAGATGCTGAACCTGGTTAACCAGGAGCGCTCCAAGAACGGACTCCGCCCGCTGCAGGCCGACCTGCAGCTGACCAAGCTGGCCCGCATGAAGAGCCAGGACATGATCAACAAGAACTACTTCAGCCACACCTCGCCCACCTACGGTTCGCCGTTCGACATGATGAAGACTTACGGCGTTACCTACAAGACCGCCGGTGAGAACATTGCCGGCAACAGCTCCGTACCCGGCGCCCACACCGCCCTGATGAACAGCTCGGGCCACCGCGCCAACATCCTGAACAGCCAGTACACCCACGTGGGTATCGGCATCGTTCAGGGCGGCCAGTACGGCATGATGTTCACCCAGATGTTCGTGGGCCGGTAAGTCAAGAACCCCGGTTGCACCCCGCCTAAAGGGGTTCAACCGGGGTTTTTCTATACTTCTGGTGCACTCAGGAATTCGACGATCATCGGTACCAGCCACTGCGTCCGGGCTGTCACCTTCATATGATCGGTGCCAGGGAGTATAACGAGATTTGCGCTTGGGAGGAGTGCGAAAGTCTCAACTGCATGTTCAGGGCGGATTACGTCGGCATCACCCGCGACAACAAGCACCGGTGCGGTAATACCACGGACCACCTCATTTGGGATGTCCTTGAAGTCCCGCATACGCTGGGCGGCCTTGTCGTGGAACAACCGCAGGTTCTCCGGGTGCGGTGCGACGTTGAGGTACTCCTGCTGCAGTTCCTGAGGCATGTTCTCCAGCGTGGCAGTGGCCATTGCATCCCAAAGCCACGGATAAGCGCCATCGCGTTTTAGAAGGGTCGACGCTAGCACCAGCTTGCGCACGACTCCCGGGTGCCGGATGGCCACCTGCAACGCAATGGTTCCGCCATTGCTGAAACCCAAGAGATCGGCTTTCTTGATGTGCAGGTAATCCAATAGCGCCGCAGTGTCGTCTGCCGACTGCTCAAAGCTGAAGGGCCGATCGAGAATATCGGCCGTATGTCCGTAGCCCTGTTGCTCGAACGCAATAACCTGCCGGTCCTGCGCAAGCTCAGGGAGGATGTGACCGAAGGAGGTCACGATTGTGTCGCCCCCACCATGCAAAAGCACGAGCGGGGGGTGGGCGGGAGTCTCCTTACCGTGGATCTCGAAGTACAGTTGGAGTCCGTTGACCGGAGCATAGCCGGTCTGAACGGGTTGCCCGTGCCTCATGATGGAACACTCCTCTTCGACTCGGGCCCTGTGTGGTTAGACTATTCGGCGAACACATCATCCACAGCCAGGACCAGGCCGGGCAGCAGCGGCGACACCACCACTGAACCCATCGGAAAGACCCGTGACGTCTCGAGCCCGGCAGGGCCAAGGACCAACACCTCGATGGTGGACGACGCCGGATCCACTACCCAGTACTCTCGCACTCCATACTTTCCGTACAACTTTCGCTTGAGTACCTGATCGCGACTCGCTGTGGACGGTGAAAGGACCTCCACGACCAGATCGGGAGCGCCGTGCACGCCACCGTTGGGATGAATGATCGACAGCCTCTGCCGTACGATGTACATAACGTCCGGCTGAACCACATTGTCACTGGACAGGATCACGTCGGTCGGGGCAGGGAGGACCTGACCCAACCCGTTGGTCTCACTATGAACCGACAGACGCACTGCCAGTTTCAGCAAGATACGCTGATGGCGGGCTGTTGGAGCCGGAGTCACCAGCAATTCCCCCTCCAGGAGTTCGTACCGCTTGTCTTCCGGCAACAGCAAGTAATCCTCATACGTAAACCGAGGACCTGGCAACGACATGGACAGCCCCCTTTCCCTGGGTTCTCCTACGATGAGTATAGATAGAAACGAGTACGTCGTCAAAGGACTCGGTCCCCAGCCCTCCTCCTCTCTTTTCGGAAGGAGGGCCTTTTGCGTTTCGAACCATTCTGGCGCCGCCACCGTATTCACTGGTAGGTGGAAGAATATGGGGAAGCAGGAGTTGAGGCGATGGTCGAGGCTGAGCGGCGCCCAATCGACTCGGTGCGAACAGTCATGCCGGTGGTGGCGGTGGTCGGCGCCCTGGTTTTGCTGGTGGCGGTCGCATGGACCCAGTTCCTGTCTCCGGTCGGTTCGTACCGCAAAACCATTGAGGTGCCCATCCCCACGGAGCTTACGGAAAAGCTGTGGGGCTCCAAGGCAACCTTGGTGATTACCGCTGAGGACGGAAGCACCGGCAAGGTCCGTCACTGGGCCGTCTCCAACCAGGACCAGTTGCGCCTGCTCGGGTTCAGCGGCAGGCGCCGGAACGTTACCTACACCACGCTGAATGTCAGCTGGCCCGACGGGCGCACCGAAACCGCCCAGGTGGAGATTCGCCTGTGATTCGCAAAGTGGCCCGGTACTTTACGCTGGCAGCGGGGCTGGCTGCCTCCCTCGCTGCGTACGACGTGGTTGCGATACGTCTTTCGAGGTGGCTCCAAGCTCAGTGGGGGCTCAACCACTACGTGGAGGCGGTCTTCCTCGGCATGGTGGCGGGCGCCCTGGTGGCCCTGCCGTTCTGGTGGGCCCTGTGGCGACTATTTAGACGCTCTCCGAACCAAGCGCAAAAAGGCACTCCTGCGTGAGCAGGGGTGCCTTTCAGGTCGCTGACAAACGGGTCATGGCGGCGAATGGTGCATTCAACATGCAAGGTGGTGCATAAGGGAAAGCCCGACGCATCCATCGGCGACCTACA
>JBOZRQ010000020.1:0-164798 GCA_050789255.1 Symbiobacteriaceae bacterium
AACTCTCCGTAGAAAAGTTTGTTCGGCTCTTTGAGTTCGTACGACTCGCTTAGCTCTTCTTGCTCTTGCACTGTCTAGTTTTCAAGGTCCCAGTCGCTCGCCTTACCGCTCGTGGCGGCGGCGAGGTTTACAGGTTATCATGTTCTACTGCCCATCGTCAACCCGCCAAGTTATTCATCTCAGCAGCCGCCGTCCGGCAACAGAAATTCAGTTTATCAACTTCCCGATCAGCATTCAACACACAGATCGTGGAAGCACTGGTTGCGGGGGCAGGATTTGAACCTGCGACCTTCGGGTTATGAGCCCGACGAGCTACCGAACTGCTCCACCCCGCGATGAGAATTGGCGCGCCCGGAAGGATTCGAACCTCCGACCACCTGATCCGTAGTCAGGTACTCTAATCCGCTGAGCTACGGGCGCACTTTGATATGTGGTGATGGTGAACATGGTGGGGAGAGGTGGATTCGAACCACCGAAGGCAGTGCCAGCTGATTTACAGTCAGCCCCGTTTGGCCACTTCGGTATCTCCCCAAAAATGGTGGCTTAGGCCGGAATCGAACCGGCGATACATGGATTTTCAGCAGTGAAGAGTCCACAGCTTCTCAGAGCGACAAGGGGTTTTGTAAACCCGAGTATGCCTGGTTAGCTATAATCTAACAGCCAGTTATGGAGCGGGTGATGGGAATCGAACCCACGCTATCAGCTTGGAAGGCTGAAGTTCTACCATTGAACTACACCCGCATGATCGTTACTGATAAGCGACCATTGGTATCCAAGGTCGGAGTCGAACCGGCACGGAGTCTCGTCCACTCGACTTTGAGTCGAGCGCGTTTGCCATGTCGGCGCCCGCCGTGTCACAGGGTGACGAAGAAACATATTATCTGTTCTAAGGCCGTTCGTCAACACCCATATGTTACCACTCACAAGACGAGGCTCTCTTGGGTCGTCTCCATTCCTTGGCCCAGCTTTCGTTCAGCGACAGGTGCCACTAGATTACCTAGCTTGACTTGGAGCCGTGAAAGCGTCGCAAAAGCCCGAGAACACGCATGTTCCCGGGCTTTCGACATTAGCGGCTCAGCAACGTCCCCACGTAGCGCAGGAGCTCGTTGGCGCAGCACTCGCAGTAACCGTGATCGTCGACCAGCTTCTGGACCACCTCGTTGATCCGCTTCTGCTGCTCGGGATCGGGCGTACGGGTCGAGGTCGTGATCTTCACCACGTTCTTGAGGTCGGCGAAGAGCTTCTTCTCGATCGCTTCCTTCAGCCGCTCATGCGAGGTGTAGTCGAACTTCTGTCCCTTGCGGGCGAGGCTGGAGATGCGGATCATGATCTCCTCGCGGAAGGCCCGCTTGGCGTTCTCGGTTACCCCTATCTGCTCCTCAATGGAGCGCATCAGCTTCTCGTCCGGATCGACCTCTTCTTCTGTGATGGGATCCACCAGCTTCTGCTTGTTCACAAAGGCTTCGACGTTGTCGAGGTAGTTGTTGAAGACCGTGCGGGCGGTGTCCTCGAAGGAGTAGATGAAGGCTCGCTGGACCTCGCTCTTGGCCAGCTCGTCAAACTCCTTGCGCGCCTCGTAGATGAAGTTGAGGTACTGCTCCCTCTCCTCCTTGGAGATGCCGGTGTGCTGCTCAAAGCCGTCCTTGAGCGCCCGCAGGGCATCCAGCGGGTTGATGCACGTGACCGCGTCCTTGACCAGGGCGCTGGAGAGCCGGTTGATGATGTACCGGGGCGAGATGCCCATCATGCCCTCGCGGGTGGTCTCCTCCTGGAGCTCCTTGATGTCCTTGGAGGTGAAGCCCTCCACGCTCTCACCGTCGTAGAGCTTGAGCTTCTTCATAAGGCTCATGCCGGCCTTTTTGGAGGCTTCGAGGCGGGTCAGGATGGCGAAGATCGAGGAGACCCGGAGGGTGTGCGGGGCGATGTGCACGCCCTTGAGGCCGGAGTCGCCGAGGAGCTTCTGGTAGATGCGGACCTCGTCCGAGACCCGCAGGTTGTAGGGCACCTTCACCAGGATCATGCGGTCTTTGAGCGCCTCGTTCTTCTTGTTGGCAACGAAGGCGTTGAACTCGTTCTCGTTGGTATGCGATATCAAAACAATCACCTGTTGACACAGGCATTCCAGTAGGTGTATTGTTCAAGTCAGACAACTTCAGCTTTGAGCACTGATGCCCTTTGCGGCGCTTAATGTCTCCACCGACCACAGGTCGGGATCTAGGAGGCTTAAGCGTCGTTTGCTGTTCCATAGCGACTCTAAAGCCCCCTTCCGACCTGGTGGTATAAACCAGGTGTGCGAAGGGGGTTTTCTTGTGTACAAACCAAGGCCTAAGGTCCAGCCAAAACCCCACGAACACTGCCCTCCCGACCACAGTTACTGTGTCATCTTGGCAAAAGGCGGTGTGCCGATTTGGGTCGATAGGGTCGACTACGAACGTTTCTACCTCCTCAAGTGGCACCTGAACCACAAGGGTTACGCGGTCCACACTCATCCCCCTGGGTCCCAACCAAGAATCATTCGGATGCACCGTGTCATCGCCGACACGGGAAACGGAGTCCTAACAGACCACATCAACGGTGTTCGAACCGACAATCGCAGGTGCAACCTACGCCACGTGTCTCACCTCGAGAACTGCTACAACCGGGCCATGAAGACGAAAAACCGTAGCGGTTACAAAGGTGTCTCCCCGATCCCCAAGACCAGCAAGTGGGGAAGCCAGATTCAGGCGGATGGCAAGACCCACAGACTCGGATCGTTCGACACGCCCGAAGATGCTGCTCATGCATACAACGAAGCAGCCAAGAGACTGCACGGGCGGTTCGCCAGGCTGAACCAGCTCCCCGAAAACTACACGCCGCTTCATATGGGTTTCACTGGAGACCTTACAGCGAACAAAGCCCTCGGACCCGCAGGTCGGCAGCCCGCATTGGCTTGAGTTCCGTAACAGACAGGGGGTTAGGTGCCGATGGAGGCAGTTAAACTGATCCGTTACGACGAGGTACCCTTCCACGACGATGTGATTCCCTCGGCTCTCGTCGAGAAGCACGGTCGGCAAGTCGTGGTGGTCCACCCCAAGAGCACCTGCGAACGCCTGGGGGTCGACTGGTCGAGTCAGCACCGCAACATCAAGGATCACCCGGTTTGGTCGAAAGGTATGGTCCTGATGACCATGCCTTCGCTAGGTGGCGGCCAGGCGACTACCATGCTGGAGCTCCGGTATTGGTTGCTTTGGCTGGCGAACATCGATCCCCGGCGGGTGCACGCGTCCTGCGCTCAACTCATCGTCACCTACCAGGAGGAGGCTGCCGAGGTATTGGAGGCCCATTTCCTCAGGACCGTTCAGATGATGCCGCAGCCAGCGGTCACCCAGGTGGAGGCCCTCCTCCAGGCAGTGCAGATCATGGCTGAACAGGACAGGAAGCTCCGAGCCATCGAGGCCGCCCAGGAGGAACAGCAGGCGAAGCTCACCGTCCTGGACCACCGGGTCAACAACCTGGACCTGACCAACATCGAGGGCACGCCCCGACAGCGGCTAGTCGCCATGATCAAGCGCTATGCCCACCAGAACGGCATCACCTACCAAGCCGCCTGGCGCGACTTCGACAACCGCTTCAACACGGCCTACCATACCAACCTCACGGCACGGCGCAACAACTACACCCAACACCTCAACCTTCGCAAGGTCGTTGACCGACCGGAGTACCTGGAGGCCCGAGGCCAGATCGAAGACGCCATCCGTGTGGCGGACAAGATGCTCAACGAGTTGAGGAAGGCCGAATGAGCCCCATCCCCCTCACCATAGACGCCGTCCTCTCCATGGCCGTCGACCAGCTCCGTAGCCGACGAGGACTAGACCCTGAGGAGTTCCTCCGGAGACACCCGGATCACGCCGGGGATCTGGCCCGCCTCCTCCCCGTCCTCGTGAGTCTGGGAGTTGGTCGAATCAGCGAAGCCATGGACCGTGACGACCTGCTAGGTACCTTGGAGTTTCACTATCGACTATCAGCAGCATGATCCGTGGGCGCCTAACCGTCCATCAGGTCATCGTCATCGACCGGGAAGTACTGCTGGCTATTCTGGACAGGGAAAGCCTTCGTGAAGTGGCTCATGAACCCCGTCCAGGAGTCAGAGATGCGCATCAAGGTAATCACAGCTACAAGCTGTCTGGCCAGGTGTGGGTTTCCAACGTCTTCGGTGAGGAACTGGTGGTGCTTGTGCCGACGCCGGCCCGGCTTAACGGTCGGGTTCAGCCTCTGAAGTTCATCCAGAACCCCTTGCGGCAGTCGCTCATAGACAAGGAAGTTCGTCAGGGTGCCAACGAACCCCGGGCGCTTCTCGGTGGGGGGACTGGTAGGCCACTTCCGCAGCCTGAAGATGTGGTGATAGAACTCGTCCGGAAAACGCTTGGCCCATGGAAGAAGTTCTGGCTGTATGTACTTCTCCAGGATGCGGTGCAGGGCGTTGCGGTCTCGGACCTCTTGGTACCCCGTCGCCTCGTCAACAAGTGCGATGATACCGACTCGGGCGAACGCCCGCATTAGGAGTTCCGCCCGGTCCGCCAAGTGCATCTGCTGTCTCTGAATCAGACCGTGCTTCCGTGCCACAAAGATGGCGTCGCAGATATCGGCCAGGATAGTTGCCTCGTATCCATAGGCCGGCTTACCTCCGTTGGGTGGACGGAACAAGATTGGTGAGGTGATGCGCACGGTCAAATCCTTGTGCTGTGCGCCTTCGGAGCTGATTTGCTCCATCAAAAAGCCCAATCGATGCGCACGCTCTCCCCGACCCCTGCCGGTGGACATGCCAATGCTTCGCTGGATACCGCGCTGCGAAATGATGCGAGTTCCATTCTCGAGCACGTAACACGGAATCTCGATGTCGCCCACCGTCATGTTTCCGCCATGAGTTGCCTTCTGAAGTTCTTCGGCCATCGCAAAGCCCCCTAGATCATCGTTTAGGCATTGACGATTTCGGCAAGTGCGACTCTTCCCCTTCGTGTTTCGAAAAGTTCCGACTACAAGGAGGTCTTGAACCATGAAATTACCGCCAATCGCAGAGAAGCTGGCCCCGGCCCAGGCAATCCTTGACGTGATCAACCGGAACATCCGCATCACCGAATGGTCCTGCTACCCGGACGAGATCGAGTGTGAGGCCACATTCATCGGGGAGGAGACGCCAGAGGATCTGACCCTGTCCGGGCTGGTTACCGACGCTTGGGCGGAAGCCTCGCGGCTGCTTCCCGACGAGTACGCCGTCGTCGTGGCGGATGAGAAGTTCAGCATCGTCCGCCTGACCCCTGAGCAAATGGCCGAGCTGCAGGAGGCCACTGAGGACGAGCCTGCCGAGGAAGGTGTCAAAATCCCTTTCTGCTATCGACTGGAACCCGAGGCCATGGCGCACTTCGATGACGCCGGCCAGCCCGTCCCGTTCTACGGTCACATGATGATGTGGTTCCTCTCGGATCCGACACCCACCCGCCTGGACGAGGTGCGGAGCAGCTTCCTGGAGATGGTGGCCAAGCAGTGCGCCTGCGGCACCGAGCACGTCACCCACATCAGCGTTGAGGAGTACCTGGCAGCTGGTAATAGCCTGGAGGACTGAGCGATGGGCGACATTCAGGCCCAGATCTTCGACAACAAGCCCGACATCGGGCACTGGCAGCTTGTCCAGAGCCTTTATACCCATCTCTCCGGCCAGGACGTGGTGGCCGTGCCGGAGCCCGCCTTGAGTAGTCGCTATCTTAACGACGGTGTTGTCCCCATCCCAGACGTGCTCACTATCAAACCCAGCTATACCCGCCCAGTGGTGACCATCTACGAGGTGAAAGTCAGCCGATCCGACTTTCAGAGCGACACCCGCAACATGAAGTGGAAGCGCTACTGGGAACTGTGCAACCGCCTCTACTTCGCCTGCCCAGCCGGTATGCTCAAGCCCTTCGAGATTCCCGACGGCGCCGGCCTCATCGTCCTGACGAAGAACGGCAGTTGGTCGGTCACCAAGGGAGCTGCCACGCACGACGGTGGCCTGGGGGAAGAGGAACTCCTGTCGTTACTCTTCGCTAAGCATCGGAATCGGTTCACCGTCAGGAGCAAGGTTGAAAGGCAGCGCGCCTTTGAAAACGGTCAGTTCGACGACTTTGCGTTCTCCGAAGCCGTCAAGGCGGCCATCCAGCGAGGATACGATTTTCCGAAGGAGGACGAAGAGCGCCGAAAGCAGTTTATCAAAGTCCTCGGCCTATCGGAGGACGCAAAGCACTCCTGGTACGACATATATGCCGCCGTTAAGGACATGAAGACAACAGCCGCCATTACCCCTCAGCAACTGAAGGCATTCGAGGTCATCGACGGGATCGGCACATTCCTGCGGACAGGACTGGCCTACAGGCTAAGCGATGAAATGAAGCAGGTCCTTGGTGTCCCAGTTGAAGAGCCTGAGGAGAAGAAAGGCCGGTGACAGAGTAGATGCGTCCAAAGACCCCAACCCACTTGGCCCACCTGATCAGGTTGGTCGATTGCTTCATGGACCGCAAGTACAACGACGTGGAGACGAACACGCGGGCGCTAATCGAGGCCCTCCGTAAGGACGGAGAGGAGCAGATTGCCGCCAGGTTTGAACGAGTCCTCGGGCGCCGCCCAGTGATGAAGTTCGAGAGGCTGCCAACCGACCGTGATAGCGGAAGCAACCTTGTAGAGCATGAAGGCCCGTCCTCGCTCCTGGGCGATGTGTTCCTGAACGAGGACACAGAAGTCGAGGTGCAGCGTTTCCTCCGGTACTGGCGGAAGTCGGACCAAATCATCCGGGCCGGTCTCACCCCTCCTGCCACCGTTCTCGTCTGGGGTCCGCCCGGGGTAGGAAAGACCATGCTGGCCCGGCACCTGGCGGTGGAGACCGGTCTCCCCCTCCTCACCTGCAAGCTTGGTTCGACAATCAGTAGCTACATGGGTTCCACAGGTAAGAACATCCAGGCCATATTTGAAACCTCGGGCCAGGCGCCGTGCGTGCTCTTCTTGGACGAGTTTGATGCCCTCGCCAAGGAGCGGGGCGACAAGTCCGACATCGGCGAGTCCTACCGGATTGTGATTAACCTCCTGCAGAACATCGACCGGATGCCAGTTGGGTCCGTATTGGTGGCCGCCACCAACCACGAGAAGCTACTCGACCGGGCGGTGTGGCGCCGCTTCGCCTTCCGGATCCCGATGCGCCTCCCCGATGTGAGCGCCCGCCGGCAAATGCTCGAGTCCTGGCTCAACGGCTGGGGCCTGGCTCCACTGGAGATGGAGAGCTTGGTCCTCACTACAGAAGGCATGACGGGTGCACAGATCAGGGAAGCGGTGAGCAAGGCCCTCCTGGAGTGTGTAGTCAACGACCGTCCTGCTGTGCCCCTCTCCGAGGTCGAAGTGGAACTGCGGGCGGTTCGCACCAGCTATGAGGCGGCACCTATGGCCGTGCAAGGGACGGTGGAGTAGATGCCTCCTGTAACCCGTCTCCCCCTCCCCGAGGATGACCCTGTTCTCCGTTGGGTGAAGCGCTTGAACGATCTCGGGCACCAGTTGGACGAGAACGCGAAGTCGTTGCACCCGGCGGCCTGGCCCGAGGCCCTTGGCCCCGACCGAGCCCGATGGCAAGCCCTGGCGAAGGAGGGACCACGGTAATGCCCACCCCTGAAACCCCGGAGGGCGAGAAGACGGGTTTGAAACCCTGGTACTGCTTCCCAGAGGGGGCGGCCAGGGCAGCCATCAAGTTCCTGGGCCTGACCACGACCGGTAATGCCGGCGGCTGGTTGTGGATCTACGCAGACGGCGTGGAGGTCTGGCACGGACACGGGTATCATGCAGCCTGGCCCTGGTTGGCAGAGACCTATCGGGTGCAACTCTCCCCTCTCCCCCTGGTCGGTCAGGTCTTCATCCGGACATATGGATGCCCCGGGTGCGGCCACGTTGGCGAACGCCGATCATTCACGCCCCTGCAAGACCCGCCCGCGAAAGGAACTTGCAAATGCGGTCAGGGTCCGGTACCGATTTGCGGAGCGTGCCGACACGAACCGGTGCGACCTGACGGGCTCATTTGCGAGGGTTGTGCCGCCCACCCGCAGCTCATGAACTGGTGGGAACCACGGGAACGTGAGTGGCGAGAGCGGTTCGGAACGACGGAAGGGGGCGACAGCCATGCATGATCGGGCGGTGGTGGTCACACCCCACCAGGTTGAGAAGGCCATTGAGGCTGTGTATAACGACACGGCATCCGTCGTCGGACGGACCCTGAGAAACTCAGGGCTCAACGCCAGGATGCTGCAGCACGCCGTTTCCTCCCAGATCACCAAGACCCGCGAAGAGGCCGCCGCTCAGATGCGGAGCAAGGCCACTGACTTCGTAGAGAGGTCGTGAACCACATGGACAACCGTTACTTCCTCCCCTCCGATCTCAAGGAGCGTCTCCAGAGCCTACACCCGGACGCCCTAGCCATGGGAATCCAGTCCTTGTGCGATTTCATCAAGAAGACCTGCGGACTGTCGGATGGTAATGTCACCACGATCTTGGAGGGGTTGACCAAGGATTACCCTCCCGTCAAACCACCCGACCAGTTGACGGCCGCCATGGAGATGATCCACCAGGAGGAGCAGCGGCTCCTTGGTGACTGGGAAATCGACAAGGCGAACGGTCTGCGCCGAGCCCGGGAGATTCTTAACTCTGCCCTGGCCGACTACGATTCAGACCCACACTGGGCGGCGATGTCCGCCTTCGTGAACCTCAACGGTCTAGTCCACAGCCGGCACCGTACCCCGGAGCTAATCCGTGCCCGGAATGCCATGCGTGAGTACTACGACCGACCCAGCCAAGGCGCCAGCCAGCAGCCAAAGCACGGCCAAGCACTCACCGAAGTGCAGAAGCGGGTATGGAACGCCATCGTACTGTTGCGTCAGGAATTGGGCTGGTCCCCTACCTACGATGAGATTGCGGAACGGGTGGGTCTGACAAAGAGCACGGTCCACACCCACGTACAGAACCTAATCGAAAAGGGCTATGTAAAGGCCGGAGATGGCCCTCGGACTCTTCGAGCAGTTAGTCGACCTGGATAGCGAGGAGGACTCCGCATGAGCATGTCATCGCCTACGGGGCCTGTGGACGCCTTCGATAAGATGGTCCTCGACCTCCGGGCCAAAGCCCGGAATGCAGCCCTTCGCAAGAAGCCAACCATGTGGGCCTACTACCTACTGATGGCCGAAGGGCTCCATACCTGGTTCGGAGATGTAGAACGCACTGACGGAGGGTACGCCGGCGCCGCTCTGGCCCTCTCACAGAAGGCGGAGCGAGATTGCCCGGCCCTGCCGCCCCAGGAAGCCGCCAACCTCTGGGCACTCGGGATCTATGCCCGCCGGATCCTAACAACCTGGGGCGCCGAGGCGCCATACAGGGTGAGTCTTGATTGGCTCCGTGAACGGGCGGGGGTGGCGGAGTGAGTGCCTGGGCCTGGTCGTGCAAGAAGGTGGCGAAGGGCAAAGGGAGGCGAGCCCGCTTCTTAGTCCGTGTACTCCCCCTCCAACCCCTCCCCGGAGGAAAGCGCGTGGAGTTGCGCCTCCACCTACAGCAGTGGGATGACAAGGCCGCCGACCCACTCTCCTGGTGCATCAGCCTAATGAAGTACGGAGCGGCCCAGGGCGAATCTATGGACCCGTACCAGCCTCTACAGCACGTACAGGTATCCGAACGGGACTGGGAAGCCTTCTTCTCCACCTGGGAAGGGGGCGGGGCTCAGATCCTCGCTAAGCTCCGTGTACTACAGAAGCTGGCCCCTCCGGTACAGCCGGAACTAAGCCTTACTGGAACATAGGGGTGAAAGCGTCATGATTGCCGGTACTGAACTGCGTTCCCCCAAGACAGTCCGCATGAGCCCCTGCCGGACATGCAGCGGCACAAAAATCGTGCACCTCGCACTCGGGCGCCGGGCCACCTGCCCGACCTGCGACGGAACAGGCTTAGTTCGGACCCGGCAGTGGGGTGTCACCAACACCGAGCAGACAAACAAGCGCCGGCGAGGGTGGCGCAAACTTCGTGCATCCCTCGGTTTGTGCGCCCAGTGTGACGACCCGGCGTGGGTGGATGAGAGAGGCCGCAAGCATAGTCTCTGTAAGTTTCACTACGAGAAGGCACCAAAGACCGACCCTGAGGCGGTGCGACTCCTCCGTAAGGAACGGCGCGAGGCCGGAATGTGCACCGAGTGCAAGGACCCGACACCGGTCTATGTTGACTCAGAGGGCAAACGTCACTCTCAGTGCAGACACCACTTTGAACTGCAGCAGAAGCGAATGACCAAGTACAACAAGAAGCGTAAGTCCGCTGGTAAGTGCTTCTGCGGGGCGAAGGCTAAGCCCGGCCGGGACAGATGCGCCACGTGCCTATCGTCGGAAATCAAACGGGTTCGCCTGCAAAAGGCCGACAGAAAGGCGAAGAACCTGTGCACTAAATGCGGCAAGCGCAAACCGATGGTACGACGCCAGTGGTGCGCTGGATGCCTTAAGGTCGCCCGAGATCAGTATCGGACGAGAAGGCAACTGAGCAGGTTCAAGGTTGAGCGACGTGGGCAGCTTGCCCGAGCGCTAAACGCCACATCCATGTTAATGACCTAATGCAAACGGAACATCCTGAGGGAGGACAAAGAGGTGAAACCTCGCCAGAGGACGTTTGATCATGTAGCTACCGAGGAGATCGTGGTCGATAACTTCGCAGGCGGCGGGGGCGCCAGCACCGGAATCGCTATGGCCCTCGGGCGCTCCGTGGATATCGCGATCAACCACGATCCACAAGCCATAGCGATGCACACGACAAACCACCCCGACGCTGAGCACTACTGTGAATCGGTGTGGGATGTAGACCCAGTACAAGCCGTGCGCGAGCGTCCGGTTGGCTTGGTCTGGTTCAGCCCGGACTGTACGCATTTCAGTAAGGCCAAGGGCGGAAAACCCAGGGACAAGAACATCCGAGGGCTGGCTTGGATCGTGCTCAAGTGGGCGGTGTTTACCGGCATGCGCTCGGGGATGCTGGAAAACGTCGAGGAATTCCAGGACTGGGGACCACTGGACACAGATGGTCAGCCGATCCTGGAGCGAAAGGGAGAGACCTTCGCTGCGTTTGTGGCTTGCCTCACCACGGGGCTCGCGCCTGACCACCCGGCCTGGCCGGAGATCCGGGAGACGCTCGGGGAGGACTTCCCCTATCACCGTCTGGAGGAAGGGCTGCGCTACGCCGTCGAGTACCGCCAGTTGCTCGCATGTGATTACGGTGCTCCGACGAAGCGCAAGAGGTTCTTCCTGGTCATGCGGTGCGACGGTAAGCCGATCGTGTGGCCTGAGCCGACCCACGGAGATCCCGAGAGCCCCGCAGTGAAGTCCGGGCGGCTCAAGCCATGGAGAACGGCTGCTGAGATTATCGACTGGTCGAAGCCATGCCCGTCGATTTTCGACCGGAAGCGCCCCCTCAAGGATGCGACCATGCGCCGGATCGCCCGTGGCATCATGAAGTTCGTCGTGAACAACGCCTCACCGTTCATTGTTCCCGTCACTCACCACGGCTCCGATCGTGTGGTGTCGATCGATGCACCACTACCAACCGTCACGGCCGCTCACCGCGGCGAGTTTGCACTGGTTAGGCCGACGTTGGCAGCCACCTTCGTTTCCCGGCAGTTTGGTAACTCGGTTGGACATGGGGCAGACGAGCCCCTGGGAACGGTCACCGCCGGCGGAGGCGGTAAGAGCAACCTAGTTGCCGCATTCCTGGCCCAGTACCACAGTGAGACTGCCAGCCACGACGCCCGTGGGCAGACGCTGGATCGCCCGGTACTCACGGTCGACACTTCAAACCGCTACGCCCTGGTCACCAGCCATCTGATCAAAATGTATGGCACGAACACCGGCCAACCGGTGGACGAGCCCCTGCATACCGTCACCGCCGGCGGCTTCAAGTTTGGCGAAGTCCGGGCCTTTATAGCGAAGTACTATGGCTCTGCTGACCACGGCCAGGACCTAAACGAACCCCTTCACACCGTGACCTCCAAAGCCCGCTTCGGCCTAGTGACAGTCCACGGCCAGGACTACCACATTATCGACATCGGTATGCGAATGCTGGAGCCCCGCGAACTGTTCGACGCCCAGGGATTCCCCAAGAGCTATGCCATTGAACGGGACTATAAGGGGCGCCGCTATTCCAAAGCGGAGCAGGTCGCCCGGTGCGGAAACGCAGTTCCTCCTCAACTCCCTGAGGCTCTAGTAAGGGCAAACCTGCCTGAACTCTGCAGGCAACCCGATTACGCCATGGGGGCCGGCGACTGATGGGCGAAAATACGGCAGTCTCCTTTCCCCAGGGCGCCAGGCACAGCACGGCCCAGGCAGTTACCTCCTACCTGGGCCCGAGCGGGCGCCTCATGGGTAACCCTCAGTCTCGAGGATGGCTGCACCAGACCATTGGGCAGTGGCTGCGGGTAGCCCGTCGGCCCGACGAGATTGCCAGGGTAATGCGGGTCTGGCGAGAGGTCCACTACCTGGGCCGGGGGCAGTCCGATCCTATCGGCATAAGGCAGATTAGGATGCACTACTACCTTGACCTGCCGGCGCTCCGGACCGCCCCAGAGCCCTGGATGCCGGCCGCAGCTGTGACCATCCGATACGCCCTCCGCAACGGCATCCCAAAGACGTTGGGCTTGAAGAGCTCTATGCAAGCCCTGGAGATCGCCAGGAACTTCGTCGCCGACGACATCCGAGCCATCCGGGATTTCTCCCCAGAGGTGCTCCGTGAGGTGGTCAGACGGACCCGCGAGGGCTCCGAATGGTCATCCAACCTCAGGGGGCGAGTGCAGTGGCGGCCTGAGTGGCTCCTCTCATTCTCCGATCCCGGTGTTGGTCACGATGGGGGCCTGTACCGTGGGGCCGGGGCGGCCTACCTCGGGCGGAGGGTAAACGGGAAGGACTGCTGGGGCTGGCCCCTGACGTGAGGTGAGGCCCATTGGCCCAGGACGCCAAGCCCGAGTATGCCTACCGATGGTACGACCCAGAAACCGATTCTGATTGGGCTCGCAAACACGACGGGACTACGGTCTGCCTACGTATCGGTCAGTTCACGGCGGGTGTGGAGGTCCGCTGCCGGTGGGAACTGCTCCGTACTCGCCCAGCCCGGGTGATAGGGTTGCTGCCAACCTGGGACCGGTACGCCGTGGTAGTCGTGGAGTGGATTGGTGAAGGAAAGAAGCGACCTAAGATTCGGGTCACGACTTTTCACCCGGATGACCTGGTAGATGTGATTACGAACGAGAGAGTGGGGTGATACCGTGCACCACATTGTGATGTTCTCTGGCGGAGTTGGCTCGTGGGCGGCTGCCAAGCGAGTGGCCCAACGGCACGGTGCGGACAACCTGATTCTCCTTTTCGCTGATACGCTGATTGAGGATGAGGACTTGTACCGCTTTGTGCGAGATGCGGCAACGAATATCGGCGGTCAGTTGGTGATCTTGCGGGATGGCCGCAACCCGTGGGAGGTCTTTCGGGATGTTCGCTTCCTCGGAAACTCCAGAGTCGCCAAGTGCAGCACCAAATTGAAGTCCGATCCGTGCCGAGCATGGGTAGAGTCCAACTACGATCCGGGCGAAGCGATTCTCTATCTTGGCATCGACTGGACAGAGGCCCACCGCTTTGAACGGGCCAAACCGCATTGGGCGCCGTATCGCCTTGAAGCGCCGATGTGCGAGGAACCATGGATGGATAAGGATCAGGTATTCGCCTGGTTATCGGCCGAAGGCGTGCGCCGTCCGAGGTTATACGACCTAGGTTTCTCCCACAACAACTGCGGTGGTGGGTGCGTCAAGGCCGGGATGGCTCATTGGCTGCACCTGCTGAAGATGATGCCAGAGCGGTACGCCTGGTGGGAGCAGCAAGAACAAGAACTCAGGGCCTACCTTGGCAAGGACATAGCGATGCTCCGGGATCGAAGCGGTACGGGCAAATGTAAGCATTGCCGAGGCGCCGGTATGGTCAGAGATCAGCTCTGCGACGCCTGCGAGGGGACGGGAAAGGCCGGTCGGCCCCTCACCCTTCGTGAGCTACGAGAGAACGCGGCCCTGCAGGTGGATCTATTCGACTGGGGTGGGTGTGGATGCTTCAGTGACAGTGAAGAGTTGGCGACAGGGAGCCCAGACTGATGGGCTGGCATCACCGTCCACCTGATCGGGTACGACTGGTCTACCGACAGCCCTGGATGCCCTACAAGAACGCCGAGGGGACTGTCCTGATACGGGCCAGGCCACGGGGGACGGATGGGGCTCGCCGGGCTCCGTTGAACTTCCTGGTCAGCCTGGATGACGGCCGCCACGTAATCGTCCCCGGCGGCAACCTTCGAGGGGTGACAGCGTGATCTTCACCAAGGCCCAGTCCGCAAGAGTCGCAGCCGGCGTCCAGACCCGTACGACTCGCCCCGCCACCTTCCGGGCCGCTCTGGGTGGGGTTCATCCGGTACTTCGGGGGAGATACGGCAAGCCAATTGCCTGGGTCCGCGTCGTGGGAATCGCCCGGGTCCGACTGGGCTCGCTATCGATAGAAGACATCCAGGCCGAGGGATTCCACTCCTTGAGTGCCTTCAAGGCTCACTGGCGCCAGGTCCGGGGACGGTGGCAAGCCGACCTTGAAGTGGTCCACCTGACTATCGTCCTAACGGACAAACCGGAACGACACCGACTGCAGACCACCTTACTGTTCGACTCTGAGGAGGTGCCACAGTGTCCCACCCGGTCATAAAGAACTACGAAGTGAACCTGCATCGGGCCATCATGTGGGAGACCGACACGGGCTGGCGGATTGTGAAGTACCAAGAACGTAAGCCTGGCAGTAACGTGTGGCTCGACGTCGAGCACACCGAACACCCCAGCTTTGTGGGCGCCGACCACGCCTACGATAGCATCATGAAGCGTCACTTCCCCCATGTCGTTCTGCGCCAAGTGATGCGAACCAACGAAGTTCAGGCCCAACGCATTCTCCACCTCACCATTCTGGCGATTGGGTGCTCCAAACACCCTTCGTATCGGGTCAAGCGCGAACCCCGTGCCGACTGCGACTGTTGCTTGAAGATGTGGAAGGCGCACCTGGCGCTACAGGAGATGGCCAAGTCGGGAGGTCCGAGCAATGGGTGACAGCCTGTCCCACACCATGAATCAGTTGATCGTAGTGCTTTGCGTGGTATGTACAGTCCGCCTGCTGGAGGGAGTTGTGGTCGCGATACGCCTGCGGCACTGGAAGGAGTTCTTTCAGTTACTCGGTGGGGCAGCGGTGTGGATTCTGATGGGGTCGTTCTTCATGTTCCTCGTCGAGTACCAGCGTCACCAGTAACCACCCCCTCTCTGCTACTCAGAAAGGAGCGGCTCGTAATGGGTAAGCACCTCGCTAATGATCCAAGGTACCGAGTCCTCACCGGAAACGAGGGACTCGCCAGTAGTAAGCTGCCGTGTGAAGCAGTAGTAGACCCCTCCGTCCCCGACTGGGAATGGCGTCTGGTCCACGACGGCCGCCCCATCACCCATACCCGGGACATCACCCCTACGGTAGCCAGTGACATCCGGGAGGCTATCCGGCGTCACCAGGAGCGGGCCTCCTCTGCCGAGACCGCAACCACGCCGGCTCCGCTACCTCCCCAACCTGACCAGCTCCGGTTGCCCGAGTTCACGCCTCAGGTAACCGCCAACCAGGCCGGCCAACTTTCCTTTGTAATGTGAGGTGGTAGCCATGGAACAGATTGCGATCCCTTCGGCTGGGCCGGAACTGGACGCCAGGGTTGCTGAACTCATGGGGTGGTCCGTGCAGACCGCCCAGCGCATCCAGGAGGTCTTCGTGTGGCCGAATGACGGGCGCACGACCTACCTCGAAAAGGGCGACAAGATGGTGGTACATGCTTCAGGTGTTGCCCTGACGGTTCCGCCCTACTCGACCGATAAGGACGCCGCGGCTAGTGCACTGCGCAAGGCCATCACCTCAGAACTGAGGCCCGCATTCGCCGAAGCCCTGGTCGAGCTGGTGCCCCTGTTCTCAGACGAGAGCCCTCAAGAGAATGCAGTGCGGTTGCTGGACTGGCTGCAAGACCCTCGCAACATCTGTGCGGCCATCCTGAAGGCACATGAGGGGGTGACTACCAACCTTGGCTGATCAGATGAGCAAGGAGGAGATGCTGAAGGAGTTGACGGCGGTACGGAACGGTTACGCCATCGTCGCCAACTCACAGCGAACTGCCCAGTGGATCGATGAGCAGGACAGCGACCCTGACGCAGCGTACCACGCTAACCAGGCAGCCAAGGGCGAAAAGGTTGTCGCTGCCCTCGAACTGGCCATCTCTCTTCTCTCCACAGAGAAGAAGGAGGGCGACCTCGACATCACCGCTAAGGCTACAAGGTACCTGGAGCTCCATAAGAACCTGGGCACGCTCGTCGACGCCATCGACGAAGCGATCAAGGACTGCCACCGGTCCGACATGGCCCGGCTCAAGCCCCGCCAAATCACCGTGCTTCGACTAGTCGCCGGTGCCGTCGCATTGGCCGGTCACTACGGATACACCGTGAACGACATCCTCCGTCTCTGGGAGGAATGGGAGCACGGCAACAACTACCTCTACGTCTGCATGAGGTGTGGTACCGAGCACGCCCCGGAGCCTGGCTGCCCGCCCCAGGAGCCGCGGGCGCCGGTGCAGATCATCGACGTGTCGAAGGGAGGGAACCCGGGGTGAGCACCGTTCACGACGTCAAATGTTGGCCGATCCACTTCCAGGCCCTGAAGCGCGGCGACAAGACCGGCGAGATTCGGAAGGACGACCGAGACTACCAGGTCGGTCACGTGTTCCGCCCCCAGGAGTGGAACCCAGAGACCCAGGAGTACACCGGTGACTCCCTGGACATGGAGATCACCCACGTGCTCCGGGGCGCCGAGGCGGAGCGGTTCGGACTCCAGCCTGGGTACTGCATGCTGTCGGTCCGTCGCAGAGTTGTGGCGCCTTATGAAGCCACCAACAAAGATGAATGCCACAGAACCGCCAGTGAGTGGATCAAGCAAGCGGCCGGGCTCTGCGCTTCGGCGTGCGGGGCTCTCACTGACGGAAAAGAACCGGCTACAGGCCCCCTGCGGCACAAGCTACTCGACTTCCGCCATGAGCTTAACTCACATGCCGGCGTACTAGATGGAACCCTGATTCTTGTCGCAGGGTTTTCTGGCCAACTGCACGCCATGCGCCACTCGGTCCATGGACCATTCACGTATAAGTCCCTCTGCGGTCGTGGGTATGACATCTCGACACCCGGGCACCCCTCCGGCGTCAGCTGCCCCAAGTGCCAGGAGGCCCTTGCCGAACGTCAGAAGGGGGCTCACGTCCTGATATGAACAACTACGACCTCGACCGCCTTGCTGGGTGGATGCAAACCCAACTGAACCGGATGGTGGAGCACGCCTTCTTTGGCACCCCGGGCGCCGTCGTGACCCAGAGCAAGCCACACCCTACACCCACCTTCGAGACCATCATCAAGGCGTGGGAGGATGCACTGAACGCCCCGCCCACCGTGACAATGACCCCGCAGCTAGCCAAGGTCCTGGATGACGCTGTGGCCCAGTGGGTATCCGAAGGAACGCCGCGAGAAGACATCGAGGCTATTATGTTGATTATCCCGTGGAAGGCCCGCTCCCATCAGGAGTTGGAGACCGCCTACGGTCCGTTGCATGTGTACTTCACCGAGCACGCTACGGCGTCGGTGCTTGTGCCTGTGCGGAAGTTGAAGTGGGAGTACAAGCCCGCGTTCCTGTGGGGGGTGCAGTCCTGAAGAAGGCTTTCCTCCCCCTCCTGGCCGGCTTCGCCCTCGGGATCTACACAATAGTCGCTCTGGGCGCTGACAGACCCGCTGCAGCCATCGAACTGGAACGGACCCGCTCAGAGCTCCACCAGGTCCGCCTACAGGCTGCGGCTACTGCCAATGAACTCTACGCCCTACAACAGGAAAGGGCGGAGCAGGAAGAACTCCTCCTCCGCCCCGTCCCCGTCGATCTCCGGCCCCACGTCGTTGAGGCCGCCAGGGCCTACGATATCCCCCTTCCGGTCCTGGTGGCCCTGGGGATGGTCGAGTCCCGTTGGGACTGCTCATTGGTGGGCGCCGCCGGCGAGATCGGGTGCATTCAGGTACTGCCTTCGACTGCTGTCCAGGTGGCCCACAACCTCGGGATGCCACGGTTCGACCTGCGTAACCCGGTGGACAACCTCGCCATCGGGGCGGCCTTCCTACGCTGGTGCATCGACCACGAGGATGGCGACCTCGCCCGGGGCCTGGCCTGCTACAACGGCGGCGACGGGGCGTTTGACTCCAAACCTAAGGACACAAGAGCGTACGCTGCCAAAGTTCTGTCCCTGGCCCTACAACTTACTGCGAGGTGAGAGTAGTGCATACCTACGAGAAGGACGAGATTCGGGTCCACTACAATTCGGACCTGAGTGGCCCCGTCCTGATCGAAACAGACGGCGGCTTCACCTTTGATGGAGCCGCGTTGCCCGAAGGCTTTCTACGGGCCTGGCTCAACCACGCCGGGTATATGCTAGTCCGCAAGCCTGAACCTGGCGCCGTGGTCTCCCCGGAAGAGTTAGTCGCCCGCCTGCCCGAGTCGCTGTGGCGGAATGTCGACGAGCTGGCGCAGGGCCTGCACGGCACCATTGACCAGTGGAAGGCCGGTGATCTCTCTCAGGTAATAGCCTTCGGTCGGGTGCGGAGTGCAGCATTCGGGATGACCCAACAGAGCCGTTTTCTGGTCAGTGAGGCCCTCCGGTACCTCCTCGGCGGCGACGCCGGACTGTCGCTTCGGGCCGCAGCTCTGCTTACGTTGGATCTCTGGGAGCAATCGATGGACAAGCCGGTCGGACCGCCCCTGGAGATACACCACCTCGACATCCATCTTCTCCGGGCAGCCCTCAGTCTCGTGCATGGCGAGCAGGAACAACCGTCCTCCCCCGCTAATGTTCCCGAGTAGACGCAGCCACTACCCAGAAGGAGCTATGCCCTATGTACGCTGAACAGCTCCAGACCGAGCCCAAACCCCAGGGCGCCGGGCGCCTTCTGTCAGCCCTGAGAGCGTGCGCCCTGTGGGTGGTTGTGCTCCTCCCCCTCGGGGTGGCTCTCACCCTAATGCCTACTGCGTTTCCGGGCTGGGAGCATGACGGGCGAGTATCGGGCGAACTCCTCCTGGGGATCTCCAGCCTGTTGGCGATCTACGGCCTTGGCTTGGGACTCTCCGGTCTCCGGTGGCGCCCTCTGGTCTGGCCGGCCCGGGTGGTCCTCCTGGCCGCTTTGACCTGGTACACCCACGCAGCTATCGCGGGAAACTCTCGCTGGGCTGCCACTGAGTGGCGATTCGCAGGACACCTCGCAGTCCTGGGCTCAATCTGGATCGCAGAAGGCCTGCAAATCCTCCGGAGTCGTGCTGATGGTGCGACCGGAGCATTGTCCTTGGGTGCGGCCATGGCGCTGTACTACAGTATCTGGTGGGAGCTCAGGTTGGTCCTGTCCGACAGTTGGCGAAGGCCACTCGGGGAGATGGTTCCCCTAGTGGCGATCCAGGGCCAGGAGGCGCAGGTAGCCTTGTGGACCGCCGGCTTATGGTTGGTGTGGTCGGCCCTGGTATACCTAGTGGGACGCCGATACAAGGAGGCTTGCTGGACGGCCCTTACAGGGGCACTGGCGGCATGTCTGTGGGCTACCTGGGTGCTGATCCACTAGATACGACGAAGCCCCGCCCTCAATGAGAGAGCGGGGCCTTCTTGTGCGGTTAGTCCGGCCAGATTGGCCTCCTGATGAATCTCATGTCTAGCAATTCGGCAGGGGCATCGGAATGGGCGGTGCTCCACAGGTATACTGCGAGGCAAACGCAGGGGCAGCCACAGCAACCAGGGCAGCGATAATCGCCAGGATCAGAACGAGCTTACGCATTCAGCATCCTCCCTTTCTTCTCGTGGCAGACCTGCCAGCAGGCGCAGGTCGTCACGTGTAACACGTAGCGATCGGCGGAAGCGCTGCCTTCACCTCGGCCAGGTAACCCCGGAGGGCGTCGTATCCATCCTGGGTGATCTTGCCCCGCTTGAGGGCCCTGCGTATCCGCCCAGCCTCCGACCTGGTCAGCCAGTCGGCCTGTAGCGGTGAGCTCTGGACGGCCTCGGCGAGCTGGTCAATCCGAAAGCGTAGTTGGTCGAACGCCGGCCAGGCTGCCGGGTCCCCCTCCGGGTACGGTTGAGTCAACCTCTCTGCTGGCGTCATCTGCTTCCACCCCTCCGCCTGGGTGTGCAGGGGAGATACTGCCACGGTGATCGGCACCTGGACAGGTTCACTATCCGGGGAGTTCTCCGACTCGGTGCGTTTACCACAGTCGCCACGAAAATGGCTCGTACGAGCCGGTCATCCATGTCCCGAAGGAGGTCGCCGCCGGGTGGCAGCAAGTGCTGCATCAGTCACAGGCCCCCCTCTCACCAGCATTCCCGATCATGCGGAGCCACTCCTCACCGGTCATTCCCCGGCGCCACGCCTCGACCACGACAGTTCTGTACTCTGCCGGGCTGACCGGTTCACACACGGCCATCCGATCAGACGCCGAAGCCAGCGGCGAATCGCCGCTAGATTGACTCACGCCGGTGTTCCCCCTCACCGGATTACTGGAAGTTGATTCCATATTAGCACACTCATTTGCACACCGTCAACAACACATCTGCACATTATTTGCACACTGTCTACCAAGTTGACCAGAACTTTCCTTTCGGGTAGAGTAGGGACAGGGGGAGATCGCCATGCCAAAACCACTGTACCCACCACCGAGAGATCCTGATCATATCGACACCAAAGAGGTTGTCCGGCTACTAGGTCTGTCGCGGCGAACCCTGTACAACTACCGATACGAGCCCGATTTCCCCGAGCCCGTCGGCACCGAGGGCCGGACGGTGCTTTACAGCCGCACGGCGATCCTGGCCTGGAAGGCGCAACGAGAAGGACATAAGTAATACAACACCCCGCCCTCTATGCAAGGGCGGGGTGATTTCATCTTAACGAACCCTCTTCCAACCGACGGCATATGGAGGCTTCATCCACCAGACACCTTCGGGGCCGACGTTTCGAGCCTCTTGTACGTCGGTGATCAGCCAGCGCCCCTCCACATCCTTTAGCCTGAAGAAGAACGTCTGCCTGACACTCTGCTCGGAGCTCACCAGACCAATGGCTTCTCCGGATCCGCTCTCCTGCATCCATATGGACCGACCGCCCTGCTCAGGTTTCAGGCCAGCCAGCTTGGTGGCCATGTCGGGAGTGGCGGCAATCGGCTGTAACTTCTGAGGGGAACCGTCCCGAAGAGCGCCTGCCACTTCCTTAATCACTTCGAGGCCAGGGCCAGTGTACAGGGCCTCTGTTGTCTGCCCTCTGGTCCACATGAAGGCAACGGCGGCATAGACAAGGACGGCAGCGCCGGTCAGTAGGATCCAGTTGTAGCGGATAAAGCCACAGGCTCTACGCAGGTCAGTCCCAAACACTGAGTAGTTTCCACTCCTTCGCTACGACTCCTAGCTCGTACATACCACCGTCGTGGCAAATTACCCGCCATACGGTGGTTTCTGGCTCCTGCTCCCACCACATGCCCGCCATGGTCCACATGTCCTGCACCTGGACGACTCGGTAGCGACCACCGCGCCAGGTGAAGGAGGAAGGTCGCAGCGTATGGTAGTAGTCGTCCATGACAAGGGTCACGGACACTGGCTTGTTGATCTGCCGGGGCACCGTCCTCACCTCGTCGGCACTAGTTTTCTCCAGCAGATGAAAAACCCCTGCCCAGGGCGCCGTCCGGTGCGCCAAAGGCAGGGGTTTCTCTATAGGCCGGTCAGTCGGTGCCAGGCCACGAGCATCCACACAGCGATAGCGAGGCCGGTCAGAATGCCCGTGAGCCTCATGAAGCCCCGGTCGACTTTCGTCCATCGGTCAGTATCAGTCAACGATCGGAGGGCCAAATACCACACGGGCCTAGCGAACGCCCCGGGCCGACAGCGTCAGAAACGGCGGATAGTCAGCAGATGCAGCAACACCCACGGCACCGAAGACCAGCAGCCCCACCATAAGCACCATCACGAGCTTACGCATCACGAACCCCTCCTCAAAATAATCCTCCAGCGAAACTCGGTCTTAGACGGAAGGGCGCCCGGTCACGCCCCTGTTGTCGGATATGTCGTCTTGAGCTGACGGAGCAGTGCGGCCACCATGTTCATCAGGGAGGCCATCTGGGACTCCATGGCTGCCTCCCGGGCGAGCTCGGCGAGGAGCAGGGCCTCTCGGTTCTGCCCGAGCCGGCGGTTTACGTCAGCCCCCACAAAGAGGGCCACGGCCTTACTGGACGGCTTGACGTGTGGGCGCCCAGGGCTGAGGAGTTCCTGCGCCTTCGATAGAGCATCATGCAATTGCCCCCGGTAGAGGCACAGGAGCGCCTCATGGCTGATATGGTGGGGCTGGAGATCCTCCGGGATCTCCCCGAATCCAAGTGCCATGTCCAGGTTGTGGCCGGCCTCGTCATAGTCGCCTAGGAGCATCAGCACCCAGGCAGTCTGGTGGAAGACGGCGATCTGCCCCCGGACATCTCCGGCGTGGGCGAAGAGTTTCAGGGCCTGTCCGTAGGCCCGCAGGCTGTCCCCGTACAATTGCTGATTGCGGAGGACCTGTGCCAGGTTCCCGTACGCCCTAGCTCCGAGTTCATCGGCAAGGCACGACCACCTAGACTGGAGTCCGTCGAGAAACAGGTTCAGGTACACCCGGGCCTGTGCGTTGTCTCCGACATGGAGGTAGGCGGCGCCCAGGTGAAATGAAGCCCGCCCCTCCCATTCATCGTCGCAGGCCAGTTGAGCGCTCCCCAGGGCTCGCTCAGCCATCTTCACGGCGACGAATGGTTCTCCGCTCATCAGGCCCGCCCGGGCGCCCAGGACGCCAGCACGGGCCTTCTCCTCGTCCGAGAACTCTGCCCCGGCCAGGACGGCGCCGGCCAACCGCTTGGCCTGCTGCCACTCCCCCCGGTTGAGGTGCGCCTCAATCCGATCCAGCATACAGATGTACCCCCTTCATCCCTTAGGCTGGATGCAGGTGTGTCGATACCATCTTATTCCATTTATTGTAGTCGCACAATACCGAACAGAGTTTCTACTTATCGACAGGCTCCCGGTTCGAATGCTACGATAGGACAGGACTCACTCCTCTTAGGCCCCTGGGGCGCAAGCCTCGGGGTGGAGTGGTCCCTCCCTACCTGCGGAGTCCACAACCTCCGCAGGTCCGGGCGCCTGTTCGCCTCCCCTCCCGGGGAGGCTTTTGCTTTTCGAATGGTACCGAACCCGCGGGGAATTCCTGTCGTATTTGCTCGTAGGTGGAAGTAGACAGGAGGTTGTTGGGGTGAGGAAGCTGGTTGTGGGGCTTCTATCCGTCGCCCTGCTATTGTCGTCGGTCGGCAGACCGGTGCATGCGGGTCCAGGAGATCAGTGCGCTACTACCTTCGATGCGACCTGTTTGGGACGGTGGCCGCCGCCCACGGACGGGTTCGACTTTACTAACCCTATCTTCCAAGAAGTGAAACGGCGGTACCCGGACTTTGCGACCATTCCCGATGACTTCCTCCCCGGTACGCCGCGCATGAGTATCCCCGCATCATTGACCCGCCAGGTGTTTCGCTTCGGGTGCGATGATGACGAACCGCTGAGCCAACTGAGCATCTCCTGCCCTCCCGGCGCCATGGGAACGGTGAACCTCTTCATCTTTGGTGCTGGCAAACCGGTCATCAAGTCCGTCCCCTTTTCTACACCCCCTCCCGGAAGCGAAAGGGAGAGTTCTTGGAAGCGACTTCTACGAAAGGCCAAGGAGTACTGGGTGGCGATCGGCGCAGCGACCGTGGCCAGTGTGGTCACGTACGTCTACTTTGAATGCGTAGCCGGCGACGAGGACACAACGTGCAGGCAGCGGATCAACCAGACCATCCACGACGACCCCATTCCCTCCAAGGTCAAGGGCTTCTTCATCTCCAACGTGGAGACCAACCGTGTCACCCATCGTGCAGCACAGATTGCCGCGACCGGCGGCACCGCTATCATGGTTCGCCCCGACGACAAAACAGCCTGGATCTACTCGCCGGGCACCGTCCGGGAGGACGGCACTTTCGAGGTAGTGAGGAACAAGATTGAGGGGGATGCAGCTCCGTACTACAACGCCCCCCAGGGGCGTATCTACGTACCTCTGCGATTCATGGCCCAGGCGATTGGGGTCCAGGTACTCTCCGAGGAGTGCGACACGGCCGGGAAGTGCCAGCTGATGCCGACCTTGAAGAACGGGGCCACGGTGGTAAAGTTCCCTGTCGATGCCGACTACTTCGTCCTGAACGGGCAGAAGCTCACCATGGGCACCGGACAGACCTACATCGACCCCAGCACAAACCGGACCATGGTCCCGGTCCGGTTCGCCCTGGAGTCGTTCGGGTACAAAGCCATGTTCTACCCCGAGGCAAACGAGGCCCTGATCTACAAAGGCGGTGCACTGGATGAAGGTGACTAGCTTGCGGCTCCACCAAGATCGGCCGCTACCACTATGGGGGTATGTGGCGGCCTTTGGGGCGGGCGCCCTGGTGATGGCTGTTTGGACGTACCTGTCATGCGTGGCGCCTCTGGCGCCATCGACCACTTGCGCGACCGTGCTTATCCAGTGGGCACATGACGGCGGACCTGCCGCCCTAGCTTATCAGTGGTTACTGATCAACTGGGGAGCAACGGGCCTGACGGTTGTTCTAGCCCTTCCCGTTGTGTCTGGTGGGGCAGTGGCAGCGCTAGGCCTGTACCTGGTGCATAACTACTGGGTAAGGGGGTAGCCGGTGAGCGAACCAAAGAAGGGCTGGGGCGAAAAGATCCTGGACGATCTCGCCGGTTGCTTTGGGAGCCTCATAGACTGGGGACTGTTCATGTTCATCGTGTTTCAGTTGTCGCAGATGACCGGGGACACCGCGCACCTTGGCGCCATGATCTTCGGGATGTACGCCCGCTGGCGGTGGAAAGTCCATATCGGGAAGAAGTGAACAGAAGGACCCCGGGCGCCCTCGCTAAGAGGACCCGGGGCCTTTCTTGTTTGGTGGTCGTCCTGCTTTGCGCTCCTTGGCTACAGCGGCTCTCCAGGCACCCCTGGTGGCCTCCCATGTGCCCTTGCGCTTCGGCCCTCCACCGACCTGGCGGGCGCCCTCCACCTCGCCTCTCTTGGCCCATCGAGTTAGGTAGCGCTTCTCAACCCCGGATTCCTCGGCGAACTGTGGAGCTGTGAGTAGATCGTCGTCCATTCCATCACCGTCCTGCGAAAAATATATCCCAAAACGGACAAAAAATCTAGTCCCACCTCTTGATAATCTGTCCCAAATAGGATATATTTAAATCACAGGGAAGCGATACGGGAGGTAATCAGAGATGACGATTGAGCTTCGTGAGGGAATGAGTCTACAGCCTGTACACAAGGCCATAAAGTGGGAGCCGATTAAGATCCAGAGCATCAAGGACGGATACGCCCACCTTTACGATCCAAACTCCTCGGATTCCCCGCACTGCTGTGCCTCCCTTGACTTCCTGACACGAGCAAACAACGAAGGGGCGTACAAAGTCATAGAGGGGTAACTCACTCCTCGATGGGTCACAACGATCGGCTCCCACACCAGCCCCGGCCCCAGTCCTCCTAATGCGGCCTGCCACCCAGTGGCAGAGGGTCTCAAGCCCCTTACGCAGAGAGGGAAGCATGCGAGGAGGAAATCAGAGATGACGCTGCAACGCCAAATCGAAACGCTTCCGGCCGATTGGGGCAAAGGCGTGTTCACCTCTGAGGCCCTGGATCTACTCCGCATCGCCATCGCATTTGGTAACTACCCCAAAGAGGCAACCGCCAAGCGTGTGATCCTCTCCCATCGTGGACAAGGCCGCATCAATGCCGCAACCGTATGCCGTGTGCTGGACGAAATCCGGGCGGAGTTCAACGAAAATGACTGATACGGCCCTCTATTCCTTCCTTCTCAAGAAGGGGCGCTCCATCGGTCTAAAGGTCATCATCGATTCGACACCGATGTCTCGCCCCAACCGTGGCGATTACTATCCAAACTCGCGCACCATCTACCTCTCGGAGGTCTTTTCCTCAGCAGAGCGCAGGAACGTCATCCTGGCCCACGAGATCGGGCACGCACAAATCGAGACCACGACACGAAATCTCCCGACTATCGAGATCGAACGGCGAGCCTGGGAAGCGGCGGAGTCGCTGATTCTGGACGCAGGATTCAAGTTGCCCCGGTCATTCCGAAGATGGAAGCGAGCCGGCCTGGACAGTTACCAACGCTCCTCCCGTAGAGCAGCGACGTAAGGCCACAACCCGGCAGGCAGAATGCAGAGCGGGGAGCACAAAGCCAGGAGGGATCCCGGATGACCAAGGCTTCTCCTAAGACCGAGGTCCGAAACTTCGTGGAAGACGCCCTGCGGCGCTTCTCTGTGGACAGCGGCCGGGCTCTCGGGCGCCAAGACCAGGCTCGCTACGAGTACCCATCCTGCACCATCATCCTCCAGGGCGAGACCAACCTCACCGACGCCTGGGCACGTTACGCCGGCGAACTGGGGGCCTGGACGGTCTCGATCACCAGGCACGGTGCCCGGGTCAAGAACCTCACCCCGATCCTCGTAGACCCGACTCCGGTACAACGCCCCGCTTAGGGGCGGTCGGCAATACCAACCGAAACGAGGTGCCCCGGATGATCACGGCCAAGAAGGTCCGCTTCCTCCCCGTAGTGGAGGACACCGAGACCCTGAACAAGGCTCTTGAATCCCTGGAGATGGATAGCCTGGGCGCCCCGATCTCCCGGGGGTTCGAGGCCCGCTGGTACCGTATCGTCCACCAGCTCCGGCGCTCTGTTGCGGCACTGCCGATCAGCGATTAACGAGGGGGTTTTGACACCATGGCAGCGACTCAAGTACTACCCGAATCCGACCGCTCCATCCTCGAAGTGGTGTGTGCCCAGATCCGGGAACTGGGGTACCCCGAGAAGGCCGAGGAGTTTCGCAATAACCCGGACTCCCGGCGCTACATCCGGGCTTTCGTGGCCGCTGCGTTCACTCGCAGGAAGGGGCCTGAGCGGGCCAAGGCGTTCCTGCGCTTGGTGGAGATGATCTGATCCGGCACCAGATCCCCACTGAGAGGAGGAAATCCTGATGAGCGACGTCCGAGTAGCGCACGAATCAGAGGAAACGGGCGCCCGACCCGACCCTCCCAAACCTACGCCCCCGGCGAGCCAGTCGAAGCCTGCGACCAAGGCCCTTACCGATGAGCAGCTGTTTCGGGCTATGGGATTCACCCCGGGCTACCTGGCCCGCAAACGCGAGACAGTCCCGAAGGATCACTGGTAGACCAGGCGCCCCAGACCCGGCCCCGGATCCCCTCCACGAAGTACAACCAGCCGTGCTGAGGACCGGCAAGGGCGCCGGCGCAGAGATGTGAGCTCTAAGGGAGCTGAAAGGGGAGTACCTGATGAACCGAGTTCTGAACGTGGCCGAGGCGACTCTGAAGGCGTTCGAGTGGCGCCTGTTCACCATGACCGGGGTGTGGGAGTGGTTCCAGAAGAACGGGGCCTCCGTGGGCGCCACGGTCAGTGACGACAAGACCAGGTTAACCATCAGCCTGTCCATCCCCAACGACCGGATGCAGGGTGCCATCCTCCCCCTCATGTCGGCCCTGACCCTGCTATCCGAGGCGGCCCGCTCTGACGACAACGGTGCCAAGGTTCTCCCGGAATCCCTGGCCGCCCATTACACGGCGAAGCACTGGTTCCCGCCGGCGGCTGCCGAGTACCTCACCCGGAACATGGACCGGTTCGAGGTGGAGGGTGGTTGGCACTGGGATCAGGAGCGCCTGTTCGATTTGGTGATGGAAAAGGTGTTTTGGGCCAACCTGGACATCGATATGAAGGACCCCGTTCGGTTCGACCAGGACGTGCGTGAGGCCATTGACCCGGACACCTGGGAACGGCTTAGGGAGCAGTTCAACGACTCGACCATGGTCGCCGATAACGGCGTCCGCCAGCGTGATTTCCTTGCCCGCAAAGGGTAGGCCGAGCATCCCGGCCGGGGCGCCCCGATCCGGCGCCCTCCAGTTCAAGGGCAACCCACGTTTGGCCCCGACGTACGACAGGGGCAAGTCCAAGGCCTGAAGCATCCATCTCCAAGTAGGCCCCGTGCACGGGGTGGCCAACGGAGACGACAGGATGCCAAGGCCGAGGGCGCATTCAACCTTCAGACGACCGGCACAGCTCGCCAACGAGAATCCGGGCAGTTTGCGGACGGAGCCCCTACCGGTGATCAGGGGACGGAGCCAGTACTACGGTGAGTGCTGGACCGGAGAGGACAAAGGTGCCTGGCCCTGGGACGGGCGCCAATGGCCCCGGGTGTACGGATGGGATAGTGACAACCACGAGGAGACGTTTTGGCCCCGGCCCACTACCACCCGAGAGGAGCTGACACCCGTGATCCCGATTCCCGCCGGCGCCCGCCAGTTTGTCCATGCCCTTCGACTCGAGACTGACCTCCAGCGGTTCGTCGAACGGTCCCTGTTCCTGGAGCTCCGTGATGAGATCATGGCCGAACTGCGGGCCGGTATCCAGGTAGCTCCTGCTCGGGTACAACTGCTCAACGCCCTCCACTACGACCTCCATGCCGGCAAGGAGCCCTACACGCACGTCGAAGAGTACAGGGTGATTGACGGGCGGCTCCACGTCCAGGCCGGGCGGGGCGCCTACTGGTTCCCCTGGGCGGAGGAGATCGTCCACTGAACCTGACTGCCGCAGGAGACCAAGCCAGAGCCGCAGAAGTTCAACGCAAGTCAAACCTCTATATCCCCACGCACGTGGGGGGTCCACCATACCCGGACAAGGAGGAACCGAAGATGAACCAAAGGATGACCCCCGGCGAGGCGTGGGAAGGATTCGTGGGATCGCAGAGCACGGCGGACTTCTGGGCGATCTCCATGGAACAGGGCGCCCGCTCGTACATGGAGGCCGCCACCAACTACGTGAACGACATCCGGACCAGGTGGGATCCCGGCGTATCAGAGGAGACCTGGGCGGACCTCCCTGACCTGCTGGCCGCATACCTGGAACGGCAGCTCGGCCCCGTTCCGTTTCCCGGGATTGATGATCGGACCGCCGCCCTTGCTAAAGCTGCGCTCCATGGAGCTTCATGCCCCATGTGCCGTAACGGATTCTCGGACGACGACATTCGCAATGCCCTCATTATCACCGGTGAGAACGGCGACTTCGTGCACAACGAGTGCTGGCCGGAGTATCCCCGTCGGCATGAAGTATAACTAACCGGAGGCGACTCACCTATGCCGTTTCGCACCCGTGGTTTGCTCATCGTCCTGGCCGTTCTTGTCGTGGTCACCGCCGGCCTGGTTTCGCTCAGGTTAATGTCCCGTGTCCCACTGACCACCGCGGAGCTCCGCTCTGCTAAGCACATATCTAGGGAAGGGGCCCTTGGTGCCCAACTCCCACGTAGAGAGACCCGGGCGCCCACCACGGCCCCGGGTCTAGACATTGAGAAGGGATTGGCGAGTCAGGAGCGAACCCATGTGCTAACCAGCCGCATCTATAGGAGGCACTCGCTATGGCAGGACGTCGACGCAAGTACCCGCCGCATCTGCAGCCTGTGCCTACGAAGAAACAGGTGGAGAGGCAACTCAAGGAGCTCAAGGGGTTATTGGACCGAACACCACTGGTCCCGTCGCCGCCGGGCATCGACCCCATGACCGGCGAGGACGACGGAGCCGTTTGGCACTCGGTGGACGCCGGGCTGCCGACGGCGCACGAGGCCACCCACATGTACGGTTGCGTGTGTGAAGTCTGGCCGCCGAAGGACTTCCCGACCGGTCCCTGGTCCTGGGTAGTCCGTGATTCGTCCGGAGAAACAAAGACAGGCCAGAGCTACTCGATGTGGGGCGCCCGCTACTTAGCAGTCGTGGCCACCGCGAAGAATTGGGGAAACGAATCTCGGGCGAGTATCGAACCACCGCCCCCAGGTAGCCCGTTATAGATAGTGAGGATGATCAACCGGGCCCGCCCCCTTCACCTCCACAAGTGCAAGAGGGATCTATACAGCTCTGACCGGATCCGCTACGCCGGTCGGGTCGCCCGGTAGACCATCCATCCCCAACAAAGAGACCCCAGGGCGCCCGACATGGGCACTCCCTGGGGTCTTCGTTGTTACTCCGCACCAATCTCCTTCTTGAGCCGCCAGAAGCTCGTGCGGCTCAGTTGCTGCTCGGCCAGTTTGAGGACGGCCCCCTTGTCTTTGGCTGCGTTATACAACTCTACGTATGATCCGACACGGCTTGTCCGTTCTCTAGATCCCTGCGTTTCATCGCCTCCCTGTGACTCGTCGGCACCGTCGTGCAGGAAGTTGAAAACCGCCTCATAGGTTCGTCTGCGACTAACCAATGCTTCCAGCATCTCCTCCAAAAGCTGAGCCGCCGGTCCCTGTCCGACGTATTGCACCAGTCTCATGAGAAGAGTGTCAGTTTCAGTGTCGCCAGCTACCTCTCGAATAGGGATATGCTTCGGGAGCTTTCGCTTCAGGACCTCCACCGCGAGATCTGACTCACGAACTTCGACTAGCGTAATCCCCCTGCTACCGAGGATCGTCGCCTTGTTCACATCGCGCTCCTGCAAGGCCACGAAGGCCTCTACACTCCTTTGCAATCCGGTGTACTGGTCGTGTTGCTCTCCTTGAAACTCGAAGGCTAGTTTCAATGACGGGTAGTATCGATCTAACTGCATCGGGCGGCCGGTCCTCGGATTGACCAGCCAGCTGTAAAACTGACCGTCGGAATAGGTTTCACAGTCGATAAGCCACGTCAGTAGTTGCCTCATTTCCAGTTCCCCACGGGAGACGGGGTTCTTTGCCTGCGCCATAGCCTTCGCCTCCCGCAGCGATTACTTGTCGAGCCCCAACTTCTTCCGCAACTGATAAAAGCTCGTCCGCCCCAGGTCGCGCTCGGCCAGGCGAAGGACCGCCTCCTTGTCCGCAGCCTCCCGGTAGAGTTCCTCGTAAACCTGGAGCCGGTTGGGGCGCCCGCCCGCGAACTTGATTTTAGCCGGCTCCGGTAACGGTTCACTGAATGGCCGTGAGGCAATCGTCTTCATGGCCTCTGCCACCGCTGACGGCAGTTTGGGCCGTACCCCTAAGAAGGTTACTAGCTCGTCGTACGGGCGCTCTCCGCCCGCCACCAGATCGGCGAGCCCGGTAACCAGCTTTGCCGCCTGCTCCTCCCCTACCGCCGCGACCAGCTTTTCCAGAGCCTCTCGTGCTTCACCCAAAATTGTCATCCTCCTTCAAAAACCATAGGGTATTTGAATACAGTGTACAGCACTCGTCAAGCACTCTCAAATTCAAAAATAGCATGGTTTTTGAACGGACCATACCCACCATTCATGATCAAATCACTTGTATTTGTATGGCAGGCATAGTATTATAAAGATGCAAGGGGACGTTGACAACAAAAAAAGAGCCAGCCCTGCGGGGGCCAGCCCAAACCTCACCACTAGGATACCACCATTAAGGGAGGCCTCGCAATATGGCAAAGCAGCAGTTCCGGATTGATCTGGTGACACAGTGTGTCGCTTCTACGATGGATATCCTCACTCGGGGAGTGCGGCTCGGAATGAGCCGGGACGAAATCCTCCTCTTCCAGGCTCGCATGAACCACGAGATCAACATCCGCCTGCTGACGTCCGAGATAGCGGCAATCGCTATCGTCTCCACGGACGAGCCTAACGGCGAGCAGCACTAGCCCCTAGATAGACCCCCACCCCCGCAGGGCGCCCCTTGCACTTCAAACCGAAGGAGGTCGCCCAATGTATCACCTGATCGAACGGACCGATGGAACCTGGGCCCTGGAGCAGGAGGACGATCGTCACGCAAGTGGTCGAAAGGAGCTCGCCACCGGGACCAAAGAAGCCATGGAGCAACTCATGGCCTGGTACACCCGCCGCCCGAAGGTCATCTTCCGCATCAACCCCGAGCACGACCGGAGCATCGAGCGGTACTGTGAGGTCACCGGGGCTAAGAAGCAGAAGGTCTTTGACGAGGCCGTAGAGTTCTGGGTCACCTTCGCACAGGACCCGGAGATACTCGACGCCCTGCGCGGAGCCATGAGCGTGGCCGGCAGCCGCTCCTGGATGGAGGTCGCCTACGAACTCTGCCGGGAATGGGTCGCCGGTAAAGTTCCCTGGACGCCGACTCCGGCCGCTCCGCAGGGGCGCCCGGGCGACCTCGACCCCGTCGAGAAGGAGCGCCTCACTTGGGAAGAGCATGTCGGGAAGGACCCTGTGGACGTCTGGAAGAATGCTCAGGAACGGGGCTTCGACACGCCGGAGGACTGGGCGAAGTGGTACACGGCCACTCAGTTGAAGGGCCACATCCCCCCCTCGGTCCGGGTGCAAATCCTCGAGCTCATCACGAAGTACATTCGGCGCCACGTCTACGCCAGGTGAACCATACAAAGACCGGAAACGAAAAAAGCCCCACCCTCTGCTGACGCAGCAGAAGGTGGGGCTTACTCGTTAGAAGGGCCTGTTCAGTGCGGGCCAGGTGAACCAGATCAGGGCGCCCAGGACCACCAGGAGGAGCCCCAGGGCAAACCGTCTGGCCGTTCGGTACACCCGATCGTGCCGGCGCTTGGGCTGGGGCTTGTTCGGGATCTTCCCGAGGGCCTTCCTCTGTCGGTAGGTTAGCATGTGGCTGCCACCTCTTCCTGCTGCAACATCTGCTTCATGAAGTCCGGTTCAATCCGGTCCAGGTAGATCGGCATCTCCATCTCGATGCCGTTCTCCTCGGTGACCACCAACAGCTTCTGAGACGGGCGCCCGGCGAAGCCGCCGTTGACACCGTACTCCGTGGTGCCGATCCAGTTGCCATTGGCAAGGCGCCGTCCGATGGGCGTCTGGAGGCTCATGTCCGTGTGGAAGTGACCGTGGACGAAGAAGTGGTACCACTGGCCGCGGGTGAGCATCAGCATGAGGGTGTTGGCGTCGGCACGGGCCTGGCCGTACCAGGGGAAGCCGCCCCAGCCCTTAATGTTGTCACCGTGGCAGAAGTAGAACCGCCAATCCCAGTGCTTGGAGGTTTCCCAGAAGGCCCAGTCGATCTTCATGGTGATGTTGGGCTGGTGGGAGAGCTTCGCCTGCATGTACTTGTACATGAGGATGTCGTTGCTGAAGTCTGACTCGCCCTTCTTGCCCATCCGGCCGTGGTTACCGAACACGCACAGGAGCTCCACGGGTACGCCCAGGCGGGCTAGGCGCAGCAGGGCGCCGCCGAACTTGTCGGACCCGATGAAGATCTGGTGCATGGCAGAGGCCTCGATGTGCATTTGCTGCCCACGGTAGATGCTTTCACCGGTCACCATGTCACCGATCACCGGGATCTGCATCTTCGTGACGGGTCCCAGGGCCCGCTGGTACTGGAACTGCTCCTCGATGGCCGTGCACCACATGTCCAGCTTCTCGTCGAGGATGTGCATGTTATGCTCGTTGAAGCCTTTGATCTTGCTCCCGTCCACCTTCTCGGCCACGTGCATATCCGATACGACGGGCATGAACACCCGGGGGCGGTTCCAAAGAACGATGCTGGGCGCCGGCAAGTGGATAGGTTCAACCGGCTCCACCGCTACCACAGCCTCCTGGATAGCCTCTACGATCAGTTCCGCGGTCGCCTTCTCGTCCCTGAGCTGCTCATACGCCTCTTTCCAGTAGTTCAACTTCATCTGCAGCTTGCGGATGAGCACGTCCGTCTTGATGTCAGGGTGTTCTTGCTCAGGCCCTTTCTCCACCTTGTCCGCTTTGGGAGTCGATGAGGCGTTCAGACCAGGCACCACCGGAGGCGCCACCTCAGGCGCCCGGCCATGCTCAAGAACAAAGGCGACAGCATCCCGGTAGATGGTCGGGTCCACCCCGGCGGCCATTGCCTGTTGGTTCGCCTCGGGCATCACCCGAACTCGCCGGCGGTGGGCGTCGTTGACGTCCTTCGGACTCCAGGGCGCACCAGTGATGTGCGACATCACCAGAGCGACCTGCGGCCACCACATAGGATTACCGCCATTAGGCTGCCGAAGGGCCTTGGCCTTAATTGCCTGGGTCACGGCGGCCAGCAACGCCAAGATGCTCGGATTCTTCAGCAGGGCCGTTCCTTTACCACTTCCCACTCGGGTCCACCTCCCTGTGTTTGGTGGGGGCCTACCCCTGCTTAGGCGGCTCGTCCTGCCGCTCGTTGTCCTTGTTGCTTGACTTCATCTGGAGCACGTAAGCCCACAGACCAAGGGCCAACATGACCATGGCACCTACCCCGGGCGCAAGGGCAAACATGATCACGAGGGCGAACGAGGCGACACCGGGAGCCAGGTACCCGGCCAACGGGCTCACGATCAACTTTACCCGGCGGGCGTGGGCCACCAGCTGGTAGATGATCAGCGCAGTACTGAGGCCCATGGCACCCTTCACGACCAGTTCGGCGGTCTCTGGGCTCATCTGAAAGCTAAGGATAGGCATGTGCTCCGCTCCTTTCACGGGCATGACAAAGGGCGCCCCACATCCAGGGCGCCCGGGTTGACGGGTTAGAGGATGGCCGATGCCCGTTTACGCCGGGCTTCGTCCTCCATGTACCGGTTTATCTCATCAGGGGAAGCGGGCCGGACTACTACCTCTACCACGATGGGGCCGGTGTGGCCGCCGGTCAGGTCGGTCGTGGTCTGGCCGATCACCAGCTTTTGAACGGCCTTATCTGCCGGTCTCAGGATCACGGTCTATCTCCCCCTGTTGTAGCCGTCGCCGTCGATAGGTTCCGTCTATGGGCTCAAAGTTTGCACGCCATTTCGGGTATAGAAAAGTGATATTACTCAATCTTTTAGAGTTGTGTTAGAATCTTGGTAACGCCATACAGAAGGGAGGTTTACCCGAATGACTCCTCAGCAGGCTCTCTTGGCTGCCACCAAGAAGGGGCGCGTCGGAACCAACGGAATGTGGTTCTTGGTCCTCGCTGGTGCTGCTGCTCTGGCCGGTGGCGCCATCTACCTGGCCACCCGCAAGCCGCCGCAGGTCTAGTTCGAGGAGGTGCCCAGCCGCCTATGGGACTCCACGGAACGCAGCAGGGCGCCCTTCCTACGGGGCGCCCTGGTTGCTTTTCAGCAGGACGTCGGGCAGGTCTCGCTTGGTCCGATCTGGCATGTACAAGGCAGCCCGAATTCGCAGGACTGATCCCTCCGGGCTGACGATGGCAGTAGCCTCCACCCAAGGATATCCCCGCTGTGCGGCGCTCTCCCAACCCGCCTCATGGTCTCCTTCAGTCGGTTCCGGCCAGTACCACGGATGGGTGTGCCAGTGGCCCCAGATGTTGATGCGCGGGTATTGCTCCCGGAGTTTGGCTCTCACCTCTACGCCATGATCCGAGTCGCAGACGATGTTGAACCAGCTTCGTTCCGCTTTTGGGCCAGGGCCATAGGCGAACCAAATCTCGGTGTCATCGTCGGCCTGTTGGTAGCCGAAGAGGAATCCGCCGGTTTCGGCGTGGTCGGAGATCATGCGGGGGGCCTCCGCAAGAATGGCCTCTATAGCCTCCTGACGCCACTTCACAAGTTCCATTCTGTACGCCCCCCCTGACTGGCAATGGCACCCGTTATGGAGGCGCCCTCGGTGCGCGTCTTTCGCCTGTTTTCGGGGCCGTTGTGACCGAAAACCAGCACCACACCACGGATGTGCGGTGCGCGTCATTATGCCTGCCGGTACTGCCCGTTCTCTACCCAGAAGTGCCCCGCCGGGCTGCAATGGCAGTGGACCGATGGGCTGATGGTCACCGCATCGGGCAGCCCCGAGATCCTCCAGGCGTGTCGGGCGCCCAGGGCGGGCTCGATCGGTAGCTCACCCTGGTGCCCGCAGCCTGGGCAGATGATCACATACGCATCGTAGCCGGCTGACTGCCGGTAGTTCTCCGATGCTCGAAAGACGGGAATCGTCTGCAGGACCCTTATGGCCCGGAGGTTTTGCCTTGGGGTGGTCTCTCCCTCCAGCTTGGACCCGATAGCCTCTCGCTCCCGTCGCCAGGCGTTATAGTCGGGGTAGAGTTTCACTTGCACGGGGCGCCCTCGTCCTGGACTGCCGCAAACTCTGCCGCACTGGCGAACCTGGTTGGCGCCAGCTTCGCAAAGGTCCATTCGTCGGCGTGACTCTTGCCGTCAACCGTGAGGAGAAACCGTTCGGCCTGCTCCTCGTAGTGGCCCCGGATGGGGCACCAGACAGAGAACCAGTGCTCCCCGGCCCGCAGGAATGCGTCGTCGACGCAGACGAAGTGGTGCTTACCGGCGTCTCGCTCGATGCTCACGACGGCTACGAACCCCTGCTTGAGCAGTCCGTGAACGGTGTACCAGGTGGCGATTCGGTTCTGCCTGGGCGTATGGGACACGTGCCAGTAGCCGCCGTCACCCTGAATGGCGGGGTAGCCGAAGCACCCCAGAAAGGTGTCAAGACCCTGTTCAAACAGGTAGCTGGTCAGGTAGCGATCAGCGGTGCAACCTGCGTAGTCCGCCACGGTGCGCCGCTCGTACTCGGCAAACCGCTTCTGGGCTAGGGTCAGGTCCCACGGCAGGCCGAAATGGTCCAGAACCATACACGCCGTGATGGCGCCGCACCAGTTCGAGCCCTCAAGTTGAACGATCCGCCTCATTGGGCGCCCTCCTCTTCTCCGGACCGGACCACCGTGCGGACGATGAACTCCACCCCGTTCCACGATTTAGGCGGCTCGACATCGGTAGGTGTCGCCAGGATCAGCCTGTCCTTCTCTGGCCACCAGCAGTCGGGGCAGAGCCGCACGTCGATGCGGGTCTCCCATCCCACAAGTTCCTGCCCACTGATGTAGAGGGCGTGTTGTGCCATTCGGTATGGCCAGTGCCGATAGAACCGAGAGAAGTCTTCCTGGCTACTCGGCAATGGTCCAAACCTGGCCTGAAACACCTCTGTGGGCCAAATCAGGGCTACATCGACGTCACGCGGCGCCGTCTTTTCAAGGACAGATCCCACTAGGGCTACGGTGCACTGCTCTCGCCAGGCAATCCATCTAGCCCAGGCTCGGAGGAGCAAGAGGCGCTCCCAGGTCATAGGCTTATGGTCGCGGTCAGTATCGTCGGGATGCTTGGTCAGCCGGGGCTCGGGATAGGACACTTGCTGTCACTCCCATCCGGGGATCTCAATGACCATGGGGCCGTGCCTGCGGGTCCGGTAAAGGGCCTCTTCCGCCAGTTGGTCCAGGTCTTTTGCCGTGACCACCTTGTAGCCGATGTCCGGGTAGTTCTTGAGCATAAGCCGGATCTTGCGCTTTGACCGCTGGTCGAAGTGGCCTTTGGTCTCCACCACCGAGTACAGGCCGTCCTCCCAGAGGTGGAAGTCGGGCTTGTATTGCTCTAGGCCCCGGAGTTCACCCCGCTTGTTGCGGTCCTCCAGGGCGAACTCCCGCCATTCGTAGGCGAACCAGCGGCCCTCTGCGGGCGGCTGGCTCTCCTTGTCGGTCCAGAGTTGGAACCCGGTGAACTTGAGGTACCGGGCGAAGTTGGCCTCCAGCTGGGACTTCACAGAGAAGCCGAGGTCCTCCCTGAACCCCGGCTTCGCACCCATCTTATGGCGCCGCTTCTGCTTCACGGAGTCTCCCTCCGTTCTGAGCGGGTTGGACGGTGGCTTGGTCGAGCTCAGCCAGGCGTTCAGTTCTGTGGACGTTACCCGGCGCCCGGGTTCAAACCACTCCGCCGGTGGGGGATACCCAAGGGGATGCTCCCAAACAGCCCGCGACATCGCCGTCAGTCCTTGATGTCGGCCGTCATGACCTTGCGGACCGTATCGTAGCCGACCTTATACCCCAGGGACTCGTAGACGGCCCGCAGTTCGCCGACCGTCCGTCCATCGATGTTCCGGGCGCCGCACACGAAGGGCTTGCCGTTGACCATGATGGCCCCGGCGGGAATCTCTGGTCCCTTCTCCTCAAGTTGCAGGGCGCCCGCAATGGCGTCGCCGATCACCCGGGTGAGGGCAGGAATGAAGTGCTCCGACCTGGCCGCTTGAACATCCATGGCGTTGGTCCCATGGAAGCACTCAACCAGGAGGGCGGCGCCCGCCGTGTACCTCAGAACGCCGAAGTCGGCGCAGGCGATCCCCTCGGGGTCACCGAATGACCTCCAAGGGATGCCGTATGTGGCCAGGAAGCTCCGCAGGGGCCCGACCACCCGCCGGGCGACGTCGATGGTCTTGGGGTCCGAGTGGTTGCCTGTGGCCGGCAGCCAGGTGAGCTCGCCGTTGTCTGCCCGCTTCCTCGTCCAGATCCAGAGTGACCCGCCCCGGACTTCGGGATTGCCGGTGCCGTCATGGTGCATCGACACCAGGAGATCGGCTCGGGAGCCATTGGCACGGTCGGCTCGCCGCCGGAGTTCCTCGTCGAGGTTCCCTGTCGGAGATAGGGCTGTGTCGGCGCCCTGGTGGGTGTAGATGACCTTGCAGTTGAAATGGGCGCCCAGGTAGTCCCCGAGCGCCTTGGCGGCCTGCCAGTTGAACTGAGCCTCAGGGATACCGTCGACGGCAATCCGTCCGGGGTCCCATCCGCCGTGACCAGGGTCGATGACGATGGTCTTCATTACGGGTTCGCTCCTTTCAGGAGGGCGACGATGAAACCATAGGCAGCGAGCCCACCGGCCACAAGCCAGGGGCCGTATTCCTTGGTGAACTTGATGTACGGCTCCACTTTGCTGAAGGGACCGGAGGGCGGTGGCTTACTGCCCGAGTTCAGCCGCTCCTCCACGTTGGCGAGCCGTTTCTCGAGCTTGCTGAATCGTTCATCGCCGTGGGTGAGCCGCTCCTCGATCTTTCCGACCTTGACCGCCGTGTCCTCCAGGGTGGCCTGAACATCGTGCTGGCTGTCGACGATCTCCACCAGACGCGCATTAACCTGCTCCATGTTGCCGGCCAACGCGCCCACGTGCCGGGCCATGTCGACCATGGCCTCCAATGCCTTGCTACCCGAGCCACGGCTTTCATCATCCACGGCGACCATCCCCTCCCTCAATTTCCACCAGAATCAGCAGGAGGTACGAAACCCGTACCGAATTCGAAACCCCGCAGCAAATCGGCGGGCGGTGCCACTAACACCACCCAAAGAGGGGGAACTGATTCCACCCAGTTCCCCCAGCTGCTCACCGTTGGCCGCCCTATGAGGCGGCGTTTTTCATGATCGTGATGGTCTGGTTGTTCTGGTTCCACTCCACGGTGAACCCGAATGCTTCCCCGAGGAAACGCAGTGGGACCATGGTCCGACTCGTTTCCACGTCGATCCAGGGTGCCACGTCCAGCAACGCCGGTGTGTCATTCACCCTGGCCACCCGAACGCCGGGCTCCATGGTGACCACCGCGCCTTCGTGCTTGACCCCGACCTGATTGGCCACCTCGCTGTACCATACCTCGGCGCCGAATGCCTCAGATACAGCCCGGAGTGGTACGAACGTCCGGCCATCCTTGATGACCGGCTCGGCGTCCATCCAGAGCTTGTCCACCCGGCGTGCCCCGTCTTCGTCCCACCAGGTGCGGACCATCTCCCGGCTGTTCACGGCCAGGCTTACCCACTGGCTCACTGGATGGGAGTCGACCACTGACCACATCTCGTACAGGCCCGGGTAGTCAACCGGGATCCGGCAGCGTCCCTGGTTTCCCCAGCCGGTGCCCCAGGAGTTCTGCACCTCCAGCCAGACCCTGCCTGCGTCGTCGGTGAGATAGCCATCGACCATCATGGCGTGGTATCCGACCAGTTCGGGGCTGCCCTCTTGGAAGTGCTCCTTTGGCTCCTCGAGCGCGCTTCCGTCCGGCATGAGCCAACTCATGGCGAACCGCTGCGTGACCGCCGTGGCGATCAGCACGGGGCTCTGCCCGACGGCCAGGGCCGTCATGACGTCCTGGGCGGTGTTGCACCGGACGTAGTAGCGTACCCGCTGGGGGCGGGCCGCTTCGTCGGCCTGGGCCTTGCCTGTCAGGTAGGCAGCCGTGCACTGGCCGAAGGTACCGACCTGGTTGAACACGGAAGCCGGCGGAATGCCTCGCTTCAGGAGCGTTTCCAGGGCCTCCCTTGGAAACATGCCCTCTCCCTGCCAGTGGTCTGGCTCCCGGGAGGCGTAGATGTAGCCGTTAGCCATTGGCTCGTGCTTGCCGCGCTCCAGCCACTCCTGGAGTTCTTTGATCTCTCGGATGGAGAAGTCCACGCACATGTCGGTGTTGCCCTGGTTGTAGATCGGCAACTGGACCGGCAGGCGGAAAGACCGAGGGAGCGGAGCGGCAGCTGCGATGAATCCTTTCAGAGGATAGTCCCTGACATCAGGCGGGGACGGGCGGGCGCCCATGGAGCGAATGACGGACATACACTAGACCCCTTTCATGGGCATGGCGAAGGGCGCCCGTACTGGGCGCCCTCTTAGAGCCTGTGGGTCACTCGCCACACGTTCGAGGTCAGCGAGTCGCGCATGACCCACACATAGTCACCGGCGGATACGGTGAGCCCTCGAACAATCGGGCACCACACGTAGTCGGCGGCTGTGTTCTCGCCCGATAGCCAGACTGCCGCCTCGCCGTTCGTGATGGTGTCGCCGTTGGGACTGGTGTAGTTCCGAAACGGCGTAATGCCGATGACGGCTGACGTGCAGATGCGGGCCGAACGAGCGAGGATAAGTCCGCCAATGGCCTCCCGTACCTTTGTGTCGACCTCTTCGGTGATCATGGCCCCGAGTGCTTCGGCTTGGGCATGTGTCAGGTTAAGCAAGCTTTCTCACCTTCCATCCCTCGGCCTCCATGACGCCGGCATTACCCAGGTCGATGGTGTACGACAGTAGTTGGTACTTTCCGCTGATGTCGGCCTGGCTCTCCACGACCTCGATGACGTCCCACGGCTCCAAAGCGGGGTTTTCCACGATCCGCATTGGAACTCGCTCCTGATAGGACAGCAGCCGCCGCAGTTCGTAGTTGGCCCGTGCCGTGGCCTCGCCTGCCGTATGGATCAGGTCGTCCTGCTGGCCGCCCTTCCACTCCTCCAGTAGCCAGTCGATCCGCCCGGTGTAGGTCAGAGAGTTTGGGTTGCTGTCCGAGACCGTCACCACGCCCGGTGCACTCCGGGAGGACCCGAAGTACACCCGCACGGCGTTTCGGAGGCTGAGCAGGTCCATGGACAGTCGGGCGCCAACCAACTGCGACGGCCCCTCGGTTGTCGGCTTGACCGCCCACACGGCAGGCAAGTTCTCAATGTCGGGGCCGGGGTCCACCGCCAGAGTGAGGCGCCCCGTAGGGTCATAGTACAGCCGGGTGATCGCATCGTTGGGCTCAGGCAGGGAGTTGATACGCTGCCCGGCCTCCCACGGACTGTCCTGAGCGGTGAATGGCTGGTCGTATGGGATCGTGGCCGTGCTTAGTGGGGTTAGATTGAACAGGGTCTCGCTCCATGCCTGGGCAATGGTCTGAATCGCAGCAACCTTCGTCACGCCCTGGCTGATGCGAATGGCGTTCTGAAACACGCCCCGGGGCCTCTTATTGGCGAGGCAGGTCTTGTCCCCTGCCTGCAGGTGTATGATGCGCTGGCCGCCGGTGGCGTCGATCTCGGGCTGCCCATTGAGGACGAACACCCCCTGGGGCCAGGTGACGTACTGACCGGACCCCCAGGGGGCAGGAATCTTGTAGCCCTTGTACACCTTGAAGTACTTGTCAAGGTCAATCAGCCCGCCCGGCCCGACCGTTACCTCGTGGTTGGGGTCGGCAAGTTGAAGTGAAAGCGTCCGGAGGACCTCCGAAGAGGTATCCACCCGGACGCTTCCGCTTGTGATGGCGAGCGTTTCTCCGTCGAGGAGATCGTCGGCCGTAGTCTCGATGACCTTCACGATTTCACCCGTGGACTTCTTGACGATCTCCAGGCGGGTCGACACCTCACGCTCCGTGGCTTCCTGGAGAAAGGCTTTCTGCCCATCTGTGAGGGTCAACACTTAGGGCACGCCCCCTTTCTCCTTAAAGTGCACGTTGACCACCAACGGGTTGTTGACCATGTTGCGGACGTACTGCACCTTCGGTGGTTCCAGAATCCCCCGCCAGACATCACCGTCCGTGGTGCACAGGTACCCCTGCTTGAACATTAGGTCCTCAAACCGCTGGCGCCACTGCTGCTTGGTCAGATTGATGTTGCTCTGTGGTGTGGCGTCAGCCCCGTCCACGAAGGTAGCCTGAATGTCGATCTCCTTTCGCTTCCGACCGCCGATGAAGTGATAGGTACCAGGTCCCCGGGTATCGACCTCGGTGAAGGCGACTCCGGGGTCAAGGTTTGCTTGCCGGTCGTAGCCGAACAGGATGGGGTTGGCTGGGTCATCCTTGGGTACGAACGACCACAGAGAGCGGGTGATAGAGGCGCTTACAGGGCTGCTGGCTGTTTCCGTGCCGTTCGACCCGAGAGCGACGACGCGGTACTCGTAGTTCGCACCACTGCCGGCGATGTAGTCCGTGTAGGTCTCCATCTGGGAGCCCGTGGCGGTGTCTGCGGCCTCGTTGACGGTGGCCAGGGACGTGTAGTCGGTGGCTCCCTGGAGGCGCCGGTCGATCCGGTACTGGCCGTTGTGGATGCTGTTCTGGTTGCCTGCCTCCAGATCCCCGTTGAACTTGGCGATCAGGGTACAGTTCTCGGGGGCGGGGACATTCGACCAGTCGGGTTCGGAGGTGAGGGCACGCCACGCAGCCTTCTGGGCGCTCGTGAGTTCGACATTCCAGATGCAAAGGGCGTCATAGACCAGGCCAGTGCCCTGGAGGAGGCCCGTGTAGGCTGATCCCATGTACAGGCTGGAACCTAGTGTAGTCGGCCCCCTGGTCACGCCCAGGCTCGTCTGAGGCACCCCGCCATTTGCCATGAGGCTCAGACCGGACGGTCCCCAGGAGAAGATTAGGTCGTTCCAACCGGCCTGCACGCTGACCGTGTTGGTCTGAACGTTGGTGGTGCCATTACCGACGAGCAGTTGCAGTTGGCTCATGGTGCCCCAGAGCACGAGGCGCTGGTTGTTACTCCCCCCGTAGCAGTCGATGGGATACCATGAGATGCTGTTGTTCGTGGCCGGAATATTGACGTGGAGCGCAATGGTGCCCTGCTCTGCGTTGAGGATGTTGGCGCTGGGGAAGGTCGTAGTCTCGGCGGCCCGGGTGGTGCCTGGCGGGATGTAGCTGGCGCAATAAGCCTTGGCCTCAATCTGCGGCCGCATGACCGTAAAGTCGAGCGAGTCGCCAGCAGTCGGGGCGTTGATCAGGATTTGCACCTGGGATACGCCGTTGCCAACCCTGTTCTCGATTTTGACCTGCTTCCAGCCATCCGCCTGCGTGGCCACGACGTTTCCGCCGAGGTTCTGCTGGACTGTGACATTGACAGCGGTGTTGACCTTGATCCAGAGTTGGGTCGAATAGGGTGTGCCATTTGCCGAGGTACCAACGGTATAGAAATACTTCAGGGCGTTCGCACCACCGGTTGTTTGCACCCGGTAGGCAGCGGTTCCCCCGAATGGGTCGCTCTGGTTGCCGGTGACGGTCACTGTGGACCCCTGGTAGGTCTGCCAGCCGGTCTGGAAGTTCTCCGCCCCGGCCGACAGAATGTTAGCCGAGCCTTCTTCGACCGTGATGCCGAGGCCCGAGCCTCCCAGCATCCAAGACAGGCAGACCGTGTTCTGCTCGAACTGCATAGCATCGAACAGACCGTAGTCCGCTGTCGACGGCAGGTTGACATACAGCCTAACGTGAGCTGTTACGGCAGTCGAAGGCGCGGTCTTGTTTTCCAGCTTGGCCAGCACCCAAGCTCCAGGCAGAATGGACGTCATGCCGGTGCTGTCCTCGGCGCCGATCTGCGCACCAGCAGAGTCTCGCCACGAAATCGCCAGGGCGTATTGACCGGCTGCACTGAAGCGGACTTGGGACTGCACCGAGTAGGGTTTGCCTGGCTGCACCGGTATGCCTGACAGGAAAGCCCACTGGTTTGTGTTGGCGGAAGTTGGGCTGACCTGCAAGCTGGCAGTGCCAGCGTAACCTAGACCGGTGTTGCGACTGATGTTCGCACTGCTCGCCGACGCTCCGGTGAGGTCCGTTTCCCAGGTAGACTGGTTCGCGGTTAGCAGGTTCTGACACCGACCCGGTGCATACCGGGGGACGTTCGCCAGGTAGTAGTTGAAGGTCACGTTGAGCATCACGTAGTCGGTGTAGATGGTGCTAGCGATGGTGCCGTCGCTCGGGTAGGTGGAGTGGGCGAGCACGTGGACAAAGCCGTTGGCGTCGATACTGTGGGTGATGTTGCCGGAGATGGTTGCGTTGGTGAAGGTGACTGATGCAGGAGAACTGGCGCCGTTTGAGCCGCAGTTGACCCAGGCGCTCGTGTTGCTGTTCCATCCCTTGACGACCGCGCCGTTAGTACTAACGCCACCATTGGAACCAACGCCATACCCGACCCACATCACTGCGATCGCCGTGACGTTGTTCTTCAGGTCCGTAACGGTCCACGTCGACGGGATCTTACCAGCCCGCTTCAGGGCGGTGAGAAGGTCTAAAGAGAAAAGCATCTGCCCGTATTGACCATTCACCGAAGACCCCGCACCGTAGAAACTACCGTCCTGAGACAGCACAGCGGCATAGGTGGGTAGTTCAGATGTGAAAGCTGTGGGGTTGTCAAAGGTGTTTGCCGCCCGCTGCTTTGCCACGTGCGGGTTCGCCGTCGTGCTCCCGGCGACCTTGCCCGTGAAGTCCATCAACTGGGTATCCGGGATGGCGCTGGCTCGCGTGAAGGTCGCAGAGACCTGCTTGCCCCGCTGCCACTTCACCTTGATGGCGGCAATCGCCGCGTCCCCGGCCGCCGTTAGGTTCTTCACCTGCAGAGGCGTCAGGAACGACGTGGTGACGTCCACGGTGACCCAGGGGGACTCTACCCCGTCATAGGTTCGGGTCCGGGCCGCCAGCCGATAGGTCGTGCTGTTCACTAGGCCGGTCAGGGTCCGGGAGAACGGGGAGGCCGAGGACGTGACCCAGCCCGTATCCGTGATCGGTGTGGTGGTGCCGGGAGTGCCGCCCGCGGGCAGTAACTGCACCTGGTGGGCGCCGACCACAGCACCGCCGGTCTGCGCATACGTGCCGACGACAGTGGCGCTGCTGGTGTTGATCGTGCCCGCTGCGGGGTTGGTGATGGCGGTGGTTGGCCGTGAGCGAGCCTTCCAGGGGGCGTAGGAGGACCATGCACCCCACAGGCCACCGGCGTCCTTGAACCGGATGCGCCAGGTACCGGAGGTGTCGGCCGTGAAAGTGGCCGCGGCGACGTTGAACGAGAATGGTGTGCCCATGTTGCCCGAGGCCGTGAACACCCCCGAGATCCCGGCGATCTGGGCGCCCAGGGCGTCGCGGAAATCCGTCTCGTACTGGGTGAAGGTGTCGGAAGGGTCCGAGTCGGTCGGCGTCGCCGTCCAGGTGCTGATCTCCGATGCCACAAAGGCGTCTGTGGCCGTGGGTGCGCTGGAGGACTTCACTGACAGGTTCGTGGGCGCCGTTGGGGCGTTGTTGAGGGTGATGCGGGCGTGGTTGACGGAGTATGGGGCGATCGAGCCGGTCGAGTAGAGGACGTCGATATACAGCGAGTTCGTGGTGCGGCGCACCGACACATCCCGGGCGGTGGCATCGGCCACCAGGTTGATCACCGAGCCCCACGTGGCCGAAGCGGCGGTGTACTTGACGTAACCCACACCGCTTGCGTAGGTGAAGACGACATAGATGTCATCCCCGTTGCAGACAACACCAACGCTGGTCGGCGTGATCGACGGGATGCCGGTCAGGTCGGTCCAGCCGCCGCCACTTGCCCGGCGCACCACCTTGATGGTGTTGTCGGTGGACTTTTTGTACACGGCCACTCGCCGGTTCTGGGAGTCGATGGCCTGGCTCAGAATGCCGCCTGCGGCGTGGTTGGACTCGTCCACGGCCTCCTCGGCGGCCCATGTCCAGGAGCCAGAGGAGTATGTGGCCTGCTGATACCGCATCCCCAGGCCGACCCCGACGCCGCCAGACGTCCACAGCACGCCAACGACCTTGTTCGGGTCGATGCAGATTTTGGGGTAGACGTGGACACCCATGCCGTAGCTGCCGGAGTTCATTTGCCCGCCATCGGTGGAGATAACACCGCCAGCGGTGATGTTGACTCGGTAGACCAGGCACTGGTTGATTGAGACGTTGACGACGCTCAGTGCAATCCAGGCCTTCCAGCCTGTCCCCTCGGAGTGAACCTCGATGTCGGGGTACTGGCCGCCTGAGTATATATCCTGCTGCGTTGACCAGGTGTAGCTGGTCCGGGCGACATTCGGCACGCCGCGGACGTAATGCACCCACTGGTTGGTCCCCGAGTTGTAGGCGGCGATGTGGATGTTCTCACTGGGATCCAGGGTTACCGACCCGTTGATGAACTGCCCGAACGACGGGACAATCGTGGCGCCCGCGCTGGGGACCTGCCATGTTGCACCGCCGTCATCCGAATAGCGGCAGGCGAGGCTGCTGTTGTCGTAGTAGACGGCCAGCAGCACACCATTGCTGGGGAACCGAACGATCTTGGTCTGCGAGCTTGGCGCCGTGGCTGACGAAGCGTTGGTCGCCACCACGGTCGGGTCAACGACTACGGGATAGTCGGCGGCCTCCAGCGACTGCATCCACCACACCGGGACCGTCTCATAGATCTGCAGGTTGCCGGTGAGTTCATCGGTGACCAGGCGGTACCGACCTGCGCACACGTGGCCCTGTGCGGTCCTCGCCCAGATGCGCTCCAGGCGCATCACCGGGTTGAACTCGGCGTCGACCACGGTGAGGTCGCCAGCGGTCCACATGCCGTCAACGAACGGCTGCCCGTTGATCAGGATCGTCATCCCCGGGGGCACGATGAGCGGGCCGTGAACGGCCAGGTAGACCCGCTCCAAGTCGACGAACAACTCGGGGTCTGGATCCGGCAGCGGGGCCAGAATCCGCACACGTCGTTTCGTCCTGTCGCCCTTGATCTCGTATTCGACCTCGTAGGGGGCGCCCTCGGGGGCGTATCGGGCGATGGCGCCCTGGTCGGTCTCCTCGTCAGGGTCGATGATTTGCAGCGGCGCCGGTGCCACTGCGGCGAGTACCTGGTGGTTCCCGTCCGTGTCGACGTAGGTAACGGTGCCTGTGGCGTACTGCAGGGCCTTCCCGGCCACCTCGGCGCGGAGGAGTTCCTCGGCAGACAAATCAGCCGCCAGGGTTGACCGGATGGCGCCCGTATCGGCTACCGCTGGCCCTTCGGGTTGCGGGTAGAGCTTGAGGTCTGGTTTGTGGACGACAGACGCCATTTGGCTTTCACCTCCGGTCTATTGCCTTGGCCATTCTTGTGTGGGTTAGACTTACCACCGGGTCGGTCGAGCCGGCGGCCGCCGGGCAGGTCCCAGGTATCGGGAAGCTCGTCCTCGGTGGCGGTCCGGCCTCCCTTGGTCCAGCGGCCGCGGGCAGGCTCGTGAATGACCGTCTCGGCCATCTGAGCGCTGGCCAGGGTAATACGCTTGGCCGCCTCCAGCAGCGGGGCGGCTTCGGCCTCGGGGCGGTTCGTGAGGTCGTGCAGGCGTCCGTTGACCTCGACAATCAGGCGGTGCAATTGTTGGGCACCTCCCTTCCAACATGACAAAGGGCGCCCTCCTAATCGAAGGGCGCCCCGGCAATTACAGCTTCCTGCGGATTGTGCCTCCGGTCATACCTCGGCGAACGGCATCCAAAACACCGTCGTTGACCGCCGGGCCGACAGCCTTGCCGATCTGCTCCGGTGTGGCGGTGGTGGCGCCTTCTAGGACAACCGTCACACTGCCAACCGAGGCAGTGACGTTGCCGCCGCCGGCCCCAAGCCCGGCGGGTATCGTCGGGATCGTCGGAGGAGTGAGAATGGGCAGGCCGGGTCCAATTACGTCCTGCAGGGTAGGCGTGGTCGGTTTCGATGCCAGGGGGCCGCCGGCTGGGATTGGTGTAGTGGTGCTGGTGGTCGTTGTGGTGGTGCTCGTCGTTGTGCCGCTCGGAACGGTAATCCCGTTCAGGATCGACTGCACCGAAGAAGCGTAGGTCGCCCACGGCCCCAGGGCCTTGGTGAGCTCTGTACCCAGGGCTGTAGCCATGCCCTTGACCTTATCGGTCTGGGCAGTGGTGAGGTTGTCGAACCCGGTCTCCAGTATCTCCTTGGCCGTGGTGAAGTGCTTGGTAAGCGCCTCCTGCTTGGCCCTGTGATCATCCCGGAGGGCTTCCAGGCCTTGCCGCATGGTGGCGATCTCGTCCTGCAACCGCTCCTTGTGGAGTGCCTGCTGGTGATCTCGCTCGGCCTCGGCCAGGGCCTTCTGGGCGTCGTCCATGCCACGGATGCGCCACTCGAAGGTCCCATCGGACCGTAGGACCTTATCTCGCTCTCCCTCTCGATTGAGCCGATCGATCTCGTTGCGGGCGTCCTGGATCTTTCGGAGCCGGTCCTCGGCGGCAATCTGGCGCTCGTAGAGCTGCAGTTCCCGCTCCTTGGCCTTGATGGCTGCCTCTGCGGCATCCTCCTCGGCTTTGTGGCGGGTCTTCATCTTTTCGAGCTGATCCTTCTCGGCCTTCTCCAGAGCCCGGACAGCTTCTCGTTGGGCCTTCTGGATGTCCTCCTGGACCTCGCGCTCGAGCTTTGTGCGGGCTTCCTTGGCGTTCCGCTCTACCGCTACCCTCGCCTCAGTGGCAATCCGGTGGGCGTCCACGTCCTGGGAGTACAGCGTCTTCTTGACGTCGTTGAGCTCTCGCTCTACCTGTCCCCGCTGTTCGTCGGTCAAGGTGGTGTCCTTGAGGAGTTCCTCCAGGGCTGCCTTCCTGGCCTCTAGGGCGGGCTTCACGGCGTTCAGGATGCGGAGCTTGATGGACTCGATCACCTTGGGGTCGGCCTGGTCGCCCTTGCCCTCCTCGGTGATGAGCTGCTTCTCCATGTCGGCTAGGCTGCCGGCGGCCAACACCTGGGCGTTCTCGAATGCCTTGCCGATGGCAGCGAACTTGTCCTCGAACCGGGCCGACTGGATCTCCTTGTCGAGCCGGTGGATGCGGTCCAGGATATCCCCGACCTGACCGGAGCCTTCGGTACCGGGGAGAGTTGCGGCAATCGGGAGGATGGCGGCCAGGGCTGCCCGCTCCATGCCCGGTGTGAAGTTCTCACCGAACAGCTTCTTCTGCTGCTCAATCTCATCCATGGCCGCCTTGACCTTCTGCCGGATCTCCTCCGGTTCGATGCCGGCCAGGCGAATGTCAATGGCCGCTGCGGCGTCGGGGTTGGCCTTCAGGTAGTCGGCGAACTGGGTCTGGATGTCCTGCAGGCGCTTACGAATAACGCCCAGATCCATGGGTTCCCCCTTGGCCTGGGCGAGTTGTTCGTCGTTCTGCAGTTTCTGCATGGCGGCTGTGAATTCAGCCTGGGCCCGCTCACGGACTAGATTGGACTCCGTGCGTTGCAGGTCTCGCTTCTTCTCCAGCTTCTCCAGTTCGGCCCCGTGGTTCTTCAGTATCTCTCGGACCTTGTCCAGGGTGCGTTTCAGGTTTTCAGGAGTTTGTTCGAGGGCCTGGAGATCTTGAAGGTCTTCCATGGCCGCCTTGAGGGCAGTCGACATCTCGGACTTGCGGCCATTTGTTGACGACGTTGTGGTCGTGGACGGAGGTGGCTTGAGAAGCTTGGTCGTGTCCTCGGGCTCGTTGATGGCATCCAGTAATGCCTGATCCCTCTCGACCTGTGCTTCGAGCCTAGCGATTACAGCGTCCTGTGCGGATGTGGCCAGTAGAATGCGGTCCTCCATCTCACCGACCATTTCGCGGCGCTTTTTCTCCGCCTCATCCGCGCCGAAACGTAGTGTATAGTGTGAGACCGCTGTTGCGATGACTGTCTCTTCTGCAGAGCGGATCTCGTCGGCAATCGCTTGGCGTTCCTTGCGGGCCTCGGCGAGATCTTTTTGAGCCGTTGAGATGGCCTGCTTCAGTTCTACCGACTTCGCCCGGGTAACAGCGTCCCGGTATTTGTTCCACTTTTCCGTGGCACCGTCCAGTAACTGCCCCTCTTCGTTGAACCAGTTCCGCATCTGAGGTTGCAGTTCGAACAACTTCTCCAGGACGCCCTTTAATCGTTCGGAAGCCAGTTGTTTCTGGTCTGTGCTGGCCGTATTGTCGTCCAGCACCTGCCGTAGTCCTTCGTACTCTCGCATCAGCTGGACCGTGGAGTCTCGGGTCTCACGCTGCTGCCTCTCGATGCCGGCTGTGGCGAGAACCAGACCTCCAACCGCGCCAACGGCGGCCGTGATGGCGGTCACCAGTAGTCCAATCGGACCCATGGCCGTTCGCAGAGCGAGGAAGGCGGCTGCTAACCCTGCAACGGCTGTCGTGGTCGTCAGAGCACCACCGGCGATGGCTGTCAGGCTCATAACCACCGATGGGTTGTCCTCGGCGTATTGTCGTGTTGCCTGAACAAGTGGTGTAAGCATCTCCAGCAGAACCTTGTAAGCAGGTGCCAGGGCGCTTCCCACCGCTTGGCTGGTCCTTGTCGTTTCCTGAGCGAGGGACGCCTGCTTTCCGCTGAGAGCATCGGTCATCTCGCTTGCCTGCCCGATGAAAGGCGCTGACATTTCGACAATGGCGGAGTACTTCGCCTGAGCACGCTCCGCCTTCGACATCTCGTCGGCGTTCTTGCCCATGATCTCCGAACCACGAGCGACGATGGCTGAGAAGTTCTCGGTGAGGCCGGAGGCGTCGCCGAGTTCGGACTGTTCGGTCTTGAAGGCCTGGGCGAGGTTCAGGAGTCGTTGCTCTAGCGGAATGGAGGCATTTCCGAGCAGGATCGCCCGCTCCTTGAAGACCTCAATCAGGTTCGCCGCCTTATCGGCACCCAGTCCAGATGAGATCAGGCTCGCGAGGGCGCCGGAGGTTGCCGAGAGGCCGAAGAACTCGTCCTGGAGCTCCCGTGCCTTCACTGCCAACGTCCCTGTGGTTCCAAGAAAGCCCCGCTCTACAGCGTCCAGGCTCTTGATGTTCCGCTCCATCTCAGCGAAGGACTGGAGTGACGTGTTCGCCAGCAACCCCACGGCGGCGGAAGCGATGCCGGCGCCTGTGGCTACTTGCCGCAGACTGTCCTCGGCCTTGGCGGCCAGTTTTTCAATGCGACCCTCGACACTTTGGATCCCAGGTTGCGTCTTGTCGGTTGCGGTAATGACTATCCGTACCTGGTCTGCCAACCGCTCACCCCCTCGATGCCAGAAGAAAAGGCGCCTTGTGAAGGGCGCCATAGTGTTGAACCTTTCGGACGGTTTGAACTATCATTAGGGCTGAGGTGATACTATGGAACAGTTGAACCTGTCAGCAGCTGACCAGTGGCGCAAGGAGCGGCAGCGTCCTCTGGACACCAGTTACATCCCTGAACCAACAGCCGCTCCGGCCGATCTGGAAACAATCGCCCGAACCCTGGAAGTCATCAACCGTCGCAGTGTCAGGACTCGCACCGGACTCGCCATGGTCATCGGAGCCACGTACCCGGGCGCCGGCGTGCTGTTCATGGGCTCGTACATCGCAGCGTTCATCTATGCCTTGGCCTTTGCAGTCTGCGCTTACATGTCCATCGGCATGGACACTAAGCTGGGAGTGACCATGTCGTGGGGCTGGTTGTCGGCCGCGTTTGCGATCTGGGTTGTGTCGTTTGTACATACGGCTGTTCTGGCAGCGTCGGAGGAGCAGTTACAGGTCGTTAATGTGCGGGGCTCCACCAACTGACTTTGTTCCGGTCGTCCCGCCCTCTTCTCCGTCCGGGTCTACCCCGTGCTCAGCCAACCACGTGGACATCAACCAATCAAACCGACGAAAGTCCATCTCGAACAGGAACTCGTCGTCGGAGATGCCCCGCAACCGACAGATCCCCCAAGCCCGCCCCCAGTCCCAGGGCTCACTTACTTTTCGTTTGGAGCGGGATTGGGAGGGTTTTTGGTCGGTGACATGTTGATCACGGCCTTCGTGATCACCTCCAGGTACTCATGGAGGCGCCCCGGTTCGAGCTGGTCCTCGACGAACGGGATGGTCAAGCGGCTGGTGCCCTCGCCGTTCTGCCTGGCCTCCTGGAGCACCCCAGCCCAGAGGACTTTGGCGATGTCGTCCATGATCGGGCCCTGGTTCTCCAAGGCCTTGGCCGCAATCTCCACCTCGGCCTTGTTCAGACCCGGGATGGACTCCATGACCTCCAGGACCTGAGTGGAGTTTGTGAGCCGATAGAGAGCGGACCACACGGCCAGGAACGAACCGTAGATGCCCTCAAGGTGCTTCCAGGCGAACCACTTCAGGATAACCTTCCGGGGCTTGTCCAAGGTCACTATGGGGGCATCGGGGAACACGACGTTCAGGCCAACCTCTGGCATGACGCTGCCTCCTTTGGGATAGGGTCAATCAATCACCCGCCGAAGCGGTCAAACTTGCAGGGCGCTCCCGTCACGGGGAGCGCCCTTGACGTTTCTAGGTGAGCGCGGTCTTGGTCTCTTCGAGGATCTTGGAGACCAGTTTGTTGTTGGACCTGGCCCGCACGGCGGTGAATCCGTACTCCGTGATTACAAAGTCACCGCTCCGGGTCGTGGTCGGCCCGGTGGTTACCTTGGCCTTCCAGACGGTAAGACGGTCGCCGGCCGCTACGCCGTCGATACCTTCGACCCACGCAGCGCGCCCTTCAACCTTGAAATACGCAGCCATGGAGCTGCCAAGGATGTCGAGAGTCGTGACCTGGTTCGGGGTGGTTCCGGTCTGCGTTACCGTTCCCCCCAGAACATTGGCATCGAGGTCAAGGGCAACGGCCCGGAAACGGATGGTGCCGGTGGCGTGCGTGACCTTAGAGTAGACCGCATCGACCACCGCATCACCTTCGAGCGTGGCCGTCTTCATCTGAAGCTGGAAATTGAGCTCCACCGCGTTCGGCACATCGACCGACGCACTGTAGGTGGGCGCCGTGGTGGTGTCAGCGGTCAGAAGCGCAATCTTTGCGTCATCCAGTTCAATGGATACCGCTTGCTTCGCAGCAGGCATCAGGCGTCATCCCCCTTTCGTTTCCCCTTGGCCAGCGTAACCTCCGGCCCCAAAATGCGAAGAAGTTCCCCGGACGACTCCGTGGGAACCTCAAAGCACCCGTCTTCACCAACAGAAAAGACCGCCGTTTCCCCGAGAGGAATAGGCGGTCCCGTGACGGTGATCTCACCGCCCCTTTGGGTCCTGTGATGCAGTTTCAAGACGTTCCTCCTCACCAGCGGGGACAGTCGGCTTCCAACGTGATGATGAGCATCTGGTACACCGCGGCGTTGGCGCCCTGGCCTTGGAACATGTTTGCATCTCCGGCCGTAACCCGGGAACGCAAGCAGAGCCCGCCGAAGCGATGGTTCTCCTGAAGGGCTTCAACTGTCCTCGCTACCAGGTCGTCAAATCGGGCCTGGCTATCCTCCTCGTTAGATCCCACAAGGGAGTACAGTTCGAGTTGGAAGCGATGTGTCGTCGAAACCAGGTCGGACCCGGACGATCTCTCCGGTTGCGGTGAGTTAAAGCCATCCCAGAAGATCATGAACGACGGACACGGGCCAATCGCCCTTCGCCAGAAAGGTGTCGTGGTGACATACAGGGGGCTGCCGTTTTCGGCCTTGATCTCCTTCACGGTGTTGGAGATGGCCGCCCTCAATCTGCTGACACGATCAATCGCCACTCGCATCACCCGCCTCAAACACCCGCTCAACCGCCCGGAATCCGTGACGGTCCAGGGCCGCCTCAACCCTGGGCAGGCTGCGTTTGGTTCCCTTGTAGAAGAACCAAGTCGGCTTGATGGTTACAGAGCGCACCTTGGCGAACTTCTGGGCGATCGTCTCCATACGGGGGCTCTTCAGTTCCTTCCAGTCCCCGCTCCTCTGTTGGACGTGGGTAATCAGTACCCGTTCGCCCACTGGAATGAGGAGGAACTCCCCCTTCTTGGGGGTGATGGTTGCGCCCCGTTCTTGAACGGGTGCGTAGAATCCAGGTCCACGGCCGCGCGTGCCGACCTGAACGATGCCCCTGACGGTGCCCCGGTCTCGGTTCGTGTAGACCATCGCCTTGGTGGTTCGCATCATGGCGCCGCTCTCGACGAGGCCTTCCGACTGGATTGACACCCGTACAGAATCTCGGACGAATGCGACTTCCTGCATGCCCTCAGTCAGCTCTTCGGCCACGATCTCAGGGGCTCTCGCCATGGCGGCTTTGAGTTGGTCGGACATCTCCATTCTGGCCCGGAGGTCCACCGGCATTAGGTAGCACCCCCCGTATGGAGGCGATACTTGTCCATGATCCACCGGCACTGCCTGGGGAAGGCGTCCGTCATCATGACCGAGCCGCCCTCGAACCGCTTGCCGAAGTTGTCCGGACCCAGGGCAAGGTAGAATCGCGTAGCGATAATGGCGCACATCTTGAGGAGTTTCGGTACGTCATCCACCGTTTCGGCCACACCAGCTTCGTAGGAGATCGTCACCGCCTGCGGCTTCTCGGTGAATTTGGCAAACGCTTCCCCCTGCACGCGAGCTACGTACCCTTCCGCGGTGTACACCTTGTAATCCGTGTCGAGTGTTAGTGGGGTGCCATCCTCGACCACGGACGAAACGGAGAAGTACCCCGGATTTTGGTGAGCGAGAAGGATTCGGGTGCAACCGCCGTCTGACACCTTAGTGAGATGCCTAGCGACTACCGGACGGCGCATGTACTGCTCCATGTCGGTACAAACAGCGTCAATCACCAGTTCGATGTTGGTGTTTTCGGACACGTCAGTGATGCTTCCGCCGGGGTCTTTCCAAGCTTTGACCTCATCGATGGTGATGAACGGCGTTGCCGACACTTAGATCACCTCCGGTGCTTCTTCGCGGTCGTGTGCTCGGGTGTGGCAGCTGCGGCCGGAGTCCCCGCTTCCGCAGCGGGCGGCAGGTCCGTAGCCTCTCCGGTTGCTGTCGTGGGCGGGGAATCGACATACTCGGCGTACCCTCCGGCTACCAAATCGGTCGCCTCTTGCTCTGGCACCAGGACGGTGCCGTTGGGGCTGGCGGTGCCGTTCGGCCCCGCCATTGTGGTCTTCATCCTCACGCGGATCATCCAATCACCTCACGGTCAGATGGAAGGGGCCGAGTTATTACCCGGCCCCTTCCTGCGCGGGGACGTTAGGGAGTGGGACCATTACGGGCGCCACCCTGGATCACGGAGGCGCTGTAGACGCCACCGGTGGTAGCGCCGGCTACGGTCACGTCGACCCGGACGTACGCCTTGCGACCAAGGTAACCGACCTTGTACACCTTATCATCATCGGCCGCGCCCACCACCGGGGCGGCACCCTGAAGATCGGAAGCAGCGACGGCGGTGTAGGTGGAGTTGTCGTCCGACTCCTTGACATCGAAGGTGTGGGTGCCGTCCGTAATGGTGCCAGTCTGGATCACGATCATGGTTCCGGGGAAGTTGGCACGATTGACACCGACGCCATTGGCGCTGGCCGTTCGGGCCGCGGGAGACAGGGTCCGAGCGACTCCGAGGGCGCTATACAAATCCATGGGCATTGTGACTGGTCCCTCCCAAATTAGATCAGAATGGTGGACGTGAGACTAGGACAGGGTCACGCGGACGAACGCCTCTTCAAGGGTCGGCATTCCGTCCGACTCGAAGCGGCCGATGAAGCCCACCTGGTTCTTCTCGGCATAGAGCTCGTCCAGGCGCTGGATGCTCATGTCCAGGGCGTCGGCGATCCAGTAGTGGCTGAAGTCGGCCAGGGCGCCGACGTACTTGCCGGTGGTGAAGGTGTTCGGAACGAACTCCGACATCATCACCGGGAACCCGAGCAAAAGGTCGGGCTGGCCGGCCTGCGTGCTGGGCTGCCACAGGTACTGGTTCGTGGTGTCCTTCAGCTTGGCGAGTTGTGCTACGGCATCGCGGTGGAACGCCCAGCGAGCGCTCTTCCAGTACTGCGCCTTCAGGGCGTACTTGGCGTTGATCAGGCCGTCGAAGGCGAGCGCCGTGGTGGAGTTGCCGTTGGCCACATCGCGAGCACTGGAGATGCCCTGGTTAGAGTTGGTGAAGATGCCGAGGGGATTCTCCACGCCGTCACCGGTCATGTACGCCTTCTCGTGGGTGATGGCGTACTTGTAGGCCAGGCGGTCTCGCACGATGCCCTCCACATCGAGCACGGAGCTGCGCAGGAGCTTACGAGAGACCTTGATGCGCTTCGCCAGCGGGTTGGTCTTCAGTTCCCGCTTGCCAAACTTCATGCCGGTGTCGTCGCTGCCAGTGCCGAGCTCGGCGGTCCAGTCGGCGTCGTCCGGATCGTTGTCCAGGGCCGGCGCACCGAGGCTGTCCGAAGTGGTCAGGGTGTGCACGGTCGCCAGGCTCCGGATGAATACCAGGTCGTCCACTTTCTTGATCAGCTGGCGAACGAACTCGGTCGGCGCCGTGAGATACCCGCCATCCGGCTGCCTGGTCGCCTCAAGGGCCTTGATGTCGCCCGCGGTAAGGGCGGTACGACCGGACACCAGGAAGCGCCCGTAAGCCTCCCGGTACGCCTTGCTGTTGCGAGGGTCCGTGTTGCCAGCATCGGTGTCCAGAGCCGGATCGGGCCTAGCTGCGACGCCGGCGCTCTGAGCGAGTGTCCGCTCCAGCGCCTGAAGCTTCTCCTCCTCCTTGATCCGGTCTGCGAGGCGCCGCTCCTCCTTCATCGCCCGGTCGTACTGTTGCTGCTCCTCACCGGACAGGTCGCGCTTTTCAGCGTCGGCACGATCGATCAGGGCCCGAGCATCGGCAACCGCCTTGGCACGCTGCTGCATCAGGTCACGGATATCAGCCATGGTTCGCGTTTCCTCCCTTTCACGGCAAACAAAGAGGACCCACCGAGTTCCGGTGAGTCCGACGTTGACGAGTTGTGATGAGTTAATCGGTACTGGGTTCCAGCAGTGCCACCCGCTTACGCAGGAGGTTGTGCTGGTTTCGCAGTGCCGTCAGCTCCGTTAGCACGCCTTCCAGTTTCGCCGCCATCTCATCCAGACGGTCGTCTGGTGCCGGATCGGAACCGCCACGTTGAGCGGATCCGGCATCGGCGACTTGCGCCAGCACCTCATCGATAGCGTCCCTGGCACTCTTGAGCTTGTCCTCATTGGCCGCCGAGAGAGTCCGGCCAGCCGCTTTCGGCCCCTGAGCTGGAGATCCTTCCTGTGCCCGCCCTATGCCTTGAGGGTCAGATGTTGCCGGATTTACAGCGGCCAAAGCAACTGCAGGCCGGTTGCGGAACCGAGAGAGGTCGAACGTCTGATCATTTACCGTCAGTTGCGCATCCTTGAGCGATGCCGCTACCTGCTTGGCCTGTTCAATCTCATCAGCGAAACCCTTTGCCACCGCATCGTCGGCGGTCATCCAAGTCTCCGCTTCCATGAGCGCAACGATCTCGTCCCGGGGGAGGCCCGTCTTCTCCTCGTACGCCGCGACAAGGGATTCCCCAATGCGGTCCAGGTCGTCGGCCAACTTGCGGAAATCCGCAGCGTTGCCCATGGCGATGGTCCACGGATTGTGAACCATCATCATCGCGTTGCGCGGCATCCGGACGACGTCACCAGCCATGGCGATAACAGACGCTATTGAGGCAGCCAGACCGTCAATATGAACGACTACCTTCGCCTTGTGCCGCTTCAGCATCGAATGAATCGCCTGACCTGCAAACACGTCTCCGCCGCCGGAGTTGATGAACACATGCAACTCTTCGATGTCGCCAAGGGCATCGAGATCGTCCTTGAAGGTCTTTGGTGTGACTTCATCGCCCCACCAGGATTCAGAACTGATCACCCCATACAGCATCAGCTCGCCGATCTTCGGGTTGCTGGCAGATGCCCGAAACTGCCAGAATTTCATCGCCCTACACCCCCTTTCTCAGTCGAACCAACTTTTAGGACCGGTATCATGTTGCCGTTGACCATATACGTGTCACCGCCAGGATACGGATTCAGGTTCTCCAGGTCCCGAGCATCATTCGGGGACATGATGCCGTTTTGAATCGCCTGACCGTAGCCTTCCATCCGGCTCTTGTAGTCGCCTCGGAGGAGCCCATCGACGACGTGCTCCGCAAAGTACCGTTCTCGTTCCCGCACCGTCAGGAGTTTCATGCTGATGGTCTGCTCCCACTGGACCAACCACGGGCGCAGGCAGTGGACCACGAATTCCAGGGACTGGTGTTCGATGTTGTTGTTCGTGCTGCGGTCGAGGTCGGCGATCATGTGAGGCGGAACATCAAAGAGCCTGGCGATATCGGTGACCGAGTACTTCATCGCCTCTAAGAACTGAGCTTCCTCCGGGGCGATGCCGACCTGCGTGTAATCCATACCTTCGTCTAGGATGGCGATGCGGTGGGCCTTGGTCAGACCTTGGTGTCGCTCCTCCCACCGGTTTTTCAGGCGATCCTTGGCGTCGTCGGTCATTTCCAAGTCCTTGGGCACCTTGATTATGCCTCCTGGACGAGCGCCATTGCCGAAGAATCCACCGCCGTACTGGACCAGGGCTAGGTTGACACCAAGGGCCTCCGCAGCTTGCCTCACCGGGGAGTACCCAATCAGTCCATTTCCCGAGAGGCCCAGCAGGTGAAACACGCGATTGGCCGGCAGCCGGATACCCTCGCCGGTTTTGGGGATGACCGTGTCATACCAGAGGGAACCGTCGTCGAGCCGAACGGGTTTCGTCCGGTCTGGTCGAAGTGGCCACAAACCCCGGATGCGGCCGGCGTTGTCCCATTCAATTTCGGCATAGCCATTCCCCCGAAGGGCAGCGTGCCCCTGGATGGTCTGCCGAACCGTCATGGCGGTCATCTCGTCGTTGCCTTGGTCGTGTAGGACTCGATACAACGGGAAGGTGGGCGCACGAATCTTCCCCCTCGGCTGCATGCGTTCGTACACAGGGAGCGGTAGTGAGGCCACGCTCTTGGCGATCTTATTCACGCATGCAAAAACCGCCGTGCTACGCATGGCGGTTTCCTCGGTTACTGTGATGCCGGCAGTTGACGGTCCGACACCAAGACCGTCCAGGAACCAGGGGGCAGGATCTGCGGGTGACGTCGGCTGCACCTTGGCGTCCGCCCGGGGTTCGAATGCGCTCTTCAACAAGCCCATTACAGCTTCTCACCCCCTTCCGTTACGGAGGATGCCTGGGGCGGCGACCTACCAGGCCGCCGCCACGAAGGCAGCCGAATCGCGGGAAGGCGAAACCCCAGGAGGGCCAACCACACCCCTAAAACAATGAGGGCCATCGGCGGCGAGATTATCCATATCCCGGATGCCGCCATGATGGTTCCGAGGATGATTAGCAGGTCGTTCAGGTCCACTGTCTCACCTCCTAGATGACTGCAACGTCGGCATTCGGATCTTCCCACCGGGACTTCTTCTTCGGCGCTTCGGCCACCATGGTTCGTACGTGGGCGTTGATCAACGCGGCAATGGGGTCGATTCGGTCTGTCGCCTTGCTCTTGTCTAGCATGATGTTCTGGTTGGCGTCCGTCTTGGTCACGGCGTTACTGATTGCCCAGGCCAGGACCGGGTCGCCGTTGTGGATCACCTTCTGCTCATAGGCCATGTCGCGGAAGTTCTTCGTGGGCGCCGACAGCGTTGCCATGCCCTGACGAATCTCGACGACGGTGTAACCTCGCTTGGCCATCTCGGAGGCCACATATGAGTCGTGCCAGGGGTCAACGCATACTTCCTTTGGCTTCCACTTGTTCGCCGCCACCTGGTCGTCAACGTACTTGACGAGGTACTCTAGATCAACCACGGCGCCACTGGTAACGGAGATGTGGCCTTGCTCCACCCAGAGATCATATGGGACCTTGTCCGTCGAACGCTTCTCGGCCAACTTGTCCTCTGGCATGAAGGAATGGCTGAGAACGGCGACTTTTCCATCGTCCAGCTGAAACTCAAATCCGACCGAGGTAAGGTCGAGCTTGGATGATATGTCCACGCCAATCCGGCATTCTCGCCCGGTCAGGTCCGGCATCTCTGCCGGAACGCCCTTCTGGCCGACCTGGCAGGCCTTCCATTTGGCTGCCGACATGTACCCGTGGTCCTTCTGGTCGACCCACATGTTCATGTTCTTGGTCAGGAATCCTCGCATCTTCTGCGGGGCGTCCAGGGCTTTCTTGAGCTCACTCCGGATCGAAGCCCGCCCTTCCTCGTAGGAGCATAGGATGGGGTTTGCCTTCTCCCAGACCGCCTCATCCTTGATATCGTCGCCAGGTTCAAGCTCGTTGACCAAGGCGAGATACTCTTCGTTCTCAACCGGTAGATCCGGGTCAAGCAGTTTGCTGACGTAGGAGTACTCGACAGAGTAGCAGGGGTTCGTGAGGTTGAAGCCGGCGGTGGTGATGATCACGACCAGGGGCTCAGGGCGGGCGACCATACCGGATACCAACACGTCCAGGATCTCGCTGGTCTTGTGGGCGTGGTACTCGTCCACGATCCCGCACTGGACGTTCTTGCCGTCACCTGTCTGCCCTTCGTCCTTGGACAGAGCGGCGATGTAAGACTCGCTTTTTGGGTGCTCGATCTTGCCATACCGGATTTGGTACTTACCTTTGAGGTCGGTGCATTTGGTGAGCTGGGCCTTGATCTCTTTCCAGACGATCTGGCTCTGCTCGGACTTCACGGCACCGATGTAAACCTCGGCCATATTAACGCCCCGGGCCATCGCCTCATAGCTGCCGACGCAGGCCAAGGACTGTGACTTCGCGTTCTTGCGGCCCACCTGCCAGTAGACGTAGCGGAAACGGCGCTTTCCCGTGTCCCGGTGGACCCAGCCATAGAGTTGACCAAACAGGAACGCCTGGATTTCGTGTGCTTCTATGCGTTGCCCCTGCAAGGTGCCTTTGGTGTGCCGGAACAGGTGCATCCAGCGAAGAAAGCGGGAAGCCTTCTCATCGTCGAAGACATAGGGGAATTCGTCTGTTCCCTCTCGTCCAACGTCCCGCAGAAAGCGCATGCAAGCCCACTTGTGCTTCTTGCAGGCCACGACCTCGCCGGTGATGACTTCCTGACAGTAGTCAATCAGCCATTCCTTGAGCGTCATTACACATCACCGAACCCGCTCTTCTCCAGGTCGGTTGGTTCCTTCTCAGGTTGCTTCGATGGCGTGAGGCGCAGTCTGTCGCCGAACGAGAGCCCGAATTTGGCACCGTATGTGTTTGCGATGGCGGCCATCTGCTTCATTACCTCGATGCCGGGGTGCTTAACCTGGTTCGTGGCGCCGAGAGCGTTCTTGAAGGTGATTACCGAGCCCTCCTTGTCCACTTGCTCGGAGGCGGCCCAGTACTTACTAACTGCATCACACCAGATAGCCAGCGCAGTGACATCGAGGTTAGTGATCATCTCCTCGGTAAGGAGGTCACCAACCACGCTGTGCCACAGGCGCTTAGCCACGCCGTTGAGACGAGACGGACATTTTACCTTGTCGGCGGCAGGCTGAAACCGCTCCTCCGCCTGCTTCCGCTCTTCAATCTGAGCCTTCGTCAGGTGAGTCCTTCCGCCCCCAACTATTACAGATAGCGGCATTTTGGTCCTGCCTGCCATTTCTATCCACCTCCTCTCTACTAAAGGGCCATGTCAAAAAAGGAAGTTCATCCACGGAAAGGAGCCGCACGGTCTACGGGGCGATAGGTGGGAGGGATTTCCACCCCCCTACCCCCTACGGCCTTGAATTGTCTGACAATATGACGCCGCTTGACGCCTTATGACTCTAGGGCTCCAAGCCTCCGCCTACCTTCGACCGTGGTTACCAAATCCGCCATCATCCCGGGCGGTCTTGGCATCGTGGTGTGGTTTACAAAGGGCAGCCCAGTTCGTGCGGTCCCAGAACAGTCGCTGGTCTCCCTTGTGAGGAATCACATGGTCGACCACAGTGGCCGGCTCGTATCGTCCCTCTTTGAGGCAGTCAACGCACAAGGGGTTCTGCCTCAAGAAGCTCTCGCGGGCCGACTGCCACTTACGTCCGTACCCACGTTTCGCCGCCGACTCACGATCTTGTTCGTGGCGGTTCGCCAGGTGCTCGTGTTCTGCGCAGTATCGACCGGTGGTTAGATTCGGGCACCCGCCGGGCTTGCTGCATGGCCGCAGTGGTCTACTCGGCACCGGGCGTCACTCCTTGTTTGCCCGAACCCAGCCGTGCTGGCGCATCGCTTCCTCATCCAGGCTCCGGACCTCCATCTGATCCTCAACCAGGATGACGAGCACTCGACCGATGCCCACGGCCTCAAGGTGTTGGTTCACCAATGTGGTCAGGCGGTCCATATTGCACTGGCTTAACGGCTCGCTGCTCTGAATGAAGAGGACGTCGCCGCCCTTCAGGCTCAGGCTATCTACGCACTTAATGACGTCCAGGGGAGGCAGGCCGGACTCGTTCCTGGCATCGTTACGAGCGGCGTTTACCTGCTCCTCGTACTCTTGTGGGGTGATCAGTCCGTTTCTCAGCATAGTCAACAGGTTCCGCTCTGCATGGAGCAGAGTCCCGGCGATCTCTTGTGCGCTTGCGGACATGGTTCTCCTCCTATCTGGAGACACTGGCTAGTGGAAGGGCGCCGGGTCGTGGCTCGGTTGCCGTCGCCGTTCCTGTACATAGAAAGGCTCTCACCTCTTGTCTGCAGTGGTGAGAGCCTTTCAAGTCGTGCTTACCATGTCTGGAACAGGTGGTTGATCATCCGACGCAGCCTCGGAGTCGGCTCTTCGAGCCCCTGCTCGATCTTGCTGTAGTCGGATCGGGAGATCCCGAGGTAGACGGCCACTTCCTTCTGCTTCATCCTACGCAACTCTCGGAGTTTCTTCAGGGGGATCAGAGTGGTGGGCGTCAGGTCCGTGACATCATCGACCGGCATGACCATCTGTAGCGGGCGCCGTTCTAGATGCTTGGCCGTCCTCTTAAGGGTTCCTAATTGCTCCTTGAGTGTTGCCACCGCGGAGACAATAGCGAGTTCTCGCTCCTGAACCCCCCGAAGCACACCCTCGACAGTGGCCGCAGCCGTTTGTTGTACGATGGCGGTAATGGTGGGCAGCAAGGCTTGAATCATGGTTGCCTGGAGTTGAGCGACCATCCCGTGCTTCCGCAACTGCTGTAGATGATTGGCGACTGCCCTGCGGAACTTCGTAGCCAGAGGTGTTCGGGCCAACATACAAAATACGTAGACGCCTTGTTCGGTGAGGCACTGCGTACGAACACCGTTTCCGGCACGACTCCGCAGATTGCGGAGTCGTGTGAATCCCTCGAAATCGTCAGGGTTTCGGGCGAGGACCTCGGACCCTCTCTTCTCTGGTTCACCGTATCCGATACACCGGGCTACGTCCACGGCCGGAATCAGGAACTCGCCATCATCCTCTTCGATGCGAACCGTGTGCCCCTCGAACTCCCAATCTGATCCAGACACAAACTGAACAAGCGCAGATCCCACGGTCACCGTCTCCTCTCCGGTATGTTCTCTCCTCTACCTGGAGCCAAAAGAGACAGGCAGGGCGCCGGGGAGGAGAACCCGTTGCCACGCGGTGATCAGCCGTGCCTGCTCAAAACTTGAAGGCGCCTCGGATGTCTGCCCGGGGCGCCTTTTCTTTCGTTCGGTTACGGGACTGCTGGCGAGGGCGTGCCAGTCTAGCGGGTGCGGAGATTGGTAGTCCGAACTGCGTCGGTTAGGTGTTGGACCATCTCCTTGGCCCCTGCAATCCAGGGAGCCGAGGAAAGGGAACCGTGTCCGTCGCCTTCAGGCGGTTTCTCCTCAACTAGACCGCAAGCCTCCAGGCCTTCAATCACCGCAAGGGTTACAACCCGGATGAATTGCTCGGTCGATGTAGGCAGCCCGTCGCCAGCCTCGAGCATTCGGTTATGGACGCGATCGTGGACCTGGTAGAAGACTGTGGCTCGGTCCCTGACGAGATTCTCGAGGGTCACGCCCTCCACCAGAGCCATGGTCTGGATGTCCTGCACCTGGGGCTTGATGAGCTCCCACCACTGGGTATCCCACTCAGCTCGCATGCTCTCCTGAATGGCGGTGATGGCGCCTCGGATTAGCTCCTTGGCTGCCTCCTTGTTCTGGGGAGTGCCCGCTCCGGCCAGGATGAGGATGCTCTCTACGGCCGTGAGAATGCGGCCCATCGCCGGGTTGTAGAAGGCCCGGCCCAGGACGGCGTCCTTCAGCTTGTCCCTCACGTCACTGGTCAAGTCCACGGCGGCCACGCTGGTCTGGTAGCGCTCGACCACTGTCCGATAAGCCTGGGCCTGGCCGGCGAAAAACGACATCATGTCGTAGCGGTCGGCTCCGAAACACTGGTCGGCCCGCTCCTTCGGGATCTGGGACATGCGGTCGGCCTCGGCCAGTAGCTCGGCAAACATGTTCTTGGGGTCCATGGGGCTGTAGATGGCACTCGTCTGGATCACTGTGCTCCACTCTCCTTGGCTGTGCTTTTGGGACTTGACTGTGCTGTACTTGGCTTTGCCCTCGCCAAACCGCGAAACAGGGCGCCGCTCCACTGAGCACCGCCCTGCCCTGTTACCGAAAGAAGGTGAGGAGCAGCACCGAGACATCCCAGTGCTGCTCCCCGAAATACATGGCGCTCAACCTCGGGCGGGGGTTCCCACCAGGGGAGGACCCGAAGGAGCGAGAGGATGCGTAGAAGGCGCCCACCGTTCATGGAGGGCGCCGCAGTTGTCGATCGGGCCCGGCTCTGGCCATGAGGCCGCCCGGGGCGTGGATGAATGTTGCCCGCCTACGGGCGTATCGGATAGTGCTCCGTCATCACGACGGTGCCGTTCCCTGTCCCGCAGCGGTGCGTCATGCGGTTCGCACCCCGGTTGAGCCGTATGGCCGGCAGGGAGTCCAGCGGCACGGCGTTTTGTCACTGCAGGGATCTGGAGCCTCGGGAGCTCCCCTGATCTCTATCCCCAGGCCTTAGGGATAGGGACCAGGGCAGCCACTGGAGGCCTCTCTGTGCTGCCCGATTCCGGGTCAACGGCGTCTCTTGCCTTGCGCCTTCTGCTGGTCCATGAAGCGCATCAGGTTGTCCACCCCACCGTGAAGCGGGCACTTGGGGTCCATGACCGTCCAGTTTCCCGTGGGCGCCGCCGGGATGTTCTTTACCGTGTCACAGGTACAGCCCTTCTGAATGGCTTCAGGGCTGGACGGGTTCGGGATGGTCTCCATTAGCTCACCTCCATGGCGCCGCTGCATGAAGTATGCGAACTCTTATGCATTCCGGCCCCTATAGGACACCCTCCGCATATTCAGGAGGGTGTCCTGCATGTTTATGCGATCAAATCAGGGGAAGATCCCGGAGTAGTTGCATCCTGGGCGCCCTCCTTGGGGGAACCATCACCATCCTCGACGTGCTGCCGTTTCGCCTGGCTGATCACGTCCTCCCGGCTGGCCCCCACGTGATGATGATCGGTGCCTACGACGTACGCTAACCACTTACCGTCTGGGAGTTGCCAAACCTCGCACTCAACGGTGATGGGTACGACTTCGGCCGTTAGCCCTGACGGATGGATGCGGAATCGGCGCGGGGTGTCGCCCAATCTCACCATGTTGGACAGCGACAGGCCGGCGTGCTCCACCCGCTGGCAGGAGACGTGCCCCTCTGCATCCCCGTACAACCTTCGGGCGATCTCCTCGCTGTACTGGGCCGAGCTGGTCCAGAAGTGCGGCTCCTCATGCCCATCCCAGATGGCCAGCAGCACGAAGTCCGACCGTCCGTCGGGCCTGTTGATCCACCCGAAGCAGTTCACGAAGCCTTCCCCATTGGTGAAGCGGTCCCACTGGACGAAGTCCAACTTCTCCATGAAGGGCTCCAGGACTTTGAGGTTCATCGCTTCCTGTGTCACTGGGCGCCCTCCCCATTGGCCGGCTTGGCGTGGTTTCGGATGAAGTCCTCCACACTCTTGCACATGTCGCAGGTGTGCTTGAAGCCCGCCGCATCGGCCAGTCTCTGGAGTTCGTCCTTGCGGTCGTAGTGGATCGAGGTCCGGCCGCCGAGCTCCATTTCGATCTTCTGGAGGGTGACCGTCTCGTCGTAGTGGTACAGGAAGGTCAGTTGCTGCCCGTCGTCAGGGTCAACGCAACGGGTGCGGACGAAGATCCACCCATCCTGCTTCCAGAGGTGGACCTGGTCGTACTCCGGCTCGGTGATGTTCGCCGCTACTAGGAAGGGCGGTACCCCTTTGGATACCAGGGCCTTCCCGAGAGCCTTGAGCCGTTCTTGCTGCTGTTCGCTCATCGGGCGCCCTCCCCTCACGGCTTGAACTTGAACATGATCTTCTTGGGTCCGACCGACTCCCATAGCTCCGCCAGTCGGTGAATCCACCATGGCAGTTCACGGGAGATCGTCACGTCCGAGCCCCTTCTCGTGAGCAGCTCCGCCACGTCGAAATCCAGCCCGGTCCTCTCCAACTCACCGGCAAGCCACCTGAGGAAGTCGCTGGCCTTCAGGCCCGTCTTCTTGATCGGAGGTGCCAGTCTCGCCACTTCGGGCGCCGCCATACCACGCCGGCGGAGTTCCTCCCTGAGTTCCTCGGCTGACCAGTTACCGTGATAGGCTTCAGCAGCGATCTCCGCTGCTGTCGTGGAACTGATCACCCGGAAGGTCTTCTGATTCGTGGCCTTCGAGAGGATGATCAGGTGCCCCATGTCCAGGCGCATGAGCCAGTCCTCGGGAGCAATGCCCTTCTTGGCGAAGGCGTCCCGAAGGTCGGCCTCCTTGATTACCTCTGCCACCCGATATTCGTCCATGAGGAGCCGCTTGGATCGGCCCCCTCGGTAGGCGAGTCGCTCGAAGAGTTCTTCCCTGGCGTCCGCCGTCGGCTGCCGGTCGACCAGGTACTTCAGCTGGTAGGCTCGGAGAATGGTCAGGTGACGACCGTGGAGGATTGTATTGAGTACGGCCTCTTCCTCGGGGTCGTACCCGGTCTGGCGCCGGTCCTCGGCAGACATTTCTCGGACGGACACCAGAATCACTCCTCGGGCGGTTTCTTCTTGGGTGTACGGTCCTCTACAGGACCGGATAGCATCTTGTGGAGGATTGGCTCTCGTGCGGCCAGTTCATGGGGGAGGCGGCAGCCGTGCCGGTTCTTTGGCACCTTCGTGGCTTCGGTGGGATACACGTCGTTTCTGCCGTCAGAGTAGTCGTCTTCCAGCGGTCCAGACATGCTCACCACCCTCTCACCGGCACTTCACCGGGTCGACGTTGCCCCGGTTCTCCCGGACGGCCCGGTCCAGCCGGCGCAGTTCCTGTTTCCGTTGCTCTCCCGGGTCCCGACTCAGCCGGAGGTCGGCTGCCCCTTCCCCTTCGTGGAGAAGCGAGGCTTCCAGGTGCCGATCCCGGGGCGGCCCGGAGGTAACAAACTTTGTTGCCGATCCGCACTTTTCGCAGATCCTTGTCAGGTTGATAAGGGCATCGGTCTCCCCGAGGCAATAACCGCAACCTTTGCAGAGTAGCTTCAGGTACACGGGGATCACCTCCAGGTTCGGAGGGAGCAGGGGCGGCTGTCTCGTCGACCTGATGTCACTGGGCGATGCCCTTGCCACCCCCGCTTAGCTAAAACACCCTCTCATATATAAACCCAGCCTGATTACAAACGTTATCCGAGTCGCCCGCTTCTCGCCCAATACGAGTCGTTCTCCTTGATTCCGGCCCTTGCGTCACGGGCGTTTCGGCCCCTTGCTCGGGCACGACTGAGAATAGCCTTGACCGCTCCCAGGGTGATGCCCATCTTATCGGCGGCCTCCTGGAGCGACATGCCGCAGCCCATGGTGTAGACAAGGGCCTGCCTTTCTCGCTCAGGATATAGCAGGTAGAAGTCTCGCCACTCAAGAGGGGCTTCGTCCATGGCCGCCGTCACCAGGCGTAGCTTCAGGTGCTTCCATGGGTTTGTCCATGCCCACCTTGCGAGTTCGTTGGGTTTCTTGGGCACCTTGGAGTACGGGCTCAGTTCCCATTGCTCCTCGGTAAACCGTTCTCTAAGGAGAGCAATAAGTCTCACGGCCTGGCCGGCGCAGTACTTGCTGTCGAGCCGGTACTCGTCCACGGTTCCGATTCCGTCCCACAGTTCCCCCTGTTCATCCCGGCGGGCGCCCGCTGCCACGACTGCACAGCGTTGTTCGATTACGGGGATCAGCGTCAGATAGGCGTCGATCATGTCTGTAAGGCGGTTCTTCACCCACTGCGGCAAGGGCGAGACCTGAAGCATGACCTACTCCCCCTCGTCAGGCATTACGGACATCGGTACCCAAATGCGCCGCCAGCAGCCCTTGACCCGGTGAATAGGGCGCCCGGTCTGTTCCAGGTTGTCCAGCAGTTCTCCCAGGGTGTTGGGGCTGCACTGCATGTGTGCATACATCTCCCGATGGCTTGGACCTCTGGCATTGTCCTTGAGGTAGTCGTGGATATATCGATAAAGCTTGTCGGCTTTTTCTTCCCAGGTTAGGTCCGTGGCCTTGGCCTCGGTATTCGGGGTCTCAGACATAATCGGCGCCCTCCTTTGGCATTGGACAAGGGGAGATAGTCCGGCTTTGTAGGTAGCCGGGCTATCCCCCCTCCTAAGGAGCGGTAGGATCTCGCCCTGGTTCGTATTTGCCCCCCGGCGATGCCGCGGTAGGTGTCGTACATTACTCCTTGGGTTTCTTGACCTTCCGGCCGTCATGCACAGTACGCTTACGCCTGTACCCATCGACGTTACTGATCTTGCGCTGCTCTATGCCGATCTGGAGGTACCCGTACTCGATGCCGTCGGACGCCTCCAGGATCTCTTCGATCCATTCGAGTAGCTGTTCCCTGGTCAGACGGGCCACGGTCTCTCAGCTCCTGACCGTTGATGTTAGCTCCTGGGGAGGCAGCTCCTCGACCGTCGCCCGGAGCGGCGACACGTCAAAGTCCACGTTCTTCCCCCAGCCCTCGTTACGGTAGTCCGAGGCGATCTTCTGGGCGTCGAGGCGCCCCTTGTCGACGGCGCCGATCCGCTTGAGTTCGTCATAGACCATAATGGCCTCGGCTATCTCGGCGCCTGTGTACTGCCTCTTAGTCGAAGAGATGTTCCTCACGGATTGTTCGCTCCGTTACCGGCGGCCAGAAGACGGTCGATCTCTGCGGCGATCAGGGCGCCGGCCCGGACCAGGTCCGAGAGGCGATCCTTGGGCTTCAGCCACTCCGGTGCCCAAGGCCACATCGCGTAGTCACCAGTGGCGTAACAGGATGCCGCCACCGCAAGCTCTCCGTTGACGTGTTCGGCATCATGCTCAGGGGTCCAACCTTCTACCTCTACCTGACGCCGGCGCTCGGCTGCAATCAACTCGATACCCTTACTCACGTTCACTGCCCCTTTCTTCACCGCAGGTGGCTCCACTGACAACTGCCTTGACCTTAAGGAGGGCGCCCACCAGGTCGTCGATGCGGTCCACCGGGACCGAGATACCTCCAACCCGGCCCCGGTGACGTACCCCGATCAGGTCCACCTGGATGGCTTTATGGAGGGTGAGGCCTCGCTTGGTGGCCCGGACGATGGCGATGCGGTCACGCTTGTCGCCAAAACCCTCAATCTCAGCTACCATACCGTCCGTGTACCAGGGGTCTACTGGCATGGCGCCCACCTCCCCTACTCCCCGTCTTCCGGGAGCTCGTCCAAGAGTTCCTCCCAGGCCTCCGCGACCCGCTCGAACTCCTCGTCGTCTTCGATCTCGGCCAGGACATCCTCACCGTCCTCCTGGTCGATGCGGAGGATCACGGCTGCCTCGTCGTCTTCGTTCTCCGGCTCCACAGGCAGCAGGACGGCGTAATCCTTGCCGTCCACCTTGAGGACTTGGACGATGGTGTACTCGTGCTCGTTGCCGTCTTCGTCAGTGAGCACGACGATTTCCTCATCCTGCTCCTCGAGTCCCCGGTTTTGCTCGTCTGCCATTGATGTCTCTCTCCCTTCCCCTAGCTGGCCTGTGCCAGTGCCGACTTGCCCTTCTCCGTGAGCCGGACCCATCGAAGCGCCTTGCTGTGCGGACGTTCGTCCCAGGGAACGTCCTCGATCAGGCCCTCTGCGGAACACCGCTCCAAGGGGAGTCGGTCGAACCTGGTCGCCGGGGCCGGCCCCTCCCGGAGCTTCTTCAGGATGGCCATCTCGTACTTGGTCACCGCTGTTCTCCCTTCTCCGATTCCCGGGGCGCCGCGGGCGTGGCCTGCACCATTCCTCGCTGGATGGCTGCGATGTCCTCCTCGACGGTGAAACCCAGTTCCTTGTAGGCGGTGGCTGCATACGTGGCGTATGAGATAAGGCGATCAGCCACTTCCTTGGGCAGGTAGGTTGCCTCGAATCCGATCTTCCTGTCCTGCTCCGGCACGTTGCCTAAGGTCTCCTCCATCACCCGGCGACCGTTCAGGGCGTGCCCCTCGATAAATGACTCCTTGGTGTAGGTGGCGATGGTGTGGAAGACCATCTGAGACCAGAAGAGCTTCTCCCGAAGTCTGCGAATCTCGTCGGCTTGATGCGTGGCCAGCTCCTCCGCGGTATGTATCCGTTCAAGGAGGGCCTTACCTGCGTCTGGCGAGAGGGCGGCTTCTGCGATCCGCTTCATGTCGGCGCATTCATCGCACCCCACGGTGCCCGAGCCGATCTCGCACTGATAGCCAGGCCCTTCTTCGTGCCGGACAATCTGCAGCAGGGCGGTCTGGATGGGGGCGAGCGGTGCTTGAATGACCGCCTCGAATTGGGCCGGGGCGCCGATGACGGTAAGCGTGAGGTGCTTCCCCTTCTTGGGGTTGCCCTCGTCGACCATGACGTTCAGGCCGGCGGCCTCCAACTGCCTGCAGACGTCAATGGTCTTGTCGGTGAGGCTCATGGTGTAGTCACCTCGCTTTCTCAGGATCTTCGGGGCAGCAGAACCAGCACTTAGGCCGTTTCTCCGCCTCCTCAACCGGGACTTCCTGGATCTCAATAGCCCGGCGAAGGTGTCGGCAGCTAGGATCCGCATGCACCGGAAGTGGTCTGGTTCCATGTACGGGGCGCCGCATCACTGCGTAGTAGGTCATGATCAGGCGGCCGCCCCGACCTTGCCCCCGATGAAGTCGAACCGTTGCTGGTTGGGGTGGTAGACGGCGGCCAGGAGTTCGTATCCCTGCAGGGCCTCCTCAAGGCCAATCCTCTCGGCGAGTTTGACCAAGTCGCGGGTCTCGTCTCGTTCCCATTCGGTGTCCTTGAGGTCCTCTTCGAGGTCGCGGATTTCGCCCTCAATCTCCTTGCACCGCTCATCCAAAGCTTTGACTCTGACTTGTCCTTCTTCAAGGCTGGTGATGGTGCTCAACTTGCGAGCCATGGACACCATCGAATAACGCATGTCGCCTTCCTCCTTTCGTCAGAGACTGCTTACCTGGTCGTATGGCCGACCGGGGAGCCCGGGAGGTAGACCCAACTTCCGTAGGCGGCGTCTAAGCCAACCGTCATCGAGGTATCCCAGTCGCCTTGCAGCCTGGCGAATGCCGCCACCCTTCGCTACTTCCTGGATGAGGCGGGCGTCTGATACCGGACAGCGCTTTCCGCAGTTGGTCGTCGGAGTCGTAGGCACTTCTCGACCAGACCGGGTGAGAGACCACCGCTCTCCGTAGATAGCGTTCTTACGTACCTCCGCCCAGCCCCATTTGAACAGGTCCCGGAGGGCTTGGGCGACCGTCTTGGATGTCAGACCCGTGTAAATCTCAACCGTTCGTACTGTGCAGGTTCCGTGGTGGAGGCACTGCAGCACCAAACTGTGGCTCGGACGGAGATCGTCAGGGATTACCATCGACCGGTCCCCCCTCTTCCCAACTGGGCTTGAGCCCGAATGCCCTCATCACCTTCACGTACTTGGAGCCATTCCGGCCCTTAGGTAGACCCATGGCCCGCAGTCGACGCCACACCCACGGCATGTTCACCCCGTCCAGCGTGTCCGCAGCCTTGGTGACACTCCCCTCTCTGAACACCAGGTCGATGAGATCCCGGTCGGAGATCGTGCACCGCTGAGCCGCCTTGGCGCCTCTTTTTCCCCGGGGGTCTCCAGAGCAGACGATCTTCACCCCCGCGGCTTTGAGCACACGAGATGCGTAGGCCCGGTTCATGTGCAGGAGCTTGGCGAGTTCGGTCACCGTCTTCCGCTCCTCGCAGTAGAGGCGAACCGCTTCGTGCCTGCGTGTATCGGTGGCTGCTGTGACTCGGTTGCGCCACTCGCTGGGCTTTCGGACCTTGGTGGGCTTGTTCGGCTGCTGGGTAGGCGTGCTTACGACGGTGACCGTAGGTCGAAGTGTAGGGGACTCCGGGAAGGCAATTGCCTCCTGGGTACCGTCCTCCCAGACAATCCGCCCGGCGACGGCGTCGTACCGTCCTTTTCTGATCGCCTCGGGTGCGATGGGTAGTGCCATGGTGGTCACCTCGCTTCGTCCTCGCCGGCGGCCACCTGGTCAAGCAGGCTGCCACCATAACGGCTGTAGTCAATGCGCTTGCTGGGTCGTACCCGACCTGTCAGGCGCTTTTCGATGATCTCGAGGTTGCGCTCGTCCAGGTCGATACCGATCACCAGAGGTTGACACACGTCTCCGTCGATTACCTTGGTTGGGCGGGCCTCGAAAGCTCCCTGTGCCGTGGCCCCGCTTCCGAAGGCTGTGTCCAAGATGATGCCACCTTCCCAACCGGCGCCACATCCGCAGTCGGTGTATCCGACCAGGGTTCGGTCTGGGGGCTCCCAGAACCAACCACTCTGCTGCTCGCGGTTGCCAGGGACCAAGACCTTTCGTTCCTCCCTACCGCGTGCCGGCTTGCTTTGGACCTCATAGATTGCCGCTCTGGGCTCCCCACACCGTCTGCAAACCGCTTCTGGGCAGGTGGCTTTGATGGGCCTATGGACTAGGGATGGAGGGTAGGTTGCATAGTGGGCCATAGGGAACGGGGCGGTCGGAATCGCCCATAGGTCTCCGGGGTTTCGCCCCAGCGGGTTTGGAGGGTTCTTAAAACCCCGTTGAGTATCGCCACTGTGTTCGACCCATCCTTCGTGCCGCTTGCCACCACCACCAAGACCCGGGCGGTTGTCGCTCAGGGTCAGGTCGCTGTGCTTCTCCCGAATGGCGTCCAGGTCGTAGAAGTACTTCTGCTGCCTGACGAAATGGAAGATCACCTCGTAAGTTCCCTTCAAACGGTCCTCGGCCGATACGGGCATGCCCATGCTGGCCGGGGCGCCGCCATCGTCATCCTCTAGGGAATTCTCCACGTCTTTGCCCTTGAACCAGATGACGATGTTTCGCAGAATCCACCCACCAGGCGCCCGCTTCTCGTTTACCCATTCCACCAGCATTTGGCGAGCCTGGTCCACCAGATCCCAGTCCTCACCCGCCTTGGCCTGGTCCAACATGGCTGCGATCCCGAGTAGGGCCGCTGCGTCGGCAGCTGTGAAGGTGTTGGCTCCGACCATGGCGAGAGCGAAGCGGAAGGGGACCATCATCAAAGACTTCGCAGGCCACTTGTCCCGGGCTGGCTTCCACTTCGGCTGACCTTCTCGTAGACCACCAGAACTGTAATCCCCGCCGGCTCCGCCAGATCCTGCGTACCCATCGCCGAGGTTCACCCAGATACTTCCGTCCTCACGGAGCAGGTGGTCGCCGACGGCGCTGTATAGGTCGCATAGGGCGGAGACGTACTCCTCGACGCTCTGCTCCTGCCCCAGCTCCTTATCGGCGTCAGGGTGATCCTCAGGGAGGTACCTACGGAGGTGGTAATAGGCTGGTGAGGTTACCAGCATGTTCACACGCTTGCCGTACTTGGCGGCCAGCTTGAGGACCGTCTCCTTGGCATCCCCGATGTAGACCTCTACACCGGGGAGTACCAGTCTGGGTTCAATCAAGGGTTATCCCCTCCGCTTGATGCTCAGTGGATTGAGCCGGGCCGGTGTTTCCTGAGTTACCACAGCCGCCACCGCCGCCGGCGTACTCCCGGGTCATGGATGCAGGTGCTAAGCATCAGAAGGTGGATGGTCATGCGCTAGCACCTCCACCGAGCACAGCCCGCGCTCTGCGGACGTCGCCCACCGTAAACGAGATAAGATGCGCATCCGGTTGACCTTCGGGAATATGGACTCCGTGGGCGATGAAGGGGCGAAGGGCTTCCCGCAGTCGCCTTACCTCAGCAACCAGGTCGGGCACATCCTGGCGGGCGTGGGCGATGAAGGTGGTATCGGCTTCGTGTTGCGTGGTTTCGGCTTCGTCGTGGCCTAGACCAAACAGCACTCCGTCAAACTGGTCACCGCGAACCAGGAACAGAGTCCGTTCCGCCCCGCTGTACCCCATCTTGGCGATCCATGGCCCCTCCGATGCCGCTGCAGCACGGGCTTCGATCTCCTTCAACCGCTCCCCGGTGATGCGCCCATGCTCTACCGCGGGGGCCGAGGGTGCCGTGGCTTCCTCCCGGGAGATTAGGGTGTCGACCATTCTCAGTGCCCGGTCGCAGGCTGCTGAAAGGACGAGACCCGTCAGTTCGGCTTCGTTGACAAATGCTCCGATGATGCTCTCCAGCGCACCTTTCTGTCTCTCTGGCGAGAGGCGCTGCCACCGCTCCATCAACGGGCCGAGTCTGACCTCAAGGGCAGCCAGCAAGGCTTGCTGTTCCAGCGTCAAGGTCATCTCGTTATTCCTCCTCTACAGGGGTCTTCCAAGGGGCCTGGCCGGTGATTACCCGGACCACTATACCGAGGAGCAGGGCTGCCGCTCCGATCGCCACCAGGTTGCTCATGGTGTGGAGATCTCCTTCGGCTTACGAATTCCCAGCCTTATCGCCTCGTCGCTGCTGAGGTAGTGAACGCCTTCCGGGTTGATAATCTCCCGGAGCTTCTCCAGGAAGGTGTACTCGTCCAGTTCCGGGGTGTGCAGGTGGGGCATCGGGATCAGGGCGGGCAGTAACGGCGAGGCGTCCGGTTTCCGGGTGAAAGGTCGCCACCACCAGGGGATGGCCTTCCAAGCCTTGACCACCTCTGTCCGCCGGCGGTGCTCTGCGGCCCGCCACTCCTGGTCCGCAGCTTTGTCCTCCTTGACCTGCGCCTCGATCCGTGCCTTGAGTTGACGTTGGACTTCGGCCTTGTGCCGCAGAACCACCATCCGCTCACCGATGGCCGCAATCAGCCGGACCCCCTCAACGGGAAGCAGGATGTGTGGTCCCGTTCCCACGTCGACGAGTTTGGTCTGTAGGTCTCCGAGTCCGGGAGCTTTCATCGTTCACGCACCGCCCTTTCGTGAATCCAGGTGTAGTAGCCGTTTTGGGAGAGGATGGCCTGTACCTCAACCGGGAGTAACCGGCGCCGTACCTGCTGGGCCAGTTGCCAAAGCTCATCCTTGGCCGTGGGGCCTCCGGGCTCGAAGTCCAGCCAGTGATTGAGATTCAGGCAGGCCGGTAAGTTGTTGGTGTCCTCGTTTCGGGTGTACTCGTAGGCCCGACTTTCGAGGTGTGCCCGGCTGATCAGCCCCTTGCCAGGGACTCCTCCGGCCCCGGGTTGCTGGTGGGCGTTGCAACCGCAAACGCAAGGTAGCACGTGGGACAACGCCTCCTGCTTCCGATCTCCGGGTCGGAGCCGGCGGCCCCGGACACCTTCCCGCTTGATCGGCTGTCCTCGTTTGAAGGTCCAGCCCTTCGTGGTGACCTTCTTGACCGTCTGGTCACCGATCTTTCGTTTGTGCTGTAGGGGTCGATGGCCCGGCTTGGGGCGGAAGGTCGACGTGATCCTCCGCCCCTGGGCCTCCAACTGTGCGAGCTTCTTCTTGGAGATCGCCCGCAAGCTGCTGCCTTCGACTCGGTACTGGTCGGCTTGGTCGGCTCGGGCCCTGACCCGTGTCTCTTGCTCGCCTAGCTTCGGTGTCTTTGCGAAGGTCGGCTTCAGTGGGTTCGGTTCTCGGTTCTGCTTGGCTGCTTTGCGTTGCTCCGGCGATTGCTTCATCGGCTTAGGGCATGCTCTGATCTCGCCCATGGGCCTGTCCACCGCCATCTTGTTTACCATAATGAGATTCCTGTCGACTCGGAGCCTACGGCTCTGCCTTGGTCCGTCCCCCTACCCAGGGGGTCTAGTCGGTTGTCTGGGCGCCGGCCTCCATGAGGTCGAACAGTGTGTCTTGCTTCTGCCGTGGCAGCGGGTAGTTGCTGATGATCAGTTCTTTGTAGGGGCGCCTCGCTGCGGCGTCTAGGCTGATGCTGTAGTGCTTGCTTCGCTCGGTGATATGGCACCCGTCGAACACCTGACGGATTAGTGGATGGTCATTTGTGGTCATGAGGAACCTGTGCTCCAGACCGCCCAACCCACCAGCCAGGGCCCGGTACTCCTCTTCTCCGAACTCGCCAGCAGCGTATCCTTTGGTCCCGAGGTAGGGCGGGTCCAGGAAGAACACCTTTCCGGGCGCCGGGTTTTCACCACCAGCCCAGAGGCTGATGAGTTCCTGCCACGGAAGGCACTCAATGTAGACTCGCTGCAGACGCCTATGTAATGCGGAGACCCACTCCTGCGAGCGCTCGATCCATGGCGCCAATTCACTCCGGGCCCTGGGGCTGGTGCCGAAACTCGGTCGCTTCATGTCCCCGCTGAAACTCGCCCGGTTCAGGTAGAGGAACCGGTAGGCCCGGAGCACAGGGTCAAGTCTGTCTGGATCCGTTCCCTTCAGGTCATCGAACTCGGACCGGCTGACCACCGTCAGGCGCCACGCTTCAGCGAATGCCTCCGGCTGGTCTCGAACCACCTGGAAGAGGTTTGTCACGTCCCGGTCGATGTCGTTGAGGACCTCTACCACCGAAGGTTTCTTGGCCAGAAGGACCGAGGCGCCGCCGCCAAACACTTCGACGTAGCAGTAGTGCTCCGGGAGAAGGCTGGCGAGGTAGTCGGCTTCGGCCTGCTTGCCTCCTACCCAACGGACTGGACTCTTCAAGGGTCAGTCAGCCTCCTTCCTGAACACCAAGATCTCCTGGTGGACCATGCTCGGTATCCACTGGTAGTTGATGCCGTAGCAGTGCAGGTCCTTGGAGGTGTCCTCCCAGATGATCCGACCCTTCTCTGAGTACCCGGCCCGGCGAAGGACGGCCGCCGTGTAGTCAGTCAGGGGCCAGTACCGACCACTGTGGTACATATCACCCATGAAGCAGAGCAGGTATCCGCCCTTCTTCAGCCTGGGCCGGCATGCTCGGAAGACCTGGAGGAGCATCCGGCGCCACTCTCCGATGGTCTGTCGCTGGTTGCCGAAGTCCTTGAGCCTGGACTTCACCGCACCACGGCCCGCACGCTCACCGGCCTTCTTAAAGTCACCTTCGGACCGACTGCGTTGGTCCATGTCCCAGTACGGCGGGTCGGTCAGGATCATATCGAACTCTACGGCCAGTTCCGGCAGCCATGTCCGGGCGTCTCCGATCATCATGGGGAACCGCTTCAGGCCCTCGGACTTGCAGACTTCGTAGTAGATGTCCCACCACTTCTGCTGCAGCTCAATCCCGAACCCTTCCCGGCCGGCGATGGCCGCCCCGAGGAGCGAGCCCCCGACTCCAGCGAAGGGGTCCAGTACCGACTGCCCTGCCTTGGTGAAGATGCGGATAAGGTCGGCGCAGAACTCGGGGGGCTTCATGCCGCCGTGCTGCACCCGGAGATCGTGGCGGTAGGTGTCCCGGGGGTAGGTCTTCACCGGCCAGACGCTTCGGGTGGAGAAGACCCACTCCCGGCCTGTGAGGTCGTTGAGGCGGTTCCGCTGGTCGTACACGCCACGGTCTCCCATGCTGACCTGGTGGGCCTTGAGGCTTGGCGGTGCCTTCTCCTCGAACCCCGGTAGCCGGGTCTGCTCAGTGGCCATTGGAATCCCTCACTCATTAGCTGCCCATCGAAGGGCCAAGGTCCGTACTTCGTGTCGTTTCCGGGTGGGGTACTTCTTCCGGAGTATCCGGTAAAGTTCTCGGGCTCGGCGGGCCCGTCGCGCCTGCTTGGACTCTGGAGCCCTGAATTGCTCCATTCCCCTGGCAGCGATCTCCCTGACCGCCTCACCGATCGATTTGGTGGTCTCCTCGAGGTAGGGCTCCGGGGGAGGACTGATCCAGTTACCACTACGGGTAATTACCAACCAGAGGAGTCCGAGTACCAGGAGGATGACACCTATTTCTGATAGCATCAGGTAGGTCATGTGCTCACCGTCCTTCGAGGTTCATTAGTCGATGGGCTTGTCATCGGGTCTTCCGGCCGGTTGTGACGTGCGAACGGGATGTGAACCTTAGCACCCAACGACTCCAGCTTCTTGCCAAGGCGAAGCGCCTCTTGGTAGGCCCTCTCCGCTGCGACGTGGTCCACGTGGTCCCGTCTGTAGGTGAGCCGAAGGTACGCTTCGATGCGCAGCTTCAGTTCCTTCCGGAGCAGACTCTTGGCCTCTTTGAGGTCGGCTTGAGACATCTCGTCACCGTCTCTGTGGCATCTCGTCCCAGGTGCGGTCGTCCAGGAGGCGACCTGCAGCCTTCTTACCGACGTTCACCATGATGGCTGCTCCACCCGGCCCATTCACGAAACGATAGGGGCGCCCGTTGGCATATTCAGAAGCGGGGCGTTCGGCCAACTGCTCTGGCGAGTAGTTCGGCTTATGGGGGCTGTACGGGTCTGGACCTCCGCACGTTCGGCCTGCAGGTACCCAAGCTCCCCACTGTTTAAAGAAGTAGCTCACCCCGGCGGCCTGGCACTGATCACGCAGGGAACGTGCCCAGTCGGGATGCATCGGGCGGGCGCCGGGGCCGCTCTCGCCGCCTGCGATGACCCAGTCGATGCCACCGAAGCGCCAAGGAAACCCAGGGTATCCCTCGGGGTCTTCCGGTTCGCTACCTCCGTTGGCAAGGTGGTAGTCCATAGCTGCCGTGCCGATTGTCCCAAGTCCAGCACAGGCCTTGTTAGCCGCCTGACCGAGATCAACTGGCCCCAGCAAGGGCTCGCAGCTCAGGAACCGAACCGCCGCCGGGGTCTGCAGCAGGTAGGGAATGCGCCGGTCGGCGTACTCCTGGTTCTCCACACTCGTGCCCAACCAGACATTCGGGAGTGGCCATTTCAGCGAGTTCTGTTGCTGCACCCTGAACTTCACCGACAGAGCACACCATGCACCATAAACGGCCATGTACCGGCTTGTTTCGTGTGGTCGGCCTTCGGACTTGTCCCATCCCGTGGTGGTCTTGCTGGTGAAGTACTCCGCCATCCGGTCCGGACGCTTGGTCAGGATCTGGAAGGTGTTCCAGTGTGCCAGCGCCATCACGGCGAACACCTGGTCGATGAACTCGAAGGGCACCCGCTCATGGAACAGGTCGCTCATGCTGTTCACGAAGTAGGTCGTGGGCTTCCGCCGGCGAAGCGGTTCCTCCAGTTTCTCGGGGAGGCACTTCAGGACCCCGGTCCACCGGGCCCCTCGCTCCGTCATCTCCGCTACGCCCTCGTACGGGAGCCCGGGACCACTGAACCGGGCAGCCATCTTCTCGGCGTAACAGTTCATGCAACCGGGCGAGATCCGGGTGCACCCGATTACCGGGTTCCATGTGCGCTCGGTCCACTCGATCGTGGTCTCAGCCATCTAACTCACCCCTTCGCCTTTAGAAAGGCACGTCATCGTCATCCGAGAAGTTGGGCGTGCTGCCCATGCCTCCGCCGCCCCGGGGCCGTTCGGTACCCATGCCACCACCCTGGCCGCCGGCGTCCTGACCCCGGTCCAAGAACCGGACCGTGTTGGCGACTACCTCCGCCCGCTCCCGGCGACGGCCTTCCTGGTCGTCAAATTGTCTTATCTGCAGGCGGCCGCTCACAGCAATCAGTCGGCCTTTCGTCATAAAGTTGGCAGTCGACTCAGCTTGCCGTTCCCAGGCTACGCAGTCGATGAAATCGACCTCTCGTTCACCTTGGGCGTTGGTGGTGCCCCTATCCACGGCCAGTCGCATGTTGCAGACCGCCTTACCTCCCGGCGTATACCTCAACGTGGGATCTGCTGTCAGCCGACCGATCAGAACCACTGTGTTGAGCACTAGGGACTCCCCCTTAGAACGTGATCAGGGGCAGGACCACGTAGGCGATGTGCGGCTGATCGTCGCACACCAGGCGGGCGGGGGCTTTTGGGCCGTTGAACTCGATCCGGACTTCCTGACCACGAAGGTTTTCCAAGGGACGGGCCAACAGGGCGGAGTTAAAGCCGACCAGCTCCAGGCTACCTGTCGTCGTGGCTGGAAGGCGCCGGACGAAGTTGCTCACCTCAGGGCGCCCAAACTGCACACGCATCTCGTTCTGGTTGACGGTCAACCCCATCTCCCCGCCCTTGGTGACGCTCACGAACTTGCCCTTGATCATGGCGAGCCTTGTGGCGCCGAGGAGGGACTGTCGATCCACCGTCGCCGTCACGGGGTACTCGACGGGGATCAGGCGGCGGACGTCGGGGTATTGCCAGTCGTTCTTGCGGTACCAGACCGTAAAGTCGTGTCCCTCGAAGAGGACGCTGTGCTCGTTGATGCTGACCGCAACTTGCTCACCGGGGTTCGCCAAGGCGCCCACCATCCGCAGCGCATAGGGCTCGACCAGAATCCGCCCATCGGTGACCACGTTCGCGGGCTTGTCCCAGGTAGCGATTGCAACGCCGTTCGTTGCGGTGACCTGCATGAGACCATCGGCGAACTTCAACTCCAGGCACTTCAGCCAGGGCTTCGACTCGTCCACCCCCGCACAGTGCCCGATGGAGCTCACCATGTCGTTAAGGTCGCTGCGTCCGATGGTGAACAGGGGCGTGGTTTCGCCCTCAAATGGCGTCGGGTAGCCCTTGTCGATGAAGCCCTGAAGCTCGAACTGGTCGTTCCCGGCGGTAACCTCAAGGTTGTAGCCTTTCTGGTCCATCTCAAGCTCACCGACCTGAACGAAGGTAAGCATCGCCTGCAGTTCCTTGGCCGGTACCAGGATCACGCCAGCGGCCTGCACATCTGCGGGTACCTGCACCCGGACCATCGTGCCCATGTCGGTGCCGGTCAAGGTGAGGAACCCGGCCTCGAAGGCTTCGATGCGGACACTCCGCAGGATCGGAATGCTGTTCGTGGGGACCAGGGAGGCGATGTGCTTCAACACCCGCAGGAAGTCGGAGCGTTGGACCCGGGCCTTCAGCTCTGTAGCAACAGCAGTCGTCATCTTGTTTCTGCCCTCCGTTCTAGTTACCCGAAAAGTTGTTATGGTCTACTGGCGGTATGTAGTCCGCCCCTGGGCTGTGCAGTAGGGGAAGGCTATGCCTTCTTTCCTCCGTGTCGGTAGCCCCGGGCCTTGTTCCGCTCGTTCTTCGCCAGGATGGCGGCCTCAAGGTCGAGGCCGTTGAAGGGGTGGTTCGTATCGTCGTTGATGGCCCCAACTGTGTCGCCCTTGCGGATTCCGGTGTCGGCCAGCTCCTCCTGGAAGTTGGCTTTGTCACGCTTGATGACCGCCTCCATGGCCTCGGCCAACTCGGTGACCATGAGGCCCAACCAGCACAAGAGGCGCATCTGCCACGGCTCAAGCTGCAGGGTCGTCATCATGCGTTTTGCCACCGCTTCAGGACCGTTGGACCGGAGTTCTTTCACCTCATCCAGCAAGAACTGAATCCTGCGGTCGACCTTCTGGTCCTGCGGTTTACGGATGGCCTCCACCACATCAGCCCAACAGATGGCGGACAGGGCCATGCCGGCTATCTGACCGTAGGCGCTCTCAGGTGTGACCGGGAGGTGGTCCTGGTCGTGGAAGCCGTTGGCGGATGCTGTCTCGTAGGCCATGTCTACCAGACCATTGATGGTCAGGTGCCCCAGTTCCTTACCCATGTCGCCATGCAGTTCTCCGGCGCAAGTAGGGCAGAGGTAGAAGATGTATCCGGCCAGCGACAGGCGAAGGGCCTCTTCGTTGTCGCAAATCTCCCTCTTGCACTCCTCGCAGGCTTTATGTGAGGAGTCCTTGCGAATCCACATCGTCATACAACCCCTTCCAGGGAGATTATCAACGGGGGCCGTTATGTCGCTCGGGGTACGCACCGATGCCGTACGCTTCAGCTTGATCCTTACAGGTCGGGCACAGGTCGGTCGGCTCAATCAGGCCGGTGGTCTGGACCGTGTCGCCCACCTTGATGGCGGAGCAGTCCTCGAAACAGTGGGTGACCGGGGCTTGCTTCTCCTGCTTGAGCTGCTCTATGAACAGGGGCCAGAGGTGCTTCACGAAGGCATCAACGCGACGATCCTGACCGCTGAACTTCTCCTGGACATAGTGGTCGTTGAGGCTCAGCAGGAAGTCCTTGAAGTCCTTGTTCCCACTCGACCACCCATAGGCATAGGTGCCGAAGTCAGTGTGGGCGACCAACAGGTAGTTGGGGTGGACGAAGAAGTAGCCCCACCAGTGATTCACAGGGTGCCGGACGAAGATGCACTGGACGTTCGTGGTCTTGCCGGCGTCATCAGGGAAAATCAGCTTGGTCTCCATCACACCGCTACCTCCGTCTGCTTGGAGAGTTCTTCCCGGAGTTGCTGCTGCAGGACCGGGAACAGTCGGTCTACGAACGCCTGCGCCTCGACCGGGTACACATACACCGCCAGCTCGTAAGCGTCGTTCTCGTAGAACTCCTTCTGCTCCATCGCCCAGTGCATGATGTTGGTGTCATGAGGTTGGAGAAGGCCGTCGTACAGCTCCCGAGCCCGCACCTTGGAGATGTACCCTTCACGGCGGCGCTCAAGGAGGTCTCGCAAGAGAGCCTTCTGGGTCTTATCCTCGTCGAGCACGTCTCGGCGACTGATCTTGCTTAGCAGATAGTCCCGATCGATGCGACCAGCCAGGAACTTCAGGAAGTCCCACTCCTCATCCACCGGCCAGTGGTAGCCGAAAGTACCAAAGTCGGTGTGGGCCACGAACAGGCCCTTGGCGTTGATGAAGAAGTAGCCCCACTCGAATTGGTCCACCCGGACGAAGTAGGTCCGGACCCCTTCCACCTGCTTGATCACGATGCCGCCTCCTCAGGCGCCGCCCCCATGGCCCTTTTGTAGTCGTGTGCCCTGTCCCTGGGGACCATGATGCGCAGCTGACGGTCAGAGAGTTCCGCCTTCACCAGGCAGGTCCAGACGACCACCCGCTTTACCCCGGCTACCCGAATCACCTCGGGCCACTCATCCCCAGGCTCGGGTACCTCGTCCGTCATGGAGAGATGCACCGCGTTTCCCTCGGAGGTGTTGTCCACCAGGATCAGTACCGGGGGCTTGGCGCCGACCGGTACCTCCGGCTCCTCGAACATAACCGAGATCTGGCGGGCTATCTCGGCCCGGGTCGGTTCGACGTGGGCCTCGCCAGGTTCCGCCGTGTCGATCTTGTCTGCTTGGATGCGATCTGCAGCTTCACGCTCGGCCTGCATCCTTGCGGCTTCTTCGGGCGGTTCAGGGGCGACCACGGGCGCCGTCTCGACCGGAGGGTTTTCCGTTGCCGCCAGGGTCTTATCGATGAGGACCCTTCCGGCCAACTCGTCACCCAGCCGGCATTCGCAGGGCTCGCCGTTCGCCTTGCCTTCTTTCCACCCGGTATCGAAGCACGCTGCGCAGGTGAACGGGTCCCTGCAAGCCTCGAATCGTCCCAGTCTGGCTCGGTTTTCGATGGTGTTGAGCTTGGTATACGCACCGCTTTCGGTGACCCCGTAGCGCTGTGCGATCTCCGCTTTCCAGTCGCCACCCCGGGCGATGATCGAATACTTGAGCCGGAACAGGTTGGCGTCAGACGCCCAGTCGGCCTTGACTCCCTGGGGCATTTCCTCTTGCACCTCCGTCTCTACAGGGGCTTGGTTGACGGTTTCAGGGGCCGGGGCCAGTTCAGGCTCCGAAGTGACGCCGGCGGAGACCTCCAGGCGTCTGAGCTCGGCGTCCATCGCTTGGAGGACATCCTTGGGGACAGCTTTGCCGTAACCGAGCCGAGCTGCCTTCTTGGCGTAGTTCTCCTGCTTGCGCCGCTCCAGTTCTTCCTTGCCGATCGGATCGCCGTAGATGGCTTTCTCCTCCGTGGTCATCTCCCGGACGATTAGGTCACCATCCAGAGGCTTCAGCGTCCGGTACGTGCCCGTCACGTGGTCCCGGCTCACCAGATTGCGCTGGTGGAATAGGATCCGGTAGACATCGTTTGCTGTCCACCCGTTGGCCCGGGCCAGGTCCTCGTCGGTGGGTGGAGAGTTGCCCGCCGCTTCCCACTCCCGGAGTTTAGCGACGACCTCTTCTGCGCTTGGCCTTGGCCTTGCTCTTTGGCTGACCTTCGCCACTGGCTTCTCCCTCCTCGTCCGGCTGGACATCGATACGAATGTCTGGTCTTGCCATCCAGGTGCGCTCGGCCGCCTCAGCCGCGTCGGCCTCTTTGGTCCGTTGCCGGTGCTCGTCGATGGCTTCTTTGCGTTGATGCTCCTCGAACCACCTGTGATGGGTGATCTCGGCGGCGTCAGTCCAGAACACGTGCCACTTCACGAGGCTCATCATTCGCCTCCGGGCTTCTCGTCCCCGAAGGGCTTGTACACCTGGTCGTAATAGGCTTCGGGCTTCTTCTCACGCTGAAGGAAGACAGTGGACTTTGCGGCGTCTCCCTTTTTGGCGCCGGTCCGTCCTGGTCGCTGCTTGTGCGCTGCACCTTCACGCTGCGCCTTAGCCTCTCGCTCAGTCTCGGCGGCCAGATCAGCCTTCCAGGCATCGACAGTGACGACTCCTTTGGCGGCTAGATTCGAGAGGTAGCCGACCGCCCAGGTGGGGGCGTGCTTGACTCGCCCAGCTCGCACCTCGTCTCGGGCGTGCTGAAGGACTGCAACAATCAGCCGTGCCTCGAATCCGGCCTGTTCAAACCTGGCGAGAGCGTCATAGATGTCCGGCTTTGGACCGACGACGAACAGATCCTGAAAGGCGAGGGGCCACTTGTCCCTGTGCTCCTCTTTCACGTCGAGCATGGAATCTCGCTCCCCTTCTTCCTCTTCTTCAATGGTGTTACTTGAAGATGAAAATGAAATTGAAAAGCTATCGGTAGCCTTTGGCTGTTCGGTGGCTGAGCCATTAGCTGAGCCATTAGCTGAGCCATTAGCGGTTTCCCTTGACTCATCAGGTCGCTTTTGCTTGTCCCACCTGGCCTTGGCGCCCTTTGAGCCTGATTCAGAGCGCTCCTTCTTGTGCTCTTCCTGCTTCCGTCGCTCGAATTCGAGCCGGGGATGAATCAAACGTGATGGTTCATGTGGTGACTCGGCGAAGCACGGCCTAATGGTCGTCCATAGCTCAGCCATAGCTGAGTTACTCTCGCCGCAGATCCGAGCGATCCTGGACATGTCTGACGGGATTGATCCCTGTCGCCAGCACACACACATGAGCTTCACGTAGCAGCCAACTTCCTGGTTGGTCATCGCCATCACGTTCTCGTCGGCAAGGAAGTCGGCGGGGTAGAACAGGAATGCTGGACTGTACTTCATGACGTCGCCCTCTTGAAACCCCGTTTGCTGTGCCGTCCACACAAGTGCGGCTGCGGCGGATCCCCTCGCTCCAGAAACCCCACCGAGATGCCGAAGAGATCGCTGAGTTCCATCCGGAAGAATGGCCTCGGCATGTACTCGCCCCGCTCCATGGCCTCCCAGTCGGCCTCGGTGATGCCGATGTAGTAGAGCCATCCCTGGAACTGCTCCTCGGTGAGGAACAGGCCCAACTCCATCCGTAGCAGGTGGAGCCGGGGACCCATTCCGAACTCGGTGTACCAGCGCCGTTCCTTGGCCTCCATGCCGGACCACCGGCCCTGAAACATCTGCCGGAGGCGGGCCAGTGTCACTTCATCGATCTGCACGAAGTCCCGGCGGTCGGGCATCATCGTCGGGTACAGGACCACTGCAACCACCCCCGATGCTGCATACATGGTTGGACTATCTGCCCATCTTGCGGGGCCGTGTATTCTCTCCGCACCACCAGGGACGGAGGTAGTACCGCCAGGCGAACCCAGAGGAGAACATGACCAGGAAGGGCACCGCTCCCCACTTCCAGAGAGCGTATATCCCCAGACCGAACCAGAGGAACGCATTCAGGTACTCCATGAACGGGGAGGCCAGGAAGCGTATCAGGGGCGGGGTCCGCCGGCGCCGTGGCGGGTTCAGCTCCGGTCTTGTCCGCGGGATCATGACGGCTACCACCTGCCTTACACCTCCGGGTTTAGATCTTCAGAGGCGGCCGGTCAGGGATGTCTGTGGGTTGCTCACCGTGGGGCAAGATGCGGATCTCCATGCCACCATGCTGGTCCCAGTTCTTGGTGAGGGCATCCTGAATCTCCATGGCCTCTGACCTATTGGGGCAGCCGGCAGAGAACTGCCAGAACCCCGGCTCCGCCTTGCCCTCCTGGTCTACCGTCGCATCTACCCAGACCCAGACGTTCCACCGGGTGAGGGCCAACACCAGCGGATCCAGGGGTCTGCGGAACATCTTCTCAGGAAGGGCGTTATCCAGCAGGTCCAACACCGCCCCGAGGTTCACCAACCCGCCCCCGTCGTCAGGGACCAGAAGTCCGTCGACGCCGGAAGAGAACCGGGGCAGAGCCCGAAGCAGGCTCTTCACGTACTCACGGTCGATTGCCATTGCTACACCTCCCTAGGTAGTCCAGGGCTCTGTTCGGCACCCCAGGAGTAGAAGGGGGAAATCCCCTCGTTGGTGAGTACGAGGGCTTCTCCTCCTGGAGTGCTCAACAGGGCCCTGCAGCCCTGTGAGTGGTCTTAGCGGGCAAAGACGTGAAACATGTACTGCCCGCCCATCTGCTTCACGGTACCCAGGAACGTCGACTTGTCTGCCCATGTCGGGGCGTCGTGCCCGGTGCCGACGATCTCGACCATCCGGGGCACCTGCGGAGCGGAGGGGTCAACCAGGGCGTAGACCACGATAGTTCCGGCCTGCTCCTCAGTGGACAAGAAGGTGGCTCCCTGCGGTACCAGCAGGGTCTGGACGTCGGTAGGTAGCAGCGGGTACTTCCAGACGGTCTTCATGGTCGGCCCCTCCTTAGCGAGGCTCACAGATCAGCTTCATGGCCGTGCGCTCTTCCCCATCAATTCGCAGGTCCGTGAAGGCCGGGATGCAGATGAGGTCGATACCGTTGGGGGAAACGTAGCCCCTCGCGATGGCGACGGCCTTCACTCCTTGATTCAATGCCCCGGCGCCAATGCATTGCAGTTCGGCGGCGCCACGTTCACGGAGGCACCCGGCAAGAGCGCCGGCGACAGCGTTGGGGCTGGACTTGGCAGAAACCTTGAGGACCTCGACTGCCTTGGTAGAATCCATGGATGGGTATCCCCTTTCTAGGTGTAGTGCAGAAGTTATCGCTTGCGCTTCTTGCTCTTGGTCTGCCGGGCCTTATGGTTCTTTGGGCGTTGCCGATCTTGCGGCTGTACCTGGGACGTCAGCTCTGGGAACGCTTGCCCGAAGGTCAGCCCCAAGGCTGCGGCTGCGATGAGTCTCTTCATGGTTGATGCGGATCGAGGACCAAGCGAAGGTAACACCGGGCGTATCATCTCCTCTCGGGGTTCGTCCCCGGAACTCCCGCAACAGACTCCAGCATGACGCTCGAGCCCATGAGGGAGGTCCGTGGTCGCCCCCTAACCACGAAGGGGCGACCATGGCGCCGCCGGCGGGCGGCCTACGTCAGGGTGATCTGTTCCACTTCACTGAGAGAACCGAGACGACATCGCTTCATGGACTTCACCTGTCCCTTCTGTGCGGGCGGCCCCGGTAGAGGCGGAGCCCCTGCGCTTGTTGGCAGCCGGTTCGATGGCCCGGCCAACCAGACTGTTCACACCCGGCCTGGACCCATGTGCCCTGCCATGGGCTGCTCTTAGTGCAAGGAGGTCGTCCTTTGGTGGTGGGTTAGGCCCCCACCAGACCAGCTCCGTGAAGTGGTAGCGCTCTAGCCTCCGCTCTCCTGGGTGGTCGCCGCTGGTGCTTCAGTCGGAGCAGGGAACGGGTCCGGGGCGAAGAGCTTGTCCTGCCAGGTGCACTGCTCGTAGTTGGTACGGCAGTGCTCGCAGTTGTGTCCTACGACCACGGCTGTGACGGCACCAGGGTACTCGCTGCCGAGAGCGTCGCCCAGTTGTTCACCGCACCGGGCGCAGTTGTAGTACCCGAAGCAGTAGGTCTGAATCCGGCTGTGCCCGATAAGCGAGCACACAACCTTGTTGCGCTGCTCGTCGTCCATCGGTCCAAGGACCGCAAGTTTGGCGAGTAGCTCGTCTGGAGTCATTTCCGTGGTTGCCATGCTAGGCCACCGCCGCCGTCTCGGGTTCCGGGAGTAGCCGGAAGGTGACGGTCCCAGGAGCGGTGCGGTCCGTGTACACCCCTGCGTCCACGCTCGTGGTGTGGAGGTACCGAGTCCACCCATTGGCGTGCATCACCTTGATCGCTAGGTCGGTCTTCTTCTCGACGTAGACCTCCTGGGTGGTGTGGACGTGCTCTCCCCGGATCTCCAGTTGGGCCAGGGTGTCGGGCTTGACGGAACGGTGAAGGATTACGGGCATTAACTCTCCCCCTTTGCGGTATGTACGGTCCCAGGGTTCTCCGGGACTTGTCAGGCGGTAATACAACCATGTACGCAGTATTACCGTCTGAGCAGGCCCGGAGGTTGGTAGGCTCTGCTCACCACCACAAGCTGGTGGTCTACGATCCCCGGCCCATATTAGGGGCCTGGCCGGGGAGAATCAGGCAGCCGGCAGGCGGGTCTTCAGCGCGGGCACCAGGAACCTTACGTAGGTCCCCTTCATGCCCATGGAACGAGCCTCGATAACGCCGGCGCTCTCCAGCTTACGAAGGGCGTTTACGATCACCGATCTGGAGATGTCCATCTGGTCAGCCACGTCACCTGCGATCAGATGGACTTTGTCCTCCTTCGTGCGGAGGGCGACTTCGATCATGGCCTGAAGCTCGGAGTAGCTCAGCGAATCCACCGCCGTCTTGACACGGGCGTCGATGGCCGTCTGCCGGGCCTTCTCCTCTGCCTCCAGGTGCTCCAGCATGGCACCGAGGATCTCCTGGGTCTTACGGGTGCTCAGATTGCCCTCGTCGGCCAACCCCTTGGCCTCCCGGACCTGTTCGAGCAAGGTGTGCTTCATGGTCTCTGTCTCCTCCGTTTCTGTATGGCTAGTCGTAACGGGTCTTGATGGGTGTGATCTCGACCTTCCATCGGTCGGTCAGTTGGAACAGTCGGACCTTCACCACTCGGTCACACGTGCGGTTCGGGCAACGCCGGTAGGTGGTCACCTTGGACTCTCGGGAGAACTTGCGGGTGCCACCTATCCCCTGACCGCAGTGAGGGCAGGTGCCTTTCCACGCCGCTGTGATCACCTGCCCTCACCTCCTCGTCGCTACCTAAGCCGTTTGATCCCGCCGGCGATGTCCAGCTTCCACCGACTTACCAGGTTACCGGACATGTCGTAGACATCGATCTCACCGGCACAGGCTCCCCACACCCACTGGCAGTGCCGGGCGGCCATCCAGTGGCGATCATCCAGAGAGGTGATAGGGGCGTACTGGATGTCTCTGGGGTGGAGCCATACGCAAATGTGCTGGGGATCTTTGTGGTGGTGCTTTTCCCAGGGTTCGGTCATGACCGTACCCTTTGGGGCCGCCGGCGTCGGCGTGGACGTTGGACCTTGAACACGCCTTCCCACTCCAGGAACTCAGTGATGGTCGGAGCGAGTTTCAGCAGGCGGCGCACGGTCCGTCTGATATCCGGCCCATCAACCTGGAGTTGAGCCCTGAGGGCGCTGAGCGTTGGCTGCGGAGACATCATGGCCTGGCCTACCAGTCGCGCCAGGTTTAGCAGTTCACCCTTGAGTCGGCCCGAGTCGTAGGCGGTCTGGATCTCGGCGACGATAGCCATTCGGGCGGTCCGAGGGAAGTCTGGCGTCTGCTCGATCCAGATGCCGTGCCCCTTGCGGATCTGCTCGTTCGTGTAGTACCGTGGCCGCTTCTTTCCCATCTCCATGGCCACCGCCAAATGAAATACCACCCTTCTTGACAGATTGGGTGGTGTACGGGTAGGCTCTTGGTAAGAGCTCCCGGTCACCATCACGCAAATGACCAGGGGTCCATCTCGGAGGCGCCTCCTAACCGTTCGCACCGGTTGTGGGGCGCTGCTCTTTTTGTTTAAGGCTCTGCTTATCTACAGGGGATTTGTATATGTACCGTGAATCTTCGCATCTAGGGAAGGGGGTGATGCTGTGAAACTTGGTCTGAGCACGGAGGAGATACGAGCGGCGTACACCGAGCATTCTGAAGCCGTCTACGAGCAGGTGGAGTTGCTCAAGGATCGACCGGCCGAGGAGGCACTGTGGGAGGCCATCGGGATCGCCCTTGGTGGGTCTTGCTCTTTCGCTGAGCGTCTGATCGAAGAGAACAACCGCCGGCTTGAAGAGCAACTCCGCTCGCTCGGTCTCCTTCCACCAGGCTCCTAGTCGCGTGCCCTTCCGCTTGTTCCGGCCTCCGTGCCACGGTGAAATGCGTCTATCTGCGATTGGCCGACACAATCCGATGTGACTTGCACCTCTCGGCTCAACGTAAGGATGGTCTCGGCATTCTGACGCACCTGCTGGACGTATTCCGGTGCCGTACAGTCGGCGAGGGCTTCGTTTATCGATGCCAGGTGCTTGATCTGCTTCCGAAGGATCTCCTGGAGCTCCGACATGGTCACCCGTACCTCACCTCGATTCGTTCTTAGATGTGGCGCTCTCCACCCTGGCCGGTGGGGGGCGCCGCTCTTTATGTAGAGCTCCTTTTGTTTAGGGGGGCTTAATGTAGGTGGGCTCTGGTCTGGTGCTCGAAGATCCGCATGTACCCAACCGACCGGGCCTTGGGCTTGTGTTCAGCCAGGACTTGAACGTCCGGCTGGCCGTTTCTTACGGTCATGTACAGGAGCCGACCGCAGCGCTTACATACCCCTTTGGACTCGCCACCTTCTCGCAGGTCCGGCTGCCGGCGGTTGCACAGCTCCCCTTCTCGTTCGGGGTGCGGGGCCGTGCACCGAACCTCTACCCAGCGCTTTGGATCACCCGCTGCCATGTGCTTCACCTGCCGTTCCTGCGTCTGCTGGGCCCTCGGGGAACGTCTCCAGGCCGAGCTCAACTAGGATCGCATCCTTGATGTCCTGAGCTGTCTCGGCGCCGTAGTCGTAATCGGACTCCAGTTTGTGAATGGTGACGTGACTGACTCTCCGACCTATTCTGTTGCTTACTCTATCGGCCAGGCCACGAAGCGTTAGGTCCTTCTTCGTGCGCTGAACCACCATTTGAATTCGCCGCTTATCAGTTCCATGTTCGATCACCAGACTCACCACCAACCAAGTTTGTGCCATCAGTACAACTTTGTGCCGTTGGTACGAGTATGGCATAACGGTGTTAACCCGTCAAGAGGATGTTTGTACCGCTAGCACAAACACATTTTCTGGAGAGCCCGTTTCCGTGAGTTGACAACGTTAAGTCGCTTGAAATACACTTGTGCTGGTAGCACCCGTACCGTTGGTACCTAGTACGGAACACGAAGGGAGGGGCGCTTGTGTCTGATGATTCCTTGGAACTACAACTCGTTCTGCCCCTCCGGTTTCAGGCCATGGAGGACAGATTCAAGTTCAAGCGGCAGCAAATGTGCGATCTGCTGGGAATCAATAGCTTGAGCTCTTACGACGACTATAAAAGCCTGCCTACCGAAGCGAGCTTAGCGAAGAAGCGCAAGGCGAATAAGGAACCTGATTTTTGGAAGCTGAGCGCCATGATGCGCCGCGCCACGGTTTCACTGAACTGGCTTGCCGGAAGACCAACCGTAGAGATGTGGGACGCCGATCTCTTGCGGCCGATGCGCAAAGCTGTCCGCCACTACGTAACAGAAAATCCGCCCGGCCCGAATAATCACGCCAGACGGATTTGTGAGTTGATTCGCTGGACACACCGATTTGACCACACCCTATTTAGCCCGCTACTCCTGGCCGCAGTTACCAGACAGGCTCCGGATATGATTCAAAGCATCTTGGATGGAGCCGACGTCTCTCTAGCCCACCCTGCTCATCAGCACCTAGCCGATTATCTCCACCTGAGACCCTTGTGGCTACTCGGCGAAGAGTCCGTTCCGTTCATCGACGACCTCTCGCACCGGGCGCCTGCGATCAACATCCTGGACGAAGACGGCATTTCTAACGATACGATCATCGCAAACCGGGGCCTTCTAAAGGACCTCGAAGCCATCCGTAGAGAACGGGAACTCTCCATCGACTCGCTGGACCTAACCCAGAAATAAAACAGCCTCCCCGAATCGGGGAGGCTGTGTCATTATGTGCGGCCAAGACCTAACACGGATCCGGCATGGACGTGTCGCAAGTGCCAGCTTTGTGCTGTACGATGTTGCCGCCAACCGCGAACCCGGCTACGAGCACGATTGCCAGAAGTAGCCCCGCGAAAATCTTCTTGGAAACGCTCACGCTAATCCCTCCCTCCTTGAGGACTGTGGCCTACAAGGGGACCTCCACCAGGCGGAGGACGGCGTTGCTTCGATCTGAACGGCCAAGCCGGAGTAGTTTCTGCCGGATGGACTCGCACTCGGTTATTGCCCCTCGGGCGGAATAATACTGCATTGCCAACTTGTCTACCTGCAACGACAGTACCATATCAGAAGTTTTACACACTTTTTCGTGCAGCCGGGAAAGAGCTTGCTCGGCCCCGTCGAGATCACCTTCGGCAATTGCTACCGCCGCTACGGCCATGTCGACATAGTGAGCCTGCGCCGCTCCTGCGGGCATCCACGACATCACCTGATCGCGAGACGCCTTAGCTGCAACCAGGTTCTGGTCTGCCAAATGCACCTCGGTCAAGCTCCAGTGTGAGAGCGCCAGATAGCAAAGGCGATCCTGCTGATCGTGAAGAACGTGGTTCGGGTCCAGATGCCACGAAACAGTTCGGTTGTGCCACTCGATCGCAAGAGGTAGGTCACCGGTCGCCTCGGCCAGATGACCTTCGGACCGAAATACTCGCCCCTCGGTAAGAGGAAGGTCCGCCAGCAGAGCATGCATCGCGTCCAAGTGCCGGCGCCACCGAGCGAGATCGTTGGTGGTGCGGCACATCGCGGCACCGATCAGATTTACGTTAAGACGGGTGCGGGTGTTGCAAATCGGCGAGGCGAGGATGGCGTCCACTTTGCGCTCGCACCAGTCCGTGTTAAGTGGATTCGTTCTAACTTCCACCAACAGGTCCAGGTACTGACCGTGAACGGCGTCGGCACCCTGCAAGGATGGCACCGAGCGCATGACTATTGCCTTGGCCTGCAGTCGCCCCTGTGGAGTGTTTTTTCTGAGTTCTTGCAGCACGCTGCGCTCAAGGTCAGCAAGCATGGGCGGTCCTCCTCAACGGAGTTTGGTGGATTACCCCCGCGTGGCACTTAGTATACGGACCAACTTTTAGAATTGCAACAGTTCGCCCCAAGAATTTTCGGGCAACCTTTCGACAAAGTTCACGGGAGTCAATAGGTGCTCTGTCTCCATTTCAGAGACAGGCAAACTATTGTTGCCCCCGAATTTCTTCCATGACACCGACTTCGGTATCATGGGGGTCCCAAACCGTGTTGTCGTCAGCCAACCTCATCCGCAAACGCCGACAAGCTCTGCGCCTGTCCTTACGACAACTGGCCGACAGAATGCAGGAGACACTCCCAGGTGTAGACCGGCAGTTTGTGTGGAAGTCCGAAAAGGGTCACCGGGAGATACTGGCGTACGAAATCCCGCACTTCGCCCGGGCCCTCCAGTGCAAACCAGGCGATTTACACGTGGAACTCCCGCCACGTCCCGATGACGAGGCCGGACAGGAAACTCAGTGAGCCACTCCGATTACCGGGGTGGTTTTCTCATTGTGAGGGTACAACAGCCGGGGTTACCGGCGCGTTACCCGGCACGTACCTCAACCATATACGAACAAATGTTCGTAGTCAAGGTCTTTTGGAAATGCGGAACCAACTTCAGTCCACGGTATAAGTTTGCGGTTTGATCGCCGCGGAAGATGACGGTCCATTCACATCACTTCTCTAACGATTTTACGAACACTCTGCAATCACCTGCTGCCTTTAGTCCTATTGACCAAATGTTTACCTGTGTGCTAATCTAAGGGCGAACTTCAGCTTGAGAGCACTGATGCCCTTCGCGGCACTCCGGCCTCCCCTTCGGGGTAATTAGAGGCCTGAGTGCTCTTTGTATTTACATACTGAAGACCCTCAGGTCATCCCGGTCCGGGACGGCTTGAGGGTCTTTTTGAGTTGTGCCGGCATAGGTTGCGAAAAGGAGTGAGGTTGACCATGAAACCCGACTGGTACGACAAGCCTATCGACCAATGGCCGCCGTCGGCCAGGGCCTTCTGGCATCTCCTTTTTACCGGAATGAAGCGCAACGCAGAGCGCCGCCTCCTCAGTGAAGCGGCGCAAAGCGGACAGACCGATCTGGATAAATCAACGGGCGCAAACGGTAAGCGTTGACAAACTCCTGTATGAGCTGCTTCCGTTCTGGCGGGGTCAAACCTTCCCACCCTTCACGTATGCTGATCGCAAATACGGCGGCACCGGCCAGGTCCGGTGCCTTTTCGCGCTCTTCGACGAGCTCCGCCAGTCGACCCCGCAGGGACTTGATACGCTCCCGGTGCGGTGCCGTCTCCCGCAGGTACTCATCCGGCTCTAACCTCTGCATCTCGTAAAGGCGTTTCCACTGGGCAATCGCGGTTTCCGCATCTCGGATGTCTGCCTGGATACGGTCGGTCTCGACCTCGGCAATTCGGGTGTGCTCCTGGTCCCGAGTCTGCCACTCCTCTAGTAGTGCTTCAACCTCGGCAGGGTTGCCCAGGGCGACCAGCGCCTGGAGCAGGTTCTCCTCCACCACCCGACCGCTGACCGATGTCAGCGATCGCTGCCCGGCCTGTCCACAGCCGACTCCATTCACGTAGTTGTGACACCGGTAGGTGTAGAAGGTGGTGCCTGATCTGTTTCGCCGCAACATCGCATCGATGGTCCCACCGCAGACGCCACACCGGGCGATGCCGCCCAAGGGGTAATTACCGGTCGCCTGGCGGGGGGTGTATGTTTTGCGCATGGCTGCCACCGCCTGTGCTCGCTCGAACAGTTCCCGATCAACGAGCGGCTGATGGCTCCCCTGGACACGTTGTACCTCACCCCGAAACCGTCGTCCCCGCACTACGTCCCCGCAATAGATTGGATTGGTCAGCACCCGGGTCAGCGACGGGACACGCCACCTGGCCCCGTTGGCAGTCCGAATACCCAAGTCGTCGTTCAGCCATTGGCAAACAGCCCGCATTCCATACCCCGATACGTACCGCTCAAACACCAGCGGAATGATGTGGGAGCGGTCGGGATCTGGAATCAACTTCAACAGGTTACGACCAGCCTTCATCCTGTCCGATGGCACGGCCACATAACCTATAGGGACGGGGCCACCCTGCCACTCCCCCATATCGACCTTCTTCCGCTTTCCGATACGCGACCGCTCCGCAATGGTCTCCCGCTCCCAAGCGGCCACCTGGATCATCATACGGACGAAGAACCTTCCGTTGGCCGTGGACGTGTCGATCTCCTCATTGACCGAACGGAAATACAAGTCACCCTTTTCGGAGCGTTCAAGGAGGTATTCGAGGTCCCGGGGCGAACGAGTCAGTCGGTCCAGTCGGTGGACGAGGATCGTGTCCCCTGTCTGCATTTCCCGCAGAAGCCGTTGGAATTCAGGCCGGTTCAGGGACTTGCCGGACACCCCTTCATCGACATAGAAGCCGGCCAGGGCATGGCCCCGGCGGCGGCAAAAATCATCGATGGCATCCCGCTGGGCCGGGAGCGATTTGCCTGACTCAGCCTGTTCTTCCGTGGAGACACGGGCATATCCGCGAATTCGCAAGCGCCGTCACCTCATGGTAAAATCTTACCAAGAGGGGCGGCGCCCGTCCAGTGTTTTTGGTATCGTTCTCGTTGGTATGGCTGATGATCACTTCGTCGGCGTAGATCATCGCAAAGCGGCCGGTCTTTATGTTCTGCTCCTGGCTCAGAGTCAACAGGCCATAGAGGAACTTCTCGTCGCACTTGAGCATCTCGATGAACTCCATGACGCCGCGGTTGGCGACGTTGAGCTCGCCGTCGAAGCGGTAGGCCCGGGGATCGGACTCGCTGCCGTACTGGCCCACGGTGCTCAGGTCGATGCTGCCGGTCAGCTCGGAGATGTCCTGGCTCTTGGGGTCGGAGGGCGTGAAGGTGCCGATGCCGACCCGGTTGCGCTCGGAGAAGGCGATCCGGTGGACCGGGACTTCCTCGATGCGCCCGTTGTACTGGTCCTGGACCATTTGGCGACAGGCCGGGCAGAGGTCGCCCTCGATGTAGACGCCGTACTCGCGCTGGATGTCCGCTCGGAGCTCAGTGGGGATCAGGTGCAGGGGCTCTTCGTGCATCGGGCAGCCCTTGATGGCGTAGATCGCCCCGTTGTCTTCGCGGGAGTACCTCTCCATGCCCCGCTTCAGGAGCGAGACCAGGGTCGATTTGCCGCCGCCCACGGGGCCCATGAGCAGGAGGATGCGCTTGCGCACTTCGAGCCGCTGTGCTGCGGAGTTGAAGTACTCGACGAGCTGATCGAGCGGCTTCTCCAGGCCGAAGATGTCGTCTTTGAAGAAGTTGTACGTCTTGTGGCCTCGCTCGCCCATCTGGACGCCTGCATTCATGATCATGTCGTGGATACGGGCGTGAGCCAGCGCCGCTATATGGGGGTTCTTCTTGACGACCTCAAAGTAGTCCATGAATGTGCCTTCCCAGGCCAGTCGTTGCTCTTCGGCCCGGTGCTGAGCGAGCCGTTCCCGGAGATCCACTGGCACCCTCCTCCCAATCTGACACACGCGCCGCGTGCGATCTTCTGAGTTGGTTCATCCTATGCACGCCCACGGCGCCAAGGACCGGGAAATCAAAACACCACCTGACATGCGCAGGTGGTGTTTTTGCGGAAGGCTATTCGACGATCAGGGCGGTCACCATGCCGTACATGCCGTGTTCACTCTCGGCGTGTGGGAGAATGTGGCAGTGGAAGGCCCAGGCTCCCGGCGTGTCGGCCTCTACAATGGCGTCCCAGCGCTCGCCCGGGGCGATGCTGAGGGTATCGCACTTGAAGGGCATCGGGAGTGGATAACCATCCCGGGCGAAGACCTCCATGTGGAATCCGTGCAGGTGCATGGGGTGGTACATCACGCCCTCGTTCATGAAGCGCAGCCGAATCCGCTCTCCCAGCTTCGCCTTGAGGGCCTCCGTCGCCGGAAACCCCTTTCCGTTGATCGTGTAGCCCAACTGGCCATCATTGAGGATGATCAGGTACTCACGGTCGTACTTGGGTTCGGTCGATTTGTCCTTCGGATCGATGATGAAGGCGCCCAGGAGTCCCAGCGCCACCTGCTTGGCCGAGTTGTGGTGGGCGTGGTACATGTGTGACCCTGCGGGCTTGGCAGCAAACTCGTACACGAATGTGGAGCCAGGCGTAATCGGGTCCTGGTTGAGATAGGTGACGCCGTCCATGTTGTTCGGGAGCCGCAGACCGTGCCAGTGGACAGCTGTGCTCTCCTGCATGCGGTTGGTCACCTTGATACGGACCTTGTCCCCCTCGGTGACCCGAATCACAGGACCGGGGAGCATTCCGTTGTAGCCCATCGCCTTGACCTTCTTGCCAGGCGTGATCTCCCACTCGGTCTCCTCCGCGGTGAGCTCGAAGACCTTCACATCGCCGTCCATGGTGAAGGGGAGCAGTTGATTGCCCAGCTTTTCGGTCTTAGCCGGGAAGGTCGCCATGCTCTCCTTGTGCATCCGGTCCATCTCTTTCCAATCGACGGCGCCGCCCGCGGCTGCGCTGTGGTCCGGTGTATGGGAAGGGGCTGGTGCCGCCTTATCGTTCGAACAGCCCGACAGTCCGAGGAGGGTGACGCCGCCAGCGAGAATGCCCGCTGCTTTGATGAAGTCTCGGCGCGTATCCAAAGCCATGTGCAGTTCCTCCCTCAACTTCTTTCAATAAGAAGTTTAGCGAAGATCTGCGGCCGCCGATATCGGACTTCAACAGTAACCGCCATGGAGCGCTGACCCTAGCTGATCGGGTAGGTGTGCTCTCGGGACAGGAGCAGTTGCCGCAGGTCGGGCCGCCAGCGGGCGCCGTACCGGAAGGCGCCCTCGATGCTGGAGGCGCTCTGGCCGTCGAGGACCCGCACCAGGTCCGCGATGGAGACGTAGGGCACGCCTTGGATCAGCTTGGCCTGGAGGGGCTCAGAGAGGGTGCCGTAGCCGAGGTCGATCGCGTAGCGGTCGGCGCCGAGGGACTGCGTCTTGGCGATCTCCTTGATGACTGTGAGCGGGAGTTGAGAGTCAACGACAGGGTGCGAGAGGGCGATCTGCGTCGGAATGCCGCCCGTGTTGACCCACACGCTCACCGAGCCCGTGTCGGGCGCCGCCGTCGCAGGGGCGTGGGCGTAGCCGGTCACCACGGGGCCGCCGTCCTTCACCAGGGTGGTTTCGATGACGTCGAGACCGGCCTGGTAGAGGGCGCCGTCCTTTCGCTCGGCAGTTACCTGAAGGTTGAAGGAGAAGCGGCCGGGTCCATCCTCCCAGGACTTGATCAGCTTGACCCAGATGCGGGCGGGTGCGCCGTCCTGGGGCTTGAGCTTGGCCTCAAGTCCCGGGGCCAGGAAGGGGCCCTCCAACACCTGGGTGCCGTGGTACCAGTGGGCGGCGTTCAGCGCCACCTCCCAGGGGGAGCGCTGCATCAGCACGTCGCGGTAGGACTGGGGGAGGTCGGCCAGGGCGGGCGCCGGGACCTGGACCAGGTTCTTCAAGGTGGTTGAGCGAGGGGCCTCGGGGGCTGGCGCCGCGTCCGGCGCAGGGGGCGGGGGCGGCTCGGCGGCCACAGGGATCGGGGGGCTGACCTCGACCACCGGGGCGGGGGCTACTTCCGGCGTGGGGGCTGGCGGGGCGGGCTCGACCACGGGTGCGGGCGCAGGCGAGACCTCTGGCGCCGGCAGGGCGCCCGGGCTGCAGGCGGTCAGGACGGATGCCACTGCAATCAAGACGGCAAGGCGTTTCATGGTGGTTGGTGTCCCTCATTTCTGCGTGATGGCGTTCTTGTGTCCCTATCATCACAAAAATGAAGGTCTTGTCCCATCGACTGATTGGATGATCATGCTCACCCGTCCGGTGGATCAGTCACTACCGTAAGCTGAGCCATCCCCGGCGAATCGCTTCGGTCACAGCCTCGGTGCGGTCGCTGACACCTAGCTTCGAGTAGATGTGCGCCAGGTGGGTCTTCACGGTGCTCTCCGCCACGTTCAGGCGAGAGGAGATCTCCTTGTTGGCCATCCCTTCGGCCAGGCAGCGGAGGACATCCATCTCCCGCTCGGAGAGCGGGCCTTCGATGGCGGGCGCCGCCATCCCGGTCTGGGGCGCTCCGGTGACATGCTCCACGACCCGGGCCGCAACGGAGGGGTGCAGCATCACCTGGCCGCTGTGCACCGCTGCGATTGCCTTGGCGATCTCATCGCGGGGCGCATCCTTCAACAGATAGCCCCGGGCGCCGGCCCGCAGCCCGGCCAGGATCATGTCATCCTGGTCGAAGGTGGTCAGCACCAGCACCCGGATCTGCGGCTGATCCCGGGCCAGGCGCTGGGTCGCCTCCACCCCGTCCATGATCGGCAGGCGCAGGTCCATCAGCACCACGTCGGGCCGCAGGCGTCCGGCCATCTCCACGGCCTGCTGACCGTTGGCCGCCTCGCCGACCACGGCCATCCCGGGGAGGCGCCCGAGCATGGCGGCCAGCCCCTCCCGCACCACCGGGTGATCATCGACCACCAGGACCTTGATCGCTTGGGCCATTCCGATCATCTCCTTTGCTGAAGGGGCACCGTCGCCCGGACGACGGTCCCCCGACCGGGCGCCGACTCGACCTGCAGGCTGCCGCCGACGTGCTCCAGGCGCTCCTGCATCGCCCAGAGGCCGTAGCCACCTTCGGGGCGGGGACCGTCGTTGCTGGCAGGGTCGAAGCCACGGCCGTCGTCCTGAATCGCTAGGACCAGAGCGGTACCTTGTGTGCGAAGGCGGATCCAGCATGTAGAAGCGCCGCTGTGCCGCCGCACGTTGGCCAAGGCCTCCTGGCAGACCCGGTAGAGCGCATCCTCCGTCCCGGTCGGCAGGGCCGGCACCGGGGCCGCCGACACCTCGCAGGCAAAGCCATCCTGCCGCATGCCGGCGCCGAGCTGTTCGAGCGACCGGGGCAGGCCGCTCCCCTCCACCGCGCTGGGCCGCAGGTTCCAGACCGACCGGCGGGCCTCCTGCAGGCTCTCCCGGGCGAGCTGCCGGGCCCGCTCCAGATGCTTGCACGCCTGCGGGTCCGGGTCATCGCCAAGGCAGGCCTCGGCGGTCTCCAGGTGAACGACGATGCCGGTCAGGCCCTGAGCGATGGTGTCGTGGATCTCCCGGGCGAGCCGGTTGCGCTCCTCCACGGACGCCTCCCGGGCCAGCTGCTGGCTGCTCCGGAGCGCCAGGTAGCCGACCAGCGCCAGGGCGATCGGGAGCACCAGGGCGCCGCCGGTCAGGAAGAGCACCTCCAGCCGGCGGATTGCGGCCAGACCCGGCGCTGCCGCTGCCTCTACCGCATCGGACGGGGCGACCAGCACCAGCACCCAGCCGGTGGAGGGCAGCGGGGCATAGGCGGCGAGGCGCCCGTCGTAGGTGATCAGGCCGGGTTCGGTCACCCCCTGGAGCTGGGCGGCCACCCCCTCCTGCTGCCCGCTGATCACCTGCCCGTTCTGGTCGAGCAGCAGGGCGTACTCGCCGGGCGCCGCCTGCACGCTGAGCACATCCTGCAGGACGCCGGTCAGGAGCATGTCCACCCCGGTAACAGCCCGGAAGGCGCCCGCCGTGTCGTAGACTGGCGCAGCAGCGGTGATCATCAACTGACCGGTGATCGGGTCGCGGTAGGGCGCCGTCCAGACCGGCAACTGGTGCGGGTTGCGCTCGGGCGCCGCCGCCCGGAAGGGCTCCTCCCCGGTCGGGTCGTAGTCCGGCCCCACCGGCGAGCCGGGCTGCCCGAACTGCTGGTTCGGGTAGTTGCGCAGGATGCGGCTCGCCGAGATCACCCAGGTGCGCTCGGCGCTCCGGGTGGACTCCCCGATGGAGACCAGCAGGGGGTCGGCGAAGGAGAGCAGCCCGACCTCCTCCCAGACCGGCGGGGTCATGACCGTCTGGCGGGAGACGAAGACGCCGACCGGGGTCTCCTGCCGGTTGACCCGGTGGCCCTCGGGGGTCTCCAGCAGATCCGAGCCGCCCCGTAGATAGCCCGGCGCCGGCCGGTGCTCGGGGAAGTCATAGTACCACTTGACGTACCGGCCCAGGGAGACGGCCTGGCTGAGCACGCCCTGGAAGACGGCATCCTCGGCCCGCGCCCGCTCCTGGACGCGGGTGGTGAGGCGCCGCCGCAGCTCCTGGTCGATCGCCTGGCGGGTCTGCGTGCGGGCCATGCCGGACAGGCCCAGCACCGCCGTCACCCCGAGGCCGCCGAGCAGCAGAAAAGGAAGCAGGACGGCGGCGGTCAGTGGCAACAGCCCTTTGCTGCGCAACTCCAGCATGATCCGACTCCCCCTTGAACGTTTAGTCTGCCCCAACTACCGGATGATGCGATCATCCGACTGGCTGATACCCAAACCTGTCACCACGTGCGACCATACAGATAAGATTCGCACGAACGGAGGATTATCTGTGAAAAAACTGCTGCCTGCGCTGCTGATCTCCGCCACACTGCTCTCAACCGCCGCTCCCCACGCCATCGCCGGGGGGCAGGCGCCCAGCCTGTCCGACATTGCCGGGCACTGGGCCGAACCCGAGATCCAGGTCGCCGTGAAGGCCGGCTGGGTGAATGGTTATCCCGACGGCACCTTCCGCCCCGAGGGGCTGGTGACCCGGGCCGAGTTTTTGAAGATGGTGACCGCGCTGCGTGGCGGCGGTCCCGTTGAGATCTCCGACCAGCGCCTCGCCGCCTTCTATCCGCTGAGCAGCGAGCCGGAGCACTGGGCGGTGCAGAGCGGGGCGGTCAAGGGCGCCCTGGCCGGCGGGCTGATCGACCCGGCGGACTATCAGCTCAGCTACACCTCCACCGGGGGTGTCACCAATTGGGTGCCGGGGCTCGATCATCCGCTTACCCGGCGGGAGGCGGCAATGGTGTTGGTCCGGGCGCTGGGGCGCAAGTACGAGGCGGAGGCATCCTACCTCTACCCGGACGTGGCGGCGCCCAGGCTGACCTTTGCGGATGGCGCGTCCATCGCCCCTTGGCTAAAGGGCTGGGTCTTTGAGGCAGCCAGCAGCGGCATCGTGCGAGGGTACCCGGACGGGGGCTTCTATCCCGAGTTGCGGATCAAGCGGTCTGAGGCGGTGGTGATGCTGTCACGGCTGAATACTGCCAGCGCGGCTCAGACCAGCCTGTTGTCCCAGCTTCGCCCGGCCCAGGCGGACTCCACGGAGGACCTGCTCCGTCGCGATCCACGGCGCCTCTACCTGTATGGTGACATCGTGCTCCCGAACGGGCCGTCCGTCGTGGCCATGGCCTCCGCCTGGAACCGGCTCCCCAGGGCCGAGCAGGAGCGGATCACCCGGGAGCACGCCCTGGCCCTCTGGCAGGAGGTGCAGCGCCGGGATCTCGGCGACCTGATGCCGACCGTCTGGGTGAGCATCCGCACGCAGGGCCCGAACAGCAGCCCGGTCGCCCACGGCTCGTACGACGGCACGACGTTCAAGTATGAAGGCCCGACCTTTACCCCGAACCCGCTCCTGGTGGACCCAGCCCTGGAGGAATCGCTGGCCTCCAGCCTGACCCTCTCCACGGCCACCCTGAACGAGCAGATCGCCTCCCACAAGGAGTTCATTGCCCGGGAGCTGCCGGCGTACCGGGAGCTGATCTCGGGGGTGGAGCGCACGGCGGTCTACTCGTTCCCCTACCAGTACCTCGGCGACTGGTTCACCCTCAGCCCGGCAGCGGTGACGAGCTGGGTGGAGACCAAGGCCCGGGCCTACTGGCAGGAGATGAAGCCCGAGGTGGAGGCGCTCGGCGGTACCCTCGGGACCGTGCGGGTGCAGGTGGCGCCCGCTGATACCGCCGGCCGGGCCGGGGCCTACGAGGGCCTCGACATCGGCGCCACGTTGGCGAAGAACCCGGTGATCGACGTCACCTTTGACGGCAGCGCCGTGACCGTGACCCGCCGCCCGACGTCTCTAAAGAGCTGGGCTGACAGCGTGGAGCCCCGTTACGTGATGATGCCCTGCGGTGAGGGCCTGAGCTGCCCGGACGTCCGTCCGGCGGCGCCGGTGGCCCGCAAGGTGATCGAGACGTTCGTCTACACGCTGGGCGGCAAGACGGGCAACTAGTGGAGGGACTCTGTTGGCAGCTGCGATCGAGGTAATGCGCGCAGGCCCCGAGCATCTGGATGATGTGATGCGGATCCTGACCGAGGTCAACACATGGCTAATCGCCAAGGGCATCACCGGGCAGTGGCCGCCGGTGATCCCCCGGGACTTTATCGCTGGATCGCTGGAGCGGGATGAGGTCTACCTGGTCCGCCAGGGGGAAGCAGTGCTGGCCACCTGCACCTTGCAATGGTCGGACTCGGGCATCTGGGGCGATGCGGCGCCCGATGCGGTCTACGTGCACCGGCTGGCGGTGAGCCGTGAGCACGGCGGGAAGGGCCTGGGGCAGTTGATGCTGGACTGGGCGGCGACCCGGGCCAGGGCCGAGGGGAAGGCCTTCGTTCGCCTGGACTGCTGGGCGGAAAACCCATACCTGGTCGAGTACTACCCGCAGATGGGCTTCCGCCAGGTGGGCGAGGTGAGCGTGGGCGCCTGGCGGGGCTGTCTCTTCGAGAAGGCGGTATAGGCATGTCAAAGGCCCTCTGACCTGGTTGGTCGGAGGGCCTTTGAACTGGTTATTCCGGTCCCCAGCCACCGGTCAGCAGCGCCCGGGTCTCTTCGACCGCCACCTGCCAGATGGCAAGCATCTCTGCGTCGGGACGCTGGTAGTGGCCGCCGTAGTTGCCGTCGCCGAGGTAGTGACGGACCTCGGTGGGCGCCATCAGGCGCAGGGCGTTCAGGTCGGCCATGGGCTTGCGCTCGGGCGGGACGGGCGCCCCGGCCAGGCGGGTCCAGGGGAAGTTCTCCATCCAGGAGGCGTGGCTGGCGACCGGGTCGGTCTCCATCACCTTGGCCCAGGTCTGCGGGGCGTTCCACCAATTGTGGAACTTGACCCGGCAGCCCGGGTGGTCCGCCATCCACTCGCCGACGGCGCCCTGGGCCGGGGCGTTGCCGCCGTGGCCGTTGACGATCAGGATTCGCCGGAAGCCCTGCTCGGCCAGGCCGTCCAAGATCTCACGGACGACGCGCAGGTAGGTGTCGACCCGCAGGGTGATGCTGCCCGGGTAGGCCCGGAAGTATGGGGTAATGCCGTAGGCGAGCACCGGGAAGACCGGCACGCCCAGGGGCTCGGCGGCCTCCACCGAGACCCGCTCGGCGAGGATGGAGTCGACGCTCAGGCTCAGGTAGGCGTGCTGCTCCGTGCTGCCCAGCGGCAGTACCGCCCGGTCATCGTGCTTCAGGTACTCCTCCACCTGGGACCAGTTCAGGTCGTGAATGCGCATGGCCGTATCAACCTCCGCCTGCAGTGTTCCCTTCCATGGGCGCCACACGCAGTGGCGCCCCTGGGGCTCGCATCTATCCCTTTGGCCGCTGCGGCGGGATCTGGCGGAAGTCGCCGACCCGTTTGGCGGCCGCCTTTGCCGCCCCGCTTGAGGCGCCGGATGCGGCCACGGGCGCCGGCTCCTCCCAGTCCCGCCGGGCCGCTTCGGTGGCGGACTCCCGGAGCTGGGCGACGCTCTGCACCGCCAGGCGCTCCCGCAGGTGCACCATCTCGGTGATGAAGAGCTGCCGACCCGGTGCGTCAGGTGGAGCGTACGGTTCCCGTTCGCCCCGGACCTGCTGCTGCATTTCGGGCATCTGATGCTGCACCTCGTGCTCCACGTGGGCCGGGGGCTGCTGGACGGCGGAGAAAAGCGGGACCAGCTCTGTTACCGTAACGCCGGCCCCGGTGCCCGCGACGGCCACCGGCGCCCCGGCAGGGCGCCGCCCCAGGAGCCCCCGGAGCTGGTCGGCCAGGCGGCCGGTCTCCCGGTCGGGCCGTTCGACCCAGGTACGCACAGGCACGAGCCAGGCGTAGCGGTACTTATAGCCCAGGATCCCCAGAGCGGTGATCAGCAGGGCCTGGAAGGCCCAGCCCAGGCTGCTCAGGGACCCAACCTGAGCCACCAGCACCAGCATCACCGAGAAGGTCGCCGTCAGGACGGCCTGCCCCACCAGGGCGGTCAGCGCCCAGGAGAAGATCCGGCCCAGCACCCGGATGCTGCGGCCGGGCATCCAAAGGGCGATCAGCAGCCAGACGGGCGCCAGCGCCAGCAGGAAGAGCAGGGCAAGCTGGGCGACCAGGATGCCGCCCGCCAGCCCGAACACCACCGCGGCGTAGGCGGCGCCGAGCACGAAGGTGCCTGCAGCCAGGACCAGCCGCCAGGGCAGGTTCAGGATCGGCAGGCCGGCGTTATCGTCCCAGGCTGGGCACATCATGTTGTACTGCCCCGGGCCGCACAGGGTCGTCACCCGGGTGGCTTCCCCATCCATGGCCAGAAATGCGCTGCCGCTCGGTTGGTTCCGGTCGAGCAAGTGCTTGAACTCCACCTGATCGAAGACGGCGTCGGACCCAAAGAAGGCCGTGCCCCACGGCTGATAGACCAGGGAGCGCCAGGCCTGATCCTGCGCCCGAACCAGCAGGGGATTCGCGTTTGCGGGCGTCGCCGCCTCACTGATGCCGGCGTACAACTGCACCGACATCTGCCGGGAGAGCTCCACCGTGGCCTTCACCGTGGTCGGCCCTTCGGCCGTAATGGCAGCCAGAGCGATCAGGACCAGTGCGGTACCACCGATCGTCCCCCATGCCTGGGGCGCCCGCCCTCGCATGTAGAGCAGCACGGCCCAGAGGGCGCCGAGCCCCAGCCCGGCCAGCGCCAGGACGGCGCCGTCGTTCTCCCAGAGCGCCGTGGTCAGGCTCTGCATCGCCTTGCCCGCCTGGTCGGCGAAGCTGTCGTAAAGGTTCTGCTGCAAGGCGTACTCGGACACCCGGATCGCCATTTTCACCAGCCACGCCTTGGCTACCATGGTGGCGTTGATGACGGTGTAGGTCAGGTTGTTTTCCATGGACATGTTCGTCCCACGAAGCTGGTATGCCCTGAACGAGTACCGATCGTAGATCGGGTCCCCCGCCGGGGGCGCCGGCGCGCCAACCGGCCGCGGCGGCACCATGGGCGCATCGTTGTACACCTGTGCCAACACCGGCGTGGCGGTGGCAAGCAGGAGCACCATCAATAGCAGGGCGCCGAGCAGCCGCTTCATAGGGCGGCCTCCGCCGGCTTGGCGACCGGGGGCCGGGTGTCGAAGGCCTTGGCCAGGTGCGGGAAGACCGGATCCAGGGTGACCACCCCGACCCGCCCCTGCAGGTCCTGGAAGACGGCTTGGCCGGTATCCAACTGGCGCAGCGCCATGACGTTCTCCGGCTCGGGCTCCAGGTTAAGGAACTGGAGCACCTTGGAGATCTCCTGGTGATCGAAGGAGCGGAAGATGAACTTCACGCCGATGTTGTTCTTGATCGTCTCGTCCAGCAGGTCGGCCACGTTCTGGCTGACCAGGTAGACGGCGTTGTTCATGGCGCGCCCCGTGCGCAGCAGATGGCTGACCAGGGACTTGCCCTGGGAGGAGGCCATCAGTGCCCAGGCCTCGTCCAGCAGAACGATTTTGAAGGTCTGCCGGTCCATGCGGGTGAACTGGGTCGCAAAGCCGGTAATGGCGTGCATGAGTGCCACGGAGAGCAGCTCTTCGAGGCTGAACTCCTCCCGGGGCTTGCCGGCGGGCGGCATGGTCAGGCGCTGCAGCTGCAGCACGTTCATGCGGTGGCCCAGGTCCAGGCCCTGTTCGTGGCCCCGCCCGAAGATCAGGTTGGCGTAGGCCCGGCGGCTCAGCGCCCGGAAGTACTCGGCCAACTGGGCGGTCTCGGGATCCTGCCTGCCCATCTCCTCGAGCTGGTCGACCACCTTGCCCATGGCGGGCTCGGGGCGCCGGGAGACCTCCTCCACCGCCCGCATGATCGACAGGAAGTCCCGGTCGCCGGTCTTGACGTTGCCCAGGAAGCTGAGCAGCGATACGGCCAGGTTGCCGGTCTCCTTGTAGTCCTCATCGGCGATGCCGCGCCACATGATGAACGGGTCGAGCTTGCCGGTATCCTCTTCGCTGGCGCCCAGGTTGACGATTCGCAGGTGGCCGGCCAGCTCAGGCAAATCCAGCAGCCAGTTGGTGCGCTCCCCCTTGGGATCGAGCACCAGGGCCTGGGCGCCGCCAAAGACGACCGCCAGGTAGGTCAGCAGGTTTGCCGTGAAGGACTTGCCGCCGCCCAGGGAGCCCAGGAAGGCGATGGAGGCCGACCGGTTCAGCTTGGGCGGCAGGGCCGGATCCAGGTAGATCGGCCGCTGCAGGATGCCTGTCCGCCCGATGTACGGGCCGGTCTGGTCGCCCAGGTTGCGGGTCCCCAGGAACATGGAGCCCGCCAGCACCTCGGGGGGCACCCGGTGGATGTAGTCGGTCATCAGCTGCGGAGCGCCGGGCACGCAGTCCAGGAAGGCCTGGAGCTGATCGCCTGCGGGCACCTCCACCCCGATCTGGTAGGTCGACATGTGGGAGCGCAGCTGCTGCACCCGGTCGATCAGGGTCCGCTCGTCGCCGGCGGAGACCGCCAGGCATACGGAGGCCAGGGCCGTCGGGAAGCGGCGCTGCTTCAGGTCGTGCTCCAGGGCAGCCACCTGCTCCTGAGCGTCCAGCAGGGCGATCGGCACATCCTCGCCGGAGTGGCGGGTGTGCTGGTCCTGGTCGTTGATGTCCAGCTTCTTGCGGCGCACGACGGCCAGCGCCTCTTCGTGCTTCATGTTGCTCCAGCGCAGGCAGACCTCGACCGGGAAGGGCAGGTCCTCGAGCCGGTAGAGCCACTCCGAACCAGGGAAGACCAGCTCGTCGGGCAGGTCGGCCACGAAGCAGAAGCTGGTGAGCCCGGATCGCTCGCCCTCGGCGGTCAGCTGGGTCATCCGGATACGGCGGGGGTTGCGCAGGTCCATCTCACCCTCGGTGAGGCTGCGAATCTCCGATGCTTCGGGCCGCAGCTCGACGGCCCCGTCCTTCGCCGGGGTGGCCAGGGCGTCGGGCGCCCACCCCTCGCGGCGGGTAGGATCACCAATACCGCGCCAGAAGCCCCGCTGGATCAGCCAGGCGATCTGGCCGGGGTCCAGCCGGGTCGCCCGGGTCACCCGGGAGATGCGGGCGAAGAGCGTCTCCTCGCGCTGCAAGTACGCAGCCAGCTCGTAGTCGAGGAGGCCGGGCGCCTTCAGTCCCATCAGCTCGTCGATGAAACGGCGCGGCTCCTGCCACAGCGACTTGATGTAGCCAAGCCCCTGTGTGGGCATTTCTGCTTTGGGCAGGCGCAGGGCCAGGTAGTACTCATGCTCGAAGCCCTCGCGGGCATCCTTCAGGTGCTCCGCCGCCGCATCGCAATAGGTGGCGGCGACCCCGGCCAGCGGGCCTGTCACCGCACCCTTCAACTGCTGCAAGTGCTGGCTGGCCAGATGGGAGCGCGGGACCATGAAGACCTGGCCGGCGGAATCCTCGAGCTCCCAGAAAAGGCGCGACAAACGCCAGAGCAGCCCCATGCGGGCTGCACTGCTCAGGTGCTCGTAGTGCCAGGGGTCAAGGCGGTAGAGCGCCCATACCTCACGCGCCTGGTTTACCGCCAGGTTCTGCTCGAAGTAGACGAGCGGAAACTGCACGCATCTCTCATCCTTTCAACCGCCGGCCCCCTGCCACGCCCCCGAAGCGCAGGCGCTCCGGCGTTTGGGGCATGGGCTGCAGCCGGTTCAGCTGCTTGGGAGCGAGCCAGTAGCGAATCATGGAGGAAAGCCATCGCAGCGGCGATTTGCCGTCCAGCCGCTGCTGGGTCAGGTACCAGGCGGCCACGGCGGGGATTAGCAGGTACCGGAGCACAGGCGAAGAGGCGCTCACACCGGGGATCGCGCTGATGGGAACCATCGCCGCGATCGCCGCCGCGAAGACGCCGGCCTGCCGGAAGGTGACCGGGAAGGGCAGGCGCACCCGCTCGATCTGGTAGATCACACGTTCCTGTGACCAGACCTGTTTGTAGGTGCGCAGGCGAACCTTATCCGTCTCCATGGGGCTACTTGCCGATCAGGAACCGGGCGAACCCGACGGCGGCATCCTTGAACTCGGTGCCGGCGAAGACCACCAGCGAGACGAGCACGGCGAAGGCCGCGAAGGAGAGGAACTTGGTGAACTGGCGCTTGGCCAGGTAGTACAGCGATACGGCGGCGAGCAGCGGCACGAACAGGGCGTTTACGTTGGTGGTGATCCAGGAGCCGATCTGCACGCCCGGGTTGGGCGGTGCCGTGGCAGCGAAGGCAACACCGCCGGTCAGGGCCAGGGTGAGCACGCCCGTAGTCATCACAGTCCACATGCGGCGCATTTGGTCATTCCCCTTTCTGGAGTAGGTCCTTGATATACCAACGGCTGTCGCGCTCGATCAGCTTCAGGGTGTAGCGGTAGGTGAAGCGGGCGCCGGTGACCGGGTCGGTCACCTGCACGTCCACCGTCGCCGACGGTTCCTGCCCGCCGTAAAGCGTGACCCTGCTGACGCCGTCGAAGCTCCAGGAGCCCTGGAGCGCCGGCAGCTTCACGTCAGGCGCCAGGAAGTAGCTTACGTCGCCCGAGCCGCTCAGGTAGGCCCGGAAGAAGCCGGTGGCCAGGGTCCGTACCCGGTCATCCTTGTCGCTGATCTCCTGGGCCGGGGCGCTTTCCGCAACCGGGGCGCCCTTGGCGGGAGGGGTCACGAGGGCCGGGTACTCGGCCACAACCCAGCCGCCGTTCTCAGTGGCGGCCAGGGGGACGGCAAGGTATGCGGTGGTAACCGGGAAGGTCTTGTGCACAGGGCGCTGGGTGCCGGTCGCATCGGGCTCGGTCGTGTCCTGGTACGGCGCGACCCGGGCCGCTACGGTGACGATCCACCGGGTTGTGCTCTGCTGTTTGACGCTGTGGATCCAGACCCCCTCCACCTCCTGGCCGAACCCGGCCTTGCCGGCGGTCCAGCCCGCCTGGGAGTCGAGGCCGGAGGCCAGGAACGGCTGCAGCCGGGTGGAGCGATCGAGGTCGCCGCCGGCCTTGAAGGTCAGGTACTCCTTGGCGAACATGGGCGCCAGCGACCGCAGCCCGGCGGGCTCAGGTGCAGGCTTTGCTTCCTCTGGTGCGGCTGTGGCGGGCTGGGCCGGCTGCGGCCCCTCGGGCAGGAATGAGACGACGCCCCGAAGCAAGACCCAGGCCACCAGAAGCCACACGAACCAGCGCAGGACCTTAAGTCCCGCGCCTTTCCATGCCATAGACTCCCCTCCGATTTCCTTACTGGTTCTGGTACGGAATCACGGTGCCCGGCGCCGGCTGGCTGGAGAGTGCGCCGCCCTTGGCCCAGTTCAGGGACAGGTAGCTCAGGTCCAGCAGGTTGACGGCCCCGTTATCATCGAGGTCGGCCAGCGGGTTCCAGTTGGGCGAGCCCGCCGTGGATTGCCAGGCTCGTGCGAGCACGGCCAGGTCCTCCAGGAAGATCACGTCCCTGGCGTCGGAACGGTCGGCGATGTTGCCGGGAATCAGGAAAACATCGAGATGATCGAGCGTGGTGGTCTCCCCAACGGTGACCGGCACACTCTGGATTTTGGCAGACAGGTAGGAGGGACGGGTGATCACCAGATCGTAGGTGCCAACCGCCAGGTCGGTGATGCTGAACTCCCCGGCGGCGTTGGTCGTGGTGCTCTTCACCACGGTGCTGCCGCTGCGGACCTCGACGACCGCCCCGGCGTTGCTGGTGCGTGCCTGAAGCTCCACAACGCCGCTGATGGCGCCCAGCCGGGTGATCTGCACCGTGGCCGGCTGGCTCTCGCCGTGGGGGATCGACGTCGTCGGAGTGTTGAGGAAGTGGACGCCTGCGACCCCGACCATGGTCGCCGTGACCGGCGCCGTGCTCTTGACCTTGAAGGTCAGGGTGAAGGCGTTGCCCGTGCTCGCCGAGGGGTCATCGGCGTTGTAGATATCGATCAAAACGCTGGTCACGCTGTTGTTCGAGTGCTTGTCAGCGCCTGGGCCGTCAAAGATCGAGCCATCGAAGCTGGCCCCCGTGAACTCCAGCAGGGAGTCGGCGAAGGTGATCTCGGCGGTCAGCCCGTGCATGGTGGACGGGGCATTCTGAACCTCACCGGTGATCGTGACCGTTTCGCCCGGCAGGTAGTGGGCCTTATCGGTGAGCAACCGCAGGAACGGCGTGGTGAAATCGGCCGTAGCGGTGGCGGTGGCGGGTCTGCCAGCTCTATCGATGGCAATGACCTTGATGAGGTTGACGCCGCCATTCAGCGCGACCGTCTTGGTGTAGGTGCCGGCGGCGGCGTTCACCACCGCCTCATCGTCCGTGGTGGGCAGGGCGCCGTCCGAGGGGTTGACCAGGACGTAGATCTTGTCGATATTGGCTTCCACGAAGGTGCCTGTCACCGTCAGCGGAGTGACCACCGGGCTGGGCAGGGGGTTCATCGCCACCTGGGGCGCCACGGTATCGATGTAGAAGCTGACCGGTCCGGCGGAGGCGGTGCCGGTCGTGGCGCTGACCGACTGTGGCCCGTCGGCGATGCCGCTGAAGTTGGCGACGAAGACGCCGGAGGCGTTGGCAGTCACCTGCTTGCTCTGCGCCCCGATGCTTACCGTGACGCTGGCGCCGGCAGGAGCCGTGCCGCTGACCGTCGGGTTCGACGTGGTGACCATGGTTCCAGGCGCCGGCGCCGTGATCGTAAGCGGCGTGGGGATGCCCACGTTTACGGAGACCGCCGGGCCGAAGTCCGGCGTGATGGGATCGCCCAGGGAGTTCACGAGCTTGACATGGACGCTCGAAGGTGCGAGGGAGAAGGTGACCGACAGGGTATCCGGGCCGGAGAACCGGCCCTCAAACTCCATGGTGCCGAGCACGCGCTCGCCTGCCTCGGTGGCGCCGGCAACCTGGCCGACCCGCACAGCCACCAGGCTCTGCCGACTAATGCCGGTCTGCGGGTTGGAGGGCATGCTGGTGAAGTACTCCGATTCTGTAAGCGCGGTAGTGACGATGCCCATGGCAGTAGTGGCAGTGGTGACGCCACCGACGGGGAGCACCGGTACGAGCAGGTTGGAGTCGTAGTAGACGTCCACGGAGGAGCCGTACACGTCCACCGCACCGGTGATCTTGACCGTGAGCACCACGCGCTCGCCGGGCGCCACCGAACTCTTGTCCGTGGTGAGCGTGATGAGCGGGCGCGGCGCTTCTGCTGCCTGCACGCCGGGCACAAGCAATAGCGAAAGCATCAGGGCAATGGTCAAGGCGGAGATCCACCTCTTCACCGGGTCGTCCCTCCCTCAGCTGCCAGCACTGCACGGACTAGTTAGTAATGGTGGTGGAACCGTTCACGAAGACGGGCTGCACATACTGCAACGGAAACTTGGGTGAGGAGGTCAGCACGCTGAGTGCCCCGTTGCCCGCCTCGGCGCCGGAGCCCAGCACAAAGTTGACGTCCCCGGTAGCCTTGGGTTTGAACCTGACCTGAAACAGGACGCCATCCCCGCTGAAGGTGCCGCCCTGGTTGGCGATTACGTAGAGCACCCGGCCGGCCCGCGGCGCCGTGTCGGGCAGCTGTGTGCCGTTGCTCATGACGGCGCCGCGCACTACCCCGAGGAATTCCGCCTTGGTCGGGTCGAAGGTGAGGGTAATGGCCGCAGCGCTTACCTGCTGCCACCTTTCGGCGCGCACCGTCACCATGAAGGAGTCGGCGGTGACAGCGACCGAGGCCGGCGCATCCACCACGACGGTGTGGCTCGATGTGGGGGCGGTGGCCGGCGGTACGAGGCCAACCGTGCGGGTGGCGGGCTCCCAGTTCACCTGGAAGCCGAACTCCTCGCTGATAAACCGGAGCGGCACCATCGTGCGGTCCTTGTAGATGAAGGGGGCGACGTCAATCTGTACGGCCCGCCCGTCCACGAGCACGTCCCGGCTGTCGATGGTCAGGATCACCGTCTTTTCGCCGTAGTGGATGGTGACCTGGCGCTTGACCCCGTTCCACTCCAGCTTCGCCTCGATGCGCTCAAGCACGAAGCGGACCGGGACGAAGGTCCGGTCGTCGCGAATGACGGGCGGCACCTCAAAGAGCACGGGCTGCCCGTTAAACGAGACCTGCACATCTTCCGAGTCGGCGAGGGCAGGGCGCCCGGGGAGCCCCAGGGAGACGAGAACCAGGAGAACGGTCAACGCCAGGACAACCCGCCGAACCATAGCGCCACCTCTGTGAAAGCACGCTTGCCGCAATAATAGAACTCGGAATGTAGAAACTTTCGGGAGAGCACCCTAAATTCCTGTTGATTCTCAACTATTCCTTGGTAAAAGTTTTGGAGGGCAAAGGGAAACCGGCGCCCAATGCCAGGTGGCCTTGGACGCCGGTGCAGGGCGGGCTAGGGGGTGCCGAGGGTCAGGGTCACGCTCTCGGTGGCGTCCGACGTCAAAGAGACGTAGGCCGTGGCCGTGTACGTTCCCGCTTCAACCTGTACGGTGTAGGTCCCGATCGCCGGCACCCGGGTCAGGTCAACCACGGTCTCACCGCTGGCGTTCAGACGGACGACGGTGGTCAGTAACGAGCGGTCCTCCCCTACCGGGTTGGAATAGAGCAGGGTGACCTTTGCTTCGGCCGGCAGGGTTATACCCGCGGGCGCCTGGATGGTGAGATGCACTCCGCCGGCGTTGCTCAGCGCTTCCGCCTCGGGCGTGTAGTTGCGCGCGATGCGGGCCAGGTCGAGCAGGTCGATCGCTTGGTCGCCGTTGGTGTCCGCCAGACCGGAAAAGTAAGAGTCGCCTGTCTGACCATAGTGCTCGGCATACATCGCCAGGTCAGCGCCGTCGATCTTTCCGTCCACGTTCAGGTCGCCGAACTTGAGGGTGATCGTCGGTACGGTGATTAGGGCATCGGCGGATTGCGCAGTCGCCTCAGCTACCAGGTAGCCGGGCGAAATGGCCAGGGTGGTCGCCGTGAGGGTTCCCAGCGGCAGATTGAAGACGGCGTACTTCGTATGCGACGCTGTCGGCCGACCATCGACCCACGCTCGCTGTCTGACTCCGGTGCTGTCCGTCACCCACACCGCCAGATCACCGGTACTGGTCGGTCCTATGCGGTCGATGAAACCGCTCACGGCTCGGTTCGCCACGCCGGTCTCGTCGCGCAGCACGCTGAACCGGACGTCTGCCGGAGGTACGGGGACCCCCGATTCCTTGATGGTGCTATCCTCGGTGAACTCGAAGGTTGTGTTGCCTGCAAAGTCCGGTTTGGCCTGAAACTCCACGAGGATACGGGGCAGAGTACCGGCGCCGGACCACCTTACCAACAGTACGCCCGTGGCGGCGTCGTCCTCCATGGTGATTCCATTGGCCGCGCAGTCGACGGTGGCTCCTTGGACAAAGCAGTGAGCGGTGCCGGTCAGGGCTACCTGAGCCGGGTTGTACCGAACGCCCAGATCCAGTGAACTGGGGGAGTTGGCACCGTACACCGCGATCTCCAGACCGATTCGGCCGCCGGGCTCCACATAGTGACCGGGGTTGACAGACGGGAAGGTGCGCCCTCTCACCTGGACCCGAGGGCCGACTAGAACGGTGGTTTCAGCTACCCACGGCTTGGTCCCATAGAGGCCCGCCGGCTGCGTCACTCTTAGGCTGTAAACGCCATCCGGGATGCCGCTTCTCACCGGCGCCGAGGCGCTGCCGGTAAGCCAGCTGCCCAGGAAATGGCTCCCGTTCTCACTGTAGAGCCAGCCCTCCATGTTGGGGTTGCCGCCGGCGTTGAAATGGATGACCCGCTGAAGACGGTCACCAGCCTCAGTGGTCAGGTGTAGCTGGAAGTTCAGGTTCTCGCCCTGTCGGACGTGTGTGTTCTCCACGGTCAGAGTAGCCGTCACGTCCCCACCGAGGTCCTTCCAGACTGTCGGGTTCTCACCTGCAACAAGAGCGATTCCCGAACCGCCCCGCCTGAAGGGGTAGGACCAGTCGGTCATCCCTTCATCAATCCGAAGCTCGTAACCCTCCAGGGTGACCGTGCCAGGCTTGAAGTACAGGGCGGTGGGCCCATCAAGGTAGTAGCCGATTTCTGCCACGGCGTTCCCGCTGCTGACGAGAAGACTGATCGCCATGGGCGCAGCGTTCTGCGTGCCCAGGTGGCCGGGAACCACCCGAGCCAGCGGGTCCGTGGTTGAGTACTGGTAGTCATGCGAACTGTCGGGCTGAACGTCGGGCTCCATCATCATATAGACGTTCCCGCCGCTGAAGAAGGTGAAGCTGAAGCCGTAGCTGCCGCCCGGCATGACCCGGATGGTACCGGTGTCGCTCTCGGTCAGCCAGGTCATGCTTGCCGGACCGAGTCCGGTGATCATGGCAGCCATCGGGTAGCGCGTGTAGTTCCCGTCGTGCAGAGCCGCGCTGTACTGAATGGGCTTGGTCTGGCTGAGGTCGAAGCTGACCGTGGTCACCTGACCCGGCTGAACAACGACGTCCCCGCGGGTGAGGTAGTACCCTTCCGGATTGGCGATCACCCCGTAGGTGCCCTTCTCCACCAGGTAGTACCCGGGTTCCATGCCATGGTACCCGGTCGACTGCCCGTAACTCCCGTCCGCCTGCTTGGGCAGGGCAATCAGGGCCTGACCCATCGGCAGGGCCGCTGTCTGCACCATGCCGGTCAGTTCAGCCTTCAGAATGCCCCAGGTCTGGTCGTCCGTCACCAGCAGGACCTGACCGGCGTACTCCCCGCGCACCAAGGCAGTGACAGGCGCGGGGCCACCCTCGGAACGGTCCAGTGTGAAGGTGACCCGGCCCTGGCTGTCCGTGACAGCGCTGGAGGCCAGACTCCCATTCACCCGGCTGCCATAAGGCAGGCTCACAGTCACGTCGGGCTCGGGCAGACCGTCGAACGTCACGGTGACGGTCACAGTGCCGTCGCCTTGGTTCTTGACCCACGGACGGCTGAGGCTCAGGGCGGGGCCGGGTTCAGCTGCCTTCATGTTCACCGTGGTCGAGAGTGCCACGTCACCGAACAGGGGCCCGGCCTCAGACAGGGTGCCCGTAATGGTGTACACGGCCGCTTCGGTCGGGGTGAATTTCATGGAGTCGTCGTTCTCCTCCGTCGCCACCACGGTCCCGGTCGAGTCTTTCACCTCGTAAGTCGGGTAGACCGTGTGTCCCCAGTTGCCGTCCTTGGCGGCGCGGTAGGTGTGCACCAGCACAGCACTGGAGCTCTCCGGCTGCAGCGTGAAGTAGCTGGCCTTGCCCCTGACCAGGTTCGCCGGTCCCTTCAGGTTCGAAGCCCAAGCCGAGCCGCCAGCAGTGAAGGTACGCGGCTCATCCCCCTTCGAGAAGGTAACGTAGCCGTATTGACTGCGATCTGCCTCTTTCGTCCTAAAGATGTACTCGTAGACCGAATCGTCCTGAGGAAGCTCGATAGCTCCATAGACGATGTAGTTTTCAGGGGCCACCCGGTACGCACCGGCGCCCTCCAGTTCGAGGTAGAACTCCCCGAAGAAGTTGGGAGAGCCCACGTAGAGGCGACCTGTCGTGACGGGGTTTCCGTGGCCGTCCTGCGTCACATAGTTCAGGATGGGCGCTTCGGCAAAATCCAGGGCGTCTTCCGAAGCGAGGTGGTTGAAACGTCCGAACACGTGGTGGTCGCTGCTGGCCGTCATGACGGAGAAGGTCCCTGTCATGTTGGTGTACAGCGTAGCCACGCCGTCCTTATTCGTTACGGTCGGCGGGGTGGCCAGCGTGGTGGAGGTGTCGTTCAGGAACAAAACCGAGACATCGCCAAGGAGTTCCGACCCGTTCTTCACCGTAACAGTGAACGGGTGGACATTGTCCATGGTGCTCGGATCGACGGAGACGGTAAGTCGCTTCTGAGGCTCGGCGATGTCCACGGTCCCCTCAAGCAGGTAGGGAACCCTGGCCGAGTCGATCGCGGCGGCGACGAACTTGTAGGTCCCGACCTTGACGGGAACCGCGGGACCGTACAGCCACCAGTCGTCGTCGTCGGCGCCAAACAACCTTGCGGCGACCCAGTCCGGGTCAACAGGGTTCTGACCGGTATGGTCCAGCATGTTGAGGGTAACCAATGCGTACCCGGGCTCAACCATGGCCAGGTCGATGTAGGCTTCCGCCTGGTTAGGCACTGTAACCGTAAAGTAGGCCGTCTGGTTTTCTGCGTCGGTTTTGAACTTGACGGTCGCTTTGCCTTGAGCGTCGGTCCATCCGTACAGCTCACCGCGCCACCAGACTTCAGCCCAGGGCTCCGGTGCGGTGCCGTCGCTGACGGTGAACTTCAACGTGTGGATCTGGCCGTCAGCGGGGACCAGAAGGTCAGTGGGATCCCCAAAGTCGTCCTCAACGTGCACCTGCAGCCATGGTTCTACGACCTCGAACTCTGCGTCTGGTGCCGAGGTGGATATCTCAGCAGGGAAATAGGACCCCAATCCGGCTGAGAATGAGCCTGTCAGCTTGTACGTCCCTAGCTCGTCGGCGTACCAGTCGAGCGACCAATCCGTAGAGGAGTCAATCGGCTCGTCGGAACTGTCTTTGAGTGTCAGTGTCGGGTCGACCCAGTCGTAATTCGAGCCCTCCCAGACGCGGAAGAGATGCACCGCCGCCTTTCCGTTGCCCACTCTCATGTTGAGCTCCGGCGACATGTACTGCTCCACCCGAGGGGCCACCTCCAGGTAGGGGGACATGCTGGCGGGGTCAATGGCAAAATCCAGGGTTTGCCCGGGCGCCAAGTTCACCTGCCACCTGGCCCTCCCGCCTTGCAATGCAAAAAACCAGTACTCCCAGAAGCGGGAGCTATCTGTTGCGTCTGGTACTCCGACTCCGGCCTCCATGTAGTGGCCTCCCGGCGTGATCCTAAAGCTGCCAGGGGAGCGCCGCACATACTGTGAGCCCATACCAGGGTTTACCCAGATGGCTGACCACTGATGAGCCCCGCCAACGGTGAAGTTCACGGTTGGTGCGTTGGCAGGAACGTCTAGCTCAACGCTGGCCCCTGTGGTGGATACACCAATATCCCGCAGGTAGCCAACTTGGTTCGGACCACTGGCAGCGACAAAGTAGGTACGATCCTTGGTAACACGGATCGTCGCCGTACCGTCCGAACCGGTCCGTGCAACCGGATCCTGAATGTATATTTTGACGTTGGCCAAGGTCGGCCATATCTCAGCGCCAGCTACCGACGCACCCGCGTCCGTCATATGTACCGTTAGGGGCACGGTGTCGGCTCCCGACACTTGAAGCGTGGTTGCCGCCATGTCCGGAACGTTGACTTCGCCGGTCATGTAGTAATACTCCGGGGCATCGTCGGGCGTATGCACGACGGCGGTCATAGGTCCCGCAGGGGAGATCCACTGCGAGAAGCCGCCGTTGGAGGAACCACCAAACCATTCCTTGGCTGAACCATCCGCGTTTACCTGAAATCCACGCACCGAAACATCGTTAAAGTAGTAGCCCTGCCGATCTTTCGCAACGACATTCACAAGACCCCAACCGGGCTCCAGGGCAAAAACGGTAGTCCACGACTGCATTGAGCCCGATACGGCCCGAACCTCGTACCGGCCTCGATACTGCCAGTCTGCCGAGACGACAGCCTTGCCGTTACTGCCAGTGGACGTCCACGACTGGCCGTTTAGGAGGATTTGGGCGTTCGCTACGGGTTGACCGCCCGAATCGGTCACCTCAACGGACAGGGCGTGCACACCCAGGTTAATCACATGGTCGTAGATATCGGTGAAGTCGTCAGTAACACTAATAGAGATGTAGTCTCCGTAGGAGCTGGTCTGCGTGGGCGGAGAGGTTTGCGATTGCGACACGGAACCATCGATACGGTCTGAGTGATACCTGTCGAGCGGCGGCATGGGTGATGGCTCTTCAGCACCGTGCCTCTCCATCTCTTTCGAATCGACAGGCGCCTTGAACGGCGTCGATGCACCTGGCAGTCCATGGACAGACTCTGCCCCGTGCGCCAGGGAAGGCACCATGAGCACCGTCGACAGCAGAAGGGCGGCAAGCCCTGCCCTGACCTTCGCTACGTTCATCAACCGAATCCCCCCAAGCTAAAGTGACGGGGGGCCGGGCCTCAGCCCGGCCCCCCTTGGTGGGCGATTACTTCTCCATGAGTCTGAGGGTCATGATCGCAGCCTGGGCACGGGTGGCGTTCTCCGCCGGACGGAAGCTGCCGTCCTCGAAGCCGCCGATCAGGCCGGCCTTGGCGGCCAGGTCGATGTCGGCCTTAGCCCAGGCGGGGATCTGGTCAGCGTCGGTGAAGGTCTTGCCCTCGCCGCTCACCTGGGCGCCCTTGATCTTCAGGCCCCGGCTGATGATGACGGCGATTTGCAGGCGGGTGATCTCCTGGTCGGCCCGGAAGGTGCCATCCTCGTAGCCGGTGATCAGACCGGCCTTGACAGCGGCAGCCACGTAGGGCTTCGCCCAGTCGGGGATCTGGTCAGCATCGCTCAGGGTCACGGCGGCGTTCGGATCGACCTGCAGCCCCAGCGCCAGGACGATCATCTTGGCGAACTGGGCCCGGGTCACCTTCGCCTCGGGACGGAAGCTGCCATCCTCGAAGCCCGAGATCACGCCGGCGGCGACCAGCTTCTTGATGCCATCCTCGGCCCAGTGCTTGGCGATGTCGGTCAGGACGACCGGCGTCGGGTTGGGCACAACGATGGCGGTGCGCTGGACGGTGGCCTTGGCGCTAGCCGAAGTGCCGTCGATGTCGGCGGTGACGATGATCTCGTTGATGCCGAGGGCCAGGGAGACCGTGGTGCTGTAGGTGCCCTTGCTGTCCGCCTGCACGGTGGCCACCGGGTTGCCGTTCACCGAGACGATCACCCGGGCGCCGGCGTTAGCGGTGCCGGAGATGACCAGCGAGGCCTCCTTGGTAGCGGCGGGCGGGGCGTCGATCGTCACCTCAGCCTTAGCGAGCGGGTTGCGAACGATGGTGATGCTGGCGGTCTCGGACTTGTTGCTGACCTCGTCCATGGCGTAGATCTCGAAGTCGTTGGCGCCCACCACCAGGGCCTGGGTCAGGGTCAGCTTGCCGCTGGCGTCGGCCGTACCGGCCTCAGCGTCGCCCACGAAGACCTTGGCGCCCTTCTCGGTGGTGATCTGCAGCGTGGCCTTCTCCGCCTTGGTCGGGCTGGCTGAGCCGGTAACGGTTACGGTCGGGGCGGTGGAGTCACGCTTGACGGTCAGGTTGGCGGTGGCGGTTCCGCCGGCGCCCTTGGCCTGGACCGCGAAGCTGTTCGCGCCCTCGGCCAGAGCGGCGGTGTAGGTGAAGGAGCCGTTGCTCGGGGTCAGGACCGTAAGGACGTTGGCGCCCTTGCTGATCTGAACCTCCGTGGCGTTGGTCACGGTACCGCTGATGACCACGGACGCATCCTTGGTCAGGGTCTTGTCAGCCGTGGCGCTGACGGTCGGGGCCGGGGTGACCGGAGTGACCGGGACGACCGGACCACCGGTGCTGGGCGGCGTGGTGCGGGTTGCGTTGCCGTTGATGGCCACGGTGTCCGTGTTGCCGGCCCGGTCGGTCAGGATCGCCTGGAAGGTGTAGGTGCCGTCGCTCGGGAGCGAGATGCTCTGGGTGACGGTGCCGGTGCGGAAGGTGTTGCTGTTGCCCGTCGCATCGGTCCAGGCGCCGGCGCCCAGCTTGTACTGGATGCGGACCTGGGCCTCCTCAGTCAGCGTCAGGCTGACGGTGGTGGAATCGGCGGTGTTCGCCGGGCTCACGCTGGAGGCGTTGATGCCGGGCTTCACCGTGTCCTTGGTCACCGTGGCCGTGGTCGAACCGGCCAGGGCATTGCTGCCCGTCACGCTGACCAGGATCGTGTTAATGCCCTCATTGAGGTTGGTCAGTGCGAAGGTGTAGGAGCCGGCATTCACGGATGTGTTGTCCAGGGTCTGGGCGACGTTGTTGACCGTGATGGCGATGGTGCCGCCGTCGATGGGGTTGCCGTCGCTGGTCGCTGTGACGTTCAGCGTGGCGTTGCCGTTGGTCGGGTTCGGCGTCGCCGTGGCGCTGACCACCGGGGCGGTGGCGTCGACCACGATGGTGCCGGTGGCAACCGTCGCGTTGCCAGCCCGGTCAGTGGCGGTCACGGTGATGGTGTAGGTGCCATCGGCGGTCGTGGTCAGGGTCAGGTCGTTCTTCGTCTGGGTGCTGGACGTGCTGGCGCTCAGGGTGCCGCCGCTGGTAGTGATGGTCACGTCGACCGCCTCGCTGGCGCTGTACCCGAAGGTGACAGTCCGGCTGCCGGTGGTGCCCATGCCGCTCAGGTTCAGGCCCGGAGCGGTCACGTCGTTGACGATCGTCAGCGTGTAGGCGGCGCTCTGGTTGCCTGCTTCGTCCGTGGCGCTGATCGTGGCCGTAGCGGTGGCGTTGGCCGTCAGCGGCACGGTGGTGTTGAAGCTGCCCGCAGCGTCGACGGGGTTCTGACCCGGGACAGTGAGGCTAATGGTGCCCTCGTTGGTGCTGCCCGTGATGGTCACGGTGGCGGCCTGCGTGTAGATCGTGTCACCGCTGTTGTGGGCGGTGCCGTTCACCTGGACGCCGCTGATCACCGGGAGGGTCCGGTCGACCGTCACCGTGAGATCCTCCGAGTTCCAGTTGTCGAACTCGTCGTAGACCTTCACCGTGATGGTCTTATCGCCGTCGGCGCCAAGGGCGCTCGGGTTGAAGGTCAGGCTGAAGTTCTGGTTGCCTGCTGAAGCCGGGTTCAGGGTCTGGCTGGCCAGCACCGTGGTGCCTAGCAGGGCCTCGATCTTGGCTGCGGTCTTATCGACGTTGCCGGTGATCGCCACATCCTGCGTCGCGGCCTTCACATAGGTGACCGGTGCGATAGTGGGTCCGACCAAGTAGGCCGGGGCGGTCAGGTCGGCGAACGGCGCCCACACCGAGAAGTGCGGCAGGGTCGCCTTAACCTCGACCTTGCTGATGCCGTTTTCAACGGAGAGCACCCGGGTGGTGCCGATCACGGGATTCGGATCCGCCTGCTGATTGACCGGGAAGTAGTAGATCGCCAGCTTCGAGGGTACCTGGCCCTTCATCTCAACAATGAAGGTGACATCAACCGACGCATCGTTCTTCAGGTTGGCGGTGAAGTCGTAGGCGCTGCCGACGAGGGCCGCACCGGGCGGGGCGTAGGCCGTGAGGTTCTCGGCCAGGTAGGAGGTAATGGTGACATCGGTGCCGTTGAGGCTGTTGGCCGGGAAGTCGACCGACAGGTTGCCGTCCTCGGAGGTAACGGTGGAATCCTCATCTACCACCACCTTCGTCACGACGAGGCTGCCGGTGCCGCTGTTGCCTGCGGCATCCTTGCCACGGACGGAGACCTTGATGGTGTCGCCGGTGGCGTCCCCGGTGTAGGTGAAGGCGTAGGTGTTGCCAGTCACGTCGCCGGCGGTCAGGGCGAGCTCGGTGTTGCCGATGCGGGCGGTCACGGTCGGTGCCGCCGCAAGCGCCTCGTTGGCCCTGACGGTGATCGTCTTGGCGTTCTGGTCAACGGTGATCTCAAAGGTCGGACCCGTGCTGTCCTGGGTCACGCTCACCTGGGCCGAGAGTGCGCTCTCGTTGCCGGCCACGTCGAATGCCCTGGCGGTGATCTTGTTGACGCCGCCGAGCTTCAGATCGTCGACCAGCTTGACGGCCTGCATCGAGAAGGCCTTCTCGCTGACCTGGGCGGTGCCCTGGAACTTGCCGTTCACGTAGATGGCGACCTTGGTCACATCATCCTCGGTGACGGTGCCGCTGACCGTGACGGTCTGCTGCGTAATCACGGCGCCCGCCGTCGGGGCGGAGATCGCAGGAGCGGTCGGGATCGAGGTGTTGACCCGAATGGCGGGCAAGGTGCCGGTGGTCTTATTGCCTGCGATATCGGCCGCCTCGAAGACCAGGTTGTAGGTCCCGTCCTGGGTCAGGCTGAAGGTGTAGGTGTCGAACTGGCCGATGGTCGTTGCCTCACCGATGGGCACGTTCGCCGCACCGTTCTTCACGGTCACGGTCGCACCGGTCTCCACCGTCAGGGTGATGGAGGGTGCAGTCTTGAAGTACCCGGCCAGACCGTTCGGCTGCGAATTCAGCTTGGCGGCGGCATAGGGCGGTACCGTGTCAATGGTGAGTAGGGTGGAGCTGATGACCGGGGCAGCCTCGTTGCCTGCGGCGTCCTTCGCATACACGGTCACTGCGGCATCCTTGATGTTCATGCCGTTGGCGACCGTGATCTCGTAGGTGTAAGTGCCGCCGTTAGCGGTCATGGGCCGGTTCTGGAGCAGTCCGGCCACGGTGACCCAGGCGGTGAGGCCGGGCTCAGAGGTGGCCGTAATGGTGACCTTGCCGTTGGTGACCGGCGAGACCGTAACACCAGTGATGACCGGCTTGGCGGTGTCGATGACGAACGTCTTGGTGTCGGTGACGGTCTTGACGTTGCCGGCCCAGTCGGTGAAGGTCACGGTTACCGCGGCGCCTCCGGCGGCGGTGTTGTCACCGGCCTGCACGGTGTAGGTGGCGGTGTAGAAGCCGGGGTTCTTGGCGTCGGCGGTCATGGTGCCCGTGCGGGTCACGTCACCGGCGAGCGTAAAGCTGTAGGTGACGCTCTTCAGGTTGGCCTCAGCCGGACCGACGAACTTGATCACGTCGCCAGCCTTCTTAATGCCGGTGGCGTCGGCGCCCACACCGAAGACGGCGGGCATTGTGGTATCGACCACGATCTTCTTGGTGGTCTCGGCCGGGGCGGAGGTGTTGCCGGCGGCGTCGACCACGACGGCCTTCACCCTGACGTTGGCCTCGGACTGGGTGGAGTCCTGGGCGGTGATCGTGTAGGTGCCCTCGTAGATGCCCGTGCCCTCGCCGGTCTCGGTCAGGGCGACCTCAGCGGCGGCGGCGACGCTAGGGATCTGGAAGGTGGCCTTGTCCAGGGGCGAGGCGCCGGTCAGCAGACCGGGCTCGGTGGTCACCCGGACCTTCACGGTGTCGCCGGCCTTGAAGTAGACGACCCCGTTGGTATCGACCTTGGAGGTGTCATAGCCGAACAGCACGGCCGAGAGGATCTCGGGCGCTGTGGTGTCAAGGATGATCGGCGCCGTCAGCGCCGGGAGGTCGGAAACGTTGTCGGCCAGGTCCTTCAAGTACGCCTTGAACGCAACCTTGCGATTGTCGTTTGCTACGACCGTATAGGTGGCCGTGTAGGTGCCGGCGGCGCCCTCGGTCACCGAAAGCTCGGTCGGGTCGCCAACCGTGGCGCCCGCCTCGTTCAGGGTGTAGAGAAGCACCTTGCTCTTGCCGGCCAGGCCAGGCTCGCCCTGCATAGTGATGGTCACGACGTCACCCTGCTTGAGCGGGTGGGTGGCGTTGTGGGTCACCGTGGGGACCTCGGGCTTGATGGTATCGACCACCAGGTCGATGGGGACCGTCGTGGTGGTGATGTGGCCGGCCGCATCCTTCACGGTAAAGACGGCAGAGAAGTTGTTCAGGTGGAAGCCGGTGTCGAAGCCCATGTAGACCGAGTACTTGGCCGGATCCTCAGGGTCGATATCGAGCTGTAAGGGGTCCCCGGTGAAGGTCGAATCGTCCACCACGTCGTGGGCGGTAACGACTACCGTTACCGTGGCATCCGCCTCGGAGGTAACGGCAATCTCGATCGTATCGTCCACGGAGAGGTACTGTTTCGCCTGTCCACTCGGGCTGACACCGCGGACGTCGATGTCGGGCTCAGCCGGGGGGGTGTTGTCAACCCGAATGATGTTGTCCGTGGTACCGGGGATCGTCGCCTGCACCACCGGACCCCACGGGCTGTTCTGGATGTTGGGGTTCTTGGTGGCAAAGTAGAGCTTGTAGTTGCCCTCGGGGTTGGTCTTGCCCTTACCGATGCCGATCTCGTTACCAGTCTGGGTCAGGTTGGCCTCTGCCGGGGTACCGGATGTGGCCGGGACCAGCGCCCACTTGAACTCCGCCCCTTCCATGGAGGGGGTCAGGCTCAGGGTGACCGCTTCCATGAACCAGCCGTTGACCGCTGCGGGGGCAGCCTCCACGTTGACGACCGGGAAGCCGGTGTCAATGTGGATCAGGGCGGTCTGGTTCACGGTGGCGTTGCCGAGGGCGTCAGCAACGGAGAAGGAGAACCACAGGTCCGCCCTCTTCTCCACCAGCGGGATGGGTTCGTCCGGGGTGAAGGTAAACTGCATGGACCCGTTGGATGTTGTAACGCTCTTGCTAAATGCATGCTCCGTGCCGTTCTCGCCGCCCACCTTGGCGGTGAAAGCCGCACTGTCGGCGTTGACGCCGGCGACAGCGTCGGACACGGTCACCTGGATCTGCGGGGTGGCGACGCCGACGTAGCTGCCGCTCGCCGGGCTCAAGGTGACGACCGGGCCGGTGGTGTCACGCTTCACCACGATGGTGACCGGATCGGCCAGGTTGCCAGCCTTGTCTTCGGCGGTGATCACAAAGGTGTTGTCGCCTTCGCTGGCCAGCACAGTGCTCTCCAGGATGAAGACACCACTGGACGGAATGTTGGCCAGGGTGCCGTTGACCTTGACGTAGCGAAGGTTGGTCGGCTCGGTGACCGTAAAGGCAAGGGTCGTGGTCGACGCCTTGGTCGGGCTGGTCGGGGCGGCGTCCTTGGTGATTTGGGGCTTCGTGGAGTCCGCGAAGATACTGGAGTAGTCGAAGCCGGGATTTCCGGCGTAGTCGGCGCCCTCCACCTTGTACCCCAAGCCGCCGTTCGTGTTAGCGGCAATGGTGAAGGTGTAGGTGTAGGTGGTGTCACTCACCTTGGCCGGAGTAACCGTGAAGGCATGCTCGGTCGTAAACGTGAACGTGGGCTGTGCCTTAAACGGCTCCGAGGAGGTGGCAGTCACGGTGATTACGTCGTCGGCCCGCACCAGGTTCTCAGTGTCGGGGGTAAACGTGCTGCCTTCCCGGGCAGCGCTCACCGTAAGGATCACCTCAGGTAGCTCGGCATCGAAGACCACCTTAAAGGTCTGAACGTTGCTGACCAGGGTTCCGTCGGTCGAGGCGGCCGTGAAGACGATGGTGTTCAGGCCCAAGTTAAGGGTCACGCTCTTACTGAAGGCGCCAGCCTCATCAGGAGAGATGCTGACGGCGTCTCCGTCATTGACCTTCACGGTCAGGGTGGCGTTGGTGCCCACGGAGCCCGTGAAGGTGATCGAGTCATTCACGTAGGCCTTGCCGTCCTTGACGAAGGCCGTACCGGGCAGGTTCACGGTCAGGGGGACGGTCTCGTCGGTGTAAATCAGGTTGACGGTGTCGCTGTCCGGATTCCCTGCCTTGTCGGTCGCCTCCACCGTCACCGCGGTTTGAGCGTTGTCGGTGGTGGACAGCGTGACTTCGGCGCTAAAGCTGCCGCCTTCGCCGACGTTCACGGTCTGGCCGTTCACCTTCACGGTCGCCGCGGGACCGCTCAGGGCATCGGTCACCGTGCCGGTGATCGTGACCGTACCGGTGGTGACCTTCTGGCCTTCGGTGTGGCTGGTGATCCTCACATCCGGGGCCACTGTGTCCCGAATCACCTCCGGGAATGTCGGGGTAAGTTCGTCGCCTGGCAGCCCCTGGTTCCGGGCGTCATCCTGAACGTAGGGATGGACTTCGTACGTGCCATCGCCCTGGGACAGCGACGCACTGCCGGTCCAGGTCCCATCGGTGTTCAGGATCAGATTCGTCTTGACAGACGTGGGGTTCGACTCCCAGGGGAGCTTGTAGGCATGAATCTCACCGGACGTAGCACCGGTCCATGTGCCGGACATGGGCCAGGTGTCCTGGTTGGTGTAAAAGGGGCCGTTGCCACCGTTAAGCGTGAGCTCGGGCACTTCCGTGTCGAGGTTGAACTCAAGCGTGGCTGTTCCTTGGTTACCCACCTTGTCGCTACCGCGCACGGTAATGACGACCGGCCCGCTGGGAAGGTATCCGGACGGGTCACCGGGGATAAACGGATTAAGGGAAAGCTTGCCGTCGTAGGGATACAGTGAGACTTCGGTACCGCTGAGCATAGCGGTGACAGAGACAGACGAGGGGTCGGCATCACCGGTTGTATAGTCGATGATGATGATGCCGTACCTGCCAGCAGGCTTGTCCGGTCCCACCTCAAACACATGCTCAGGACCCAGGTCCTGTACGGCGGACACCGTCATGGTCGGCGGAGTGGCATCCTTGACAATGATGACCGACTGGGTACCGGTCAGGTCATCCTGGGTCGCAGTCACCACAACGTCGGTTGAAGCCGCCGAGAGGGTCAGCGGAATCTGGAACGCACCATTGGGGCTGACTGTAGGCGCCGGGCTCAGGACTGTGCCATTCACCTTGACCTGCAGCGAGGCCCCGGGCATGGTCGTACCCGTGATCGTCAGGGTGCTAGACTTGGTGAACCAGGTCGGTCCAGCCTCTTCCAGCACCACTTCGGCCGGTTTGGCCAAGCCGAGGGGCACGCTGGTCGGTAGGTCAACTGACAGGACGCTGGCGCCCAAGCTGGGTTCAATGGCCTCGGCGTACTGGTTGAACAAAATGAACCCAAGCGGACCATTCAACTGATCATTGACGTCGGCGATCTGAATGGTGGACTGTCCGCGATCCAGCACCTTGAAGTTGAGCTTCACCAGGGTGCCATTCCCGGAAAAGGGCTCGACGCCACTGGTTGTGGTAAAGCTCCACGAAAACTTACCCGGGGCCAGTTTGCCGCCCATCGGGATGAAGTGCTCGTTCAGGGTCAATCCCTCGAATAAGGTTCCCCCGTACGTATAGGTCTCCAAGCTTAGCTTCGTGGAGTCGTAGGCAACGTCGACTCCACCGCCAGCCACGCCTGACAAGTTGTCCACCCTAACAGCAACGGTGAAATTGTCTCCGGGTTTGGTGGGTTGGGGACCCTCCAAGGCTAGACTAGCTGTGGGGGACAACATACCGGCAACCATGGTCCACGAGGCAGCACCGGCCACCCCAGACAAAGACCACAGAACCATACACAAAGTCAATAACACAGACAACGAGCGCTTAAAAGGGGCCAAAACGAATCCCTCCTAAGTAATACAGGTGCGATGCATCTACGGCGCAGGCGCAGTATATACAAGGACCTGGTCAGATGTGGAGTAGGTCGAACCACGCTTGTTCCATGCCTGGCCCAGTAGCGTCAGATCAGCGGGGTTGATAACGAGATCATCGTTAAGGTCCGCCGCCGCATTCCACGTGGCCGGGTTTGTGGGCCTGCTGTTCCACGCCTGCCCCAGGAGGGTCAGGTCTTCGCCCCCTACCCGATCGGTGCTTGTTACGTTGTCCTTCATGTTACCGGGCCGCATTTGAATGGTCATGTGGTCGAGGGACGTGGTCTGTCCCACAGTGATGGGGACTTCCTTCACCGCAAAACTGAGGAACTGTGGCCGGGTGAAGCGAACCGTGTAGGTGCCGGCAGGAATGCCTGCCACCGTAAACTTGCCGTCGAAGGTAGTGATACCGCTCGCCTTCACACTGTTCGTTACAGGATCGATCACCTGAACCTGGACATCACCCCAGCCCTTGTAATCCGTCCTGCCAGGTCTGGTGGTAGGGCGACCAATCAGCCTTACCGTGCCAGAGAGGGTTCCGCCAACCACGATTTGCACCTGAGCCGGACTCGATGTCCCGCCAGGAATCTCCGCAGCGGTCTTGTCAAGGAATGAAACGCCGTTAGGGCCCGCGGCCCCGTAAATGCTCTCAAAGTTCAATGACGCAGAACCCGGAACTGCGTTGGCAAGAACATTGAAGGAAATCGTTCCTACCAGACTACGGCCCGGCACGACGCCGGCTGTTCCGGTCATCGTCCACTGGATTGCACCCGGAGCCGCCAACCCCGTATCGGGGTTCACGTCGATGTATTCGAACGGCGGGAGCTGTGAACCCTCAAAGAGACCGCCAGTTTCGTCGATCGAAATGGCATCAAGCAGCGACGGGGGATACCGAAGCTCGAAAGCGATCGTGGCCAGATCGGCGGGGATGTTCTCGGCGAACACGTCAACTAACAGGGAACCACCGGGGACCACAGCTTCGGCCCGAGGCGCCAGCCGCAGATGCGGCGTACCCACAAAGGTCACCGTGACCGGGTCAGCGCCTGTTAGTCCAGTAATGAGCTGCCCCGCGGAATTGACCATTTCGACCTGAGTGTTCTGCATGGTAAAGGTGTACGAACTGCCTGACCGCACCTTAAAGGTGAACGTGGCAATTGCACCACCCCCGCTTGTGCCGACCTGTTCTCCTAGCAACAAGGCGATGGCCGTGGCTCGGTGCGAATCGGAGCTGAGACCGGTGTCGAAGCTGGTCGTGTACTTCTGGTTGTTCGCCGCGGCACTGGAGACGAGCGTACCCGGTGTACCCGACACAAACTCGAGCACGTTGGGGTCGTAGGTTAGATCCACGGACGTCCCATATACGTCCTGAGCTCCTGCCACGCTGACAGTCAAGGTAAAGGACTGCCCAACGCCGACATTGGGTTTGTCAACGGAGAACGAGATTGCAGGTGCCCCACTTGCTACCGCCGTGACGGGGAACAGGGACAAGAGCAACAGGCCCAGGACAAGAGCAGCCCTGAATCGCCGGACCAAACGAATCCCTCCTCATAGCGTTGGGTCCACCTATTGGATCTCGATCGTTGCACCGGTGAGTCGCAGGGAGATTCCATCGCCGCTCGGGTTGAAAGCGGCCGGATCTCCTTCAATGGATGGGCTTAGTCGGAAACGGGCTTGTCCGGTAGCTTTGGCCCGGAACACTACGGTAAAGAGTTCACCCGAGCCACTAAACGGACGATTGCCCGTAATGGCTGTTTCGTAAGACACCAGGCTCCTGGCCGAATCAATCGTCCTGGACACGAAGATGCCCTCGACAATGCTGCCGGGATTCAGGGTCACGGCTTCAACCTTGGCGGGATCGTAGTGAAGATGTACTAAGGTCGACTGGACGTTGGAGACACTCTGCAGTTGAACACTCACCGTGAAGGTCTGCCCAACCTGGACCGTGGCAGGCGCCACGACCCGGATTTCCGGTGACGATACTGTGGAACCTGGTTCGGTCGGTTGACTGGGGACAGGGGTCCCCGAGGTAGGGGCCGGAGGAGTGGTGACAGTGGTTCCGCCAGTCGCCGGAGGGGCGGTAGGCTGTGTAACGGTTGTGCCTCCGCCCGAAGGCGGTGCCGTCACGGTGCTTCCGGGGCTCTCAGGCGCCGTCCCCGTGCTCTCACCTGACCCCGGGCTGCTGGGCACCTCGATCATTCCGATCAGCGGGCTCGGCGGGATCAAGACCACGGTCCGGATCGAAGCCTGCCAATCCACAGTGAAGCCAAAGGTCTCAGCCAGGAACCTGAGCGGCACCATGGTCCGGTCCTTGTAAATGAAGGGCGCCACATCGATCTCAGTCGGTTTGCCGTTCACAAGAACTGTGCGGCTGTCGATGCTTAAAGTGACGTTCTTGGGGCCATATGTAATGAGCACCTGTCGCTTGACCTCGTCCCATTTGATCTCCGCCTGAATGCGTTCCAGGACGAACCTCACGGGAACAAAGGTGCGGTCTTCTCGAATCACCGGGGCGACCTCAAACTGTACCGGCTCCCCGTTAAACCAAACGCTAACGTCTTCGGTGTCTGCAAAAGAGGAACCCGGGGAGGTAGCCACCGAGGCGGCCAAAAGGAAGGACAGCCCGACGGCCAGTAACCGTCGCCGCATAGATTCACCTCCGGGCGAAGTGTGGAATTACCGAAACTTCACTAAGCGATTGTGAATTCTCTATGTCAGACCAAAATCCTTGCAGTAAAAATTAATTATCGGTAGAACTTATGGGACTTTTGATTCACGGAGAGCGAAATGGCATAAGAAAAGAGCCCCACTTCCGTGGGGCTCTCGTGTGTCTATGGTCCTAGTCGTCCCCGACCGGGTCCAGCTCCCGGGTCCGGGCCTGCATGATTCGGCTCCACTCGGCCTCGGAGAGCGGCCGGTCGAAGCTGCGCAGCTGCGCCAGCTTGAAGCCCAGGCTCGCCCCCAGCTCCCGCAGCCGCAGGATCGTGGGCAGGTTGAGGTCGGTGCCGATGGAGTGATCCTCGTACATGTGCTCCAGGCCCAGGATCATGGTCTCCGCCATGCAGGCGTAGGCCAGGCCCTGCTCAAAGCCGAAGTCCCAGCCCAGGTCGGCCATGCCGGGCACCGCCACGACACCGCCGTCGATCACCAGCACGTCGGGGCGGGCCTCCTTGACGGCCCGGCTCACGTTCGGCGGCCGGGAGAGGTCACACACAGCGGCGCCGAACTTGAGATTCTTCGGCGTGACCAGGTCCTCCACGCTGCTGGTGGCGGTGACCACCAGGTCGGCCTCGGGCAGCATCACGTCGATGTCGGTGGTAATGATCAGGCGACCCTGGCGCTCCAGCTCCATCACCAGGGCCACGAAGGCCTCCTGGTTCTCCTCGCCGGTGGGGTCGGGCACGGCGCCCAGGCCCTCCATAGCGTAGCCGATGGTGCCCGGGGCGAAGTGCTTGCCGTCGCGGCTCAGTTGGGCCAGGTAGCGGCAAACGTCGGCGGCGACCTTGATCAGGCGCTTGCGGCTCTGCTCGGGGCGAGCCGGGTTGCCGATCAGCAGCAGCTGGTGGACCTCCTCCGCCATCAAGATGGCGGTGGCCCGGCCGATGGCGCCGGTGGCGCCCACGACGGCGATCGAGGCAGCGTTCAGGTTGATGCCCAGGTCGGTGACCGCCTTGTAGACCGAGTCCACTGCGGCGACGACCGTGTAGCTATTACCGGTGGTAATGGGCACCCCGGGGTTGCGCAGGTGCAGGGCGCCGCGCGTGACCACCGAGGTGTAGGCGCCCAGGCCCACAATCTTGGCGCCGCGACTCTTGGCCAGTTCCACCGCCTTGCGCACCTCGGCCACGCCCTGGCTGGAGTCCATCTCCAGGAACTGCTCGGCGGTGCGGGGCAGAGCGATGAAGTCGCCGTAGGCGGTCCTGCCGTCATCGGAGACCAGCTTCATGCTGGAGACCACCATGGGCTCCAGCAGGTCGCCCCAGCGCTCGGCGAGCAGCATCAGCTCCTCGTCGGTAAAGACGTTCAGGCTCTGGTCGAGCTCGGCGTAGTTGCGGATGTTGACCGGGTGGATCAGGAAGGCCCATCGGCCCTCGGACTCCTCCCCCGACGGCAGCACAGGCTCCTTGCGGACGGCAGCCGGCAGGACCTGCGGGCGATGCTCGATCTCGAGCAGGTGGCGGATCAGCTCTGCGGTATTGCCCTGGGCCAGGTACCCCAGCATCTGATCGACCGCCTGGATGGCGAAATCGCAGTGCTCCTTGGTGGCGATCAGGGGCGGCTCAATGCGGATCACGCTGGCGCCGTTGAGCGTGGGCGCCACGCGCAGCCCGCACACGTTGAGCAGATAGCTGGAGAGCACCGGGGTCAGGTTCTCCTGCTCGGCCAGCAGCCCCAGCATGCTGGTGCGACCGTATGTGTGCCGGTCGACACCGATCTCCAGGCCGAGCATGTAGCCGCGGCCGCGGACCCGGGTGAGCACGTGCGGGTACTTGCGCTGCAGCGCTTCCAGGCCAGCCTTCAGGTAGGCGCCGTTCTCGGCCACCTGGCGGATCAGCGCCTGGTCGTTCCGGGTGAGCAGTTCCAGCGAGCGCAGGCCCACCCGGCAGGCCAGGGTGTTGCCGGCGAACGTGGAGGAATGCTTCATGGCGAACTCCTCGGTGTAGGCCTCCTCCGTGCAGAGCATCGCCCCGACCGGGAAGAGACCGCCGCCCAGCGCCTTGGCCAGGACCATGACGTCGGGGGTAACCCCCTCCTCCTCGCAGGCGAAGAGGCGACCGGCGCGGCCCAGGCCCGCCTGGATCTCATCGAGCACAAAGAGCACGCCGTGCTTCTGGCAGATCGCCTTGGCAGCAGCCATGTAGCCGGCCGGCGGCACCACAATGCCGCCCTCGCCCTGAATCGGCTCCATCATGAAGGCGGCGAACTCGCTGCCCCGCTCGCTCATCAGGCGCTCCAGGGCGTCGATATCACCGTAGGGAATGCGCTCGAAGCCCGGGATGGGCGCGCCGAACGCCTTCTGGTAGGAGGTACGGCCGGTCGCGGAGAGGGCGCCCATGGTCTTGCCATGGAAGGAGTTCTCCGTGCTCAGAATGCCCATGCGGCCGGTGGCGGCCCGGCACAGCTTGATCGCCGCCTCCACCGCCTCGGTGCCGCTGTTGGCAAAGGTCACATATCGCAGACCCTGGGGTGCGATCTCAATCAGCCGCTTCGCCAGTTCGCCGGCGGCCTCGAGGGCCGAGGGCTGCACGAAGGAGGGTTCCATGCTCATCTGCACGTCGTGCAGGGCCTGCCAGATCTCGGGCGGGTTGAACCCGAACGGCAGGGAGCCATAAGCGGCCACGAAGTCGAGGTACTGCTTGCCGTTCTCGTCGTACAAGTAGCAGCCCTCGCCGCGCACGAACCGCTTATCCATATTGATCTGACTTAGCAACTGACCCAGGTGTGGGTTCACGTACTCCATAAAGGGATGCATCAGGAAACTCCTCCCCGACGTGATCAAGACTATCGGGCCAGGGCGGGGGACTGCTCCTGGAGCCGTTCAATGCGGGGCACGAAACCGATCTTGTCGAGCCAGGCCTCGTACTCCTCGGGCCGCATCTGCTCAGGCTTCTTGCCGGCGGTGGCGCAAATCAAGGCTTCCATGAGGTTGGTGCCAAAGGAGCGACCGCCCAGGTTCGGCGTGGTGGTAACCAGCATGGCGACGCCCCGCTTGCGCAGGTCCTCCACGTTCTCGGGGGTGACCGTGTTGGTCAGGATCACCTTGCCGTCGAGCCGCTCCGGTGCGTGCCGTTCAATATAAAGGAAGTCTCCGGCGATCACATCCGCCCACTGGTAGTGCTCGGCGAACTTGACCACACGCTCCTCCTGCTTCTTGCCGGTGGGGTAGAGCCAGGAGTAGGGCAACTGGGACATGACCGGCAAGAGCAGCCGGGCCAGCCGATCGATGCCCTTCAGGCTCCGGATCGCCCAGGGAATGCCCAGGGCGAACATGACATCGCCAAAGACCATGTCGGCACCGGCGCCATCCAGCGCCTCGGCCATGCCAAAGCGGTCGACCGCCGAGACCATGAAGACCTTCTTGCCCCGCAGGGGCAGCAGGTTCTGGTCGACGTACCGGACCACTCGGCGCTCCAGGGTATTCTTCAGCCCGGAGCCGTCGGCCATGGGCGATTTCTCTGCCGCTGAGGCCATGCGGGCGCCGTCGCGCAGCGTGTAGCGCCGCCCCCCGGCATACACGTACATATCAAAACCGCCGAGGCCGAAGGCGTCGACCTTGCCGTCCAGCTCCCGAATCATGTTCATCGCCTTTTGCATGTCGCCGTCGGTCCCGATGCGCTCCACGGTAACCTGTTCTCCCAGAATCTCCGTGGTGGCTGCGTGATTTCGCTTCGACGAACCCAGGCTGACGCTGACGATCCGCTTCACCTGCGAGGCCCCCTGTCCCTTACGACTGGCTTGCCTTAAGACTCCGAATCAGATCCCGGATCGAGTCCGGGTCGACATACTTGTCGTCCGAGAGGGGCGACGAGCCGATCTCCACACCGATCACATGGGGCCCCACCAGCGCTTCAACCATGCGCACCCGCTGGTCGGAGCCAATAAAGATCACCGAGTCGCATTCACGCGCCCGTGCGATCAATGACATCACGTTATTGAGCAGGTCGGCGCCGTTCATGCTCCGCGTGAAGCTGATGCGCTCCTCCTCTGACATGATCAGGACGAAGTCCAGACCTTCGGCCTGGCCCATGTCGATCAGTTCCTGCCGATTCTTGACCGGAAAGCCCGCCAGGGCGATCTTCTTGCCTTTGCGGACCTCGCCGATCGTCTCCAGGCGGGAGATCAGCGTGCGATCGACGTCGAGTTGCTCGGCGACCTCTTGCTGCGACAGCCCCTGGTTCCGCAGGTCCAGTATGCGATCGATCACCTGGAAGATCCGGTCCCGGTTGATCACCTTGTCTCCAACGCGAACGAGCTTCACCGCAAGCGCCTCCTGGCATGGTCGGTCTGGCATGAACGACGCGGGCAAGCTTGTGCACAAGGTTGTGCTAACCAGATTGTACAACTTTGTGCACAAGGTGTCTAGGGTAGGGTGTTCACCTGATGGGGAACTAATCCTCCCGGGCAGGCTGTTCACACTTTGGTCACAGTCTCGTAACATTCTTGTCGCAGATTGTCGAACCGTGGAGGAAGTAGCCTTGCCGCAACGAATAAACGGGCGATGCTCGAGGGGGTAACGTGGATGCACCAACAAAAGAACGACGCCGCGGCGCCACCAGTTTCCGGTGCTGCACCGCTGCGCCATATACGAACAGGAATCGGTTCACTGCTGATTATCGCCCTGCTGCTGATGGCCTGCCGCCTGCTCCTGGGCATGTGGGCGCATCTGCTCCTTGATCGCTACGCCAAAAGCGGCGAAGACGAGGTGATCAAGGGGTTGAGCCTTACCCGGCACGCCCTTGCCCAACAGGACCGGCTCGTGGTGCTGGGCAGCTCGGAGCTCACCTTCCAGGACGAGTATCACGCAGCCAGGCTCTTTGCCGGCAAGCCCACGGGCTTCGATGTCCACCTGGTTGGCTCCGGCTACCGGCAGTCGATTCATAACTTCCTCACGCTCTCTGCCCTGGGGCAACAGCTGAAGGGAAAATCCCTGGTCCTGTTCGTCTCGCCCACCTGGTTCGAAGGTCCGATCTCGGAACGGGCCTACAAGAAGAACTACTCCCGGCTCCAGGCCTACGAGCTGGCCTTCGCCTCCACGCTGTCCCCCGAGCTCCGCAGGCGCGGCGCCGAGCGCATTTTGGAGCTGGGCGCCCCCACCACCAACGACGAGCTGCTGACCAGCGGCCTGCGGGCCCTCGCAGGCGGCAGTGTGCCGGACCGGTTGCGCTACGGGCTCTCTTGGCCGCTGGGCCGCCTCGCCCTGGAGTTCCTGCGGGTCAAGGACGATCTGGACGTAATTCGGGGCGCCTTCACCCACAAGTTCAGCACCTTCAAGCCCCAGCCGGCGCCAGACTGGGACGCCCTGCTGGCCACCGCCGAGCGGGACGCCCGGGAGCACAGCGGGTCCAATCCTTTCGGTATTTTTGACGGCTACTACGCCAAATACGTGGAGCCCCGCCTCGATAAGCTCAAGGATTCAGCCAGGGATGAGACCTGGCTCAAATCCACCGAGTACGCCGACCTGCAGCTGGTCCTGGACCTACTGCGGGAGCAAGGCGCCAAGCCGCTCTTCATCTCCGTGCCGGTCCACGGCCCGTACTATGACTATAAGGGGCACCCCCGGGCAGACCGGGAGGAGTACTACCGACGGGTGGTCGCGCAGATCAAGGCTGCCGGCTTCCCCGTAGCAGACTTCAGCGCTGGCGAATACGAGCCCGGGTTCATGCGCGACCCGTGGCATCAGGGCTGGAAAGGATCGGTGCAGATTGCTCACACGCTGGATGACTTCTATCACGACCGTCTCACGGCGACCGGCCGTGGAAAGTAAGCTGCGCCTCGGCCTCTACTGCTTGATCCTGGTGGCGCTCTTCTGGCTCTACGCCGGCTCCGAGTCAGGCACCAGCTTCGTCTACACGAACTTCTAAACGAGCAGGTGGAGCACCATGAGACTTCAACAGCAAATCCGCCATTACGCCGAGGTCTGCCCGGACCGTGCCGCCCACGTCAGCGGGGCACGGCGGCTGACCTACCGGGAGCTCTGGGAGCGGTCGGGGGTCCTCGCAGCGCTTCTGCTTGAACGGTACGGCACCGACCGGCGCCCCCTGGTGGTACGGGGGCACAAGGAGCCGGAAATGCTGGTCGCCTTCCTGGCGGCCGTTCGGTCGGGGCGCCCCTATGTGCCGGTCGACCTGTCGATCCCGCAGGAGCGGTTCGAGCGGATCGCCGCCGCTGCGGGAGCGTGCGAGGTTTGGTATGCCGCGTCCTTGCCGCAAGGCATAGAGAATGCCGCCCCGTCGGATGAGGCGGCCGTGGGTCTGGACGACACCTTCTACATGATCTTTACCTCGGGCAGCACCGGCGAGCCCAAGGGCGTGCCGATCACCCTGGGCAACCTGACGGACTTTGTCACCTGGATGATGACCGAGCAGAACTTTACGCCCCAGGGCGAGACGTTCCTGAATCAGGCACCCTTCTCCTTCGACCTGTCCGTGATGGACCTCTACCTCTCGCTCGCCACCGGCGGGACGCTCTTCAGCCTGGAGAAGGCGACGGTGGATGTGCCGGCCCAGCTCTTCAAGGCGCTGGCCGGGTCCGGGGTGACCACCTGGGTCTCCACCCCCTCCTTCGCCGTGATGTGCCTGGCCGAGAAGTCCTTCACCCAGGCGATGCTGCCGGAGCTGCGGCGCTTCCTGTTCTGCGGCGAGACCCTACCAGCCGACTGTGCTGCCCGCCTGCTGGAGCGTTTCCCGCAGGCACAGGTCTGGAACACGTATGGCCCCACCGAGGCCACCGTCGCCACGACCTCGGTTCGGATCGATCCGGACCTGCTCGCTCGCTGCAACCCGCTGCCGGTGGGGTACCCCAAGCCCGGCACCCGGGTGATCGTGGCGGACCCGGAAGGGCGCCCGCTCCCGGAGGCTGAGCGCGGTGAGATCATCATCGCAGGGCCCAACGTGAGCCGCGGCTACCTGAACAACCCGGAGCGCACGGCGCAGGCCTTCCTTCAGCTGGACGGCGTGCAGGCATACCGCACCGGCGACTGGGGCCGCTTCCAGGACGGCCTGCTCTACTGCGAGGGCCGCATGGACTTCCAGGTGAAGCTTCACGGCTACCGGATCGAGCTGGGCGACATCGAGTCGCACCTGCGGGCGCTCCCCTGGGTGGAGGACGCGGTGGTGCTCCCGGCCGTGCGCGGCGGCAAGGCCGAGTGGCTGGGGGCGTTCCTGGTGCTGAAGGAGCGGCCCGAGGGCACCGACTTTGCGGTGGGACAGCTGCTCAGGCAGGAGCTCGGCGCCCGCCTTCCGGCTTACATGCTGCCCCGCAAGTTCTACTTTGTCGATTCCTTCCCGATGACGCCCAACGGCAAGGCGGACCGCCGGGCGCTCAGTGAGAGGCTCGCATGACGCCATACGCCTCCCTCAGCTACTTCGGCTTTCTGCTCTACCCGGCGCTGCCCACGATCCTGATGGGGCTGACCGGCCGGCTGACCCGCTGGTTTCTCCTGACGGTGACGATGCTGGTGCTGGGCGTGCAGTACGGGCTGCTGTGGTGGCCCGAGAGCGGCACCGCCAGCTACAGCTTCTTTCTGGTGGCCGGGTTTGCTCTCTACACCGGGCTGCTGGCCAAGGGGTTCCTCCGGGTCAAGGCCAGACCAGGCACGCCCAAGTGGGCCGTGAACGCAGCGGTCGCCCTGGCCCTGTTCCCCCTGACCCTGGTGAAGCTCCAGCCCTTCATCGGCATCCCCGGCACGATCGGCTTTTTGGGGATCTCCTACCTGACCTTCCGCAGCCTCGATGTGATCCTGGGCATTCAGGACGGGCTGATCAAGGAGCTGCCCTGGCAGGATTTCCTGCTTTACGTGCTCTTCTTTCCCACCGTCTCCGCCGGCCCGGTCGACCGGTACAAGCGCTTCGTCAAGGACCTGGACCGGACCCGCACCCGTGCCGACTACCTGGAGGATGTGGACCAGGCGGTGCGGCGGATCTTCCGGGGCTTCCTCTATAAGTTCATCATCGCCTACCTTATCAAGCTGCACTGGATGGATCCGGCAGCAGAAGGCTCCTCAGTCGTCGCGCACGTCTCCTACATGTACGCGTACAGCCTGTACCTGTTCTTTGACTTCGCTGGGTACAGTGCGTTCGCCATCGGGGTGGGCTACCTGTTCGGCATCCGCGCCCCCGAGAACTTCGACGGCCCCTTCCTCAGCCAGAACATCCGGGATTTCTGGAACCGCTGGCACATGAGCCTCTCGGTCTGGATGCGTGACCACGTCTACATGCGCTTCGTCATGACCGCCACCCGGCGCAAGTGGATCGCGGATAAACACATCATTTCCTATATCGGCCTGGCGCTCACCATGGGGCTGATGGGGATATGGCACGGGCTCCAGTGGCATTACATTGTCTACGGGCTCTATCACGGGGCGCTCATGGTCGGCTTTGAATACCTCAGCCGGTGGAACAAGACCCACAAGGTCTGGGGCAGCGGCCCGCTCTGGCGCTGGGGCGGCATCTTCATCACCTTCAACCTCGTCTGCTTTGGCTTGCTGATCTTCTCAGGCCATCTCTTTTAGAAAAAGGAGCGTCTCCCGCCATGAGCATTCGTGAACGCGTTCTCGCCGTCATCGCCCGGGTCGCCGAAAACGATGAAGTCCTGCACAACCCCGACGTCCACCTGTACGATACCGGCCTGCTCGATTCGTTCGCCACCGTGCAGCTGATGCTGGCCCTGGAGGAGGAACTTGGCACCCCCTTCTCCCCGGCCGAGTTCGACCCGGCCACCTGGGCGTCGCCCAACCTGATCGTGGCCCTGGTGGAAGCCAAGGTACACGGATAGGCCTTCATCAAACTACGAACGAGCCACTAGTTGTTGGATAGATTATCCAGGATGGTCGCAGATTCACCACGGTTAGCCGAGGCGTCACCCTGGAACCTCTCCGCTGCCCACAGCGAGCGGTATCCGCCCGCCCCAATCAGGTCCGCATTACGGGCTGCAGCAACCCAACCCGCAAACCATTCACTCCCGGTGATGTCGGAGTAGGAAGGGCCGGCCTCGGGCTTCATACCGCGCATGGCGACCACCATCTTTGCAGCCTGAGCACGGGTCACTGGATCATCCGGCCGGAAGGTACCATCGGGAAAACCGTTGATCATGCCTGCATCAACGGCCGCCTGGAGATACCCATCACGGGTAGCCCAGTGACCAGCCGTGTCCGAGAAGGGGAGCGGCTTGTCCGGCTCGGGCTTCAGTCCCTGTGTCAGCACCAGCATTTTCGCCATCTCAGCCCTGGTGACGGGTGCGTCGGGACGGAAGGTACCGTCAGGGTAGCCGTTTAGGATTTGGCGGCGTGCCAGCTCTTCGACGGAATCACAATACCGATGGTCTGTCGCTACGTCCTGGAATCGCCGGCCGCAAACTACGGCTGTCCTCACCGACCGGTCAGCACCCAACGCGATGAACCTGCCGGTACCGTAAGCGAACGCCCCGAGACCACCAGGGTTGCCTTCCGTGGTCCAGTTGACTCCGTCTTCGGAGATGAGGATGCTGTTCTCGCCCCAGGCCACGAACCGACCTCCACCGAAGATGACACCGAATAGCGGTTCGGACTCGAGGGTCACTGGCACCCATTGCTTTCCATCGATTGATGTGTAGAGTACGCCCTTGAAGTTTCCGGGCAAACCCGCGCTCCTTCGGCCCACTGCGACAAACTGTCCCCCGCCGTACGCCACGCCGAAGAAACCGTCACCACTGACAGTGTCGCCGATTGGGGCCAGGGCTTCTGTCCATGCGAGTCCGTCAGCCGTGAAATAGATGCCCGTGGCAACACCGATGAAAACCCCTTTGCCATAGGTGATGCCCCGCACAGGAGCCCCGTCCTCGACCTTGCTGTAGGACAGGGTTTTGAGGTCTGCCGACAGGATGGCGGGTTGGCCGTTGAAACGGCTGACAACGTAACGTCCCTTGCCGTAGGCAATGTCAAGCACAGGCGTATTGCCGCCGAAGTCCACCCCAATGCGCCAAGTCCTTCCATCTGCAGAAACGGACAGGAACTTCCCAATTCCGCTGGTTCCACCGGCAAGGAACTGGCCGTTGAGGAATCGCACCGGCGAAGAAAGCCGGCCATCCAAACCAGTTGGGGGGTGGTTGGTCCATTCTTTCCCATCAGGGGAGGTATACGTTCCGAAAGGCCCGTCTTCCACAAGGAATTCTCCATTCCCGTAGGCGACACTCAAGACGCCTCCGCCGTCGTCGTGCGCTGGCAACGAGCCCGCAAGTTGCCAGGACAGGTCTGCCGCAGTCGCTGTGGGAGAGAAGGTCTGTAAGAGCAGGACTAGAGCTATACCCAATCTCAAGAAGCGGGCCAAAGGGCGGCACCTCCAACTAATCACTTTCAGCAATAAGACGTACATTAAGTACGCGGGGTTTCCACTCCAGCGAGTGAGCCAGCGGTCGTGAAGTTGGCCCAGGCGCCTGACCGGCGAAAGGCGCCGGAACCAAAGACAGTAGGCCGCGCTGCATGCGCGGCCTACTGTCTTTGTTGAGTTAGGACTGGGGTCCCGAAATGTCCTGTCGAGCCCATCGGCAGGCGAATATCCGAATCTGATCATACCCAATCAGCCGATAGAAGATCTGAACTGGAAAACACCTGAGCGTCATTCCGTTGCAAGGCACCCCGCTAACGGTGTACCGGACACGAAGATCGGGGAAAGTTGCCAGCCTGGACTCGCACTCCTCCCAACACTGCGTATACTTCCTCAGCGCCCAGTCAGGGTTACTTTCTGCCCGCCTGGCGTCCTCAAGCAGATCCATCAGGCGCCGGTGCGCTCGCTTCGTCCACAGGCTCTCATAGCGAGCCGGGCGTTCCTTATCCACCTTCGCCCCACCGCGCCTTTGCTAACCTCAACGCCTCCTCTTTGGAGAGCACCTCGTCTGCGTCTTCCGCTTCAGCCCATCCGAGAAGGAAGTCACGCAGTTCTTCTTCGGTGAATGTGTGGGTTATGTCCTCCACCGGAACGACCGCAACGGTGATTCCCTCGAAAGAGAGAACCGAGGGTGATCCGCCTTTCGCCCGCTGTATGATCTCCTGAAGGAGCGGGCTTTGTTGGACTTCCTCTTGTTTGACCTTTCTGGCCCTGTGCATGGTCTGTACACCCCCCACAGGAAGTTCCCCGTTGGACACCCGAACTACGGACCCGTTTCCTGCAGTATACCACTGGCCGCTGGACACTAACAGACTGCTCCGGGTTCGCCGTTGGAGCCCCGATATCCCGCGCACAGCCCAAGTACATCCCGGCCATATCCCGTAGGTGCCCCGAGTGGCCTAAAAGAGGTATAATCAACCGTGGTAACCGTCTCCTACATAGTCCGAGGAGGTACTCCGATGAACGCACCCGTGGTAAAGGCGCACATGCTGATTCGCAAGCCGGTTGCCGAGGTCTTTGAGGCCTTTGTCGATCCCGCCGTTACGTCCAAGTTCTGGTTCACCCATGGCAGCGGGCGCCTGGAGCCGGGCGCCGAGGTCCGGTGGGACTGGGCCATGTATGGCGTTCACGCCATTGTTCAGGTGAAGGCGGTCGAGCCGAACCAGCGCATCCGGATCGAATGGGAAGACCGCAAAGGGAAGATGATCCCGGTCGAGTGGGTCTTCACCCCGCGCGAGGACGGCACGTTTGTCACCATCACCACCTCCGGGTTCAGCGGCAGCGATGATGAGGTGGTTGCGGAGGCCATCGATTCGATGGGCGGCTTCACCTTCGTGCTGGCGGGCCTGAAGGCGTGGCTCGAGCATGGCATCGAACTGAATCTCGTCCTCGACCATTTCCCCGACGCCCACAAAAAGTAGCCCTTACTCCCGATCCCGCAGGATGGACAGGTAGGCGCCCCACGGCCCCACCGCAGTGCGATACACCTTCGCCATCGTGCGGGCGATCTGCCCGACATGATCCAGGTCGTGCGCGACCCAGGTGGCCAGGAGTTGCCCCAGCGTCACCTGCCCCAGGGCGGGGTGCTGCCCCGTCCGGTCCAGGTCAGCGGGGCTCAGATTCATGGCCCGGAGCGCCGCGAGGTTCTCCCGCCGAAGCTCATCAAACTCCGAGAGCAGTTCCGCCAGGCTCTTGCCCCGGCTCTCGGTGAACTGCGCCGTCCGGTCGAACGGCTCAAACGGGCGCCGATCGCCTGCCATGATGTGCTGTGCACGCACCATCCAGTCGGCCCGCTCGCCGTGGATCAGGTGCCCGATCACATCGTAGGGCGACCAGGTACCCTGGCCTTCCGTGGCCCTCACCCAGCGCTCGGACAGGCCCAAAAGCAGTGCCCGAAGGCTGCCCGGCGTGCGCTCAAGCACCGCCACCGCTTCGTCCAGATGGAACTCGCCCTGCTGCATGGCTACCATCCCCCTTGTCAGAATCGATCATACCATACGAAAACGGAGGTCGGCAGCATGCCGTACCTCCGTTGGTTTTTCATGGGGGATGTTAGCCGAGCTCAGCCAGCAGCTCCCGGACCTCGTCCGAGCTGCCCGCCTCCAGCGCCTGGCGGGCGACCCGGCGGCAGGCCTCGGCGGAAAGCCGGCGGACCTGGCGCTTCACCTCGGGGATCGAGCCGGCGCTCATGCTGAACTCGTCAAGCCCAAGGCCCAGCAGGATGGGGACAAAGCTCTTGTCCCCGGCCATCTCCCCGCACATGCCAGCCCACTTGCCGTGCTTGTGGGCGGCGTCGATCACCATGGAGATCAGCCGGAGCACGCCGGGGTGCAGCGGGTCATAGAGCCCGGCGATCTGCTGATTCATGCGGTCCACGGCGATCGTGTACTGAATCAGGTCGTTGGAGCCGATGCTGAAGAAATCGACCTCCCGGGCCAACTGATCAGCGATCAGGGCAGCGGAAGGAATCTCGATCATGATGCCCACCGAGATGCTGGAGGCGATCTCCACACCTTCGGCCACCAGTTCGGCGCGGGCCTCCTCCAGCAGCGCCTTCGCCCGGCGCACCTCCCCGAGGCTGGCCACCATGGGGAACATCACCTTCAGGTCGCCGTGCCGGCCGGCCCGCCAGAGCGCCCGCAGCTGGGTCTTGAACAGCTCGGGGCGGTCCAGGCACATGCGCAGCGCCCGCCAGCCCAGGAAGGGGTTCATCTCCCGAGGCATGTCGAGGTAGGGGATCTGCTTGTCGCCGCCAATGTCCAGCGTGCGAATGACGACCGGGCGCCCGCCCATGGACTCGACCACGGCCCGGTAGGCCTCATACTGCTCCTCCTCCGAGGGCAGCTCGTCGCGGTCCATGAAGAGGAACTCGGTCCGGTAGAGCCCGACGCCCTCTGCCCCGTTCGCCAGGGCGGGGGTGACGTCGCGGGGCGTGCCCACGTTGGCAGCCAGCTCCACCCGGTGCCCATCGGCCGTGGTGGCGGGGAGCTCCAGCAGCCGGGCGAGTTCGGCCCGCTCAGCGGCCTCGGCCGCGGCCTTGGTCTCGTACTCGGCCCGCACCGCCTCGTCCGGGTTCACCAGCACCAGGCCGGCCCGGCCATCAATAATCACCAGGTCACCCTCAGCGACTGAGGAGAGCAGCCCAGGCGTGCCCACCACGGCGGGAATGCCCAGCGAGCGGGCCATGATCGCGCTATGAGAGGTTCGCCCGCCGCTCTCGGTGGCGAAGCCCAGGGCGATGCCCGGGTCGAGCTGGGCGGTATCGGACGGGGTCAGGTCGTGGGCGATGATCACCCGGGGCTCGGTCAGGGCGCCCACGCCCTGCGTGCCCGCACCGGTCAGGTGCTGCACCAGCCGCCGGCCCACGTCACGGACGTCGGCGGCGCGCTCGCGCAGGTACTCATCCTCAATGCTCTCGAACATGGCAACCAGGGCGGCGACGGTCTGCTCGACCGCCTCCGGGGCCGGGGCCCCCCCCCGGATCGCGCCGGTGACCTCGTCCACCAGGGCGGGGTCATCCAGCATCATCAGGTGGGCGTCAAAGACCCCCGCCTCCTCCTCGCCCACCTGCCGGGCGACCCGGTCACGCAGGGCGCCGAGTTCAGCCCGGGCCCCGCCCACCGCCGCCTCGAATCGGGCGAGCTCGGCGGCGGCGTCGCCGGCCGCATAGGCGACCGGAGCCCCCTCCGGCTGCAGTACGAAGGCCCGTCCAACGGCAATGCCGGGAGAGGCCGCAATGCCTTTGTACATACGAGCTATACCTCCCCGAAGCCGCTTTCCACCAGCGCCTTGAGCTCCTCGACCGCCGCTTCCGCCTCGGGCCCCTCGGCCTTCAGCCGCAGTTCGGCGCCCTGGCGGGCACCAAGGCCCATAATGCCCAGCAGCGACCTGGCGTCGATCTCCTTGGCGCCTACGGCCACCTTGACCGTCGTGCCCTTGAACTTGCCGGCGGTCTGCACGAACTGCGACGCCGGGCGGGCGTGCAGCCCGGTGGGATTCTTGAGAGTAACGACAGCTTCCACCATACAGTCTACCCCTTCTTAGCCATGCGGGCCGCTTCGACCATTGCGGCCGCCTTCAGGCGCACCGCCTCCCAGTCCTCACGGGCCACAGCAGCGAAATCGACCAGCTGGCTCCCGGCCCCAACGGCCAGGGCGCCCGCCTTGATAAACTCCCCAACGTTGGCAGCGCTCACACCGCCCACAGCCATGCAGGGAATCTGCGGCAGCGGGCCGCGCAGCTCACGGAAATAGTTAGGCCCCAGGGAGCTCGCCGGGAAGATCTTGACCATGGCGGCGCCGCCAACGTGGGCCTTGTAAGCCTCGGTGGGCGTCATCGCGCCAATGACCGCCGGCACGTCCCGACGGACGCAGACAGCGAGCGTATCCTCGGCCAGGTTCGGCGTCAGCACAAACTGGGCGCCCGCAGCGATGGCGTCCTCCGCCAGCGCCCCGGTCAGCACCGTGCCGGCGCCCACGGGAATCCGGTCGCCCAGGTGCTCCCGCAGCTGGGCAATGCCCTCCAGGGCGCCCTGGCTGTTCATGGTAACCTCAATGGCTCCGACGCCGGCGGCCAGCAACGCCTCGCCCAAGGGGCGGAGCCTGGCAGGCTCCACCCCTCGGAGGATGGCGACGACGCCGCTTTGCGCAACGAGTTGCTCAAGCAATGCGTGCATCTATATTTACTCCTTTAGTCTAACACTAGTCTGCGGCGCTCTCCATCTCCACGTCCAGAGCCTGCTCGGCCTTTTTGATCTGCTTCTTAGCCGTGAGCACGAACAGACCCCAGACCACAGCGGCGATGATCACGCCGGTGACAGCGAAGGAGAGAACCTGAATGATCGAGTAGGTGACGAAGAGCGAGCCGCCCGAGAAGGAGGCGACGCCCACGGCGCCCTCGGGAATCTTGCCGCCGGTGGCCAGGAAGATCTTGGTCAGGGCCGGCGAGGTAACGGTACCGGCCAGCATGACCTGCGACAGCACGACGATACCGATGATCAGGGTCCGGAAGACGTTGCCGTTCACCAGCGCCACGACGAAGGCGATACGGAACGGGATCGTGGTGATGTCAGCGAAGGGCAGCATGCGGTTGCCGGGGAGGACGGCGGCCAGCAGCAGGTCGAGCGGTGTCAGGATCAGGGCGGCGGTCAGAACGGAAGGATGGCCGATCGAGATGGCGGAGTCCAGGCCCAGGAAGATGTCGCGATCGCCGAACTTCTTCTGGAGGAACTCACGGGAAGCTTCGGTGATGGGCATCAGGCCTTCCATCAGGATGGCGACGACCTTCGGGAGGATGATCATGACGGCGGCCAGGTTCATGGCCAGGTTGATCGACTTGCCGATCGGGTACTTGGCCAGGGTGCCGATGACCAGGCCGAGGATGACGGCGATGATCGCCGGCTCACCGAAGATGCCCAGGTACTTGCGGACCTCGTCGAAATTGCCCTTCAGCTTGTTCACGCCGGGAATCCGGTCGAGCAGGGCGTTGATCGGGGCAGCGATAACCAGCGAGGAGATGGAGGAGAGGGTCGGCATGGAGATGCCGGGCAGGCCGTAGAACTTCTGCAGGAAGGGGGCGGACCAGTCAGCCAGCTTCCAGGTGATGAAACCGCAGATGATCATGGCGGCGAAGCCGAGGTAGACGTTGTTGGTGGTGTAGTAGGTCAGAACACCGGCAGTGATGATATGGTGGAAGTTCCAGATGTCGATCATGAGGGTCTTGGTCTGCTTCAGGACCAGCAGGAGCAGGTTGAGGCCGAGCAGCAGCGGGATACCCACGGCGCCCATGGGGGTCGACCAGATCGAGGAGGCGACGGCGCCCCAGCCCACGTCGATGATGTCGAGCTTCAGGCCGGAGTTGGTGGCCATGGCCTTCATGGCCGGGCCCAGGTTGTCGCCCATGAAGGCGACGACGAGCTTGATACCGATCAGGGCGATCGCCATGAAGATGGCGGCACGGATAGCCTTAGCGGGCTTGGTACCCATGACCACTGCGAAGATGAAGATGAAGACCGGGAGCATGACGTTCGGACCCAGGTCCAGCATCGTCTTAAAGATTCCCATGTGTGGTTACTCCTCTGTTAGAACGACTTAGATTTAGGCCGTCAGGTGCTTCTTGATCTCTTCAAGGGCCTGCTGCTGGCCGACGCCGGTGATGAAGGGCAGGCCCTTCATCAGGGGCTTGTTCACGCCGGGGGGCAGCTGGGCGCCCATCGCCATCAGAACGATCACATCGACCTTATCTGCGTAGGAGGCGAGCTCGCCGATCTTCGCCTGGATCACGTTCGCCTGGATCTTCTGGCCGTCGAGGTACTCCTGAATCTTCTTGGTCGCCACGGTCGAGGTGGCAACGCCGTTGCCGCAGAGAACGAGAACACGCTTAGCCATGAATGATTCCTCCCATGTGATGTGGTAAGCCGATCTATTCTTCTTCGCAGCCCCAAATGGCGCCGCCCGTTGCGGGACCGACCTTGCTGGCGTAGCGCTTCAGGGATGCGGGGACATCTTGCTTGACGAGGGGCTTCCATGCCGCACGGCGCCGCTCCATCTCCTCGGCGGAGAGCAGCAGATCGACCCGGCCCTCGGACAGGCTGATGCGGATCGGGTCGCCGCTGCGGACCAGGCCGATCGGCCCGCCATCGGCGGCCTCGGGGCAGAGGTAGCCAATCGAGAGGCCCGAGCTGGCGCCCGAGAAGCGGCCGTCGGTGATCAGCGCCGTGCCGGGCACGCCACGGAGCACCTCGGTCACCCGGTGCAGCTCCCGCATGCCGGGGCCGCCCTTGGGGCCTTCATAGCGGACGACCACCACGTGACCGGCCTTGATCTGCCCGGCGCGCAGGGCGTCCTGGCAGTCCTCCTCGCTCTCGAACACGATCGCCTCGCCGGTGAACTCCCGCTGGTTCTCCGCGACAGCGGAGGCCTTGATCAGGGCGCCCATCGGGGCCATGGAGCCGTGCAGCACCTGAACGCCGCCAGTGGGCTGAAGCGGCTGCTCGTAGGACTTGATCACGTTGCGGTCGCCCTCCGGGGCGCCGTCGGCCACCTGGCCGATGGTCTGGCCGGAGACGCTCATCGCCTCCAGGCGGAGCAGGGGCCGGAGTTCACGCAGCACCGACGGAATCCCGCCGGCCCGGTGCAGGTCGATCACGGTCTGATCCCCGTTCGGGGTAATGGCGCAGAGCAGCGGGGTCCGGCTGCTCACCTCGGCGAACTCCTCCCAGGGGAGCTCCAGGCCCAGTTCCGCCGCCAGGGCGGGCAGGTGCAGGAAGGAGTTGAGCGAACCGCCGAGGGCGTTCAGCAGCACCAGGGTGTTGTAGAAGGCGTCGGGGGTGAGGATGTCCCTGGGGGTGATCCCCTCCGCCACCAGGCGCATCAGCGCCTTGCCGCCAGCCTCGGCCGCGAAGCGGCGGTTGGACGAGCCGGCGGGGGTGAGGCTGGTGCCGGGAATCATAAGGCCCAGGGTCTCGCACAGGGCCGCCATCGTGTTGGCGGTGCCCAGGAACGGGCAGACGCCGGGGCCGGTGTAGTAGCGCAGGGTGCCCTCGACCAACTCCCGCTCGGTGATCTTCCCGGCGAGGAACTTGGCCCGGAGCGCCTTGGAGTCCGAGGGCTTGATCTCCGGCACCGACGGTCCGGCGGTCACCAGCACCGTGGGCAGGTTAATGCGGGCAGCGGCCTGGAGCATCGACGGGATGATCTTGTCGCAGGAGGCCATCAGCACCATGCCGTCAAAGACGCCCTCGCCGACCACCATCGCCTCCACGGAGTCGGTGATGATCTCCCGGTGGGGCAGGGAGTAGCGCATGCCCAGGTGTCCCTGCGCGATGCCGTCGCACATGGCGATGGTGTTGAACTCGATCGGCTCGCCGCCGGCCGCCCGGATGCCGGCCTTGACCGATTCGGCCAGCTCCCGCAGGGGCTGGTGGCCGGGGCAGACCTCGTTCCAGGAGTTGCCGATGGCGATCAGGGGCTTGGTATCCAGGGCGTCCAGGGAGACGCCGGCCTGGGCCAGGTGGGCCTTGGCAATCGCACGCTGATACGGTTCCAGCCGGTCGATCGCACGTGTCGTTAGCATCTATACCACCTCAGTAAGCTGCAGCTCTTGATTCATCATGCGGAGGATGGCCTCCGGGTCCGTAGCGGTCGTAAGCGCCTCCAGGACCGACTCCTTCTGGAACATCTCCACCAGGTTGGAGAGCAGGTTGACTTGGGCCTGGGGATCCTTCATCGCCAGCAGGAAGACGATCCGCGCTGCGACGGTCTCGTCGGGGCTGCCCATTTGCCGAAAGGTGACCGGCTCGGCCAGGGTGGCGATGGCGATGCCCGCGGTGATCACATGGACCGTGTCGGTGTGGGGGATCGCCACATCCAGGTTGCCCAGCGGCAGGCCCGTGGGGAAGGTCCCTTCCCGCTCGAGCACGGCGGGCACGTAGGTCTCGTGTACATACCCGGCCGACCGAAGGCGTTCGCCGAGGCGCTCAATCACGGTGTTCCAGTCCGGGGCCGTGAGCTGAGGGAGAATCAGGTCCGTATGGATGACTGTTTTCATGAATGAATAACCCCCAGAATGTCCAGCGTCGAAGTAGAGCGGGTCAAGCGGTCCAGCCGCTTGGAATCGCCCGCCAGTTGGTTTAGCTCCAGTACAACAGAACTGGTGTCGGCGGTGAGGGCGACCATGCAGACGGTGTCGACCATCTGCCCGTCGCCCCAGGGAATCGGGCGCCGCAGGGTCGCCAGCGCCAGCCCCGGGCGCCGAACCCGGGTGGGGTCGGCGTGGGGAATCGCCACCCGGGAGCCCAGCACCGCCGAACCCATGGCCTCCCGCTCGATGACCCCCTCCAGGAAGTCGCTGCGGACGTACCCGGCCTGAGTCAGCAGGCCCGCCAGCAGGGAGAGCACCTGCCCCTTCTCGGTCACATCCAGCTGGGGCAGGACCAGGGAGGGGTCGATCAGCTCGGTCAGCTTCACCGGGGGCGTGGCGGCGGTGGTCAGGTGGCCCGCCAGCAGGCGGAGCCGGGCGGCGCCGGCGCCGTGGAGCATCTCCTGGAAGGGAATAAAGGGGATGCCCGGCAGGCCCGGGTCCACGGTCCCCACCACGGCGACCAGGTCGAACTCGTTCGTCAGCTCCCGCAGCCCCTCCGAGGAGACCAGCCCCTCGGTCAGCACCGGCAGGTCGGGCACAGCCGCCTGCGTCAGGTCCCGGATGCGCCGGGCCGCCCCCTGGCCGGTTATGCAAACCGCCAGCACGGCCCGGGGACGAGCACCGGCGCCCGCTGCCGCCGCCGGCCTCAGGCCGGGCAGGGCAGCCGCCACCTCGTCCAGGCCGGCGCCGGGCAGCATCGCCCGGCGTACGGCGTCCAACACAACCACGGTGTCCACCCGCTCCACGGTGCGGGTCGGGATCCCCGTGGACTCGGCAATCAAAGAACCAAAGGTGACCAGGGAGCCCATGTCCGCCAGGACCAGGACCCCCCGCCCCTCATCGGCGGCGACGGCGGCCTGGCAGGCCCGCTGAAGCGCTGCTTCCGGGGCCTCGTCCAGCGACATCTCCACGGCTATGGCGTGGTTGACCCCCAGGAGTCGGTGGGCCACCTCCACCATCGCACCGGCCACCCTGCCGTGGCTTAACACCAGCACGCCCACCCGGGGCTCGGGCTCGCCCGAGCCCGAGAAGGAGCGCAGGTAGAGGGCGACATAGCCGATCTCTTCCTCCGGCAGCTCCATCTCCAGGTGGTGTTCGGCGGCGGCGATCATCGCCCGGGCCACCTCGGCCTCCCGGTCGTACCGGCCCGAAGGCGGCAAGTGGGGCGCCAGGACCGGGCGCCCGTCCCGGATTCGCTCCAGGGCGGCGCCCAGGTGGGTGGCCAGGCAGTAGAGCAATCGCTCATCCACCGTGCCGCCCCGTTCGGCCGCAACCTCCACCATGGCGGTGGCGGCCTGCACGACCTGCGGTCCCACCAGGCTGACCAGCTCCTTGCGAGCGGCGATCAGCGGGTCGGTCTGGACCCGGCGCACCAGGGCCTGGAGGCGGGCCTCCAGCTCGTCCCCCAGCAGCCGGCCCAGCTCGGTTCCGGCCACGCCCCGCTCCAGGAGCTCGGCGTGCCGGTGCTCAACGTAGTCGTAAATATCCCGGGGCATCATGTACGGGTCCTTCACCGGCTGCCGCACCGGGCTGACGCCCGGCGTGGCGCTCACGTCCCCCAGCACCAGACCGGCCAGCTCCCGGCGCCCCTCAGAGCGCAAGAGACCCCGGCTTACGTGGGCCGGCAGGTCGCCGAGGCCAACCGTAATCCCCCGGGCCTGGTTCATCACGCTGCCGACGAAGGCTCGGGCGCAGCTGACCTGCAGATCGCTCCGCAGGCCGCCCAGGTTGCCGGGGCAGTCATACAGGAGCAGCGCCCGGACCGCATCGGCCTTCACCCGAATCGGCATCTGGATCCGGCTGGCCTCCTCGGCCAGCACGCTCTGAATAAAGTCCATCCGCTCCGAGCGGGGGCGCTCGGCCAGCGCCGGGAGGCGGACGACCATCGGAATGCGGCGCCGGAACGGCAGGAGCAGGTGCGAATCTGCCTCCTCCGTCGTCGCCGCCACGATCATCACCCGGACCTGCCGGCCGAACTGGGTCTCACCCAAGCGGCGGAAGCGGGCGTGGTCGATCAGGTAGTAGAGCATCTCCTGACCGTCCGGCGGCAGGCGGTGCACCTCGTCCAGGAAGAGCATGCCGCCGTCGGCCTGCTCAACCAGGCCCGGCCGGTCGGCTGTGGCGCCGGTGTAGGCGCCCTTGGCGACACCGAAGAGCTGGGAGAGCAGCAGCTGCGGATTCTCTGCGTAGTCGGCGCAGTTGAAGGCCACGAAACGGCTGCCAGCCGCCATCCGGCCGGACTCCTGGGCAAACTCGAACATCGCCTTGGCCAGTTCGCTCTTGCCCACGCCGGTCGGCCCGAGAATCAGGGTGTGCAGGCCGTGGGGCGGGTAGAAGACCGCCGCCCGCACCTGCTCGATCACCGGTTTCAGACTTCCCCCCGCACCCACCAGCCGGTCAAAGGCCCGTGGCGGTGGGGGCTGGGACGGTACAGGGGACACATATGGCGGCGGAGCGGGCCGGCTTGCCTTGCGAGCGGCCTTCGCCTTTGCCGGCTGGGCCAGCGCCGGGACCTCCCGGACCACCTCGCGGCGGCATGCGCTTACGACCTGCCGGGAAACATCAAAACCTTGTTCCGTAAGAATCCGGGTCAGTTCACGGTCGGAGAGCTCCTCGTGTCCCAGCGCCGCGATCGCTTCGACCACGGCCTGGCGGCGGCGCTGCCGGGAGTCCGGGATGCCCGCATTCTGGCGGATCACCGTCACCTGGTCCCTGCGCAGCCCCAGTTGAGTTGCGAGCTCATCGTCAGTGAGCGGGCGATGCCGGTCCTCCTGTTCAATCAGGGTCCGCACTCGCTGCTCCATGCTCTCGACCCCCGTTCTATGGTATAAGCAAGCCCCGTGCCAACTCGTCAGGCGCATGTGAAAATCCGCTTGTGGAGCGGCTTTGCGGGCCGCATTACACGTTGGCTTCACTTTGTGGTCCACACTGTCGGCCGCAATGGCCCACTTTGTGTACCAGATGCACCTAACTTTACGGCAATCGACTGCTTGCAACCATCAGGCAGGCGGTCCAGGCCAATCTCACCGGGGTATCTAGACTCCGCGACCGTTGCAAGTTTACATAAGACTATAGAAAGCTGATTAGGTTGGGCGGTGTGCGGCCTTCTTTGACGGCCAACACGTTGTCGACCGCTGTGTTGCCCATGCGCACGTTCGATTCCCGGCATGTGCCGCCAAGATGGGGCGACAGCACCACGTTCTCCAGCTGGAACATGGGATGCGGAGCTGGCGGCTCGAACTCGTACACATCAAGTCCGTATCCGCCGATGCGGCCTTCCTGAAGGGCGCCGTAAATCGCCTCGGTGTCCAGCAGGCCAAAGCGTGCGGTGTTGATCAGCAGGGCGCCGGGCTTGAAACGACGAATGCGGTCAGCATTCAGGATGTTGCGTGTCTCCGGGGTGAGCGGGAGATGCAGACTAATGAAGTCCGAGCGCTCGAGAATCTCTTCGAGGCCGGCGTACTGAACGCCCAGGGCCAGCGCTTCCGGCCGCTGCACGATGTCAAAACCGAGGATCTTCATATTGTAGCCGGTGGCCCGGTGCGCCGTGGCGGTGCCGATCTGGCCGACGCCGAGGATGCCGAGCGTCTTGCCCCACAGGCCCACGCCCATGGGCTTGACCCAGTCGCCACGCTTGGTGGCGGCGTTGCCGATGTGCAGGCCGCGGGCCAGCATATGGAGCAGCCCGAAGGCCAGGTCCGCCACCTCGTGGCTGTTGGTGCCGGGCGCGTTGGTGACGATGATTCCCCGTGCCGCGGCCGCCTTCCGGTCGATGGCGTCATAGCCGACGCCGTGCTTGGCGATGATCTTTAGCTGCGGCGCCGCCTCGATGACGGAGGCCGGGACCTTGTCGTTGCCCAGGATCAGCGCATCGGCGTCGCGAAGCGCCTCTTTCATTTCCGCCTCGGTAAAGGGCCGGCCGTATGGGTTTGTAATGACGGTGCAGCCAGCCGCCTTGAGCCGCTCTATGGGTTCCGGGCTCGATTTTGCAAACGTGACCGCTGTGGCCACGACTTTCCAGTTATGCATGGGTACAACTCCTTCCCATCCGATGTCGTCCAAAGAAAGATGCAAGGGCCATGCCAAGCTGTGTGGTCCACATTGTGTCCACCCTCCTGGCACGGCCCTTGCATCTGTAAGATGAAACGGTGCCCTTAGCGTTAGTACACCGGAGGCTGATATACATGGATCTACATGCGATGCGGGGCTGGGTGTTCGACCTGGACGGGGTGATCTGGGCTGGCCAACAATTGCTGCCGGGGGCGGCCGAGTTTGTGGGCGCCTTGCGGGAGTCGGGCCGGAAGGTGCTCTTCCTCACCAACCACTCCATGGCGAACGACGAAGGGTTGGTGCGGCGCCTGGGCGGACATGGGATCGCCGTCACTACTAACGATGTGCTATGCCCGATCGACGCCGCCGGCCACACCCTCATGGAGAAGTACGGGCCGATGAAGGTGCTGGCCACCGGCGTCCCTGAACTGTTTGAGGCGCTGCACAAAATGGGCCACACCACGGTCGACGACCCGTTCGAGGCCCAGGCGGTCGTCTTCGGGCGCTCCCTGGACTTCTCCTATGCAGATCTGGTCAAGGTGTGCCGGGCGGTGGACCGGGGCGTTCCCTTCCTGACGCTGAACAACGACGCCTACTTCCCGGTGGATGGCTGGGCCCGCATGCCGGGGCTCGGGGCGCTGGTCGCGGCGGTAACCACCGCCACCGGGCGCCAGGTGGAGGTGGTGGGCAAGCCCTCGCCCCTGCTCTTCCAAACCGCTTTGGAACGGCTGGGGACCAGCCCCGCCGAAACGGTCATGGTGGGAGATACGCCGGACGCCGACATCGCCGGCGGGCTGGGCGTGGGGATGTGGACGGTGCTGCTCGGCGGTGCGACCCACGGCCCGCAGCCGCACATGCGGGCGGCCAACCTCGCCGAACTGCATGCCCTCATGTTTGGATAGCCGCGAGGAAAGACGAGGCCACCGGACTCTCCGCTTAACGGCGGAGGCCGGTGGCCTTTCTGCGTTCAGGTGAACAGGGTCACATGCGGGCCGCCTCAATGCGGCGATCGATCTCTGCGACCATCTGCTGGTGCGCCTCCCACCAGGCGGGATCCAGCTGAGCATTCAGCTCCTCCACCGACTTGCCCTGCTGCTCGACCCAGGTGTAGTACTTCAGGTTGTGCCACTGCCGGCGCATGTCGGGGGTGCCATCCTTGATCCAGTCCGTCTTCTGCCCGTGGAAGATGGCGGCCAGCCGGGCGCCGGCCTCCGCCTCGTCCATGCGGCCGTAGGTGGCTGTCATATCGGCCATCACCGAATGGTAGCGGTCGATCGCATCAGTGCAGACCGTCACGATCACGTCGTTCTTGCCGAAGCGGTAGTGCTTGGCGGTCTTGATGGCGCCCAGCACGTTGCAGACCCCGGAGATCCCGAAGATCTGCGAGAGCTTGCGCACCTTCTCCGCCGGGACGCCCCTCCGCTGCAAGAGCGCCATGCCAGGCTCCTCGGTCAGCATCTGGAGCCCCTTCTTGCATTCGATATCATCCACGCAGATGATGGCGTCCATATTCAGCACGTTGTGGATCCAGGTGACGTGCTTGTCGCCAATTCCCTGGATGTCGTGGGAGCCGTACCCGTTGTTGTAGAGCGTCGGGCACTGCACCGGCTCCAGCCCCACGATCTTGTGCTCGGGGAAGGCCTGCTTTACCCGGTCACCGGCAGCGATGGTTCCAGCGGAGCCCATCGCGGAACAGTAGGCCGCGATGCGCCCGCCGCCGATCCCCCGGGCCTTCAGCTCAGCCGCCAGCTCCACGATGGTGTTGCCGGTCACGTGGTAGTGGAAGCGGTAGTTCCCCATCACCTCGAACTGGTTCAGGATCCGGATCTCCGGGTCCCGGCGCAGCTCCCAGGTCTTGTCGTAGATCTCCTTGACGTTGGACTCGGAGCCCACCGTCTTGATGATGCTCGCCCCGTAGGACTCGATGCGCTCGAAGCGCTCCTTGCTCATCCCCTCGGGCAGCACCACGATCGACTTGCAGCCCATGCGCCCGCCCACCCAGGCCCCGCCGATGCCGTAGTTGCCCGTCGACGGCCACACCACGGTGTGAACGGCCGGGTCAACCTCGCCGAAGAGCATCTTTTCGACAAGAACCGAGTAGGCGGCGCCCACCTTGTGGGCCCCTGTGGGGAACTCGGCGCCGTAAAGCACCACGATGGGCGCCTCCACCCCGGTCAGTTCGGGCGGGAGCGCCTCATAGCGGATGGCGCCGGTAGCCAGGTCCCGCCAGGAGATATTGAAGAGGTTGACGGGGTCCAGCGGGTCGCTCTGCCGCTTGGCCACCGCCTGCTGGCGAGTGGCCGGGTCGATCTTCTCCGGGTGCAGCATCTCCTCGAAGGTAGGCCCCAGTACTGGCTTGCTCACCAACGGCTCCCCCTTGCTTATCGGAACCCCTTAATGCCTAAATACTCCGCCTTGCGCTCCAATCCCTACCGGTGCGACGGTTCAACTGCGGATACCTTCCACTGGTCCGCCCCCCGCTGCAGGATCAGGTCGTACGGCCCGGCCTTCCAGTCCAGGCTGGTCACAGCTGGCTTCGGCCCCCGCAGGGCCACCGGGATGGCCTCCCAATACAGTTGTTCTGCCTCGTCGATGCCGGTTGGCGGCGGGTAGTTCTGGTCAGCTCGGAGTTCTTGCACAACCCGAGCCCCCGCCTCCACCACGGCGGGGCTGGTAGCCCACTGCCCGGCCGTCGCCCGGTCACCCCTGCGCAGGGCGCCCACGAAGAGGCTGACGGTTCGGTAGGGGTTGGGATAGGTGCGCTCGGCAACCTCGATGAAACGGTTGCCCTCCCGGTGCCAAAGCGTCTCGCCGTCCACCGGCAAACAGCAGTTCTGCGGGGACATATGGGGCTCCCCGTAGGTCGCCCGGGTCCGGTAAAAGGCCAGCAGATAGTCGTCGCTCAGCCTCCGCCAGCTGAACTGCTCGTACAGCGGGCTCTCCCAGAGGAGCTGCACGTCGGCGCCCAACCGGTAGAGCAGGAGCTTGGCGTTTCCCCCGCTGCCAAGGGGTTCCGTGGTGGCAAGCAGTTGGTCGCCCGATAGGACGCGCTCCGGGATCACCTTCAGGTCCAGGTGACCGTCGGGCGGGTTCAGGGGCCAGGCGTGCCAGGTGTCGCCGAACCGGTAGACCAAGGCGCCGGCGGGCCGATAATCCCCGTATTCCAGGCTAACCACGGCCACCTGCCGGCCGCCCGGGACCGCCCTGACCGTGATGCACCGGCCCAGGCCGGAGAACGTTGCGAGCGGGTCAGCGGCGCCCGTCATCCCCAGGTGGGCCCGCAGGAGGCTCATGAAGGCTTCCCGCCGCTGCTTCCGGGCCAGTTCCGGGCGCCCGGCCTCCCCGTGGGCCGGCAGTGGGGCGCACAGGTCGCCACCGGCAGGCATGGCAGCGGGCAGGGCGGTCCTGTACCACACGCCCGCCGCCAGCGCCCCCGCCACGAGCGTCACCATACCGGATCGCTGCACCTCAGCCGCCCCCCTGTTCGTCCCATTCGATCATTACTAGGCTTCACGTTGCGCTGTTATGCTGGAGCGAAAAGGTTGTCGAGGGTTTTTCGCTCGTGTCGAACGAAAGACCGCGCGTTCGTATTGATTCGTTGGCAACTCAGGGATAAAATGGAAACCAAGACAAGCTTGAACCAAACCTCCGAAACAAGGAGGCATATAAATGGCCCTAAGCAAAATCGCAAGGCTGTTCGAGACCGGCCAATACCTGGCCGCGTCCCATGCGTTCCTTGCGGCCTTACAAGACCCCGAGGTTAGTTCCCCACGGGACCTGGCTGAACTCTACTTCCTGGGGGCAAGTATTCGGCACAAGTTGGGCCACTGGCACTCCGCCCTGGAACTCGCTCGAATCGCTGAGCGCCACGCCATTGCAGCCGGTGAGCCCGTCATCCTCGGCAAGCTTTGGTTTAACTTGGTGCAATACCTCCGCGCCACGGGCGACGTCTCCGAGGCACAGGAATACGCCACCAAGTTCCTCGATAACCTGGGAATGTACCCCGAGCTGGACCGGTACACCGGTGCCTGCCACTACAACCTGGCGCTCTGTCTCCGTCAGCGCAACCTCATGGACGATTGCCTGCGCCACTACCGCACGGCCGCTGAGCAAATCGAAAAGGCCAATAACCCCCGCATGGCCATCATGGTCTATCAAAACCTGGCCTGGCACCTTCTCGAAATGAACCGGGTGGACGAGGCCCAGGTCGAAGCCGCTAAGGCCGACCTCCTCTTAGACGACGACACCCTGCAAGGTCGGCGCCAACAACTGCTCGTCCAAGCTTTCTGGCACTACAAGGCCGGCCACCTGGAAACCTGCCGGCAAATGTGCGAAGAGTTCCTGGTCCCCGGTGCTGAGGTGTCCGAAGAACAGCGCTTCTGGTCCCTCTGGATGTGTGGCATGATGTACTCATCCATCAACCGCACCGACCTTGCCCAGACCCTATGGCTCCTCGCCAACGACTGCGCCCTGAAAACCGGTGAGCCACGCCTGCTCAACTATGCGGGGCAACTCCGGTCTACCTTTCTGCAGCGAACCTAACTCTACCCAGGCGAGCCCCGTGCTCGCCTTTGCACGGAGCCCCGTTTACCTGACAGCGAAAACGAGTAACGTCAAGGAGGATGGAATCGTATGAAGCGGACCTTGGTCATTCTTCTGCTGGCCCTGGCGTCCCTTATGGTAGCCAGCACGGCCTTCGCCAACGTGAACGGCGGGATCATCATCACCTCCGCCAGCAAGAAGCTCTAGTTGCTGGGGAAACCCTTACATACGCAAAACACCCCGGTGTGGCGTCAGCCGCATCGGGGTGTTTTCGCTTGGGGTGAAAACACAGGCAAACTATTTACAGTTTCAGTTGAGTTTCGATCAACTTTATTGCTTCCCGCGCCGTCTTCTTATTGATGGAATAAAACGTCCACTTGCCGCGGGCCTCCTCGATCACCAGGCCAGCCTCTTTGAGGATGCGCAGATGATAGGAGACCTTCGACTGGCCAAGGTTGTACCACTCTTGAAACTCGCAGACGCAGATGCCCTCCGGCTCATCAGCTGAACCGGGAAGCGGCATGCTTTGCACGGGCGGAAGTCCACAGCAGCCCCGGCCTTCAGCCATCAAGTTCATCATGCGGATCCGAATCGGGTCTGACAGGGCTTTGGCGATCAGGACAATCCGCTCCAGCAGGACCTCGTCCTGGTTGACTACGGGCAGGGACAACTCTTCCGGGCTCTCGATCTGCTCAGCCACGACGCGATCACCTCTCTCCATCATTTTACCGACTCCCTCGCGACTATACAACAAATTTGATGTGACGAATGGTGAAGGGTTCCCCTTTCCACTGTTCGTCCTACTGGTGAAAAATCCCCGCCGTGACCGATCTGCTTCCCCCGGGGCAGCGAACCATAGCAGGATTCGTAGCTTTCTTTTTGAAGAGCATGGAGGTGGCCTGAGTGATGGACCGTGTTCTCATCCTCTCGGCGGATTTCGGAGCGGGGCACTTGCAGGCTGCGCGGGCCATCGCCTCGGCCTGTGTGCAGAGCCGTCCCACGACCGCAGTCCACGTGGTCAACATCGCCACGCCACTCCTCAGCCTGATCTCCAGCGGGTACCTCACCCTGCTTCAGACCGCACCCGCCGCCTACCGCCAGCTCTATCACGCTCCGGGCGGGAGCGCAGCGAGCACGCTGATCCGGGCCGCCCTGCTGCGTGCCGTGCGCCACGAGGTCACCCGGTTCCGGCCAACGGCCATCATCGCGACCCACCCGTTCCCGGGCGCTGCCGCGGCCTACCTCCGGCGCCGGGGCGAGTTGCAGGCTACAGTCTCCATGGCTGTGACCGACTTTATCCCCCACCCCCTCTGGGTCCAGCGGGGCGTGGACCGCTACTTCGTCGCCTCGCCGGAGGCCGCCGCCCACCTTGGCGCCCGCGGCGTGGCGCCCGATCGCATCACGGTCTCCGGGATCCCGATCCGACTGGAGTTCGCCGGCGCCCCTGTGCGCCAGGCCGACAACACACGTCATGTGCTGGTGATGGGTGGCGGTCTGGGCCTTGGCCCGATCGTGGATGCCGTCGCCTCCATCACCGATCTGCCGCACGGGCAGCTTAGGGTCACCGTGGTCTGCGGCAAGAACCAGGACCTGCTGCGGCAACTGCATGGCAGGTTCGGCGCAGACCCGCGCCTGGAGATCCTGGGCTATACAGACCGTATCCCCGGGCTGATGGCCAGCAGCGATCTGCTCGTGACCAAGCCCGGCGGCATCACTTGCAGTGAAGCGCTGGCCGTAGGGCTGCCCATGCTCCTGCTCCGCCCTTTGCCTGGCCAGGAGGAAGAGAACGCCTCTCATCTGGTGGCGACGGGCGCTGCGGCGGTTACTGCGGAGGAGCGCATCGGTGACGCGGCCGCCTCGCTGCTGTTCGGCGCCCCGGAACGCCTCCACAGCGTGCGACAGTGCGCCCTGGCCGCCGGGCAGCCACACGCCGCCGGGCTGATTGCGGCCCAGACACTGTCGTCCCTGCAGGTTGAGGCGCTGGCCTAGCACTTTATTGCGGAAACTACCTGCAGGCATCCTCCGACGCTGGGGCGAATGGAGGATGCTTGGAGGTGCAGCCCTGCTATGAAAAGGCCCCGGATTCTCATCGTCGATGATGAGCCCCGCATGCGGGATCTGATCCGCCTCTATCTGCAGACCGAGTTCGTGGTGATCGAAGCATCGGACGGCAGCGGCGCCCTGCGGACGCTCTCCGAGCAGACACCCGATCTGGTCGTACTTGATGTGATGATGCCCGGCATGGACGGCTGGGCGGTCCTGGCCCGGGTCCGGGAACAATCCCCCGTCCCCGTCATTATGCTGACGGCCCGCGGCGAGGTGCCCGACCGGCTTCAGGGGCTGCGCATGGGGGCTGACGATTACATCGCCAAGCCCTTTGATGGCCGCGAGCTGGTGGCGCGCATCCAGGCCGTCCTGCGGCGCACCGCCGGCACGGAAGCCGTGCAGACGACGGTCAAGCGTGGGCACCTGATCCTGAACAACCGGGAGCGAACGGCGGAGTGGAAGGGCGAGCCCGTGGCCCTTACCCCCAAGGAGTTTGACCTGCTGGTTCTGCTGGCAACCCACGTGGGCCAGGCCTTCCCGCGGGAGCGACTCCTCGACCGGATCTGGGGCGCCGACTACGAAGGCGACATCCGCACGGTCGACAGCCATATCAAGAACCTGCGGGAAAAGCTCGGCGACGGGGCCGCCCTGATCGCCACGGTCTGGGGCGTGGGATATCGCTTCGTGGAGGCGCCTGATGCGAAGCAATAGCATCATCGTAAAGCTGTGGCTGGCGTTTACCACCCTGATTCTCGTCGTGGTCGTACCACTGGAGTTCGCCCTCGATCGCCTGCTCACCGATTTCTACGCCAACCAGGCGACCGATCCGCTGCTCTATCACAGCTCCCAACTTGCCGACATGCTGGCAGGCGACCCGGCCTCGGTGACGATGGCGCCCATGATGGGGCACATGGTCGGCGGCGAGGTGGTCATCCTCGACCGCAACAGGGCCGTTGTCGATTTTCCCGGCGCCTCCCGCCTGGAGCCGCCCGCCAAGGCCGTGGACCAGGCGTTTGCCGGATCGAAGTACGCCGGGGTTGTGAATGATCGAATCGTGACGGCGGCGCCAATTCCGCGCAGCGGAGGGGCCGTGGTTGTACTGGCGCCGGTGGCGCCGATCCAGCGCTCGCTCAACATGGCCCGCCGGTACCTTTGGTTGGCCGGTGGGGGAATTCTACTGGTAGGGACCGGGCTCGCATTAATGGTTGCCCGCGGGGTGCTCCGCCCGGTAATCGCGATCGAGTCGGCCACCCGGCAGATCGCCCGTGGCGACTTCTCTACCCGCATTGATGTCACGTCCACCGACGAGATCGGCCGCCTGGCCGCCGAGGTCAACCGCATGACCGAGCAGCTCCAGACCTACGAGGCCCGCCGGCGCGAGTTCCTCGCCAACGTAGCTCATGAGCTTCGGACCCCTCTCTCCTACATTCGCGGCTACACGCAGGCGATGGCGGAAGGGCTGGTCATCAGCCCGGAAGACCGGGAGCGATACCAGCGGGTCGTCGTTGAAGAATCTGTTCGGATCGGCCGCCTTGTTGATGATCTGATGGACCTTGCCCAGATGGACGAAGGCCAGTTGGGCTTCGAGCTGGCTCCCCTGGACATCTCGGTTCCGATTGAGCAGGCGGCCGCCACCATCCGCCCCCTGGCCGAAGAGAAGGGGGTTCGATTGGAGGTCGAGCTCGCCCACTCGCTTCCAACGGTGAGCGCCGACGGCGGCCGGCTGCAGCAGGTCGTGCTCAATCTGCTGGATAATGGCCTGCGGCATACACCCAGTGGCGGGCTTCTGAAGGTGGAGGCCGGCCCCGCGGCGGGCAAGCTTCGGGTCAGCGTCAGCGACACCGGCCCCGGCATCGATCCCGACCTCCTGCCGTTGATCTTTGAGCGGTTCCACAAGCGTCACAGCAGTGGACGCGGGCTGGGCCTGGCCATCGTGCGGTCCATTGTGCGGGCCCATGGCGGCGAGGTGGGCGCCCACAGTGCGCCCGGTAAGGGCAGCACCTTCTGGTTCGACTTGCCAACGGAACGATAGCACAAAGCCCGCCGCGGCATTCCGCGACGGGCTTTCACTTACTGCACGATCAACGTGCCCTTCATGCCTGCGTCCTTGTGGCCCGGAACTGTACAGTAGAACTCGTAGGTGCCCGGCTCGGACGGGGTGAAATCAAGACTGCCGCTCTTGCCCGGGGCAGCGCTCACATGGAACTCCTTGTGCTCATGGGATGCGCCGTGGCTGCCACCCTCGCTGACCACCGTCGCCTTCCCCTTGGGCTCGTCGATGGTGATATCATGCTCCTGGGCGCCCTGGTTGTTGAGGACGACCCGTACGATCTCGTCCTCCTTGATCGTGACTGTGTCGGGGCCGAAGGCCATGTCGGTGGCCTTGATCTCATGGGTGGCGGCGACCTTGGCCGGGGTCGACCCGCAGCCTGCATTGATCAACCCTATACTCAGGCGTGGTGCTTATCGAAAGTATATCCGCAGGTCGTGAAGGTACTGTGGAGGTTGGTTCAAGGTCGCCTTCATGGTATGCTGTTAAGGTATACACATAACTAGGAGGCCTATGTAAATGAGCGCCGTCCGCGTCGAGGTATGTAGTTGCTGTGCCATCAAGGAAAAACATGTGGCTGATGCCGTCGCCCGCATCCGCGCCGAACATGGCGAAAACGTGGAGATTATCGAACGCAAGTGCCTCGACGTCTGCCTCGAGGCCGCTGCGGTCAAGGTTGAGCAGGAGGTCCTGCTGGTTCGTGAAAGCGACGTCGAAACCTTCGAGGACAAGGTTCGTGCTGCCCGGGCAAAGTAAGAGAAAGGGCGTCCTGCGTCAGCAGGGCGCCCTTCGTTTTATATGAGCCAGTAGAGGATGACATCGTTGAAGCCAAGCAGCAGGAACACGATGGCGGCGCCTAGCTTCACGTAACGATCGATGCTCCGCACCTTCTTCATCCAGCGGGCTGCCGCCTTGCGTCCGGCCGACAGCGCTGTGGCCCAGAGAATTACAGGGATGCTCGTCCCCACTGCGAAAATCAACGGGAGGATCATTCCGGCCGGCGCCTCGACGACCAGGGGGATCAGAGCGCCGAAGAAGATCAGCGCCATGGTCGGACAGAAGCCGAGCGAGAAGGCGGCGCCCAGCCAGAACGGCGGCGACAACCGCTTGGGCATGTGCGCCTGCATCCATTCGGTCACTCGGGCGCCGCTGGAGCTGTTGATCCGAACCAGGCCGGCCAGGTATAAGCCGATCACGATCATCATCGGACCGGACAGCCGCCTTAGCATGGCCAGGATTGGGGTCGGGACCTTCAGGCCCAACATCGCCGCAAGAAAGCCCAACGCGAAGTACACTGCTCCCTTGCCCAGCAGGAAGTCTCGTACGACTTGCCAGAGCGCCCCCTTGCCATCGTCGGATTGGGTGATATACGCAATCGCACCGGCGTTGGCCGAAACCTGGCAGGGCGCCAAGCCGCCGAGGAGGCCCAGTACCAAGGCTGACAGGGCCGGAATCGACTGGGCGCCCAGCAGCTGCTGCAAGGGCTCTCCAACCGCCGCACTGAAATGACTGAGCACGGAATACCACTGCATCGCAGTCTCTGTGAGCCAAGTCACGTGTGATCACTCCTGCCACTCACTATAGCAGGGAACTGTGAAGTTTCCGTGAGGCCTGCTCCCTAAAGACCCCAGCGATTTGGGGCTACTCGTGTCTCATACGCAAAGAACCCACCGCATGGTGTGCGGTGGGTTCTTGCTGTAAATAGTTTGGGCGGCGACCTACTCGGCTGCGCAGAAAACTCCCTCGGTACCTACCGGGTAGGGCAGGTCTGGAGTTCCGGGAGTTTTCAGCTTGTC
>JBOZRQ010000021.1:0-37021 GCA_050789255.1 Symbiobacteriaceae bacterium
CTGAGTCTACAAGATCGGATTCCTCAGGCTCTGAGTCTACAAGATCGGATTCCTCAGGCTCTGAGTCTACAAGATCGGATTCCTCAGGCTCTGAGTCCACCAGATCGGATTCCTCGGGCTCTGAGTCCACCGGGGCGGATTATTCGGGCTCTGAGTCTACCGGGTCGGATTATTCGGGCTCTGAGTCCACCGGATCGGATTATTCGGGCTCTGAGTCCACCGAATCGGATGATTTGGGTTCGGAGCCGGCGGAGTCGGACGCTTCGGGCAATGCGTCGGGCACGCCAGAAACTTCGGGTTCCCAGTCGGTCGAGCCCGAGGCTTCAGGGTCTGAGTTGACGGAGCCTGATACTTCGGGTTCCGGACAAGAGGGTCCGGACTCCGGGGAAGTGGGCGCGACAGTCGACTTGTCACTGAGGCTGGGCCAGGCGCCCGCCCTGCAGGCAGAGGTCGACGGTGTGGAGTTTGCCATCGGGCAGCTTCCAGACGGCTCCGGTAACAGCGACTCCTCCTCGTCCTCCGGCTCTGAGCGCTCATCCGATATCCCTTCGAGACACTCCTACGATTCAGCCAATTGGGAGTCGGTGTTCGCCCTCTTGCGGGCCCAGGATGAGGATCTGCGTGCCGAGTGGCGGCAGGGAATCGAGGCCCGCGCGCGGCAGATGGAGCAAATTCGCCTGAATTTGAGGCAAGCGGTCGCGGACCTGATGGAGACGATCTAATATCAACCTTCTCAGAACGGCCACGGGCTGTCGCTCGTGGCTGCTTCTTTGCAACGATCGTTCCGCATGTGATGAACTTCCCACCGCAATTTACATAATGTAAGAGGGGCTCAGTTTATAGCCCGTCACCCGGGACCAAGTCGAAGGGTACCGCCCACAAGGAGGCCGATGCCAATGCTGTTCGATGCCTTTGAAGGCGATCACTCCAGTCAAAAAAACCGGGAAGTAGACGTCGAAGCCGAGCGGGAGGAAACGACCCAAAGGGTCACCGCCACCCAGAACAATCACCTAACCGTGCAGGACCAGGACCAGCAGACCCAGGCGCAGGCTCAGACACAGGAGCAGCTGCAATTCCAGCTGCAGATCCAGGAGCAGTTCCAGTCGCAAATGCAGTCGCAGCTGCAGTTCCAGGCTCAGCTTCAGGCCCAGTGGCAGCGCCAGTGGCAAGAGCAGCTTCAGGCGCAGCTCCAGCAGCAACTGCAACTGCAGCAGCAGTTTATGGAACTCCTCCAGGCCGTTGTTCTTGCTGCTGGCGCGCGCCGCAAGTCAGGCGAGGGCTAGATCTCTGGAATTGGGGGGTAGTCAGATATGGACGGCAAAGACAACGATAAGGTGCCTCCGATGACCGGAGGAGAGAACCAGGAGCAGGAGACCAATCGGCAGGAGAACGAGACCGAGAGCTCCAGTCAGGGGGTCACCATTACCCAGACGAACTCTCAGACCGTGACCGATACGGACAACAACACCCAGGCCCAGGACCAGACGCAGAGTCAGGCCCAGTGGCAGGCTCAGTGGCAGGCCCAGTGGCAGGCGCAGCTCCAGGCACAGCTACAGGCCCAGCGCCAGTGGCAGGAACAGTGGCAGGAGCAGTGGCAGCGCCAGTGGCAGTGGCAGACCCAGCAGCAGAACCAGATGCAGCAGCAGTTCCAGGTGCTGATCAGCAAAGTGCTTGCCGCACTGGTCAACCGGGGCCGCGATTAACACCGGCGGGGGAAGGCTCCCACGGCCTTCCCCCACTCTATTGCCAGAGGGGCGAGTGCCATGAGTGAGGAGCTGCGCAGGCTGACACGGCAGGAGGCCGATCTCGACCAGACAAACGATCAGAAGGTCGACCAGGCCAATACTCAGGATGCGTCGCATCATTCCGAAGCCCGCCAGCGGGTGGCCGTCACCGTTGAGAACCACATGAGTCCGCCTGCATACGGTATGGCCGACGGTAGGCTGGCGGGCCTGATTCTCGACAACGATGGCCAGGGAATCCCCGGCGTGACCGTCGAGCTCTTCTTCGGACCCATGGTGGGGGTTCCGGTGGCGATCGAACAGACCGATGCACTGGGCGGCTTCCGGGTCGACGGTCTGCCGGGCGGTTTTTACAGTGTCCGGGCCGGCCGAAGGGACCGCGCAACGGTACAACACTGGAACGTACGAGTCGACCAGGGCCGAGAGTCACGCATTCAGCTGGCCCTCCCGTCCTTTCTTCCCTCCCCGAGGCGCAAGTCAGCGGGGAGCATCGATGCCCCCCACGCTCCCATCGTTCCGTAGAAGTTATCTCTTCCAGCCGCTGCATTTTGACAATGCGGCGGCTTTTCAGTGTCGCGACAGAAAGCGCTTGACAGCTCCAGCACGAAGGTGTATTACAGTACTAGTACACGGTGTATTACTGATGTAATACACACTGACACTGAGACTGAGGTGAGCTTGATGCAAGCGCTGAAGATTGATGGATTGACCCGACAGTACCGGAACGGTCGTGGCATCCATAACGTAAACCTGGGCGTTGAGCAGGGCGAGGTGTTCGGCTTCCTGGGCCCCAACGGGGCGGGCAAGACCACCCTGATCCGGACCACACTCGGGTTCATGCAGCCCACAGCCGGGCAGATTCATGTCATGGGGATCGATGCCGTGGCCCGCAGCCGGGATGTGCGGAGCCGGATCGGGTATCTGCCCAGCGACCCGGCGCTCTACGACTTTCTGAATGGCCAGCAGAATATCGACTTCGCCCTGGCCATTCGGGGCATCAAGAACCGGGGCCGGGTCAAGGAGTTAGCGGACCGGCTGGAGATCGACCTGAGGCGGCGGCTCAAAACCCTGTCCCGGGGCAACAAGCAAAAGGTGGCGATCATAACCGCCCTGGCGCACGACCCGGACCTGATCATCCTGGACGAGCCCACCTCGGGGTTGGACCCGCTGGTGCAGGAGACCTTCGTCTCACTGATCCGGGAGGAGAAGGCCCGTGGCAAGACGGTTTTCATGTCCTCCCATGTCATGTCCGAAGTCGAGGCCCTCTGCGATCGGGTGGGCGTGATTCGGGACGGACAGATCGTCACCGTCGGTGGGGTGGAGGAGCTCCGCAAGACGCGGGTGAAGTATGTGAGCTGCGCCTTCGCCGACGCGGCGCCCGATCTGGCACGGCTGCCGGGGGTGCGGGATTTGCAGGTGGACGGGCGCCGCTTCAAGTTCACCCTGGCCGGCGACCTGGACGCTGTGGTCGCTGAACTCGCCCGCTATCCCCTGGCCGACCTGACCATGACCGACCCGCCCCTGGAGGAGATCTTCCGGGCCTTTTACGAGGGAGGCGCTGCGAAATGACCCTGCTCTGGCAGTTCTTCCGGTCACACCTGAAGGCGCTCACGGTGTGGGTCGCAATTGCCTTGGGGCTCTCCCTGGCTACCACAAGCGCTGCACCGGCTGCCGTGGCCAACGGTGCAATGAATGCGTACATCGACAAGCTCCCGGAGTCGCTCCGATCCATGGTGGGCTACACGTCCGGGCTCGGCCCGCTGGACCAATACATTGTCGCCAAGTACGCCCCGCTCGGGGCCCTGGTGCTGGTGCTGTACGCGACCCTGCTTGCCCTTTCCATTGTCACCCGTGAGGTGGACCGCCGCACCATCGACTTCCTCCTTGCGCTGCCGGTGAGCCGGACCCAGGTGGCCCTGGCCAGGCTGGCCACAATGGCGGTGAACACAGGGGTGCTGGCGGCGGTCATGTGGCTCGCTCTGCGTTTTCACCTTGAATCGCTGGGACTCACCGGCTCCTTTGAAGGGTACGGGCTCCTGCTGCTGGTGCAGTGGCTGTTGGCCATGGCCATCGGGTGCCTGGTGTTCCTGATTTCGCTTTGGATTGATGACTACGGGTTTGCCGTTAAGCTCTTTCTGGGGACGGCGTCCGGTGCATACCTGCTCGAGATGCTGCTTCGGGCGGGCAACATCAGCCGCGCCGGCCGTCTGCTTAGTCCCTTCAGCTACGCCGATGCAGGGCTCATTGTCCGGGAGAAAGCGGTCCCGGGTGCCGACCTGGCGGTGCTGCTGATTGTGATCGCGGCCTCGGTCGCTGTGGCGATGCCAGTGTTCGCACGCAAGCAGATCTCGGCATAAGCGGGGGTGGAGGAACGATGACGCTGTTCAAGCAGCAACTCAAGCAGGAGTGGGTATCGATTCTGGTTTGGGGCCTGATCTTGGCCGGGTTTCAGTTCACCGTCGCCCAGATGTGGGACGTGATGCGCCAGACGGGCAGTCTGGCCGAACTGGAGGCGCTCATTGCGAACATGCCCGAGGCCATGAAGGCCATGGTAGGGCAGGGGGCCGCGTATGCCACCCTGAACGGATGGCTGCAGGCATATGCCTTCAGCGGCTTTATGTCGCTGCCCTACGTGATTTTCACCGGGTTGTTCGTGGCGGGTATCGTCACCCGTGAAATGGACCGCCGGACCATGGAGTTCTTGCTTTCACTGCCGGTGGCCCGATGGCAGGTGTTGGTATACCGGTGGGCCGGCATGGTCGGCGCCCTGACGGTCCTGCACCTGTTTCAGCTGATCACGGTGACGCTGGCGGTCAGGTCGATGGGCGAGGAGCCGCTCCTCGCAGAATACACCTGGGCGACGTTGAACTCACTGTTGCTCTTCGTGGCGTTGGGCAGCCTGATGCTCCTGGTGAGCCTGTCCTTTGACGATTACGGCCGGGGCGTCTCGGTGCTGTTGGGTCTTGGGCTGGGCCTGTTCTTCTTTCACCTGGGCACCGCAGACAGCGAGGGCGCCCTGCAGAGCGTGCGGGGGATGCTCCCCTTCGCCATGTACGACGCCGGGCCGATTCTGTCGAAGGCCGAGGTGCCTGTGGCTCACCTGCTTGCCCTTGCGGCGACCGCGCTGGCGTGCCTGGGGCTCAGCGTCTACCTGTTCCAACGCAAGCAGGTTTCGGTGTAAACTGAGCAGCAAGTGGACGAGGGGGGAGTCGCCGCCCTATGTGGTTTCATATCGATCCTTCGAGCGGCACGCCAATCTATCGGCAGATTGTTGACCAGGTCCGGCAGGGAGTGGCCTCCGGCGTACTGAGGGCAGGCGATAAGCTGCCCTCCGTGCGCGACATGGCCGTGGAGCTGGCGGTCAACCCGAATACCATCGCCAAGGCCTATCAGGACCTGGAGCGCGATGGCATCATTGAGACCCCCCGTGGCAAGGGCTCGTTTGTGGCGGATCGTGACCACGCCCTCACCCAGGCTGAGCGGGAGCGCCAGTTCGGCGAAGCGCTGGACAAGCTGGTCGCCGACGCCTACCGGCTGCGAATCGACACGGACCAGGCGGTGGCGATGTTCCGGCAGCGGCTCGCAGAGGCGGAGAGGAGGCGTTCCGGTGAATGACGTGGCGATTTCCCTCAAAGGGCTGACCAAGCGGTACGGCCAGCGCGAGGCGCTCAGGGGCCTCGACCTGGAGGTGCCGACCGGCTCCTTCTTCGCCGTCCTGGGCCCCAATGGGGCCGGCAAAACCACCCTGCTCCGCAGCCTGGTCGGCATGATCAGACCGGATGGCGGCGAGGGGCAGATTCTGGGCTGCCCGCTGGGGCCGAACTACCCGCCGGCAGCGGTCAAGGCCCGCATGGGCTACGTCGCTCAGCAACCCGCCCTCTATGACCGGATGACGGCCGCCGACCTGATCGGCATGTGCCGCGGCCTGCACCCACGTTGGGATGACCAGGCGGTTCGGCGGTATGTGGACCTCTTTGAACTCGCCCTCAAGGTGCCCGTCCGGCAAATGTCCCCGGGGATGCGGTCACAGCTTGCCCTGACTCTGGTAATGGGCGGCAAGCCGGACCTGCTCATCCTCGACGAGCCAACGCTCGGGCTGGATCCGCTCAACCGACACCAGTACATGCAGGTGCTGCTGGCCGACTCCATGGAGGAAGGGCGGACGGTGCTGCTCTCCACCCACGATATCTACCAGATTGAGCGCATGGCGGACCGGGTGGCGATTCTGAAGGATGGCGTGGCTGTGGCCACCGGGCCGGTGGATGACCTGAAGGACTCCGAGAAGCGGGTGCGGGTGGCCGGGGCGGTGACGGAAGAGGTGCTCCGAGCTGTGCCGGGGGTGCGCAAGGTACAAAGGGAGTCGTCGGGCTGGCTGCTCTCTGTTGGTATCCAAGGCGACGGGTTGCGAGAGCGCCTTCTGCAGACGCCCGGTGTTACCGGTGTGCAGGTCTACGAGCAGAGCCTTGAGGAGATCTTCCTCAGCTACGTATCATAAGTCCGACAGGGACTCTCTCGCAGTGCGGAGAGTCCCTTTTTTCATTCCGTTGGGAATTCTTTCGCCAAGGTCCCGAACCACAAACGCTTCCATCCGTAATTATTAATAGGCAACCAAATTGCCAAGCCGGGGCGGGGAGGTGGCGGGACTGCGTAGATCAGGTCGGGTACTGCTGGCGGTGTCAGCCCTGATCGCGGGCTGTGCGAGGATGGTAACCCCGTCCGGGTCCCTCCAGGCGCCTGAGCACCCTCCGGTATTGCAGGCGTCCCCTGTGCTGAGCGAATCCTCACACCTCGGTGGGCTCCTGACCCAGTCCCAGTTTGCCGTGGAGTTAGCAGCAGAGATGGAGCGGCTCAGCCCCGGCTGGTCAGCGGTAAACCACGGCGGGGATGTGGTGGAGCTGTGGGCGGGGCAGACGCCCGGTGCATCGGTCCCGGTAGGCCCGGCTTACAACGCGTATCGTGCGGAGCCGGGCAGCCTGTCAGAGCTGATCGGGGATGCAGCCCGGCAGGCCACGGAGTTGTTTGCGGCGGCCTCGACATGGGAAGCTGCCAAGGCCCACCTGCTGCCGCAGCTGCTGTCGCTGGGGCGGTACCAGGCGCTGGACGAGTCCGGGGCGCTTCCCGTGATGGCCCAGATGTCCGACGAGGTCTTTCTGGTGTTCGAGCTGCGAGTGGAAGGCATGACGGTCCTCGTGCACCAGGGGCTTCAGGTCGCCTGGGGGCGCACTACCGCAGAGATCTTCCAGCAGGCGTTGGCCAACCTCGAGCGAATCACGCCGGACCTGGAGCAGGGTGCGGACGGCGTGTGGCGCTTTCCGGTGGATGATGGGTATGAGGCTGTGCGGGCGCTGCTGCTTGGTAGGTTTGCGTCCGTAGAACAGTTGGCGCCTGGGTCGCTGGTGATTTCCATCCCGTCGCAGGAACGTCTGTACGTCTTCGATGCGGCGGACGCGGGGCTCCTGGAGCGAATGCGGAACCGGATCGACACGGAGTTTCGGGAATCTGAGCGGCCCCTTACCCCAACCTGGCTCACTCTCCAGGAGGGCCGGTTGACCTTGTATAGACCAAGTGGCGGGCAGGGATAGACAAAACGGAGCGTGAAGCAAGCGATGTCCAAATTGGTGTTGACGGAGGAGCAGTTCAGCCGGATTGTGGTGACCCGGGCACGGCGGGAGCGGCCGGACATCCGGGTCAAGGCGATGGGCACGTCCTTCCTGATGGTAGAGCCTGAGCCGGGCCGTCAGCGGGTGGTCTCCCTGATCAACCTCTACCAGACCTACTGTGACAGTCCGTCCGAGCGAGACGAGGTCATTGCGGACTTCCTGCAGTCACGGGTGTTCGATGAGACCGGCGGGGCGCCGGAAAGCTTCGCCCAGACCCGGACCAAGATCATGCCGCAGCTGGTTCCGCACAGCCTTCTGGAGGTCCGGCGCCAGGTCGGTCGGGACCTTGCTGCCGTGAGCTACGTGGGGGAGCTTTCGATCGCCTTCGTGATCGATGAGCCCGACAGGTATTCGTACCTGCAGCGCTCCATGACCGAAGACTGGGGCGCCTGCGACGTGGAGCTGCTGACCGCTGCCGTGGAGAACCTGAAGCGGCTGCAAACGAGCACCCCCAGGTTCCAGCAGTTCGGGACGGGAATGCGCACCCGGCTGGTGTGGGAGACCTATGACGGCTACGATGCGGCGAGGATTTTACTGTCGCGGGAGCTTGCCGAAATGGCGGCGCTGGTGCCGGGCAACCCGGTCATCGGGGTGCCAAACCGGGACTACCTGGTAATGTTCGGAGACGCCGACCCCGAGTTCTTGACGGAGGTGGGCGCCCAGGTGCGGGAGTGCTTTGAGCAGCATGACTACCCGCTGACGGCCCGGCTGCTCACGCTGGTTGACGGAAACCTGGAGGTCTATCCCGGCACTGGGCGGCGGGTGCGAGTTCTGAACTGAAGGAATCTGCCTGGCCGGGCGCCAATCTGTCGGAGTGAGTTTCCGTTCGTCCAAAGAAGGGGGCCATTCCGTGATCTCTCCGAAGCCCGGCAGGCTGATTGTCTCCTGCCAGCCTTCTTCCCCGGACTCGCCGCTGGCAGGAACTGAGCATGTGGTTGCGATGGCGCTGGCCTGCCAGGGAGCGGGGGCCAGCGCCCTGCGTGTCAACTCCCCGGAGCATGTGCGGGCCGTGAAAGCGGCGGTCAGCCTGCCGGTGATTGGCCTGTGGAAGCGGGAGGATCATCGGGGCATGCGGGTGATTACCCCCGACCTGGAGAGCGCCCGGGCGCTGGCGGAGGCGGGGGCTGACATCATTGCTCTGGATGCCACGGCTGCTGCCCGTCCGATTCCCGGCATGCTGGCCCAACTGATCCACCAGGTGAAGGAGGAGCTGGGGCGCCCGGTTCTGGCCGATGTGTCGAACGCCAACGAAGGGGTGCGCGCTGCGGCTTACGGGGCAGATCTGGTGGCCACCACCATGTCCGGCTACACCTCCCTTGGAGAGACACAGTCAAACGGGCCGGACCTGCCCCTGGTGCAGGAGCTGGCGGCCGCCGTGACCGTTCCGGTGCTGGCGGAAGGGCGGTACGCTTCGCCGGCGCAGGCCCGGGCAGCCCTCCAGGCGGGCGCCGCCTTTGTGGTGGTCGGCGGAGCGATCACCGCACCCGACCTACAGACCGCCCGCTTCATCGCCGAAATGGAGCCCCTGGCGGGGGCGCCGACCGCCGAGCGATACTGGGCGGCGGCAGCCACGGCGGTCGCCACGATGCAGGCCTCGCAGGCCCCGCCAATCCGTGAGGCGGCCGGGCTCATGGCCCGGGCGATCATGGCGGGCGGCGTGGTGCACATCTTCGGTGCGGGGCATTCGAGGGCGCTGGGCATGGAGATGTCCGGGCGGGCCGGCGGCCTGGTCCCCATGCACGTTTTTGGCCTGGAGGAGGCGGCGCCGCCGGGCAGGCGAGGACTGGCCCTACTCGACCTGGAGCGAAGCGCAGAAACGGCGCATGCCTTGCTCTCCGCCATGGAGACGCACCCAGCCGACCTGTTCGTAATCGCCTCGAACTCCGGGCGGAACGGCTGTCCGGTGGAACTGGCGCTGGAGGTGAAGCGGCGGGGTCACAAGCTGATCACCGTGACCTCTATGGCCCACGCCAGCACGGTTGCCTCCCGGCACCCCTCAGGCCGCCGAGTCTTTGAGATCGCCGACGTGGTGATCGACAATGGCGCCCCCGTAGGGGATGCGGTCCTGGCGGCGCCGGGCCTGTCCGAGCGAATCTGCGCCGTCTCCTCGGTGACTGGGGCGCTGATCGCCCAGGCGCTTACCGCGGAAACGATCCGCCTGATCTTGCAGGCTGGCGGTCAGCCCCCGGTCTACATCAGCTCCAACGTCGACGGGTCCGACGAGCACAATTGCCGGCTGGAGGAGCGCTATCAAGGGCGCATTTAGAAAAGCAGAGGAGGCCGCCCCGCCGGGGTTGGCCTCCTCCGTTTCTACTCACCCGTTGTGACTGCGGCATCCTTTAGCCTGGGACCAAGCACCCGGGTGACCCAGAGGTACCCGGAGAACAGAATGCCGGCCGAGAGCAAGAAGACTCCGCGGGATCCAATGAACGAGGCGATGCTGCCACCGAGCAGGGGCCCGACGATCGAGCCGAGCGAACCCGCCGCCTGGTTCAGGCCGAACGCACGGCCCCGCAGGTCCTGCGGCAGGCTCGTGGCGATCAGTGCGGCCACGCCGGGGCCGACGGCCGCGCCGGCCAGGCCGTCCACCAGCCGGAAGGCGCCGAAGGTGTACGGGTCCCGGACGATCGCCTGCGGCAGGTACAGCAACGAGGCGAGCAGCAAGCCGCGGGCAACGGTGTTCTGGAAGCCCATGCGCTCACCCCGCCGGGCCCACCACGGGGCCGCCAGGATGAAGGCGGCGCCCGGAAGCGAGTAGAGCAGGCCCGAGGCCCAGGAGGGGGCGCCGGGGCCGATCAGCTCCTTGGTGAAGAGGACCAGGACCGGGTCCAGCGCCTGGGCGGACGCCATAGTCGCCGTGGTGATTAGAATGATGGCGACCAGCGTGGGGTTGCTTGCAGCGACCTTCAGGTCGGCGAAGAGGTTGCTCCTGTGGCTGGGCGGCGGGGTGAACTGCTCCTTGACCATGGTCGCCACCAGGGTGGTGCAGAAGGCGAGGACGATCGCGCTCATCCAAAACGAGGTCCGGATGCCGACCCAGTCGGCCACCAGGCCGCCAAGCAGGGGGCCGACGAGGGCGCCCGACGGCCAGGCGGTCTGCACGATCCCCATGGCCCGGCCCACGTACTCTCTGGGGGTCGAGACGCCGACCAGCGCCACCGCCATGGGCACAAAGCCGCTGAGTGCGGCGATCATCACGCGCACGCCCAGGAACTGAAGCGGGGTGGTAATAATCGCGAGCAGGGCGTAGCTGATGACGAGGAAGATGCCCGCCCGCAGCATCATCATGCGGCGGCCAAAGCGATCGCCGATGGCGCCCCACACCGGCGACATGACCAGGTTACAGGCCGATGCAATCGAGACGATCAAACCGGTCCAGAACTCCACATGCTCCTGCACGCCCAGCTCTGTAAGGAAGACCGGGGTGAAGGGCATCACCATGGTCCAGCAGATCGCCGAAAGGAAGACCGCCAGCCACAGGACATACGTGTTTCTCCGCCAGAGTTCCATTGTCGTGGGTCCTCCTTTTTATCTAAGCAATAATAGTTAGCGACACGAACAATAAACCCTGCTTCTACGGGATCAGGAAATCGGGACCATTCGACGATTGTGATCCGAACGATTTTGCATCCGTCGACAATAAAGTTCGGATTTCGGGTTGACACTGACGGCGTAAAAGTTTACATTGGCAGTGTGACGACACGGTCACAGAGGAAAGTGTGCCTAGGGTTCCGCGGCGCGGCCAAGCCACGCCGGACAGCGACCGAGCGGCACAGGCTTGGCCACGGGCCGGGCTACACCGAAGGGAAAAAATCCCGGGCGGGTAGGTTTCACTCAAGCTATGAGTGGGGTCTGCCCGCTCGTTGCATTTTCCGGTTGGGCATACTGTTCGCGAGGGCTGCCAGTTCGCTATCATCATTCTGTTTTGGGGGGGCTCCACTCGTGGCCGCGAACCAGCAAGCTAGTGCTCAGCAGCCTCAGGGATTCCTGGATCGGTTCTTCGGTCTGACCGCCAACGGCACCACTGTTCGGACTGAGGTACTCGCAGGTCTCACTACCTTCGTAACCATGGCCTACATTATCTTCGTGAACCCTCTGACCCTGTCCGACGCTGGCATGGACAAGAACGCACTCTTTATGGCCACCATCCTCGCCGCTGCCGCCTCGACCCTGGTCATGGGCCTCGTGGCCAACTGGCCCTTCGCCCTGGCTCCTGGCATGGGTCTGAACGCCTTCTTCGCCTATACCCTCGTCATCGGCATGAAGCTGCCCTGGCAGACGGCGCTTGGCGCCGTGTTCATCTCCGGAATTCTGGCGCTGATCGTTACCGCCACCGGCCTGCGTGAAATCATGATCAAGGCGATCCCCGAGTCCCTTAAGCACGCGGTGAGCGCCGGCATCGGTCTGTTCATCCTGCTGATCGGCCTCAAGAACGCCGGCATCGTCAAGCCCTTCGAGGCCACGATCATCTCCCTTGGCGATCTGAAGTCCCCGGCGGTTCTGCTGGCAATCTTTGGCCTGATTGTGACCGCCGCTCTGGTCGCCCGCAACGTCAAGGGCGGCATCCTGATCGGCATCGTCCTCACTACGCTGGTGGGCATCCCCTTCGGCGTCACCAAGCTGCCTACTGGCATCATCAGCGCCCCGCCCTCGCTGGCGCCTACCTTCCTGGCGCTCAAGTTCGACGGCCTGCTGAAGGCCAGCATGATCACCGTGATCTTCTCCATGTTCTTCGCTGACCTGTTCGACACCATCGGCACCTTCGTCGGCGTGGCCGGCAAGGCCGGGCTGATCGACAAGCAGGGGAACCTGAAGGGCGGCAACAAGGCGCTCTTCGCCGACTCCATGGGCACGGTCATCGGCGCCCTGTTCGGCACCTCCAACACCACTACCTACGTCGAGAGCGCTGCGGGCATCGCCGCCGGCGGCCGCACCGGTCTCACCGCCGTCACCACCGCCGTGCTGTTCCTGCTGGCCATGTTCGTCTCCCCGCTGGCCCTGGCAGTGCCCGGCGCCGCTACCGCCCCGGCCCTGATCATCGTCGGTGTCATGATGGCCTCCTCCTTCCTCGACATCAACCTGAACGACTTTGTCGAGGCCGTGCCGGCGATCGTCACCGCGCTGATGATGCCCTTCACCTTCTCCATCGCTACGGGTCTGGCGCTCGGCTTCGTCACCTACGTGCTGCTGAACGTCGTGCTCGGCCGGTTTGAGAAGATCCACTGGATGATGTACGTGCTCACCGCTTTCTTCATCTACTACTTCTACGCACACTAACGACGCAGCAAGGACCCTCGCACAGAAACAAAGCGGGGCTCGGGTGATCCCCGAGCCCCTTTGCATTTTTTCGGGGTACAATAATGGTGTACCTGGGTCTATAAGGAGTTGGCCAACACCCATGATCGAACGTTATACAAGACCTACTATGGCGAAACTGTGGGCGCCGGCGAACCGGTTCCAGAAGTGGCTTGAGGTGGAGGTGCTCGCCTGCGAGGCGTGGGCCGAACTGGGGGCGATTCCCCGGGCCGAGGTGGAGGAGCTCAAGCAGCGAGTCTTCACCGTCGACGAGGCCTTCGTGGAACGGGTCGATGAGATCGAGCGCACCACCCGTCACGACGTGATCGCTTTCTGCACCGCCTGCGCTGAACGGATGCAGCACCCTTCCGCCCGTTACATACACTACGGGCTGACCTCGACCGACGTGGTGGACACCGCTCTCTCGGCGGTGCTGAACCAGGCGGTGCAGGAGATTCAGCGGGGGCTGGACGGGCTGATCGCAGCGGTGGGCAAGCGGGCCGTGGAGTTCAAGGATACCCCCGCCATGGGCCGCACCCACGGGGTGCATGCCGAGCCCACCAGCTTCGGCCTGAAGTTGGCGCTCTTCTTCGCCCAGCTCAAGCGTGACGCCATTCGCCTGGAGCAGGCCCGCCAGATGGTCGCCGTGGGCAAGCTGTCCGGGGCCGTGGGCAACTACGGCAACATCGATCCCTTCGTGGAGGAGTACGTGTGCAAGCGGATGGGGCTCCAGCCCGCCGAGATCTCGACCCAGGTGCTCCAGCGTGACCGGCACGCCCACCTGATGTCCACCCTGGCCATCCTTGGTTCCACCCTGGACGCGCTCGCCGTAGAGCTGCGGCTGCTCCAGAAAACCGAGACCCGCGAGGTGGAGGAGCCGTTCTCCAAGGGTCAGAAGGGCTCCAGCGCCATGCCGCACAAGCGCAACCCGGTTACGCTCGAGCAGGTCTCCGGGCTCTCCCGGATCCTGCGGGGCAACGCCCTGGCGGCCCTGGAGAACGTGACGCTCTGGCACGAGCGGGATATCTCGCACTCCTCGGTGGAGCGGGTGATTCTGCCGGACTCCACCATTTTGGCGGACTACATGATCGGCAAGATGACCTGGGTCGTCGAGAACATGCACGTCTACCCGCAGAACATGAAGCGCTCCATGGAGATGTCGCTGGGCCTCACCTCCTCGGGCAGCGTGCTGCTCGCCCTGGTGGAGAAGGGGCTCACCCGTGAGCAGGCCTACGCCATCGTCCAGGAGAAGGCGATGACGGCCTGGTCGGAAGGGACCCACCTGCGCAAGCTCCTGGAGCAGGAGCCCACGATCGAGTCGCTGCTGACCCCGGGCGAGCTGGATGACGCCTTTGATGTGCGCCACCACCTGCGCCACGTCGACACCATCTTTAAGCGTTTGGGGTTGATCTGAGATGACCATGAACATCACCGGCATTATTGTAGGGCTTCTTGCCGGTCTCGTGGTGACTGCCGTTGCGACGATGGTTTGGCCGAAGGGGAAGCTGCGCTGGCTGCGCCCCATGGTCACGCCAATTTTGGGCGTGCTTGTGGCCTATGTTCTTATGCGGTACATCTAGGCACCCTCAATGGGTGCCGTAACCCGTCAGGCGTGGGCCATTGCTAGACCGGCCCATGTCGAGAGGGGCTAGGCACTATAGAACAAACCCATTCGAGGGGGCGTTTCACTGTGCAGAGGCCCGAACCGCTGGAGAAGACCAGCCTGATCAGCAAGTCCGAGGGATGCAAGCTCTGGGCGACCAACGACTACGACGTCGCGATTCTTGAGTTTGAGTCGGAGGCCGCCTGCAACGTGGCGGTCCGCCTGCAAGAGCTGGTGCGCAAGCACGCTTTGATGACCAACTTTATCGAGCGGGGCGGGGCAACGAACCTGATCGTGCGCAGCCTGGAGCCGATCGGGCTTAAGGTTGTGGCCCGCACTACCGCCAACGACACGCAACTTTCGTATGAGGGCAGCCAGGGGCAGCCCTTGGAGATGGATGACGTGGTGCGGTACCCGGGTGCGACCCCATCCCGGCGCGAGATGATGGAGGATACGGCGACCCATGTGGCCCGCAGCCTGCGGGCACACCTGGCCGATGACGGCGTGACCGACCTGACCGTGCGCCTGGAGTTCGGGCTGGGCGGCCAGGGCGAGTGCCTGTTGCAGGTGATCAACCCGCTGCTGTGCGATTTCGGGAACCCGGAGATGTCGGTCGTGTATGCACAGTTAGGAGGAGGATTCGGTGGCTCCGCTATTGACGTGCCCCGACCTGGGACTTAAGCGGCTGCACAAGGGCAAGGTCCGGGAGGTCTTTGAGCTCCCCGGCGACCGCCTGCTGATGGTTGCCTCGGACCGGCTCTCCGCCTTTGACGTGGTCTTCCCGCAGGGCATTCCCGGCAAGGGCCGGGTGCTGACCGGGCTTTCGGTGCTCTGGTTCAACGCGACCAAGCACATTTGCGCCAACCACCTGCTGAGCACAGATGTCTCGGAGCTGGGGCTGCCTGAGGCGGCAGTCCCGGTGCTCCAGGGGCGCTCGGTGGTGGTCCGCCGGACCAAGCGGATCGACGTGGAGTGCGTGGTGCGCGGCTACCTGGCCGGCTCGGGCTGGAAGGAGTACCAGCAGAGCCGCTCAGTTTGCGGGATCGCCCTGCCCGAGGGCCTGAAGCTGAACTCGAAGCTGCCGGCGCCCATCTTCACCCCGGCGCTCAAGAACGACGTCGGGCACGACGAGAACGTATCCGAAGACCGGGTCCGGGCTGCTTACGGCGATGAGATCACCTCGTTCCTCAAGCGCACCTCGATCGCCCTATACGAGTTCGCCGCCGCGAAGGCAGCCGAGGTGGGGATCATCCTCGCCGACACCAAGTTCGAGTTCGGCCTCGTGGGCGATGAGGTGATCCTGATCGACGAGGTCTTCACCCCCGACTCCAGCCGCTATTGGCCCGCCGACCGCTACGTGGAGGGGCAGCCGATCGACAGCCTGGACAAGCAGCCCATCCGCGACCACGTCGAGCGCATCGGCTGGGACAAGCAGCCGCCTGCTCCCGTTCTGCCACAGACGTTGATTGAAGAAACTTCGGCTCGGTATGAGGACGCCCTGGGTCGTCTCCGTCGGGTGCTGTAAACGGGACATTTTACGCTGATTACGCAGATTTGACTGATTACGCAGATTGATACACACGGTAAATCATATAAATCTCTATAATCTGCGTAATCAGCGTAAAAATGCGTCATTTTCTAAAGGGAGAGTGCCAAAAGCATGCTGTTCAAGGCCGAGGTCAAGGTGAGCCTCAAGAAGGGTGTTCTTGACCCGCAGGGGAGCGCCGTCGAGGGCGCCGTCAAGGCGATGGGCTATACCGGCGTGCCGCAGGTGCGCATTGGCAAGCTGGTTGAGGTCTGGGTGGAGGCCGAGTCGGAGGAGCAGGCCCGGGACACGGTGCAGGAGCTGGGTAAGAAGATCCTGACCAACCCGGTTATGGAGACGTTCAGCTTCACCATCGCTCCGTCGTCGGACAAGCTGGTCCAGAGTGTTGGCGCCACGGAGGCTGCCACCAAGACGGGGGTGAAGTAGGTGCGCTTCGGCGTTGTTGTCTTCCCCGGCACCAACTGCGAGATGGACACCTACCACGCCCTGAGCAGCGTGCTGGGGCATGAGGCCAAGTATGTGTGGCACCAGGAGCGAGACTTGTCCGGCTATGACGCCCTGGTGCTGGCCGGCGGCTTCTCCTACGGCGACTACCTGCGCACCGGCGCGATCGCCAAGTACTCCCCGGTGATGGAGTCGGTGGCGGAGTTCGCCGCGGGCGGCCGCCTGGTGCTCGGCATTTGCAACGGCTTTCAGATCCTGACCGAGGCGGGCCTGCTGCCCGGCGCCCTGCAGCGCAACGCGCACCTGCAGTTCCGGTGCTCCTGGTCCCACCTGCGGGTCGAGAACATCGCCTCCCCGTTCACCAGCACCTGCCGGGAGGGCCAGGTGCTGAAGATCCCCGTCAACCACGGCGAGGGCAACTACTTTGCCGACGCTGAAACCCTGGACGAGCTCAACCGCAACCGCCAGGTGCTCTGGCGCTACTGCGACCCCGATGGCGACGTCAACCCCGGCGCCAGCCCCAACGGCTCGGTGGAGAACATCGCCGGCATTATGAACAAGGCCGGCAACGTGGCTGGGCTGATGCCCCACCCGGAGCGCGCCTGCGAGGAGATCCTCGGCTCCGAGGACGGCCGGCTGCTGTTCCAGGCCATGGTGAACTACGTCACGGGGAGGACCGCACGTGTCTAAGACGGTTGACCAGGCCTGGGCCCAGGTAGGCCTGAAGGAGCAAGAGTACCAAAAGGTCTGTGACATCCTTGGCCGCGAACCTAACCATGTAGAACTGCAGATGTTCGGCGTAATGTGGTCCGAGCACTGTTCTTATAAGCACTCCCGGGCAGCCCTCAAGAAGCTGCCCACCAAGAGCGACCGGGTCCTCCAGGGCCCCGGCGAGAATGCCGGCGTCATCAAGGTGACCGACGACCTGGCCGTGGCCTTTAAGATCGAGTCCCACAACCACCCGTCCTTCGTGGAGCCCTTCCAGGGCGCCGCCACGGGCGTGGGGGGCATCCTGCGCGACGTCTTTACGATGGGCGCCCGGCCCATTGCCATGCTCAACTCCCTGCGCTTCGGCCCGCTCAGCGAGGCCAAGCAGCGCCACCTCTTCGCCGGCGCCGTCGCCGGCATTGGACACTACGGCAACTGCATGGGCATCCCCACAGTGGGCGGCGAGGTTTACTTCGATGAGTCCTACAAGGGCAATTGCCTTGTGAACGCCATGTGCGTGGGTATCTTGGACCCGAACAAGATCCGCAAGGGCATCGCCCGGGGCGTGGGCAACCCGATCATGGTGGTCGGCGCCCGCACCGGCCGTGACGGGATTCACGGCGCCTCCCTGCTGGCCTCGGCCGAGTTCAGCGAGGCGGCGGAGGACAAGCGCCCCTCGGTTCAGGTGGGCGACCCCTTCATGGAGAAGCTGCTGCTGGAGGCCTGCCTGGAGCTCTTCGAGACCGATGCGGTCGTGGGCATTCAGGACATGGGCGCCGCGGGACTGATCTCCTCTTCCTGCGAAATGGCGGCCCGCGGCGACGTCGGGCTTGAGATGGATGTGCGCAGGGTCCCCGCCCGCGAGGAGGGGATGCTGGCCTGGGAGTTCCTGCTCTCCGAGAGCCAGGAGCGCATGCTGGTCTGCGTGCAGAAGGGCCGCGAGGCCGAGGTGGAGGCGATCTTCCAGAAGTGGGGCCTGCTCTCCGCCGTAATCGGCCAGGTGACGGATGACGGCATGATTCGGGTGCTGGATGGCGAGACCGTGGTGGCGGAGGTGCCCGCCCACGCCCTGGCCGACGAGGCGCCGATCTATCACCCCGCCAAGCAGGAGCCGGCCTACCTGGCTGAGCTCCGGAAGTTTGACTTCTCCACCCTGCCCCTGCCGACCGACTACAACGAGACGCTGCTCAAGCTGCTGAACAGCCCGAACATCGGCAGCCGGGAGTGGATCTACCGGCAGTACGACCACATGGTCCTCCTCGGCACCGTCATCGCCCCGGGCGCCGACGCTGCCCTGCTGCGGGTGCGTTCGGCGGCGAAGCCGGGCATTCACGGGGCTTTCGCGGGCTCGGTGGCTCAGGCAAATGGTGGCGAGACGATGGGCATCGCGGCGAAAATCGACTGCAACGCCCGCTACGTCTACCTCAACCCGAAGCGCGGCACCGCTATCGCTGTGGCCGAGGCGGCCCGCAACTGTGCGGTGACGGGCGCCCGTCCGGTGGCCATCACCAACAACTGCAACTTCGGCAACCCCGAGAAGCCCGAGGTCTTCTGGACCTTCGACCAGGCGATCGACGGCATGGCAGAGGCCTGCAACGCCCTGGGCACCCCGGTGACCGGCGGCAACGTGTCGCTCTACAACGAGACCAACGGCTCCGCGATCCATCCCACGCCGACCATCGGCATGATCGCTGTGCACGAGAGCGTCGAGAAGGCGGTCACCCCCGGCTTCAAGAACGTCGGCGACGTAATCGCCCTGCTGGGCGTCACCAAGGATGAGCTGGGCGGCTCCGAGTACGCCAAGCTGATCCATGGCGTGCTCGCCGGCGACGCCCCCGAGATCGACCTGGCCTTCGAGAAGCGGCTCCAGGACTGCATGATCCAGCTGGTCCAGGACGGCGCGGTCACCGCTGCCCACGACGTGGCCGAGGGCGGCCTCACCGTGGCCCTCGCCGAGATGGCCATCGCAGGCAAGAAGGGCTGCCAGGTCAACGTCTTCGTCAACGAGGGCCGTGTCGATGGCAACCTCTTCGGCGAGAGCCAGTCCCGGATTCTGGTCACCGTCCACCGCGACAACGTGATGGTCCTGCGCTCAATCTGCATCCAGCACGGCATCCCCCTGCGCCTTTTGGGCGACGTGACCGACACCGAGCGCTTCGAGCTAACCGCCCTCGCCCCCGGCGCGGAGTCGGAGTTCGTCTTCCGCCGTGAACAGCTGATCAACCTGCCCGTGGCCGAGCTGGAGAAGGCTTATAAGGAGGCGATTCCGCAGTGGATGGGCGCGTAAAGGCCGCCGACCCGAGCCTGGAGCTGGCCCTGCACCCCTACCGGAATGGCTTCGCCACCAACCCCGCCAAGGGCCCTGTCGACGAGTGCGGCGTCTTTGGCATCTACGGAAATGAGAATGCCGCCCGCATTACCCACCACGCCCTGATCGCCCTGCAGCACCGCGGCCAGGAGAGCGCCGGGATCGTGACCTCCACCGGCAAGGACCTGCTGACTCACAAGGGCATGGGCCTGGTCAACGATGTGTTCGATGCCCCCGCCACCCTTGAGAAGCTGCGGGGCCACATCGCCATCGGCCATGTGCGTTACTCGACCACCGGCTCGTCCAACCTGGGCAACGCTCAGCCGATCCTGGTCAACTCCCGCAAGGGCGGCATCGCGCTGGCCCACAACGGCAACCTGGTTGACGCCGACCCGATCCGGGAGGGGCTGGAGAACGAGGGCGCCATCTTCTCGACCACGGTGGACACCGAGGTGCTGGCCCACCTGATCGTGCGGGCCAAGAAGGAGACCATCGAGGAGTCGGTGCTGTGGGCCATCAACCAGGTTCACGGCGGCTACGCCCTGCTGATCCTGACCAACGACAAGCTGATCGCCGTGCGGGACCCCCATGGCATCCGCCCGCTCCAGCTGGGCCGCCTGGGCGATGCCTGGTGCCTGGCCTCCGAGTCCTGCGCCTTCGACACCGTGGGCGCCGATTTCGTGCGGGAGGTGGCGCCCGGCGAGATGATCACCATCTCCGCCAACGGTGCGCTGCGCTCGCAGACCGCCATCAAGGCGGCGGGCACCAGCCGGCCTTGCATGTTTGAGTTCATCTACTTCGCCCGCCCCGACACCCAGCTGGAGGGCGTCAACATGCATGCCGTCCGCAAGGAGATGGGGCGCCAGCTTGCCCGGGAGGCCCCCGCCGAGGCGGATATCGTCATCGGCGTGCCGGACAGCTCCATCTCGGCGGCCACGGGCTACGCAGAGGCGTCGGGCATCCCGTATGAGGTGGGCTTGATCAAGAACCGCTACATCGCCCGGACCTTCATTCTCCCTTCGCAGATGAAGCGGGAGGCGGCGCTGCGGCTGAAGCTGAACCCGCTGCGGAAGGTGATCTCCGGCAAGCGGGTGGTGCTGGTCGACGACTCGATCGTGCGGGGGACGACCTCGAAGCATCTGGTCTCGCTGCTCCGGGAGGCCGGCGCCCGGGAGGTCCACATGCGCATCTCCTCGCCGCCCTATAAGAACGCCTGCCACTACGGCATCGATACCACGCAGGTGAAGGACCTGGTCGCCAAGGGCCGTGACCTGGAGGCGATCCGGGACTACATTGGTGCTGACAGCCTGTACTACCTCTCCACGGAGGGCATGGTGAAGGCGGTGGGCGTTCCCATGGAGACCGGCCGGGGGTTCTGCCTGGCCTGCTTCAACGCCGACTATCCCGTGCCGGTGCTGGAGAACGTGAACAAGTATTCGCTGGAAGGCGGGAATGGCGATGACTAAGCAGCCCCTCACCTACGCCGACGCAGGAGTCAACCGCGACCGCCACTACGAACTGGTCAAGCGCATCGCCGAGCATACGGGCCGCACGGCCCGGGCCGGGATGCTGAGCAACATCGGGGCCTTTGGCGGCTTCTTCGCCCCCGACCTGAAGAAATACCCCGATCCGGTGCTGGTGAGCGGCACCGACGGCGTGGGCACAAAGCTGAAGCTCGCCTTCCTGAGCGGTAAGCACGACACCGTCGGCCAGGACCTGGTGGCCATGTGCGTCAACGACATTCTCTGCCAGGGCGCCGAGCCGCTCTTCTTCCTGGACTACATCGGCATCGCCCAGAAGGACCTGGTGGTGCTGGAGCAGGTGGTGAAGGGCATCGCCGACGGCTGCCTGCTGGCAGGCTGCGCCCTGGTGGGCGGCGAGACCGCCGAGCTGCCGGGCATGTACGCCCCCGGGGAGTACGACATGGCGGGCTTCGCCGTGGGAATCGTCAACCGGGATAAGATCCTGACCGGGGAGAAGGTGGCGGCGGGGGACAAGCTGGTGGCGCTCGGCGCCAGCGGGCTGCACTCCAACGGCTACTCCCTGGCCCGCCGGGTGCTGCTGAAGCAGGACGGCGGGGCTTATGAGCCTGGGGAGACCCCGGCGGAGCTCGGCGGCGCCTCGGTCATCGATGTGATGCTGACCCCGACCCGGATTTACGCCAAGACCATGATCGCCCTGCTGGAGCGCTTTGAGATCCACGGCGCGGCGAACATCACCGGCGGTGGCCTGCACGAGAACATCCCCCGCATGCTGCACGATGGCGTGAAGGCCCGGGTGCAGTACGGCAGCTGGCCGGTCCCGGCGGTCTTCCAGATGATCGAGCGGCTCGGGCCGGTTGAGCCCCAAGAGATGGAGTCCACCTTCAACCTGGGCATCGGGATGGTGCTTGCTGTGCCGGCTGCGGAGGCCGAAGCGGTGGCTGCGGCGGCCCGGGAGCTGGGCGAGCAGGCCTGGATCATCGGCGATGTGGTGGCGGGGGAGCCCGCAGTAGAGGTTGTGCGATGAAACTGGGGTTTCTCGCCTCGCACGGCGGTTCGTCGATGCGGGCGATCGTGAGGGCGATTGACGCAGGCGAGCTAGATGCCACCGCCTGCGTGGTAATCTCCAACAACTCGAAGTCGCCGGCGCTGGCCTTTGCCGTGGAGCAGGGTATTCCCGCCTACCATCTGAGCGACCGGACGGCGGGGTCACCGGACCTGTTGGATCAGGCGATTTGCGATACGCTGGTGGGGCATGGCGTCGAGTTAGTGGTGCTGAGCGGCTACATGAAGAAGCTCGGCGCCCATACACTAGAGCGGTATCACAACCGGGTGCTGAACGTGCACCCGGCCCTGCTGCCCAAGTTCGGCGGGCAGGGCATGTACGGCGACTTCGTGCACGAAGCGGTGCTGCGAGCGGGTGAGCAGGTTTCCGGGGCGACGATCCACCTGGTCGATCCGGAGTACGACCACGGCCGGACTCTGGCCCAGCGTGAGGTGCCGGTTATGCCAGGCGACTCGGTCCAGACGCTCTCGGAGCGGGTCCGGGCCGCGGAGCCGGGCCTCTATGTGGAGGTCCTGAAGGCGATTGCCGGCGGCGAGCTGCGGCTGGACGCGTGATTTCCGGCCCCTGAAGGGGATACTGTAGTGTAAATCAGGGGGTGACTGGCGGCGTGGCTTGCGTTCGGAGAATGGCGGTAGGGGCTGTGGTTCTGAACGAGGCCGGCCAGGTCTTGCTGGTTTACAACCGGGGGCAAAGGGGATCGCACTGGTCGTTGCCGAAGGGGTCTTGCGAAGAGGGCGAGTCGCTGGAGGAGACGCTCCGGCGGGAGGTCAAGGAAGAGACCGGGCTCGACGTCGCCCTTGTGGACCTGGCCTTTGTGACCGAGTGGTTCGTGGCAGGGCGCCAGGAGTGGTACCTGCAGTTCTACTTCTCGGTGAAGATCGTGGGCGGCATCGCCTGCGTGCAGCCCGAGGACGACGACGTAACCCAGGTCAAGTGGGTGGCGCCCGGTCAGATCCGGCAGTACATGAACTACCGGCCCTGGGTGGAACCGCTCCAGGCGTGGCTCAGTGAGCGGCGGCCGCGGTACCATCTCTTTTAGAACCGGCTGGCGGAAGGGGAAGCGCCGTGACGAGGCAGTTCGTTCTCGGGTTGGGGCTCGTGGAGGATGAGGAGAACATTGCCCTGGTGCTGAACCGGTGGCCGATCGGGGATGTATGGGGCCTCCCGGGCGGGCAGTTGGAGCCCGGGGAGGCCTTAACGGACTGCGTGGTCCGGGAGGTCATGGAGGAGACGGGCCTGCTGGTGGCGCCAGTGGAACTGGCCTACATTGTGGATGCGCACAACCAGGTCTACGACACGCATTACCTGGTCCACGTCTTCTCCTGCCGGCTGGTGAACGGGTCGCTCCGGGTGCCGGCCGATGACGATGAGCTGGTGGAAGTCGCCTGGGTCCGCCGGGACGAGGTTGCCCGGTACGTGACCTGGTCTACATATCGGGACCCGCTGCTGGCGTACTTGGCCGGACATGAGCAGCAGTATTGGTTGGATCGGGATGCGTATCGGCCGGAGGAGGGGAAGGGGCCTCTTCGCTAGCTACGGTCATGGGCACCCCATCTTCGCGGCAGGCCCTTCGCTAACGGGCGGTAAGCCTGAGTTTCTGTCCGCAAAAATCGGGAACCGCGGTTGGGTACACCGTTTAGGGACGCACCGCCCGATTTTTGCTGAGTGGGGTCTGCTAACCGCCCGTAAGCTTGGGCCTGATGCTTCGATGGGGTACCCCTGCCCTTCGCGGGCCGCTGTCGGCCCCCCGAGTTTTTGAGCGCTACTAAGGGAGTCCCCTGCGGGCTCTTGAAGGCAATTGGTTAGGAGGCTGATAGTTCATGGCAATCAAGCGAGCCCTGATCAGCGTCTATGACAAGAACGGCATCGTTGAGTTTGCTGGAGAGCTGCACAAGCTGGGCGTGGAGATCATTTCGACCGGGGGGACCTTTAAGGCCCTGCAGGGCGCCGGAATCCCGGTCAAGGAGGTCGCCCAGGTGGCTGGCTTCCCCGAGATCCTCGACGGGCGGGTGAAGACGCTCCAGCCCCAGATTCATGCCGGAATCCTGGCGATGCGCTCCAACCGGGAGCACATGGCGCAGCTCGCCGAGCACCATGTGGCCCCGATCGATATGGTCGTCGTCAACCTGTACCCCTTCCGGGAGACGGTGGCGAATCCGAACGTCTCCCTGGAGGACGCCGTTGAGAAGATCGACATCGGCGGGCCGTCCATGGTTCGCGGCGCCGCGAAGAACTGGCAGGACGTGGTCGTGCTGGTCAACCCGGAGCGCTACGCGGATGTGCTGCAGCAGATGAAGGAGAGCGGCGAGGTCGACCTATCCACCAAGTTCGAGCTGATGGTCGAGGCATTCCAGCACACCAGCGCCTACGATACGGCGATCGCCGCGTGGCTGGCGAACCGGGGCCGCACGATTGTCAACGCCCGTAAGGTGGGACAACCCGTCCCGGAGGTTCCGGCCACGGCATCTCCGTTCCCCTATGCGATGACCCTGAACCTGACCAAGGTGCAGGACCTGCGCTACGGCGAGAACCCGCACCAGGCCGGCGCCTTCTATGCCGACGAGTCCAAGGGCGGCACGACCATCGTCGCGGCCAAGCAGCTGCACGGCAAGGAGCTCTCCTACAACAACATCAACGACGCCCATGCGGCCCTGGAGCTGGTCAAGGAGTTCGACGAGCCCGCCGCCGTGGCAGTCAAGCATGCCAACCCCTGCGGCGTGGCGGTGGCGCCGACCCTGGCCGAGGCCTACCGCAAGGCCTACGAGGCGGACACCATCTCCATCTTCGGCGGGATCATCGCCCTGAACCGGCCCTGCGATGAGGCGACCGCCAAGGATATTAGCAAGATCTTCGTGGAGATCGTGCTGGCGCCGTACTTCGAGCCGGAGGCGCTCAAGATCCTGACCAAGAAGAAGGACATTCGCCTGCTGGAGGTCGGCCCGATTGAGCGGAAGGCCCCGGCCGGCTTCGACGTGAAGCGGGTGGCCGGCGGCTACCTGATGCAGAACTGGGACGCCATTTCCGAGGACCCGAAGAGCTGGAAGCAGGTGACGGGGGTCGGGGTCATCCCGCAGGTGCTGGCGGACCTCGCCTTCGCCTGGAAGGTCTGCAAGCATGTGAAGTCCAACGCCATTGTGGTGGCCAAGAACGGCCAGACCCTGGGCGTGGGCGCCGGCCAGATGAACCGCATCGACGCTGCCCGCCACGCCCTGCGCCAAGCCGGCGACAACGTGAAGGGCGCCGTGCTGGCCTCCGACGCTTTCTTCCCCTTCCCCGACGTCGTGGAGGCTGCAGGTGCGGCCCATATTGCGGCGATCGCACAGCCGGGCGGGTCGATCCGTGACCAGGACTCCATCCAGCGCGCCGACGAGCTTGGCCTGGCCATGCTCTTCACCGGTGTGCGCCACTTCAAGCACTAAATGAAGGCGCACCTGGTCGATGTCTTCACCACCGAGGCGGGCAAGGGGAACCCGGGGGCGGTGGTGGTGGCGAGTGGTCTCTCCGGTGCCGAGATGGGGGGCATCGCCGCCCGCTTGGGCATGGAGACTACCTTTGTCGATGGCACCACGCTGCGCTACTACCAGCCTGAAGGCAACCCGATGACCCTGTGCGGCCACGGCACCCTGGCCGCGTTGTCCGTCATGGGGCTGACCGGGAAGTTCACCGTGTCCACCCCTGCCGGCGACCTGGAGGTGGCGGTGGAGGAGCACCGGCTCGGCATGGCCATGCCGTCGGTCACCTTCAGCGACCCGGTCGACCCGAAGGTCGCCTCGGAGGCGCTGGGAGTCGACCTGGACGATATGCTCACCCCGGTGCAGGCCTGCGGGGCCGGGCGCCCCAAGCTGATGGTGCCGGTGGAGACCACCGAAATCCTGGACTCCATCATGCCCGACCCGGGGAAGATCGCCGCGGCGTGCGCTGCGACCGGCACCACGGGGCTCTACCCGTTCACCCTGAAGCCCCGCGGGTTTGGCGTGATCGCCGAGGCGAGGCAGTTCCCGTCCGGGGGCGGGATTGTGGAGGACCCGGTCACGGGTGTGGCGGCAGTGGCGTTGGCGTGGTATCTTTGGAAGCACGGCGTGGCACCGGGCTGCGGCTCCCTGCATATTGAGCAGGGCTACGCCATGGGGCGCCCGGGGCACGTCATGGTAAAGCAGGAGCCCGACGGCCATACCTGGATCTTCGGGAACACGGTGCTGGCGGGAACCACGGAGGTATAACATCTATGAACGTATTGATCGTCGGCGGCGGTGCCCGCGAGCACGCCCTGGCGTGGAAGGCGATCCAGAGCCGGCACATCGACATGGTCCACGTTGCTCCGGGCAACCCGGGCATCAGCCTGTTCTCCTGGATCCACCCCGAGGTGGCGGCCAACGATATTCCGGGGCAGGTGGCGCTGGCCAAGAAGATAGACGCCGACCTGGTGATCGTAGGTCCTGAGGACCCGCTGGCCGCTGGGCTGGTGGACGCGCTGACCGAGGCGGGAATCAAAGCCTTCGGTCCGACTAAGGCGGCGGCCAAGCTCGAGTGGTCGAAGGACTTCGCCAAGGAGATCATGACCAAGGCAGGCGTGCCTACGGCCCGCTATGGCAGCTTTACCGACTACGAGACCGCCCGGGCCTACGTGGAGTTGCAGGGCGCCCCCATTGTGGTGAAGGCGGACGGCCTTGCGGCTGGCAAGGGCGTTACGGTCTGCATGACCCTGGACGAGGCGTTTGGCGCGCTCAAGGAGGCCCTTGAGGTCCCAGGCGGCAAGGTGGTCGTGGAGGAGTTCCTGGAGGGGGAGGAGGTCAGCATTCTGGCCTTCTCGGACGGGCGCACGATCAAGCAGTGCGTCTCCGCCCAGGACCATAAGCGGATCGGCGACGGAGACACCGGGCCGAACACCGGCGGCATGGGCACCTACTCCCCTGTGCCGTCCTACACCCCGGAGATCGCTGCCCAGGTCCAGAAGCGGATCCTCGAGCCGGTGATTCGGGCCATGGCGGCCAAGGCGATGCCGTTCGTGGGCTGCCTTTTCGCCGGGCTCATGCTTACAGCCGACGGTCCCAAGGTGATCGAGTTCAACTGCCGCTTCGGCGACCCCGAGACCGAAGTGGTGATGCCCCTTATGGAGAGCGACCTGGTCGAGGTCGCCCTGGCTTGCGTGGAGGGGCGCCTGGACCAGGTGGACCTGCGCTTCAAGGACGCTGCGGCGGCCTGCGTCATGCTGGCTTCGGCCGGGTATCCGGGCAAGTACATCAAGGGGCTGGTTATCAACGGCGTGGATGAGGCGGAGCGCCGCGGGCTCACGGTCTTCCACGCCGGCACCTGGATCGACGAGGAGCAGAACCTGATCACCAACGGCGGCCGGGTCCTGGGCGTCATGGGGACGGGCCGCACCGTGGCCGAGGCGCTGGAGGCGGCTTACTTCGGCGTGGAGCCGATCGAGTTTGAGGGCAAGACCTTCCGCAAGGACATCGGCTGGCGGGCGGTCGGGCGATAGGAAGCGTAAGACCCCGGGCGGCGCCCGGGGTCTTGATTATCAGATGTGGATATCGGCGATGACCGGGTAGTGGTCGCTGGGGTACTGGGGCGGCTGGGCATCCCGCACGATGGTGCAGGCCGCGGTCCGGGCGCCCTTGACCATGATCCAGTCGATGCGCCAGTAAGTGTTCGCCCCGTCGCTATACTCGGCGGCGGAGTATGCCTCGCCGTGGAGCCCGTGGAAGGTGGAGTCGGCGCCGTCGTGGTTGCCGACGGATAGCCAGGCATCCGCAAAGTCGGCTTCCTCGAAGAAGCGGTGGGCGGCGGAGTCCGGGTTGCAGTTGAAGTCCCCGGTGAGGATGGCGGGTAATCCTGCTGCGCTGAGCCGTTCGACGATGAGCCGGGCGCCCTCCGTGCGGGAGAGTTCGCCCCAGGGGCCATCCTCGAAGTGGGTGTTCAGGTGCAGGAACTCGGCGCCCGTCTGCCGGTCCCGGAACCGGGCCCAGGTGGCGCCCATGGGGTAGTCCACACCGTAGCCCGTGGAGGGCTCGTCGGGGGTGGGGCTGTACCAGAACTCCCCCTGCTGAAGCAGTTCCAGCCGATCGTGGCGGTAGAGGATGGCGTTGAACTCGGTGGGCGGATTGTCCCCATATTGGTTGCCGGAGATGATGGTGTACTCGGTCAATAACTCGCGGTAGGTGGCGAGGTTTCCCTCCTGCGCCTCCTGGAGGCCGATGAGGTCCGGTGCGTGGCGGCGAATCACAGCCACGTTGAGTGCAGAGCGCTCCGACCAGGAATTTGGGCCCTCTTTGGGGTAGTTACATCCCCATATGTTGAAAGTCATAATACGCAGAACAATCCCTCCCACCCCATCCTACCTCGGGCGGTGCGGAGCGGGTAGGGAAAGAATGGGTAGACTGGAGGCGTCACAGCGTGGATCAACTAGGTGTACTCATGCGGGACCTGAAGGCCTATGAGTCCGGCCCGGGTGTTTTCAATCCCTGGCGGGACTTCGATCCAGCTTATGACATGGACCCGGAGGCTTCGGTTGTGAGGGCCGCCCAGTTGGAGCACTACCTGCGGATGCGGCTGCCCGGCGCCCGCTGGCTGCTGGTGGCCGAGGCGGCCGGCTTTCAGGGCTGCCGCTTTACGGGGATCGCCATGACCTCGGAGCGGATTCTGCTGGGCCACCGGCCGGAGATCCCACCGACCCGGGTCCTCCCGGAAGGCTTCCCCCGCCGCACCAGCCGGCCGGATGTGAAGCCCGACGGCTTTAACGAGCCCACCGCCTACGTGGCCTGGTCGACGATGGCCGAGGCGGGCGTGGAGCCGACCGACTTCATCCTCTGGAACACCTTCCCGTTCCATCCGTACCAGGCTGCGCAGGGGCCGCTTACGAACCGGACGCCCACGTCCAGAGAGCTCCAGGCTGGCGGGGAGTTCCTTCGGCGGATGCTGGCGCTGTGCCCGGGCGCCCGGCTGGTGGCCGTAGGCACCAAGGCCGCAGCCGCGCTGGGCGAGCTTGGGGTGCCCTGCGAGGCGGTGCGGCACCCGGCCAACGGCGGTGCCGGTCTGTTCCGCACACAACTGAAGGAGATCGTTGCGAAGGACCCCCGGTGACGGGGGTCCTCCCACTGCGCGAGCTTACATGTACCTGGCAGTCGCCTCGCTGTTACCTTATACCTATTGTGGCCACCTCTGACTTGACCTTGGCCCCGGTCTGAGCGTATTTGGTATCAGTGTGACCTATCACGAAAGGTGTATGCAGAAGATCTGATAGATCAAGACCCTACCAGGAGCGATATTGGGGTCAGTTTGACGGCTCCTGATCGCCCGGTTCAGCGGTGGCATCCCGCAGCTTGCCGCGGCTGAAGAACGCTGCGAGGGCCAGGCCGTCGTCGTCCTCGACCAGCTTGACCGGCACCTCCATGCACATGCCCTTGGGTACGCTGATCCCGTCGGGCCGCAGGGCGGCCAGGAGGCTGATGGTGGGCTGGGCGGAGCCCTCCCGGTAGTTGAGCGGCTCGGCGCCCGCATCATCGGGCTTGACGGAGCGGAAGAGCAGCGTCGCCTGTCCCTCCAGCCGCTCCACCTTCACATGGCTGGGCGCCGGCACGGTGCCGACCGCCTTGAGAAGGTGCCTGGCCTCCTCCTGGCTCCACTCGGCATCTTCAGCATCGTCCAAGGCGGCTGCGGCCTCATGCAGGGCCGCCCGCGCCTCCTCGCCGTGAACAGCGGTGATCCCCAGCAGGCCAAGGGCCAGCGCCCGGATGTTCGCCTGCGCGGGATAGTAGACCGCCAGCGAGGGCGGGGCCACGTTGAGGCGCACATCTGCCTTGAGATTCACCAGTTGCTTGGAGCCGGTCAGTCGCTTCAGTCCCATTCGTGAATCCCTCCCATCAACAATGTATCTGATCATTCTACACTCGGGGAGGGAATCCTTTTACGTTCAAATGTCTCGTTGTAAAGTTCTTGTGATGCGGCCAGGCTTCGGAGGAAAGGGCGCGATCCTCTCTCCAGAACCTTCTGAGCCTATGCAGGCCCGATCCGCATCAACGCCATGGCCCCTCTTGATCAATCTGTTCAATCGATAAGCGCCTGCAGGATAGGTCAGATTGATAGTCAAGTCACTCAGCGGACGGGTCAGTGCAGGTCAGTGAAGGAGCGCGGCCCATCTGAGGTAGGTACATACGAGCCCTAAACACCTGTATGGCCGGATGCATGGACATCTTGATCCGCAGCCTGGATAAGCGCCTCGTACCGCTCCAGCTTCACCTTGCGGATGCGGAAGCCCTGAGCGTCCTCCACGGTAGCCCGGTAGCCGTTGAGCGCGACCTGGTCCCCGGCCCGGGGCTGGCGGCCAAGGAGCTTCATGACCAGGCCGCCGATGGTGTCGACATCCTGGTGCTCTTCCAGCTCCTCGAAGTCGAGGGCGAGGGCGGCCTCCTCCAGCAGCACGGAGCCGTCCAGCCGGTAGACGCCCTCACTGAGCCGCTGCACCGCCGGCGCCTCCACCTCGTCGGTCTCATCGTAGATCTCCCCGACGATCTGCTCCACCACATCCTCGCTGGTCAGCAGGCCCGAGAAGCTGTCGTACTCATCGTACAGGGCGATCATGGGCGAGCCCTGGAAGAGGTTGACCTGCCGGAGCGACACCGTCTCCGGGCGCCGCTCGATCGGCAGAATGATCGACTTCAGCTCCCGGCGGCCCTTCAGCTCGGCCTCCAGCACATCGGCCCGGCGAACGTACCCGACCACGTTGTCCAGGTCGCTGTCGATCACCGGGTACCGGCTGTAGCCATGCTCGGCCATTAGCGCGAGGTTGGCCTCCCAGGGGTCCTGGAGGTCCAGGGTGACCACATCCCGGGCGTGGGTGGCGACCTCCCGGGCGGTCCGGTCGGCGAAGGAGAGCACATTGCGCATAAGCCGGAGCTGCTCCGGCTTGATCTGCCCGCTGGCGTGGGCGTACAGCAGCGCCTCCCCGATCTCCATGCCCTCCTCGTCGTGGGTGTCGGTGTCGGGGTTTTTGCCGGTGATCGCCTTGACCACAGCGTTGGCAATCGTATTACAGGTCTTAATGAAGGGGATTGCCAGGAAGCGGAAGAGTTGCATGAAGGGCGCCGTGGTATAGAGGATCCGCTTGGGGATCACCAGCGCCAGCCCCTTGGGGACCAGCTCCCCAAAGGTCACGTGCAGAAAGGCGCCGGTAAACATGGCCAGTCCGACCGAGAAGCCCTGGGCCCAGGCAAAGCGCGCCAGGGCGTGGTGAATCGCCGGCTCCAGGGCCAGGGTAAGCCCCAGGCTGGTCACCGTAATGCCAAACTGGCAGGCCGCCAGCATGGCGTTCATGTCCCGCTTCATGCGCAGCACGGCCTGCGCCCCCTGCACGCCCTCCTCAATGTCTCGCTCCAGCTGGCGCTCGGAGATCTTGACCAGGGAGAACTCATAGGCCACATAGACCCCGCACCCAAGGATGAGTCCGGCGGAGAGCAGCCACGGGCTCATCGTCACGATCGGCGCCAGAATGGCCAGGACCGCCAGGGTCCCCATCAGGGAACGACGCTGCACCTTGCTCCCCCGCCCTTCTTTTACTCCTGATGGAAATTGTTTGCCATCGTATGCAGGGTTTATTCACTATTTCGATGAATATGCGTCAATACTAATTTTTCGGGAGGTTATATTTCATGCTAGCGTCTCGCTGGGCCAAGATGGCTGCCCTGTACTTCATGATCGGCAGCACTTTCGGCATGTTCATGGGGATCACCAAGAAGTTCGAGTTCGCCACAGCCCATGCGCACATCAACCTGCTAGGCTGGGCATCGATGGGTGTGATCGCCTTCCTGCATAAGGGGTTCCCGGCGCTGGAGGAAGGGACGCTGGCCAAGGTCAACTTCTGGCTCTACCAGTGCAGCTTCCCGCTCTTTGCCCTGGCCCTGATTTTGACCATTGCCGGCAACCCGATCGGTGAGAAGCTGACCGTGCCGGGCGCCAGCCTGACGCTGATCAGCGTGCTCATGACCGGTATTCGGGTCTGGACCAGTGTGAAGGCGCCCGTAGCGGAACAGCGCCAGACCAAGGCCAGCTAAGCATCGACCGGCGGGCGATTCGGGAACGATATCGCCCGGAGGGATGCGAGCATGACCACGAATTACGGTGGAATCGGGACCGGCTTGAATGCAGGCGCCGGCACCGCGGCGGGCGCTGAGCATACCGGCGCGAATATGGCGAAGGACCCGGCCTTTGAAGGGCCCGTGCCCGACAAGGGAGTGCGGGCCCAAAAGTCCGGCGACGATCCGCTCCGAAAGAAGGTCCACCTGGACGAGGAGTATATTGACTACTAAGCAGAACGGCCCGGCTTCCCACGAGGGGAGGCCGGGCCGCTGCGTTCAATACTTCCTGCGCAGGTCGGTCATGGCGTAGAGCACGCCGACCCAAATGCCTTTCATGTTGCGGTATCCAAAGATGAGAAAGAGGGCGGCGACTACGCTCCAGATCGCGATGTGGGCGTAGGCGGAGAGATCGGTCAGCATCATCAGAATAAAGACGCCGGCAGCGATGATGACGGACAGGATGCTGTAGGCGACCACCATAGCGCCCAGGAAATCACCCTCGTTGGGCTCGAAGGAGACCCCGCACTGGGGGCACTCGGCGTTCAGGTCCCAGAAGTTCTTGGCCATGTGGCCGCTGTGGCAGGCTGGGCAACGCAGGGCTGCACCATCCGATAAAGCTCGAATCCACTTGTCGAACAACCAAAACCCTCCTACTCGCCTGTGCGCAGGCGGCGAATCGCAACCTCAGCCCGTGCGAGCGCATCCGCCGTGGAGGCGCCCAGCACGTTCAGGTGGCCCATTTTGCGCTTGGATTTGGGATCCCGCTTGCCATAAAGATGAAGCTTCACGAGCGGGTCGGCGAGCGCCGCCTCAACGTGCAGCGGGTAGTCGTCGCCCATGATGTTGACCATGACGACCGGGGAGAGCAGACGGGCGGCGCCCAACGGCAGCCCACAGACCGCCCGGATGTGCTGCTCGAACTGCGAGGTGACGCAGGCGTCCTGCGAGTAATGGCCCGAGTTGTGGGGGCGGGGCGCCAACTCGTTGACGACCAGGCTCCCGTCGGGCAACACGAACATCTCCACCCCCAGGACACCCACCAGTTCCAGCGAGGTAGCGATGCGAACGGCCAGCTCCCGTGCCCGGTCGGCAGTAGAGTCCGGGACCCGGGCGGGAACGATCGATTGGAAGAGGATGTTCTCCTTGTGGATGTTCTCACCCACCGGGAAGGCCGCTACCTCGCCCTGTGGATTGCGGGCGACGACCACCGAGACCTCCCGCTCGAAGGGCACGAAGCCCTCCAGCACCAGCGGGCGCCCGGCCAGCTTCTCGTAGGCGGCGCCGGCCTCCGCCAGGGAGCGGATCACCACCTGGCCCTTGCCGTCGTAGCCCTCCGTGGCGGTCTTGAGGACCGACGGAACCCCGATGGCAGCGATGGCTGCGTTGAACCCCTCGGCGGTGTGGACGGCCTTCCAGGGCGCCACGGGCACCCCCATGTCCGTGAGGCTCGTCTTCTCGATGATGCGATCCTGGCTGGCCCGAAGGACGTTGACGCCAGGGTAGATCGGTGTCTCACGGGAAAGGCGTTCGAGCACGGCCGCCTTGATGTTCTCAAACTCATAGGTGATGACCTGGCTCATGGCGGCGAGCGGGGCGATGGACTCCACGTCATCCAGGCGGGCTGTGAGGACCTTGTCGGCGGCTCCGGCTGCGGGGCAGTCTGGGTCCGGGTCCACCACGATGACCCGGTAGCCCATGGCCCGGGCAGCCAGGGCGCTCATGCGGCCCAGCTGGCCGCCCCCCACGATGCCGATGGTTTGGCCGGGCTGAATCATAGCTGGCTCTCCTCCACGGCCTGGCGCATGCGGGTGCGGTACTCGCCCAGGCGGGCGCGCACCTCGGGGTACTTGTTGCCCAGCATCTGTGCTGCGAGGATGCCGGCGTTCTTGGCCCCGGCCTTCCCGATGGCAACGGTGGCCACGGGGATGCCGCCGGGCATCTGCACGATAGAGAGCAGCGAGTCGAGCCCGTTCAGGGTCGATGACAGCACCGGCACGCCGATGACCGGCAGCAGCGTCTTGGAGGCGGTCATGCCGGGCAGGTGCGCGGCGCCCCCGGCGCCCGCGATGATGACCTCCAGCCCGCGGCCTTCGGCCTGCTCGGCGTAGGTGAACATCGCATCCGGTGTGCGGTGAGCGGAGACGACCTTCATTTCGTACGGCACCTGCAGTTCATCCAGAACGGCGGCGGCCTCCTTCATGGTCTCCAGGTCCGAACGGCTCCCCATGATGATGCCGACCAGCGGCTGCGACTGGTTCACGCTGTGACAACCTCCACACGGACGTGCTACGTATCGTGGACTATTATACCATGAATCGAACGGGTCATCCGCTCGGTGCCTGCCTTAGGGCGTGCGCCCGAGACACCTCTGCTGCCGGTTTGAATTGGTTAACAGCGCCGCCTGAGGGCAGACTAGCAAAAAGCAGTCTGCAGTGAGGCGGTGGAGTAGCGATGAGCGTGTTGCTGATGATCGCCGTGCTGGCGGTGGCGGTTTTCTGGGTGGCGTCGCTGTGGCGGAGACAGCCCAGGGAAACCCGGGTCGCCCAGGGCGGCCGGCTCCAGGACGATGAGACTCCCGGGCGCGCGTTGAATGCGAACGTCAACCCGAGCCAGACGGGGAACGAGAAGAACCTGTGGCCCGACCGGACCGGCCCGCAGACCCGCAAGGAGCTGGGCGCCAAGCAGGCGGTCGACCGGACCTTTGTGGGCGACAAGGAGGAGCATAAGGCACCGACGCAGGCCCAGGCGCCCGCCCCGGCGCTGGCCCCTGAGCGGCATGCCACGCAAGAGGCGCTCAAGCGGGCCGGCGTCCGGCAGGAGGTCGAGCCTGGGCCGCACGAGCACGGCCCAGGCACCAACCCGGCGGCCGACCTGGCGCCCGAGGATGAGTTCGGCGAGGACCGCCCGGCGCCCCGGACCACCTCGCCTGACGGCCAGCAACCGACCCAGTGGCACCCCGTGGATCACGGCGTCCCCGGCGATCACTACCGGGACGGGCACCACCGCTCGGCGACGGCGCCCGAGAAGCAGAGTTCGGCCACGGACCCGTACGCCCACGCCCCGGTCCCTGGGCCCAACCACATTCCCCCCTCGGACGGCAAGGAACTGCCGCCCGGGACCAGCCCATAACAACGAGGCGCCAGCAAGGACTGCTGGCGCCTTATCACTTTATGCAGATGCGAGGAGCTTGGAGATGGCTGCCTCCATGAAGGCCGGGGTATCCTCCTCATCGATGCGGGCCAGCTCCGCCAAGGTGTGGCCCTGATTCAGGAGATGGCCGACCACCCGGTAGCCAGCGTAGTAGACCTCACGTTCGACGCCGGCGGAGCCGGTCCCGAAGATGAACCGGGAGAGGGCTTCGTTGCTTGCATCCGCCAGGTGGGGTCGAATTCCCTCCAGGATCGGCCGCTCCTTCTCGCGGCACTCCGCCAGCCAGCCCGGCCGAATCTCGTGATACGCCTCTTCAGGGTAACCGGGAGTGATCCGCATGGCCGCGTGCATGGCGAGCCCCTCTTGCATCATGGAGTACCCGATCGATCGAAGCCACCCGCCCTGGTTGTTAGAAAGGCGGCTATGGACGGCGTGGGTAAACTCGTGTGGCATGATCAGCGAACGCCATTCGTCGGACTCCTCCAGAGGCACATTCACGACCGGGACGCCGTCGGCTGCGAAGGCGAAGGCATTCTGCTCAAAGTTGCCCACGTAAATGACCAGCCGGACCGTCATGTCTCCGTCGAACTGCAGGAGCTGGCACACGGCGTCCAGGACCTGCTGCGGATCCGGTCGGAACGCGGCGGCGCCGGCCCGGATTACGTCAAGCACGTCGGCGTAGCGATGGAAGCTCCCGTCGAGCAGCCTTCTGGCCATGGCCATGCCCTCGCCGGTCGGGGGGACGGCGGCAAACCCATAATGCTTTTCCCAGAGCGCCCAGCGCTGCTCGGGGTCGGCATCCTGAGCGAGCTCATAGAAGGTGAGGAACTTCGGCGACAGGTCTTTGATCATCAGGGTGGCGGGCATCCTTTGGCCTCCTCGCAGCATCGAACTTCTGATCAGTACGTTATGCGACACGACCGAAAGTTCCTGCCTGTCACCACACCGCGGGCTGCGCGGCCTGTCACCAGTGCCGAAACAACTCAAGAGGCACCCCCAACGACGTCAAGGAGTCTATGTCTCGCTCCGAAAGCCAGGCAAAGTGCTCAACGCCGCCATCGGTGGCAACAAACCGTTTGCGGCCACCATCGTACAGGTGAAGGTCCCGCCATTGAATATCCTCCCGCGACAGCAGAAGCGTCAGTGTATCCCTTGTCAGGCGACCAGTAGCAGCCACACCATTTGGGCAGATCCAGCTATGTTCCAGAGAGTCAATGGCCGAAGCAAGACGATTGAGATCGAAGTCTTCTCGGGGTGGCAGTGGTTCAGGCGGGGGCGAACCATTCAGGTTAAGCAGTTGGTCCCATATGCTGCGGCCATCGTTTGATGGTCGGAACCACCAATGCATCCAGAAGCGATCACACATGCCACCCAAATACGCTGCCACGGTCACCCAGTACTTTCCAGACAGGTGCGGTTCCAGCATGGTGTGCACTAGCCCGTCGGGTGGCGTCAGATCGACCACCCGAAAGCCGCCTCTCCGGTTGATTCGGTTCTCCATGCACCCGTGGCATTCGGCTTGCCATTCGGTTTCATACGGTCCAGATGATAGGCCGTTCTGCCACTCGACCATCCATGGCATCGCTTTCCCTCCCCACATCATCGAAGTCTGCCTGGGTGGCCTTCCTGCAACACTAACATTCAACCCATCGGTTTGGAGCCCTGCTAGGTCGTCGTCTATGAATACAGCCGGGGGAGTGCTTCCCCCGGCTGTATTCAGGTTACTGACAAACGCATAGCATCGCAAAAGTATGCAGTCGGATGCAGGATGCCTCCGGCTGCATTCACGTACTCCGGCCCGTTGATGGCGGACACGCCCGGACCTGACGGTGTTCCGGTCGACCGTGTGAAACTGGGCTGGCTCCCTCACGAAGCATCGGCGATTGGCCTCCGTCCGCTTTTTGTCATGCCAAGGCAGTCCTCAAGCGAAAAAATGGACGGA
>JBOZRQ010000022.1:0-51496 GCA_050789255.1 Symbiobacteriaceae bacterium
AAACTCTCCGTAGAAAAGTTTGTTCGGCTCTCATTAAAGAGTGTACGTTCGCTTGCTTCTTTGCTCTTGCACTGTCTAGTTTTCAAGGTCCCAGTCGTCGTCGCCGTTCAATCGGCGGCGACAGCTTGATTAGGTTACCACGCTCTGTCGCCACTCGTCAATCCACCAAGTTCTTCAATCTCTGCGTTTGATCGATCGGCGACAGGTACACATCATACCGAGATACAGACTCGAATGCAACAGCCACATCATGGAGACGATTCCATGCGAGCAAGATCCTTAAACGTTATATGAAGAGAGTGTACAACGTTATCAACCCATGCTATCATTCAATATACATATAATGGTATTGATGGTATCTGTTATTGTAATCACCTAATGTACTGGTATCGTCCCATCTACACACCTAAGGGAAAGGCAGGGCTCTCATCGATGTGGAGAACCCGTATTGTTCTGCTGCTGATCGCGTCCTTGCTATTGATCAGCTTGGTCTCACATGGAGCCGCCGCCCCACCTCCCCAGGGCGAGGCAAAGGTCCATCCAGCGCTCTGGCGCCTGAGCGCCGAGCATCCGGACGGACTGATCCCGGTGATCGTTCAGTTGGACCCACGCCGACCCATCGAGCAGGAAGAACTACCAGGCGTCACGGGAGCCCTTGATTTTGTCAACGCCCGTCTGGCCACGGTCTCGGCTCAGGCCCTGAAGCGCCTGGCGGCCAATCCAAAGGTCCGCTACATCTCCTATGACGCGCCCATGGTGGCGACCGAACTGTACCAGCCGGTTACGGCCTACCCTTACGCCGTGTCCATGCCGGATGGGCTGTGGCGAGAGGATTACGCAGGGCAGGGAGTCGGTGTGGCTGTTATCGATACAGGTGTGGGAAGCCACCCGGATTTGGACGGACGGGTGGCGCCGGTGGACCTTGGTGCTCGCTACGGCACCACCGACTCCATCGGTCACGGCACCCATGTGTCCGGCATTATTGCCGGACGTTCAGCGAACGGAAGGTACGTAGGAATCGCGCCCAAAGCCCAGGTTTACAGCCTACGGGTGGTCGGCCCTGACGGCACCATCCGGGAGGGCGACCTGCTCAGGGCGCTCCAGTGGGTCTACGAGAATCGTCGAGCATCGAATATCCGCGTCGTAAACATATCGCTACAATCCTCCCTGGCAGAGAGTTACCGGACGTCTGCCATCTCAGCCGGCGTGGAACAGTTGTGGCTCGCCGGCATGGTGGTGGTCGTCTCCGCCGGAAACCAAGGCGCCGCTCCGAACGCGATGTACTACCCTCCGGCGAATGACCCATTCGTGATCACGGTCGGTGCCATCAGCGACAACGGCACGCCAAGCCGCCAGGATGATTACGTCCCCGTGTGGAGCAGCCGCGGCGTCACCCAAGACGGATTCGCCAAACCGGAGGTCCTCGCCCCGGGACATCGGATTGTGGCGCCGCTGGCACCCCGCTCAGTCCTGGCTGACAAGGCCCGTTCTTCGATCATCGAACGGAATTACATCCGGCTGAGCGGCACCTCCATGGCTGCACCGGTGGTCTCAGGCTTGGCGGCGGCTGTTCTCTCGTACAACCCTGTTCTGACACCGGATCAAGTCAAGGCGCTCATCACTACGCAGACCTATGGAACCGGGTTCAAGGCGGTCGATGCCAGGCTCCTCTGGGCGGCGGTAAAGGATAAGCCGGCTTCCGAAATCCCTGCTGCAAACCTTGGCCTGACGCCGAACATCCATCTGACCAACGCCGAGTTCTCCGGCACGACCGTCTTCGATGGCAACGTGCTCTTTGAGAATGTCCTGTTTGAGAACGTTCTTTTTGAGAACGTGCTGTTTGATAACTAGGCCCCGGTAGGCTTCACCTGGAGACGGAGGTGCTGAGAGTGCGTCGGTATCCCCCAGCCGCACTGACGATGATTGGAGTGACCGCTCTGATAGCGGCCCTGCTCACGTGGGACAGCATTCGTCGGATCGGGCTGCCGCCCGGGAGCTTTTGGACCTTCATCGTGCTGACCGGGTTCGCCAGCATCAGCCTGCTATATCCGATCAGATCGGCTCGGGAGCAGGTCGTCTACTCCCTGGCGAACACCTTCGTCTTCGGCGCGGCCCTGCTCCTCCCCCATTCCTGGACAGCGCTGATGTGCATCGCGATCTGGTTTCCGACAATCCCCCAACGGATGAAGCAGTGGAAAGGCTACTATGTCTGGTTGCCGCCGCTCACCAACGCTGCGCAGTACATCGTGGTGACGGCGCTGGTGACCGGTCTTCTCGATGGAATGGGCGCCCACCGCCTCCTGGGGGTGGGCAGCGTGGCGTGGACCTCCGCTGCGGCGGTGCTCTTCGTGGTCGCGCAGACACTCTACGTCTCCGTGCTGGTCTCGCTCTACCGCCAGGTTCGCTGGCGCAGCCTGGACATGCTGCACGTGGACTCGATTCTCTCGGACCTGGTGCTTGCGTTTTTTGGCGTCGTGATCGCAGCCCTGTGGACCGTGGAGCCCGCCCTCCTGGTGATTGCCGGCCTCTCGCTGGCGGTGGTCTATCGGATGATGAGAGGAATCCAGTTAGTGCGGCAGGCCGAACTGGACCCCAAGACCGGCATCTACAACATCCGCTACTTCGAGGAGCAACTGAAAGCGGAGGTCAGGCGGTCCTTGAGCTTGCGGCGCCCCGTCTCCCTGATTTTCGCCGATCTGGACTACCTGCGGTCGGTCAACAACACCTTCGGTCATCAGGCTGGGGACGCTGCGATCGTGGCGATCGCCAGCATCTTCCAGGCCCATGCAGGCAAGACGGGTATACCTGCCCGGTTCGGAGGCGAGGAGTTCGTCCTCCTGCTCCCGGGCGCCGACATCCATGAGGCGGCCTACCTCGCCGAGCGAATCCGGGAAGCGGTGGAGCAGGCCCGCATTCCCGTGGAGGGAGACCGGGTCCTGTCCATCACGATGAGTCTGGGCGTGGCCTCCTGCCCGGACGACGGCACGACCCCGGAGAGCCTTGTCAAGGCGGCCGATGAGGCGGTCTACGCAGCGAAGAGCGGGGGCCGCAATCGGGTCTGCGTGGCGAGCGACGGCGGCGAGACGAACATCAGCCTTGAGGTGATGGAGCAGCACGTCGTGGCCGGGGCCGGTGAGCAAACAGGCGCCGCGAATGAGCAAACAAGCGACAGCCCTGGCGCAGACGCCCTGCGTCCGAAGCCGGCGCTGCCGCCCGCGGCGCAACTGGTGGTTGTCGGGAGCATGCTCGCAGCGACCGGGGTTGCCGCCTGGAGCTTCGCCCGGCTGCACGGGGGCACGAACTGGATTGCGTTGGGTATCTTCGCCGTGCTCGCCTGCCTTGGCCAGACCCTGAAGGTAACCACCCAGGTCCCGGATGGGAGCAAGGGAAGCCTGTCTGTGACCATGGCTGTGGCGCTGGCCGCCGGCACCTACCTGGGTCTGGCGGAGGCGGTGCTGGTCAACCTGATCAGCGTGGGGATGTACGTGTGGCAGTCCCCCAGTCGGGACTTGCACCGAATGATCTTCAATCTCTGCCTGGCCGCTCTCGCCGCTGCCGCCGGGGCGCTGCCCAGCGAGCTGATCCGTTACGTCCCCGGCGACCCGCAGGCGCTGGGCTACATAACCAGCTTCGTCGGGGCTGCCCTCTACTACGTCACGAACGTAGGTCTGATGGTGCTCTTCTCTTGCGCCGTGAACCACGAGCCTCCCCTGGTAAGCTGGCGGCGCGTGGCCTACCTGACCCCGCACTTCCTCTCCCTCACCCTGGCCGGCGGGTTCGTGGGTCGATTCTTCCCGGTGCTGGGCTGGTTTGGCACGCTGGCCCTCCTGGTGCTCCTGCTGCTCGTCCGGCGCACGTTCCAGGAGCAGGTACAGCACATGGACACGGCGCTCAAAGCGCTCCAGGACGCCCGGGACCTGCTCTTCCGGGCCAACCGGCTGGAGCGCAACAGCATGCGGGAGCTGACCGAAGCGGTCTCGGCCATCATCGATGCACGGGACCAGAGCGTGTACGGCCACTCCAGGCAGGTCGCTCGATACGCCACAGCCATTGCTGAGGAGATGGGCATTCGGGATCCCGCTGAACTTGATGAGATTCGCACCGCCGCCCTGCTCCACGACCTGGGCAAGGTCGGCGTGCCCGAGTCGATCCTGCACAAACCCGGGCGCCTTACCCCCGAGGAGTATGAGGTGGTCAAGCAGCACGCCGCCCTGGGCGAGCGGATTCTGGCCGAGGTGAGCACGCTGCGCCGGGTGGCCGCCGTGGTCGGCGCCCATCACGAGTACTGGGATGGGCACGGCTACCCCCGGGGCATTGCTGGCGAAACAATTCCCCTGGCCGCCCGGATCGTGGCTGTCGCTGATACGCTGGACTCCATCCTGACCGACCGTCCCTACTCCCGGGCGCGCTCACTGGCCGCAGCCCTCAAGGAGCTGCGGCGCTGTTCCGGCACCCAGTTCGAGCCGACCGTGGTCGAGGCGCTGCTCAGGCTGGCCGAGCGCTGGCCCCCGCACTACTTCAAGAACCCGATGATCGGGCCGTCCATCAACCCCCAGACCGTAGGCGAGGCGGCCTGCACCCTGCAAGCCTAGGGCTTGCAGAAGCTCCAGGCTGTCTTGGTCAGGACCCGGGCGACCGACTCCACGGAGTCCAGATCGACCCACTCGACAGCAGCGTGGGCGCCCTCCCCCGCAGGTCCGTAGATCACCGTGGGGATACCTGCTGACGAAAAGACAGCGGCGTCGGTCCAGTAAGCCACTCCAGATTCCCTGGGCAGGGCCCCGGTCACCTTCCTGGCAGCATCAACGAGGTGCCCAACGATCGGTTGGTCAGGACTGCAAAGTAAGGCCGGGCGGGAGAAATAGCTGCTTACTTCGGCTTCGACCCCGGCCGCGCGGGCGACGGCCAGAAGCTCGCCGGGCACGGCGCTCAACTCCTCGCCGGGGATGGTCCGCCGCTCCACCTCCAGCACGCACTCCTGAGCGTAGGTGGAGATGCCGGAGCCCCCGTGCACGAGGGCACAGTGCATGGAAGCAGGGCCGACCAGCGGATGCACCCGCTGGCGGAGCACCTCCTGGTCAAACATCTCCAGCGCCGTGATCACGCGCCCCATCTTGCCGATAGCGCTGACGCCCTCGGCCCAGTTGCTGCCGTGGGCGGCCCGGCCCTGGGTCCTGATGCGGGCCCAGACGAAGCCCTTATGGCCGAGGATCAGCTGGCCCTCGGTGGGCTCGGTTAGGATGCAGGCGTCGGCCCTGTGGCGCCGGACGTAATCGTCCGCACCGACGCTGGCGTACACCTCGTCGGCGACCAGTGCAAGGGTGACCCGGCCCCGCAAGGTTCCGGCAGCCGACAGGGAAGCGGCTGTGGCCATGACGGCTGCCAGCCCGCCCTTCATATCATAGCTGCCGCGGCCATAGATGCGATTGCCGTCCACACGGGGTTCAAAGGCCGGGATGGTCATGCCCGCTGTCCCCACCGTATCGAGGTGGGCGCACAGACAGAGGGTCGGGCCATCCCCGGCGCCGACCTCGGCGTGGACGTTTGCGCGCCCGGGCGCCGCCACCTCCACCCGGGCGGAGACCCCGTGGGCGTTCAGCCACTCGGCGGCGAAGGTGGCAATGGCCAGTTCGCCCTGCCCCTCGCCCGGCGCCAGGGTAGGGTTGACTGACGGGATGGCGATGAGCTCACGCAGCAGGTCCTTGATCACGCCGAACGCCTCCTATCCAACAAGCAGGGTATAGGTCTCGCAGGGGCCGTGCACCCCGATGCTCAGGTCGAACTCGATGTCCGCACTCTTGCTGGGGCCGGTGGCGAAGATCACCTGGGATGGCATCGTGCCCTGGAGGGCCAGGCCACGGAAGACTTCGGCCGCCGAGGGCACCAGCTTGGCCGCCGGCACCACCGCCGCATGCACGGGCGGCAGCAGGCTGATCAGGCGCCCACGCTCGGGCGAGGCGCTGAGCACGATACTCCCGGTCTCCACGACCGCCGCATCGGCCCCAGTGATGCCCAGGCAGCAGCGTTCGGCCAGGGTCTTCATGGCGCCGGGCGGGGCTGCCGGGTCCCAGAACACCGCCTCCAAACCCACGGCGGCAAGGGCGGCGGGAAGTCCCATCGGTGCCAGTTCCGCCTCGGCGGAGAGCAGCACGGTCTGGCTTCCATAGGTGCGGCTGGCGTCGACGGCGATCGCCACCAGGCGTGCGGTTGCCGCCGGGAAGTCGGGAAGTCGCTCAGCGAACCCGCCGAGGCCCTTCAGCTCCCGCATAAAGCGGTCGCTGGCCCACTCCAGGTCGACGTCGCCATACGGTCGGGGCAGCGATGGCCGGTCATCCCATTCGGCGCCGCTGCGAGGCCGGCTGTGGCCCAGCCGCTGTGCTACCTTGGTGAGAAAGGCTTGCCGCTCCATCTACCGTCCCTCCTCCTTCGCCTGCAGATCGGCCCAGCGCTCCCGGAAGGGCTTCGCCGCAATGGCCGGGAAGTCGCGTCCGTCGGTCCAGGCGGCTGCCGGCCCGGGCATACTGCTCACCCACTGGCGGTCGCCCCGGGTGACCCAGCGCCCGACCTTCTGGGTGAGCCGGTAGAGCCACGGCTTGGTCCAGGCCCAAGCTACCACCCGCATCCCTAGCGCCTCCAGCCTGGAGCCCCGCCCCTCGGCGATCGCCTTGTTGCGGAGCCGGACCAGGTGGTCGTGCAGGTGGATGCCCACCGGGCAGACCTCCCAGCAGGAGCCGCACAGGCTGCTCATCTGCGGGAGCTCCTTCCACTCCTCCAGGCCCTGTGTAAGCGGAACGAAGACGGCGCCGATCGGTCCGCTGATGGGATGGCCGTAGGCGTGCCCGCCAATGTTGCGGTAGACGGGACAGGCGTTGAGGCAGGCGCCGCAGCGCAGGCAGTAGAGCGCCTCCTCGAACTCGGTGCCAAGGGCGCCCGTCCGGCCATTATCCACGAAGACCACGTGCAGCTCCTCGGGGCCGTCGCCCTCGCCCGGGCGCCGCGGCCCCGTCACCATGTTGACGTAGGTCGTGACCTTCTGCCCCGTGGCGCTCCGGGGCAGCAGCGCCAGGATCACGGACAGGTCCGCCATGGTGGGCACCAGCTTCTCGATGCCCGCCACCACGATGTGTACCCGAGGCGCCGAGGTGGCCAGCCGGCCGTTGCCCTCGTTGGTCACCAGGGTGACGGTCCCGGTCTCAGCCACGATGCAGTTGGCCCCCGAAATACCCACATCGGCCGCCATGAACTTGGCGCGCAACTGCTCCCGGGCGACCCGGGTCAGCGTCGGGGTATCGTTGCTCAGCGGGCGCCCCACCACCTGGGAGAAGAGGGCGGCCACCTGGTCGCGGTTCTTGTGCATGGCCGGCCCGACGATGTGCGAGGGCGGCTCCTTGGCGAGCTGAATGATCCACTCGCCAAGGTCGGTCTCCACCACCTCGACCCCGGCAGCCTCCAGGGCGCCGTTCAGATGGATCTCCTCGGTGGCCATCGACTTGGACTTGACCGCCAGCCTCGCCCCGGCCCGCTGCATGATCCCGGCGATGATCTCGTTGGCCTCCCGCCCGTCGGCGGCAAAGTGGGCATGCCCGCCCCGGGACTCGATGGCTGCAGCCGCCTGGCCCAGGTAGACGTCCAGGTGCTGCAGCGTGTGCGCCTTGATGGCCCGTGCCCGCTGGCGCAGCTCATCGAAGGTGCCGAGGACCAGCCCCTCCGCGGCTGAACTGTCCAGCTCGGCCATCGCCTTGGGCCGAATGGCATACTTGGCGCCCGGCCCCTTGCGGATCGCGGCCCGCATGGGCTCGTCGGCCAGGGCCTGAGCGATCCGGTCGTGCACAGGTGTAGTGCTCACGCCAGACCCACCCCCTCCGCCAGGAGCGTGGCCAGGTGCAGGAAGCGAAGCGGGATCCCCTGCCGGCGCGCCCGCCCCTCCAGGTTCATCAGGCAGGCCAGGTCGCTGCCCACCACCATCGACGCCCCGGTCTGGACCGCGAAGCCCAGCTTCTCGTCCGCCATGGCGCAGGAGACCTCGGGCATCTTGACGGCGAAGGTGCCGCCAAAGCCGCAGCAGAGGTCCGCCCGCTCCATCTCTACATACTCAAGCCCGACGACGCGCTTCAGCAGCCGGACGGGCTGCTCAGTGACGCCGAGCTCCCGGGTCATATGGCAGGAGCGGTGGTAGGTGGCCCTGCCGGTATGGCGGGCGCCGAGGTCCTCCAGACCCAGAACGTCGACCATGAACTGTGAGAACTCAAAGACCCGGCCCGTGACCGCTCTGACGCGCGCCAACGTAGCCGGGTCATCCTCAAAGAGCTGCGGATAGGTATACCGAACCATGGCGGCGCAGGAGCCGGACGGGGTGACCACGTACTCGCTGCGCTCAAAGGTCTCCACAAAGTGCAGGGCGAGCCGGCGGGCCTCCGCCTTGTAGCCGGCATTGTACATGGGCTGGCCGCAGCAAGTCTGCTGCGTGGGGAAATCCAGGCTGACGCCGTGCCGGCGCAGCAGCCGATAGACGTGCTCGCCCACGTCGGGGTAGATCGTATCAGCAACGCAGGTCATGAAGAGTGATGCCTTCACCATGGGAGCGTCCCCCTCATCGGTGGCAGACTTTGAGAGGGATATACCACGCCTGCCTCAACATTCCCTTCGTCCGGGCTCGCGCAGAGCCAGCAGACCCCGAATCAGGTTGCGCCGCGAGAAATGGCCCCTGGTGACAAAGGCCCGCAATTCCTCCTGGCCGAGCACTCTCTGGCTGATCTCCTTCTCAGTCAGGCCCTGACGCTGGAGCTCGCCGGCCAGCGCAGCCTTCTCGCCCCAGAAGTCGAGCTTCTGGCGAAGCAGTTCGGGTCCGGCCACCTTGGGGTAGTGGCTGCAGAAGACCCGTTCGGCGGGGAGCCGGATCAGCGAGCGCAGGGAGGCGAACCAGACGGGCAGATCGTCGTCCCAGCTCAGGGTGGGCAACCGGGGGTGGATCAGCAGATCCCCGGTAAAGAGCCAGCCCTGGTCGGGCTCATAGAGCGCCACATGGTCCGGGGCGTGGCCAGGGGTGTGGATCACCTGGAACCGATAACGACCGATCTCAACGGTCTTCCCGAGGGGGGCGCCCGCCACGGGGGTGTGCTGTCCCCAGTAGAGGCGCTCGTACCAGGGGAGCCGCTTCCTTGTCGCAAGCACCTGCAGTCCGGCCGGGTGGATCAATGGGCGTAAGCCCCGCTGCTGAAGTAAGAGCGGGGCGCCGCCGACATGGTCCTCATGATGGTGGGTCAGCACGACCATGCCCACGCGTTCGGAAACCGAAGCCGCTAACACTTCTGAAGCGACTGGGGGACTGCCGGTGTCGATCAGCAGCCCGTCGATGATGAAGGCGTGCACCCACAGGGGCTTAAGGCCCGGCGGCATCGACCTTGCCATCCGAAGGCGTTTGACCGGGCCAAACTGCTCTACTGTAACCACGGCTACTCTCCGATTAGCGTCCGGCCGATGATCTCCAGCATGATCTCGTCGGTGCCGGCGCCGATGCGCATCACGCGCAGGTCCCGCCAGGCCCGGCTGATCTCGTACTCATCCATGTAGCCCCAGCCGCCGTGGATCTGCAGCGCCTCGTCGGCCACCTCGAAGGCGATCCGACCAGCATAGTACTTGAGCATCGATATCTCCCGGACGGGGTACTCGCCCTGCTGCCAGCGCCAGACCACATCATAAAGGGCCGAGCGGGCCACGTAGATCTGGGTGGCCATCTCCGCCAGCTTGTGGCGGATCGCCTGGAGCTTGCCGATCGGGCGCCCGAAGGCGGTGCGCTGCTTGGCGTAGCTCAGCGCCTGCTCCAGGCACCGCTCGGCGCCCGCAATCGCCGCCGCCATACCGATAATCCGCTCGCCCTGGAGCTCCCACATGATCTCCATGAAGCCCTGGTCGGCGGCGCCCAGCCGGTTGGCGTCGGGCACCCGCACGTCTTCAAAGCTCAGCAGGGCGGTGTCTGAGCTGTGCATGCCCACCTTCTTGAGCTTGCGGGAGACCGAGAAGCCCTCCATCCCCCGCTCGACCAGAAAGAGCGTGACGCCCCGGTGGGGGTCGCTCCGGTCGGTGCGGGTGACCACGATCACCACGTCGGCCCGGCAGCCGTTGGTGATGAAGACCTTGCTGCCGTTGAGCACCCAGTGGTCGCCGTCCCGCACGGCGTGGGTCTTGATGCCCGCCACGTCAGACCCGGCGTCCGGTTCGGTGATCGCCAGGGCGCCGATCAGCTCGCCGCGGATCATCTTGGGCAGCAAGCGCCGCTTCTGCTCCTCGGTGCCAAACTTGAGGATGGGCGGCATCACCATCTCAGCGTGCACGGCGACAGCCATGCCAACGCCCCCGCTCCGGGCGCGGCTCATCTCCTCCGCAAAGACGACGGCGGAGGCGTAGTCCAGGCCCTGACCGCCATACTCCTCGGGCATGCGCAGGCCCAGGTAGCCCAGTTCACCGAGCCGGCGGAAGACCTCATTGGGGAACTCTTCGGCCTCCTCCCATTCCCGCGCATGCGGCGCCAGCTCGCGCTCGACGAAGCGGCGCATCTCCTGCCGCAGCGTCTCGTGGGTATCAGTGAACAGGTAGTGTGCCATTGCCCATCCCCCTATCTCAACCTGACCAAACGGTCGGTTGATTATAGTGAGGAATGTTCTCGCTTATTCCGATATTTCCTTCAGCCACTGCTCAACCTGGCGTGGCGAGTTGAACCGGAGAAACGTCAGGTGAGCGTTCTCGGGCCGGGCGAACATGACCGGGTACTCCCGGCGCTTGCGCCCGTGGCTCTTGAGGACCCACAGGAAGAGCGACTCCCGGCTGAAGAACTGGCCGCGAATCGTCTCCCGGTTCCCGTTCCAGAGTTCCTCCCGCAGCAGCGTCCGGCGCAAAGACCGTCGAAGCAGGCGCCACAGGATGAGCGGCAGCGGGTAGTCCAGCCAGATCACTGTGTCCGCTGCCGCCCAGATCATGGGTCGCACCTTTGCATAATTCCCGTCGATCACCCAGCTCTCCCCGCTGATTACCCGCTGCACCCGCTCCCGGAAGAGATCAATCGGGGCCTCCTTCCAGCCTTCCTCCCAGTGGAGTGCGTCGAGCTCCGTATGCGGACAGCCCAGCCGCCCTGAAATCGCCTGCGCCAACGTCGTTTTTCCTGACCCGCTGTTGCCGAGTACTACGATGCGTTTCCCCGTGAAGGCCATCAGCCGATCACCTCTCGCGATAGTTTCAGCAACTGAAACACCGACTCCTGCCCCGGAGTGGTTTAGGGGCCGCCTCTGCATGGCAATACTCCGTAGCGAGGTGTTATGGAAAGTGCTTAGCAGAGGCCATTCCCCCTGGACCTTCTGGCATTTGTACCCCGGTTACCGCCGGGAGATGCGGCGGGCGATTCGGGACGCCCGCGATGACGCCGCGCTCATGATCCCCGACGATACCGACCCCACTCCCCCGCCCGCCATCTGGGAGCTGCGCAGCCGCAAGCAGGAGCTGGCCAACCGGATCGCCCTGCGCTGGCAGCTCGCCGACGAGGTTGCTCACACCCGGTACGGGGCAGCGGTATCCGGGCTGCAGGTGGCCAGGCGCTCCGAGCAAGAGGCAGCCGTGCGCGAACAGGCAACCCGGCAACGCTATGAGCAGGTCCGATCGCACGCGGCGGAGGTTCACGCACAGTTAAATCCCCCGGGGGAGCGCTGGTACTGCTCCTCGGCGTTGTACTACATCGCCGTGGCAGTCCTGGCGGTCCTCGATGTGCCCCTGACCGCCATGGCCTTTCAGACCTTTGGCATGGACGACCTGCGGACCAACCTGGTCGCCGTCCTGGTGGTCCTGCTGCTGGCCGTCATGGGCCACTTCGTGGGCCACTTCCTACGCAAGGTCCGCTGGGGCGACGGGACGGTGCTGCTTGTCTCGCTCCTGTTGATCTCGGGCTGCTACATCGTTGGCCTGGGGTTTGCCCGGGAGCAGTCGATCACCGCCGTGATGCTGGGCGAGCCTGTCCTCAACCATTTCTGGGACATCTGGCTCTTTATCGCCGTGACCCTGATGGGATTGGTCGTTCCCGCCCTCCTGGCCCGCCACGAGCGGGATGAGCCCCTGGCCGGCCCGGTCAAGGCGGCCCGCAAGGAGTGGCGCCGGGCCCACCGGGCATGGGCGCAGGCCGCCGATGATGCGCTCTGGTGTGCCCGGGAACTGCGCCGGGCCACCGTCGGGCGGCAGGCCCGCTACGAGGCGGTCCGCCGGGAGATCGAGGTGATCGGCGCGCGGGCCCATGTGTGCATGCAGGCATACGTCGTGACGAACATGCGCAACCGGGAAGGGAACCGGTTGCCTCCGGGTCTGCAGCAACACGCACTCCCGTCGGTCGAGATGCCGCCATGCCTGAGCGCCCCGCTCACATGGGAGCCGCCGCTGCCAGTGACCGAAGCGCTCCTGGATGCGGCTCTGCATGAGGAAAGGAGCGATGCCCGATGAGCTGGTCATCTCCTGCCTGGCTGATGCGTGTGTGGCGTGCCATGTACAACGGGCGCACCGACGCCCGACGGATGATCCCCGATCAGAACGACCTGCGCTACCCCCCTTACCTCCACTACCTGTGCGGGCTCGGAAACGGGTGGGCGCAGCGGCTCTCCGTCCGCTGGGAGCGCACCGACCTGCCCCTGCGGGTCCGCTACCAGCATGCGGCAGCGATCTATGCTCAACTGAGGGGCGACCTGTCCCGAGCTGAGCAGCAGCAGTATGCGCTGGCCCAGCAGTTTCAGTCCCGCAAGACCCAGGCCAACAAAGATGCCTGGCGCAAGGCCGGTACAGCTACCGAGGCGGTTCGGGAGCGCTGCAAGCGCGCCCGGCAAGAGCTGGTCCGTGCGATCGAGCTGCGCAGGGCTGAGCACGACAAGTATCGGGCCGTATGGCGCACCCTGCACGCCGACGTGCTGAAGCTGATGTCGGTCTACGTCACGGCAAACGTCAGGTACCGGGAAGGGAATGCCCCGCCCCCAGCACTTCACGAAGACGCGTGGCCCCAGTTGCGCTGTCCGGAGCAGCTAGCCGAACTACAGTGGGACCCTTCATTGGAAGATGCCCTGGCGGGCCGCGCCCGCGGCGAAGAAGGGCCTGAACCAAAGGAGGTGACTATTCATGCGTAAGTGTCTCATGATTGTGCTGACCGTTACCGCTCTGATGGTTACCGCCTGCAGCTCAAAGCCGGTCACAGGGCCGGGTCCGGCCGTCGCAGTGCTGGTCGACGTGTCGGGCTCCGCCAGCGGCATCCATCAGCGGTATCTCGCTGATTTCGGGCGGGTCCTCGGCGCCCTTCAAGGCGACGAGCGGCTGTACACCTTCACCATCGAAGCCAACTCTTCCGTGGCGCCAATGGCATTTGACCTGCCTCTGGAAGCGAGTAACGGCAATGCCTATACCCGGCGTGTCACCCTGAAGCGGCAGTCCAAGGAGGCCAGCGACAAATTCACGCAGGTGCTGGAGACCCACCGCCCTGAGCGGCCCGGCTCGGCGATCATTGATGGCATTCGCCACGCCGCCGACGCCCTCAGCAAGCTTCCACCCGAGCAAGAACGGGTCGTGGTGGTGCTCAGCGACATGATCGAGCAGTCCGAGCGCTCCGACTTCACCGGTCTGACGGAGGGGGGCGTGGCGCCTCTCATCGAACAGCTCCAGCAGCAGGGCTCCATTCCCGCGCTGAAGGGCGCCCGTATCTACGTGGCCGGGATCACCGACGCATCCGGCGCCCTTTCCGCCTCGCAGGTCCAGGTGATCCGGAACTTCTGGGAGCGCTTCTTTGAGGCAGCCGGCGCACACTTGGAGTGGTACGGGCCCTCACTCACCGAATTCAGGGCGCGAGTCTAAGCAAAACAGCCACCGCTGCGATTAGCGGTGGCTGTTTTGTACCCCCAATATCCCAATTAGCCGTTCAGGCGATCGATCTCTTCGAGGAAGGCCGGGTTGAGCACCTTGATGTAGGTACCCTTCATGCCCAGGGAGCGGCTGGTCAGGACGCCAGCGCTCTCCAGTTTGCGGAGGGCGTTGACGATGACCGAGCGGGTTACGCCGACGCGGTCGGCGATCTTGGAGGCGACGAGCAGGCCCTCCGGGCCGCCCAGCTCACGGAAGACGTGAACCATCGCCTCGGTCTCGGAGTAGGAGAGCGTGCCGACAGCCATCTTGGCAGCGGCGCCCTTGCGGGTGATCTCCTGGTCCTCGCCCTGATGGGCATGCAGGATCTCCATGCCGACCACGGTGGTGGCGAACTCGGCCAGCACGGCGCCCTTCTCGTCCAGGTCCTTGTCGACCAGCAGGGTGCCCAGGCGCTCGCCGCCGCTGAACACCGGGAAGATCGCCAGGGTGTCAAACTTCAAGGCGACCGGGCGGCCTTGTGCCTCGCCGGTCAGCTCGATATTGGTGGCAGTGAGGGTCTCCAACTGCTGCAGCAGGAAGTGGTTGCTCCGGTCGTTCAGAACCAGGGCTTCCACGCCCTCCAGCGCCGGGGCGACAGCCAACAGCTTGCCCTTGCGGGAGACGATCCCAACCCGGCCGCCAAGGCCTTCGCTGAGAACGGCGGCGAGGTCATCGAAACGAACGTGTCCGGACACCTGGGACTGCAGGACGCGGGTCAGTGTACGGGTACGCTCCAGGAGCGAGTTCATGAGCTATATTCCTCCAAGTTCGTGTTGTAACAAGGATAAATAATGACACATATCTTCGGCAACGTCAATCCGGGAAAGGCCTGACTTTCATGTCGTTTCTATTACAATGACAATCTTTATAGGATATAACTATGCCGTAGTCCGAAATGACTGTAGCCCGAAAGGTCATGCCAATTAGGTCAATGACCGACATGGGCGCCGGGTTTCCCCAACGCCCATCCGGTTCAGTCCTTATAGGGGTCGCGGATGTCCGCCCCTGCCATCACCACGCCCACCGGGCGCAGCGTATGCAGCACCTCCAGCGTTTCAGCGTGAGCACCCAGGACGGTCTCCAACTTGCGGTAGACAAAGGGGCTTTCGTCGACCCCGGCGCCTCGCAGTTCCACTCCGAAGGTGCGGACCGCCTCGGTCATCTGCTCCGGGGTAACCCGCCCTCCCTCGCGTTGGCCGGTCTCCTTGTTCTTCTTGCCCAGGGCGGCCATGCGGCTCATGATGCGACCGGCGCCGTGCACGGTGCTGTACAGCGAAGCCTTCGCCTCATCCGTATCCTTGCCCCGCACGATCACCGAGATGTCGGCCATGGAGCCGCCCACGAAGCCCAACTGGCCCGGGGCCAGGGGCGTGGCGCCCTTGCGGACCACCACCACCTGCTCGCCGCTATGGTCTTCAACCCACGCGAAGTTGTGGTGGTTATGGACCTCGAAGGTGGAGCGGGCGTGCAGGATCCGCAGAACCTGGCCGACCACGTAATCGCGCCCGGCGTATGCATATCGCCCGGCCAGGCGCATGGCGGCCAGATAGGCCTGCCCCAGGTCGGTATCCAGCTTGATCACCGTGGGGGCCTGGTCCATCGACTCGCCCGGCGCCTGGGCGCCGAAGTGCCGCCCTGCCGCCAGGTTCAGGAAACCGCTGGCGGTCTTGTGGCCGAAGCCCCGGCTCCCGAAGTGGACGCCGATCCAGACGTAGCCGGTGGCGGGCTCCACGAACAGGTCGACGAAGTGGTTGCCGCTGCCGACGGTGCCCAGCTGGGCGTGGGCCAGATCCTTCAAGGCGCCCACCTGCGGCACGTCGATCCAGGTCGGGTCGTCGAACAGCTCGTGGTCCACCGGCTTGGGGTTCTTACGCCCCATGCCGAAGCTGATCTCCCTGGCGATCTGGTCGACGACCCGGGGCAGGTCGGCCTTCAGATCTTCATACTTGATGTTGGTGCGCACGGCCTTGTTGCCGCACCCGATATCGTAGCCGACGCCGGAGGGGCTGATGAAGCCACGGTAGGCCACCACCCCGCCGATCGGCTGGCTGTATCCCTTGTGATGATCGGCCATCAGGGCCACGGCGGCCACATCCCCGACCCAGGAGCATTGGACCGCCTGGCGGACCGATGCCTCGTCGGGGGCGCCCCAGACCTTAACGCCGTCGATAAGCTGGTACACGGGACTCTCCTCCTTATAGCCGTACCTTCCGCACGGCCTCGATCTGCGTGCTCCCGCCTGTGATCAGGCTGGTGACCAGGCCGAGGACCCGGTCGCTGAAGCCGCTTATATAGAAGACGTCGGATCGGTTGCTGATCTTGTTCTGGTAAGCGACCACGTCCCAGACGATGAGGCGGGCGCCCTTCGGGCGGTTCCGCAGCTTGGCCCACAGATCCTCGGGGCTGTCTGCAGTCTGGGAGTCGGTGATGAGCAGGACAACGTCCTCGCCCCTGTACACCTTGAGCAGCTCGCCCAGGTAGGTCGCCTGGGGGTTCACACGCTGTGCGATCCGCCGGGCGTTGTCCAGCAGGCGGGCGCCCTTGTCGACCGCCACCGGCCAGGCATCGCTGGAGACGGCGTAGACCCGGGCATCCTCGGCGGCCATGGCGGCCATGGCAGCGAAGGTGGTAGCCACGGTTCGGGCGCTCAGGCTGCGGGTGAGCTGGGCGTTCATGGAGCCGGAGCAGTCGGCACCGATCAGCATCCGGACGCCCGGGAGGGCGCCCAGGCCGGAGTCGGCGCCCAGGGACTCGAGCACCTCGCTGAGCGCCCCGCGCCATTCGGGCACGGTGGTCATCTCGGCGGCGGTGATCAGGCCGAAGGGGAGCATCTTGGAGCGCCGGTAGGCGGCCACGTCCCGCAGCCGGTCGGCCACAGTACGGACCAGTGCCCGAGGCACGTCGGACCGGATCACGGCTTCCTGCTTGAAGCGCTGCCCGGCCTGGATCTGGACCATGGTGCGGGTCTCCGTGGCGAAGGCCCGTTCGATGGTGACCAGGTTGGCGACCAGAGCCGCATACCAGAGGCCGGGGACCATCTCGGCGAAGATCGCCTGCTTGGCCTCGGCGTCCAGCGGGCCGAAGGCGCTCTTGAGCTCTTCGAGCTGGAGCTTCTGCTCCCGGATCTTCGTGAGGGTCTCCCCGGTCACCTGCCCGGCGGACAGGTCGGCCAGGACCTCGGCCAGGGCCTGGGCCCGGGGGAAGGTCAGCCGGCGGGCGCCGTACCCCTTCAAGCGCCCATCCTCCACAATGGCTGGCCGCAGGATGTACTGCAGCAACGCCCGGGTCTCAGGGGTGTCCTTGGGCCGGGTTACCCGGACCAGGTCCTCCAGCTTGCCGGCGTACCGGGTCGCCCAGACCGGGTTGAGGTTCTCGGCGAGCCAGGCGTTGACCACCCGTTTGACGCCCTGGCCCATGCCCTTACGGACGGCGCCCTTTCGAGCGAGGGTCAGGAAGTCGTGCGCCAGCTTCGGATTCGTGATCACCCGGGGGAAGACCTGGCGGAACAGGGTCTTGTCCGGGAGGGTGGAGACGTAGACGGCCCACAGCGTGGGGAGCGCCTTCATGCCAAGCTGCTCAGCGGCGTAGACCGCCGCCTGAGAAGCGAACTCCGGCCGCTTGGCGAGCGCCGTCTGGAGCAGGTCAGCCGCGGCCCTGACCACCTCATCGGTGTCGAGGTAGAAACTGCCGTTTAGCTGGCCGAGGGTGAAGAGGCGCAGGATCTGTTCGTCGAGGGTCAGCTCGTAGGCCTTGCCACCCTCGTGGGTCATGAGGCGATTCAGGAAGTTCTTCAGCATGAAGTCACCCCCAGGGCTGTTGGATTTGGGGTCAAAGAGGTTGCAGGGACAAAAGCGAAACTCAACGCGGCCGCCTTCAAGCGGGGATTTGCACCCCCACCTCCCCAGTCGACTGGTTCAGTGCCTAGCCTTCATTTTCAAGGTGAATGTAGAGTTTCAGGCACCCTGCAAAAGGGAAGCCGGGACGAAGTCGCAAGACACTTACGGTGCTCTGGGCCTCTAAGCTACGGTGAGTGGATCGCTCCGGCTCACCGGGCGGATTCGAACCGCCGTCTCCGGCGTGACAGGCATGTAGTCTTGCAGGCACCCGGCAAGGTTTTCGTATGGGGGTCTGGCCCCCACCCCTGCACGCCCAACGGGCCGAACGTGCTGCTCGGCCTTTTGGGCCTGCAGGGGTGTACCGGGGGCTATCTCACGTGCGCACGCCTCTGGTTGTTTCTTCTGCACGAACTGTGCTAGTTTGCGTGGACGAAGTAAGCTCCCGGATGGGGAGGTCAGATGGCCGTCACCAGGTCATAGACCGGTACGATCGGCCGCTTGCGGTCCTGCTTGGTCAGGCGGTCAGCCACCCGGCTGGCGGCCCAGGACTCGGGCTTCACCTTGCAGGCGAAGCCGGCCCCGGTCACCATGCCGGTCGCATCGCGCATGGCCTTACGGGTCTCGCCAGAGCCGCCCATGTCCATGTGGACTTCGACGGCGTCGCGGATCCCTGTCAGGCCCCGGCCGGCGAGGTCAAGGCAGATTGCGTCGACCACCATGAGGGACATCGCCGTCTCGGTGAGCATGCGCTCCGTGATGGCCATGGGTCCCATGGTCGCCAGACGGCGGTTGTAGGCCCGGACACCACCGGCAGTCACGAGGACCACCACGGTCTCAAAGCGGATCGGCAAAGTGGGCTGGGAGTCCGTCCCGACGATGAGCCGAAACGGGCTGTCTTCAGCTTGGCGGATCAGCGTTTCAAGCTCGCTGGCCATCACATCGAAGGCCATGCGGCGGCCACGCTGCTCCCAGTTCTCGGTCATCGGGGATCACACTCCTTGTTTGCAAAACAAAAAGGCGGTGCTCTGCCGGTCAGATGACCGGGCAGGCACCGCACGCTTCGACTCGCCGTTACGCAGACAGCGGGACGAGGTCACGCCAAGGCAGGCATGGACCGCGCGCGGTGCAGGAGGTCGCGTGAAACACGGACCGACCCAGGTCGATCGTCGACGTAAGATGAAGGCTCAGATAGGTCCGTTCCACGGTGCTCACTCCCTTACTTGTGCAAGCTCTCCCTGCTACTTTTGGCAATCTTAAGCCCATCTGGCGAATCTCGGCAATTCGGAACCGGTGAAATGTCGCTTATCGTAAATGAAACTCCGGATTCCCCCGGTCAGTTGCAGCTCACTGCTCAGAGTCCGTCACGTACCATCGTTCGATCTGCCAGATCAGCGCGTCGCCGCCGAGTTGGGCGCCCTCCAGACCGTGCACCCGGCGACTGACAGCGTCAATGGTGTTCGGCGCAAAGAGCCAGGTGAGTACCTGTTCCTCCGCCAGCACCTTCTGAATCTCCCCGTAAATCCTGGCACGCTTGACCTGATCCAGGGTCCGGCGACCCGCTTCCAGCAGCTTGTCCACCTGCGGGTTGCTGTAGCCCATCAGGTTCGTTCCCCCGGAGCTGTGGAAGATATGGGAACTGTCAGGGTCATACCCCAACCCCCATCCGAGGATGAATGCCTGCTGCTTGCCTGAGAACAGATACTCCAGGAGCACGTTCCACTCAAGCAGGTTGATCTTCACCTCAATCCCGACCTGGCGCAGCGACTGCTGGATCGCCCGGGCGATCATCTCGCGGGTCGGGTTGCCCCTGTTGGTAGTGATCTCGATGGAGAGAGGCACGCCGTCACGCACCCGGATGCCGTCGGGTCCCATCACCCAGCCGGCCTCATCAAGAAGTGCAGCCGCCCTCGCTGGATCGAAGTCAAAGGTGGGCGCGTCAGCGTTGAAGTCCCACCGTGCGGGCAATCCGTGGGAGTTCAAGACCTGGCCGTGACCGGCAACCGCGTCTTTGACGATGCGCTCTCGCTGTACGGAATGCGTGATGGCCTGCCGCACGCGCACATCCGACAAAATGGGGTCCTTCAGGTTGTAGCCGAGGAACGTGTAGGTGAGTGCCGGGTGCTCCACCACATGCGAGTTGCCGATACCCGCTGCGGTATCGGGAATGCCCAGGCCCGTTACGACGTCCACAGCGCCAGACTGGAGCGCCGCCAGTCGCTCACTGGGATCGTAAATGAACCGGAGGAGCACCCGCTGGATGCGGGTACGCCGGTTGTCGGGTCCCCAATGCCAGTCCGGATTGCGTTCCAGCGTAATCTGATTACCCTCGGCCCACTCGATGAAGCGGTAGCGCCCCGTGCCGACGGGCGCCCCCATCTCCTCGGACCTCACCCTCCCCAACTCTCCCATTGCCTCCAACTGGTGAGCGGGCAGGATCAGGGTGGTGGCCATCTCCGTCAGGGTCGGGGCGTCAGGCTCCTCCAGTTCGATCCGAACGTGCAGGTCGTCGATCATCTGGACGGCGTCGGTCTGCTTCCACTGCTCCCACAGCGCAAGTCTCGCAGCCTCCGCTTCCTCATACGTCGAGGCTCCCTGGTGCATGACCTTCTCATAGGCGTTCCGCAGTTCTTCGGCGCCCTTGATCTTGCCAAACCGCCGGAGGCCCGCATGGTTAGGGTCGAGCATCAGCTCCAGGGTGTAGACCACGTCTTTGGCGGTGAACGGCGTGCCGTCGTGCCAAGTGACGCCGTCGCGCAGCGCGAAGGTAATGACCTTCCCATCCTCCACCGTGTACCCTGTGGCCAGGGCTGGGCGGGGCGTGAGGGTCTCGTCAAACTGCATCAGCGGATCGAACATCAGCGTATGTAGGACATGGGTCTCCCAGACGGGATAGGGCATTTGGGGCTCGAACGGCACTGCGATGGTGATCGTGCCGCCAACGTGGGTGGTCACGTCGACCGTGCGGGTCTTCTCGTCCCACCGGATCTCCCCGCTGAGCGCCTCGCTTGCGAAGCGCATGGGCCCCTGGAGCATCAACCGGAGGGGGTCCAACGGGGCGCCGTCCACGATCACGGTGATGGGGGCTTCAGCGGCGGATCCGGTAGCTGCGGTGCTGAGGAGAAGTCCGGTAGCCAGGACGGTGGAGAGGAAGCGCCTCATGAATATCCTCCGATCGATGTCGCTTGCCTCTCCTACAACGTGAGCGGGCTGAAAAGGTTACGCCTGTACCGCCTTGGCCTTAAGACCCCCGTGCCGGGGTTCCGGCAGGGGGGTCCTCGTGTTAGAGCCGGGGATCCACAGGTTCGCTCTCCAGGGCCAGGACGCCAAAGACACACTCGTGCACCCGGCGGAGCGGCTCCCGCTCCACGAAGCGCGAGAGCGCCTCCAGCCCCAGGGCGAACTCCCGGAGGGCCAGGCTCCGCTTCGTAGACAGCCCGCGGGCCCTCAGTCGCTCCAGGTGCTCAGGCTCGGTGTACTCCGGCCCGTAGATGATGCGCAGGTACTCGGCGCCCCGGCATTTGACCGCCGGCTGCACCAGGTTCTGATTCGAGGTGCGGCTGATGAAGGTGAGCGGCTTGATCACCATGCCTTCGCCGCCTCGCCCCGTAAGCTGCTCCCACCAGGCGACACCTTCTGCTACGCTCGCCTCGTCGTCGACATTGACCAGCAGATGACGGGTGGCCACCACCAGGCCCGGGTCAGCCTCGGACAGGCGTGCCAAGGTTTGCATGTGCCAGAGGTGGTCCTTGTCTGTGTGCAGCGCACCTTCGGTCGCAAGGACGTGGAACGGAGCCAGCTTCAGATCATCAATGCCGTTCACGGGCCAACAGTACCGGCGGTACGCCTCCACGTAGCGCTCCACGTGTGCGGCCCGATTCTCGAAGCGCTCGAGGAGCCCGGTGACCTCCTGGCCTCGTCCGGCGGCCTTGGTGAGGGCTTCCACGGCCGCTGACAGCCCGACCCGCCCGGCGGCGCCAACTGCCGCATACTGGTGGAGCAGCAGGTCCTGTGCCTTGGCGGACCAGGGCATCAGCTCGCAGTCGAGACAGACCCAGTCGGTCTTGAGGCTCTCCCACAGGCCAGCGCTCTCCATGGCCGCCCGCAGGCGCTCCAACACCTGCGCTTCGAGCGCTGCGTCCTGGAAGAACTGCCGCCCGGTCCGGGTGTAACAGACCCCAATGCCTTCCCCGGTGATGCCGAACCGGCGGCGGATCGCCTCCTCGCTGCGGCCCAGCACCACGACTACGCGGGAACCCATGTGCTTCTCCTCGCAGACCACCTGGCTCACACCATAGTTCCGGAAGTAGCTGAAGGCCTCGGCAGGATGCTCCAGGAGCCCGGGCAGATCGGAGGTCTGCGTGGGCGACATGGTCGGCGGGAGGTAGATCAGCCACTTGGGGTTGACGGCGAAACGGCTCATCACTTCCAGGGCGGCTGCAGCATTCTCCTCCGGGACGACCACGTTGGTGTGGAAGCGGGTGCTGATGGTGCGGCGTCCGGTGAAGTCCCCCAGGTCGAGCAGTTCGTCATGCTGCTGCTGCGCCGTGAGGGCCGGCGCCTCCGGTTTGATCGGCCGCACCGGCTCGCAGTAGGTCCTGTGGGCCGGCACGGAGACTAGCTCCTTCTCCGGGTAGCGCAGGGCCGTAAGTGCACCGCCGAAGACGCAGCCCGTGTCGATGTTGATCGTCCGGTTGAGCCAGGTAGGTTCGGGCACCGGCGTATGGCCGTAGACCACGGTGGCCTGTCCCCGGTAATCCTTGGCCCAGTTCAGGCGGACCGGCAGCCCGAACTCGTCGGTCTCGCCGGTGGTCTCGCCGTACAGGCAGAAGTCCCTTACGGCGCCCGAGGCGCGCCCGTGCATGGCCTCGGCGAGGCCGGCGTGGGCTACCACCAGGCGCCCCTGGTCGAGCACGTAGTGGCTGACTAGTCCATCAAGGAACTTGGCTACCTCCTCCCGGAACGCCGGGGGTTCCTGGTCGAGCTGCTGGAGGGTCTCCGCCAAGCCGTGGGAGACCTTGACATCACGCCCCCGCAGCTTCCTCACCAGCTTGACGTCGTGGTTGCCAGGGATGCACAGGGCTGAGCCCTCCTGAACCATGCCCATCACGAGGCGGAGGACGTCCGGAGTACCGGGGCCGCGGTCCACCAGGTCGCCCAGGAAGATCGCCTTGCGGCCCGACGGCGGGGTGACCCGGTGGCCGTCGACTTCGTAGCCCAGCCCCTGCAGCAGGGTTGTCAGCTCTTCGAAGCAGCCGTGAACGTCGCCGATGATGTCGAACGGACCGGTCTCCTCCTTGCGGTTGTTGTAGAGCCGCTGCCGCTCGATGGTGGCCGCTTCGACCTGCTCGGGGTTGTTCAAGATGTGAACCGTCCGGAAGCCCTCGCGCTCAAGTCCACGTAAGGACTTGCGCAGATCTTCGGCCTGGCGGTGGATCACATGGGCGCCGAAGTTGCGGTCCGACCGCTGCCGGTTGCGCTCCCGGCAGATCTCCTCCCGCAGGTTGAAGACGATCGCGGTCGGCAGCGCGTGATACTTGCGGGCCAGCTCGATCAGGGGCTTGCGGGCGCCCGGCTGGACGTTGGTGGCGTCAATGACCGTCAGTCGGCCGGCTGCCAGCCGCTTGGCCGCGATGAGGTGAAGCACCTCGAAGGCGTCGGGCGTGGCGCCCTGGTTGTTCTCGTCATCGGAGACCAGTGCCCGGCAGGCGTCCGAGGAGATGACCTCCGTCGGCAGGAAGTGGCGCTTGGCGAAGGTGGACTTGCCGGACCCGGAGGGACCGATCAGCAGCACCAGAGAGAGTTCAGGGATGTTCAGTTTCATGGTTTCCCTCCGTTCCCGGGCGGGTGAAGACCGCCATCTGGCTGGGGGCGCCCAGCTCGGGATCCTCCGGCCCGAGGGGTGCCAGGCGTACGGTGTAGCCGTGCTCCCGTGCGACCCGCCCTGCCCAGGCATCAAACTCGGAGCGCGCCCACTCAAAGCGGTGGTCGCCATGGCGCAGGTCGCCCGCCGCGAGGGTCTCGAACTTGGCGTTGTATTCTCGGTTCGGCGTGGTGACCACGACGGTATCCGGGGCAGCGTGTGCGAAGAGCACCTGCTCCAAGGCCGCCAGTCGGTGAGGTTCGAGGTGCTCAATCACCTCGACCACCGCGGCTGCGTCGTATCCGGCCAGCCGGGCGTCTCGGTAGGTGAGCGAACCGTGGATCAACTGGATGCGGCGCTGCTTGTAGGGCGGCAGGCGGTCGAGGCGCAGCCGGCCGGCAGCCTGCTCCAGCGTTCGGCTGGAGACATCCATGCCCAGGATCTGCTCAAACTGCATCTCGTCGAGCAGCAGCCGGATCAGGCGCCCCTCGCCGCAGCCCAGGTCAAGCACCCGGCGGGCGCCGCTGGCCTTCAACTCGGCTAGAACGGCCTCCAGCCGAAGCTGGTGCAGGCTCACTCGGCGTTCTTCCTCGACCGGAACCTCCTCCAGAGCCTCTGCCTCCTCGTCGACCAGTCGGGCCAGTGCGGCACGGGCGAGCCCATGCTTGTGCCTGAGGTATCGGGCAGCGATCAACTCCCGCTCCGGGTGTGCAGCCAGCCAGCGCTCACCGTGACGGAGGAGTTTCTCCACCTCCGCTTCCCCGACGAAGTAGTGCTTGGCGTTGTCCAGCACCGGAATCAGCACGTAGAGGTGGTTCAGCAGGTCCGCCACCCGAAGGGTGCCGGTCAGGCGTACGGTGAAATAACGGCTCTCCCCCCACTCCGCAATGGCCGGGTCGAGGACGTGCTGTTCGGCCGTTACGGCGTAACCCAGGGGCTCGAAGAGTCGGCGAAGGAACGGCTCGCCGCCCCGGCAGGGCAGTACCGCCACGGTCGCTTCCAGCGGGATCGGGGTCTCCGCCAGGGTCGGTCGGTCCTTGCTGCGGCCACCCATGGCCGTGCCGAAGAGTTCGGACAGAGCAACGCTCAGAAACGACGAGGCTGTGTAGGGGCGGTCGTTGACGTACTGCTCAAGCGGGCCGCCCGTCACGCTGCCGGCCTTGCCGCGGACCAGTCCCACCGGATCTACGTCGAGGATCAGTGCCAGCGTGCACCGCTCCTCACTGGCCTCCGGGTAGATGACATGCGCCCTGCCAAAGGAGAGGTCGAAGGTTTGTGCGCGTGCTGGGTTCTTGTGCAGAAGGTATCCGAGGTCAGTGGCGGGTCGGTGGGTCGTGGAGATGGTCAGGAGCATGGGTCTACCCTCCCGGGTCTCAGAGTGGGGAAAAGAAAAGCGGTGCGCTGCCGACTGACGCCTGGCAGGCACCGCACGCTTGGCAATGGTTGTCGCTCAGGGCCGGAGCAGCGCTCCCGGCCAGACCAAGCCGCGTGCGGAGAAGAAGTGCGCGTTAAAGGACCCTCTGCTCAATGGGGTGCGAAAGCATTTGTGGTAAAGCCCCTTGGTCACGCGACTCCCTCCTTACGGGACCCCGGTTTCCCGTATCGTACCTTACTTACACAATCTCTGCAATAGGGAAGCGGACTTCCCGGCAGCCGCATGCCACTCAACAGCGCGGCCTGGCATCGAACCAAGCGACGTGATGGCAGAGTCATTAACCAGAAGGTAGACATCAAGGGGCGTGCATCCGTTGATTCTGGTGGACGCACTGAGCAAGAAGTACCACGGCCGCGGCGGCGTGGATGGGATCTCCCTGACGGTCAGGGCCGGTGAGATTGTGGGGCTGGTGGGGCCCAACGGTGCGGGCAAGTCCACCACCATGCGCTCACTGCTGGGCCTGCTGAGGCCGGAACACGGGCGGGTGTCAATCGGTCCGGACGGCCTGGAGCCCGACGACTTCCGGGCAAGAAGCATGGTGGGGTACATCCCGGAAATGCCGGAGCTGTACACCGACCTCACCGCTCTGGAGCACCTGCGCTTTCTCGGCATGGTCCACAAGCTGCCGCCTGCCTTCCTTGAGACACGGGCCGAGGCGCTGCTGCGTCGTCTGGAACTATGGGGCCGGCATGATGACGATCCCCTCTATTTCTCCAAGGGGATGCGCCAGCGGCTGTCCATCGCCTGCGCCCTGCTGCATGACCCGGCGGTGTTGCTGGCGGACGAGCCCTGGAGCGGCCTGGATCCGCTGGGCGCCTTCCAGCTCAAGGAGTTGCTCCAGGAGCAGCGGGCCAAGGGCAAGGCGGTGCTGCTGAGCACCCACATGCTCGACACCGCGGAGCGCCTCTGCGATCGGTTCGTGCTGCTGCACGACGGGCGGGTGGCGGCGGAGGGCACCCTGGACGCCATCCGGGACGCCGCAGGCATAGGGTCCGACGGCACCCTGGAAGAGGCGTTCGTAGCCATACTGCGCAGCCGGCGCCTCCAGGAGGGCGCTTAGCCATGGGTGCCAGCGGTTTGCTCTACTTGCGCCGACGCAGACTGGCCCACCGGCTGGGGCGGCACTATGACCAACTGCGCCTGATCTTCGACTTCTGGTCCACGGTGATCTACGCGTTTGCCCTGGCAGTGTTTGGTCCCGGTGTTTACCTGTACTGGCGAAACCCGCCGGCCCTGCCGGAGGTCGGCCTGGCGCTACTTGGTTACTGGCCGGCCCTGGCGCTGGTCCTCGCCTGGGTTTTGATGCTGGGGCAAGGACTCTTCTCCGCCGCAGGCAAGCCGCCACTGGCGTTCAGCCGTCCCGACCTTTCCCTACTGCTGCCATCGCCCGTCGGACGGCGGCTGGTTCTGGCCGAACGGTTCTTGGCGGCATGGTGGCAGCGCTTCAGCGGTCCGGCTGGGCTGGTGCTGCTCTTTGGCGGGCTGACCGCCGGCTACGGCAAAACCCCGTGGCTCCAGGTGGGCTATCTCGTGGCAGCGCTTGCCCCGCTGGCGCTGGGCGCCCTCGGGCTGAGCGTCGCCGTCTTCTCCCTGGGCCCCACCGTGGCGCGGGCGCTCCTGTGGGTCCGGCGGGCGGGTCAGGTGCTGGGCGTTGGGCTGGTTGGCCTGGCGCTCCTCTTTGCTCCCGCTTCAGCAGTTCCCAGGGGTAGCCTGCCGACCGCAGACCTTCCCCCGCTGGACCTGTCCGGGGCCTTCTGGCCGGCCCTCCTCTTTGCTGCGCTGGCGCTGCTGCTCTCCTGGGCGCTGGCTGGCCGGCGCGACCTGGCACTCTGGGCCGGGGGCAGTCCCGACGAGGAGGAGCGCCCCTCCGCCCGCCACGCCTCCTCCACACCGGCTGGTGCATGGACCGGCCCCGCTGTGTGGGCATGGAAGTACCTTGCCGTGATGCGCAAGGTCTCCGTGTGGGAGTGGCTGAGCCGGTTCGTGCTGCCGGTGGCCGGCGCGGCCGTCGTGGGTCTGGCAGGCCGAGCCGCCGGCGTCATCGCCGCCGCCTTCGCCGCCATGGCGCTGCTGCAGGCTGCCACCTTCCTGGCCAGACCCCTCGCCCATGAGCTGGGGCGAATCGACCGGGTCCGGTCGCTCCCGGTGCGCCTGGACCACTTTCTCCTGGGCATGCTGGCGCCTCTCGCGGCGCTGCTGCTGGGGCCGTCGCTCCTGGTTTGGCTGGTGATGGGCGCGGGGTGGGCGGCCCTGGTCGGGGCGCCCGCCACGGTGATATTCCTGGCTGTCCTGGCCTTTCAGCACCAGTGGGCTCAGGCGACCGCACTGGGTCCCGCCGGAAAGTTTGGCCCCAGTGATTCGCTGTTCGCCTACGCCGCGCTTGTCATGGCCATTGTGATGGGCGAACAGGCGCTCAGGCAGGCGCCCGGGGCGGGCACCCTTGCACTCCTGAGCCTGGTCGTCTCCGCCGCCGCCATGGGGCTGCTGGTCAAACTCCGCACCGATCTATACCTTTCTACATAGAAAAACCCCCGGTCTGCACCGGGGGTCATCATTTTAGATCTCTGCTCCAATCTCCAGCACGGGCAGATCAGGCCGCAGGATATCGGGATACTTGATGCCCGTCCCGGTGTTGAGCAGAACCACCCGCTCATCCGGCTGCAGGAAGCCCGATTTGCGCAGGTCCCGGGCTGCGGCCACCAGGGCCGCCCCCTCCGGGCAGATAAAGGCGCCCTCCTGCCTGGCCATCGCCTGCAGGCCCCAGAGCGCATCCGGGTCCTCGACGGCGATCGCCGTGCCCTCGGTGGCCCGCACCGCCTGGAGCACCAGGAAGTCGCCGAGCGCCTTGGGCACCCGGGTGCCCTGCTGCACGGTCGAAGCGTTCCGCCAGAACTCCGAGACCTCCTTGCCCTCATGGAACGCCTTCACGATGGGGGCGCACCCGGAGGGCTGCACACAGATCAGCTTCGGGAAGGGGCGCTTCACCCAGCCCAGCGCCTGCATCTCCAGCAGCGCCTTGTAGATGCCGATCAGCCCGACGCCGCCCCCGGTCGGATAGAGGATCGCATCCGGCAGCTCCCAGCCGAACTGCTCGGCGATCTCGTAGCCCATGGTCTTCTTGCCCTCGATGCGGTAGGGCTCCTTCAAAGTCGCCGCCTCAAACCAGCCGTACTTCTTGACCGCCCTGCCGATGATCTGGCCGGCGTCGGAGATCAGGCCCTTGACCATCCAGGAGCGGGCGCCCACCGCCGTCGCCTCCAGAACGGACATGGCCGGGGCGTCGGTGGGCATGCAGAGGTTGACCTCGATGCCGGCCCGGGCGCCGTACGTGGCCCAGGCACCCCCGGCGTTGCCGTTGGTCGGCATCGCCACCGACTTGATACCCAACTCTTTGGCCCGGGAGATGCCCACGGCGGCGCCCCGGGCCTTAAACGTCCCGGTGGGGAGGATCCCCTCGTCCTTGAGCCACAGGTCCCTCAGGCCGATCTCAGCGCCGAGCCGGGCCAGCGGGACCAGCGGGGTCATGCCCTCACCGAGCGAGACGATGTTGCGCTCATCCCGGACCGGCAGCAACTCCTTGTAACGCCAGAGCGTGGCCGGGCGCCCCTTCAGGCTGTCCCGGTCCCAGGCCGAACGGGCGGCCTCCAGGTCGTAGCGGACCAGGAACGGCCCTCCGCATTGCGGGCACAGATTGGTCACCTGATCGGGGCTCTGCGTGTGACCGCAGCGAGGGCACTCCAGGTGGGAGAGATAGCTCATGGGCTCTGACCCCTTTCCGCTACTTGGCAGTCTCGATCTCCCTCAGCCGCAGCCGGATCAGCAGATCATTCAGGGCCGGTCGGGCCGACGGCTCCACCGGCAGGCTACATGTAGCCGACGTTTCCTCCAGGAGGCTCCGGAGGCGGTTGAACTCATCTTCATAGAAGCTGACTTGTGCATCCTCCAAGACCGACTGCTCTGGGCCGCCGGTCTTGCGTGCCACCAACTCGGCGATGTAGGGTAGGCGGAATTCCTGGTTGAGGGTGACCAGATTCGCCTCGACCTCGCCTGTTCGCATCAGGTGAATCCCCGTCAGCAGGACGCGGAAGACGTAGAGCAGGGGCTTGACCCGCCGTGGACTCTCCTTCGAGAAGAGGCGCCACTGCGTGTCCGCGAATCCGAAGTAGTGGTGGCAGTGAAAGCGGGTGATGCAGCCCTGGGCGATCTCCTTCAACTCGGCATGCTCCGGGCAGGTCTGCACGATCAACGGCGAGTACAACTGCTCCAGCACGTAGCCGTTCTTCTTGACCATCAGCCCGAAGAACTTCTTCGCATCATGCGTGACGAGGTCCAGTTCGAGCCCGTCTACAATCTTCTCACACTGAACGGTCTCCTGGCCCGGGTCCAGGCCGACCACCTCGCGCACCGGCAAAATGTGCACGCCGCGCAGATCATAGTCCGAATCAGGCGAGGGAAACCCGTACAAGTGGGCGCCGCTGACCGTGGCAAATAGCAGTGGGTAGGGCTGGGCGCCGGCGATGGCTGATAGTCTGGGGTCAAGCATGGTGTTCCTCCCTTCCGGAGGAAACGGCGCTCCTCCGGGCGCGGATCAGGTAGTCGCCCACCCACCGGTGGTCGGGCTGGTGCGGCAGTTTGGTCTGCGAAAGGGCTAGGTCGAACTGCCGGTGCAGTTCAAGGCGCCAGCCATCGACCTCCGGCCACGGCACCTCGCCGCGCCGAATCGCCAAGAGCGCTTCCCGATGTTCGCCGACCTGCACCGGGACCGTCCCCTCTCTCAGGACTGTCACCCCGGTCAGGAGAAGCCGGATCAGGTGCATGGCGTGCTTCCACTTGATCTGACCCCGGTTACGGAGGTCCCCTTCCAGCTTCTTGTACTGAGACGCAACATACCCGTTGTAGGTCTGGTACACAAGCGTAGAGAGGAACCGCTCCCGGTTCTCCAACAGCTCTTGAGCCAGGGGCGTTGCCGTCACCACGAGCGGGGTGTACAGGCACTCCAGAATCATCGGGTTCGCCTTCAGGCCCAGGGCAAGGAACTTCTGGATCTCCCAGTAGCAGGCTTGCTCCGCATCATCCTCGAGCTGCTCAGGCACCCCTGCGAAGGACCAGTGCAACTCAGCCGGGGGCAAGTAAAAGCCGCGCCAATCGGTGTCAGACTCGAGCGTATCGAGTCCGTAGGCCCGGGACCCGATGATGCACCGGTAGATGATGTGATCGCCGTATGGCCCAAAGTCGGCCAACCGATTCCCCTCCTACTGTGCGAGCCAAGGCAGCATAGCGGACAGGTCGGTGCACTCCAGCGTGGCCGGGTAGCGCGGATCACGGGCGCGGCCGTTCCGCTGGACCCAGACCGAGCGCATGCCGGCGTTGATGGCCCCCGCCACGTCACGCCCGGGGTTGTCCCCGACCATGACACATTCGGGCGGCTCCACGCCCAGTACCCCGCAGATGTGCCGGAAGATGCCGGCGTCGGGCTTGCCGCAGTCGACCTCGCCCGAGACTACGGCAGCGTCGAAGAGATGCGCCACGCCGCATCCGGCCAACTTCTCCCGCTGCAGGTCCGGCACGCCGTTGGTGACGATGCCCAGCAGGTAGCCCTGCGCCTTCAGCGCACCCAGCAGGGCGTCGATCTCGGGGTAGCGCGGATAGCGCCGCCGGGCCTGGTTAAAGCGCTGCACCTGTTCGGCTGCAAGGGCGTCGTCGGATATGGACTGCTCGGCCAGCGCCTCCCGCCAGGTATCCAGGCGGAAGGAGGGCGCCCACTCCCGCAGCCCGACGATCGCCGCATTAGGCCCGGTCTCGTAGCGAGCCCACATCCCCTCCGCAGCGCTGTGCCCGATACGGTCGCAGTAGTCCCAGTAACGGCCCGCTGCCCAGCGGCGCCGTGCAATCTCTCGGGCGTTGTGCGCCAGGCGCACGGGGTTAGCGCCTGCCGGGGCCGCCAGGTGGGCGGCAGCCAGGTAGGCCTCCGCCGTGATCATCTCGTCGAGAATAATCGTTTCGTCCAAGTCGAAGAGGATGGCCTTCAATCGTAAGTCCTCCCATCCCAGTCGGTGTGCGGTAATCAGGCGGCAAGAAGCGTTCCGAAACGGCACAGAAAGGGCCAGGAAGACCCAGGAAGGTCCAGGAGGGCCCAGGAAATCAATCCGGTAAGAATCGCCGGTTGATGCCGCCCACCGGAGAAGCTTGGTGCAAGCCAATCGCAGGGCTTGCCCTGCCAAAGCGCTTGATCGCTGCATCGTCAGCCATGGTGCAGGTACTCTTGGTTCATCGACGCCGGACCTGCACCGATCCGCGAGCGACCTCTCCGGAACGCCTGCAACAGAACTATTTGACGACCACTGTGGTCGAACCTTCCAGCCGCCACCCGAAACAAAGCGAACTGCCACGCGCCCAGGAAGGGCCAGGAAAGACCAGGAAGATCCAGGAAGGACCAGGAACGCCCGGGAAGGCTCAGGAAGAAGCGCTTCGTATCGAGTGCGCGCCCTAGCATGCCCCCGTAAATTGCCTATTTCGGCCTTTTTCAGCAGGAACAGTCTTGACCTGGCTTCCCCCTCATGGTAGCTTTCCATTGAGATTGATAATCGTTATCACTTACCTCAAGGGGGTCCACTCCAGTGACGCATCGCACTGTCCTGAAGGGCGCCGTTGCCGCCCTCCTCTCCCTGTCCATCCTCACCGGGTGCGGCGGGGCCAAGCAGGCCGAGCCGACGAAAGAGCCGGCGGCGCCCGCGAAGGAGCAGGTCGTCAACCTCTACTCGGCCCGCAACTACGCGGTAGATGAACAGCTGTACGCCGAGTTCACGAAGAAGACGGGCATCAAGGTCAACGTGGTGCAGGGCCAGGCTGAGGAACTGATCGAGCGCATCAAGCGCGAGGGCGAAAGCACCCCCGCCGACCTGTTCATCACGGTGGACGGCGGCATCCTGAACAACGCGAAGGAGCGAGGCGTGCTCCAGCCCATGACCTCCCCCACCCTGGATGCCAACGTGCCCAAGAGCCTGCGAGACAAGGATAATCACTGGATTGGCCTCTCGACCCGGGCCCGCGTCATCGCCTACTCCAAGGAGCGCATCAAGCCCGAGCAGCTCTCTACTTATGAGGATCTGGCCACGGACAAGTGGAAGGGCAAGGTCCTGGTCCGCTCCTCCACCAGCCTCTACAACCAGTCGCTCCTCGCCGCTCTGATCGATGCCAACGGCGAAGAGAAGGCGCTCGCCTGGACCCAGGGCCTGGTCAAGAACCTCGCCAAGAAGCCCGAGGGCGGCGACCGTGATCAGATCAAGGCGATCGCTGCCGGGGTCGGTGACGTGGCCATCGTAAATACCTACTACTACGGCCTCATGCAGGTGTCCAAGGATGCGGCGGAGGTGCAGGCGGCAGCGAAGGTCGCCCTCTTCTTCCCGAACCAGCAGACCACCGGGACCCACATTAACATCAGCGGCGCCGGCCTGACCAAGCACGCCAAGAACAAGGAGAACGCCATCAAGCTGGTCGAGTACCTCACCGGCGAGGAGGCGCAGGCCCTCTTCTCCAAGGAGAACTTCGAGTTCCCGGTCAACGCCAAGGCGCCGAAGCCCGACCTCCTCAAGTCCTGGGGCGACTTCAAAGCGCAGCAGATCGATTGGGCGAAGCTGGGCGCCAACAACAAGAAGGCCCTGGACCTCATGACTAGGGCAGCCTGGCAGTAGCATGCGGGGGCTATCGAGACATTTCGGCGGCTGGCTGGTGCTCAGCCTGCTGGGGGCAGCAGTGATCCTGCTGCCCCTCTTGCCTATCCTCCTCTCCCTCGCCAAGCCACCGAACGAGAACTGGCAGCAGATTCAGGAGTACCTACTGGGCGGCTATCTCCTCAATACGCTGATGCTCGTGGCCCTGTCGGCGCTTCTGACGACGGCGCTGGGCGTCTCCCTGGCCTGGCTGATCGCCGTCTACGACTTTCCGCTCCGGCGGTTCCTGCGTTGGGCTCTGCTGCTGCCGTTGGCCATCCCGCCCTATATCGCCGCCTACACCTACAGCACCATGTTCAGCTACACAGGCATTGTTCAGACGACCCTGCGCTCTGTCGGCATCAGCCCTAACCCCAAGTGGTTCGGCATCATGTCGATGCGCGGGGCGATCTTCATCTTCTCCTTATACCTGTTTCCCTACGTGTACATGATCGCCCGCTCGTTCTTTGAGCGACAGAGCGGGGCCTACATCGAAAACGCCTTGTTACTGGGCCGCAGCCCTAGGGCGATCTTCTTTCGGGTTGCTCTGCCCCTGGCCCGGCCAGCGATCATCGGCGGCGTGACGTTGGTCATCTTCGAGGTCCTGAGCGACTATGGCGTCACCAGCTACTTTGGGGTCCATACCATCTCCACGGGGATCTTCCAGACCTGGTTTGGCCGGTACGATGTGGACTCTGCCATTCGGCTCGCCGCCTACCTGATGGTCGGCGTGATCAGCCTGTTCCTCATCGAACGGCTCGCCCGCCGCAACCGGCGGTTCAGCGCTTCTACCAGTAAGAGCCGACCGGTGGCACCGAGGAGGCTGAGCGGAGTTGCCAGGTGGACTGCGTCCTGCTACGCCGGGGGCGTCTTTGCCTGGGCCTTCCTGTTCCCGTTCGTGCAGTTACTCGTCTGGGCGGTATGGACCTATGCCGATGTGATGACCCCCGCTTTCGGCGAGTTGATCACCCGGTCGGTGGCGGTGGCGCTAGGGGCGACGGTGATCATTCTGGTGCTTGCCACCATCGTCGCCAACGTTCACCGGACCATCGCCGCCCCCTTCACCTACGCTCTCTCCCGCTGGGTCACTGCCGGGTACTCCGTCCCGGGCGCCATTGTGGCGGTAGGGATCCTGGCCTTCTTCATCGGTCTTGACCGGTGGCTCGCCCCGCTCTATGCGGCCCTGGGCATGGGCAATGCCCCGCTGGTGCTGAGCATGTCCCTGGTGATGCTGCTGGTCGCCTACGTGGTCCGGTTCATGGCCACCGGGTACAACGCCGTGGAAGCCGGGTTTGAGAAGGTGGGCAAGACCTACATGGAGGTCTCCCGCACCCTGGGCTTCGGGATGACGCGGACCTTCTTCAAAGTCGACCTCCCCCTGATCAAGGAAGCGCTGGTAAGCGGGGCGATTCTGACCTTCGTGGAGATCGTCAAGGAGCTGCCGCTGGCCCTCCTCCTGCGTCCCTTCAATTTCGAGACGCTGTCGACCAAGGCGTATCGGTACGCCCATGACGAGATGATCCACGAGGCGGCGGTGCCGTCGCTGCTGATCATCAGCGTGAGCATGGTCGCCGTCTACGTCCTGCATCGCCTGGGGAAGGAGTCCGAGCAATGAGCACAGTCGAGGTACGGGACCTCTCCTTCGCCTACGCCAGCACGAAGTCGCCGGTGATCCAGTCCCTCTCCTTCACCGTGGCAGACCGCTCCATCGTGGGCATTCTGGGACCCAGCGGCAGCGGCAAGAGCACACTGCTCCGCCTGATCGCCGGGCTGGAGACTCCCTCTGGCGGTTCGATCGCCGTGGGCGGGCGCACCGTGGTGGACCGCCGCACCTTCATCCAACCGGAGAAGCGGGGCGTCGGGATGGTCTTTCAGGACTACGGCCTGTTCCCCCACCTGACCGTCGCCGAGAATGTGGAGTTTGGCCTCCACCGGCTGTCCCGGTCCCAGCGTCAGCAGCGAGTGCAGCAGATGTTCGAGCTGGTCCATCTGGAGGGGTACGGCCAGCGCTACCCCCATGAGCTGAGCGGCGGCCAACAGCAGCGGGTCGCCCTGGCACGGGCGCTGGCGCCTGAGCCATCGGTGCTGCTGATGGATGAGCCCTTCAGCAACCTGGACGCCGCCCTGAAGGAGTCAATCCGGGAGGAGCTCCGTGGGATCCTGCGCCGGGCGAAGATGACCTGTCTGCTGGTCACCCACGACCAGCAGGATGTAGCCGCCATCTGCGACCGGACGGTGACTCTGGGCTGTTAACTCCAACGAAGGATAGGAATTATCGAAAGTTCAGTCGAACCGCTATCTGACTAATGGGCAGATTCAGCGGAGTTGCATTTTGGGGCAAGAGGGAGCGAAACGGCCATGGCCTCCCGGGCATCACGTGAGATCGCAGCACCTCCATCGAGTGTCTTTGCTGCCTTTGCAGACAGGGATCGACTGGCGGTTTGGTGGGGACCGGCTGGTTTCACCAACACCTTCACGACGTTTGAGTTTCGGCCAGGCGGGCACTGGTCGTTCGTGATGCACGGGCCGGACGGGAAGAACTATCCCAATGAAATTGTCATGACGGAGCTTGAGCCGCCCAACAGGATTGTTCTCAAACACGTATCGCAGCCACGCTATCTCCTGACAGTTTCGCTAGAGCCAACCGCTGATGGAGGTACTCTGGTCGGCTGGAATCAGGAGTTCGAGAATCCGGATGTGGGCCGCAGCATGGAGCGAATCGTGGGGCCGGCAAACGAGCAGGTGCTTGAGCGGTTGTCGGCAGAGGTGTTACGCCAAACATAAAGACCAGGGGGCGCCCCCTGGTCTTCTGTATTTACTTGGCCTTCTGCGCCCAGAGCTCAACTACCCGGACGCCCACCTCCACCGCCTTCTCCATCCACTGGGCGGAGGCCCATTCGGTGCGGCTGTGGTAGTTCATGCCGCCGGTGAAGAGGTTCGGGGTCGGCAGGCCCATCTCGGAGAGGCGGGCGCCGTCGGTGCCGCCGCGGATCGGCTTGCTCACCGGCTCAAGCCCGGCGTCGCGCACGGCCTGCAGGGCGATCTCCAGGACCTCGGGCTTCTGGTCGACGTACTTCTTCATGTTGACGTAGCCGTTGGTCTGCTCCAGCTTGGTCTGGCAGCCGGGGTAGCGCTGCTCGAGCCCGGCCAGCAGCCCCTCCACGATCGCCCGCTTCTGAGCGAGCCCCTCATCGGTGAAGTCGCGCAGCAGCACCTTCAGGGTGACCTCCTCGACGCTGCCCTTGATCTCGTCGGGGTGGATGAAGCCCTCGTAGTCGCTGGTTGTCTCGGCCCGCATGTTGGCCGGGACGCCGATGATGAACTCGCCCGCCAGTTGGAGGGCATTGATCATGGCGCCGCGGGCGGTGCCGGTGTGGGCGCTGCGCCCGGTGATGGTGATCTTCAGGTTCGCAGCGTTGAAGTTCTCGCTCTCCACCTCGCCAACAGCGCTGCCGTCGAAGGTGTAGGCGGCGGCGGCGCCAAAGCGCTCCAGGTTGAAGAGCCGGATGCCGCGCCCGGTCTCCTCGTCGGGGGTGAAGCCGACCTTGACGTCGCCGTGGCGCCGGGCGGGGTCACGCAGCAGGCGGCAGACGGTCTCCATCACCTCGGCGACGCCGGCCTTGTCGTCGGCGCCCAGCAGGGTGGAGCCGTCGGACGTGATGATGTCGTGGCCAATGGCCTGGGTGAGCGCCGGGTGGGCGGCCGGGCTGATCACCGGACCGGCCGGGAGCCGGATCTCGCCGCCCTGGTAGTTCTTGTGCACCATGGGCTTGACGCCGTGGCCCGGGGTGCCGGGGTAGGTATCGAAATGGCCCAGCAGGCCGATCGCCGGGGCCCCGGGGACGTTGCCCGGCAGGGTAGCGTAGACGATTGCGTGCTCATCGACGTGGACGTCCTTAAGGCCCAGCTCCTTGAGCTCGGCCTCAAGCAGGCGGGCCATGTTCCACTGTTCCGGGGTGCTGGGGACGGTGTCGCTGTCGCCGGAGGAGGGCGAGTTGACCTGGACGTAGCGGAGCAGCTTGGCGACCACGCCTTCGGTCAGGAGCTGGTCGCGGGAAGGTGCGGACATAACGGTGTACCCCCTGTTGGCTCGGGCATGTTGTTGACCTGTCTATTTTAGCCAACCCGAGCAGGGGTTCCTGCATGTTTTTACATCGATAGCAGCCGTTTGGCCAACGCCTCTGATGCCGGCGCTGGTTTCACGCCCAACTCCCGCTGCAGCGTCCGGACCAGGGTGCGGTACTGCTGCACCGCCGCCGAGCGGCGCCCGGTCTCCACGTAGCACTGGACCAGAGCCATGTGCCCCTCCTCCCCCAGCGGGTCGGCCTCCACCAGGCGCTGCCACCACAGCGCCGCCTGGTCGAAGGCGCCCCGCTCCTGCTCCCACCTGCCCAGCCGGCGGATCAGTTGGAGGTACATCTCCCGGAAGTGGGTTCGCAGCCCCTCACACCAGGGATGGTCGAGCGTGTCCAGGAAATCGCCGGCGTATAGCTGGACTGCCGAGGCCCAGCCAGCAGGATCGGTGCCGCCGGCGAGGGCGAGGAAGGCGTCCGTGTCGGTCCAGATCAGGTCACGGTCGAGGCGGTAGAGCCCGCCGCTGAAGAGCAGCACCGGCTGGCCGGCGCCCTTTAGCGCCTGGCGCAGCTGGTAGACCGTGGTGTGGAAGAGCTCCTGGAGCCCGGCGGGGTCCCCGTCGGGCCAGAGTGCGTCCAGGATTTGCTCTTTGTCCACCGCCTTGCCCCGCTGGACGATGAGCAAGGCCAGCAGGTCTCGCGCCCGCTGGGTCCGGAAGGTGACGTTGGCGCCCGCCACATGCACCGTGAGGGCGCCGAAGCACCGCACCTCAATCGGCTTGTCGCTGCGCACCTCGGCCACCGGCGGGGGCGCCGCGGGCTCGGGCGCCCGTCCCAGCAGGTGGCGGTAGGCGAGCATCGCTGCATCCCGCACGTGGGGGTCGGCATCGTAGAGGGCATGGCGGACCAGGGCCACCGCCTGAGGCCCGCCCAGTGCCGCCAGCGGGTAAAGGGCGGCCTGCCGGGCACGGGGCTCCGGCGCCGCCGCCAGCCCCTGAAGCACGGGCGCTGCATCGGCCCCGGCCCTTACCAGAAGCTCCTGACAGAACGCCACCTCAATGCCCTGACGGACCGCCTCCCCGATCAGGGGCAGGGTCCAGCCACGGTTCTGTAAGATGAACTGGACGTACCCCTCCTGGCTGGCAGGGCCAAGGGCGCCGGCCAGGTGCTCCTTGCCCAGGTGGAGCCGGGCCACATGGAGCAGCCAGCGGGCGCCCGCCTGCTCCAGCACCGGGATCGCCTCGTGCAGCAGGCTGCGGGCCTCCAGCTCCTGCCCCCAGGCCGCCCGGGCCTCGTAGAGGAGCACGGCCACCATCGCCCGCAGGTAGAGCGAGCGTCCCCGGGCCTGCGCCAGGGCGGCCTCGCCGTACTGCCGGAAGGTGACCGCATCCCCGGCAACGCCATGGAGCTGGGCCAGGCTGGCCCGGGCCAGGATTGCATAGAAGGGGTCCACTTGCGGCTCCGAGGCCAGTTCCAGCGCCCGGCTGTACTCCTTCTCCGCCTCGGCCAGCTGGCCCTGGGCGGCAAGCACCCCACCCAGCTGGAGGCATGCGTACGGAAGCCCCAGCCAGTCATCCGAGGCCTCCAGGGCGGCCACGTGGCGCCGGCCGTACCCGACGGCCTGCTCCAGCTCCCCCTGGTGGTGGAGGATCGCCGTGATGCTGTTGCGCCCCTGCTCGGCCAGCTCCGGCACCAGTTCGGCCGCCTGGCGGTACCAGTCCAGCGCCAGGGCGTACTCGCCCCGTATGTAGTGGGCTTCCCCCGTCAGGTCGGAGAGGAGCCCGACCAGGTCCCACTGCCCCTCACGCATGGCGGCCGACCGGGCGGCGCCGAGCCGCTGGAGGGCTATGTCACTGCGACCTGCGAGGAGCAGGTTGTGAAAGGGAACAAGCGCCGCTTCCAAGGGCTGCACGTGGGGATCACCTCAGATTAGTCAGCCAGAAGTGCATCGGCGGTGACGGCACGCAATTGCCCATCCTTCATTCGCTGGATGGTGCTCGCCCGCGCCGCCACCTCGGGATTGTGCGTCACGACGACGATCGTCTGGCCGGCAGCGTTCAGTTGGGTAAAGAGCTCCACGATCCGCTCGCCGGTCTGCGAGTCCAGCTGGCCAGTCGGTTCATCGGCCAGGAGGAGTTTGGGCCGGTTGGCCAGAGCCCTGGCCAGGGCGACCCGCTGCCGCTCGCCGCCCGAGAGCTCCCGGGGGTAGTGCTTGAGTCGGTGGCTGAGCCCCACCTGCTCCAGGAGCTCCTCGGCCCGGGGCCGCCACTGCGCCTTAGGCAGGGCGCCCCACCGCATGGTGAGCATCACATTTTCTAGCACGTTCAGTGCCGGCATCAGGTTGAAGGTCTGGAAGACAAAGCCGATCTCACGGCCCCGGGCGGCGGTCATTTCGGCGTCGCTCAGGTCGCTGAGCAGCCGGCCTTCCAGCAGGAGATCCCCCTTGGTGGGGCGGTCCATCAGCCCAAGGATGTGCAGCAGCGAGGACTTGCCCGACCCCGAGGCCCCGACGATCGCCTGGAAGTCCCCTTCCCTCACCGTCAGGTTCGCACCCCGCAGGGCGTGAACCTCAACCCCACGGCCGAGTACGTATGTCTTTGAGAGATTCCGAGCCTCCACAATAGTTCGATTCATGTGTTTCATCTCCTACTCGTACCGCAAAGACTCGATGGGGTTGAGGCGGGCTGCGCGGTACGCGGGGTAGGCGGCGGAGACGAGGGCGATCCCCACGGTGATCAGAACGGCCGGCCCCATGGAGGGAAAGGTGATGTCCCAGACCTCGGCCATGGTGTTGTTGTTGCCCATGACGACCTGAAGGGTGGGCGGGGCGCCCAGCGAGCCCAGTATGCTTCCTGCAGCAGCCAACAAGCTGGCCTCGATCAGGAGCGTGCCGACGACCTCCCGGCGCCGGGCGCCCACCGCCCGCAGGGTGCCGATCTCCCGGGTGCGTTCGAGGACCGCCATGTACATCACAAGGAAGGTGACGATGCCGGCGGTCGCAAGGCCGCTGTAGGTCATGATGCCGAAGAACGCGCGCTGCTCGCTCAGCATCTCCTGGATGCCGCCCAAGATCTCCTTCTCGGTCAGGACCTCCAGGTCCGGGAAGGCCTCTCGGAGAGCGTCCTTCGCCTGCTGGACGGCCGCCGCTGACGGATATCCGATCGAAACCAGCGACACGTTCTCGCCCAGGCCGCCCAGATGCTGGGCATCCGCCAGCGAGATCAGCACCATGCCGCCCAGGTTCCCGGCGCCGGACTGGAGGATGCCTTTGACCCGGAACGTGGTGTTGCCGAAGGTGACGGGGTCCCCGACCTTCAGGCCCTGGCGCTCGGCGAACTTGGGCCCGATGATCGCATCGCCGGACTGACCCAGTCGCCGCTCGCCGACCTTGACCCGCACCCCCTCGATGATCGCATCCTCGCTGCCGGGACGAATCCCGACCAAGGAGAGCCCGGCGGGTCCGTTGGGGTAGGTGGGCGGCTCCAGCTCCTTGTAGACCAGCGGGCTGGTTCGAGCCGGGTCGAAGGCACCGGCTGCCGACAGGATCTTGCCCGCCTCCTCACCGCTCAGGTGCAGCACAGAAGAGGCGGTGGCACGGGTCACCTTCCCCTGCATGGCAGGCCGCACCTGCACGTGGCCGGCATACCGGGTCAGGTCCGCCATCATGTCGCTGGTCATGTAGCTGGTGATGCCGCCCAGGATCACCGACCCCAAGACCGGGGCAGCGACGCCCAGGACGGTGAAGAAGGCCCGCAGCTTGCGGAAGCTCAGGTTGCGCATGGCGAGGTCAAACAAAGCAAAATCCCCCTCTCTACAGAGGAGGATAGCAGGGACCGGTGAACGGGGACTGAACGGATTCTGAAACTTCCTACTTGGCCGGGCCCGTCCAGTCGCCTGCGGTGTCCAGGTACCGCCGGGCCTCGGCTTGAAGCATGCGGGCCATCGGCTCATCCCCCTTGATGTCGCGGGTGGGCAACAACTCGCCGATCTTCTGCCGCATGCCTTTGAGCGACAGATCCCCCGGATGAACAACCTGCAGGGCGATGCCGGCGTCCCGGCACATGCCAGCCTTCATATAGTCCCTGGCTTTCTGGCGCGCCAGCTCAGCCCCGTTGTCGCTTTGGTAGTGGCCCGGGCCATTGAACTCGAACGCCACACCTACTCTGTAGTAGCGATCGAGTTGGAGAGGCTCCGCCGTAAAAGGATTGATGAGAAACCCCGTATAGCCGCCGTCCTCGTAGTTGCGATCCTCCACCAGCAAGGTGAGGTACTCCCGCATGATCTGCTCCCCAGTGTTTTCAGCCCGCCGGATGCGGCGCCGCACTCGCTCCACCTCCACGGCTTCCGGCGTGCCGAGCGAGAACTCGACGGGAGCGAGGCGGTTTTTCTGTGAGACTCGAAGCCAGCATGAACCTGCCAGTTCGGTGACGCCGCTCCTGATGGTTTTGGCGGCGAGTCCGATCTCGTTGCTTAGCGCAGGGTAGGTGAACTGGCCCGAACCGCCCCGGAGCTTCAAGATTCCATAGATCACCTTGGCCTGGGCGCCCACCCCCGGGTCCTCCAGCAACTCTGTCGGCAGCGGGACTGTGGCCGCCTTCGGCCAGCTCCTCGAGGCAAGCATCGCCTTGCCCTTGAGAATCGTGGTACGGGAAAAGCCCGTGGCAGCCTGGATCTCCGATGGGCGCCGGTACAACTGGCTCGTAAGCCAGAGCACCTTGACTGAGGCCGGCAACTCTGGGTCCAAGAGCAAGGGGACCGGCGCCTTGATCATGCGATGGATCGCCCTCCTGCAATTTCTGGATGCAAGGTGCCAGTGGAAGGTCAAAACTGCGTCCACATTCTGCCTGAGAGACGCAAATTAGTGGGTTTGAGGGCAAAAACGCAGGTCTCCCGAAAGATGTGGACGTGTTTTCGGGGGGTTCCACGGGCTCCTCATCCAAATTTTCCCTGAGGACAGTCTACCACGCCTAATCGCCCTCGATTGTCGATGTGCGCTGTCGATTCCCGACGAAAAAAGGGGGCCCACGCTGGGGCCCCCCGAAAGCGAGACCTACCGAACCTTCAACTCGCCGCCCTCCAGGGCAGCCCCCTCCACCGAGATCACCACGGCGCCGGAGCCATCGGTCACCCGGATGGAGACCCGATCCGGCTGGCCGTCGGTCACGGTGATCCGGACCGTGTAGCCGCCGGCCCGGCCCTGGAGCACCGCGGTGGAGCCGGAGACGATCAGCCAGTCGAGCTCCTTGATCTGCAGGTGCTGCCCGCCGAGATTGTTCAGCTGAACACTGCCCTTCTGGATCGAGAGATTCACCTTCTCCCCTCCAACCTGCACCCAGCCGCCGCCACTCACCGAGCCGGTGCCGCCAGGATCGTAGACCACCAGCTCAACCGGGGCGCCCGAGATCAGGTACCGGGACTCATCCCCCGAAGCGATGCTCACCATGTAGATCCCCGGTGTCACCGCCGCCGAGACCTGGGCACGGCCCGAGCCGTCCGTGACAGCCACGTAGGTGTCCCCGCTGCTCAACCTAAAGAGTACCGGCACCCCCGACCAAGCCGGGAGCAAGCTAGCACTAAGCGAGACCTGCCCAGTCGACAGCGTTGAGCCCGTGTAGGTGGCCGAGAAGGTAGCCGGGTTCACCACCAGGGTTCCGCTGCCGCTCGCGCCCCGCAGATACAGCGAGGCATCCTCCGCCAGGGTCACCAAGACCGTGTAGGCCCCGGCCGGGAGCTGCGGGGTGTAGGCGACCCGGGCGCCGCCATCAGCGCCGGTCACCGCCGTGCCAGCAGCCTGACCGTCCACGAGGAAGGAGAGCGTGGCGCCCGCCACCGGCGCCCCGGCGTCGCTGAGCGTGGCGCTCAGTTCCAACGGATGCCCGAACACCCCCACCACCGTTACCACCGCCACCACAGGCGTGTGGTAGACCGAGAAGCTGACCTGCTGCTCGGCGGCCCGGTTGCCAGCCTCATCCTGGGCGCCGGCAACCAGGGTGTAGGCGCCGCGCTCCGCCACCAGGCCCCCGGCAAAGGGCGCCCCGTTGAGCTTCGCCGTCACCACGGGCGCCGCATCCATGGCGTCGGCGGCAGAAACCACCACCTCAGCTGCCCCGTCGATCGCAGCCCCGTCGGTCACGCCGGTCACGCTGACCACCGGCGCCGTCGCATCCTTGCGGATGCTGGGCGCCGCCGCCACGGTCTGACGGCCCAGGACATCGGTGACCCGGAAGCTGAGCGCCACCCCTGCCACATCATCAGAGACCGTGTGCTCATACACCATGGGCAGGCCGCCCGAGGAACGGGAAGCCACGGGACTCCACGTCACGCCATCGGTGCTCATCTCGATCGAGACCGCGCCCCACGACGAGGAGGCCACATACGCTGTCACCGGCGAGAGATACCAGCCGTTGGCGCCATCAGGCGAGGCCGGGCTAACCGAGACCACGCCCTCCAAACCAGAAGGAATGCCCGACCCAGGGGTAGCATCCCCCGCCACCCAGTCCGCAGCAGCCTTGCCGCCGCCGTGGTGGTGCACGGCCCAGCCCGAGGGCGCCTCCAGGGTCCAGCCATCCACGAAGGACTCCCAGGCGACCATGTCGAGCTCGCGCCCCCGGGCGTCCTTCAGCGTCACCTTGTCGCCCGAGTTGCCCAGCTGCAGGGTCATCCCGGTCACGCCGGCGGGGCGCCCGTACCGGGCCGCGAAGGCGGCGCCGTCCCGGGTCACCGTCAGGTAGGCCCCAGCCGCCAGGGTCGTGCCCGACGGCAGCTTAAAGGTGGCGCTGTTGTCTACCAGCTGGTAGGCCGACAGATCCGCCGCGGTGGCGCCGGCGTTGTAGATCTCAACGTACTCGTCCGGCTCCGGATTCTCCGCTGCGAGCGAGTCATACTGCACCTCGCTCAGCAGCAGGATGGCGGCCGGACCCGGCGGCGGCGGGGTCGTGCCGTTGCACGTCGCCGTTCCCGGCTGCGGCACAGCGTTGGCCCAGTCAAGCCGGGAGTTGGTGTCCTTGCAGGCGTTGCTGCGGATCAGGCTCTGCCCGGCCGCGGCGGCGATCTGCCAGTCGGGACTGAAGTTTTGCCAGGAGACCCGGTCGGCCTCCGAACCGTTCGGCCGTACCAGCCGCAGCGTGTCACCGGCGTTCACCAGCAGCAGCGACACCCCGGCCACATCCGGGAAGAAGCCGAACTGCGAGCGGAAGCCCTCGTCGGTGCGGGCGAAGGTGAGCGTCCCGCCCGCCGGTAGCACCGTGCCCGCCGGGATCGGCCACCAAGCGTTCTTGTTCGCCAGCGACCAGCCGGTCAGGTCGATCGCCGCCCCGGTGGGGTTGTACAGCTCCAGCCACTCGTTCTGCTCGTCGGCGCCAATCGGGTCGTACTGGAGCTCCGAGATCACCGGCCAGTCGGAGGGCGCCCCGTCGTACCAGTCGTACCAGAAAGCGTCACCGTAATAGCGACCGATCTCCTCGTTCTCCACGATCAGCGCCGCCTCACGGTTGCGCAGCCAGGAGGCCTGCGTGCCGTTGATCGAAGAGACCAGCACCTTGCGCCCGTCGACGACGATCCCCTTGTTGTGGATCTCGTTGTAACCCGGGTACTCCCGGATCAGGTAATCATCCGAATCGACGTAGCCCCGGATCACCGTGAACTTCATGATCTTGGCCACCAGGGTCAGCCCCTCGGCCTGCGCCCGGCTGTTCAGGTAGGCCACCGTGGCAGCGTTGGACTTTGCATCGCCCGGTTTGTCGTACTTGCCGTCGAGGATCACCCGCACGGCCACCCCACGCCGGGCGGCGTTAAGCAGCTCCTGCACCAGCGGCACCGGCGTGCTCTCACTGGACGCGCCCGTGAAGCTGCCCCAGTAGGGATCCAGCGTCGCCCACTCCAGCAGCACCTCGGAGGTGGCGTTCTTCACCATGCCGAGAATGCCCGCGTGGTTGAGGAAGGCTGTCTCGGGCACCATCACCGGCGTCACCTTGAAGCTGCCGGTCACCGTGCGAGCGCTGAAGGGATGCGCATAGTAGCCGTCGGGATCCGACGTGGTCGCCCGGTCCGGCTGGAAGCCGGCGGCAGGGGCGCCCAGGTTGATGGTGCCGTTCATGTACCCGTAGGGCGCCGAGTCCGTGAAGTTCGGGTCGAAGTCGTAGTCGAAGATCATCTTGTAGTAGGCCGCCGCATCCTGATTGCCAATGATGATGCCCCAGTCGCGGTTGCCCGCCGCCGGGTTCATGCTGCTGCTCGACTTCTTGAAGTTGCCCGAGAAGACCATCAGGCGGGCGCCGGCGGTGCCGAGGTCCACGATGGCGTACTTGGCGTGGTTGACGTTGTCGTAGCGGCGGTACCGCTGGGCAGCGTTATCCCCGAGCACGTAGCGGACCTGGGCGCCGGCGTTCTGAAGCAGCGTGGCGATGTAGCGCGTCTGGTCGTTGATGCGGTTCTCGCAGCAGGGCTGCCCCTCGAGCAGCACCCGCACGGCGACGCCCCGCTGGAGCGCCTGCACCAGCACCTCGGCCAGGTCGACCAGCTGGAACTCGTACATATTGAGGTCGATGGAGGTCGTCGCGCTGTCGAAAAGCGCTGCGATGGTGTTATACGCGTTGTCCGGAGCCATGAAGGCGGTCACGGTGCCGTCGAACTCCCAGGTCGGCAGCGGGAGGGACTGCATCTGGCCCGCCCGGTACAGGCGGTTGGACATGGGCGTCGCCGAGCTGGAGCCCGGCCCCTGCCAGTAGTTCCAGCCGCCGGCCGAGTCGGTGGCGCCGGCCAGCCAGTCAATTGCGGTGTTGGTATCCGGGCCGTAGGTGCCGGCCGAGGTGGCGGTGATCGTCGCCTCGTCGATGGCCCGGGCCAGGATGATGTGCGTGGTCGAGTAGCCCTGGGTCTGCGGCCAGGTGATCACCGGGCCGCTCCAGCCGGCGCCCGCATAGGGCGGCGGCGTCACACAGGTGAAGACCCCCTGAGTGGTAGAGCAGTCCACATAGCGGACCACGTCCACCTCGGCGCTCGCCGCATCCCGCAGGATGACGTTCGCCGCTGTGTTGCTGAGGGCGACCGAGCGGACGGTGTCCCGGGTCATCCGGGTGCCGAAGCCGCTGGCGGTCTCGCCGTACTCGAAAACCCGGTCCGCCGTGGCGTAGGGGTCAACCTGCTTGCGGTACATCGCCCCGTTCATCGTCGCGACGACCGACTGCCCGGCCCCCACCGCCGCCCCCGGCGGGAAGGTGGCGCGGGCCACCACGCCGGTGCTGCCGGTGATCGAGCTGATGCTCCAGCCGGCCAGGCTGACCGCGGCGGTGCCGGGGTTATAGATCCGAATGAACTCCTCGGGCTCGTTCGAGGTCGCAGGGTCGACCAGGAGTTCGCTGATCAGCAGCTTCTCGGTCGCCGTGACCGGCGGCAGGACCGTCAGGCTGATGTCGGTGCTCGCCGTGCGGCCCTGGGCATCAGTGACCGTCACCGGCAGCGCCTTATCGCCCGCCTGGGTCCCCGGGGCGACAGTCGCCTCGTAGGTGAAGGTGCCGTTCCCGCCGTTGGTCATCGCCTGACCGGCCGCCCCGCCGATGGCAGTCAGGTCGACCGTGACCGAGATGCCCGTGCTGGTGGGGTTGGCGCCTGGGGTGACCGCAACGGAGAGCGCGGTCGTATCTCCGGCGAACAGCATGCTGGGCGCCGCCTGACCGCCGGCCGTAGGCGGCTTCGAGGCGCCGCACGGGTTGACCGGGGAGCCGCTGTTGCGGGGCGCCGGGGCGCCCTTGGCGAAGTCGGCTGCGTTGCTGTCGGTGTCCTGGCAGCCGTTGCCCAGGCGAATGGCAGCTTCGGTGTTGGAGAGCGTCGGCGCCTTGGTCCCGCCCTCCCCGCAGTCGGCGCCGCCGAAACCAACCAGGTCAACCAGATCCCCGCCACTGGGGCAGTTCCCCGCCAAGTTGGCGGTGGTGCGGACCAGGGCAATCTTGCCGGCGGTGGCGCTCATGTTGATGGTGTTCGGGCTCAGGTCCGGGCTGGGCAGTGCGGCGCCCGTGCTGCTCTGGGAGGCCAGCTGGACCAGGAAATACTGGCCCGGCTGCACCGTGCCGGAGAGGGCGACCTTGTTCGATCCCCAGGTGGTGCCTGACGACGAGGTGTACTGCAGCGACCAGCCGGCCAGGCTGACCGCCGTGTCACCGCGGTTGAACAGCTCCACGTAGTCGTTGCGGAACGGTGCGTTGCTGTTTCCGCCACCCCCGTAGACCTGGCTGATGACGATGTCCGGGGAGGCTGCGGAAACCGGGAAGCTAAGGGGCATCGAGGCCAGGAGCAACGCGAGGGTCAACAGGAGCGCAGTCAGTCTCCTCCGCTTCATGCCGGGCATCTCCTTCCGAAAAGGAATCGGGGCCTGGACAAGGATTGTCAGGCCCCGAACACGTCCGGCATTGAATATTCTTTTGAATCGGAATACTTCCTGCTACCGAATCGTCTCAATGGTGACGGCTTTGGCCGTCGGGTCCCAGGAGGCCCGGTAACCCAGGGACTCAGCCAGCTGGCGCAGCGGCGCCACCGTGCGATCGTTCTGGATCCAGCCGTCGCAGATCTTCTGCCCGCCGAAGACGACCGGGATGGGCGCCGGCGTGGGGTCCGGGGCCTTCACCGGCGCCTGGACCGACGCCGCAGCCTGCCCCCCAGGCGCGAACACCAGGGTATCGGCGTAGGCGTCAAAGAGCAACTCCATCCAGTCGGCAATCCGCAGGACGTAGTTCGGGTCAGTCGCCCAGCCGCACTGCGCCACCTTCCGGGCGTACATGAGGGGATCGAGGAAGTACTGCTGGGCCGGCTGATAGATGGACTTGTTCAGCAGCGTCCCGTAGACATTCAGCCAGACCTCCCAGGTGGGGCATTTGCAGAAGGCATCCTCGACATCGACATGCTGACCGTCAAGGACCTCCCAAGTGCCCATGGTGACCGGTTCGCACCCGAACTGCCGCTGCCACTCCGCCCACTTCATACCGGCGAAGTTATTGCCGTACTCGGCCAGCTCCGAGAGCCCGCGGGCGCTGCTGCCGGCGCTCTCGTGGCACATCTGGGCGGCTGCGAACAGCGCCGGGATCTGCTGCTTCTCCTGCAGTTTGACCAGGTCCGCCTTAACCGACTTCGCCCACTCGATGGTCAGGTTGCTCATGCCTGTCCGCTCCCTTGCGCCGACTCACTCGCATTGCCGATGGCGACCCGCTTGACCGCCTTGGTGCCCAGGTAGGCCGTCTGGCTGGCGCCAACCAGATAGAGGAATTCAGGCGGCAGGTCCGGCATCGCCCCGGTCTTGATCGCCTGAATCACCAGGAGCCCTGCCCCTATGATGCACAGCACTAAGTACTGGTACCGGGACATGTCCCCGTGGTTGTCAAAGTCGGTGACCAGGTCCCGTAGGTTGGGCCGCCGGATAGGCGTCGAGGCCGTGCGCGGGACGTCGGCAATGGCCAGCGTGGCCCGATCGGCGGTAAAGGTCGGGTTGGTCCGCCGCACTGCCGGGGCGGCGGGGGCCACTGCAGGGGCCATTGCGGCAGCCGCGACCGGCACCGGTGCGATGTCGGGCGGCGCCCCTGGCGCCGCCACGGGTGTGGGCTGGGCGGCAACGGTAGCAGTTGTGGACTTCACCTGGTCCGGAGGCGGCGTCACGGCTGTCGAAAAGAACGATGTCGCTCCGCCGAGCCCAAGCAGGATCGTCATCTGGTCATCCATGGTGGCGAATCCGCCTTGCCGGATGCTCAGGGCGACATAAATGGTCACCGCCGGTACGAACCAGATGAACAGCTGGACCCGCGCCAGGCTCCATCCCCCGTGCGCCTCGGAGAGCATGAAGTACCAAGGCGAAATCTGCTTGCCATCCTCGTCCAGCAGGCCGGACATGTCGAAGAGGGCGTACGGCGCTGCCAGAATCACCATCAGGATCCCCAGCGCTGCAGTCAGGGCAGGGAACCGTTCAGCCTGGGCCGGGACCCCCGCAGCAGCCGCTGCGACGAGCAACAAGCCGGCAACCACAACCATTACACTGGGCCATCTCTCCCGCACACGAACGCCTCCCCAAGAAAGCAGTGCGTCCATAAAGTTATACACTTTACTGTATTTTTCCTCTTATTTTGATTTTACGCGAGGAGGAATCCGTTCGGCCCATAGCGAACATATGATCCCTATAGAACACATGTGCGATATTACTACCATCGGGAGGGACGGTTATGCAAGGGAACCAACGGAGCGAGCGGCTGCCGCTGACCGATCAGCAGCGCCGAATCCTGGAGTTCATGGAGCGGGAGCTCGCCGCCAAGGGCTACCCGCCCTCGGTGCGGGAAATCTGCGAGGCGGTCGGCCTGGCCTCCAGCGCCACGGTGCACGGCCACCTCACCCGCCTGGAGGAGAAGGGCTACATCCGGCGCAACCCCACCAAGCCCAGGGCCATCGAAATCCTGGGCACGTCGGACGGGCGCCCGAGCAGGCAGGTGGCGGTGCTTCCTGTCCTCGGCACGGTGGCTGCGGGCCTGCCAATCACCGCGTCGGGCGAAGTGCAAGATGAACTTCCCTTCCCAACCGAGTTCCTCCACGGGGACGCGTCTGAGCACTTCTTCCTCACGGTCAAGGGCGATTCCATGATCGACGCCGGCATGCGCACGGGCGACCTGCTGCTGGTCCGCCGCCAGGAAACAGCCCGCAACGGGGAAATCGTCGTCGCCATGATTGAGGACGAGGCCACGGTGAAGTACTTCTTTAAGGAGAAGGGCCGCATCCGGCTCCAACCGGCCAACCCCTACATGGACCCCATCTGGGTGGACAATGCCCGTATCGTCGGCAAGGTCGTCAGCCTGTTCCGGCCTGCCGTCTAGCCCTGGGTCCTCTGTGCGCCGCCGCGGCCGTAAGGTCGTCGGCGGCGTTTTGCGCGCCTGAAACCAGGAGTTGGGGCGCCCAAAACGGAAGAACTCCCAGGAGAAACTGCCCCCACGAGGATGATCTGCGCGTGAGAAGATGGCTTCCCTCCCTGGCCTTCCTGACGGTCTCGCTCCTGGCAGCGTTCGTACTGATTCCGGTGCTGGGCTTCGTACTCCTGGTCATCGTCGGTCTGCTGGTCGTTGCGGTGGTGGCCGTCCTGGCTGCGCCGCTGCTGCTGAAGTTGCCGTGGTTCCGCAACCGCCCGCACACCAACCCCCAACAGGAGGATGTGATGGATGCCCAGTTCCGGGAGCTTCCTGACGACGAGGATGAGAAATAGGCGGATAATCAATGGTTGAAGCTAATTTAGAGGAAACTTTCTAATCACGAAGAACTATCGTAACACTGCATAATTATGAGCGCCGTCTTGGGGGTGACGGGGATGACCAGGACACGTTGGCTCCTGGTATACCGGCTCGCGGTTGCTGCCATCGCCTTGACCATTCTGCTCGGTCTCGGAGACTTCAGCGCTTTCGCCCACAGCGATCTGCTGATCACCTTGGCAGTATTCGCACCCCTGCAGCATTACCTCGACCGGCGGGCCTTCACTGTTGCGGGCGGCCGCCTCAGTCTCGGCGCGACCCTACAAATGACCACGCTGCTGCTCTGGGGGCCCGAGGCATCGGCCGCCCTGACCTGCACCTGGCTCCTGCTCCCCTTCCCCTGGGACCGCAAGGTCTTTACCGTGGGCATGTACATCCTATCTCAGCGCGCGGCGTGGATTCCCCTCCAGCAGGTGGACCTGTCCCACCTGACGTTGCCCGGGGTCGTCCTGCTAGGCGCCGGCATGCTCGCCTATTGGTTCGTTAACATGTCAATCGTGAGCGGCAACCGACTGATCCCCAATCCGATCCGGTTGGTCGACTTCCTGCGAGATCACGTGCTGAGCATTTTGGAGGAGTACTTCTTCAACCTGATCCTCGCCGTAATGATCGCCCTGGCCTATGTGCACGCAGGCTGGGCGGGCGCCCTGGTCAGCGGCGTCATGATGATCTCCCGCTTCCGGGCGATGCAGAAGGCCATCGTTCTCCGGGAGCAGAACGAGCTATCGATCCAGTCCCTGATCGCCGCCATAGAGGCCAAGGACCCCTTCACCCGTGGTCACTCCGATCGGGTCGCCGCCCTGGCCCGACGGCTGGCGCAGACCGTCGGCCTGCGGCCGAACCAGATTACCCTGGTCTGGAATGCGGCCCGCCTGCACGACATCGGCAAGATCGGGGTCCCCGACGGCATTCTCACCAAGGGCTCCAGCCTGACCGATGCTGAATACCGGCAGGTGCAGGAGCATGCCCGCATCGGGGAGCATATCCTGGGCAGCCGTGAGGACTGGCACGATCTTGCCCAGATCGTGGGCCAGCACCACGAGTGGTACAACGGTCAGGGCTACCCCCGGGGACTGAGCGGCAACGGCATCCAGCTGGAGGCCCGGATTATCGGGCTGGTCGATGCCTACGACGCCATGACCTCCACCCGCTCGTACCGGGCTGCCCGTTCCCCTGCCGCCGCCCTGCGAGAGATCGAGGCCTACTCCGGCCGGCAGTTCGACCCGGCCCTGGCCCAGGCGCTCATCGCCATGCTACGAGCCGAGTTGAAGGGTGCAGAAGCCACCGACAAGGTCGATGTCGCAGGTTGATTCCGCGGACTGAGCCAAGGGGGGATGTCAGTGGATGACATGGAGAGCAAGGCCCAGGCGCTGCGGGACTTCGCTGCGCACGTAAACCCCATGAAGG
>JBOZRQ010000023.1:0-41853 GCA_050789255.1 Symbiobacteriaceae bacterium
AAGAAAAAAGATGGCTCCTGTTGAGTACAGGAACCACCTTTTGGCTGGATAGACCAAGGACCCTTTTAGAGTGTCCACGACGAGGGGCTCAGTTCAACCTAGCCGGGGGCCGCTTCCTTATTCCTCCGCGACGCCGGCTTCCACGGCGGCGCAGACCATGATGATCTCCTGGGTCTTGTCGCCCTTGTCCGGCAGCAGCACCCCGCTGTCGGCCAGCAGGCCGCCGGGCACCACCCGGACCTCCACCTGGCCATACGGGAAGACCGACTTGACCTTCTCCAGGTCCAGCGGCGCCGCCCCGGGCAGCTCCGGTACGCCCAGGGTGACCCGGACCCGCATGTAGCTCTTGTCCCCGTTCGGGCACATCATCCGCCAGCCCGGCATGGAGTTGCGTTCGATGGCATTGCGGCAAGCACGGACGGCGGCGACGGTCAGGTCCTGACCGTGCAGGTCGACGCCCATGCCCAGTTCTACGAAGATCACCTTCAACGTGGCTCGTCCCCTTTCTGCGGCTAGCTTACCCCGCCGTGGCATCCGCCGCAACAGAGTTTTGTGCCGACTCAGCAGGACCGAAATATGCAACCATAGAAACAATTACAATGGCAAGATATTCAATGAGGACGAGGGGGAGCCGCCGTGACCGGACACCCGAAGCATCGATGGAGAAGGGCGCTGGCGCTCGGCGCCCTGACCGCGTGCCTGATGGCTTCGGCTGCACCCTCTGCCCGGGCCGACGATCCCCGGGCGGAGCTCGAAAAGGCCCAGAACAAGCTGGAGTACATCCAAAAGCAGAAGGAAACGATCAAGAACGCCCTGGCGCAGGCCTACTGGAAGAAGGAGGAGGCCAAGCTCCTCCTCAAGGATGTGGAGGCCGAGCTTGCTACCGTCAACGGGCAGCTCGCCGTCGTCACTAACCAGCTCTCCTTCGCCGAGACGAGCCTGAAGAAGATCGAGGCCGACCTGGCGGTCACAACGAAGAAGGTGGCGGCCCAAAAGGAGACCCTCGCTCGCCGGGTACGTGCCATCAACGAGGAGGGCCGGGTCAACTACCTGGCCGTGCTCTTCGGAGCCAACAGCTTCTCGGACTTTGTCGGCCGCTTCGAGATGCTGAAGATGGTGGTCCAGCAGGACTCCCGGCTCTTCGCCGCCTTCCGGGACACCCAGCGCCAGCAGGAGGAGCAGCAGAAGGAAGCGACCACCCGCCGGGACGAGTTGGCCGCGCTGAAGAACCAGACCGAGGCGTACCGCAACCGGGTGACCGATAAACGGACCGAACGCCAGCGGATTCTGGCGGAGATCGATCTGCAGCAGAAGGAGCTCGTCGCCCAGGTGGAGGCGTTCGAACGGGAAGAGGCGGCCATGCAAGATGAGATCGCCGCCATCCAGCGGCGCATGGGCCGGAAGGCGGGGCGCTTTGACCCGATCCTCCCCCTGGCGCGGGTCGACGAGATCTCCGACTGGTTCGGTCCTCGCATCGACCCGATCGCTGGCGACTGGCGCAACCACACCGGGGTTGATTTTGCAGTGAGTGAGGGCACGCCCATCTACGCCATCGAGGACGGCGTGGTGATCATCGCCCGTTGGCACGATGGTTACGGCAACATGGTGGTGATCGACCATGGCGGCGGCATTGCGAGCCTGTACGCACACTCCTCAAAGGTGCTGGTCGAGGTCAATCAGCAGGTCAAACGTGGCGATAAGATCGCCCTGGTAGGCACCACCGGTCGGTCCACCGGTCCCCACCTGCACCTGGAGATCCAGGTGGATGGCGCCGCTCAGGACCCGCTGAAGTGGATTCCCCAACCGTGACCCTCAACTTATCAGCGGCGGGTCGATCTCACTGAGCCCAAGGGAGAGATTGCGGAGGCGCAGCAACGGCTCGGGCTGGAGGGGCAGGTCGGAGAAGACCGTCAGATCGAATGTCAGCGCGCCGCCGTCGGGCTGGGGGCGGGTCTGCACGAACCAGTGTGCGATCATGCCCGCCAGGGCGCCCGCAAAGTCGCCCGCCTGGCTTGCAGTGACCTGCGTTGGTGGCAGACGCAGCACAGGTGCGCTGACCGAACCCATGCCGTGGGCGATCTGGTAGGAGTAGGCGCACTGTAAGCAAATGGTCAGCGCCGTCTGGGGAGCCTGCACGAAGAGCAGCCTGAGCAGCGCCTCCAGGTGCTCTCCCAGCGGGCGGATGGTCGGGGCGCCGAGCGCAGCGATATGTACAGGCAGAGCCGAGTCGATGCACGGGCAGAGCGGGGCAGGAAACGTGGCCTCGTCCGTGCGGTAGATGAAGGGCTCTGCCGTTTCCGTTGCGGGGTCCGGCAGCAGGGACTGGTTGCGCACAGTCCAGGCGGAGACCCGGGCGCCCTGCCAGGCCAGGATGTTCAGACCGGGAAGCACCACCGACCGCTCCGTGATGGAGCCGTCAGGAATCACGAAGGGCCGACCCACCCCGGCGGGCGGCTCGCCGACCACGCTGACCCGCAGCGCCGGCTCCTCGATGAAGAACTCATAGCTGCCCTCGGCCCTGGCAGGCGGCGCCCCAACAGGTTCGCTGCTGATATGACGCTCCAGGGCGCCGGCGACCCTCCCGGCCAGTGCGATGTAGGCGACCAGGTCCTGCTCCACCGCCGGCCCCGCGGCGATGAACTCGACGAGGGCGTCGAACAGGTCCGGCTTTGTGGGTGCCAACACCTGCGGCTCGCCGTCCTTGCCGCCAAACTGCACCGAGAAGTAGGTCCGGTCCTGGGGGCTGTGGTAACCCGTGCTGTACACAAAGCCGTAGTCCCACCGGCATAGCTCAGTGAGGTCGGCGCCCTCGGCGGCGGCCGAGGGCGTGCCGCTGTGACTGAGCAAGGCAGGCGGTGTTGGACAGGACCGCAGCACCAGCGGCACCTGGAAGGTACCAAGGCTGGCCGGGTCCGGCGGAACCACGAAGGCGAACTGGTCGATGTGGGTTGGCTGGTAGCTCAAGTTCATCTCCAGGTGCGCTTCGCACCGCTCGGTGCTAAGGGAGAAGGTGAGGAACTGGGGCCGATCGTCGGTCGTGGTGGCGAGGCTCACGGTGGGGGCGGACAGGCCCACATCGGTACCGGTAAGAGTGCCATACAGGCGAGGCGGGGGGTCGGAAATCTCCGCCCGCACCGCGACCTGGAACTGAACGATGGCGCTCGCTGAGTAGGCGGCGCCCAGTTGCAGCAGCATTCCCCGCTCCAACTCGTCCCGGGCCGCCGCAAGCTCGCCGGGCGAAGAGGTTACGCCCTGGAGCACAGGTATCACCAGCTGCTTGAAAGCCGCCGCAACCCGCCGCTTGATCGCCAGCAGCTGCGTCAAATGGGCGCCGCCGGTTGTCAGCACACGGTCCATGCTGTCGAGGAACCGCCGGCACAAGGCGTCCATGTCGGTGCGTGTGGAGATAGGACGGGGGGCGTAGACCTTGGGGGCGCCCGGGTTCAGAATGCGATAGGAGATCGACTCATCGCCGCTGAGCCCGGTGCGCACGGCCCAGATCGTCTGGTCCGCCCGCTGCGCCACCTTAACCTGATAGCGACCGGACGCCGTCAGGGCAGCCTCCAGGTCCAGGGCGAACTCCCTGAGCCTGCCCTGGTTGGGTGCCAGAGGGGTCACCGACCGTGCGTCTGGCCCGCTCATGACCAAGGCAGCGGTGATCTCGAAGAGTTGGGCTGGGTTGACCTGGTCCAGGGGAACCGGGACCGAGGCCTCCCACGCCAGCTGGGTGGGCGCCTCCAGCCAGGCTCTGAGGCCATCGACTGCAGACTCGGGCAGCGGCAGGGACGGAGCCGTCACCAGGCTGGTCTCGACAGCGAAGGAGTCCGCCTCAGCGGGCGGGGGACTGAGGCGAGCAGGATCCCAGCGAAGCTCCAAGGCCAGAGATGGCTGCCCCTGGTCGTTCAGGCAGACCCGGTACTCGCCGGAGACGGCCGGCCAGTTGCTCTCGTTCATGACTGCCCCTCCTCTTCCATCTCACGCGTGCAGGATTCCACGCGGCCACGACGTATTTGTTATAGAACAAACGTTCGACTTCGGAGGGGATTTCGCACACATGTCTACGTTGCCCCCCTGGGCCAGCCTCTACCTCGACCTGCTCGGTCTACAGCCGGAACCGCCCTCAACCAGCTTCCTGCGCCGGTTGCTCCACGCCCATTTGCACCGCATCCCCTTCGAGAACATCTCCAAGCTGCACTACTACCGCCGCCTGCCGGAGCTCGGCTGGAAGGTTCCGCCGCCCGAGGCCTGGGTGGAGAACGTACGGACCCGCAACTTCGGCGGCACCTGCTTTACCATCAACTCGACGCTGCATCGGGTCTTGACGCTGCTGGGCTACGAGGCCAGGCTTTTGCGGGTCTCAGGGGGCGGGCACATGTCGGTGGGCGTCAAGCTGGACGGCAAGCTGTACCTGGTCGATCCGGGGCTCGGCGCCCCCGTCTTTGAGCCGATCGACCTCTCCGCCCCGGCCGCCGTGGAGCACTTTGGCCGTGGCATCCGGGTCTACCCGATGGACGGAGAGCCCGGTGCCTACCACCTCGATCACTACCTGGAAGGCGAGCGGAAGCTGGCCTGGACCTTCTCCGCCATGCCGGAGCCCTTTGACCAGTTCGCCCCCAACCTTGACTACTCGTACAGCCCCACCGGCTACTTCATGGTCTTCATGAGCTGCTCGCTGTACCAGCAGGAACCCCGGCGCAGCCTGGCCCTGCGCAACAGCCTGTTCACCGTTCGCCACCCGGATGGCAGCAAGACCATCACAGAGCTCAAGTCGGTTGACGAGATGGAAGAGGTCCTTACAGCGGAGTTCCGGCTGCCAGGGCTGCCCGTGCGGGAAGCGGTCGAAACGCTGACTTCCCTCGGGGTCGACGTGTTCGCACCATCGCTGCGCTAGCGCCGGCGCGCCACCGCGAAGAGATGGACCGCGGCGCCGTGCACGCTGGGATCCTTGGCGAGCCGGTAGTTGATATCGACCCAGGCCTCCCACTGGGCGCCCTGCAGCTGCATGGCCGCAGCCTCGGCCCGGAACTGGAGGCCCTCGCTGGCGATCATCTCGATGTAGGTAAAGCCGTTGGCCTCCAGCATGGGCTGGACCTCACCCGGGTGGGTGGCGTAGGCCAGGAACTGGCTGTCCCCCCGGTCCCGAATGCCGGTGGTCAGCTCCTGCTCCACCACACCCACATGGCCGGCCACCCATTCGGGCTCCTGCGCAGCCACACAGGCGTAGCGCCCGATGAAGGCAACGGCCAGTACGCCGCCCGGCTTCAGCACCCGGTGCGCCTCCTGCAGAGCTCGCCCCCGGTCGGCCTGGGTGAGCAGATGGTACATAGGCCCCATCAGCAGAACTGCGTCGAAGGCCCCGTCGGGGAGGGCGCCCAGGTCCAGGGCGTTCCCGTGGATGGTCCCATGCAGGGTGACCCCGGTTTCCGCAGCCTTCGCCCGTGCAAAGGCGAGGCAGTTCTGGGACAGGTCGAACAGGGTCACTCGGTATCCCTCGCGAGCCAGGGCGATGGAGTACCGCCCCGGGCCGCCGCCCACGTCGAGCACGTTGGCCGGAGGCGACGGCAGATATTCGTGGAGAAACCGCATGTTGAGTGCAAACTCGGTGGGGTGGCGATCCAACCGATTCCATTCCCGGGCCGCTTCTTCGTCGTAGTACGTCTGAATTTGCTGCATTGATGTTGCACCTCTCTCATCTCAATCTTTCCACTTGGAAATAAGAACACCTCCCCAAGCACGGGGAGGTGCCAGTATTTCAGTCGTCGTCCTCATCGCCCGACTCGCCTTCGGTATCTGTCAGCTCAACGCCGCCGACGATCAGCAGGGCCTCGGTGATCTCCTCGATCTCGTTGACCAGTGCGCCGACCAGGGCCTCTTCGGCGTCGGTCAGATCCCGGCCCAGGGTGGCAAACAGGGCGGCCTCCACAGACTCCTCGAACCGATCGAAGCAGTCGGCGGAGCCCTCTTTGAGGACGCAGCCGATCAGGTCTTCGTAGCTGCTCTTGATGCCGTCCCCACCCACCTTCCGCAGGCTGCGCAGGGTGTTGTTCAGCCGCTCCACCGCCTCCGGCAGCAGACGTCCCTCGACCTCGGTCTGCGTGGTGAGTTTGCCTATGAACCGCTCCAGCTTGCCAGGCAAGGCCATGGGTAATCCCTCCCGTACCAGTGTACGTGGGATCGTCCCGGTTTGGCCCTGACTGTGCGGGCATGCTATCGCTTGACCAGGCGCCTGCAGGAACACCCTGTGGATTGGGCGAAAGTGGCGGTAAGGAGGGGTTGGTCGTGTTTCATATGATGAGGCCATGGTTCCCCATGGTGCGGGTGCTCATGGCGCTGCTGCCCTGGCTGCTGCTGGCCCTGGCCGTGATGGTGCTGTGGAGGCTTCCCGGCCTGCGGCGCTCCCGCATGCGCAGGGGCCTGATTCGCCGGCTGGAGGAGAAGCGCGGCTCCCGGGTGATCGCCATGATCCACCGGGGCGGCGGCCCTCTGCGCTTTTTGGCCGGGGGCGGGTCCATTGGGCTGGATGAGGCCGAATCGATGCTGAAGATTATCCGCCAGACCCCGCCGGACAAGCCGATTGACCTGGTGGTACATACCCCGGGCGGCATGATTCTGGCCACCACGCAGATCACCATGGCCCTGAAGAACCACCCGGCCCCGGTGCGGGTGATTGTGCCGCACTGGGCCATGTCCGGCGGGACGCTGCTGTCGGTGGCCGCCGATGAGATTATGATGGACAAGAATGCCGTGCTGGGGCCAATCGATCCGCAGCTGCCCCGCTTTCCGGGCATGGTGGCGGCGCCCTCCGCCCTGCGGGTGGCCCGGGAGAAGAGCAAGGACGAGATCGACGACGCCACCTGGATGCTGATCGACCAGGCGGAGAAGCACATCAAGCAACTCGAGGATCACATTGCCTTCCTGCTGGAGGGGCGCATGGGGCCTGAGAAGGCCCGGGAGCTGGGCCGCACCCTGACCGAGGGCCGCTGGACCCACGACTTCCCGCTGACGGCGGGCGCCCTCCGGGACCTGGGCTTTACGGTAAGCACCGATGTGCCCGACGAGGCCTACCGCCTGCTGGAGGCGTTCCCCAGCGGTGCGAAGTTCCGCTCCGTGCAGTGGCTTCCCGGCAAGAAGAAGAAGGCGGCGGCGGAGGAGTAGCTCACTCGTTCCAGGCCATGTTGGCCACGTCAATCTCCGTGATGTGCTTGCGGTTGCGGCGGACCTCCACGTAGGTGCGAATGAGCTCCCGGCAGGTCTCGGCGCCGGGGATGGCCGTGAGCACGAAGCGCGGCGTGGATGGATCGGACGAGGTGACCTCCACGCAGCCGAAGCCGAACAGGCGCATGAGCAGGGGCTCCACCAGGGCGGTGTCCTTGACCCGGTAAAGCTCCAGCTCCTCGACCCGGCGGGTGAAGACCCCGTAGGTGACCCGCAGGCGCTCGGTGGTGAGCTCGTAGTGGGTGCAGCGGACCTCCAGCCACTTCCACAGGGCGTAGAAGAGCGGTACCACCAGCACCCCGGTGATCAGGCAGATGACGAAGGTGGCTGCGTTCGCCACCTGGGAGGGCGACCCTTCCCACACCAGTTTCTCCTTCAAGACCCCATTCCTCCCCTTCTGTCTTCCTACCTATGCGCTTTCTCTGGAAGGTTATTCCTTTACGCTGGGACCACCTTCCGTCTGCCGAAGGAACTTGGTGACGCACAGGAGGTGCGATGAGATGGACCTGGGACCCCTCTCTTCCCAGAAGGGCGAGCGGTCTGAAGAGGCGAACCGGCAGGCGGCTGGGCGGTGCCTGGAGCACCCCTCCCTGCTGGACGAGGTCGTGGTCGGGCTCCAGAGCAAGAATGCAGCGCTGGTGGGCGACTGCGCCGAGGTGCTGACGATGGTGGCCCAGCAGCGGCCCGAGCTGGTCGCGCCCCTGGCCGGCGCCCTCCCCCCGCTGCTGCGGCACAAGGTCACCCGGGTCCGGTGGGAGGCTGCCCACGCCCTGGCCCTGGTCGCCTCGCTCAGGCCCGACGTGGTGGAGCCGATCCTGCCGGTGCTGGGTGAGTTGCTGCAGACCGACTCCAGCGTGATTGTCCGGGACTACACGGCCGACATGCTCGGCGGGTATGCCGGCACCTCCGCAGAGGCCGCCGCCCAGGCCCTGCCCCACCTGGCCGCGGCGCTCACCGCCCAGGGCGGCAAGCAGGCAGGCCGGGCGCTGAACGGCCTGGCCCGGGCGGTGGATGCGAATCCAGGCCTGCTTCCCGACGTGCACAGGCTGGCGAGCCCGTACCTCACGGCGGACCGCCCGGTGGTGCGCAAGGCTGCGAAGGCGCTCTTTGTACAGAAAGGCCGCTCGGTCTAGTCGACCGGGCGGCCCCTTTTATGTCACGCACCGCGCTGGGCGGGAGGGCTTCGGCGCCCTGCCAGCCAATCCACAAAGCGAACGGAGCCCACGCCGCAGAGCCACCCGATCAGGGCGCCCGCCGCCACGTCGGAGGGCCAGTGGTTCCCCACATAGATCCGGGAGACGCCAACCAGGGTCGCCACGGCCAGCGCCGCCACGCCGGCCCGCCGGTCGTATCGCCAGAGCACAGCGGCGCAGGCGAAGGCCACGATGGCGTGGCCCGACGGGAAGGCCGGACTGGTCGCCTCGTAGAGCACCCGGGCCTCGGGAAGGGCGAACGAGGGCCGGACCCGTCCCACCAGCGGCTTGACGATCACCTCGAAGGGGACCGCCGCCAAGTTGGCGAACAGGAGCCCCAGGGCGGCCCGGCGCCCGCCCTTCCTGAAGTACAGGGCCAGGGCGACGGCGGCCCAGAGCCCCGGGGGCTTGAAAAGGAAGGTCAGCCACCACATCAGCGCATCGAGCGCTGGGGTGTTGTAGCCCCGGTTTATCAAATGAAAGAGTGCCAGATCCAGGGGTTTCCCTTCTTCCGCAAAATAATCTTGGACCAAAGTGAAAGAAAGCGATCAGCAGCCGCGTAATACCGAGTGAAAGGGGGCGAGAGGGATGGATGATGGGGAAGCGATCCGGCGCTGCATCGACGGCGACCGTGACGCCTTCGCCGCCCTGGTTGAGCGCTACCAGGCGGTGGTCCTGGCCCTCTGCCTGCGGATGACCGGCGACCGGGTTGACGCCCTGGACGTAAGCCAGCAGGCCTTCGTCAAGGCGTACGGCAACCTGGAGCGGTTCGATCCGGGCCTCCCCTTCCGCCCCTGGCTCCTGAAGATTGCCACCAACGAGTGCATCGCCCACCTGCGCCGGCAGCGACGTCAGCCGGTGCCGGTGGAGCAGGGCGACCTGGAGGCCGCCGCCGGGACCGAGGCGGGCGCCGGCGCCCTGGTAGAGCAAATGAGCGACCGGGCGCAGGTCCGCCAGGCGGTGACCGAACTGCCCGACCCGTACCGGTCGATCGTCCTCCGCTACTACTTCCAGGAGCAGAGCTACCAGGAGATCGCCCGGGAGATGGACGTGCCGATGGGTACCGTGGCGACCCACCTGTACCGGGCCAAACAGATGCTCAGAAAGATCTTGACCGCAAAGGAGGGACCTCCCGATGGCGCACCTGACCCCCGAACGGCTGCAGCAGTACCTCGCCGGGGAACTTGACCTCGCTGCCACAGACGAGGCCGATGAGCACCTGGCCGGGTGCAGCGAATGCGAGTCCCTCCTGGCCGTCATCGCTGCAGGTGATGCCGCCCTGGCCGAAGCGCTCGCCCTGACCCCCGAGGAGGCCGCCTGGGTCCATGCCCAGGACCTGCGCCCCGCCGTGGCCAAGGCGATCGCCCCCTGGTACTCCCAGCCGCAGGGGATCATCCTGCTGCTGGCCCTTCTGGCCGCCGCCGGCTGGATGCTGCACGGCACCCTCAGCCTGCTCACCCAGGCCCTCAGCTTCAGAGGCCCGGTCGAGATCACCCTGGTCCTGCTCGGAAGCCTTGGCAAGCTGGCCTGGGCCTTCCTGAACTACGTCAGCTCCGGCGGTCCCTTCGCTACCCTGTGGCCGCTGCTTCTCGTCGCCCTGTTTACCGTCGTGATTCGAAGGAGGAAGAGTTCCCATGCGTAAAGTGATGCTGCTTGTCAGCCTGATGGTGATTATGATTCTGGGCTCGGCCACGGTGGCCAGCGCCTTTGAGAAGCGGACCGTCTCCAACGGCGACGCCATCGTCGCAAAGAACGAGACCATCGATGATGACTTGCTGCTTGCCAGTGACGACGTGATCGTCGACGGCACCGTCAACGGCGATGTGATCGCCCTGGCCGACACCGTCATCGTCAACGGCACGATCAACGGTAACCTGTTCACCCTCGCTGATCGGATCGAGGTCAGGGGCGCCGTCAACGGCGCTGTGCTCGCCGCCGGCACCACCGTGCAGATCGACGGCACCGTTCAGCGCAGCCTCGTCGCTGCCGGCAGCCGCATCACCACCTCGGAGAGCGCCAACATCGGGGGCAGCCTGCTCGCCGCCGGCGATCGCCTGGAGCACCGGGGCGTGCTCGCCCGGGGCGCCGCCCTGGCCGGGTCGAACCTGCTGGTGAGCGGCAAGGTGGGCAAGGAGATCCTGGCCGGCGGCGCCCGCCTCGAGTTCGCAGACACCGCCATGGTGGGCGGCACGGTCGATTTCTGGAGCGACGAGTCGCCGATCGTGGCGACGGGCGCCCGGACCGGCGCTGTGACCCGGCATATCATGGAGAACAGATGGACGACCCACTGGGACCGGCCCTGGTATTTCCGCCCGGGCTGGGCGATCCTGAAGTTCGGTGGTTTCCTGGCCTTCGGCCTGGCGGCCCTCTCCCTCTTCCCCCGGGTGCGCAGCCGCTTCCCTGAAGTGATTTCCCGTAACCTCTGGCAGGCGCCGCTGGCCGGCTTCCTCACCCTGGTCGCCACCCCCATCGCCGCCATCCTGCTGATGATCACCGTGATTGGGGTACCCATCGGGGTCGTCGCCCTGGTCTCGCTGCCGGTGCTGATCTACGTCAGCCAGATCTTCGTGGCCTGGTCGGTGGGCCGCCTGCTGGCCGACCGGGTGCCCGCCCTGGAGAACCAGTCCTGGCCGATCCTCTTCCTGATCGGCGCCCTGCTGACCACCCTGCTGGTGGAGATCCCCTACTTCGGCGGGATCATGTCCGTCGCCTCGCTCTTCTACGGCCTGGGCGCCGTCTGCCTGATGATCGTCAGCCGGGAACGGACGGCTTAGCCCACTGCAGCAGCCTTAGCAGCGCCGCCGCTGCGGGCACCAGGGTCCGGCGCCGTGGGTAGACCGCATGGAAGGCCCGCTTCATGGGATGGCTCTGGGGCCCGCGGGCGACCAGGGTGCCGAGGCGGAGCTCCTTGCGGACCGTCCACTCCGAGAGCGCCGAAACCCCCATGCCCGCCTCCACCGCTCCCTTGATCGCCTCCGTGCTGGCCAGCTCGGAGGCGATTTTTATGTCCTGCAGGTCGATGCCGACCGCCGCCAGATGCTCCTCCAGGACCTGCCGGGTGCCGGAGCCCAGCTCTCGGAGGATCCAGCGCTCGCTGCGCAGGTCGGTCGGACCCAGGGACCGCCGATCGCTCCAGGGGTGGCCCGCCGGGGCCACGAAGAGCACCTCATCTTCCAGGAAGCGCTCCTGGTGGAGCTCGGGGGACTCGACCCGGCCCTCCACCAGCCCCACGTCGAGGCTGCCAGCCGCTACCTTGTTGCAGATTTGCTCGGTGTTGGCGATCTGGAGCTTCAGCTCAACCCGAGGATACTCCCGGGCGAAGACCGACAGCACCTGCGGGAGCACATACTCACCGATGGTCAGGCTGGCGCCGACCGTGAGCGGCCCGCTGACCGTCCCGACGGCCTGCATGACGGCCCGGCGGGTCTCGGCGAACTGCTCCAGCAGGGGTCCGACCCGGGCGAAGAGCTCCCGCCCGGCGGCGGTCAGCTCGACGGCCTTGCTGGTGCGGTCCAGGAGCTTGGCCCCCAGCTGCTCCTCCAGCCCCTGGATCTGCTGGCTCACCGTGGGCTGGGAGAGGTGCAGCACCTCGGCGGCCCGGGAGAAGTTCCTCAGGTCTGCCACGGTGCGGAAGATCGTCAGGCGGCGCTCATCCATGGCGTCGTGATCACCCCGACTATTGGAATTGCCAATAGTTCTATCCGAACTCCGTATTTCCCTTTGGGTGCGGTTTGGGATACGATCTTCCCGTCAGCCGGTCTACATAAAGGAGCATTCTCACCATGGCGACGGCTCGCCTTGCGCAGCCCGAATCGAAGCCCTCCGCTCCTGCTCCCGGGCGCCTTCCCGGCGTCGCTCTTACCTTGTCGGTCGCTCTGGCCGCCTACCTCCTCGGATTGAAGATGCCAATCGTCGGCGGCCCGGTCTTCGGCATCCTGCTCGGAATGGCGGTCAAGGCGACCGGCCGGGTCGGGACGGGGTACAAGCCGGGCATCACCTTCAGCTCCAAGCAGCTCCTGCAGCTCGCCATTGTGCTGCTGGGCGCCGGCCTCAGCCTCGGGCAGGTGGCGAGCAGCGGGCTCGGGTCGCTGGCCAACATCCTAATCACCCTGACCGCTTGCTTCCTGACCGCCTGGCTGCTGGGGCGAGCCCTGTCCATCCCCGGGGAGCTCGCCACGCTGATCGGCGTCGGGACGGGCATCTGCGGCGCCTCGGCGATCTCTGCGGCCTCCCAGGTGGTCGAGGCCGAGGAGCGGGACGTGGCCTACGCCATCTCCACCATTTTCGCCTTCAACGTGGCGGCTGTGCTGCTCTTCCCAGCCATGGGCCACCTGCTGGGGATGAGCCAGGAGGCCTTCGGGCGGCTGGCCGGAGCGGCGGTCAACGACACCTCCTCGGTGGTGGCGGCCGCCTACGCCTATGGCAAGGAGGCCGGAGCTTTTGCCACGGTGGTGAAGCTGGCCCGCAGCACGCTGATTATCCCGGTGACGCTTGGGCTGGCGGGGCTGCGAGCCTGGCGGGCTCGGCGCTCGGGGGCCGAGGGCGCCAAGGTGAGGGTGAGCAAGCTGATCCCCTGGTTCATTCTCTGGTTCCTGGGGGCCTCGCTGCTGCAGACCCTGGGGCTGATTCCCGGCGCCCTCCTGCCCTACCTGGGCCAGGCTGCCAAGTTCCTGATCGTGGTCGCCCTGACCGGGGTGGGCCTCTCGGCGGACTTCAAGGGGATGGCCCGCACCGGGCCAAAGCCGCTTCTGCTGGGCCTCGCCTGCTGGGCGGTGGTCACGCTGACCAGCCTGGGGCTGCTCTTTGTCGCCGGGGAGATCTAGCCTACCCTGCCTATGACAGAACCGCCTGCCCGAGTTGGTCATCCAGCTCGGGCAGGCGGTCTTTCTGTGCGCGCTCCGAAACATTTTGCACACCGGGGTGAGGCCGACATGGCCGAAAATCTGTCCAGATTCCTCCTGAGAGCAACCGCCGCGACGAAGGAATGCGGGTTTCAGGCTCCGCTCAAGCGCCTCTGAAACAATGTGGACGGTCCAATGCGGCTTTCCGGGCGCGGGTCCCCATCTCAAAAGTTACTGAGCCTATGCAGACCTGAATATCACTTCCGCACGGCGCCCAAGATGACCTCGCCGGAGGTCGGTGGTCACTGGTCGGTTTTACGGGGCTAGTCGTCGCCCAGGTGGGCGATCAGTTCCGGCGCCGAGGCAGCCGTGGCGAAGGAGCGGGGACGGGGCGCCAGTGCCCCGCGGCGCTTCAGCACCGCCAGGTTGTCGAGCATCATGGCGGTGCCCTTGACCACACAGTTCAGCGGGTCGTCGGCCACCCGGACGGTGAGGCCGGTCTCCCGGCCGATCAGCTCGGACAGGCCGCCCAGGAGGGCGCCGCCGCCGGTCAGGACGACGCCGCCGGTCATGATGTCGGCGAGCAGTTCCGGCGGAACGTGCTCCATGGTGGTGCGGATCAGGTTGACGATGCTGCCCAGCAGGCCTTCCATTACGCGCTGGAGCTCCTCGGCACGGATCGAGAGCACCCGGGGCAGGCCGGTCACCATGTCGCGGCCGGTCACATCCACGGGCTGGTCGGGGGATGCCTCCCCGGCGAGGATCTTCAGCCGCTCGCTGGTGGTCTCGCCCACCAGCAGGCCGTGCTGCCGCTTGAGATAATGGGCCAGGGCGTCATCGATATGGTTGCCGGCCAGGGGAATCGACCGATCGATCACCATGCCGCCCAGGGCGGTGATCGCCACCTCGGTCCGCCCGCCGCCGACGTTGACGATCAGGCTGCCGGTGGGCTCCTGCACGGGCAGGCCTGCGCCAAGGGCTGCGGCCAGGGGCGCCTCCACTACGTAGGCCTCCCGGGCGCCGGCCTGCACGGCGATGTCCTTGATCGCCCGCTTCTCAGTGCCCGACGCGCCCGACGGCACGGCGACCACGATCATGGGCCGGAAGGGGGACCGGTAGATCTTGGCCTTCAGGAGGAAGGCCTTCAGCATGGCCAGGGCGGCCGGGGCGTCCACCAGCACGCCCTCCTGGATCGGCCGTATCGCCTGGACGTTGCCGGGCGTGCGGCCTAGGGCGGCGTTGGCCTCGTCGCCCACGGACAGGGGGCCCTTCAGGTCTCGACCCGTGGCGATGACAGAACGCTCCGACAGGGCGATACCCCGGCCCTTGATGTAGATCCGCGTGTGCACCGTGCCCAGATCCAGGCCGAGGTCGCGCGAAAATAATCCTCCAATACCCATGCTGTTGCTCTCCCCTTGTTTCTTTATCAATCGCGTTGGGAGAGTACGTTTCGACGGGCAACACCGGAACTCTTTGTGCTTTGAGCGATTACCGGAATATACTAGGATTTTCTACCTGATAATTACTTTGATTGAACCACCAGCAGATAGTGCTCCGGGGTCTGCTGCTCTTCATGGACGACGTGCAGCCCGGCCGCCTCGCACCAGGCTTTGACCAGGGGCTGGGCAAGCCGGCGCTCCCGCTCGGGGCCCTTCTCGCATGGTCCGGCCGGGTCGAACTCGGCGATCAACGCCCGGGCGCCGGGTCTCAGCCACCGGGCCACGTTGGCCAGCAGCCCGGCGGCGCCGGGGTCGTGGTGGAGCATGAAGGTGACCAGGGCGGCGTCCGCCCTTCGGGGCAGGGCTTGAAGCTCCTTGGCATCGGCCTGGATTCGCTCGATGTTGGTGATGCCTTGCGCAGCCTGGAGTGTGCCCAGGTACGCCAGCGCCTCGGGGGCGATGTCGATGGCGTAGACCAGCCCGGTCTCGCCGACCCGCCGGGCGGCCAGCAGGCTGTGGAGGCCCGGGCCGGCGCCCACGTCCAGGAGGACGGCGCCCTCCTTCAGGTCCAGCAGGTCCAGCCAGTGCTCGGCCAGGTCGGCCCGTTGGAGCTGCCTTTTGTACATGCGTTCAGCGTCCATGCTCCCATCCCCTCGCTACACGCAGTAGTAACTCGGAACCGCCGGGGCCGTAGACCATCCGAAATCCAATCCCCTCGGCGTCCCGCCACACAATCATCTCGTTTATGGTGCCCCGCCCGACCTGGATGGCACGGCGCCCGGGTCCAATCTCCACGGGCTCCAGGGTGGGCGCCGGGCCGCCGGGCTCCGGGCTGGTCACGAACAACTCGTTGCCGGTTCCTTGCATCCATCCCACGACGAGCCCTTCGGTGCCGAAGGCGGCGTAGCCCATGGGGACGGTGCGGATCTCGAGGTCAGCCGGAACCCCTTCCGGGACGGGCACAGCCATGCGCTCCACCGGCTGGGAGTCAAAGGGCCGACCTTCTACCGGTTCGTTCGACAAGACCTCTACCCGCATGCCGTCGACCTCCAGGGCGGCCATCGGCTCGGGGCGACCGATCGGCTGCGGCGGATGTCGCTGGGTCAGGTCGTCAGCGCGACGGAGCGCCTCGGCCAAGGGCGGGACGTTCCAGGCGGCCCGCTCCTCGTCGGTGGTGGCGGGGTCGACCTCCATCAGCTCGTAGCGACCACCCCGGACGTGGTATTGGGTCCCGTACTTCTGGGGCTTGCCCTGGATGGTCAGCCAGCGGTCGTAGGCGGCAGCGGCCAACCAACGGGCCGGGCTCTTACTGCCCAGCTCCGCCGCTCGCTGGGCCAGGGTGTGGGCCTGCCAGAAGTCCTCCAGGTGCCCGCCGTGCTGGAAGACCAGGGCGGCGTGGAAGTAGTCGTCGCCGTCCTCCAGGGCGCTGGCGGCCAACAGTTCGGCGACCCTGGCCCGGCTCATCAGGTCGGCGGGCAGCCGCTCGCCCTGCCGGTCGGCCTGGTCCGCAGCACAGATCTCACGCAACTCCTCGTTCATGCCTCCCCCTCCCCTGCTGACTAGTGACCGCATGTTTATGCAGCTTCGGTGCATGACATTGTCAGGAACCGGTGGCCAAGTCATGGTCCTAGCGGGCGATGAGGGGACGATGACACCCATACCCCCACGCTTTTACAGAGCATCTGCAGCCAAAATTGACGATCGAGCCCATCTTCCAGTGCAAAGATTGACGCTTTACACGCAAAGGACCCATCTTAAGGTTCAGTCAGGCGGCGCCCGCACCCCGATGGCGCCCGAATCAAACCGCATAAGCCCTGCATAGTGCTCCGATGAGGACCAGAGTGGCCAGGGCGTGAGCCTTGGATACCTCCCACCGTACTTCCTTTGGCGTTATAGCGTCAGATTTAGCGGGATCAGAGCACTCATTCCGTCAGACCTTGCGCCGGCCGGGCCTCAAAGGCAAGCCACACTAGGTGATGTCCGTAAACCCATACTCCCGTGCGAGGTCGGCGACGTGCAGCACCTGTCCGGTCTTCGCCATCACGTGCGGGTCGGCGGCGAGCGCCGCCACCGCCCGGCCCAAAAACTGCGGCGACTGGGTGGGCGCCAGCTCGGGCGCCGACCGCCAGGTCTGCTCAGTCACGCCGTAGGTGTCGAGGACGATCTCTGTGCGCATCCAGCCCGGGGAGAGCGCCACAGCCGCCACCCCGTAGGGGCGCAGGTCCTCCCCCATCGCCTGGGCCATGGTGTTGAGCGCCGCCTTGGCCACGTAGTAGTGCAGAAAGCCCCAGTACTTCCCGTCCGGCGGCCAGTAGCTGACGTTGGCGATCAAACCGGCCCCCCGGCGGACCAGGTAGGGCGCCGCAAAGGTGCTGGACATGAGCGTGGCCCGCACACCGGCGTTAAACATGGTCTCCCAGTGGCCGTGAGAGCGCTCCCAGAAGGGGCGCCCGGCGTCGCTCATGATCTCGCTGCCGCCCCAGGCCGAGTTGACCAGGATGTCGAGCCGGCCCTGCTCGGCCTCCACCCGCTCAAAGAGCGCCTGCACCTGCTCGTCGCAGGTGTGGTCGACCCGCACGGGAATCCCGAGGCCACCCAACGCCGTAATAGCCTCGGCAGTATCTTCGATCGTCTGCCGGCGAGTACCCGTTACCTGACCTCGCACGCTCCGACCCGTAACATAGACCGTAGCTCCCGCCTCGCCAAGGGCCAGGGCGACGCCGCGCCCGGCGCCCCGGCTGGCACCCGTAACCACCGCAACCTTCCCATGAAGCACCGTGATTCACCTCGTAGCGTGAACTTCCACAACAAAGCGGCTGAACTCCTGCGTTCAGCCGCCGTGTCTGGGGTGTCAGTTCGTCGCCGCCGAGGTGTAGCTAAAGCGAATGTCCTCGCAGTACATCTCCGCCTTCACCCGGCGAATCTGCTCGGAGCCGGCCTCGACCTTGTCGGGCGCCAGCTTGAAGATGCCCAGATTCTTGAAGGTCAGGCTGAACAGCACGGTCTTGCCGTCGGCGGCGAGGTACTCGAGCGTGCCGCCCTTCTCCCGCTCCTGGCCATTGTTGCCATTGATGACGAAGTCCTGGTGGTAGTCAACGAGCACATCGGCTGCGAGCTCGGAGGTGGTGAAGACCAGGTTCGGTACCTCAAGGCTGGTGGGCTCCTGCTCATAGTCCCTGGACTCACCGATGGCGTCCGAGGTTACCTTCTGCTTGATCGTGAGCGCCTCGATCTTGTTGACCCGGGAGGCCGCATCGTCGAGGCCGTCGATCTTCAGGCGGAAGTTGGAGGGGAGCCACTGCTTCTGCTTCACGGAGATGGACCCCTTGAGGGGCTGGCCGGAGCCAGCCTTGCGGCGGGTGTACTCCGGCTGGAACTTGATCTTCATCTTGGCGGCATCCTTGCTGGAAGCGTCGAGCGCCGGCATGCCGATCTCGGTGATCAGCGCCCCCGTGAACTCCAGGCGGGAGCGCTCCTTCAGGTCGTAATCCGCCGCAATGATGGCGCCGTTCTTGCGCTGGGCCTTGCCCGTGAACCCGGTGTCGATCCACTCGTAGAGCGCCTTGGACATCCCGGTCCCGAACGCCATCGTGACCTCTTCGTACTTCACGTTGCCGATGTGCTTCTTCGCCAGCAGGTCGCCGCCGAGGCCTTCAGCGACCACCTCGCCGACGGCGTTTCCGCCCTCGAAGCTGTCGAGCCAGCCTACAAAGACCCCATCGAGCTCCAGGCCATACCGGGCAGTGTACCCGCGGTCGGCTCTGGACGCTGCGCCGGTCAATATCGGTACCAAACCTACCAACAAGGCGCACAGCCAGACCAATGCACGCATCCGGTTTCATCCTCCTTACAGTTCCACGGTTGCTGCGAAGACCAGTCGGCGTTCCGTCTTCGGCAGGAATGCGATGCCGGTGATCGCTCCGCCGCTGCCGTCGACCCGGAAGCGCTCGTACTCCTTGATCACCAGCCGGTAGGGCTTGGCGCCCCGGGCCTCGGGCAACTGCACCCGGCCGATCCAGGTGATATCCGGCTTGGCGCTGTCGGCCACCGTGAGCGGGAAGGTGGAGCCGGGCACCGGGATCCAGCCCAGGTCCCCCTCCACGTCGGGCCGTTTGGTCTCGACCGTCACCTCGACCTCGCCGGGCGCCTTGGCGGCCGAGGACTCCTTGTAGCCCGGGCCGCAGAGCATCACCTGGAGCAGCTTGGGATCATCCGGGTCCATGGTGATGGTCGCCACCCGGTCGGGGGCCACCTGGGCGAAGTCGGCCAGCACCACCCGGGAGAGATGGGCGCCCGGCACCGACTTGGGCTGATAGCGCACCAGGGCCAGCCGCACGAACGGGTAGTAGGTGTGGCCGGTGTCCAGCTCCATGTCGCAGTACCAGAGCTTGCGACCCTTGTCGTAGCCCACGGCGTGGCCCGCCACGTGGAACTGGGCGCCCGGGACCTCCTCCAGGGTGAGCCCGGTGGCCTTGTCCACCGCCGACTTGAAGTGGGCCAGGGCCGGCAGGGCGGGCGGGCTGCCCAGGGTGAGCCAGAGCGGGTCGAGGCCCCACTGGGTGATGTAGGGCTTCAGGGCGTCGGGCGGGACCTTGCTCGGGAACTTGATCAGGCTGGGCTTCGGCCCGGGCCACAGGACGGCGCCCAGCAGCTCCCCGTCGCCGGAGGAGAACCAGGGCCGCTCCATGTAGATGCGCAGGCCGCCGCCCTGGCGCTTGACCACCAGGCCGTCGTCGAAGGACTCCCGCTGCCAGCCCCAGGTCGGCACGATGTAGAGCACCTTGGGCGAGGCGGGCCGGGCCGAGTTGAGCACATCGACCGTGACGGGCGCCGCGGACTCCCGGGTAAGGGGGCCCGGATAGTGGGCGAAGACAACCTTGACCGACGCCCCGTCCGGGATGGCGGAAGACGGCGCCCGGCTGATGGCGCCCGCGGCGTAGTCCATCACATAGTCCTTTTCGCGCTCATACTCCACGGTGCCGGCGAGGTCGGTCACCTTCTCGGACTTCTCGACCAGGCGGGTGGCGCCGAGGCTGGCGCTGCTGCCGCCGCTCACGGTGACGGTGGCCGTCGCAGGCGTCTGGAAGTACTCAGCGAAGCGTGTCGTGGCGGTGGCCGAGTACTCGACCATGCGGTACTTGGTGTCGCCGAACTCCTGCTTGTGGCTGATGTCGACGTGGGGGTCGCCCCACACGACGGGCACCTCGAAGGCGTCGGCCTTCCCACTGATGTACTTCCACTCGGAGTCGGAGAGGGCGTCGACCGGCTCCTGCCAGCGGGCGGTCACCCCGACCTTGATGGTCGACTTGCCGTGGACATGCAGCTTGTCGGTCAGCGTGGTGAAGGTCTGGCCCAGGCTGCGCACCGAGGCCAGCGAGGTGAACTTGGGCTCGTACAGGGGCTGCTGCACGGCGTGGACCAGCGTCAGCGTCCGGTAGGGCGTCAGCATCCAGTGGCGGCCCTGCACGGCCAGCTGCTTGAGCGCGGCGATCTTGGCGGCGGGCAGGCCCGCCTCGGCGAGCCACCCCCAGAGGCCCATCTGCGTGAGGTCGGCGGCGCCCAGGTAAGAGCTGAGCCGGACCTTGGCGATCTCGGCCTTGGGCAGGAAGACGGTGAGCACCCGGGCGCCGGCGTTCCAGTCCGGGGCGCCGCTCCCCTCGGCGATCCGGAGCCGGAAGGGCTCCCGCTCGGGCCAGACGGCGCTGCGGAAGTCGACCTGGGTGGGCGTGGCGGCGGGCGCCCCCGGCAGGCCCAGGAGGGCGGCGCCCCGGGCCACCGGGTCGGGCAGGTAGGGCAGGGCCAGCTGCGCCTCGGGGTGTAGGCCCTCCGGGGCAAAGCCCCCATCCCGGGCGGTGATGGCGGCGTAGGCGGTCTTGTCCAGACCGGTGGGCCGATCGAACATGCCGTGGGTCTCGGCGGTCAGCTGGGCGACCCGGGGCGGGGCTATATGGCGGTCGTTGTCGCCCGAGGCCGGGGCGTCGTAGTTGGAGCGAATCACCAGCCGCTCCAGCGACTCGCCGGGTGTGACCCCCTGCCGGAGCACCATGGTGGGCGAGCTGACGGGCTCGAAGCGCCCGTAGCGCACGAGGGCGGTATCGGTATTGGCGTCAGTTGCGTCGTCCTCGGTCAGCGGGGCCGAGTTACCTGCCAGATCCACAGCCCGAGCCCGCAGCCGGTAGCCCGTGCCGAAGCGCAGCCTGGGCAGGGAGCCCTTGGCGGCGGTGAAGCTGACCTGGAGTTTGAACTCGGTGGGGGTGCTGGGCGTGGTGGTGGCGACCTCATCCTGCGGGGAGATCACCCGGCCCGGGCGGGGCGCCGCCAGCGACCAGCCCTCCCAGCGGAGCAGCGACTCGTGCAGACTCAGGTCTGATGAGGAGCCATCCGCCGCTGAGGTGACCCCCATGGTGATGATCCCCTCATCTTCATGGGTGAAGGAGTCGCCGGTCTGCTCGTACTGGTAGGTGCCGACCCGCTTGCAAAGCGAGTGCCACCGGGCGGTCCGGTCATCCCAGACGTCGATGCGGTAGCCCCGGGTCAGATCCTCGGCGTAGAGCGTGACCGCCCCGCCCCCCTCGGCGGTGTCGTTCCGGGCCTTGCCCTCAGCCAGCGCCTGGACCAGGTTCCAAGCCCGGCCCGTGCGGACCAGCGAGAGCCCGTGGGAGCGCATGGCAGGCACGGAATACTGCTCGGGCGTATCGGCGCTGCGGGTGCTCTGCGCCCGGAGCAGCCCCTGCGCAAAGTCCTGGAACTTGAGGCCGGCGCCGTCCACATCGACCTGGATGACGCTGTAGTGCTCGGGCTCGCCCAGCCGCAGGCGCCCGTTCTCCAGCTCGTTCGAGCCGGGGCGGGGCGCCGCCCGGAAGGCCCCGTCGGCGATCACGTAGGCCGTCCGGGGCATCATGGCGGTGCTGCCCACGGTGAGCGCAGACCAGGTCGGGACCACGCTCAGCGTGCCTGTCGGCGGCACGGTGCCGGTGAGCTCCACCTCCAGGTCGTAGATCAGCCCGACCCGGCGCATCACCTCGGGGTAGTCGCCCATCAGGGCGACCATCTGGTGAAAGTCGATCTCCGGCACGGCGACCGGCACGATCTGGCGCTGCTTGGGCCAGGTGTAGAACTCCCGGAGCTGCTGGAAGTCCCGGCGTGGGTTGACGGGCCCCGGCGGCGCCGCTTTCTCCTGGTACGTGGGCATATCCAGGGGAGGCCCCGCCACGTTGTCAAAGCCTTTCCCGATCCGCCCGATATCCCGCACGATCTGCGCCAGGTCCTTGGTGTGCGGATGGTCGGTGGGATTGGCGGCCGCGAAGCTGGTGTACTTCTCCTTGATGTAGGCCATCACGTTGGCGGCGGGGAAGGAGCGGACCGACCGCTCATGCAGGGGCGGGAAGGCGTAGGGCCGCACATAGGTGGACGGCCCGAAGAGGGCGCCCCACTCCGCTGAACTCGGGGGAGCGCTTACCGTCACCGCGGGCAGCGTCGGTCCGCCATCGAAGGCGACGGAGAAGCTGACGGCCCGAGCCGGCCAGTCGAGGAAGTCCGGGAACTGGGCCAGCGAGGGCCGGGGCAGCCCCTCGTTGGTCTGTAGCCTCGGCGAGACGAGCACGGAGAGGCGCAGGCGCTCACCGGAGATCCCGCTCGGCAGGGCGGTCCACATCACGGTCTGTTTTTTCATCTCCATCTCCCTCCGGTTTAGGCGAACGCCTCGCAGTACTCGTCCCAGTGCGGCTGATCGATCAGGTCGGCGAAGAGCGGGTCGGCGTCGTCGCCCTTGAACCGCTTCTCCACGGTCATGTCCACGCTGGCGCTGAAGAAGAGGATCTCGACCTTGACCGTCAGCGTCGCCTGACCGTAGACCTTGTTGCCCGCGGACTGGTAGGTGAGCGCCATGTAGAACTCGGCCGAGATGGTGATGATGCCGAGCACGCAGAGCGAGCCGCCGAGCTTGAGGTAGCCGGTCAGGGTGCAGTCGTCGCCCTCCATCTTGAAATAGATGCCGGCCATGACGTAGACCCCGCCGCTCGCCACCCCGATGTCGAGGGCCAGCTGGCCGCCGAACTCGAAGGAGGCCTCCAGCAGCTCCACGCCGTCCAGGCCCAGGTTGATGCCGAAGAAGCCGCCGCCGCCGAACATCGACACGGTTAGTAGGAACGGGTGCTCCCGCTCGCAGAAGGCGAAGCGAAGGCGCACCGGGTCGCCGCCAAAGGGCAGGCTCAGGCTGCTGGTCAGCTTCATGTTCTGGATCGAGAGCACGCCCACCATCACGTTGGGGATGGCGAGGCTGAAGCCTACCATCACCCCGGTGGGGCTGACATCGATCGACGGGCCGTTGCCGGTGGACTTGAGGAAGTCCTTGAGGTTGTTGATGAACTTGAGCGGCCCGGCGAAGTCGACCGCCGTGATTTCGGGCTTGACGTCCGCCTTCTCGCCGGACTTGGCCGTGAAGACCAGCTGCTTGAAGGTGAGCACCAGGAACTTGGTTGGCCCGTCGCCGATCAGGTTGCCCTTGAAGCTCTTCAGCTCGCCCAGGATCTCGTAGGTCGAGGTGGGCGGAGCGGCAAACTTGGTCAGCATCTTGGCGTCGAGCTTCATGGTCGTATTGGCGCTCGCCTCGAAGACCTTGAGCGGGTCGCTGACTACCTTGGGCTCCCAGAGGAAGCGGGTCTCCAGGCCCTCCGGGGGCTTGGACTTGTCGTCCCCGGGGTAGACCACGCGGTTAGTCAGCTTGGGCGCCTTCTTGCCGTCGCCGCCCAGCTCGTCCAGCCCGAAGGCGTCCAGGATGTCGGTCAGCAGGATGCCCCCGAGAATCTTGGCCTCATTGCTGAAGAACTTCTTGGGGTCGAAGGTGCTGCCCATCAGGTCGTCGGGGGAGCCGCCCACGGGCCCCAGCTTGCGGGAGATGCCGCCGATCTCCAGGTTGGGCGTGGAGACGCCGCCGGCCTGGTCGGCCTTCCAGAGCATCTTGACCGGGGTGTCCAGCTCGGCCCAGACCGACGCCTTGTTCCCGGCAGGGCTGAAGCCCTTCTCCAGGTAGGTCTGGTGGTACTTGATTGCAGCGCCGGAGGCGGCGCCCGTCACCTGCTCGACGGCGGCCATGCGGACGGTGGCGCCCCCCATGGCCGGGTAGAAGCGGGGCTGGTTTGCCGGCAGGGCGATGGCGCTGTCGGGCACCTCGGCGTCAAAGGTGAAGGTCTGGGTCTCAAAGGCGGTGTCGCCGGGCTTGTCGCTGGGTGCGTAGGCGATCTTCTGGCCGCCCATGGGGCGTTGGCGACGGCTGGCGGTGGTGGTGCGCAGATGGTTTCGTACCGCGGTAAGGGCAGAGTCGTTGTCGGCGATGGAGTTGAGTACAAACACCAGCGGCATGGTGAACTCGTGCCGGTTGCCGTCACGGTCCTCACTGACGCAGTGGAAGAGGAAATCCTCACCGCCCGCCCTCACCCAGCGGCAGGAGCCCGAGGGCGTCCCCGGGATGTTCTGGGCAGGGTCCAGGTCGGGAGTGAGCAGGGTGGTCAGCTGGACCCGGGTGAAGGGGAACGCCCGCCCGGCGTAGGACATGCCCGTGCCAGGGTAGGTCTTCTCGAACTGCCTGACGACGATGTACTCCCGCTGCCGCAGGTAGGCGGCCATTTTGCCGCTGGGGGTGGACTGGAATTTGCGCTCGGTGATTGTGATCAGGCTGGCCCGGTGGCCCAGCGGGAAGAGGTAGCCCTTCTCCACCACCCGCACGTAGGTGTCGCGCCCCATGACAGCCCGGTGGCGCCACTCCTCCAGGTTGTAGGCGCCGGGCGGCTCCCACTGGCCGGCCACGTTCATCCAGGCGCCCAGCGAGGAGAGCATCAGCCGGTCGACCTTGATCGGCAGGGGCGTGAAGCCGCCGATGGTAAAGTCGGAGCTCATGTGGACGATCTCGTTGCGGTTGCGGCTCTTGAGCGACATGCGGAAGGGCGATGTGTCGTTCGTGGGCGGCGGGTTGGCCTCGGTGTAGTCGGGCGACCAGATCGCCCGGACGGTGCGCAAGGTGGCGCTCTGCTCGTCCACCGTGCCGTGGTTGCCTTTGACGCCCAGGCGGGTGTGCCAGAGCTCGGTCCAGGCGCCGCCCTGGGTGACCGGGGCCACGGCGTGGGCCCAGGCAGCGTGCTTGTTGGTCGAGAGGATGACCCGATAGGGCGCCTCGATCGCGGTGTGGTACTGCTCGGGCGCCGTCACCTTGGGCGGGGGCCAGCGGAGCCCGGGGGTGACCGGGGCGCAGCCGCAGTCCTCCTCTTCCTTCAGGATCTCTCCCACGCTGACGGGCGGCGGCAGGGCGACCGGTGAGACGCTCTGCTCGTGTTTGATCCAGCTGAGCAGTTCCTCCAGCGTGTAGGGAATCTCGGTTACGGCGGCGGGCACCTTGAAGACCAAGCGGCTAGGCCCTGCCATGCGGGCCTGCACGGGCGGCTCGGCGGGTGTCTCGCTGTCGGAGGCCTTGATCGCCTCGAAGAACGCCTGCTCGGCGATGTGCTGGGGCGGGAAGTGGGCGATGATGTAGGCTTGCGGGGACTTTCGTACCAACCGGGCTGGCTTGTCACCGCCGGTCTGGAGGGTGAGGCCGACGAACTCAAAGCGCAGGACCAGCATATCCTCTGGCCGGATGACCGAGATTTGCAGGTTGGACGGCAGCGCGACCACGGGCGGCGGTTCGATCTCGGTCTGACGGGGCGGCAGGTTGATCTGCCCGTCGATGATGGTGACCGGGAACTCCTTGAGGGGCGGCTGCTCTTCGTTGGCGGCGATCACAAGGCGGCTCCCTTCCGGGTTCCAGGTGGCCTCGGTGAGCGCTCCGTCCAGCGGGGCGTTAACACCCAACAGCGCCGGCGCCACGTGCACCCGCTCCAGGGCGCCGCCCCGGGCGGTGATCGCCAGGGGCTCGACCTGGGGGCCATCGCCGACCAGCAGGCTCACCCCGCCCTGGTGGATCCAGGTGGGTGCCTCGGCGTAGCGGGCGACGAGGGCCTGGTGGTCGCCGGTCAGCGCTAGCGTCGCCTTGGTGATGGGCAGGATGATGGGGCCTGCCTTTAGTTCCGCCTGGCCGGGTGCCTCGGCCAGGATGGCGTGGCGGGCCTCCCCCCTGGCGCTGAGCGCGGCTTCGCCCTGGAGCCGGGTCCAGGGAGCGCCGCTCAGGGACCAGCCTGCGGGCAGGACCGGGGAGAGTTGCCAGGGGTGGGCGCCCCGCTCCAGGGTGAGGGCGGTGCGGCGGGCGGGCGGGCTGTGCAGGAGGCTCGGCTCAAGCGTGGTCGGGAGGCGGAGGGTGAACTGGTCTGAGGGTAGGCCATTGAGGGTAGCGATCTGCCGCCCATCCACCCGAAGCGTCCAGTCCGGGCTGAACTCGGCCCGCGCCCGGCCCGAAAGGAGGAGCAGGGCGGCGGCGCCCAGTTTCGTAGCCGGGCCGCCCAGGGAGACGGGCGCCCGAGCCCGCTCCAGCCCCGCCAGCCACCGCTCCAGGGAGAGATCGCAGACAAACTGGCCGAACTCCAGCTCCAGGCGCATCCGGGACTTGGTGACCGTGCAGGTCAGCCCCGCCGGAATCTCCGTGCCGGGGAAGTAGGCGCCGGTTAGCTGAAGCTTGGTGCCCTCAGGCGTCGCATCGACCGTGAGTCGGGGGCGCCCCCCGAAGCGCTTGGTGTCGATCACCCAGCGCTCCTGGCCGTCCAGCCAGAAGGCGGCCCGCCCGGGCCCGGTGACCAGGCTGGCGGCGCCCAACTTGGTCGCGGCCTTCGCCCCGCCGGCCCGGACCAGGGCCCCGACGGCCGTGACGGCGCCCGCCACCTGGAGCAGTTGCCGCCGGGAGATGCCCTTTCGCTGCTGGCCGGGCGCCCCCTCTTCCGGGGCCGCCCGCTGCACGCGTTCTCGTAGAGCCTTTAGATTCAGTCCACCTTTTTTCACACAGCCTGCCTCCCAACCGAGGGCCTTCATGGTGTGCATACATATGTTCAGTCTAGCGACGGTCGGCAGAAATGTATTGGGAAGGTTCAGATATCAGCCCATAGAGAAAGACCGAGGGGAAGCGCTCCCCTCGGTCTGTTTGCGTTACTTTTTTGGAAGCAGGGCTTGAACTCGCTTGATCCCCTCCTCCGCTTCGGCGTTGCCGGGCTCTTCTGAAAGGACCTTGGTGTAAGCATCCAGGGCCGTGGCCCGGTCGTGGCTCGCTTCTGCGGCCCGGCCCAGGGCGAGCCATACGGCGACGCTGCGGGGCTGGGCCTGGGTAGCTGCCTTTAGGCTGCCAGCGGCCCTTTCTGGGTTCTTCAGACCGAGGTAGCTAACCCCCTCGTTATAGAGTCCGGGACCGGAATTCCTGTCCAGCCTCACCGCCGAACGTGCCGCAGTAAGGGCAGACGGCCAGTCCCCCGCCTTCTGGTAGGCCAGCGACAGGTCGTTCCAGGCGTCCACCCAGAGCGGGGTCAGCTCAACCGCCCGGCGGAACAGTTGAGCCGCCTCTGCATAGGCGCCGGCCTGGAACTTGGCCAGCGCCTGTTCACTGGCCTGCTTGGCCTCGGCAGAAGGCAGCGGGTCCAGGCTGCCCGGCTTCAAGGTGACCAGGTTACCCTCCTCCAGCCGAATGGACGAGCACTTGCTGAGCTCGGCGCTGGAGTAGAGCGGGCAGTCCAGGAGCAGCCGACCGTCCATGCTGAGGAAGCTGAAGACGCCGCGGGCAAGGTTGGGGGGAAGCTTCACTCGCTTTACCCGCTCGTTCTCAACGACGTACAGGCTGAGAACCTTCTCATCCCCGGGCCGGGGCGGCGTTTGGGTCAGGAGCAGCAGGTAGAGCTTGCCGCCCTCCTGGAGCACCCGATGGTCGACGTAGGCCCCGGCATCGATTGGAAGCGGGAAGTAGGAGAGCCCCTCCCCCCGGAGCTGGATGCGGGTGACCGCCTCCTGATAGCCCTTGCCGTTCAGCCAACTCACGGAGTCGAAGTGGATGGCCCGGGCGACGGCGCTGCCCGACCGGGCGGTGGCGACTGCGGCGCCCAGGCGCCGGCTCAGCGCGTCGGGGGCCTCGTCCATCGAACCGACCGTGGCCAGGCGCTGGTCGATGTGAGTGCGCCGGCTCTCCACATCGGTCGGGACCCGGTTGCCGTCGGTGCTGCCAAGCCGCTCGGAGGCCTCCTTCCGCCCGAAGCCCGCCGGCTCAAGGGCCAGGCCGCCGGCATCGCTCCAGCGGAAAGAAACGCACTCCTCACCGAAGCAAGCCCACTCGAAATCGGGATGGACCGCGGACGATTTGGCGCCTCGGAACTCCACCTGGTTGGGCGCCACGGCGGTCGGCGTCACCCCGCCGACGGCGGGAGGGAGGCTCAGCGTGATGGGCTGGAGTTTGCCGTCGGTGGTGGGTTCATACGCAGCCACCGACAGCGGGCGCTCATCCGTGGCGGGCCGGAAGATCAGAAAGGCCGGGCGCCCCTGGTAAGTGACCGCTCGCAGGGTCCATGCGTTCGGCTCGGCGATGGGCGCAGTGAAGATCTTCTCGCCCGCCCGCCACTGGACCAGCGAAAGCTGCCAGGTGCCGACCCCGTCGTAGATGGGACCGAAGCGTATCAAGACCGGGGCGCCCTTGACTGAAGGACCCTCCTTGGTCCCTGTCACCACGTCCGACCGCAGGGTGCGGGTCGGGTCCGCCACGGCGCCGGGCAGGGCTGCCACGTCGGGCCGGCGGTAGTAAGCCAGGAGCGCATCCTGGAGGCCGGGCGCCGGTGTGAGCGGGCTCTGCTCCACCAGTTTGATCAGGTCGGCCTTCGCCTGCATCCAGCCGGCATCATCCGCAGCCGAGACCACGCCCCCCTTGGTGGCAAGGGGCGTGACCGACTCCGCAGCCAGCGATGAGATCGCCACCCGCTCCTTCACCGCGTCGACGGGCAGTTGTACCTGGACCGGGGGCAGTTCCGGGACAACGACCGGCTGCTCCGTGACCACAGGCGCTTTCTTCGAGCAAGCTGTGGTGAGCATCAAGAGAAGAACGGCGGCGGCGTGGCGTCTCATTGTGGGGTCCTCCTAGGTGTGAAACCGGCGAACTGAGCGGGCGCGGGCTTTGGCGGCCTCGACCTCCCGGTTCTTGGGCGCCGCCGTGGTAGCAAGCGATGCGAGGAGCACGGATGAAGCCCGGGCGATCTCCTCCACCGCCTGATTGAACGCTTCCTGGTTCGAAGCGGAGGGTTTGGCGAAACCGCTGATCTTGCGCACGTACTGGAGCGCAGCGGCCCGGACCTCGTCTTCGGTCGCCGGGGGCTCGAAGTTATAGAGCTGCCTGATGTTCCTGCACACAGGGCGCACCTCCTACGCGTGACTGACGGGCTTGGGATCATCTAGCTCAAGGCTGATCATCTCATCGATTAGGCGCTGGAGCAGTTGCAGTTTGACCGAGGTGTAGGCCGGGTCATCCCAGCGGTTGACGAACTCGTGTGGGTCGGCCTCCAGGTCGTAGAGTTCGCCGTAAGGTTTGCCGGGGTAATAGGTGATCTTGTGGGACGCCGTCCGGAGCGTCCGCAGGTTGAGGCCCGGGAAGTAGGTGGAGTGGAACTCGGTCAGTACCGCATCGCGGTGCTCCGTCGCCTCGCCCGTGAGCACCGGCAGGAAGGACCGGCCCTGCACGGCGCCGGGGGTCGGCGCCCCGGCCGCGGCCAGCAGCGTCGGCATGATGTCGGCCAGGCTGATCAGTGCTTCGCTGGACCGACCAGCCTTCAGGCCGCCCCCCGGCCAGCGCACCACGAAGGGCACCCGCAGGAGCCCCTCGAACATGAACGGCCCCTTGAAGAGCAGCCCGTGCTCGCCCAGCAGCTCGCCGTGGTCCGAAGTGAAGAGGACGAGTGTGTTCTCTGCCAGCCCCAGCCGGTCCAGCGCTTCCAGGATCTTGCCGACGTTCTGGTCGACCAGGGAGGTCTGGGCGTAGTTGAAGGCGATCATCTCACGCAGGTTCGCCTCGGAGAGCTGAGCGGGGATGAAGTTCCCGCCCCGGCCCTCGTGGGGGGCGCCCTCCCGGTACCAGGCGTTGTACTGCGGCGGCTTGTCGTCCAGGTCGCCCTCCCGCCGGGGCGGCAGGGGCACCGTGGCCGGGTCGTACATCCCGGCGATCTCCTCGGGCGGGCAGAACGGATGGTGCGGGTCGGGGAAGCTAACCCAGGCGAAGAAGGGCGCCCCGCTCGCCGCCTGCCGCTCCAGGAAGGCGACCGAGGTCTCCCCGATCCAGGTGGAGTGGTGCGCCTTGACCGGCACGGCGGACTTCCAGGTGACCGGGGTGTTGGCCGGCCCCCGCCGCTGGCTGATATCCTTCCAGAAGCAGTCCAGCACCTCGGGGTGGTACTGCTTGAGCCACTCTCCATAGTGGCCCGAGCCGCTGTTGTGCCCGAGCGTCAGGTGGACCTCGGCGAAGCCATAGTACGGCCCGTGCCAGTCGCCGTAGGGCTCGCCCGACCAGTCGGGCACCGACTCCCGGAAGCCCGGCGGGTCGTACGGGGTCAGGTGGAGCTTGCCGATGGCCGCCGTGTGGTAGCCCTGCTCCGCCAGCACCTCGGGGAGCGTCGTCAGGTCTTCATTCAGGGGGATGCCGTTGGCGTAGACCCGGTGGGCGCTGGGGAACTGCCCGGTCATAATGCTGGCCCGGGAGGGCATGCAGAGCGGGTTGGCCACGTAGGCCCGCTCGAAGCGGGCGCCCTCGGCGGCCAGCCGGTCGATGTTGGGCGTCTGAATCACCGGGTTGCCATAGCAGCCGAGCATGTCCGCCCGCTGCTGGTCGGTGGTAATGAGAAGGATGTTGGGCCGGGTCATCTAGCGTCGCCCTCCCTGATTCTTTCGCACCTCGGTCATGATCTGCCAGGGCGGAACGCCCTGCCGGAGCATCTCGGTCATCCGCTTCATATAGGGGTCGACGTGGCGAAAGAGGTGTTGGTAGCCCTCGCAGAGGTAGTTGAGCCCGGGCTCGCCGTCCTCGCTGAGCAGAAAGCGCTCCTTGGGGCACCCGCCGTTGCACATGAAGCGCACATCGCAGCGGCGGCACTGGGCGGGCAGCTTGTCCCGCTTATCGAGCCCGAACTGGACCTGCTCGGGCGCATCCACCAGCTCGGCGAGCGGCACGAAGTGGATGTTGCCCAGCTTGTGCTCGGGGTCCACAAAGTGGTCGCAGGCGTAAAGGTCGCCGTTGTGCTCCAGCGCCAGGCCCCGCCCGCAGGTCTCCGCAAAAATGCAGAGGCTGGCCGGGCGCCCGTACCAGACCCCGAGACAGGTCTCAAAGAGTTGGACGTAAATACGGCCCACATCGTAGCGAATCCACTCATCAAAAATGGCGGACATGAATTTGCCGTACTGGAGGGCGCCGACCGAGCGCTCGGAGGCGGCGGTGCCCCCGGCGTGCTCGACGATCGGGATGAACTGGAGCCAGGTCGCCCCGATCTCCTTGAAGAATCGATAGACCTCCAGGGGCTTCTCGGCGTTGGCAGCGTGGACCGTGCAGAGCACGTTGTACTCCACCCCGTGGGCCTGGAGCAGCTTGAGGCCGCGCATCACCTTGTGGTGGGTGGGGCGCCCGCCCTTGTCCACCCGGTAGCGGTCGTGCAGCGCCGCCGGCCCGTCGATGGAGATGCCGACCAGGAACTGATGCCTGCGCAAGAAGCGGCACCACTCCTCAGTGAGAAGGGTGCCGTTGGTTTGCAGGGCGTTAGCGGCACTCCAGCCCTTGGGCAGGAGCGCCTGCTGAATCTCCACGGCCCGCCGGAAGAAGTCCAGGCCGAGCAGGGTGGGCTCGCCGCCCTGCCACATGAAGTCGACCTGGGGGCCGGGGCTGGACGCGATCACCTGGCGGATGTAGCTCTCCAGCGCAGGCTCGGTCATCTTGAAGGGCTCGCCCTTGGGGTAGAGCTGATCTTTTTCGAGGTAGTAGCAGTATTCGCAGTCGATGTTGCAGATCGGGCCGATGGGCTTGGTCATGATCGTAAAGGGCATGCGTGAGGCGGCGATAAGGCGTCCCCTCCCTTCGGGAGGCTTATTTCGCCCTGCGGCCTCGAATCGCCTGCAATTGAACGGTCGCAACGCCCACGGCGGAGGCAAGAACGCCTGCCAGCGCCCGCCCGTTGATCTCACGGTGCAGGAAGATCACATCCAGGGCGGCGATCTGCACGAGCATGCTGTTGTTGATGTTGCTGCTCTCGTAGGCCTTGAGCGCCTTCTGGGAGTAAGTCCAGAGCAGGAAGGCCAGGGCGCCGTTCACCGGGCCGAGCCAGAGGAGCAGCAGCACCAGCTTGGCGCTGATCACCGGCCAGGGTTCCAGGATCAGGCCCAGGGCCAGCATGCCGACCGCGCCTACAGCCATCGGTAGGAGGACCAGGTCGAAGGGGTCCGCCGGGGTGTCCCCGCCCAGGAGGCGCCGATTGGCGGTGAGCTGGGTGGCGTAGCCGACGCTGGAGAGCAGGATTAGCGCCACCCCGAGCCAATGCTCGGGCCGCAGGGTCCAGGGGTAGTAGTAGGTGAGCGCCCCGCCCAGGGCGACGGCGATGCCCAGCCCCTGGACGGCGCCCGGCCGCTCCCCGAGCCAGAGGGCGCCCACCAGGAGCACCAGGAGGGTGTTTCCCACCGAGAGTACCAGGCTCGCCTGGGTCGGGCTGATGTAGTACTGGCCGATGTACTGCATGCCCTGCCCGATCACGTACCCGGCTACGCCGAGGCCTACGTAACGTACCAGAGCGAGCTTCCGGGTACCGCGAGTCCCCCGCCGAACTCGAACGGCCAATAGGGTGAGGGCCGCAAGCGAGTACCGCAGGCCCGCCAGCGTCAGCGGCCGGATGCCCTCGGCGAAGGCCATCTTGTTGAGGATGTACGAGGAAGACCAGAGCAGCGTCACGAAGAGTGCTAGAGATACAGCCAGCCAACGGGGCACGCCCATCCGCCCTTTCATGCATGTATGGCATCATCTTGCCATGAAGGGCGGCGGGCCGTTGTGTCCCAGGTCACAAAAAGGAGCATCGGGCCTTGCTTGCATTCTGGCTCTTTGACGGGCTTGACCAGGAGGAGCTGCGGCAGATCGAGGCCGTAGCAACCCAGCGCTGCGTAGAGGACGGAACGGTGCTCTTCCGGCGCGGCGACCCCACCCCCGCCCTCCACCTGGTGGAAAGCGGGGCGGTGAAGATCTACAGCATCACCCCGGACGGCGAGGAGCGGATCATCAGCCTGGTGGGACCCGGGGAGATCTGCGGGGAGATGGGCATCGTCGACTGCGCCCCCTCCGGCGCCTGGGGTCAGGCCATGGGCCGCACCTGCTTCCGGGAGATCCCAGCCCCGGCCTTCGAGCGGCTGATGCTGACCCACCCGGCGATCTGCCTGAAGGTCTGCCGGGTCCTGGTCGCCAAGCTCCGCCAGGCCGGGCGCCAGATCGACGAGACGCTCTTTCTGACCTCCCGCCAGCGGGTCCTGAGCCAGCTGCTGCGCCTGTTGGAGCAGATGGGGCGCCCCGACCCGGGCGGCGGCGTACGCATCCCGGTCAAGCTGACCCACCAGGAGATCGCCCTTCTCGCTGGCACCTCCCGGGAGACCGTGACCCGGCTCCTCTCCGACCTCCAGTCCCGGGGGCTCCTGACCATCGTCGACCGTCAGATGGTCTTCAGTAATGTGCAGGGCCTGCGCGACCTCAGTCCCGAATCGTAACCATGGTCCCCAACGGCACCATATCGAAGAGTTCCTCCACATCCTCGGGATACATCCGCACACAGCCGTGCGTGATGTACCCACCGATGGAGCTGGGATTATTCGTACCGTGGATGCCGTACTTGCTGCCGCCCGTGTTCCCCACGCTGAGCCCGAGCCAACGGCTGCCCAGGGGGTTCGCAGGGTCGCCGCCGGGGATCGTCTCCCCGGTCTCGGGGTTGGTCCACGATGGATCCACGATCTTCACCACAATGGAGAACGTCCCCACCGGGGTGATATCCGACGTGCGCCCCGTCGCCACCGGGTACTCCCGGATCACCTGGCCGTTCTCGTACAGGTAGAGCTTGTTTTCGGCCTTGTCGATCAGGATGCGCATCGGCATCCGTCTCGCCCCTTTCCCGAGCCAATGCTAAAAGCAGGGGTCGCCATCACGGCGGCCCCTGCTACTTTATGCGGCGATCTGCAAAGCCGACAGAAGCTCCTCCCGCAGCGCTGCAAACCGGGCGTCGCTGCGGCTCCGGGGCCGGTCCAGCTCCAGCCCCACCTCCCGGATGATCTGCCCGGGCCGGTGGCTCATGACGAAGACCCGGTCGGCCAGGTAGAGCGCCTCGTCAATATCGTGGGTAATGAGCAGCACGGTCTTGCCGGAACCCTGCCAGAGCCTCAGCAGCTCGTTCTGCATGGTCAGGCGGGTCATGGCGTCGAGCGCACCGTAGGGCTCATCGAGCAGGAGCACCTCGGGGTCGACCACGAGCGCCCGTGCGATGGAGGCCCGCTGCCGCATGCCGCCGGAGAGCTGGTGCGGGTGGTACTGCTCGAACCCCCGCAGCCCGACCTTCGCCAGCACCTCGCTCACCCGCTCCCGCCGCTCGGCCTTGGCTACCCCGGCGAGCTCCAGGCCCAGGCCCACGTTCTGGGCCACCGTACGCCAGGGGTACAGGGCGTGCTCCTGGAAGATCAGCATCCGGTCGGGGCTGGGCCCGGTCACCGGCTTGCCGTTTACCCAAACGACGCCGCCTTCGGGGCGCTCCAGGCCCGCCACCATGCGCAGCACGGTGGACTTGCCGCAGCCCGAGGGCCCAACGATCGCTGCGAACTCGCCCTTCTGAACCTGCAGGCTGATACCCTTGAGCACCTGGAGCTCCCCGAAGCGCTTGCTGACGCTATCTACGATGATCCCGTCGCTCATGCGGCCTCACCCCCATCCGTACTGCGCCAGTGGAGCAGGCGGCGCTTGATCTGCTCGAGGACCAGGTGGTCCACCAGGACGGCGATCCCGCCGATGAAGAGGATGCCGATCAGCACGCCCTTCATGTCGCCCAGGTCGCCGGCGTACTTGATCGAGAAGCCTAAGCCCGCGCCGGCGCTGAGCACCATCTCCCCGGAGATCAGCGAGCGCCAGGCGTTGCCGAAGGCGACCTGGGCGCCGGTGATCAGCGCCGGGACCGTCTCGGGCAGGTAGACCTTGGCGAGCAGTTGCCAACGGGAGGCCCCCATCACCCGGGCTAGCTCCAAGTGGGTCCGGCTCACCCCCTCGGTGGCGTTCATGACGCTCAGCGCCATCGGGAAGAAGGAGGCGATGGTGATCATGATGATGATCGGCACGGTGCCGAAGCCCAGCAGGATCATCAGGAACGGCGCCCAGGTGATCGGGGGCACCGCCTGCAGGATCGAGATCAAGCCCCGCAGATAGACGGCGAAGCCTCGGAACAGGCCGGCCAAAAGCCCCAGGGCGGCGCCCAGGAAGCAGGCCAGCGGGTAGGCGATGCCAAAGCGGAAGAGGCTCTGACGCAGCCCGGCGAGGAACTCGGCCTGGCGCACCACCTTGGTGAGGCGAGCCAGCGTTTCGGGAATCCCGGGCAGCAGGTAGGAGGGCAGCATCCACGCTGCCACCTGCCAGAGCGCCAGCAGCGTGACAATCGCTGCGATGTAGGAGAGCCGGCCGCGCCAGACTCGGTACGTCATGGGCGATCCCCCTCGGGTTTAGTGGGCGTGAGCGGGCTGCTTCTTCTGCCAGGTCAGGTCGAGGATCTTGCTGACGTCGACCTTGGTCTGGATCAGGCCCTGATCCTGCATGATCTTGACGACCTCATCCATGCGCTTGATCTCAGCGTCGTTGATATCCCAGTGGAACATCTGCGACTCGATCGCCTTCTGGATGACGTTGACCGCGGGGACCTGGGCGCCCGTCGGGCTGGTCAACTGCTCCTCCTGCACGAAGCGCTTCCAGATCAGGCCGGCGGCCTCCTTGGGCTGCTTCTGCATCATCTCCATCGCCTGGCGCTGGGCGTCCAGCAGGCGGTCGATCGCCTCGCGGTCCTCGGCCAGCTGCTTGCCGGAGGTGATGACCACCATGCAGGGGAACGGCCAGACCTTGCCGATCTCGTAGATGGCGCTGACTTCGGTGGTGGCGGTGGCGATGGACTCGTAGGGCTCGAAGACGAAGGCTGCATCGACCTGCCCGGCCTTCAGCGACTGGACGGCCACAGCGGGGTCGACGTAGACCATGTTGACATCCTTGGGGGTCAGGCCCGCCTGCGGCAGCACCACGCCGTTCAGCACGATGTCGGCGGTGGAGCCCTTCTGCTGGGAGGCCACCTTCTTGCCCTTCAGGTCGGCCACGGTCTTGATGCCGCTGCCCTTCTTGACCAGGATGGAGTGGTAGCCCATCTGCGCGCCGCCCACGACCTTGAGGTCGGCGCCCTTGTCGGCCCAGGAGACGGCGTTGGTGAAGCCCAGCACGCCCGCCTGGAGCTGCCCGGCGATGATCGCCTTGATCAGGTCGGTGCCGCTGCTAAAGAGCTTCAGCTCCACGTCGAGCCCCTGCTTTTCGTAGAAGCCGCCGTCCTTGGCCAACATGGCCTGAGCGTCATCCATGACGTTGAGGTAACCAACCTGCAGCTTCTTGACCTGCCTGGGCGCTTCAGCGGCCGGAGTTTGGGCGGGCACCTTGGCGCCGCCACAGGCAGAGGCCACCATCGCAACCAGGAGAAGCGAGACCATGAGCCAGTGAGAACGCTTCATCATTCTGTTACCCCCGCCTTCTTTATTCCGAGTATTCCCATCGGAATGTATACTATTGCTTGGCTAATCATACGCCCCGGCGGGCAATGCTGTCAACTCCCCCTCCGGACAGAAAAATGAAGCCCCCGTTTTCCCCCGCAAGGAAAAAGGTGGCTTCACTTTCTAGCAGAACTATTTACCTAAGTGTGTCGCTAGGGAAGGTGAGCGCTTGCAGTTCCCGGTCCTGATCCCCCTGGGCCCCTGGTCGCTCCATCCGCACACCCTCTTCGAAAGCCTGGGCTACTTCCTGGCCGCCCGGCTGTTCTGGGGGATGCGCAAACGTACCCCCGACCCCGTCCCGATTGCCAACCGCATCTGGGCCATCGCCGGGGCGGCGGCGGGCGGGGCGCTCGGCTCCAAGCTGCTCTTCTTGTTTGAGGACCCCGCGCAGACCCTGACGCACCTCGGCAATCCGCTTTATCTGTTCGGCGGCAAGACCATCGTCGGCGGGCTGCTGGGCGGGCTGATCGGGGTCGAGTTCGTCAAGGCGCGCATCGGGGAGCGGCAGTCCACGGGCGATCTCTTCACCCTGCCGCTCTGCCTGGGCCTGGCGATCGGGCGAATCGGCTGCTTTTTGACCGGCCTCGCCGACAACACCCACGGCATTCCGACCACACTTCCATGGGGCGTCGACTTCGGCGATGGTGTGCCCCGACATCCCACGCAGCTCTATGAGATCGCCTTCCTGCTGGTGTTAGCGGGCTGGCTGCTCTGGCGGCGGCGCCTGCCACACCAGAACGGGGATCTATTCAAGGGGTTTATGATCGGGTACCTCGCCTTCCGCTTCCTGGTGGAGTTTGTCAAGCCATACCCGGCGCCCTATCTGGGGCTAGCGGCGACCCAGGCGGCGTCGCTGCTGGGGCTCATCTACTACCGTCGAGATGTGTTCCGGGTCTTCTTCCCGAGGAAAGGGGTTGCCATAGATGGCTGACCGAGTTCGGCCCTACCTGTTCTATGATGTGGCGATCTCGATCTGCTCGACCTGCTATCGGAAGGTCGAGGGCAAGATCATCTTTCAGGATGGGAACGTGTACATGCTCAAGCTCTGCCCGGAGCACGGCCGGGAGAAGGTGCTGCTGGCGGACGACATCGATTACTACAAGCGCTCCCGGGAGGTCTTCATCAAGCCGCCGGAGCAGCCCAATCACTACAACACCCCCATCAAGTACGGCTGCCCGTATGACTGCGGGCTCTGCCCCGACCACGAACAGCACTCCTGCCTGAGCCTGATCGAGGTGACGGACGCCTGCAACCTGGAGTGCCCGATCTGCTACGCCGAGAGCAGCCCCAAGCGGCAGCGCTTCCGCAGCCTGGAGCACATCGAGCAGATGATGGACGTGGTGGTACGCAACGAGCGGGAGCCCGACGTGGTGCAGATCTCCGGCGGCGAGCCGACCATCCACCCGGACTTCTTCGCCATCTTGGATGCTGCCAAGCGGCGCCCGATCAAGCATCTGATGGTCAACACCAACGGCATCCGGGTCGCCCGGGAGCGGGAGTTCGCCCGCCGGTTGGCCGATTACATGCCGGGGCTGGAACTCTATCTGCAGTTCGACTCCTTCGAGCGGGATGCCCTGATGGAGCTGCGGGGCGCCGACCTGCGCCAGGTGCGCCAGCAGGCCATCGAGCACTGCAACGAGTTCGGCATCTCCGTCACCCTGGTCGTCACCTTGAAGAAGGGGCTGAACGACCACGAGGTCGGCAAGATCATCGACTGGGCCGTAACCCAGCCCTGCATACGGGGCGTCACCTTCCAGCCGATTCAGGCCGCCGGGCGGCTGGAGCAGTTCGACCCCAGCCGGGACCGCCTGACCCTGACCGAGGTCCGGCGGCGCATCCTGGAGCAGAGCAGTCTGTTCCGGCCTGAGGACGTCATCCCCGTGCCCTGCCACCCGGACAGCCTGGCCATGGCCTACGCCCTGAAGCTGGAGGGCCAAGTGATCCCGCTGACGGGGATGTTCCCGGCGGACGTGCTGATCAACGCCGGTCGGAACACCATCGTCTACGAGCAGGATGCGGCCGTGCAGGAGTCGATTTTCAAGGTCTTCAGCACCAACCATTCGCCGGCGTCATCTGCAGGGAGCCTGCGGGAACTGCTCTGCTGCCTCCCGCAGATCGATGCGCCCACGCTCACCTACGAGAACGTCTTCCGAGTGCTGATCATGCAGTTCATCGACGCCTATTCCTTCGATGTCCGCAGCATCAAGAAGTCGTGCGTGCACATCGTGCACCCCGACGGCCGAGTGATTCCCTTCGACACGTACAACCTGTTTTACCGGGATGGTCTCGAACAGAGCCGTCTGGCGCCGATTCGGCAGGCGCAGGGCCGGTTGATTCAGCTCGATCTCGAGGAGGTGTAGTCGATGGCCGATCAACAACAGCCGCCGCGTCGCAATCCTGTGGTAGACGCGCTGCTGGGCTTTGTGGCGGCGCTGGGGGTTCTGCCCTTTGAGTTCCTGGCGATCCTGGTGACGGGCAGCCTCATGGAGGGCAGCGCGATCACGGTCTTTTGGGTCTTCATTCTGGCGGGCGTGGTTTACTTCGGGTTCTGGTTCTGGCTGGTCATCGCCAACCGGCGCACCGGCCTGCTGCCCGGTCTGATTGTCGGGGCTGCCCTGTGGGTTTTGCTGAGCACCGCCTGCTACCAACTGGCCTACATGTAACAGAGAGCCCCGGGCAGACGCCCGGGGCTCTACGTATCAGCTTGCTTCTTCTCGCACCGGCTGGGCCTGCACCTCGGAGAGCACCGCCAGGAAGTGCGCCACCATTTCGGGGTCGAACTGCGTACCCGCCTGTTCACGGATGTACCGCTCGGCATCGGCGGCGGACCAGGCGTGCTTGTACGGCCTGGGTGAGACCAGTGCATCGTAGACATCCACCACGGAGAAGAGCCGGGCGACAAGGGGGATCTTCTCACCACCGAGCCCGTCCGGGTAACCGCCGCCATCCCACCGCTCGTGGTGGGATCGGACGATGTCCAGGGTCTCCTGCGGCAGGTAGACCATGTGCGAGAGCATGTCGGCGCCGAGGCGCGTGTGGCGCTGCATCCAGAGCCGCTCGTCAGGATCCAGGGGGCCCTGCTTCAGCAGAATGGTGTCGGGGACGGCCAGCTTGCCGATGTCGTGCAGCAGGGCGCCCCAACGCACCGCCACGGAGCGGTCGCCGTCGAAGCCAAGCCGCTGCGCCAAGCGCATGGCCAGGTCGGTCACTCGCCGGGTGTGCCCATCGGTCTCGTAATCCCGCAGTTCCAGCGCCCGACCGATCACTTCCAGCGCTGACTCCCGGGTCTGCCGAATCTGGGCCACGACCTGTTCCTGGGCGTTGTGCCGGTATGCATTTCCGACACGTCCGGCCAGCGCTTCCAGCCACGAGACCAGCGCCGGCGGCGCCTCAGCACGCCGGGTAAAGCAATGCAGGCCAATCACGCCAATGACGGCGCCATTTCCGAGGAGGGGGATCAGCACCGTGGAGCGCAGTCCGGCTGCGACATATTCCGGGTGGGCGTAAGGACTGGCTGCATAATCTTCGAGGACCAGGGAACTGCGGGCCTGCACGACGTGGCCCACCGCGCCCACACCTGGCGGAAAGAGGTCCCACTGTATCCGAACCCGGAAGGCCTCAGGCACCTCTCCGATCAGCCTGGTCAGGCGGCTGGTTCCGCTGGGGTCGGTCGTGAAGAAGACTGCGGCCTCCATTCCTGCGGCGGCAAGCGCTTGGGCCATCCCCACCCCCACGATCGCGTCGGGATCACTCAACTCCTGGATCTGTTTGGCGAGCACCGCCAGCGTCTTCTCACGCTCCAGGGTCTGTTCCATGAGCGTGCGCCGGCGGTGGCGCTCCATGACCACGGCGGCGTAGCGGGCCATGGTGACGATGAAGACCCGGGCCGCCTCGGTGAGCCCGTCCACCTGGTCGGAGAGGACGTTGAACGCACCGAGCAGCTCTCCCCCGACAACCAGGGGGACCCAAAAGCCGGAACGCCGATCCAGGGACCGGCCGGTCCAGCGCTTGTCGGCCAGCAGGTCGGGCACGTACAGCGGCTCGCCGGTGGCCGCCACCCATCCGGTGATACCCCGCCCGCTGCCCAGCCGCCACGGCGGGCGGCGGCGCAGGCGCTCGTCGAGTGATGGGGCCACGCCGAAGCTGACCGTAAAGCGCAGACCCTGCACGGTCGGGTCGTACTGGAAGACGGCGCCCTGTGTTGCGCCGCTGAGCTGGACCGCAGAACTTAGAAGCTCGCGGACGATCGCCTCTTCGTCGGTCGCTACCAGCAGGCGGGAGAGCGCCTCGTGGAAGTCCTGGCGCGCCGGGGCGTCATCGACCGGAGGCAGCGTTTCGCTGCGGGCGGGACTGGGTGCAGGATCCCACACGCACACGCAGTTTCCCCCCAGGGCTTTGGTCTGGTACAACGCCTTGTCGGCACCTTTGATCAGATGCTCCAGGCTCTCCCACGCCTGCTGCGCGGAGGATGCCACACCGGCCGAGATGGTGATGCGCTCACGCTGGTCCCCGTTGACCGTGATCTCCCGTGACGCCGCTGCGGCGAGCAGGCGCTCGGTTACCTTGACGGCGCCTTCGAGGTCGGCGCCCGGCAACACCAGGAGAAACTCATCTCCACCCAGCCGGACCAAGTGATCCGTGACGCGAAGCTGAGCCTTCGCCAGACCGGCGAAGACTTGAAGCACCTGGTCCCCCGCCAGGTGACCGAACCTGGTGTTGAACGGTTTGAAGCTATCCACGTCGACGACCGACACGCTGAAGGGGCGCTGTCGTTCAAGTGAATCGACCCATAGCCGCTGCCCGACCGTTTGGAGCCACCGCCGGTTCGCGGCCCCTGTCAGCGGGTCTGTCTGAACCTCCTGCTGCAGGCCGGCCATCTTGCTCAATAGCCGCTGGCTGTGGCGGAACAGAAACGCGGCGATCACGGCCGCCCCGATGCAGCCGTTCAGCAGGATCACCATGATGGTCAAGGGTCGGGACGTATCGGATAGGAACGCAAATGCAGCAACGTTAATCGCCGTTGCGGCGACTATGTACGGACTGGTCATAGTGAGGGCCCTGAACAGGCGGTTTGATTGCACCAGCGTAATGTCCCTTTCCCGCCGCGTTTTGTTAATGCCACGTATTGTACATCATAGACAAGTTGAGAAGTTCCGTACATACGGGGATCGGAGGAACTTGATGCACTTATGTCAGGGGGCCACAGTATGGGACCAGGATCTATGTCATGCTCCTTTAGAACCATTGCGCACTTAGTTCATTCTGGCTATGGACGATCGTGCCTTCACGTGGGAGAGTGTCGCCAATGGCGAAACCCACCGTTTTCACGGCGGGTTTCTTTGTAAATAGTTTGGGCGGCGACCTACTCTCCCACGTTCAAGACGTAGTACCATCGGCCCTGAGAGGCTTAACTTTTCCCTGTCTTGTCCGTCGGTCCTTGGATCC
>JBOZRQ010000024.1:0-45477 GCA_050789255.1 Symbiobacteriaceae bacterium
AAGAAAAAAGATGGCTCCTGTTGAGTACAGGAACCACCTTTTGGCTGGATAGACCAAGGACCCTTTTAGAGTGTCCACGACGAGGGGCTCAGTTCAAAGAGTCAAGCGCAGGGTCTTCCTTTTGATGTTCTGGCTAACCGAGGGACTCGAGACCAGCAGCCTTGAGGATCTCTTCGATCAACACATCCTCAGCGCTGGGCTTGGGCTTACGCTCCGACTTCATGTGTGGCGCGCCTCCTTTCCTGTGAGGAGACGGCGATTGCGCAAAACAGGATAAAAACAACCCCGGAGGCTACCGGGGTTGTGACATCTAGCGAATGCCTTTCGTTCCCGAACAACTTGCCGATTGATCTACCTGATTTTGCGGCTGTGCCGCTCTCGTCTTCTATGCATGATACACTCGGATCCGTGTACATGTCAAGCGTTTTTGTCGCATAGGTGTACACCGGGTGATTGTTGCATGCCCTATAGCACCGAGCAACTGGAAGCGCTGCGCGCCGTGGGCGATCCACCGGCCGACCAGGTGATCGCTGAGATCGTCAGCAGTGGCAAGACCGATGAGGTCAGCCGCCTGCTGCACACCCTGATCCGCAACGACCAGCGGGTCCCGCCGGAGCTGCCCGACGGCCCGGAGGCCTGGCTGCGGGAGAGCGGCGCCCTGCCAGCCTGGGCCGACCCCGCCAGGCTGGAGCGGGCCTCCGCCCTCTTCGCCGAGCACGGCCCGCTGATCTCGCTGATCCTGGGCACCGCCTCCCTGGTCAACTGCTACGCCTGCAAGAAGGGCGTCAAGGTGCTCACCTTCACCTACCGGCTGGAGCAGGAGCCCTACCGGCGTGTCGGGGAGACGGCCCAGTTCCTGATCGATGTGATGGCACCCGGCGGGCTCTCCCCCGCGGGCGCCGGCATCCGGGCGATCCAAAAGGTCCGGCTGCTGCACGCAGCCATCCGCAGCCTCATCCTGGCGAGCGGCCGCTGGGACACCGAAGGCCTGGGCGCCCCGATCTGCCAGGAGGATCTGCTGGGCACGCTGATGACCTTCTCTGCCACGGTGGTCGAGGACCTCCGCAAGCTCGGCGTCGCCGTGTCGCCCCGGCAGGCGGAGGACTTCCTGCACCACTGGAAGGTGGTCGGCGCCCTCCTGGGCGTGCGCGAGGAGATCCTCCCCGCCCACATGCCCGAGGCGGAGGCCGTCACCCGCATGATCTTCCGCCGCCACCAGGGCCGCTCGCCCGACGGCATCCGCATGACCCGGGCGCTGCTGGAGATGTGGGAAGAGCGAACACCCGGCCGCCTCTTCGACGGGGCGATCCCGGCGATCCTGCGCCTGCTGGTGGGCGACAAGGTGGCCGACTGGATGCAGGTCCCCGTCTCGGGCTGGGACCGGCTGATCGGCCAGGAGCACATGATCGCCCGGCTCCTCCACCTCTTTCGCCTCCGCTCTCCCCTCGCCCGCTGGGCAATAGGGCGCCTCAGCTTCGCCTTCCTCTCCTGGCAGGTGATGTCCATGTCCGGCCACCGCCGGGCAGAGTTCGACATTCCCGCGCAGTTGCGCCAGGCGTGGGGGATGGGCCCGCCGAAGGCACGGTAGAATGAAATCTCCTTGGCCCCTCAGTTAGTCACGGAAGATCTCCGCGACCGGGAGAGCTAGGCCCGGCAGTTGCGGGGAGACCAGTACTGCGCCGATGGAGAAAACCCTCCAGGTATCGAGGCCCGCGGGAGACTCCGTTAAAACCTCAATGCGCTTCGCAACCGGGTCAACCACCCAGTACTCGCGCACCCCATACTTGGCATAGAGTTTCCGCTTCACGATCCGGTCACGGCTCGCCGTGGACGGCGATAAGCTCTCAATGACCAGATCAGGTGCCCCTTGCACCCCGCTCCCACTCGGACCGAGCAGGGCCAGCCGTTCCTTTGCAACAAAGAGCAAATCCGGCTGTACCACATTCTCTTCCGAGAGGATCACATCTGTAGGGGCCGCCAACACCCGGCCCAGGTCGCCTGCCTCCACGACCCCCCAACCCGGATGGAGAGCCGCATCGAAATCGTTTGGTGGTAGACCTCGGGAGCCGGTGTCACAAGCAACTCCCCGTCGAGCACTTCGTAGCGCCTGTCCTCCGGCATTAGCCGGTAGTCCTGGTAGGTGAAGCGCGGACCGGGCAACGACACGGGCAGCCCTCCTCTGCAGATGCCTGCCTTCAGTATAAAAGTTGATTCGGTCGCCGTCAAAAGGCGTGGTGCCACCACCGCATATGAGTCCGGCCATCGCGTTCGGTGCTAAGCTGAAGCTGAACAGCCGCCACTGGCTAGGGTGGCGGCTGTTTCTCATTTCAGCAGCAGCATCACGGCGGCGAAGTGGGCAGCGCTGCCCGCCATCACCAGCAGGTGCCAGGTCTCGTGAAACCCGAACTTGCCGGGCCATGGGTTGGGCCACTTCAGGGCGTAGAAGACCGCCCCCACCGTGTAGGCCAGACCCCCGGCGACCAGCCAGGCCAGGCTGCCCTGACCCAACGACTTGGCCAGCGGGTAGGCTGCGACCACCACCGCCCAGCCCATCAGGACGTAGAAGGCGGTGGAGAGCCAGCGTGGGGCGCCCATCCAGAAGAGCTTGACCCCCATGCCCACGGTAGCGCAGCCCCAGATGGCGCCCAGGAGCGACCAGCCCCAGGGCCCCCGCAGGGGCACCAGGCAGAAGGGTGTGTAGGTGCCGGCGATCAGCATGAAGATCATCATGTGGTCGAGCTTGCGCAGCCGCAGGGTCGCCTGCGGGGAGACCCGCAGGGAATGGTAGACGGTGCTGGCGGAATACAGCAGGATCAGGCTCACCCCGAAGATGGCGAAGCTGACCAGATGCCAGGTCGTCCCCTGGGTGATGGCCTTGTAGAGCAACACCGCCAGCCCGGCCACGGATAGCAGAGCCCCCACCAGATGCGTCAATGCGCTCGCCGGATCCTTGAGCCGTGAGACCATGGCGCCCACCTCGCAAACAGACTCTCTCTGTTAGCGAGAATAGCATCGTCCGCGGCCCGTCCACATCCTACGACAGGAACACCTTGCGGACCATACCCTAGGTCTTGAACCGCCCAACCTCGTCAGAGAGCGCCTTTGCCACTCCGGCGAGCTCCCTGGCGGCCGATGCAATTCGCTCGGCGCCGCCGGCGATCTCCTCGGTCGAGGCGGTCACCTCCTCGGCCGCCGCGGCATTCTCCTCCGACATGGCAGCGATCTCGGAGACGCTGCGGATGACATGATCCGAACCGGCGGCCATCTCCTCCGCCGCAGCCGTGTTCTCCTGGGTCACTGCGGCCACAGAGTTGGCCGACTCCATCACCTGACGTGTGAACCCGGCAAGCTGCGTCGAGGCCGCCGTGATGGCCTGGACCTCCTGGCCGGTCTGCTCGACCAGGGCCATGATCTCGCTCAAGGCCTGACCGGCATCCGCCGCCAGGCGTGCGCCCTGCTCGACTTCAGCCGTGCCCGACTCCATTCCCCGGACGGCCTCCCTGACACTGTGCTGGATGCGGCCGACCAGCTGGGCGATCTCCCCGGCTGAGCGCCCTGCCAGCTCTGCCAGCTTGCGCACCTCCTCGGCGACCACCGAGAAGCCCCGGCCGTGCTCCCCCGCCCGAGCCGCTTCGATGGCGGCGTTAAGCGCGAGGAGGTTGGTCTGATCAGCGATGCCGGTAATCACACCGGTGATCGCTCCGATCTGCTCGGAGAGGCGGCCAAGCTCCGAGACCTGAGCAGACGATGCGAAGACGGTCTGCCGGATGCGCTGCATGCCCTCTACGGTGCGGGTGACCACCTCGCCACCGCTGCGGGCCCGGGCAGTGGCAGCCTCGGCCCGCCCAGCCACGTTCTCGGCACGGTTCGCCACGTCGTCGACGGCGGCCACCATCTGGTGGATCACCGTAGAGCTTTGCTGGGTGCTGATCGCCTGCTCCTGGGCGCCGCCCGCAATCTGCATGATCGCCGTACGCAACTCCGAGACCACCTCGTGGGAGCGCTGCGCCACCTCCGCCTGGTTCGCGGCGGCCAGGGCCGACTGCTGCGCAGCCTGGTTCACGTTGCCCGCCACCCGGGTCAGGTCGGCCATGGTCTGGCTGAGCTGGCCGGCCGAGGAAGCGGCACGATGGGCGCCGTCCGCCACGGTGCGTACCAGTCCAGCCATCTGCTCAAGGAAGCGGTTGAAGAGGCCAGCCAGCACGCCGGTCTCATCCTGGGCGGTCATCGCGATACGACGGGTGAGGTCGCCCTCCCCTTCCACCACGTCCCGCACCCGGTCGGTCAAGGCCCCGAGCGCCCTGGAGATGGAGGTGCCCGTCACCCAAGCCACCGCAGCGCCCAGCACCAACGCGAGAGCCGTGCCAAGCAGGATCAGACGGGGAACGCTCTGCCGCACCGCGGAGGCCTGGGAAAGCTTCGCTTCGGCGAAGGCCTCGTAGTCGCCGTACAGGGTGTCGAGGACTCCACGGGCCGCCTCAAACTTCTGGACTGCCCCTGAGATCTTGGCCGGGGCCTCCGGTCTCCCCTGCTCAATCAGGGGGACGATGGCGTCCGCTGCGGTCCGCCAGTGGTCGAACTCCTGCTCGAAATCACGCTGCTTGGCCTCCACAGCCAGGCCATTGGTCGGCAGCGCCTTGTACTCCTTCCAGCGGTCAAGTATCTGACCCACGTTAGTGCGATAGGTCATCACATCCGAGGTGTGCAGCCCGACCAGGGCCTGCTGCATGTCCCGGTCGATGTTCAGGAGCATCTGCGTAGCCGGCAGGGCGGTCTCTGTCACATCTGCTACCACGTCGCCCATTTGGCTGACGCCGTACAAGCCTACGCCGCCGACTGCTGCGACAAATAGGAGCGCCAGGGCCACGGTGAGTGTGAGTTTTGCTTTTATCGTCAGCCGCTTTAGCATGTCACGCCCTCTTCCTGTCAGAATCTCAGGATAGACAATTCTTTCATGTATCTAGATTTCCTGTTACAAATTAGCAGATCAAGAAATAAAGTAGGACAGGGCAACCACGTGCGGTCACCCTGTCCTATGACGGTTACTTGGTGTACTTCAGGTCGACCGTGTCGACGTTCTCCTTGGTCACGCCGACTGCGGCGGTGAACGCATCCCGGTCGACCTTCTCGCCCTTGAGGATCTTGGCCGTGGCCTGCACGGCGAGGACCGCCTGCTTGCCGGGCTCCTTGGCGGCCGTGAAGCTCAGCTCGCCCTTCTTGATCGACTCGATGGCGGCCGGGGTGCCGTTGCCGCCGGTGACGATCACGTTCTTGCGGCCGGCGGCGTTCAGAGCCGCCAGGGCGCCGAGCGCCACCTCGTCGTTGGAGCCGTAAACCGCATCGATCTTGGGCTGGGCCTGCATGATGTCCTCCATCACCTTCAGGGAGTCGGCCCGGGTGTCCGGGTGCGCCTGCTTGGCGACGATCTTGATGTTCGGGTTCTTGCCGAGGGCCTCCAGCACGCCCTCCTCCTGGAGGTTCGCGTACGAAGCGCCGGCGGGGCCGCGCAGGAGCACCACATTGCCGCCCTTGTCGCCCAGCTGCTTGGCGATGTACTCGCCCATCAGACGGCCCACGGCCTTGTCGTCGGTGGCCACCCGGTAGAGCGGCACATCGCTGTTCTGCACGTAGCGGGCCACGGTGATGACCGGGATGTTCGCCTTCTTGGCCGAGTTGACGGCGGCCACAGAGCCGACCACGTCAACCGGCGTGAAGATGATCGCATCGACCTTGGACTGGATGAAGTCTTCGATGTCGGAGAGCTGCTTGGCGCTGTCCCGGTTGGCGTTGGTGATGCGCAGCTCGAGCCCCTGGGCCTGCGCCTCCTTCTCCAGCCAGTTCTTGACGGCGACGTAGAACGGGTTGTCCTGCTCGGGCAGCGAGACGCCGACGACCTTCTTCTTCGCCGTGTTGCCTCCGGTGTTGGTCGAGGCCGGCGCCTGGTCCTTGGAGCCGGATCCAGAGCAGCCGACGATCAGAAAGACCATTGTCACAAGGAATGCCAGAACCTTTTTCATGTCCTCTTCTCCCCTCTGTGTCTAAGCTCGCGCGGCCCGGATCTTATCCATAAGCACCGCCAAAATGATGACGGCGCCAATGACCACCTGTTGCCAGAAGTAGTTGATGTTCAGGATGTTCAGGCCGTTGCTCAGCACGCCGATGAAGAGCGTGCCGATGATGGTGCCGACCATCCGGCCTTCACCGCGGAGGTTCGCACCGCCAATGATCACCGATGCGATGGCGGTCAGCTCCATGCCAGTGCCAAGGGCCGGCTGGCCCGACTGGACCCGGGCGGTCAGCACGATTCCGGCCAGCGCAGCCAGGGCGCCCATCATCGCATAGATCCCGAGGATCACCCGCTGGTTGCGCACGCCCGAAAGGCGCGCCGCTTCCGCATTGCCGCCCAGGGCGAAGACATGGAGGCCGAACTTGGTGTGGTGCAGCAGCACCCAGCCCGCCGCGGCCACCAGCGCAGCGATCGCCACCGGCACCGGGATGGGGCCCAGCGCCCCGCCGCCCACGAACAAGAAGCTGTTGGGCAGGTTGACGATGATGTCGCCGCCCGTGGTGATCAGCGCCAGACCCCGGTAGATCGTGCCGGCGCCGAGCGTGGCGACGAAGGGCGGAATGTTGCCATAGGCGACCAGCATGCCGACCACCAGGCCGCCAAAGGCGCCTACCAGCAGCGCCGCAGAAGTCGCCGCGGCCACCGCCGTCTTGGTCAGCAGAAGCGCTGCGATGCAGCCGGTCAGCGAGACCAGGCCGCCAACGGACAGGTCAAGCCCGCCCGAGAGGATCACATAGGTCATGCCCACCGCCAGCAGCAGGTTGATCGAGACCTGCCGGAAGACGTTGATGGCGTTGCTGACGGTCAGGAAGCGGTCCGAGAGCAGGGAGAGCGCCAGGACCATCAGCCCGAATGCGAGCAGGAGAATGATCGTTTCCACGTGGCCCTCGACCCAGTGCCGGGGCAGACCCCATATGCGTGTGTTGGATTTCGATGTAGTTACGGCCATGGCTCTCTTACGCCCCCTCCTTGATGCCCACCGAGTGTTTCATGATCTCCTCCTGGGTCGCCTGGCCGCGGTCAAAGGTCTTGACCAGCCGCCCTTCGTGCATGACCAGGATCCGGTCGGCCATGCCGAGGACCTCGGGCAGCTCCGAGGAGACCATGATGATGGCGTTGCCCTTGGCCACGAACTCGCCCATGAGCCGGTGGATCTCGGCCTTGGCGCCCACGTCGATGCCCCGGGTGGGCTCGTCCAGGATCAGCAGCTTGGGCTGCCGGGCGAGCCAGCGGGCCAGGATCACCTTCTGTTGGTTGCCGCCCGAGAGCAGGCTCACCTTCTTCTCACGGCTGTCGGTGGCGACCCGCAGCAGCTTGATGAAGCTGTCGACCAGTCCCCTGGCCTTGCCGCCGTGAATCACCCCGGCGGTCGACACATCGTCCACCGGGCCGAGGAGGATGTTGCCGCGAATCGGCATCATGGGGATGATCCCCTGCCGCTTCCGGTCCTCCGGAACCAGCCCCCAGCCCAGCGCCATTGCGTCCGAGGGCGAGTCGATGCGGACCTCCTTGCCCTCGTACCAGACCCGGCCTGCGCTGCGCCGCTCGGCGCCGTACAGAGTCCGGACCACCTCGGTGCGGCCGGCGCCCATCAGCCCGGTGAAGGCCAGGATCTCGCCCTTCTTCACCTCAAAGCTGACGTTCTCGAACTTGCCGGGCAGCGAGAGCCCCTCCACCTTCAACACGGGATCGCTGATGGGGACCGTCACCTTGGGGAACATCTCCTTCAGTTCCCGGCCCACCATCTGGCGGATCACCTCGTCGGGCTTGATCTCGCCCGCCGCCCAGGTCCCCACGTACTTGCCGTCCCGCATCACAGTGATCCGGTCGGCCAGGCGATAGACCTCATCGAAACGGTGGGAGATGAAGATCATCCCCACCCCCTGCTTCTTCAGGTCAGCGATGATGGAGAAGAGGCGCTCGGTCTCCCGCTCGGTCAGCGCCGCTGTGGGCTCATCGAGCACGAGGATGCGGACGTTTGAGCTGATCGCCTTGACGATCTCGACCATCTGCTGCTCGGCCACCGACAGGTACTTGACCCGCCGGGCCGGATCGATATTGACCCCCACCTTCTGCAGCGCTGCCCGGGCGGCGGCGAGGGTCTGCCGGTGATCGAGAAACCCGGCCTTCTCCGGGGGTTCCCCGAGAAACAGGTTCTGCGCCACGGTCAGGCCCGGGACCAGGTTGAACTCCTGGTAGATCACCCGAACCCCGTGATGGTGGGCGGCCAGCGGAGAGGGGATCTCCACCGTCTTGCCGTCGATCAAAATCTCGCCCTTGTCGGCCCGGTAGGCCCCGGCGAGGATCTTGATCAGCGTCGACTTGCCCGCGCCGTTCTCCCCCATAATGACGTGCACCTCGCCGGAGCGCAGGTCGAAACCCACGTCGTCCAGCGCCTGAATGCCGCCAAAGGCCTTGTACATGTGTTGCATCCTGAGGAGCTCAGCCAACCTCATCCCCCCGATATGAGTGTGCCGGTGCGTCCTTCGAGCGCTTCTGCGATTTGTTCAGTTCTAGTGATCAGCGCCTGCGCTCCAGTGGCCTCGACGAACCGGCGTGCAGCGGTCAGCCTCAGCCCCAGGGGCCCGTCCAGGAGGTCCTCGGCGACGAGGCGCCGCGCCTCGCCGGGGGTCAGCCGGTCCAAGGTCCGCTCCCCGAGGGTCAGCCTCGGCGATTCTGCCGCCAGCACCAGCAGGTCCGCTTTCAGGTCCGCGGCGAGGCGGGCGGCGGTAAGCTCCTTCTCCACCACGGCCTCCACCCCGGAGATCGCACCCAGCTTGTCCCGGATCACGGGAACCCCGCCCCCGCCCGCAGCCACCACCACGGCGCCCTGCTCCAGCAGGGTGCGGATGATTCCAAGCTCCAGCACCCCCTGGGGCTCCGGGGCTGGCACCACCTGGCGCCAGCCGTTGCTCCCGGCGTGCATCACCAGCCCCCGGCGAATCAGCTCCATCGCCTTGGTCGGCGTGTAGATCGGGCCCACGGCCTTGCTGGGCTCCTGGAAGGCAGGGTCGGCCGGGTCGACCAGCACCCGGGTCAGCACGCAGGCGACCGGGCGAGGCGCCCTCGCCCGCACCAGGGCGCTTTCCAGGGCGTTCTGGATCAGGTAGCCCGTCTGCCCCTGGCTCTGCGCCCCGACGACATCCAACGGCGTCAGCGGGAGCAGGGAGCGGGACTGCACGTTCTGCAGCAGAATGTTGCCCACCTGGCCGCCGGAGCCGTGGGTCAGGAGCAGCTGGTAGCCCTGGGCTGCCAGCTGCGCCACGACCTCGCAGGCCGGTCTGAGGTGGTCTCGGATCTCGCTCCCCAGCGCGATCACTGCTAATGGGCCCATGGCGGACCCCTCCTAGACCTCGCCGGCCAGCGCCAGCAGCGCCTCCGCGAAGATGTTGGCAGGCGGATTGACCAGGCCGGCGCCCACCTGCCCAATACCCGGGAGACGGTGCGCCACGCCCGTGTTGATCGAGGGCAGAATGCCGGTCTCGACCACCTTCCGAACGTCGATCCCGGTCGGGGATCCCCGGAAGTTGAAGGGCGGGATCGTATAGTACTTGGACTCGGCAAGGGTGATCTCGTACATCTTCAGCGTCAGCTCCACCGCCAGGTCGGCGGTGCCGCCCACGAACTGGACGATCGCCGGCGCCGCCGCCATGGCGAAGCCGCCGATGCCGGAGGTCTCGGTAATCACCGAGTCGCCGATGTCCGGGCTGGCGTCGGCCTCGGAATAGCCGGGGAAGTAAAGCCCCTTGACCATCTGGGCGGGGCCGGTGAACCAGCGGCCCCGCAGGCCCGAGACCTGCATGCCGAACTCGTAGCCGTTTCGGGACATGCAGGTGACGACCGTGGAGTTGGGGATCCCGTGGGCGGCATCCAGGATCGACTTACACGCCGCCATCGAGATGTTGACGAACCAGACCTCGTTGTGGCCGAGGAAGTCGACGATGCGGCTCAACTCATCCGGCTCCAAGCCCGCCTTCACCAGATGCGGCACCAGCTCCCGCAGGAAGAGGGCGCCGGCGGCCTTGTTGCGGTTGTGGCACTCGTCGCCCATGTGCATTGCCTGGGCGATCATGGAGCGCAGGTCAAGACCGCCGACGGCTTCAATGGCGTACTTGAGCGCCCCGGCCAGGGTGGTGTTGATCCAACGCAGCCGCTCGATCACGTCAGGTGCGTAGGCGCCCATGCGGAGCACCTTGCCGTAGCCCTCGTTCAGGTTGGAGTAGGCCTTGTTTCCATAGGCCTTGTTCTCCACGACGAAGACGGCCTGGGAGTAGCTGACCACGCCGGCCATCGGGCCGACGCCGCCGCAGTCGTTGTTGGAGCGGAAGGTGATCTCCCCGCTGGCGGCCAGGCGCTCCGCCTCCTCCGGGGTGGATGCCAGGCCCTCGAAGATCAGGGCGCCCATGACGGCCCCGCGCTGCGGGCCGGACATCGTCTCCCACTTGTTGGGTGGGCCGCTGTGCAGAATGGTCGTCCGGGTCATGCCAGGGACGAACTCCCCGGCCGTCGAGACCCCCACCAGCACGGGATGCCCGTTCAGGATGATCTCGACCGCCTTGCGGTTCGCTTCGTCGACCTCGGGGGTGGAGAGCTTCTCCAGGGCGGCGGCCAGGGCCGGGTTGCCGCCGGCAGGGGGCTGCCAGTCCAGGTGCGTGACGTCGGCGCCCTGGGCCTTCAGGGACTCAGCGAAGTGGGGCGTGCCCACGTTGACGATCTTCAGTCCTTGTCCGAACACTTACCACACCTCCAAGCTCTGCGCTACCAGCTCGGCGGCCAGCCGGGCGGTCGGGAGCACCACGGCTCCAGCCGCCTTCAGCGTCGAGACCTGCTTGCTGTACCGCTGCGGATCCTGCTCGGTGCCGGTGACCGAGGCCACCACGTGGATCCCCTTGCTCACCGCCTCACGGATGGCATCCGACAGCGCTCCCGCCGGGTCGGCGTGGGCGCCGTGCCCGATCACCACGTCCAGCAGGATCACGGCGACCTCGGGATCGCCCGCCTCGTCGATCAGGCGCAAGCGGCGCAGGGTCATGTCGATCATCGGGTGCGGGCGGCCCCGGGTGAACTCATCGTCGCCCAGATCGACCAGCGTATTGGCCGGGTTGGCCATCGCCTTCGCCAGAATCAGGTGGGCCTGATCGCACAGCGTCCCGCCAGAGAAGAGCCCCCGCACGTACTTGCGGCCCGGTCTGGCCGACAGCAGCGCGGGCTGCTCGTCGGCAGTGCGGTACTCCACGCGGGTCCCCGCAACCAGCTCCACCGCTGCGGCTGCCGCCTCGTCGATCGACTTGGCGTTCTCTCCGCTCAGGAAGCAGACCACGTAGGGCTTGCCGGCCGAGGCCAGCGTCGCCCTCACCTTGTCGGCCACCTGGGGCGCCGGGGGCTTGGAGACCACGACGATCACACGGGTCTCCGGATCCTCCTGCAGCATGCGGATGCCGTCGAGCATCATGATGCCGCCCACCGCCGCCGACAGGTCGCGCCCGCCGGTGCCGATCAGCTGGGAGATGCCGCTGCCGAGCTTGTCAATCAGCGTGGAGATCTCCTGGGCGCCGGTGCCCGAGGCCGCCACGATGCCGATCGGACCGCGGCGTACGGCGTTGGCGAAGCCCAGGCCCACGCCATCGAGGATGGCGGTGCCACAGTCGGGGCCCATCACCAGCAAGCCCTTCTCATGGGCGTACCGCTTCAGGGCGATCTCATCCTCCACGGAGACGTTGTCGCTGTAGAGCATCACATGCAGGCCCTGCTCCAGGGCGAGCCGTGCCTCCCGGGCCGCGTAGGTGCCCGGCACAGAGATCAGCGCCAGATTGGTCTCCGGCTCCGTCTTCACGGCAGCCTTGATCGTCCGGGGCGCCGCCTTCTCGCTGCGCTGGCCGGTCGCCCGGCGCTTGAGCAGGGCGTCGACCTCGGCTAAGGCGGCCTCGGCGGCAGCCTGATCGGCGGCGCCCACCGCGATCACCAGGTCCGCCGCACCGGCGGCCGCTGCCTCCGGGGTCAGCAGCCCCACGTTTCCCAAGAGCTCCTTGTTCATGTCCGTGCCCATGGCCACCACTGCAGCCTCGACGCCGGGAAGCTCCGTCACCTTCTGGGAGATGGCCATCAGCGATACCGAGTCATAATAGCTGTTGGGCCGTATCAGGACCTGAGTCACCATGTGAGCATCACTCCTCGCCAATCCGCTCCTTCGCCGAATCTATTAAAGTTGCACCGAAGATTTGCCTTTGGAGAAGTCTTCCGAACCGCGATGGGAAGCATCAGTTTCACCAGCGCCGGGACTTGTGGATGTTTGCCTAGGCCGTTCGAAATTGAAAACCGGGGGTGTGGTCTACCCCCGGTGCCGTCTATGCGCTTGTTTCGCCAAGGGGCAGCGTAAAGCTAAAGGTGGAGCCCCGCCCTGGCTCCGAGGTGACCATCACCTGGCCGCCCATCTGTTCCACCAGGTGCCGGGCGATGGAGAGCCCCAGTCCGATACCGTGCTGCCCTGACCTGGTCCGGGCAGGGTCCACCTTGTAGAACCGCTCCCACACGTACGGCAGGTGCTCCGCGGGGATTCCCACCCCGGTGTCCTCCACGCTGACCTGCACCCTCGTGCGCCGGACCTGGGTTTCGACCCGAATCCGACCGCCCCTCGGGGTGAACCTCACGGCGTTCTCCAGCAGGTTCGTAATCACTTGCTCGACGCGATCGATGTCGCCGAGCACCTTCACCGGCGGGATGAGAACCTGAAGTAGCAGCCCGGCCGCTGCGCAGCGCTGTCCCCAGATCGCCTGCAACCGCTCGCCGAGCGGCGCCAGATCAAAGGGCTGCCGAGCCATGTCCATCGCTCCTGCGTCCAATCGGGAGAGCTCCAGCAGGTCGAAGGTAAGCCGCCCCAGGCGGTGCAGCTCCGACAGCACCACCGAGAGGTACCGACCATGCTCCGCTGGCGGGATCACACCGTCTCGAATCGCTTCCAGCGACGCGGCCAGGGCCGCAATGGGACCACGCAGCTCATGGGACACGTTCGCCACGAAGCTCTCCTTCAGGCGGTGGAACTGAACCTGAGCGGTCACATCCTTCAGAAGCGCAATCGCCCCGTAGCGGCGCCCCTGTTCGGTGCAGACTTGCGAGACGTCGGCCTCCAGGTGGATCTCGCCGAAGTCGAAGGAGAGCACGAACCGGTGGCCCTCAGTTTGGGCCGATGCACTCTCCAGCGCCCGCACCAGGTCGGCGGGCAGCCCTGCCTCCTCCAACTGGCGGCCCACCACATGGGCGGACAGCCCCAGCATTCGGACCGCCGCTGCGTTGGCAAGCAAGACCCGGTGGTCGGCGTCCACCGCTACGACCCCTTCCGCCATGTGTCGCATCATCGCCTCCAGTTTGATCTGGCGCGCTTCATCTGCGATGTGGCGCTCGATGGCGATGGCCGAGAGGTCCGCTGCGGTCTCCATCAGGTTCCAGTCCCCCGGCGTGGGCGAATAATCCTGCAGATGGACTGCGCAGACCATCCCCAGCAGGTCCCCGTGCGTGCCGATCACCGGGATGGCGCACAGCGATTTTACGCCGCACTCCTGGAAGATGTGGCGGAGCTCCTCCCACACGCCTGGGTCCGTGGGGACCGAGCGAACGTACCACGCCTGGCGAAGGGGGAGCGTGGGGAGCATGGCCAGCGGGAGACGCATGCCAACGAAGGCGTCGCGGGCAGACTCCGGCAGTCCTGGTGCCACCCTGACCTCCAAGAAGGGCTCGCTCTGGTTGAGCAGCAAGATGGCGCAGGCCGAGCTCTCCGACAGTTCGTCCACATACTGGGCGCACCGCTCCAATACAGCGTCCAGCGGGGCGCCGTTGGCGACCATCTCCAGGACGCGCTTCTGCCCCGCCAGCCTCGCCTCGCTGGCACGCAGCGCCGCTTCAGCTTGCTTGATCCCCGTAATGTCTGACATGACAAGTCCCAGACCAAGCTTATCGCCGCCCGGCGTCAAGACCGGGTAGATGCTCGATAGCCAGTAACGCGCAACGTCGGGGGCGCCCGGGGTCGGGCGGTGACTCTCCAGGTTGAGCACCGACTCGCCGGTCTCAAGTACGTGCTGAAGCAGCGGGTGTGCGTTGTTCCAGATCGCCGGGGCGACCTCACTCACGTACCGCCCCAGGTGATCGGCCGGCGAGGCACCCGCGATCTCCGCCAGGGCCGGGTTGACCCGAACGTACCGGAAGTCTGTGTCCAGGAAGCCAAGGCCTACCGGGGCGCTGGTCATCATGGTATCGAGGAGGGCGAGGGACGCTTCTCGCTGCCGTACGGCCTCCTCGCGCTCCACCTCTGCCCGCCGCCGCTCCCGGCGGTTCTCTGCCTCCTGGAGCTCCCGCTCGATGGCCGGAACCAATCGGATCAGGTTGTCCTTCATGACGTAATCGTGGGCGCCGGCCCGCATGGCCGCCACCGCCTTTTCCTCGCCGATCGCTCCGGAGACGATGAGAAACGGCAAGTCAAACCCCTGTGCCTTCACCACCGCCAGAGCGGCGGGAGCGTCGAAGCGGGGCAGTACGAAGTCGGCGATGATCACGTCCCAGACCTCTGCTGCCAGGGCCTCCTCCATTTCGGGTGCCGACTCGATCCGGCGCACGACCAGGTGATACCCAGCCCGCGTGAGATGCCGCCGCAACAGAGCGGCATCGTTCTCCGAATCCTCAATGTGCAAAAGCCTCAGCCGCTTGCTCACCTGCTCGATCTCCTATCTTGGAGCTTCGTTCAGCAGCAGCCAGTACATGCCGAGCTGCCGCGTCGCCTCCATAAACTGATTGAAGTCCACCGGTTTTCGCACATAGCTGTTGACGCCCAGATCATAGCTCCGCACAATGTCCCGCTGCTCGTCGGAGGACGTGAGCACGACCACGGGCAACAGCCTGGTGCGGTCATGTGCACGGAGGCGCTGGAGTACCTCAAAGCCGTCCACCTTGGGCAGCTTCAGGTCCAGCAGCACCACCCGCGGCAGGTGACTTGGATTGCGGTCGGCATACCGGCCTGTCGTGAACAGATACTCCAGCGCCTCGGCGCCGTCACGAACGACGTGGGTATGATTGGCGATGTTGTTCTTGCGCAGGGCTCGTATCGCCAGCGCCTCATGGTCTGGGTCGTCCTCTACCAGCAGGATCGTACGGCTCTCCGTCATGTCGTTTGCCTCCACTAAGCTGCGAATGTTACGGGATGGTGAAGAAGAAGGTCGCACCTTGGCCCTCGGCCCCTTCCGCCCAGACACGGCCGCCATGGCGGCGGATGATGCGCTGCACGGTCGCGAGGCCGACGCCGGTGCCTGGAAATTCGTTGGCGCCATGGAGTCGTTGGAACGGTGCGAACAACTTCTCCGCATACTGCATATCGAAGCCCGCCCCGTCGTCCCGTACGAAGTAGACCGTCTCACCGCCGAAGGTGATCTCGCCGAAAGCCAGCGTTGCGGCGGGGCGTTTGGACGTGAACTTCCAGGCGTTGCCAAGCAGGTTTTCCAGCGCCAGGCGGAGCAGCCGCTCATCCCCTTGCGCCGTCGCCCCGGTCTCGATCATCAAGGTCACCTGGCGCTCGGGGGCTGAACTCTGCAACTCTGCGGCGATGCCTCGGGCCAGGTCGCTCAGATTCACCTTCACCTTGCACAGCTCGCTCCGGGAGACCCGGGAGAGCTGAAGCAGGTCGTCAATCAGCTGGCCCATGCGCTGTGTGGCGCTTCGCACCCGGCTCAGCATGTCCACACCGTCATCGCCCAACCGGCCGCCGAAGTCCTCCAGCAGCGCCTGACTGAACCCGTCTACGGTGCGCAGCGGGCCGCGCAGGTCGTGTGAGACCGAGTAGCTGAAGGCCTCAAGTTCCTCGTTGGCGGCCTCCAGTTCACTGGTGCGCTCCCGGACTCTGCGCTCCAGATCGGCGTTCAACGCCTGGATCTGCTCCTCCGCCCGTTTGCGCTCTGTGATGTCATGCATCACCTTGGAGTAGCCGCTATGGTTACCGGCAGCATCATACAGCGGCCGAGTCACCACGTGGGCCCAGAATCGGGCGCCGTCCCGGCGCTCGCGCCACCCCTCCAGAACAGCACCCCCCTTCGCAAGCGCCTGCCGGAGTTCGTGGCCAGCGACCTCCTCCGCCCCCTCCGGCGGATAAAAGGCTGCGATGTGGCGACCGACGATCTCTTCCGCCTTGTAACCTGTCAGCCGCTCTACCCCCGGATTCCAGAGTGCGATGCACCCTTCTGTATCGAGGATGAAGATTGCGTAGTCCGGGACGCTGTCCGCAAGGAGGCGGAATCGCTCTTCGCTCTCGGTGCGGGCCCTGTCGGCCCGGGTGCGCTGGACCGCCATCGCCAGAACGTTGGCCACCGATTGCATGAAGTCCGCCTCCGCAGGCGTGAACTCCCGGGGGGTGGCGCTCTGGGTGCTCAGTACACCGAAGGGCCCTCCCTCCTCCTGGATCATCACGGTCATGCTGCTGCGAACCGGTGTCACAGCGCCGACCGCATCGCCGGGCGGTTGCAGAAACTCCCTCACCGTGCTGTACGCGGTGCCCAGTGTGCAGGTCACCAGCTCGGTCGCCTTCTGTATCACGGCCCGCAGATCAGAACTGGACAGAGCGTACTGCGCCAACTCTGCCACGGCGCCCTGCTGCCGAGCCCGCACCTCCACCTCCCGAAACAGGCGAGCGTTGTCTACAGCCATGGCTGCCCGGCTAGCGATCTGTTCGCACAGCATTACATCGCTGTCCCTGTACCGGGATCCAGGGCCAGACCAAGCCAGCATTATTGCCCCGATCGTCCGGCCCCGGGCGACCATCGGCACCACCAGGGCGGAGGTGACGCCAATTTGGCGCAACAGCTTCAGATGCTCGTCGTCGTCTACGCTGGCCGCCAGCATCTCCTCGGTGATCTGCGGGTAGAGCTCCGGGCGCCCGGTCCGGATCACCTGCGCCACCCCTCCGGGGGCGCCCGGGTCGGTCGGGTAGCGCCGGCTCAGCTCCCGTGCCCATTCGGCCTTGGACGGGTCCACATGGGCCAGCGCCACCTGCTGCAGGGTGCCGTCCCCTTCCACGAGGTGTACGGTACACCAGTCGGCTCTGTGCGGGACCATAAGCTGGGCGACCCGGGTCAGCGTTGTCTCATAGTCCAGCGAGCTGGACAGCAGGGCGCCCGCCTCCACCAGAAAGCTATACCCCGAACCGCTCACCACATCCCCTCACATTCCTAAACACTTTATTACGTATCTATCTGCTTCTTCACGAGGAGGTAACAGATTCCCTCTTTCCAACCACGAAGTACCGCGTCTTTTGGTGCAGGCAGGAACCATCCAGAGGTGCCACTCGTCCATAGTCCCAGATTACGGAGCGGGCAGGGCCCGTTCGGAGAGAGAGGCGCCCGTTGATCAAGGCCATCAAAGAGCGATATTCAGATGCCGTTCTGGAGCAAGCCGCTGCCCGGTATGGCGTCACGTTTGAGCAGGTCAGGAAGCTCGGCGGATTCGAGAGCTTTGTCTACGAGTACGGTCGGCACGACCGTGACTATATCCTGAAGATCACGCACACCATGCGCCGGTCGGAGAACTACATCATGGGCGAACTTGCGTGGCTTACCTTCCTGGCAGACCGGGGCGTTTCTGTCGCCCGCGCCGTGCCGTCGGAGAGGGGCCGGCTGATCGAGCGGATCGACGATGGCGACGGTTCGGCCTGGCTGGCCATCGCGTATGAGAAGGCTCCCGGTCACCGGGTCACCGCTGATGAGTGGAACGGTGACCTGTTCACCGCCTGGGGCCGGCTGCTGGGCACCATGCACCGGCTCACCCAGTCCTACCGGCTCAGCAACCCGGCCCATAAGCGGCAGGAGTGGTTCGAGGAGGAGCAGCTCAAGGCCCACAAGTACCTCCCCGACCACGAGACCGAGGTGCTCGCCCGTGCAGATGAGCTGATGAGCTACCTGCGCAGCCTGCCAACCCCATCCGATGCCTTTGGCATGCTGCATACCGACCTGCACCATGGAAACTGGTTCGTGGATGGCGGAACGATCACGGCGTTCGATTTCGATGACTGCCACTACAACTGGTTTGCGAGCGACATCGCCATCGCCCTGGTCGGGGCGATCTGGTTTCCCCCGAAGCCCTATGAGGATCCGGCAGCCTATGCGCAGCACTTCCTGGAGCACTTCCTCCGGGGCTACTACGAGGAAAACCAGCTGGACCCCAAGTGGCTGGGCCATATCCGTGACTTCATGATGCTCCGTGACCTGCTCAACTTCATCATCGTCTACCAGACCCTCGACGTGACGGCGTTCAACGAAAAGCAGAACGCTGAGTTTAGCGAGCACCGCCGGCGGATCGTTCAGCGTGAGCCGCTGGTTGACCTGGACTGGATGCAGTTCGCCAAAGCCTGAGAAAGACCACCGGGGGCCGGACGGGCTCTCGGTCCTCGCCCGAGCAGGAGATCACGGGCACGGCAGGTAATTCATTCCGTACGAATGGCACAAGGTGGGGGATTGACATGCAAAGCAAGTCCACAACGGTCGACGAGTATCTCGCCAGCCTGCCGGAGGACCGCCGGCACGCCCTGGAGGCGGTCCGCGAAGTGATTCTTCAGAACCTCCCCCCGGGTTACGAGGAAGGCATGCAGTACGGGATGATCAGCTACTGCATCCCCCTGAGCCGCTACCCTAAGACCTATAACGGCCAGCCGCTGGGGTACGCCGCCCTGGCCTCCCAGAAGAACTACATGTCGGTCTACCTGATGAACGTCTACGGTGACGAGACGATCGAACGCTGGTTCCGCGAGGAGTACCAGAAATCCGGCAAGAAGCTGGACATGGGCAAGAGCTGCGTCCGGTTCAAAAAGCTGGAGGACCTCCCCCTCGATGTCATCGGCAAGGCTGTGGCCCTGGCCTCGGTCGAGGAGTTCATCCACCGGTACGAGCGAATCCGCGGATAGGGACCCTTTGCAACAGACCCGGGGCGGCTGCCCCGGGTCTGTTGCTTTTACGCTGTGCCAAGGGTGAGTCACGCTGTTCCAAGGGTGAGTCACGCTGTACCGAGGGTGAGTCACGCCGTACCGAGGGTGAGTCACGCCGTGCCAAGGGTGAGTCACGCTGTGCCGAGGGTGAGTCACGCTGTGCCGAGGGTGAGTCACGCTGTGCCGAGGGTGAGTCACGCTGTGCCGAGGGTGAGTCACGTTGTGCCGAGGGTGAGTCACGCTGTGCCGAGGGCTCTTCCGCAACCAGCAGGGCGTAGGAACGTTCCTCTATGTCGACCTCCAGGGCAGCTCCCTTAAGGTCCGGTCCAAGAAGAAGAAGGAAGAGCAGTCGGACGAGCCCGCTGACGCCAAGCAGGCGGCTCCGAAGCAGGCCGCTGCCAAGCCGGAAGCGCCGCAGAACGAGCCTCCCAAGGCCAGCTAGTAGCAGGGCGCCCAGCCTCCCCCCACGGGGTCAGGCCGGGCGCCCTTTGTTGTGTGGTCAGGCGGACTCATCGGCGGCTTGGAAGCAGGGGAAGAGCGGCAGGTTCGCCGCCCCCCACCGGAGGGTGAGCTGCTGCAGCAGCGTCTCGGCCGGGCGCCGCAAAGCGTCCAGATCCGCCTGCCCGGTCGAGGCCTCCAGGAACGCAGACAATCGGGCCAGGATACGCGGCCGCACTGTGGCGATTCCCCAGCTGTCATCACCGGCCAGCGCCCGTGGAAGTAGGGTAGCCACCGTGAACCAGGCCCAGTACGCACAGGCGTCGGCCATGCTTGCCCTCCAGGTCCGCTCATCGGTCACCGCCGGGCAGCCCTGGGCCAACTCTTCCCGATACCCCGCCTCAAGCCGTGCGAGGATAGAAGCTGGCAGTGCGCCCGCACACCAGCACGTCGGGAAGTGCATGCGCAAGTAGGCACCGTCCATCAAGGCGCTGCGAAACCCTCCAGCCTCGAAGTCGATCAGGCGAGGTCCTGTGGCGGTGAGGCGCCAGTTATCCGGGCAGGGGTCGCCCTGGTTGTAGGCCAGCAGCGGCCCGCTGCCCAACCGGCGGATCAGACCAACCGCCGCCGTAGAGAACCCAGGGCCACGTTGCACGCCCACCTTCCTCAGGGCCCACGGCGCCGCCCACTGGAACCAGGCGTGCATATGCAGCAGCCTGAGATCGGGCCCAACCTCGCCGGGCGACACCCAGGCCATGAGGCTCTCTGGAACGACCTCCCGCCAGGACCCGTGGCGCCTGCGAAGCGTGTGGTACTGCAAAGCAGCGCCGGCCGTAGCGGCGTGCATCCGGCCCAGGCCCCGGGCCATCTCCTGAAGTACGGTCTGGGCTGGACCGGGCTCGTTCCCGTTCAGCACAACGTCCAGTCCACCGGCTGACCCGAGGTCATCGATGATGAGGAGGAACCGCTGGCGGTCCCCGCCGTGGAAGCGCACCGCCGGCGCCTCCCTTTCGGTGAGGAATTCGGCCCCCGCCAGTTCGTTCAAAAACCGGGTAACCGAGATCTCCCTGACCCGCTGCTTCAGAATCACCGTAGCAGGAGCGCCCGCCGGCCCGCCTTCCACCCGGCAGCGATACACCTGGCTGGGGCGCCCCTCTTCGGTCAGCCGTTCAGGGATCGACAGGGCCACCGGGCCGCCCCACCGCTCGGTCAGTATGGCTTCGGCCCGGGCCTGGAGTGTGTTCATCGTAACAGAAGCCTCCCGAGAAGATTCAGAAGAGAAGCTTCTCGTCGGTCACCGCAGATTCCTGGGTCGTTTCCCAGACCTCAAAAAAGCGAGCCGCACAGTAGTGCAGCTCGCCTTTGCTTCTTATGCGATTCCGACCAGCTCCACCTCAAAGACCAGCGTGGCGTTGGGCGGAATGACCCCGGGGTAGCCCCGTTTGCCGTAGGCCAGGTCCGGCGGAATGGTCAGCTTGCGCTTGCCCCCGACCTTCATGGTAGCGATCCCCAGGTCCCACCCGGCGATCACCTGGCCCATGCCCAAGGCAAACTCCAGCGGCTCACCGCGATCGACGGAGCTGTCGAACTTGGTGCCGTTCGTGAGCCAGCCCGTGTAGTGGACCTGGACGACGTCGCCCTCCTGGGGCTGAGCGCCGGTGCCCACCTCGATCTCCTCGATCCCGAGGGTGACGTCGCGTATCCCCAGCAACTGGACCTCAAAGATCAGCTCAGCGTTGGGCGGAATCACACCGCCGGCCCCGCGGGAGCCATAGGCCAGGTCGGGCGGGAGGTACAGCTTGCGCCGACCGCCGACCTTCATGGTGGAAAGCCCCTCATCCCAGCCCCGGATCACCCTGCCGGCGCCCAGCTTGAACTCGAAGGGCTCGCCCCGGTCCACGGAGCTGTCGAACTTGGTGCCGTTGGTCAGCCAGCCGGTGTAGTGAACGACGACGACGTCGCCCTTCTGGGGTTGTGCGCCGGTGCCAACCTCAATCTCTTCATACCGGAGCCCGGATGCGGTGGTTTCCATGATGGCGGGGCCTCCTTAACAAGACCTACCGCCCTATCGTACCGGAAATTGGCGCCCGGGACAACTAGGCATACTGCGCGGGCTCTACGTGCACATGGACATACTCGATGGCCAGATAGCCCGCCAGACTGCGCTCTACCTCATCGGAGACCCTATGAGCCTCCACCACGGAGAGCGTAGGTGAGACAGAGACGGTGACCTCGACCGCTACGGTGTTCCCCAGAGGCCGGGCCCGCACAGTGCGAACCTCCAAGACGCCCTGCACACGGGAGACCCGCTTGCGGATCAGGCGGACCTTCTCCACCTCGAAGCCGTCCGTGAGGGCATGGGCGGCCTCGTAGCCAATGTGCCAGGCGGTGCGCAGAATGACCAGGGCGATTAGAACCCCGACGACGGGGTCGGCCCAGCGCCACCCCAGAATGGCGCCTGCCACGCCGGCTACGGTGCCCAGGCTCGCCAAGGCATCCGACAGGTTATCATAAGCGGCAGCGGCCAACGCCTTGCTGCCGGTGCGCTTGGCCAGCTTCATGTTGTAGGCATACACCCCAAGCATCACCACGGCGGCCGCGCAGCCCACCCAGATGGAGGCGGAATGCGGTGCCTCCAGGTTTGGGGCAAAGACGGCTCGGGCGGCGGTCACCCCCACATCAAGCCCCGCAATTCCCATCACAGCGGCCGCTACGATCGACGCTACGGTCTCTGCCTTTTGATGCCCGTAGCCATGGTCTGCATCCGCCGGTCGTAAGGCGATACGAAGCCCTGCCAGGACCGCCACCGAAGCAACTACATCGGTAGAGTTGTTGACTCCATCGGCGATCAGGCCCTGGGATCCGCTCCAGAAGCCCACGCCCAGCTTCACCGCTGTGAGGAGTGCGTAAGCAGCGATGCTGAGCCAGGCTCCACGCTGACTCTCGGCCAGCTCAGCATTTTGCGGCGACGCCAACTTGATTCCCTCCTACAAGAAAGTTGCCCAAGCGAAAAACCCCATACACGACGAAAGACCCGTCTGGCGAGTCTCGCCAGTGGGTCTACGCCACTACTGTACCATCAATGAAGCAGGTCAGCAAGCGACAAAAAAGCAGCAACCGGAGTTGCTGCACTTGGGCGAACGGTCACGGTATCGCGATCTCCACCTCCCAGGCACAATCGGACCAGTTCGCCCCGCGGGGCGGCGGCGTGGTCGTCGTGGTGCTGGTCGAGGTCGTCGTGGTGCTGGTCGAGGTCGTCGTGGTGCTGGTCGAGGTCGTCGTGGTGCTGGTCGAGGTCGTCGTGCTCGTCGTGGTGGTACTGGTAGAGGTCGTCGTCGTGCTGCTAGTGGTCGTGGTTGACGTGGTGGATGTGGTCACCACGGGAATCACCAGGTTGGCGATGAACGTAGCGTAATCGTTGGAGGTAGGCGATCCCATGAACTCGCCCGCCACCCACAGCGTGCCGTCCACGGGGTCACGGACAGCGTGGAAATAGTCGCCCCACCGTTCCGGCGAGCTGCAGAAGGTACAGTCGTAAAATCGCTCGCCCGCCTTCAGCAGTGCGGGTGCCGAGGCCGTATTGGGCGGGTCGGCGGCAAGGCGCCCGGCAAAGTGCAGGCCAGGGAACTCCGCCAGCGAGGAGCGGGTGAAGACCACCGCCAGGTTCCCGAGGGCGTCCGTTGTCGCCGCTGCATCATAGAAGTCAAAGGTCGCAACGCCGTAGCTGAAATCCTGCGTGATGGTCGGACCCGAGGTGTCAATCTGCATCAGGCGTGGACATGAACGTGCTGCACTGTCTCCGGGTGGCGTGCACGCCCCAGTCGCCGTGGCCCAGAAGATACCGCTACGCCACGTGGCCCGCAGGAACCGATCGTCCAGCGTATCGATCGTCGGGCCGCCCATCTGCTTGGCAGGGGGCGGGAAGGACCCCTGGTTGCTGGCCAGGACCGTCCGTGTGACGTTTACGGGCGTCACTCCGGGCTCGCCAGTCACGGCAAAGAAATGCACCGAGGCGAACGAGAAGTTATCTACGGCGATCATGAACTGCGTGGTGGTAGGCGTCTGGGACTCCGCCGGCTGGACCGTGAAATAGAGGTTGGACGGTGGGAAAAAGGCCATGGCGGGTGTGGTCGAACCGGCGATCAGGTCGGCCTTTCTGATCACCCAGAACTCGGCGCCGGTGAAGGATTCGGCCGGAAGGCTAAACTGATTCGCCGAGACGACCACCTTATCGCTGCAAAAGCCGAACCCCGGGTAATCCGGGAAGGAGCCGTTCTCCGTCACGAGGATGAACGTGGTCCATGCGCCCGTCGGGTCACCGGTCTGGGACGTGGCAAAAAACGCCCGCCCCTGGTTATTCGTATCGTCGACGCCGATCAACACCAGAAAGAAGCGATCCGATTCCGGGTCGTACATCACCTTCGGGTCGAATCCCGGAAAGCTCCCGGTGCTAAAGAAGGTGTCGAGGGAGACCGGACCCGCCAGGACATTGCCGTTCTTATCATAGACGACCATGGCTGTATTGATGGTCTCGACAATTTGATTTGGTCCCACCGCAATGCTGACATCCGGCGGAGCGCCAGAGGCCTGCGCAAAGGTGAGCCCACGCCACCCCTTATTGAAGAGAAACGGCGGGGGATTGGTCGTTGTGCCAATGGGCGGCACCGCTTGTATGGTGATGCCGGCCTGCGGCTCTGCGCGCAGGCCAACTGGAATACTCCGCTTTGGCGCCACCAGATTGCTGATCGTCGGGAGATCCGACACACGCACCACGCCGAGGAACTGCAACAGGATCCACCCCTTGTATCGGCAGCAATAGACATAACGTGTTCCCTTTCTTGTCTATGCGACCCCTGCCCGTTCAGTGCCGACCGACCAGCAAACGGCGCCCCCTCCCGCTGCTGATGCGGAAGGGGGCGCCCACTTGTGCAATTTACCGGGAGGGGTTCTTGGCCCAGGCCTCCACGTTCCACACGTCGGTAATCCAGCCCTCATAGAATTCAGGCTCATGGCAAACGAGGATCAAGGTGCCCTTGAACTTCTTGAGGGCGTCGGCCAGCTCTTCCTTGGCGGCCACGTCGAGGTGGTTGGTGGGTTCGTCCATGACCAGCCAGTTGCACTCGTTGACCTGGAGCTTGGCCAGCCGGACCTTGGCGAGTTCGCCGCCCGACAGGTTGAACATCTTGTTGTTGTAGTGCTCGGCGGTCAGGCCGCTGGAGGCGAGACGGCCGCGCACCTCGTTGTTGGAGAGCCAGGGGAACGCATCCCACAGCTCCTCCAGCGGGGTCCGGTCATCGTCCATGGCCTCTTCCTGCGCGAAATAGCCCTTCAGCAGGCTGTCGCCCAGCTGCACGCTGCCCTTGAGCGGGTTGATCAGACCAAGGATGGTCTTCAAGAGCGTCGACTTGCCCACACCGTTCATGCCGGTGACCGCTACCTTCTGGCCCCGCTCGAGGCTGAAGGAGAGGGGCGGCAGCAGGGGATAGGAGTAGCCGATCTCCACGGCGTCGAGCTTGCAGACCAGCTTGCCCGAGAGCTTGCCCTCGTTGAACTTAAAGGTCGGCCGGGGGTACTCCACCGGCTTCTCGATGCGCTCCATCTTGTCGAGCATCTTCTGGCGGGAGGCAGCCATGCCGCGGGTCGCCACGCGGGCCTTGTTGCGGGCAATGAAGTCCTCCACCCGGGCGATCTCCCGCTGCTGGGCCTCAAAGGCGCTCTCCTGCTGCGCACGCCGCTGCTCATAGACCCGCAGGAATGCCTCGTAGTTGCCGCTGTATCGGGTGAGCTGACCGCCTTCGAGATGGTAGATCAGGTTGACCACATCGTTCATGAAGAACGTATCGTGGCTGACCAGCAGGAAGGCATAGGGATAGCTCTGCAGGTATTCGGTCAGCCATTCAATGTGCTCCTGGTCCAGGTAGTTGGTCGGCTCGTCGAGCACCAGCACGTTGGGCTGCTGCAGCAGCAGCTTGGCCAGCAGCACCTTGGTGCGCTGACCGCCCGACAGCTCGGAGACATCACGATCGAGGCCAATGGCTGTGATGCCGAGGCCCTTCGCCACCTGCTCGACCTTGGCGTCGATGGTGTAGAAGCCGCTGACCTCCAGGCGATCCTGCAGGTCGCCCATCTCCTCCAGGAGGCTGTCCATATCAGCATCGGGATCCGCCATCGCCTCGCCGATGCGCGTGATCTCCTCCTCCAGCTCATAGAGCGGGCGGAAGGCGTCGCGCAGGGCGTCCCGAACGGTAATGCCCGGCGTCAGACGGCTGTGCTGGTCTAGATAGCCCACCGAGGCGTGCTTTGCCCAGGTGATCGATCCCTCGTCCGGCTGGGCCTGACCGGTGATGATCTCGATAAAGGTCGACTTGCCGGTGCCGTTGGAGCCCACCAGACCGACGTGCTCGCCGCGGAGCAGCCGGAAGGAAACGTCACGGAACAGGGTCCGGGCGCCGAAGCCATGCCCAAGCCGGTTTACCTCTAGAATGCTCACGCAGCTTACCACTCCTGCGGTTATTACGTAAAGGACGTACTGACCTATCGTACAGGAAAGTAGCACTTGCGACAAGCATCCATCCGTTTAAACGGTCTTCAGAACCGTATCCAATGCAAGGCTGGCGGTGTAAATATTGCCCGCCCGATCGACCAGCATCACAAACTTGTACATGCGGCCGTCCTCGTACCGCCGCTTGATCGGCGTCGCAAAGTACGGGCGGCGCCCCGCCATCAGATCGTCGTAGGATGCGGCAAACTCCCGCTCGATCTCAAACTGGTTGACACCGTAGATTCCATCCACCGTAGCGGTGTGAAGGATGCCCTTGGCATCTGCGATGTAGAGCTCGTCCATGCCCACCTCGGGCAGCAGGCTGGTCAGGCGCTCACGCGTTACCTTCTCCCGGGCGGCCAGGCGCCGGAGTCGATCGCCGGCCAAGAACATCTTGCGTTCCATGGCCAGGTGCGCGGCCGACTGCTGCAGCTCGTTGGCGAGGCCGGCCAGCCCCCTGGCCCGCTCCTCCAGGAAGCGGGTCTCCGATTTCAGCCCGGCGACGGCCGGTGCGATCGTGGAGAGCATCGCCGAGCTGGCGGCCGCCGACCGCTGCAGCTCGATCACTCGCTCGTGCACATGCTCGCTTCCAGCGCGAATCTGCTCGGTGGAGGCCGTGTGCTCTTCGGTGACGGCGGCCATGCTGCCCGCCGCCTCGGCGGCGACCGCCATCTGCCGTGAGGCCCCTTCGGAGAACTCCTTCATCTGCCCGGCCGCATCGGCCGTGGAGTGGGCCATCTGCACCATGCGCTCCAGCGAGGCTGCGATCTCCCGCACCATGCCCACGCCTTCCTGCACCCGGGTCTGTCCGTCCCCCATCCGCTCCGCCATGGTTCCAATGCCTACACCGATCTCTCCGGTCAGGGCCGCGATCTCTCGTGCAGCCCCGGCGGCCTGATCAGCGAGCTTGCGTACCTCGTCTGCGACTACAGCAAAGCCGCGGCCGGCTTCCCCCGCCCTTGCCGCCTCGATGGCGGCGTTCAAGGCGAGCAGGTTGGTGCGTGCGGCGATCTCCGTGATCGATCCCGTGATGGCGCTGATGGCGTCCGACTGGCTCTTCAGGGCCTGGGCCGCCTGGGCCGCCTGTCCAACGCTGGCCGAAAGTGACTCCATCACCTTAAGGGTAGCGTCAGCCGCTTCCTGGCGCTGCGAGGCGACCTTGCTCGTCTGATGTGCTGTCTCCAGCGTCAGCGAAGAGCGCTCCACGATCGCCCGGAGCGCCTCACTGGCGGCCAGGGCTGCCCGGGCGGTCTCCGACGCCTCACGGGACTGACTCTCCGCCCCGGCACCGATCTGGTCGAGCGCCGTCCTCAGTTGGTGAATCGTCTCACTGACATCGTCCACCGCCCGCTTCTGGTCGGCCTGACGCCCGCCGTTCTCCCGCTCAGCCGCTTCGGCTGTGCCCGCGATGCCGTCGGCGGATGCGCTGAAGTCACGGGCCGCGGAGAACAGCGAGTCGCTGGCCTCGGTCAAGGCTGTGGAGGTAGCAACGATCTCCTTGAGCAGCTTCCGATAGGCCTGCACAAGACCGACAGCAGAACGGCGTGCATACCTGACCGGTCCAAGTCCGCCGCTGCGGACTGCGTACGTGATATCGCCCTCCGCCACCGATTCCATCTCGATCGCCAGCTTCTTGATCGGACGCCAGAGCAGCAGATAGCTGACCACCCCGATGAGTACCCCTCCGGCCACTACCCCAAGAACGAACTCTTGCATGCGGTTGCTCCTCTTGCATTTCCTTATGAAATCAGAATTTAACCTGTGGAGGGGAAACACTTGCAGCACTTTGCATAAATCCGACCCAAAGGACGGCCATTTTTTTGTAGATGGTCTATAAACTTTCGTCAAAAGAAACTTTCTCGTTCTAGCAGGAATCGACGGTTCTGCATCAAAATCGAATAGTCCGAACGTTATGGAATATTTTCGGTGTCGCTGAGAATCTGAGGGGAGGATAGGCAAGTGGCACAGGTACAGATTAACGTCAACGGTAAGCTGACCCAATGCGAACTGGAACCCCGAACGCTTCTGGTGCACTTCCTGAGGGAGACCCTGAACCTGACGGGCACCCACGTGGGGTGCGACACATCCAACTGCGGCGCCTGCACGGTCCTGCTCGACGGCGAGCCGGTCAAGTCCTGCACGGTGCTGGCGGTCCAGGCCGACGGCTGCCGGGTGGTCACCATCGAAGGGCTGGCCGAGGGTGACCGGCTGCACCCAGTCCAGCAAGCCTTCTGGGAGAAGCACGGCCTTCAGTGCGGCTTCTGCACCCCCGGCATGATTATGTCGGCGAGCCATCTCCTCTCCCACACGCCAGCCCCGACGGAGGCAGAGATTCGCAGGGCGCTGGAGGGCAACCTCTGCCGGTGCACCGGGTACCAGAATATCGTGCGGGCCGTGCAGGCTGCAGCCGAGGCGATGGCGCAGCCCCACGCCGCCGACGACTGAGGAGGTAGCAGCGATGACGGCAACGGTTACAGGTGTCGGCGCAGCGGTCAAGCGCAAAGAGGACCCACGCCTGGTCACCGGCACGGCTACCTACACCGACGATATCAAACTCCCCGGAATGCTCCACCTCCAGGTCGTGCGCAGCCCGCACGCCCATGCTCGGCTGATTCGGATCGATACCAGCCGGGCGTGCACGGCTCCTGGGGTCGTGGCAGCCTTTACCGCATCTGATCTGGAGCGCTTCTTCAAGGCGCCCCTCCCCTGCGCCTGGGCGGCTTACCCTCACCTGAAGAACCCGGCCCACTGGCCGCTGGCGGTGGGCAAGGTTCGCTATGTGGGCGAGCCGGTAGCGATCGTCCTGGCTGAGAGTCGGGAGATGGCTCGCGACGCTGCCGAACTGATCGGGGTCGACTACGAGCCGCTGCCGGCGGTGGTCGACCTGGAGGGGGCGCTGAAGGCAGGGGCGACACGGGTGCACGACGACCTGGCCGACAATGTCTCCTTTACCTTTGACCACGCCACGGACGGCGTGGCGGCGGCGTTTGCCGAGGCGGAGCGGTCCGGCGTGGTCGTGCGCCAGCGCCTGGTCCAGCAGCGGCTGGTGCCCCACGCCCTGGAGCCCCGGGCCGTGGTGGCCGACTGGCGTCGGCACGCCGGAGAGCTCACCATGTACAGCAGTACGCAGATCCCTCACCTGCTGAAGATCTTTACCGCGGTGGTGCTTGGGCTGCCTGAGCACCAGGTGCGTGTGGTCGCTCCCGAGGTGGGCGGCGGCTTCGGTTCGAAGCTGCAGGTCTACAGCGAGGAGATGCTCGCCTGCGCTGCCGCCATGGCAGTGGGGCGGCCGGTCAAGTGGACCATGGAACGGCACGAAGAGTTCCTCTCGACCCACCACGGGCGGGAGGGCATTCTGGACTGCGAGTTCGCCGCCACCCGGGATGGGGTGATCACGGGCATCCGCGTCAACTGGCTCTCCGACATGGGCGCTTACAACATGCTCAACGGCCCCTACGTGCCGATTCTGGGCTTCCTGGTGCTGCCGGGCCCCTACCGCAACAAGCAGTTCGAGTGCCACATCAAGGGGGTCTTCACCAACAAGGTCGGCACCGATGCCTACCGCGGGGCAGGGCGCCCGGAGGCGACCCACGTGCTGGAGCGGATGACAGATCTGGTCGCCCGTGCCTGTGGCCTGGACCCGGTTGAGGTGCGACGGCGGAACCTGATCACGCCGGCCGAGTTTCCCTTCACGAACGCCTCGGGCATCACCTACGATGTGGGTGACTACCAGAAGGCGCTGAACGAGGCCCTCGAGCGGGTCGATTATGCGGCCCTGCGGGCTGAGCAGGTCGAGCGGCTTGCGTCCGGCAGCAAGAAGCTGCTCGGCGTGGGCATCAGCACCTACATTGAAGCGTGTGGTCTGGCGCCCTCCAAGGCGACCGCCGGCTCATTCTACGGCGCCCATCTCTACGAGTCCGCCGAGGTGCGGGTGCACCACACCGGCACGGTGACGGTCTTTACCGGCTCCTCCTCCCACGGTCAGGGCCATGAGACCGCCTACGCACAGATCGTCTCGGAGCGGCTGGGCGTGCCCATCAGCGACGTGGAGATCGTGCACGGCGACACAGCCCGGGGGCCCCTTGGCCTTGGGACATACGGCAGCCGCAGCCTCGTCGTAGGCGGGATGGCGCTTTACAAGGCACTCGATCGGGTGCGGGAGAAGGCCCGGATCATCGCTGCCCACAAGCTCGAGTGCCACTGCGACGATGTGGAGGTCGCACCGGGCAAGTTGCACATCAAGGGGGCGCCCGATCGGGCCGTCAGCTTCAGCGATGTCGCCATGGCTGCCAACCTGGGCTCCCACGCCGGCGTCCCGGAAGGCATGGAGCCCGGTCTTGAGGCCACGGCGTTCTTCTCGCCGGAGAACTTCAGCTACCCCGCCGGCACGCATATCTGCGCGGTCGAGGTCGATACCGAGACCGGCAAGGTGGATATCCGGCGCTTCGTCGCTGTTGATGATTGCGGCGTGGTCCTCAACCCGCTCCTGGCCGAGGGGCAGGTGCACGGCGGCCTGGCCCAGGGAGTGGCTCAGGCGCTGTTCGAGGAGTTCCGCTACGACTCCAGCGGGCAGCCCCAGGGCGCCAGCCTTATGGATTACGCCTTCCCGACGATCATGGATCTGCCCAGCTTTGAAACCTCGTTCAGCGTGACGCCATCACCGACCAACCCCATGGGGGTCAAGGGCATCGGCGAGGCCGGCACGATCGGTTCGACGGTGGCGGTGGTCAACGCTGTGGTCGACGCCCTGAGTTCCCTCGGCGTCCGTGACATCGATATGCCGCTGACCCCGCAGCGGGTATGGCAGGCGATTCAGCGAGCGAAGGAGGCGTGTTAACCGATGTTCCCAGCCGCATTTGACTATGTGCGCGCCGAGTCGATCGGCCATGCCTTGCAGTTGCTGGAGGAGCACGGCGACAACGCACGGCTGCTGGCAGGCGGCCACTCGCTCCTGCCGGCGATGAAGCTGCGTCTGGCCCAGCCCAAGCTGCTTGTTGATATCGGTCGGCTGCGGGAGCTCCAGTACATCCGGGAAGAGGGCAACTATGTCACGATCGGATCGCTGACCACCCACGCGGCGCTGGAGCGCTCAGCCCTGGTCGCAGAGAAGGCTCGGGCGCTCTTCGACGCCGCCCACGTCGTGGCGGACGTGCAGGTGCGAAACCGGGGCACCATCGGCGGCGTGCTGGCCCATGCCGACCCGCAGGCCGACTACACCGCGGTGATGCTGGCACTGGGCGCAGAGGTGGTCACCGTGGGCCGCGGCGGCACACGGGCGATCCCGATCGATCAGTTCTTCCTGGGTCCCTTCGCCACTTCGCTGGCGCCAGGAGAGATTCTCGCCGAGATCCGCATTCCGAAGGCCGGCGCCCGCTCCGGCTCGTGCTACCGCAAGTTCGTGCGCCGGGCCAGCGACTACGGGCTCACCGGCGTCAGCGCCTGCCTCTCGGTCGCCCCTGACGGCGTTTGTACGCATGCGCGCATCGGTATCACGTGCGTTTCGCTGTCTCCCTACCGGCCCTACAATAGCGAGGCGGCGCTGGTGGGACGCAAGCTGACGCCCGATGTGATCGAAGCCGCGGCCCGACTAGCCGTCGACGGCGTCATGGTCAACGAGGACACCTACACCTCGGCCGACTACCGGAGCCACCTCGCCCGGGTTGAGACCCGCAAGGCGATCGAGGATGCGCTGAGCCGAATCTAGCGGACAAGAAAAGGCGCCTTCCTGCTCCTGCAGGAGGGCGCCTTTTGTCATGCTGGCACGATTCGTCGATCGTTGAGGATGGCCCAGATGTAGGCCGGACCCTGCACCTGGTCGTTAATCATGCCCGGGCCTGATAGGGCGCCCATGGCAAAGACCTTCTCGAAGTCCGAGCGGGGGATCTGCCGGTTCGTGTGTGATGGCTTTACGGCTCCGCCGCTGCAGGTGTAGCGGAACTCCTTGCCCGACTTGGTCCAGAAGAGCTGGCCCTGGTGCTGCTCAATGCGCTGCCACACGAGCTGAAACAAGGCTGAGTTCCCCTTTCATTCAGCTTTTTTGGGCCGAGGCATCCCCCAGCGCCTGGTGAGGTCGGTCTGAATCCCGAACTGGTCGAGCGCCCGGGCTACGATGTGATCGACCATCTCTTCCAATGACTTGGGCCGGTTGTAGAAGGCCGGCATCGGCGGGATGATGGTGACGCCCATGTCGCTCAGCGTCAGCATGTTGCGCAGGTGGATGCTGGAGAGGGGCGCCTCACGGGGCATGATCACCAGCTTGCGGCGCTCCTTGAGCACCACGTCGGCCGCCCGGTTGAGCAGGTTGTCAGCCAGGCCGTGGGCGATGCACGCCAGACTCTTCATGGAGCAGGGCGCAATGATCATGCCGTCGGTGGGGTAAGAGCCACTGGAGATAGAGGCCGCCTGGTTCTTCTCCTCATGCACCACAGAGGCAAGCGCCTTCACCTCGTCAACCGAGTAATCGGTTTCGAGCTGGATGTTCTTCGCACCCCAGGTCGAGAGGACCAGGTGGCTCTCGACTCCCACCGCCCGGAGCACTTCCAGGGCTCGAATGCCAAATATCGCTCCCGTGGCGCCCGAAATCCCTACGATGATCCTCACCGGCGATCTCCCCTTACCAGATGGCCCAAGGGCTCGGATACGATGCGTCCGCCTTGCGCCACGATCCGCCCCCGGAGCACCGTGGCGACGGGCATCCCCGTCACCACCACGCCGTCGAAGGGCGACTGCTTCGCCAGGCTCTGCATCTCATCTGCCCGCAACGTGTGTGTGCGGTTCAGGTCCACAACCACGAAGTCAGCATCGCTGCCCAGCGCGGCCGACCCCTTGCGGGGGTACATCCCGAAGGCCTTGGCCGGCTCCAGGCTGGTCATGCGGACCAGTTGATTCAGGGTGAGGCGCCCACGGTTCACCTGATCGAGCATCAGAGGGAGCAACGCCTCGACGCCGGGCGCCCCCGCCGGCGCCGACCAGATGTCTCGCCCCTTCTCCTCTGCCAGGTGGGGCGCATGGTCGGTGCTCAGCATTTCGATGGTCCCGTCCAGAAGCCCTTGCCAGATCCGGTCCTGATCCGCCTGGTGGCGCACATAGGGCAGGATCTTCATGCGGTTTCCGATGCGGGGGAAATCCTCAGCCGTCAGCAGCAGATAAGGGGGGCAGGTTTCGGCGGTGACCGGGGCCCCCTCAGCCTTGGCCTGCATGAGGAGCTCCACGCCCTCCTTCGTGTTCACGTGGACGACATGGAGGCGGCAGCCGGTCATAGACGACAGAATGACGGCCTGTGCGATGCAGGAGGCCTCGCTGAAAGCGGGGCGGGAGGCCAGCAGGTCCGCGTAGGTGGAGCCGCCGGCTGCCTTGACCTTCTGCTCCCAGAACTCCACAATCTCGCGGTCCTCGGCGTGCAGTGCGATGACGCCCCCCTTGGCCGCCACGGTGCGGAAGACCTCGATCAGGGCGCCCCAGCCCGGCGCCCCAAGGTTGCCCGTGGTCGGCCCGGCGAAGAGCTTCAGTGCGATGGCGCCCGCCTCGAGCATGGGTCCCACCTGATCCAGGTTATCCGGCAGGATCACCCCGTACAGGCCGTAGTCCACATAGGAGCGGCCGGCCAGGCTGTCGGCCTTGGTGTTCAGGCGCTCGGCGGAAGCGATGGGCGGAACCGTGTTGGGCATGTCGCACACCGTCGTCACGCCGCCGATGGCCGCCCCCGCAGAGCCGCTGAGGAAGTTCTCCTTGTGCTCCAGACCTGGCTCTCGGAAGTGTACGTGCACGTCGATGGCGCCCGGGAGGACGTGCAGGCCGCTCGCGTCAAGCACGTGCAGGCCGGCCTCCACAGGGGTGCCAGGTGACAGATAGCCGGCCACCTTCCCGCCGCGAATCAGGATGTCGGTCTGCTGCACAGAAGTGGCGGTCACCAGGGTGCCGCCTCGAATGATCAGGTCCACGGGTAGCCCTCCCTCTCCCAAGACAAAATAACGCGCATACTTTGGCTGTCCATCCGCCGAGCATCGGTGGGAGGGACGCAGCGAGGCGGATGGACGGCCAAAGTTATAACCGACCGTGTTTAGGGCGCCGGAGCGGGACGTTGGCCCGGCAGAGCGGGCAGTCATCGGGCAGGTAGAGCTCGGAATGATAGGCGGCCATGCACTCGGTGCGGATCCCGAAGTCGAGTCCCCCCGTGGAGCGGTCGATCACAACGCCAAGCCCGACGGCGGTCGCACCGACAATGGAGACCAGCTCCAGCATCTCCCGGACGGAGTTGCCGGTAATGACGGCATCCTCCACGAGCAAAACCCGGTCCCGGGCGTCCAGCGAGTAGCCGCGGGCCAGCCCGATGATCCCCTGAATGCGCTCCGCGTAGACTGCCCGGGCGCCCAGCCGTCGGGCGATGGCGTAAGCCAACACCGCTCCGCCGGGGGCCGAGCCCACCACGCAGGTGACCTGCTCGTCCCGAAACCGGGCCGCCAGATCTGCCGCGAGGGGCTCGGTGTATGCCGGGTGTCCAAGGATCTGACTGCTCTGCACGTAGCTCGAACTATGGTGGCCAGACGTGAGCGTAAAGTGGCCGCGGAGGAGTCCTCCGGCGGCCTCGAACATCTCAAGCACCAGCCGGGCGTCCAGCGCCATGGGCGGCCACCTCCCCCTTCAGGCCTGCGGCGGCGGCGAGCATCGCTTCCATGAGAGCGCGGGCGCCCAGCTCGATCTGCTCGGGGGCCGTGTACTCCTCCGGGTGGTGGCTGACGCCGCCCCGGCTGGGAACGAACAGCATCGCAGACGGCCATCGGCGCGCCATGTTCATGGCGTCGTGGCCGGCGCGGCTCTGCATGATCATGTATGGCTCGCCCGTACGCTCACACCCGGTCCTGACGAACTCGACGCTCGCCGTGTCGAGGATCACGGGCGCTTCGTCCGAGAGCACCTGGACGTCGATCGGCACCGATCGCAGGGCGGATACCCGGCTGACCGTCTGGCGGAAGCGCTCAACCGCACGCCGCTTGCTGACGGGCTCGATGCCGCGGATGTCCACCCCCATCTCCACGCGCCCCGGCACCACATTGATGCTGACGGGATGCAGGGTGAAGATCGTGGCAGTGGCCACCGTGCCAAACTCCTCCTCCAGCTCAGCGATTCGCTCCAGGGCCAGGATCAGCTCTGCGGCGGCCGTCAGGCCATCCTTGCGCCACGTCATCAGCGTGGCGCCGGAGTGGGCGGCCTGGCCGTGAACCGTCACTTTGAACCGGGTCGGCGCCGCGATGGCGCTCACCACCCCCAGGGGTTTTCCCGCCAGCTCCAGCTCCTTGCCCTGCTCCACATGCAGTTCCAGGAAGCAGCCGATCTGGCCCGGCTCCCCGGGGCCGCCGGTCAAGTCGTAGCCGGCGTTCGCCGCCAGCGCCTCCGCAAAGGAGCTTCCGCCACGGTCGGTCAGTGCGTAGATCTGCTCCCGGCTCAGCACGCCGGCGATGCCCTTGGACCCGATCGTCGCCACGCCGTAGCGGCTGGACTCCTCGGCGGTGAAGTTGACCACGCCCAGGGGTACCTGTGGGCAGCGGCCGTCCTCCGTGAGCGCCCGGACCGCCTCCAGGGCGGCGCAGACGCCGACCACGCCGTCGAACCGACCGCCATTGGGCACGCTGTCGAGGTGGGATCCGGAGATCACCGCCGGCTCATCCCAGCGGCCGCCGTTGCGGCCCCAGACGTTCCCGAATCCGTCGATCCGGACCTCAAGACCCGCATCCCGCATCAGTCGGATCAGCAGGCTGCGCCCCTCGCGGTCGGCCTCGGAGAGCGCCAGCCGGCTGACGCTCCCGTCGGCGCCCCCGCCTATGGCGGCGAAGCTGTCCATGTCGCGCTGAAGTCGCTGGGGATTGTAAGGCAAGGGGCGGGCACCTCCTCGCGGGCTACTGCTTGCGCCAGTACTTGCCCAGGTCGTAGTTCTCGAACCCGATGATCTTGGGCGGCTGGAACTCTTCGAGCTTGCCGAGGGGCGCCGTGGCGTCGATCAGCATCTTGGCGCTGGTGCGGGCGGCGGGCGCCGACGGGTCCAGCGTCGGGCTGTACAGGTTGTCGATGATCACTACGTCCTTGTCGGCCTGCATGCGGGTGTTGACCGCCCACTCGACCTGAAGCGGGTCAAAGACATCGATGTCGTGGTCCACCACGATCACCTGCTTGGCGCCCAGGGCGGAAGCGAGCAGGGCCAGGCCGAGGTTGCGGGCCTCGGCAGGGTGCCGCTTCTTGATGCTGACGACCACGTGGTGCCGGCAGGTGCCGCCCGGGGTGACGTTTACCGCCTTCACCTCGGGGGTGATCCGCTTGGCCTCCCGCCAGGCAAAGGCGGTGGCCGCCGGCTGCATCATGTAGTGGTTCTCGGTCATGGCCATCCCGGTCAGGGTGTTCTGGTAGATGCCGCCCTTGCGGAAGGTGATCGCAGTCACTTGCAGCACAGGGGCCGGCTTGGTGTCGCTGTAAGTGCCCGGGTACTCGCCGAAGGGGCCGTCCATGGCCCGCTCACCCGGTATGGTGATACCCTCGATCACGATCTCCGAGTCGGCGGGCACCTCAACGTCGATCGTGGCGCAGCGGACCAGCTCGATCGGGGCGCCGACAAGGCCGCCGGCGACGGCGAACTCATCGACCCCGTACGGCGCCCGGGCCTGGGAGCCGATCTGGGCTGCCGGGCTGCAGGTGAGCGTCGTGGCGATGTGGGTCCCCAGCCCCCGCTCCTCGTTGCGCTCGATGATGGTGCGCAGATGGCGCCCGGGCGGGGCGAAGACCGTGATCTTGTCCTTGCCAAGCGGCAGCATCCGGTGGATGGAGACGTTACGGGCGCCGGTCTCGGGGTCCTTGGCCACCTGCAAGCCAGCGGTGACGTAGGGACCGCCATCCTTTTCGTAGTGGCGCAGGATCGGGATTTTGGCCAGGTCGATCTGATCCCCCGTCCAGACCACCTCGTGGCAGGGCGCCGAGTCGACAATCACGGGCTCCACGGTCCGGTCCTCCCGCTCCAGGTAGAGCTTGAACAGCTCCCCCTCCGGCATGCCGAGGGCCGCCGCCACCCGGCGCTGGGCGCCCCACAGGCCGCTGAGCACCGGGAACTCGCTGCCCTTGACGTTTTCAAACAGGAGCGCCGGGCCATCCAGATCGGAGGACTGGCGGGTGTAGGCAACAATCTCGTATTCCGGAGAGACCTCGTCCTTGATCCGGACCAGGTCGCCCTGCTCCTCCAACTGGCGGAGGAAGTCGCGCATCTGCAGCATCGTACAATACCCCCTGCTCCTGTTGTTAGATCAGCGTCTGGCCGCCGTCGATCATGATGGAGGCGCCCACGCAGAAGGCCGCCTCCTTCGATGCCAGGAAGACCGCGGCGCCGACCACATCCTCCACCTCGCCGAGCCGGCCGATGGGGATCTGCGAGATCCGCCGGTTGCGGAACTCGTCGTCGCTCATGTAGTGCCGATTCAGGTCGGTGATGATGGTGCCAGGGGCGATCGAGTTCACGCAGATGCCCTTGGCGGCCAACTCGACAGCCATGACCCGACCCAGCATATAGATGCCGCCCTTGGCGGAGCAGTAGGCCGTGTTGCCCCAGTTGGCCTGCTCCTGGCGGGTTGAGCTCACATTTACGATGCGGCCGTATCCGGCCGCTGCCATGGGACGGGCACAGGCCTGAGCGGCCAGGAAGTAGCCCTTGAGGTTCGTGTTTAGAACGTTGTCCCACTCCTCCTCGGTCAGTTCGAGGAAGGGCGTGGTGTTCATGATCCCGGCGTTGTTGACCAGGATCTCGATCCGGCCGAACTCGGCCATGACACGGTCAACCATGGCATGAATCTGCGAGCGGATGCGGGTATCCACCTGGACGATGATCGCACGGCGCCCCATGGCGCGGATCTCTGCCGCCACCCCCTCGGCCTCATCGGCATCGGAGAGATAACAGACGGCTACGTGGGCGCCCTCCCGGGCAAGCCCAAGGGCGATGGCCTTGCCGAGTCCGCGGCTCGCTCCGGTCACGACCGCTACCTGATCAAGAAGTCGCATGGCGTTCATGCCCTCCTGTTGGTCTCCTGGCGTTGCAGCAATTGGCCCAGCCCCTGTACCGGCTCCGTCAGCCCAAGGCGCCGCAGCGCCGCCCACACGATGGCCTGGTTGGTGGTCACCACGGGCTTGCCGAGGTCCTGCTCCAGGGTGGGAATCATGGAAAGGCTGCGGAAGTTGGTTGCGCTGATCAGGACGGCCTGCGCCTCAGGGCGGTCCGCTTCCACGGCCATGGCGTAGGCCACCTCCGCCTGCTGGCGGTTGGTGTAATACCACTCCCGTGTCTCGGTCTGGTCCTCGTTGAAGTCCCGCTGCACGGAGTGGATGGTCTGAAAACCATACCGGTTCAGGCACTCCCGCATCACTTGGGTGCGAACGGCCGTGTACGGCGTCACCAGGGAGATGCGTTCGACCTCCAGCGCCTGGAGCGCCTCGACCATGGCGCCAACCGCCGAAATGCAGGGTTTGCCGGTCACGCCTTCGATCTCGTTGCACACGCGCTGATGGTCGTCCGAGTCGCCAAGGAAGCTGGTCTCCGCGCAGGCATACACGATCAGGTCCACGCCGGTCTCCACAAAGACCGGGGAGAGGGCGACCGCCTGGTCCGGCATGCGGCGCCGCTCCTTCGTGGTCAGCCGCACGCTGTGGAAGGAGATATCGGGAAGTCCGAGGCTATATAACTCCGGTTCGATCACTACGTTGTCCATGGGGACGATCAGGCCAATGCGGCCCCGCGAGCCAAACATAATCTCGTCTCCTTATCGGGAGGCCTGGGTCGGGGACAGGTTGACAAGCGTTCCAAGGCCAGGGTGGTCAAGCCGCAAACCCAGGGAGCTCAGCGCCTGCCAGAGAATCGCCTGGTTCGACGTGATGACCGGCTTCCCCAGCTCCTGCTCCAGCGCACCGATCACCTCCAGGGTGCGGAAGTTCGTGGCGCTGATGACTACGGCCTCTGCATCGCTGCTGTCGGCCGCCTTGGCCATCTCGTAAGCGGTGGACGGGGGCTGAAGGTTGGTCTGGTACCATTCTCGAAGATCGCCGACGCCCTCGTTGAAATCACGGCTGAGCGCCGTGGTCACCTCCAGGCCCATGCGGTTCCAGAACTCGACCATGATCCGCTCCCGGGCGGGGGTGTAGGGCGTCACCAGGGCGATGCGCCGGGCGCCCACCGCCCGCACCGCAGCGACCATGGCTGACATCGCCGTGGTCGCCGGCAGCCCGGTCAGCCGGGTGATCTCGCCGGCGATCCACTCGTTGCCCTCGGCGCCCTTCAAGAAGGCGGTCTCGGCACAACAGTAGGCGATGCTGCTGACTCCCATCTCCACGAATCCACGGGCCAATTGAACGCCCTGCTCAGGCATCTCCGTGCGCTCCGTGGTGGAGAGCCGGATCGTATGGAAGCTCACATCTTGGAGGCCGAGGCTATAAAGTTCAGGTTCCATGACAGCGTTATCCAGGGGCAGGATCAGCCCGAGACGGGCCCGCCGGCCGTACATGGCGGCACCTCCCGACGGTGGTTTACAGCTCCGTTGCCAGGCCCAGGTTCAACTCCTCGGCCCGCTTCAGTACGGCCATCGCGCAGGCCATATCCTGGGCCGCCAGACCGACCGATTTGAACCAGGTGATCTCCTCCGGGTAGCGGCGCCCCGGAGCCAGTCCGGCAACGATGGCGCCCAGCTCGACGAACTGCTCCAGAGAGACGACCCCGGTGTCCAGGGGAATCCGCAGTTCGCCGGCATAGGCGGCCGAGTTCAGCTGGTCGACCGCCCGCACGCTGCTGCGGCGCAGCAGCTCGTCGTCGCCTTCACGCATCTGGGCGCCATGCGAGCCAATCAGGTTCACGTGGGTGCCGGGCTGGACCCACTCGCCCAGCACCACGGGTGTGGCCGAGGCGGTGCTCGCCACGACGACGTCGGCGCTGGCCACCGCCCGCGGAAGGTCGGTCACGACCTCCACACGGGCGGCGCCCAGGCCCCGCACCTGCACGGCCAACTCTTCGGCACGGGCTGCAGTACGGTTCCAGATTTGGACCCGTTCAATGTCACGGACCGCCAGGACCGCCTCCACCTGATGGAAGCCCATGCCGCCGGCGCCGACCAGGGTCAGCACCTTGCTGTCATCCCGGGCCATCAGCTTGGTGGCCACCCCGGTGCCGGCGCCGGTGCGAAGGCTGGTCAGCCAGGTGCCGTCCATGACGGCGAGCGGCGCCCCGGTTTCGGCGCTGACCAGCATGATCACCCCGATGGTGGTCGGGAGGCCCTTGTCACGGTTGCCGGGAAAGACCGACACGATCTTGGCGCCCAGCGCCCCTTCATCGGGGAGGTAGCCCGGCATGAAGAGCGCCACCGCCTCCTCCTGCCCTTCCACCGGAATGTGGTTCTTGACGGGCACGGTCGCCCGGCTCGCCGAAACAGCGGCGAAGGCCCGGGCGTTCACCTCAATACAGGAAGCCATGTCCATGGCTTTCTGCACATCGGCTCTGCTCAGAACGCGCATCCCTCTACCTCCTTCACGCTGCCGCTTCGGTCCGAGCCCCGGCCCGGGCCCGCACGAGCAGGTACATGAGCACGGCACCGCCAAATCCGGCGATGTCGGTGTACAGGCCCGGCTTGATCAGCAGCAACGCGCAGACACCGAAGGCCAACCGTTCCCAGATCGCCAGGGGGCGGATCATCCAGCCCGCCAGCCCCACCGCCAGAACAACGCAGCCAAGCAGCGAGGAGACGGTCGCCAGGGCGATCTCGCCCACCGACCCGCTCAGGAGCAACTGCGGGCCATACACGAACATGAACGGGATGATGAATGCTACCGCCGCAATCCGTGTGGCCACAAATCCGGTCTCAAAGGGATTGGCCTTGGCGATGCCGGCCGCAGCAAAGGCCGACAGGGCGACCGGCGGGGTGATGGTCGACAGGCAGCCGAAATACAGAATGAACAGGTGAGCCGACAGTTCCGTGGCGCCCATCTTCACCAGGGCCGGTCCGCCAAGAACGGCCAGCACCAGGTACGCGGCGCTGGTCGGGAGGCCCATGCCGAGGATGAGCGAGACGACCATGGTCAGCACCAGGGCGACCGGCAGCATGCCCGCAGAGAACTTCACGATCAGGGTGGAGAGCTTGAGAGCGAGACCGGTCAGGTTGAGAACGCCGATGACGATGCCAGCTGCCGCACAGGCTGCGGCGATGCCGCGGGCGCTCATGGCAGCGGCTTGGGCCGCCTTGAACAGGCTCTGCAGGTTGAAGCCTCCGTCCCGCTTGACGATCGAGGTGACCAGCAGGGCGCAGATTCCATAGAAGGCTGCCCGCATGGGGCTGAACCCGGCCGACAGGAAGTAGATCAGGATGCCGACGGGGATGACGTAGATGATGCCCGCCTTGAGCGTCGGCCCCATCTTGGGCAGCTCCTCCGCACGCATGCCCTTGAGGCCGATCTTGCGCGCTTCGAGGTAGACGGTCACGGCGAAGGCAAGGAAGTAAAGCACTGCCGGCAGCAGGGCGGCCTTGGCGATCTCGACATACGGGATGCCAATCATCTCGGCCATCAGGAAGGCGACGGCGCCCATGACGGGCGGCATGATCTGTCCGCCGCTGCTGGCCACGGCTTCCACCGCACCGGCGAAGGCGGGCTTGTACCCGGTCTTGATCATCAGGGGAATTGTGAAGGTGCCGGTGGTCACCACGTTGGCGACGCCACTGCCCGAGATGGTGCCCATGAGGGCGCTGGAGAGCACGGCCGCCTGTGCAGGTCCACCGGGTACGCGGCCGGTCAGGGCGAAGGCAATGTCCACGAAGAATTTACCAGCGCCGGTCTGGTCGAGCACCGTACCGAGGAGCATGAACAGGTAGATAAACGTGGCGGACACGGCCAGAGCCGAGCCAAAAATGCCGTCTGTTCCGAGGTGCAGCTGGGCCGCTACCCGTTCCACGTCGTAGCCACGATGGCCGAGAAGCCCGGGCAGATATGGACCGATGAACGGATAGGCCAGAAACACGGTCGCCATGATCGTAAGTGGCCAGCCCAGCTCACGACGGCAGGCCTCCAGCACGACCAGGACCGCCAGGACGCCCAGGACCATGTCACTGGTCGTCACCAGGCCGGCCCGTTCGAGGATCGCTTCGTAGTTGAGGGGAATGTACAGGTTGACGGCTACGGTCACCGCTACGATGATCAGGTCAACCGCAGCCAGCAGCTTTCCCCGCTTCTCACCGCCCAGCGGCCGGGTCACCAGGATCAAAACCGCCAGGAAGAGCCAGTGAATGGAGCGCTGGGTCGGCCCGGGCAGCACGCCGAACACAGCCGTGTACAACTGAAAAAGCGCCAGCACCACTACCAGGGCGCCGGTGACAAGACGGGGCGGCGAGGACCAGAGGCTCGAGCGGCCTTCAGTCTGTGGGGTGCTCACCAGGTCATCCTCCCTTCAAAGCTGAAAAGGGGCCGGCCCTGACGGGCAGCGGCCCCGCAGCGTTACTTCTTCAGCAGGCCCTTCTCCTTGAAATACTTCTCCGCGCCGGGGTGCAGCGGGATCGGCATGTTGGGCACATCGCTCATCACCATGCTCTTCATGACGGCGTGGAAGCCCACCATGGTATCCGCGTTGTCGAACAACGTCTTGGTGAAGTCGTACACCAACTGTTCGGAGACGGCCTTGTTCACAATGATCATGGTCGAGAGGGAGAGCGCCGGCACATCCTCGTTCTGGCCCTTGTAGGTGCCCTTCGGGATGTTCACCTTGCCATAGTAGCTGTACTTCTTGTTGATCTTGTCCTGCATGGCCGGCTCAACGGGGATCAACCGGATGCCGCGGGTGGCGGTGAGGTCCATCACCGTCGAGTTGGGGTGGGCGCTCGCCACGAAGAGCACATCGGCGTTGCCGTCCTTGAGGGCGTCGGCGCCCTCGGCGAAGGAGAGCTGCAGGCCCTTGATATCGTCCTTGGCGATGCCATACTCGGCCAGCACGTTGTAGCCCATGATCGCCGAGGAAGAGGCGGGCGGCCCCACGACAACCTTCTTGCCCTTCAGATCGTTTACGGTCTTGATCGGCGAGTTGTCGAGAACGACAATCTGAAGGGTGCTGGGATAGAGCGAGGCGACGCCCAGAATGTTCTTCTTGCCGTCATCGAACGGCTTCTCACCGTTGAAACCGAAGTAGGCGGCGTCGAAGTTCACGAAACCGAACTGGGCCTTGTTGTCGTGCACCAGGCGGACGTTCTCGATGCCGCCCTGAGTTACCTCTGCGGCCATTTCGACACCTGCGAGCTTCTTGTTGACCAGGTCGGCAATGCCGCCGCCAATGGGGTACCATGCCCCGCCGGTGCCGGCCGTGGCCAGGGCGAGACGGCGTGTTTCCTTCGGCGCTTCCTGCCCGCCGCTTGCGGAGTCCGAGGGTTTGGTGCCGGAACTACCACATCCAACCACCGCCATGGCCAGGGCCAGGCTCAGCGCAACCGTTCCGAGAAACCGGCGACCTCGCATTGATCGTCTCCCCCTTGTTGGTGATCGTGACTATCTCGATCGGCCTGGTACGCAAATTTCTGCTTGTCAGCCAATACGGCCTTTGTGGATTCGACAAACTTGATCAGCAACAATTTGTTAACCTGCCAAACAAAAAAGGCGGAGCCGCGATGGGCTCCGCCGTTATGGTTGGGTTCCAAGCGATCTAAGCTTCAGCGCAAGCAGGAGCTGCAGGCTCCCCTCGGGGGTCTCCGGAGCGTGGCCGGTCAACTCTTCAATCTGATGAAGCCGATACTTCACAGTGTTGACATGCACAAACAGCCGATCGGCCACCGCTTTGGCCTGACCCTTGAGGGCGAAGTACGATTCGAGCGTCTCCAGCAAGACACCGCCCTTGTGCTGATCGTGCTCCAAGACGGGACCTAGCACCGTGTTCACAAACTCCTCGCGCAGAGCGGGCGGGCAGTGTTTGAGCAGCCGGTAGACGCCCAGCCGCTCGAAATATGCGATCGACCCTGGTCCCGCCGTCCGCTGACCGAGCTCCAGCGCGTCCCTGGCCTCCTCAAAGGGGCGTGCCAGCTCCAAAAGGGGCGCAATATGCTCACTGAAGCCCACGGAAGGCCGCACGCCGCCGGCCAACTGAGCGACCTGAAACTGCACAGACCTGGCCAGGCCTTCCAGGTCCTGCTCCAGGCGCATCGGAGGCAGCAGGACTACCAACACCGTGTGCAGTTGCCCCAGGATGGGGCGCGGTTTCATGCCGCGAAATGTGCGGGCCGCGGCATCAGCGGCCGCCTTGCGGGCACCCTCGTTCCGCCCCAGGCCAGAGAGGTCAACCAGCATAACGCGGTATCGCCCACGAACGTCCCATTCCATATGCCGAGTTCGCTGGGTGAGATCCGGCTCTGTCTTGATGCGACCCTGCAGGAGATCGGCCAGCACCTCGTCTCGGTAACGCCGCTCAACCTGGCGCACCGCTTCCTGTTTCAGCAGCTCAAGCGCCGACACGGTTGCGGCGTGCTCCAAAACGACCTGAACATCGTTCACCAGCGGAAGACTCATGGGCCACAACACCAGGTAACCTTGTGGCTCGCGGTCAACTCGCACTGGCACAATGAGCCCGGGCAGCCCGTCGGGGCCCGTGATCGGGACAAACATGCTGTCCGAGCGCGCCCACGTTCCCGAAAGGGTATCGTAGGACTCCGCCCAGTTTCCGACCCGTTCCGGGCTGACGTCGGCGCCCGCAGAAACACAGCGCAGACCGGCATCGAGCAGGGCGACCCTGCAGCCAGCGTAATCGCCGACTAGTGTGCAAACCGCAGCCATGCCTCCGCCAGCAAGCACCGATTGGGTCAGGCTTCTGTGCACGGCATCCGAGTGCCGGAGAATCCTTGACTGCTCAGCCAGAACAGACTCCATGACCGGCGTGATCACATCCGTGTACCTGACATGGACGGGGATCTCGATCAACGGAAAGCCCAATTGATCAGCTGCTGCGATTAACTCAGCCGGTACCGTCGCGAGATAATTGCCTGTCTTGACGACCAGCCCGGCGCATCCCTTGGCTTCCAAGTCTGCGACCAGGCTATGGCGGAGATCTGGCCGCTCCCGCAACGCATACAGCGACGTCAGGACCAGTTCCTGACCGGACAGCCACTGGGCGATGTCAGGAACCTCCATCACCGTGACGGTGCTAATGTGCCGTGCCAAGCCCGCTTTGCCGGCCACTACCCGGCTATCGCGCAAGCCTTCCGTACGAAGAGCCTGTGAGACTGTGATACCCATGGCGTACCATCCCGGCCCCTCGCGTGATTTAGTGTGCGGTACGGATATTTTAGTTCACGCGGTAATCTGGAGCAAGCGAAGTGTCTCAAAACGCGAAAACGCCACTGCAATCGCAGTGGCGTGTACAAATAGTTTGGGCGGCGACCTACTCGGCTGCGCAGAAAACTCCCTCGGTACCTACCGGGTAGGGCAGGTCTGGAGTTCCGGGAGTTTTCAGCTTGT
>JBOZRQ010000025.1:0-309253 GCA_050789255.1 Symbiobacteriaceae bacterium
CGGCGATAGACTGGGTTGCCGAAGGGGCGGCGCAGCCTCGTCTCTGTTCGCCGGCGCCGCCCCTTCGGCATGAAAGTGACATCGCCGGACTGGCGGGCCCCGTCAAGGCGCCCTGCGAGTTCGGAGACTCGGATCTGTGCATGCTAGGGGACGGAGGGATCCCCATGGCGGCTGGCGTCAATCCCCGGCGGTTCTGGCACCGCCGTACCCACCAGTACTGGGTCGCCGCCTGCACCCGGTAGGTCTGCCGCGGCCGCGTCCGAAAGACGGGACTGGGGGTGGCGCAGGGTTCTGAACTTGGCCGCGCAGCATGGCTCCCATCCCGATGACCTAATGGGCTTGACCACAGGGAGCCGCTGCCGCTGTAACGGCAGGCGCCTGCAGAGCAGCAAGAGGCCCTGCGAGAGCAGGCACACGATCTGGCCAAGGAAATCACCCGATCCTGCAGCCGCCTGGTGGACGAGGTTCGTGGACAGCACGGTCGGTAGTACCAGACGGCGGTAGAGCTGACGACGGTCTAGCTCACCCTCGGGCGAGAGTCCGGCGATGTCACACCAAAGGCTCCACGGCCTGGCCGGCGCACTGGGAGCGAACCTGGAGGTCATGGACCGATCCAGCCGCGTGAGGAAAGAAAGGCACTAGGCAGAGGCGAGTCCCCGGCCCAGGGGCTCGTTTTAGCAATTAAATCCACTTGGTCTCAAGCAGTACCATTTGTAAGAGCCACCGGGTGTGTCAGAAACTGCACCTTCGCAGGTCGGTCTGTGTCAAAACCAACACCTTGGGGCCAAGAGTCCCGTTACGGTGGGGCGCCGGGTGACAAAATCCCGGTTTCATAGCGCCAACTTGGTCCCGTTGGGGCCCTCCACGGTTCCTTGGCCCCCCAACCTGCCACTTTTGACACATCGTCCAGCGCCGGGCCTGTGTCTGAAACTGCAGGTTGGCAGGTCTTGTCGGCCTGGCGCCCGCGGAGGCTCGGGTCGGGAGATGAGCGCGCTGAGCACATACCTGGTCCGCACACGCAAGGTCCTGAATTGGGCGCAGCCAGATGTTCAACTCCTTATGACAGCCCGTCGTGGAAGTTGGTGTGGACTCAGGGGTCGTTACCTATGTACGCGGATCGATACTTGACGCGGATGGTTCTTTCCTACTGCCTCGCTGCCCAGTCACGGTTCCCTTAGCGAAGGCACCGAGGCCTTTATGGATTCACAAATGCCCCTTGTCCGGCTCCCTACTATCCGTTATTTTCCTTTATTACCTTTTATCGTTCGTTACGCTCCCATTCTGATCGGTAGGACCCCCGGCAATCTCGGTCATTGGCCCCTTAGCTCCGGTTGATAGCCATGTGCCGGATCTTCTTCCGGCGGTTGTGGCCCTCTGCGACGTCACACAAACACTCTTTGCCCAACTCCTCCTGGCGAAGGAGCAGGAATCCCCCCGCTTAGCGGCAAATATTAGTACTAGGTCACAATGGGGTTGGACAAACTTCTGGAATAGCACCAGTGCCTTATTGCTACCGTTATAGACCAGAAGTAAACTGTTCCTGTCCATCGGTGCATATCCCTGGAACCTAATCCAGTGTAAAATTGATCCATCCCGCAATTGTTCCCTTATATGAAGGAGGCACCTGCCTTGGCTATCCAGAAATTGGGCGGCCTGCGTCTGATTCTGCGCATGGAGATCCAGAACACGGGGGCGATCTTCTCCTACCTGGCTACCGCCATCGGCGCCACCGGGGGAGATATCCTCGCCGTGGACCTGATTCAGGCTCGTAAGGACGTGGTGATCCGCGACCTGACGGTGGGCGTGGAGAGCCGCGAGCACGGCGATCGCGTTGTACAGGCGATTTCGGCGCTGCCCGGCGTTAAGATCATCAACGTCTCCGACCGGATCTTCCTGGCGCATCTGGGCGGTAAGATCGAGGTCACCTCCCGCATCAACGTCAAGACCCGTGACGACCTCTCTATGGTTTACACCCCGGGTGTGGCCAGCGTCTGCACGGCGATCCATGAGGATCCCAACAAGGCCTTCACCCTGACGATCAAACGCAACACCGTCGCCGTGGTCTCCGATGGCACGGCCGTGCTGGGCCTGGGCGATATCGGCCCTGCCGCCGCGATGCCGGTCATGGAGGGCAAGGCGATGCTGTTCAAGCAGTTCGCCGGCGTCGACGCCTTCCCGATCTGCCTGGACACCAAGGACCCGGACGAGATCATCAAGATTGTCAAGGCGATGGCCCCGACCTTCGGCGGCATCAACCTGGAGGATATCTCCTCGCCCCGCTGCTTCTACATTGAGGAGCGGCTCAAGGAGGAGCTGGACATCCCCGTCTTCCACGATGACCAGCACGGCACCGCCGTCGTGGTGCTCGCCGGCCTCATGAACGCGGCCAAGGTGGTCGGCAAGCGCCTGGAGGACCTGAAGGTCGTCATCGTCGGCATCGGCGCTGCGGGCGTGGCGATCTCCAAGATGCTGATGCTCGCCGGCATCCGGAACATTATCGGCGTCGACCGCCAGGGCATCATCGAACGGGGCAAGGATTACCCGACCAACGCCATGTGGCAGTGGTACGCCGAGCATACCAACCCCGACAACATCCACGGCAACCTGTCCGATGCGATCAGCGGCGCCGATGTCTTCATTGGCGTCTCCGGTCCGGGTGTGCTGAACGTCGGGCACCTGAAGTCGATGGCCAAGGACCCGATCGTCTTCGCCATGGCCAACCCGACCCCCGAGATCGACCCCGAGGAGGCCGCCCCGTACGTGCGGGTGATGGCGACGGGCCGCTCCGACTACCCCAACCAGGTCAACAACCTGCTCTGCTTCCCGGGCATCTTCCGCGGGGCGCTGGATTGCCGGGCCCGCCAGATTAACGATGCCATGAAGCTCGCCTCCGCCAAGGCGATCGCCTCCGTGGTGACGGCGGAGGAGCTGTCCGAGGAGTACATTATCCCCAGCGTGTTCAACAAGCGCGTGACGGACGCGGTCGCTCAGGCCGTGGTGGAGGCCGCCTACGAGACCGGCATGGCCCGGCGTGACCGCCGCGACCCGCGCACGGCGGACCGCAGCTTCGGCGACGACTAGGGCTCAGGGAGTTTCGTTTCGGCCAGCAGAGCCGGTCACGGCGACATGCGCGCCGTGATCGGCGACGGGCCCCGCCAAACGCGGGGGAAGGGTGGAAGGGGGGCTGCGCTCAGCCCCCCTTCCACTTTCATTCGAATGGGAACTTCCCGGTCTCCTTGTCCGTCTTGTTTGCTGTGGCCTATTTCCGGAGGTGAGGTCTGTGCGTGGCAGCGTGGGGCGGCGGGTCGCAGCCCTGGGGTGTGCAGTCGCCCTGTTGCTTGGTGCGAACCTGGCATGGGCCTTCTCGTACTATGAGCCCGTTCCCCAGGTGGGGGTGGGCGTGGCACGGCCGACCATCAGCCAGCAGTTGCAGCTCGGCCGCGGGGAGTCGATTGAGTCGGTCGCCATGTGGGTCGACGGCGTCCGAGTGACAGCCACCTGGAACGATACCGGGCTGATCAGCTACACCCCGGCACAGCCGCTGGCGCCGGGGACGCACCGCGTCCGGCTGCGGATCGACGTGGCGACCGGCATGCCCGGCCGCTACTACGAGCCGTTCGTGGAGGAGTTCAGCTTTGAGGTCGCACAGGGCGCCCTCGTGAGCCTGCCGGCGCCCGGGTCCGAGCAGCTGCAGGCCCTGGCCCGGGTGAACTGGTACCGCAAGGCGGCCGGGCTGGAGCCCATGGTCTACGCCGAGGCGTTGGGGGCATCGGCCGGGCGCCATGCCGAGTACCTGGCTGTGAACGACCGCCAGCGGCTCAGCGACGCTCACACCGAGGCGGAGGGGACCCCGCTGTACTTCGGGACGACCGGCGGCGACCGGGCGCGTTACTTCACCTACGCAGGCGGCTCCTCGGAGGTGATCAACTTCGTGGACCGGGCGGAGCACGCCGTCGACGGCTGGATGGACTCGCTCTACCACCGCATTCCCCTGATCCGGCCGGGGAACACCGAGTTCGGCTACGGGGTGGGCGGGTCCGGCGATGAGTTGGTCAACGTGGTCCAGGTGGGTCCGGCCGCTGCGACCCCGGGCACCGTACTGTGGCCCCAGCCGGAACAGTCCGGGGTGCCCACCGGCTGGGACGGAGCGGAGACCCCCGATCCCTTCGACCTTTACCCCGGGGCGGCGCGCCCCGTGGGCTACACGATCACGGCGACCTTCGGCGGGCGGGTCCGGAGCCTGACCCTGGACGCCGCCAGCCTGGCCGGGCCCGAAGGGAACGTCAAGGTGATGCGGTTTGCGCCGGGGCAGGACCCGCGGCTGACCGACACCGTGGCGATGATTCCCGCGGCGCCCTTGCACCCATCGACTACTTACAGCGCCTATATGGCCGGCCAGGTGGATCTTGGCAACGGCGCCCGGCCCTTTGAGTACCGCTGGCGATTTACGACCGGACCGGAGCACCCGCCCTTTCTGAAGAGCCGGGTGACCCGCTGGACCGGCGCAGGCGTTGTCACCAGCATTACCCTGGAGGGCACCGGACTGCTCCCGGGCATGAAGGTCTTCCTGGGCGGCCTGCCCGTGCAGGACCTGACGGTCGCCTCGGCGACCAGGGCCACCTTCACACCGCCCGACGGCTATGCGGGCGGCAAGGCCGACCTGCTGCTGGTGACCCCGGGCGGTCAGGAGTACCTGTGGCGGAGCTTCTACACCGGCCACGAGACCCAGCGCTTCGAGAGCGACCGGGCCGCCTTCCAGACGGTGCAGCTGGAGGTGGGGGGCAAGCCCTTTGACCGGCCGGCTCTGCGGCACGTCTCCGGCGCCGTCCTGCTGCCCGAGGGGGCGCTGGCGGCGCTTGGCGCCAAGGTGACCCGAGTGGAGGCGATTGGCCGCGCCTACTGGTCGTTCGGCGACCGGACGGGGGAGTACACCCGGGGCCACGCCGTCGCCAGCGTGGGCGGTGAGGCGCTGGTGCTGGCCCTGCCCGCCCAGGACTGGGACGGGGAGGTCTACCTGGACCAGGCCCTCGTGCGCCAGCTCTCAGGGGCGTCCCTGACCGTGGGCGCCGACCGGGTGTCCGTGAACCCGGCGGCGGTGGAAGGGATGACCGACATCGCCTCGCACTGGGCGAGGGACTCTATTGTACAACTGCTGCGGGCCGGCGTGGTCAGCGGCAACGGCGACGGCACCTACAATCCCAATGGCACCTTGACCCGGGCCGCCTTCGTGAAGATGCTGACCGGCGCCCGCCGCCTGACTCCCTTGCCCGGCGATGCCGGCGGTTTTGCCGACACGGGCTCCCACTGGGTGGCTGGTCAGGGGTATGTGGGGGCGGCAGCGGCGGCGGGCATCCTGAAGGTAGGCGAGTACGAGGGCGCCCGGTTTGAGCCGGACCGGCCGATCACCCGGGAGGAGATCGCCATCATGGTGACGCGAGCCCTGGGGCGCGACTCGGCGGCGGTCCTGCGGTCGGTGCCGGTGGTGGGCGGGCTTGCCTCGGTTGGTGGCAAGCTGTTTACGGATGCCGGAAGCTGGGCGCGGCCAGGCCACGTGGCTGAAGCGATCGACCTGGGCATCGTGACCGGCTATGCCGAGCCGGACGGGCGGTACAGCTTCCGTCCCGACCGGCAGGCCACCCGCGCCGAAGCGGCCGTTATGATCGTGCGTGCCATGCAGCGATAAGCGCGCAAAGTTCTGCCGCCGCCGGGGATACTAAGGCCGGGGTGAGTGGAATGGCCGACAATGAACGCAAGTCGCTTCAGCCCTTTGACGTGAAGTGCGGTGACGGCACCAGCGGCAGGGTGTCCGCCGAGTCGTCCACCGAAGCCTCGGAGATGGCCCAGGAGATGTGCCGGGTCCACGGCGGCGCCGAGGGTGATCCCCAGCCCCGGACCTAGAGAAAGTGGCAGGTCTTATACCTGCCGCTTTTTCTTATTCGGTGAACCTTTCGGGTCTACCCATCGTCTCATGAACGAAGAGAAGGAGAGGTGGCGGTCGGCATGTGGGTATGGATGAGTCTTCTGTTGCTGCTGTTGGCCGCCGTCGGGCTGGTGACCTTCGACCTGCTGGTCCATTACTGGGCGGGTCGGTTCCGAACCTGGATCGACCTGCGCCATCACTTGTTATTTCTGATTGGGCTCCGTAAGGTGGACAGGCCGCTGCGCGCGGTGAAGGGGAAGTTCGTCAGCGATGGTAAGCCCCGGCGGCCGGGGTCGGCGACCGGCGACGGCCCGGACCGGTGGGCGGCGGGCAACGATACGAACTAGGTTCAAGAAAGTAGCAAGCAGCTGGTCTTCCGGCTGCTTTCTTCGTGGTCAGCAGAGGAGGAGAATCGCACTCCGCAACGACTACATTAGTAGAAAGGAGCGTGCTACCCAGGTTTGTTTGGGGAATGGTTTTCGGCCACGGCCAAGTGGCTCGGAGGTCTGATTGTGCCGGTGGTCTCAGCCCTGGCGGCATACCAGTTCGGGATCTGGCGGGTGCGGTTCGACGACCGGCGCCAGGCGACGCGGCTGGCGGTGGAGCAGTTGCTCAAGCCGCTCAGCCTGTACGTGGACCGGTGTGCCCATCCGGTGGACGGGCTGGAGGGGTTTGACGAGGATCAGGTGGCCTACATTGCCGGGCTGCTGGGCAGCAACGATGAGCTGCTGGACCCGGAGCTGGCGCGCTGGAAGGCGCTCTTCTTCGCCCGGCGGAACTACAACGGGGACATGACCGCCCGGGAGGCGCGGGCGTTTGCCGCTTGCGTGGCCCGGCGCTACCACGGCGCCCGCCGCCGGCTGGGGCTGCCCTTCGACCCCCGCTCCGCATAGAAAACGGCCAGGGAGAACTGCCTCCCCGGCCGTTTTTCATGCTGCTCCGCCGGACACGCTACTGGGCGGAGGGATCTTCACATGGATACACAGATGGAGCCGGGCGCCCTGCCGCTGGCGATGGCCCCGGGCGTTGGGGTCGGGCATGCCGTGACCCCGCAGAGCTATCTTCTGCGCAGGGAAAGGGCCGGGCTCAGCTATCAGGGGCTGGTTGACCCGGTCAACGAACGGCTGACGATCAAGGGCGCCCGGTACGGCGACGCAGCGGCCTTGGTAACCGATGTGCTGCGGGCCGCCCGTTCCCACGAGATGGGCAAGGTGCTCCTCTACGCCACAGAAGCGCAGTGGAAGTCCTTGCTGGCCAACGGCTTTACGCTGGAGGCGATCCTGGATGGCTTCTACCAGGGGGATGACGCCTACCTGATGGGCTACATGCTGCACCAGGAGCGCCGGGCCTGCGGCGACCTGGCCCGGGAGCAGGCTGTGGTGGAGGCGGCGCTCTCCGCACAGGTCGAGCCGCCCCCGCCCCTGCCGGAGGGCTATCGGGTGGTCAGCTGCGGCCCGGAGATGGCAGAAGCGTTGGCGGCGGTCTACCAGGCGGTCTTTACGAGCTTTCCGAGCCCCCTCCAGGAGCCGGATTTCGTCACGCGCCTGATCCGCAGCGGCGATGGCTTCTTCCGGGCGGTCATGGATGGCGACCGAATCGCCAGCGTAGCTGCCGCTGAGCTGGAGCGAGCCTACGGCGCCGCCGAGGTGACCAACTGCGCCACCCTGCCTGCCCACCGGGGCGAGGGGCTGATGCAGATCCTGATTCAGGAGGTGGAGCGGGAGCTGCAGCGGCTGGACTTCGGCTGCTGGTTCAGCGTGGCGCGCTCCTCATCCTTCGGTATGAACCGGGCGCTGCACAAGGCCGGTTACCAGTTCCGCGGCCGTCTGCGCGGCAACAGCCACATCATGGGCGGCTTTGAGGACATGCACCTGTGGGTCAAGCGCCCCCGGCTTCACTAGCCTCGGTGCGCCGGCCCCCGAAGAGCTTCTCCCACAGGCCGGGGCTGTACTCGTAGACCGTGGCCTTTAAGAAGACCTGGCCGGCCTGGTCCAGGGGCGGCGCCCCCGGCATGGGCACGGTGGCCTTCCGGTCCAGCACCTTGACGATCAGGTTGGGCAGGTCCTGCACGACCTGCACCTCGGCGCCGAATACGGCCAGCAGGGCGTTCTCAGCCAGTTGCTGCGTCAGTTCGGCGGCCGTGGCGGCGGTGAGGATCTGCTTGGTCGGCGGAGCGATGCTCTCCTCCCCGGCGGAAGTGAGGCGCACGAACTTCAGCCAGACGCTGAACTTACCGGGGCGGATCTCAGGGAGTGGCAGGGCGGTCTGAATCGCTGCCGCGGTCTGCGCGGCCAGCCGGTCCAACTCCATGGGCGCTTCCCTCCTCCAGGTGCCGCTTCAGGATCGGGTTGAGTTCGGGATCCGGGGTGACCCAGAGGGTCTTCTGGTGCTCGTAGATCACCATGCCGGGCCGGGCGCCGCCCGGCTTGCGGACATGCTTGCGGATGGTGTAGTCCACCGGTACCGATGCCGACTCCCGGCCCTTGGAGTGCCACGCAGCCAGGGCGGCGGCCTCGTGGATCGCCCGCTCGGGGACCTCCCGCCCGGCCGGCACCCGCAGGATCACGTGGGAGCCGGGAATCTCCTTGGTGTGAAACCAGAGGTCGTGCGGGGCCGCCAGGCGCAGGGTGAGCATTTCGTTCTGGCGGTTGTTCCGCCCTACCCAGATCTCCAGTCCGTCGGTGGACTGGATGGTCAGCGGGGGGGCGGCTTTCTCTTCGCGCTCCTTGGCGGACGGCGCTCCGGCCTTGCGGTCGCGCCGCTCGCCCAGGTAACCCTCGGCCTGCAGCTCCCGGCGGATCTCCTCCAGGTCGGGCAGGGAGGTCGCCTCCAGCAGGGTCGCCTCCACCTGCTCGAGGTACTCCAGCTCGGAGCGGCTCTTGGCCAGCTGCTCCTGGATCATGGCGAGGCCGCTGCGGGCCTTCTGGTACCGGTGGTAGTAGGCCTGGGCGTTCTCCGACGGGGAGAGGGAGGGGTCCAGGCGAATCTCCACCTCGCCGCCCTCTTCATCGTAGTAGTTGACCACCCGGGCCAACTCGTCGCCCTTCTTAATCTGCCAGAGGTTGGAGGTGATCAGCTCGCCCTGGATGCGGTACTCCTCGGCGTTCTCGGCGGTGCGGAGCGACTCGGCCTGAAGGGTCGCCTTCCGCCGCACCCGGCCGGCCTCGTCGCGCACCAGCTTGCCCAGCGAGCCGCGCAGAGCGCTGATGCGGTCCTCCTGCTCCTTGAGCTGGTAGAAGGCGTCCAGGCAGGCGTTGACCGAGGCGTAGCCGCCCTGGCGCCGGCCCGGCCACGACAGCAGGGGCAGCACGTGGAAGTCCTTGAGGCGCCCCTGCTGGTCGTACAGGAGCGCTGGCTCCCATGCGTGCGGTGAGGCGATCTCCCGGACGGCGGTCGCCAGCCGTTCCGGGTCGGCGGCGCCCGCCGGGGTCTCGGCGGTGTATCCCGCCCGGACCACGGCCTCCTTGGCGAGCAGCGGCCCAAGGCCGTCCACCCGGTCGAGGATCACCTGCCAGGCCGGGCCATCGCCGCCGGTCAGGTCCACGCCGGTGACGGTGGCCGGGTCCAGCTTCTCCATGGGCGGCGGCGCGATGTAGGGGAGGCCCGGGAGCAGCTCTCGGTAGCGGTTTACCTCTTCGGTCACCCGGCGCACCGCATCGACGATGCGACCCTGCGGGTTCAGCAGCACCAGGTTGGAGTGCTTGCCCATGATCTCGGCGACCAGAATGAACTCGGCCGGGTTGCCCAGCTCATCTGTGACGCCGATGTGGATGCGGCAGATCCGCTCCCGGCCGACCTGACGAATCGCCAGGATGCGGCCGCCATCGATATACTTGCGCAGGAGCATGCAGAAGGTGGGGGGGCTCTGCGGGTTCTTCTTCTCTACGCCCGTCAGGTGGAGCCGGGCGAACCGGGCGTTGCCTGAAAGGAGCAGCCGGTAGTTCTTGCCGCCCGCATAAATGAGGAGGGCAAGCTCGTCGCCCTCCGGCTGGTAGATCTTACTGATGCGCCCGCCGGCGAGCTTCTCGCTCAGCTCGCCCACCACGGCCCGCATCACGGTGCTGTCGAATGCCATAGGGGTAGTCTCACTCCTGAACGGATACCTGCCAGATTCCTTCGCCCCAGTCCGTAGGTTATCCTGCCCATCGCGGTTTCCGATGCTTGACGCCGCAGTGCTACGGCACGTAATGTTTAGGGGTATTGCTATCCGTTGCACCTGCACCAAAGGAGAGGGGTCGTTGTCCAAACGTACGGGGTTCCAGTGGATGGCGTTCATAGCATTGGTCGCGACCGGCGAACTCTACAACTTTGCGCCCAATGATCTGCTGTGGCTGGCCGCGGTGGTGCTCTTCCTGGTCGTCGCTCCGTTCATCAGCCGTTCGGCGGGCGTTGGCGGATACCGGGAGCTGGGACTGCGCCTTCATCGGGGATGGGCGCCGAACCTTGCGACCGCCGTGCCTGTGGGCATGCTGTTTGGTGCCGCCGCCTGGGTGCTGGAGTGGCGCCTCGGGGGCGCCCAGGTGACGGTAAACCTTTCGGCGTTGCTGCCCTTCCTGCCCTCGATCGTGATCGGCAGTATCCTCGGAGCGACCGTGGAGGAGATCTTTTTCCGGGGCTACCTGCTGCGCATTCTGCCCGAGCGGTGGCCCCGGTGGGCGGTGGTGGTGCTGGCTGCCCTGCTCTTCGCCGCCGGTCACTGGCACCGGTGGTTCGTCCGGCCCATCGACCATTTCATCTTCCTCTTCGTCATGGGCATCGCTCTGGTGGTGCCGGCCCTGCGCCGCCAGTCCTTGTGGATGAGCATTGGCCTGCATGTCGGTCATAACCTGGGGGTCAATCTGCTGGGGGTGAAGGCGGCGTTTCAAGTGACGCAGCCGTCTGCGCTCTCCTGGGCCGCCGGCCATACGGATCTGATGATGGCCGTCCTGATGGTGCCCGCCGCGATCTGGCTCAGTGGCCGCCCGGCTCCTACCCCGCAAAAGGCATAACAAAAGCGCCGTCCTGGTCGTGCTGCCAGCGGCGCTTTTCTTTGGCCCTCTTGTAGTGTTTGGCGCTTTCCTGGACCTTGGGTCGGTGGGCCTGTAGCTTTACGGCAGCAGCGACTCGGGACAGGGCGACCGCCTGCTGCTGTCTGGAGCGGTTCTTCGTCATTCGGATCTACCTCCCTCTACGCTCTATTGTAGCGCAGGAGAAGAGCCATGGCTATCCCATGGCCAGATAGGCAGCGACGACGGCGGGATCGAACTGGGCGCCGGCGAAGCGCAGCAGTTCGGCCTCAGCCTCGGCCTGGGGGCGCCCCGACCGGTAAGGCCGCTCCTCCGTCATGGCATCGAGGCTGTCGGCGACCGCCACGATTCTCGCTGCCAGGGGAATCGCTTCGCCGGCGAGGCCGTCGGGGTAGCCCCCGCCGTCCCAGCGCTCGTGATGCGACCGGACGACCGGGATGGCGCACCGGAGAGCGGTGACGGGCTCGAGGAGGTCGGTGCCCTTGATCGGATGCTGCTTCACCTGGAGCCACTCGTCCTCGGTGAGCTTGCCGGGCTTGGCGAGCACCTCGGGCGCCACCGCGAGCTTGCCGATGTCGTGCAGGAGGGCGCCGTACACGATGGTGCGGATCTCGCCCTTCGTCAGGCCCATGTGGCGGGCCAGCGCGCTGGCAATTCGACAGACGCGGACGGAGTGACAGTAGGTCTCGGGGTCGTTGGATCGCTGCAGGCGTCTTAGGGTGTGAATCGTGTGCCGGTGGGCTTGCGGATCCGCCGTGCGGCTCGCCGGGTCTGTTGAGCACACTGCTGGAGCCATGGGCTGTCACCTCACCGTGGTAGTCGAAGTTTGCGATACCTTCATGCTAGTGGATTGGTTCGTTTTCGTACATCGATTCGATACATCAGAGGTCGGGAGGGTCTATCGTAGACTTTTGGTCTACAGAATGCGGCTCCGATTGGGGGGGTATAAAACGCCCTTCTACCTGGTCTCCCTATAAGTGGGCGCCCTCCCCGGTTCCGGCGGGGAGGGCGCCCTCTTTGGCTGGCTACAGCTTGTTGGCGATGTTCAGGAAGACATCCCGGAGCTTGGGGCCCAGGAACATCACACCTGCGATCGCAATGATGGCCACCAGGGCGAGGATCAGGGCGTACTCAGCCATACCCTGTCCCTCACGGCGCTTGAGCAGATTTCGGATCATCGAAATTCGCCCTCCTTTTAGTCGGACAGGTCGGAGCCCCAACCGTCCAGGTTCTGGGTGCCTGTGGCGCCGGCGGTGATCCCCACCGTTGCCCGCAGGGTGTTGTTGGTTTCATCGGACTCGCTGATCAGGTCGTCCGGGTCGACGGTGGCGACCAGGGTGACCCGGTTGCCGGCCGGCAGCGGGCCGCTATCCCACGACAGATTAACTGCCCAGCCGTTCTCGGCCCGGAACGTCACCGCCCGGCGGGGCACCTCTCGGCCGTTAATGCTAAGGGAGACTGTGGTCTCAATCGGGTCGCCGGCGCAGCGATAGCAGACGGCCCGCACGGTGGCCTCGAAGCCCCGGGTCCCGGCGCTCTCGGGCACGTTCAGGTAGGCCAGGGTCAGGTCGGGGAGGCGGTGGAGGCGGTAGGCCTTCAGCACGGTGCGCTCCTCGCTGACGCTGTTGACGCCCACCAGCATCATGCCGGCTGCGACGGTCATCTGGGTGGCGGTGCCACCGATCGGCTCCCACCACTGCTCGCCCTGGGCGCCGCTCTGGTAGGGCTCCCGGGAGAGGATCAGCGGGTAGCCGCCGTAGGTCACCTGCTCCCCCGAGGTCTTGTCGTAGGCCTGCACGTTGCCCCCGGTGTCGCCCACAATTACGATGTTGCCCATGGGCACGGGCGCCGTGTTTCCCTGGTAGTCCATCGGCTGGGTCCAGCTGACCTGGCCGGTGGCCTTGTTCAGCGCCACCACTTGGCCGCCGCCCTGGTTGGGGCCGGCGTTGTTGCGGAAGACGAAGTAGACCTTGTCCTCGTCGACGCCGGGGCCGTTGTTGATGAAGGCGCCCGGGGTGCCGGCGCCCTCGCAGGCGCCGAGGCCGGGGAACTGACGGCACCAGAGGAGCTCGCCGGTGTCGAGCCGCAGGGCGTACATGCGGCCCCACTTGTCCGAGAAGTAGACCGTGTTGGCGTCGATCGCCGCCTCGGCGGGGATGCCGGACGGGGTCTTGACGTTGGCCGCCCAGTATGGGTCGAACTCGCTGACCCCGCCGCCGCCCAGGTAGTAGGCGCCCAGGTAGCCGTGCACGCCCCGGGCGTCCACCCGGGCGTCGCTGCCCACGATGAAGGCGTTACTGCCGATGGGCACCGGGGAGAAGGAGATGCGCCCGCCGACCTCCTGGTGGAGCGGAAACGGGGCGCCGGCGGCCAGCCCGCTGATGATGTAGACCCGGCCGTCGGTGGTGCCCACCACCACCCGGTCGCCCGGGAAGACCAGCGGTGCACCGACGATGCCACGGTCGCCCCGGTGGGTCAGGAGCGTGGCGCCCAGCGGCTGCCCGTCCTTCGCCCGGATCGCCATGACGCTGGCGGGGTGGCCGAAGCCCACGTAGATCACGTCCTGCGCAGGGGCGGCGCCCTTGGAGTACGCAGCCTGCGAGGAGGCGAAGGGCCGGGCCGGCTGATCACGGTCCCACTTGGCGCAGGCGGTGCTCAGGATCGAGTCCTGGCCCGTGAGCCGGGCGGAGCAGGCCTCGGTGGCGGGCACGTCCCAGAGGATGAACCCCTCCTGCCGGAGCTGCTGCCGGTAGCTCTCTACGCCCTGCCCGTCGCCCCGGGCCTTGGGCACCAGGTCGCCGTTCAGCGCCCAGAGCCTGTCCCCAGCGATGTGGTAGATCCGGATCTCCGCCTTGCCGTCGCCGTTGAAGTCCCGGCTCACCACCAGGGGCTGGCTGCGGGAAAGGCCCAGGGGCACCTCCCAGATCGCCTTGGCGTCCCGGGTGAGCGGGTACTCGGGCTCGGTGGGGGTGTAGTGGGTGCGCCAGGGGTTGCGCCCGTAGTCCGTGACCTCTTCGGTATAGACCGGGGTGGCGGCCGAGGAGACGGCGCTCGTGAGCACCAGCGCCAGGGCTGAGGCCAGCGCTGCCCAGCGGTTGACTCTAGCCATGCTACCTCGCCTCCCCACAATAAACCGGATGTACGCAGGCGGCCCCTTCCAGCTCGACCCGGGCGCTCCGGTTCGAGTGGTCCCAGGTCACCTTGGCCCCGAAGGCCTCCATGAGGGTGCGCACCGGCACGAAGATCCGGTCCTGGAAGTTGACCGGGGCCTGGTCCATCTCCATGGACTGGGCGTTGACGAAGGTGGTCTTCTCGCCCATCCAGACCGCCATCACCTTGTCCTTCAGAAAGAGCCGTGCCCGGCGCTCCGAGTCGCTCCAGTCCACCGTGCCGCCAAAGGCGGTGGTGAAGAAGCGAACCGGCATCATCACCCGGCCGGTGGACTTGGAGAGGTATGCGCCCGGCTCCTGAAGCCCCCGGATCGGGTCGTAGGGGGTCTTGAGGGGGCGCCCGTTCAGCCAGACCGTGACCCAGCCGCCGAAGTCCGGCGGGGTCGCCAGGGGCATCGCCTGGGTGATGGGATCGAACGAGGCCACCGGCTTGGGCGCCACCCGGAACTCGGGGATGCCGTCGACACAGACCACCACGATATGCTCCTTGCCCGGCGGGCGTTGGGTGACGACAGGCTGCTCCCCGGCGCAGGTCGCATGGACCCCGCCGTGATTGGCCAGCGCCGGAGAGGATGCCAGCACCAGCAGCGCCGCAAGAGCGCTGACGCCAAGTTTCCGCATCATCCTCACCCCCTAGCGGCGGACCGGGACGGCCGAGCCCGTCGTCGTCATCCGCAGTTCGTTGATCCCGGCGAGCTTCAGGAAGGAGGTGGGCGTGGTCAGGGTGGCGGTGGCGGTCACCTCCACCTTGACCTGGTCCATGCTCACCCGCAGGTCACGCACCGTGGCGCCGTGGGAGCCGCCGGGCCAGACCGAGTTCTCCCGGAAGGTCTCCTCCGCCACCGGGATGGTGGTGGGCGGAAGGATCAGCCACTGCCGAACCACAGTGTAGTCCTGGCACCAGTAGCGTCCGGTGCACGACGGGCTCCCCCGCCAGCCCTCGTTGCGGACCAAGTCCCACTCGGGCCCCGACAGGCGGGCCGGTGAGCTCCACTCCCAGGAGCTGCAGTCGTAGGCCTTCTTGCTCTTCGGGTCGACGCAGGTGCGATCTTCCCAGTGCATGCGCTCGACGTCGATCTCCACCATGGGCACCACCTGGAGCGCCCCCGCCAGGGCCGCCGCATCGACGGCGGTCTGGAGCTGCGCCTTGAGCAGGTGGGCCCGCCCGAAGTCCAGGGCCAGCCCGGCGAAGAGCAGGAGCACCGTGAAGGAGACGGCGGCGATCACCATGACGGCGCCCCCTTCTTCGGAGCGCAACCGGTTCAGCAGGTGCCGCATCGGCCTCACGTCCTCTCAACCCGGAAGGTTGCCTGGCTGCGCAGGGTGATGAAGCCATGGCCGTTCGGATCGATCAGCTCTCCGATCAGCGGGATGAAGGTGGGCTGCCGGTAGGTGACCGTGGCGACGACGTAGTCGCCCTGCTGGACGAAGCGCACGTCGGTGGCGGGATCGAAGAGCACGCTGCCCTCGGCGACCAGCTTCAGCCCGCCGCTGGTGATGGCGTCCACCGCCCGGCTGCGGGCCGTGCCGTCCGACTTGGCGATCGCCCAGGTGCGCCCGGCCTCCCGGGCGGCGCCGGCGACGACGATCTTGGAGTTGATCACGACGCCCATCACCATGATCCCGAGCAGCACCAGGATCAGCAGGGGGGCGACCAGGGCGAACTCAACCATCACGGAGCCCTTACGTTCTCGAAGACGGCGCAGCATCCCGGTCACCTCCCTAGAGGAGCAGCTGGGCGATCTGGAGCATGGCCGGGCCCAGCAGCAGGACCATGAACGGCACCAGGATCAAGAGTAGCATCGGGATGCGCATCTTCACGGTGGCCGCCTGGGCGAGCCGCTGGGCTTCCTGCTGCTTGAAGGTCCGGATCTGCTGGACCTGGTAGCGCAGGATCTCGGAGACCGAGGTGCCGTACTGCTCCGCCTGCATGATGGCGGTCACAATCGAGCGCAGCTCGTCGCCGGGGAGGCGCTCCATGAGGTCACGCCAGGCCTGGGCCCGCTGCTTGCCGGCGGCCATCTCCTGCACGGCCCGGAGGAACTCCCGGGCCACCAGGCCGGGGGCGTCGGCGGCGACCCGCCGGACTGCCTCGGTCAGCGACAGGCCCGCCGAGACCGCCGTGGCGATCAGGTCGGTAAAGAGCGGCAGCTCCTCCTGCACCAGGCGCTTACGCTGCTCCAACTGGCTGTTCAGCCACATGTCGGGCAAAAAGAACCCGACCACGGCGCCGCAAATCATCGCCAGTATGGTCAGCGAGCCGAGTTGGAAGAGCAGGATCACCGGAATCAGGGCGGGCAGCAGCATCGCCAGGATGATCTTGACGGTGACGAACTGCCCGGCGTCCAGGTTGTAGGGCCGGCCGACCCAGCGCAGCCGCTCGTTATAGGACTCCAGCATCGCCGCCGGCATCAGCCGTTGCAGCCGGGCTGCGAGGCGGTCAAACGGGCGCCCCTGCGGCTCCTCTTCGACCGGGCTCTCCAGCTCCCGCTCCATGGCAAGGATCATGTCGGCCACCTGGCGCTCCCGGTCACGCTTCATCAGGTAAGCGCCGTAGACCGACCCGGCGATGGCCACGAGGATCAGAACTCCAACGCCAATCATCTACTGCACCTCCGTCAGAACATCCGGATGTCGACCATGCGGCGGATGGTGCGCCAGCCCAGGGCGATGGTGCCCAGGCAGGCGCCCAGCACGAAGCGGCCGGGCCAGGTGGAGAACAGGGGACCGAAGTAGTCGGGGCTTAAGACTTGCAGCAGCCCCAGCACCACGAAGGGCAGACCGGCGATCAGGTTGGCGCTCATGCGGCCCTCGGTGGTGAAGGACTGGATCGTCCGGCGGGCGTTCTGCGCCTCCACGATCGAGCGGGAGATCTGGTCGAAGATGTGGGCCAGGTTGCCGCCGACCTCAGCGGTGATGCGGGCTGCCACCACCACGGCGGCGAACTCCCGCACCCCGATGCGCTCCTGCGCCTCGGCCATCGCTTCGTGGGCCGGCACCTGAAGCCGCATCTTCTGCAGGATTCGCTTGAACTCGCCGGCGATCGGGTCCTGCATCTCCCCGGCGATCGACTCCACCGCCTGCATGAGCGTGCCGCCGGCCCGCAGTACGCTGGAGGCCAGGAAGAGCGCCGAGGGCAGCTGCCGCACGAACATGGCGGCGCGGGCGCCCTGCATGCGCTTCACATAGAGGTAGGGAAGCGCCGGGCCGGCCAGGCCGACGATGATCGCCCCGTTGATGTGGTCCGCTGCCGCCAGGACCACCGCTGCCGCCAGGGATGAGCCGGCGATGGCGATGTAGGTGGTGCGCCGCCAGCCCAGGCCCGCCTGCATGGCCGCCTTCTCCCAGCGGTCCAGGAAGGACTCCCGCACCGTCTCCAGGGGCAGCTCGCCGCCCTCCTCGGGGCCGGGCGCCGGCCGGCGGGTCAGGTAGTAGGCAGCGAGTACGCTGAGGCACACCCCGGTGAAGACGATCACCGCGATCAAGTTCAGCATGATTCAGCTCACCTCCCTAAAGCTTGACCCCGGCCCAGTGGCACCGCTCCATCACCCGCAGGCTCGGGTTGCCGGTGGCCGTCAGCCGGTCGGTGGACGGGTCGTAGCGGAAGAGGTCGTTGGTGGCGATCTCCTGGTCTTCGGGCCGGATCACCTCGGAGACCGAGAGGATCCGCCTCAGGCCGCTTTTGAGGCGCCCGACCTCGACCACCAGGTCGAAGGCGGAGGCGATCTGCTGGCGCACCGCCCGGGAGGGCAGGCCGCTGTCGGCCATCAGCACCATCGTCTCCAGGCGGGAGAGGGCGTCCGTGGGGCTGTTGGCGTGCAGGGTGGAGAAGGTGCCGTCGTGGCCGGTGTTGGCGGCCTGCATCATATCCAGCGCCTCGGGGCCGCGGCACTCGCCGACGACGATGCGGTCGGGCCGCATGCGCAGGGCGTTGCGCACCAGGTCCCGCACGGTGATCTCGCCGCGCCCTTCCACGTTGGGCGGGCGGGTCTCCATGCGCACCACATGGGGCTGCTGGAGCATCAGCTCGGCGGCATCTTCAATGGTGACGATGCGCTCGTCCTCGGGGATGAAGGAGGAGAGGGCGTTCAGCAGCGCCGTCTTTCCGCTGGAGGTGGCGCCGATCACCAGCACGTTGCAGCGGGCGACGACGCAGGCTTGCAGGAAGGCGGCGAGGGACTTGGTCAGCGTGCCGACCTCCATGAGCCGCTCCACGGTCAGCGCCCGGGAGAACTTCCGGATGGTGAGGCAGGTGCCGTCGAGCGCGACCGGGGCGAGCACGGCGTTGACACGGCTGCCGTCGGGCAGGCGCCCGTCCAGGATCGGGTTGGTCTCGTCGATCCGGCGGCGGAGGGGGAGGGCGATGCGCTCGCACAGATCCCGCACCTGCTGCTCGTTTTGGAACTTGATGGACGGCTCGGGCTGGAGCCGTCCGGCCCGCTCGGTCCAGATATCGCTGTAGCGATTGACCATGATCTCGGTGACGGTGGTGTCGTCAATCAGCGGCTGGATGGCGCCGAAGCCGGCGATGTCGTGGCAGAGCCGGACGATCATTGAGGGGCGGATGGCGGGCGGGATCTGGGGATCCGCCTCCACGATGGCGGCGATCTCCCGCCGCACCGTGGCCATCAGGTTGCTGTCGTGGGGGTTGAAGAGGATGTTGGCGTCGATCCGGCTGAGGAGCCGGTCCCGTACACGGGCTTTGACCGCTGTGTAGTTGCTGGCGTGATCCTCGGCTGCAGGCGCAGGACCCGAGCGGGCGACCCGCTGTCCGATGATGCTCACAGGCTAAGCCACCACCTTTTCAGGGCAGGGATCAGGCCTGGCTGCCGCTCTTCGGACCGGCCAGCAGGGCGGGCGCCGACCCTGGCCCCCGCTACCTGTGCCGCCAGCCCGGCGAAGGACAGCCTGTCCGCGATGGTGTGCAGCGCCACCGCAAACTCGGTGTTCTGGCGCACCGTGGTGCTGATCATGCCCCGGTTGATCGAGGCGGTCATGCCGGGCAGGTCGGGGATGCGCCCCGCCTGCGGGATCCCCACCAGGTCCAGGATCTCCCGGTCGGGGATCTCCTGGTTCATGGTCGCCCGGTTGATCACCAGCCGGAAGCGGCCCAGGGGAAGTCCCATCAGCTCGGCCTCTTGCGTAAAGCGCCGGGCGGCGTAGATCGAGAGCAGGTCCGGGGTGGTCACCAGCAGTACGGCGTCCGCCTGCTCCAGGGTGACTACGGTGGAGTCGCGGAGGCTGCTGTCCAGGTCGACGACGATGGCGCTGTACTCGGCCCTGGCCCTGGCCAGCACGGCTTTGGTCAGGTCCCCGGTTACCAGGCCCTCGTCAACGAGACGGGGCGGTCCGGGGAGAACGGAGAGCCCGGCGGGGTGGAGCACGGTGCGGCCTGCGCCCTCCGTGTACTCCAGCACCGACGGACGGAGGGAGGTCTTCAGCAGGGGGGCGATATCCGCCTTACCGGCGTCAAGGTCGATCAGCAGGGTGGACTCCGGGTAGCGCCGGACCAGATGCATGGCCAGCCCGGCGGCGACGACCGTCTTGCCGGTGCCGCCCTTGGGGCTCCACACCGCAATCAGCGATCCGGCCACGCCGGCTCACCTCCCGATATAGCGCTCCATGAAGCGGTCAGGCGTCACGCCGCTGGTCTTCTCGGACTCGGTGTCGGTGGTGTAGGGGTTGGTCGCCAGGTAGATCTTACCGGCGATCATGGCGTAGGCGATCTCTTCGGCCTGGGCCGGGGAGACCTGCACCACCACCGTGCCGCGGTTGCTGTTCTCTTCATAGGTCCGGTGCAGCACCGGGACCGCCCGGGCGATGATCTTGGAGAACTGGGTGGCGGGGGCGTTCTGCCGGTCGACCTTCACCGCGGCGACGATATCGACCCGGTCGCCTACCTGCAGCGTGCCGCCGACGCCGGTGGCGTCATCGATGGGGATCGCCAGCGCCCGGGTGCCGGGCTTGCCGGTCTCGGTCAGGATCGCTGCTAGTGAGCCCGCCCGACCGGAGCTGGTGGCCAGGTGGCCGGCCCGCAAGGGGGTGCCAGGGAGCAGCAGGGTGCGGGCATAGCGGTCGCGCAGCTGGGCGATGTCGGTGACGGCATCGGCCGGGACGGCGGCGCCCGGCAGCTGCTGCATGGTGAACATTTCGGGCTTGAGCGGGGTAAAGGGTTGGATCTCCTGCGAGGCTACCAACACGTTGGTCGTCCGGGCCATGCCTCTGAGGAAGCTCACCGACAGTAACGCGGCCAGGAGCCCGGCAATGATGCTGACGATCAGAATCACGAGGCCGCCGGAGCGCTGCTTCACAGCCATCTCTCCCCTTTTGGTAAAGTAGCCCCCCGCTTGCCCCGGGGCAGGCGAAGGTCCGCGGTCAGAACAGATATTTCCGACGTACGGACCTTTAGGGAAATATTACCAGTGGCGAGAGAAACGGGTCAACGCAGTCACGGAGTATTAGCTGTACGGTCAACGTGACATCTCACTGGCGGTGGCGCCCGCCCGGGCCCGGCAAAGCTTTACACTTTGTTCATAACTTGGGTGAAGGTTTGATACAACTGGCTGTCATAATTACGAGTGCGCCCGAACAACGGACGCCCTGGTCTTTGCCGGGGCGTTTGAGCGTTTCTCATACCCAGTTTGAACAGCAGCCGGAGGGAACACGCAGTATGCGGAACAAGGTGATCGCGGCTATTGTAGTGGTTGCCATAGTCGCAGGCGGCGGATGGTGGTTCACGAAGCGCTCGACCAATGCGAGTGCAAAAGCCCAGGTCCAGTATCGCTTTGAGAAGGTCCAGCGCGGCCAGATCAGCAATACCATCAGCGGCACAGGCCCTGTCGCCTCGGTCAACGGCGTCATGGTCAAGTCCAACCAGACCGGTACCGTCACGCAGATCCTGGCCCAGGACGGCGACAAGGTGAAGGCCGGCCAGGTGGTGATCGTGCTGGACAACGACAACCTGGAGTCCTCCCTGAAGCAGGCCCAGGTCGATGTGCAGAACAATCAGCAGTCCCTGGAGAACCTGCTCAACCCGCAGTCCACAGCCGTGCGGGCCCAGCAGCTGAAGGTGGAGAGCGCCAAGCTCACGCTCAAGCAGCGCCAGACCGACGTGGCCAACCTGACGGTCACGGCGCCGATCGGCGGCGTGATCGCCTCCGTCAAGACCACGGCGGGCTCCAGCATCACCGCCAACACCCTCCTGTTCACCATTTACGATGACAGCACGCCCACCTTCACGGCGAGCATCCCGCAAAGGGACGCCGCCTTGATCAAGGTCGGCCAGAAGGCGAGCGTCGAGCTGGCGGGCTTCGGCAAGGTGACCGGCACCGTGGTGGAGAACGCTGCTGCAGCGACCCCCACCAGCGGCAACCGGGACGCCAACGTGCCGGTCCAGATCTCCCTGCCGAGCCTCGCTGGCGTGCGGGCAGGCATGGTCGGGCAGACCTCCATCGAGATCGACGGCCTTAGCTACCTGGTAGTAGCCAACGGCTCCATCGATAACGACGCCGTCGAAGTCCGGGCGCAGGTCGCCGGAATTGCCGGCTCCATTGGCATCCGGGAGGGCAGCCGCGTCAAGGCGGGGGACGTGCTCCTGCGGCTTGTTAACGACAGCCTCACGGTGAGCTTGGCCCAGGCCGAAAACGACCTGGCTACCCAGGAGCAGGCGCTGGTCAACCTGGTCGACCCCGCCAACGACCCCTCCGGTCAGCTGCGCCAGCTGCGCAATAAGCTCGACCAAGCCCAGATCACCCTGGCCACCCGCCAGAGCGATTTCAATGACCTCTCGGTCAAGGCCCCGGTCGAAGGGCAGATCTCGGCCCTGACCGCCCGCGTCGGCGATCGGGTGACGGCCAACCAGTCGCTCTTCCGGGTCGCCAACTACAACCTGATGCAGATCACCATCACCGTCGATGAGCTCGACGTGGCCAAGGCCAAGGTCGGCCAGAAGACGCAGATCACCCTCGATGCCCTCCCTGGCCGCAACTACCTGGGCACGGTGACCAAGATCAACCCCGAGGGCACCTTTAGGAACGACATTGCCACCTTCGAGGTGACCGTCACGGTCGACAAGCCTGACGGGCTGATGGCCGGCATGAACTCCACCGTCACCATCATCGTCGATGACAAGCAGGGCCTCTACCTGCCGGCCGCCACCGTGCAGGTCCGCCAGGGCCGGGCCTTCGTCCAGGTCCTCGAGAACGGCCAGCCCGTCCAGAAGGAGGTCCAGGTCGGCCTGCGCACCTCGCAGCGGGTGGAGATCACCGGCGGCCTGAAGGAAGGCGACGAGGTGATCAGCGTGATCATCCGCCCGACTTCGACGACCCAGGGCTTAGGCGGCCTCTTCGGCGGCGGTAACCGCCAGCAGGGCACCAATACGACCTTCCCGCAGGAGCAGGCGCCGGCGGGCGCCGGGCAGCGCCAGCAGCAGCAGGGCGGCTTCCGCCAGGGCGGCACTGGCACCGGCACCGGCGGGAGGTAAGCAGCCATGATCTCGATTCAAGGGGTTACCAAGGTCTACGGCATGGGCGACATTACCGTGCACGCCCTGGCCGGCATTGACCTGACGGTCTCCGAAGGCGAGATGGTGGCGATCATGGGACCTTCCGGCTCGGGCAAGTCGACGCTCATGAACATCATCGGCTGCCTGGACCGCCCAACGGCCGGCGATTACATCCTGGCCGGCAAAGAGGTCGGCCGGATCGATGACAACGGCCGGGCCGAGGTCCGCAACCGCCACATCGGCTTCATCTTCCAGGGGTTCAACCTGCTGTCGAAGCTGACCGCTCTGCAGAACGTGGAGACGCCCCTGATCTACCGGGGCGTCACGGCGAAGAAGCGCAAGGAGATGGCGCTCGATGCCCTGAAGACCGTGGGCCTTGGCGACCGCGGGCACCACAAGCCCGCCGAGCTCTCGGGCGGTCAGCAGCAGCGTGTGGCCATCGCCCGGGCGCTGGCCTCCCAGCCCTCGATCCTCCTGGGCGACGAGCCCACCGGCGCCCTGGACTCCCGCACCGGTCAGGAGATCCTCGGCCTCTTCCAGGATCTGAACCGGCAGGGGCGCACCGTGATCCTGGTCACCCACGATGAGCGCGTCGCCCAGCACTGCAAGCGCGTGGTGCGCCTGCGCGACGGCAAGATCCTCTCCGACGAGATGAACGCCGAACCGCTTGACGCCAAGGTGGAGCTGGCCAAGCTGATCGCCGCCAGCGGGGGGGTGCCGGCCTAGCATGTTCACGCTAGTTGAATCGATTCGCGTCGCCTGGCTGGGCATCGTCGGCAACAAGCTCCGCACCTTCCTCACGATGCTGGGCGTCATCATCGGCGTCTCGGCGGTGATCGCACTGGTCTCGGTGGGCCAGGGCGCCCAGGCGCAGGCCACCTCGCAGATCACCGCCCTGGGCACCAATCTGATTACCGTGAATGCCCGGGGCAACGCCTACCGGATCGAGGAGAAGGACTTTGCCGAGTTGCGGGCGCGGGTGCCGGGGATCGCCTATCTCCTGCCGCAAGCCAACGCCCCGCAGCAGACCGTCAAATCCGAGACCGGGACCTACACAGTCAGCGTGGAAGGCACCGGGGCGGACTACCCCGCCGTGCGCGACCGCAGCGTGATCCAGGGCGGCTGGTTTTCCGAGGAGGATGTGAATCAGCGGCGGCGCGTGGCCATTCTGGGCACCACCACCGTCAAGAACCTCTTCGGGGAGAATGCCAACCCGATGGGCCGCACGATCCGGTTCCTGGGCCAGTCCTTCACCGTGGTCGGCGTGGCTGAGCCCAAGGGCACCGGTTTTGGCGGCCAGGATCAGGACGATATGATCTTCGTCCCCTACAGCACCGCTGCACGACTGCTGGGTCTGAACCGGATCCAGACCCTGATCATCAAAACCCGCGCGGCCGAGGACTCCGCTGAGGTCGTTCAGCAGGTGACCGACTTCTACGCTGCGAAGTTCCGTAATGCTGAGGCGGTTCGGGTGCAGAGTCAGGACCAGCTGCTGGAGACTGTCGGCAGCATTACGCAGGTGTTCACCCTGCTGCTCGGCGCCATCGCCTCGATCTCGCTGGCCGTTGGCGGCATTGGCATCATGAACATCATGCTGGTCTCGGTCTCCGAGCGCACCCGGGAGATCGGCATCCGCAAGGCGATTGGCGCCAAGAACCGCGACGTGTTGCTGCAGTTCCTGATCGAGGCCCTGCTCCTCTCGGTCACCGGCGGCGCCATTGGCATCGCACTGGGCGCCGCAGGGGCGGCGGGCCTGTCGAAGGTGATGAACTTCCAGACCCTCGTGACTGCGGACTCCGTGCTGGTCTCCTTTGGTTTCGCACTGGGCGTGGGCGTGATCTTCGGCTTCTACCCCGCCTACCGGGCCTCGCAGTTGGACCCGATCGAAGCGTTACGGCGCGAGTAATATGTCGAAGGAGGACCCGTACACTATGGCTGCCTCTATGCGTAAGCTCCTTGCCCTGGTCGCCACTGCTGCGCTCCTGTTCACCCTGGTGGCTGCGATGCCTGGCGACTCCTCGGCTGCGAACCTGACCGGCGGAACTTACACCTATGTGATCAACGGCGAGGAGGTCACCTTCCCGATCGACCCGATCAGCCGGAAGGACGGCCTGCTGCTCCCCACCGAGGTCTTCCAGAAGTTTGACATCACTGTTGACGGCGCGCTGAAGAGCACCGCCACGCTCTCCCGTAACGGTGTCACGGTGACGACCACCGTTGGTTCGCCGGTGATCAAGGTGGTTGAGGATTCGATCGCTCTTCCGACCGTCCCCCTGCGGCTTAACGGTCGCCTCTTCCTGCCGTCCGACCTGCTGAAGTACTTCGGCGTCGACTACGTCCTGGATGGCAACTTCCTCACCATGCGGGACCTTGGTGCCGCTGCACCGGAGGTCAAGGGCGTGTCTGAGGCGGAGCTGGCCGCCATGAAGGTCGGGCGCAGGTTCACGGCCTCGGTCCGCGCTGAGGCGAACGTCTTCCTGGACACGGAGTTTACCATTCTGACCGAGGAGATGCTCAACGCATCCAGCCTCAAGATGTCTTTTGGCAACCGGGTCCGGCTGCTCAGCCTGCTGCCGACCAACACCCTGGTGATGGTCAAGCTCGCCAACCCCTCGCTGAAGTCGGGCGCCCTGTCGACCACCGGTCTCTACATGGTGGATCAGAGCCTGCACCGCCAGTATGAGGTGGTTTCGGTCTTCGACCTCGGCGAGGGGCTGCTGACCGGCAAGCTTGCTCCGACCGCCGAGCGCACGGGCGTGCTGGTCTTCCCGAAGCTGGTCGGCCACGGTAGCCTCAACGTGCATTACGATACCCACGGTTCCACGATCGGCACCTTCACCAATCCCTAACCTGGCATAAAACCGTAGCCCGAGCCATACCCTCCCGCTGCAGACAAGGAAACTGTATAGATAGATCGAACCTTACTATGTAGTGAGTTCGTATTATCTATACACGAGTTGCAGCGGGGGGGTATCTGTTTGTGAGGCACCTGAAGCGGGTTCTATGGGTGTCCGTGCTGCTGGGCGCCGTCGTGGTGCTCGGCGGCTGCTCGGCCCTCCGGGTGGCGTCGGAGCCGGCCCCCGAGGCCACTGCACCCCGCTCCGACGGCATGCTCGTGAGCGGTCGCTACTCCACCCAGCAGGGCACGATTCACTGGATGATGGAGTTCAACGTGCACCCCGACGGCACGGTCACCCACGTGCAAAGCGTGGCGGGCACCGACAAGTTCGCCGACTTCTGGAGGGAGCGGTACGCACAGATCGGTACCGCCGAGTCCGACTTCACCTTCACCAAGGAGGAGAGCGATGGCCGGACGGTGGTCAAGGCCACCCGGCTCTTCCAAACGGTCGACGAGCTCAATCAGAGCGGCTCCGCCCAACTCCAACTGCTTGACAGCCCGCTCTTCCGCTCCGTCCTCTTCAAGACCCAGACCGAGTCGTACGACCCGGACAGCCTGGTGAGCGCCTACGCAAGCCCGGAGCAGGCCACCGCCGAGGACTGGGCCGTCTTCCTGCGGGACGCGGTCTCCGTGGCCTACGTCGTGAAGGACGAGGTAACGGGCCGGACCTACGTATGGGATAAGACCGCCGGCGAGATCGGTGGGGGGACCTCCGTGCTGATTCAAGGCAAGGAGTGGCATACCGGCGCTTACGTCGGCGCCGGGGCTGTTGGGATCTTTCTGTCCTTTGTGCTCTACATGGGCCTGTTCGGCCGGCGTCACTGGGCGCCCGAGGAGTGAGAGGCACGCAAAAACGAAGGCAGCCGCAGGGAAGAGTTTCCCGCGGCTGCCTATCATTATAGCGTTACGACCTCGCACGTCTCCAGGTACTCCACATACTGCGCCATGGACGAGATCTCGCCCACCCTCATGTGCTCCCGCAGGTTGAAGAAGTCCACGCAGGTTTTGCAGGCCTGCACCGGGATGCCGAGGGACGCCAATTCTTGCAGGTGCGCCAGCACCGGCGACCCCTCGACGAGCAGCTTTACGCCGCCGTTGTAGCAGAAGATCGCTTTCGGCCGCTCGGGTGCTTCGAGCAGTGTGCGCAGAAAGCCAGCCAAAATGGTGGCGCCCAGGACTGGGTTCCCCTGCCCCATGCCTTCGTTATTCAACACGATCACCTTGTTTGCCAGACCAGCCATAGCACGGCTCCTTCCGGATCGTTCTCTGGCACTAGTGTTCGCCCTTGAACCGGAGGATACCTTGCAGCAGAAAGGAGGCAGCCAACGCTGCCCCCCTTTGTCTATACCTTCTTAATCTCCACTCGCCACACGGTGGGGCCGCTCTCCAGATAGGTCCACTCGAACTGGCCGGCCAGTTCAGCGGCGAACTGATAGTACAGCGGCTTGGGATCGTGGTCGTTGACGAGCTGCATCGACTGGCCGGAGGTCAGGCTGAAGAAGGTGTTGAAAATCATCGGGTGGCGCTGATAGGGCGGAATCGGGCGGACATCGACGATCGGCTGGGACATCGCTATCGCCTTCCTTTCAGGTAGAGAACGCTTTTACACCTTCATAGTAATCCCCCGAGGTGACCATCCGGTGTGATACAAGTCACAAGGTGAGGGTTTACGGTGACACCTTGGGGTCATAACACGGCTGTCGGGCGAGTATGGTTGGATGGAATCCAGCTATTTGGCCCGCCGGCCGTTTTTGAGTGGACCGGCCCGGCGGAGCCCCAGCCGAGGTGACCTTCGATGGCGAAACCGTGGCACCAGATGCAGGCCGACGAGGTGTTGAACCTTTTGGGCGCCGATCCCGGCTCCGGGCTAAGTAACCAAGAATCCGCACGCCGCCTTGAGGAGGTCGGTCCCAACCTGCTGGCGTCAGCAGAAGCGGCGCCCTGGTGGCGCATCCTCCTGGCCCAGTTCCAGGACTTCATGGTTCTCGTGCTGCTGGCTGCGACCGCCATCTCGTATTTGCTCGATGAGAAGGCGGACGCCATCACGATCGTGATCATCGTGATCCTCAACGCCGTCCTGGGGTTTCTGCAGGAGTACCGGGCAGAGCGCTCGCTGGAAGCGCTCAAGCAGATGACCGCCCCGACCGCCCGGGTCCGCAGGGGCGGCCGTGAGGAGCAGGTGCAGGCCCGGGACCTGGTGCCGGGCGACATCCTCCTTCTGGAAGCGGGGGACCGGGTGCCTGCCGACGCACGGCTGCTTGAGGCCACCGGTGTGGAGGCCGAGGAGGCAGCGCTCACCGGCGAGTCGCTGCCGGTGCGCAAGAACCCCGCCTGGAGCGGCGGGGAGGAGGCGGGCCTGGGCGACCGGCGCAACATGCTCTACATGGGCACCACCCTGACCCGGGGCCGCGGCACAGCGGCGGTGGTGGAGACCGGCATGACCACCGAGATGGGCCGCATCGCCGGGATGATCCAGGAGGTAGAGGAAGAGGAGACCCCGCTGCAACGGCGCCTGGAGCAACTGGGCAAGTGGCTGGTACTGATCTGCCTCTTCGTGTGCGCTTTGGTGGTCGTCGCCGGCCTGCTGCGAGCCGAGGAGCTGAGCCGGGCCGAGGTGACCCGCATGTTCCTGGCGGGCGTCTCCCTGGCCGTGGCGGCCATTCCCGAGGGCCTGCCGGCCATCGTCACCGTCGCACTGGCCCTGGGCGTTCAGCGCATGATCAAGCGGAACGCCATCGTGCGCAAGCTCCAGGCGGTGGAGACGCTGGGGTGTGCGAGCGTGATTTGCTCGGACAAGACCGGCACCTTGACCAAAAACGAGATGATGGTGCGGGCGGGATGGGCTGGCGGGACCGCCTACGAGGTGACCGGTGATGGCTATGAGCCCGAAGGGCAGTTCCTGGCCGGCGGTCGCAAGGTGGCGCCGCTGGAGGCGCCGGACCTGGCCGCTGCCCTGAGGGGCGCCGCACTTTGCTCCAACGCCTTGGTCCTGCAGGCCGGCAAGGCGGCCAGGAAGCAGCTGGGCGCCAAGACCGGGGCCAAGCCGGCGGCTTCGACCGGCAGGGGCGCCTGGCAGCTCCAGGGCGACCCCACGGAGGGCGCCCTGGTGGTGGCGGCCTGGAAGGCCGGCTACCGGCCCGAGCGGCTCTGGCAGGGCTACCGGCGCCTCCACGAGCTCCCGTTCGAGTCGGAGCGGCGGCGCATGTCTGTCCTCGTGGCGGACGAGCGGGGGGAGGCGATCCTGCACACGAAGGGCGCCCCCGACACCATCCTGGACCTGTCCGGCCACATTTTGCTGGGCGGCAAGGTCCAGCCGCTGACGGCCGAGCTGCGCCAGGCGATCCTGGCCGAGAACGAGCGCATGGCGGGGCAAGCGCTGCGGGTGATCGGCGTGGCCTTCCGCACCCTGCCCGAAGCGGAGTTGCCGTCCGATCTGGACGAGGCCGCCCGGGCCTGGGAGCGGGACCTGATCTTCGTGGGGCTGCTCGGCATGATCGACCCGCCCCGCCCGGAGGTCAAGCGGGCCGTCCAGGCCGCCCACCGGGCATCCATCCGCACGGTGATGATCACCGGCGACCACGCCGGCACAGCCCTGGCCGTCGCCCGGGAACTGGGTATCGCTGCGGGCGAGGGGGAACGGGCGGTCACTGGCCGGGAGCTGGACGCCATGAGCGACGCCGACCTGGTGGAGGCCGTGCGCAACACCCGCGTCTTCGCCCGGGTCTCCCCGCAGCACAAGCTGCGCATCGTTCGGGCCTTCAAGTCCCTTGGCGAAATCGTCGCCATGACCGGCGACGGCGTCAACGACGCCCCGGCGGTCAAGGAGGCCGACATCGGCATCGCCATGGGCCGCACGGGGACCGACGTCACCAAGGAAGCATCGGCCATGATCCTCTCAGACGACAACTTCGCCACCATCGTGGCGGCGGTGGAGGAAGGCCGGGGCATCTACGACAACATCCGCAAGTTTATTCGCTACCTGCTCTCCTGCAACACCGGCGAGGTGCTTACCATGTTCCTCGCCGCCCTGATGCGGCTGCCGCTGCCGCTTCTGCCGATCCAGATCCTCTTTGTGAACCTGGTGACCGACGGCCTGCCGGCGATGGCGCTGGGCATCGACCCGACCGAACCGGACGTGATGGACCGCCCGCCGCGGCGGCCCGACGAGGGCGTCTTCGCCCGGCGGCTCGGGATCAAAATCCTCGGGCGGGGCATGCTGATTGGCATCGGCACGCTGGTCTCGTTTGTGGCGGCGGTCTGGATGGCGGCACAGGCGGGCGTGGTCAACCCCTTGTCAGACCCGATGGTGCTGCAGCGGGCCCGCACCATGGCCCTGGCGACCTTGGTCTGTGCCCAGCTGATCCACGTTTTCGACTGCCGGTCGGAGCGTCGGACGATTTTTGAGACTGGTCTGTTCGGCAATCCCTGGCTGGTCGGTGCTGTCGCAAGTTCAGCGACGGCGCTGCTCCTGGCGATTTACTGGGCGCCGCTCGCCATGGTTTTTGACACCGTAGCGCTCAGTGGCGGCGATTGGATGGTCGTCATGGCCGCCGCCGGCGCCGGGGAGATCATGGTGGCTGTGCGCCGGATGATGCTGTTTGGCCTGCCTTCGGGTCGTGTGCGGCGCGTGGAAGAGGAAGCATAAGGAACCATCGCAACGGTCAGGATAAATGCCAGATATGCAGTCTTGAAAGGAGACCTGGCATGAATCGCAAGACCCAGCAGTGGCTGTCCTTGACCGCTGCAGGCATGGTGTTGGTGGCAGGGTGCGCCGGAGGGCCCCAGCGCAGACCCAACGTGACACAGCAAGGCCTGGTGGGCAACACCGCCGGATCGACGACGTCCCAGTTGGACGCCTGTGCCCTGGCCCTGGGCAACATGGCTTCAGCGGCGGGGGGCGCCGGGGCGGCAACCACGAGGGGGACCACGGCTGGAGTTCCGCATCCCTCGACGGTGAGCACCCCCGGGGTGCCCGACGCGACGGGAACGGCGACCACCGGCGTGGCCGGCGGCGCCGCTTCTGCCCCGAGCACCACGGCTGCAGGCCGGACCGGGGCCGGGGGCACTAACGCCGGGGCTACGGGCGCCACGCCCGGCGGGGCGGCCACGGCCGGCGCCGGCACGATGCCGGGCGCCGCCGGGACCCAGAACGCCGGCGGCACGACGGGGGCCGGAGGCACGACCCGGGCCGGTACAACCACCGGAGCCGCCGGAACCACGGCGCCCGCCATGGACATTACGGCGAACGGCGTGATGCTGGGCAACGTGGCCCTGGTCGCCCTGCCCACCATGGATGGCATGGCGCCCACGGGCACCACGGGAGCGGCCGGCACCACGGGTGGCACCGCCGGCGCCGGCACCGCGGCGGGCAACGTTGCCTCCAACAACACCTCGGCCCTCGACAAGATCCGCACGGCCTGCACCCAGGTCACTGAGATTCGAGTCGTGAACGACACCGCCGACCGGCTCCGCCTGGCCGAGATCGCCACGACCATCCGCCAGGGCCACCCGATCACCCGCTACATGGACGAGGTCGTGAGCCTCAACCGCCGGGCTACCACGGCCTGGACCCGTGGCGCCGCCGGCACCACCGGAGGCGCCACGCCCGGAACCACGGGTGGCACCACGACTGGAACCACGGGTGGCACCACCGGAGGCGCCACGGGCGGTGCAGCGCCCGGCGCCCCGGCCAGCCCCGGCACTGCGGGACAGGCCCCCGGCGGCACGTCGACCCGCTAAGCATGCACAAGAGGTCTTGCCCGTGGTGTGGGCAAGACCTCTTCGTGTGGAAACGGCTAAAAGCTGACCAACGGCATGACGGCGAAGAAGGAGCGGGCGTCGGCGCCCCGGCGGAACCTGACCGCGGTGCGGGGACCCGCAAACTCCAGCAACAGGGACCCGGTTCCCATGGCGCGCAGCCCATCCAGCAAGAGCCGGGCGTTCAGCCCGACCTCAAAGGGGGCGCCGCGCAGGGCCGCAGGGATCCGTTCGCCCACCGACCCCACCTCGCTGCTGCGGGCCGACAGGTGCAGCCCATCCGGGCTTCCCTGGAGCTTCAGCGTGCCGTCCCGGGAGATCAGCAGCGCACGGTCACAGGCAGCGATGAATCGTTCGGACTGCAGCGTCAGCGTGGATGCGTACGAGGCGGGGAGGACCCGGGCCACGTCGGGGTATTGGCCTTCGAGCAGCCGGGTGCTCACCTCCGTGTCTCCCAGGCGAAACCGCAGGTGATTGTGCATGGGGAGGATTTCACAGCGGGCCCCGTCCGATTCAGCGGCGACGCGGGCGATCTCCTGGGCGGACCTGCCGGGGAGGATCACCTGCACGCCCAGCTCAGCCGGGTTGCTCACCGACCGCTCAGCGCAGGCGAGCACCGCCCCGTCCGTAGCGACCGCCCTCACCACCTGACCGCCGATGGTCAGAAAGACGCCGGTGAACCACGGCCTGGACTCATCGTGGGCGGTGGCGAAGCCCGTCTCCCGCAGCAAGCCGTGCAGCTCGGACCGGTCCAGGGTGACCGCACCGCCGGCAACCGGCCGGGGCGCCGCCGGGAACTGCTCTTCGGGCAGACCGTGGATGACCGCCTCAAGCTCCTGGGAGCGCAGCCGGACCGTGGTGGAGCCGGGATCGACCCGGAGAGCGAGCTCCCCCGGGGGAAGGCGTCTGACCAGCTCGAAGAGGTGCCTGGCGGGCACAAGGGCGGCGCCCGGCTGCTCCACCTTCGCCCTTAAGCTGTGCGCGATGGATAGCTCAAGGTCGGTCGCCCGGAGCACCAGCTCCTGCTGGGAAGCCTCCAGGAGAACCCCGGTCAGCGCGGCGATCGCGTTCCTGGTGGCGGCGGCGCGCGCCACGGTTCGAAGTCCTTCCACAAAGCGCTCCTGGTCAAGCTCTACCCGCATGGTTACCGCTCCCGTTGCTCGATTGTTGAAGTAGTTCGACATCGAACATACATTCCCCTTCTTGTGGGGCGCATAAGGGGTTCGGCCCGGACAAAACCTAAACCACTCCAGTGACCGAAAGAAGGTGAAGAGCATGTGGCTGGCACGGACCCTGGTCCTGATCGGCGCCCTGAACTGGGGCCTGATCGGCCTGTTTCGGTTCGATCTGGTCGCGTTTCTGTTCGGCGGCCCGTACACCTTCCTCAGCCGCACGGTATACAGCCTTGTGGGCCTGGCGGCGGTCGGCATGCTGATCGGCCTTTTCGCCGCGCCCGGCGCCCGGACGCGACAAGGAGAGCGCACATAACTACGGTCCGGAGTCGGCCGCCCATCCTTGGAGGGTGGGCGGCCGTGTTCTTGCGCTCGCAGGCCCATGTGACGACATGTGCGTCACATGGGCCGCTCGGGCTCTACCAGCAGCGTTAGGGGGGGTGGGGGGGAGGATGCGCTCATCCTTCCCCCCACTTCATTGGACGCTTCCAATTGGCGGTTTGACACCAAATTGTTGCCGCCCATAGAATTAAGGCTACAGATCGCCCATCCAGATGCCGCCGATTGGAGGGTTTCATGTGGTCCGATTCACGAAAATGGAGGGCCTGGGCAACGACTACATCTACCTCAACAACGTTGAGGAGCGGGTGCCGGAGGAGCGCTTCCCGGCGCTGGCAGAGGCCATCAGCGACCGCCATTTCGGCGTGGGCACCGACGGCCTGATCGTCATTCTGCCGCCGACCGCCCCGGGCCACGACTTCCGCTTCCGCATGTTCAACGCCGACGGCTCCGAGGGCGAAATGTGCGGCAACGGCATTCGCTGCTTCGCCCGCTACTGCTACGATCGAGGCCTGACGAAAAAGACCATCCTGCGGGTCCAGACGGCCGCCGGCACTATTATTCCTCAGATCCTGCTCGGGGATGATGGCACCGTGCAGGGCGTCCGGGTGGACATGGGCGAGCCCCGGCTGCAGCGCAGCCTGATCCCCATGGCGGGCCCGGAGGCAGAGCAGGTGCTGGACGAGCTCTTTGAGGTCGATGGCCGGCAGTACCGTGTCACAGCGGTCTCCATGGGCAATCCCCATCTGATGATCTACGTCGATGATGTGGACGCGGTGGACCTCGAATACATTGGCCCGAAGATTGAGCGCCACGCAGCCTTTCCCCGTCGGATCAACGTCCACTTCGTCCAGGTGATCTCCACTACCGAGCTGAAGATGCGCACCTGGGAGCGGGGCTCCGGCATCACCCTGGCCTGCGGCACCGGCGCCAGCGCCGTGCTGGTCGCCAGCCATTTGCTGGGCAAGTCGGCCCGGGAGGCCCTGATCCACCTGCCGGGCGGCGACCTGACCATCGCCTGGGACCCGGCCACGAACCATGTCTTTAAGACTGGCCCTGCGACCTTCGTCTGCGACGGGGTCTTCCTGAAGCCCTTCTAAACCCGGGAGGTTAAGCGACCATGCCGAAGCGCGCACAAAGGATTGCTACGGTCCCGCCCTACCTGTTCGCCGAGATCGATAAGAAGAAGCGGGAGGTCGCCGCCCGCGGCGTCGACGTGATCTCCCTGGGCATCGGCGACCCCGACCAGCCCACCCCCCGGTTCGTGATCGATGCCATGCATCAGGCGATCGAGAAGCCGTCCTACCACCAGTACCCCGACTACGACGGCTCACTTGCCTTCCGCACCGCCGCTACGCAGTTCTATCAGAAGCGCTTCGGCGTCCAGTTCGATCCCAAGACCGAGGCGCTGGCCCTGATCGGCTCCAAGGAGGGCCTGGCGCATATTATCTGGGCGTACATCGACCAGGGGGATATCGCCCTGGTGCCCGACCCTGCGTACCCGGTCTACAAGACCCACACCGGCCTGGCCGGCGGCACGCCCTACATCATGCCGTTGACCCGGGAGAATGGCTTCCTACCCGACCTGAAGGCAATTCCTGAAGAGGTCGCCCAGAAGGCGAAGCTGATGTTCATCAACTACCCGAACAACCCGACCGGCGCCGTCGCCACCCTGGAGTTCTACAAGGAAGCGGTGGCGTTCTGCCGCCGGCACGACATCCTCCTGGTCTCCGACAACGCCTACTCCGAGATGACCTACGACGGCTATCGGGCCCCGTCGGTCTTCGAGGTGGAGGGCGCCCGGGATGTGGCCGTGGAGTTCTGGTCGCTCTCCAAGCCCTTCAACATGACCGGCTGGCGGATCGCCTTCGTGGTGGGCAACAAGGATGCCATTGGGGCGCTCGGCGTGATCAAGACCAACACCGACTCCGGGCAGTTCACCGCGGTGCAGGAGGCGGCCATCGAGGCGCTCACCAACCCTGCCGCCGACCCCTTCATCGCTGAGATGAACGCCATCTACACCCGCCGCCGTGACCTCGCGGTGGAAGGTTTGAGGGCCATCGGCATCGACGCCCAGCCCATGAAGGGATCCTTCTACCTGTGGGTGCCGGTCCCGGCCGGCCACACCAGCGCCTCCTTCGCCACCCTGCTCCTGGAGCAGGCCGGCGTGGTGGTCACCCCGGGCAGTGCGTATGGCGCGTATGGCGAGGGCTACGTACGCGTAGCCTTATGCCTATCGGAGGAGCGCCTGCGTGAGGCGATCGGCCGGATCCAGCAGCACGTAAAGATTTAGAGCACAGCGAAACCCCGCCGTGTCCGAAGAGGACTCGGCGGGGTTCTTGGTGGGGTGAACCATCAACGTTCCGCATTTCCCGTGCGGTCCGGCACTTCGTAGAGTTCGATGATGTTCCCGTCGGGGTCGGCCACCGTGACCAGGGTCCACCCCCACGGCATGCGCCTGGGCTCGGTCGCGGCGATGCCTCGGGCTGCCAGTTCTCGTACGCACGCACCGGCATCCGAAACCTCCAGGTCGAACTCCATCGCACCGCGCACGCCCGCCCGGCTGGGCAACTTGTCCCGGTGCAGGACCAGGCGCAGCCCGGCCACCTCGAACATCGCGGTGGTAGGGTCCCGGTCGACCGGCGCGGCGCCCAGCAGCTTGCTGTAAAAGTCTACGGACCGGTCCATCTCCCGAACGTAGATCAGCGCCGAAGCGATCCCTCGAAGCATACTTGTCGCTCCTCCCCAGATAGGAAATACGTTGGCCCGGTCCAAACGTACATCAGGGCCGGGGGCGGGCGCTTCTCCGAAGTTGCGCAACATTCGGCTCCGGAAGAGGGCGAGAATCGGGGGCGAGGTGGGCAACCGTTCGTGAAGCTGTAGGATGATGTGCTCGCCTGGCTCGACCTCGGCCGTCCCAACCGCCCAGGCTTGGCCCACCTCGCCGGGGTAGCGGGCGGGGGAGGTGACTGCGAAGGCCGCGGCATAGGATCGTCCGGCGGGGACGCCGCACAGAGTTACGTAGCCCGGACTCTCCAGCACGCCCTCGAGCAGCGGAAAGCCCGCCAGATCCGGCCTGGTGAAGAGGCCCAGATAGATTGCGCCCTGCTGCTGCTTTGGGAGGTCCACCGTGACCCGGACGCTCCCCTGGCCAGACGGAGGCGGCGGCGCCGCCTGCCGGCCCGCCGCCACCTCGCGGTACGCAGAGGGGGATAACCCGGTGTGGCTCCGGAAGACCCGGCTGAAGGTGCCCATGCTGCTGTACCCAACCGCCAGGGCCACCTCTGTGACCGGGTCACCGGTATGGGCCAGCAACCGCAGGGCCCGAAGTACCCGAAGGCGGGCCAGGTAGCTCCGCAGGGGGATTCCTGTGACCCGGTGGACCATGCGGCTGAAGTGATACGGGCTGTAGCCAACCCGGCCTGCCGTAGCAGCCAGGTCGAGGCACTCCTCCAGATCCGCCAACATATGCCGGAGCGCGAGGTCCACCGTTGCCCAGCTCATCCCAGCACCTTCTGTAAGTTACTAAAGTAAAAACTCATTCTGCCGACCCGGACCGACATCCTGCCAAGATGGAGGAATACGGCAGGAAGGTATTGTCGATGAATAGAAGTAACGACTGAGTAGATCCGAGCCTGAAAGGGAGGTCCCCATGGCACGCAGCATGACCGGCTTTGGCCGGGGCGAGGCGTCCGGCGATCCCGGCCGTATCGTCGTCGAGATGAAGGCGGTCAACCACCGGTTCTCCGAGGTGGTCTTCCGCATGCCCAGGCAGTTTAACGCCCACGAGGACGCCGCCCGCAAGCTGGTACAGGCCGTGGTGGCCCGGGGCCGGGTCGACGTCTTCGTCTCCTGGGAGGCCGCCGCGAAGGCCAAGGGTGTCAAGGTTGACAAGGAACTGGCAGTAGCGTATTATAATGCCCTGAAAGAGCTAGGGGCAGAGATCGGGAGCAAATCGGAGCTAACGCTCGATACTCTGGCGAGATTGCCCGACGTGCTTACTGTCGCAGAGGGCGAGGTCACCAGCGAGGAGCTGTGGCCCGCCTTCGAGGCCGCGCTGCGCACCGCGGTCGACAGCCTGATCGCCATGCGCGAGCGCGAGGGCGCCGCCCTCGTGCAAGACCTGCAGGCCCGGGTGGACCTGCTCGCAGCCTTCCGCGAGGCGGTGGCTGAGCGGGCGCCCCAGGTCGTGCAGGAGTACCAGGCCAAGCTCGCACGCCGCCTGGATGAACTGCTGCCCCAGGGGCACGCCGTGGACCCGCAGCGGCTGGCCCAGGAGGTGGCCATCTTCGCGGATCGCTCGGACATCACCGAGGAGGTCCAGCGGCTGGCCAGCCATCTGGCCCAGTTCCGGCAGGCCCTGGCGGAAACCGAGTCCGTCGGCCGCAAGCTCGACTTTTTGGTCCAGGAGATCGGGCGAGAGATCAACACCATCGGTTCTAAGGCCAACGATGCGGCGATTACCGCCCGCGTCGTGGAGGCCAAGGGCGAGCTCGAGCGAATCCGTGAACAGGTGCAAAACATCGAATAAGCAGCAGTAGCGTACTAGGGAGGGCCTCCGGCGTGGATATTAAGCTGGTGAATATCGGCTTCGGCAACATCGTCTCGGCCAATCGCATCGTGGCGATTGTCAGCCCCGAGTCGGCGCCGATCAAGCGAATTATCTCCGAGGCCAGGGAAAAAGGGGTCCTGATCGACGCTACATACGGCCGCCGCACCCGGGCGGTCGTGATCACGGATTCAGACCATGTCATCCTCTCGGCGGTTCAGCCCGAGACGGTGGCCCACCGGCTGACCTCCAAGGAGGTCGCCGTCACCAACGAGGAAGAGGACGAGTAGGTCAATGCCCATCAAGGCCAAAGGATTGCTGATCGTCGTTACGGGGCCCAGCGCAGTCGGCAAGGGCACAATTTGCCGTGCACTGCTGCAGGAAGCCCCCGACGTGCGTTTCTCCGTGTCGGTGACCACCCGGGCCGCCCGGCCCGGCGAGGTGAACGGGGTCGAGTATTTCTTCCTGAGCCATGACCAGTTCCAGGAGAAGATCCGGCATGGCGAACTGTTGGAGTGGGCTGAGGTTTATGGGAACTATTACGGCACCCCTCGTGCATACGTAGAAGAGGTGACCGACGGCGGCCAGGATGTGATCCTGGACATCGACATGCAGGGCGCCCGCTCTGTGCGCGAGGCCTACCCCGGCGCCGTCTCCGTCTTCGTGATCCCGCCCTCCATGGAGGCGCTTCGGCAGCGCATCGCAGCCCGGGGCACCGAGACGCCCGAGTCGGTGCAGCGCCGCCTTCAGGAGGCGCCTCGCTGGATTCAGGAAGGCCTCACCTATGACTATGTCATCGTAAACGACGACCTGCGCAGCGCGGTTAACCATCTCCGTTCCATTATTGAGGCCGAGAAGAGCCGTGTGGTGCGCCGGGGCCGTCTCATGATTCAACGCTTGCTAGAGAAAGGGGAGTTGGACTGAGATGATCAAACCCTCTCTGGACCAGCTGTCGGAAAAGGTCGACTCCAAGTATACCCTGGTGATCCTGTCGGCCCGCCGCGGGCGCGACATTCAGGGCGGTAAGCCCAAGCAGGTCGATTCCCGCTCGAACAAGCCCGTCACCATCGCCCTTGAGGAGCTGGTGGCCGGCAAGCTCTTCTTCGAGCGGACCCGCCCGGTCGCCAAGCAGTAACCTTACGACGAGCCCAACTGAGGGCGCCCGGCCTCGGGCGCCCTATTTCTGCTAGGGGGATGTCGCTTACATGCTGCAAGGGAAAACGGTACTGCTCGGCGTCAGCGGCGGCATTGCAGCCTACAAGGCGGTGGAGGTCACCTCCCGGCTGGTCAAGCTGGGCGCCGCCGTCCACGTTCTCATGACCGCTGCGGCCACCCGACTGGTGGCCCCTTTGACTTTTCAGGCGATCTCCGGCAACCCGGTGCGGGTGGACCTGCTGGGCGAGCAAACCCTGGGCCACGTCGACCACGTGACCCTGACCCACCGGGCCGATCTGATGATCATTGCCCCGGCCACGGCCAACACCGTTGCCAACCTGGCCGGGGGCCATGCGGGCGACTGGGTCTGCGTCACCGCCCTGGGGGTACAGTGCCCGGTGCTGCTCTGCCCCGCCATGGAGGCGGAGATGTACGCCAACCCGCTCACCCAGCGGAACATCGAAACGCTGCGGGGCCTTGGCTGGCGGGTGATGGAGCCCCGCGAGGGGCGCCTCGCCTCCGGCCTGATGGGCAAGGGCCGGCTGCCCGAGCCGGCAGAGATCGTGGAGGAGGCGCTGGCGCTGATGCGGCCCCGGCGCGATCTGGTGGGCCGCAAGGTGCTGGTCACCGCCGGCACCACCCGGGAGCCGATGGACCCGGTCCGCTTCATCGGCAACCGCTCCACCGGCAAGATGGGCTATGCCATCGCCGAGGTGGCCGCCGCCCGGGGCGCCGAGGTCACCCTGATCAGTGGGCCGTCCTCGTTGAAACCACCTGCGGGGGTGAGGCTGGTCGCCATCGAGAGCTGCCTGCAGCTGCTCGACGCCTGCCTCGCCGAGTTCCCCGGCGTCGACATCGCCATCGGGGCGGCGGCCCCGGCCGACTACCGGCCAGCCGTCTACCACGATCAGAAGATCAAGAAGGCCGGCGATGAGCTGACCATCGCCCTGGTAAAGAACCCCGATGTGATCGCCGAACTGGGCCACCGCAAGCGGCCCGGCCAGGTGGTGGTCTCCTTCGCCGCCGAGACGCAGAACCTGATCGAGAACGCCAAGGGTAAGCTGGTCAAGAAGAACAGCGACTTCGTCGTCGCCAACGACGTGACCGCCGAGGGCGCCGGCTTCGGGGTCGACACGAACCGGGTCTCCTTCGTCACCCTTGATTCCGTCGAGGAGATGCCGCTCTTAAGCAAGCGTGAGGTGGCCGACCGGATTCTCGACAAGGCGGTGTCGCTGCTTGACCGCTGAACTGGCACAGGTCGCAGTCGACGTGACGGCGGAGGGGACTGACAGGCTCTATACCTATGAGGTGCCCAAGTCCCTTGCCGGGCGCCTGGTGCCCGGGCAGTGGGTGAGGGTGCAGTTCGGCCCGCGCCCCCTGGTGGGGCTCTACGTGGGCCGTGCCGACGCCCCGCCCGAGGGGGTCAACGTCAAGCCGATCCAGGGGCTGCTCCCCGAGATTCCGCCGATTCCGGAGCCGCTGATCGAGCTGGCCCGCTGGACCGCCGAGCGCTATCTCTCCACCTTTGCCGCCGCCCTGCGGCTGCTCCTGCCCGCCGAGGCCCGGCGCCAGGAGGTGAGGACGCTCAAGATCACCCACTACGAGCTCCTGCTGGACGATGACGTGGTCGGCGAGATCGCAGACGGGGTCCGCAAGCGGGCGCCCAAGCAGGCGGCCCTCCTTGACTACCTGGTGTCCCATCAAGGCCAGGCCAGCCTTCCGGAGCTCACACAAGCGCTTGGTGAGGGTATCCGGGAGCCAGTGCGGGTGGCCTTGCAGCGCGGCTGGATCGCCGAGGGCGAGCAGGTCAAGCGCCGGGACCCCTTTGCCGGGTCGCAGGTGGCGGCAGTGGCACCCCCGGAGCTGACGCCAGAGCAAGCCTCGGCGCTCCAGTCGATCGAGCAGGAGCTGATCGCCCCGCCGGGCTTCCGCCAACCCGTGCTGATCCACGGCGTGACCGGCTCGGGCAAAACCGAGCTCTACCTGCGGTCGATCGCCGCGGTCCAGAAGCTGGGCAAGCAGGCGATCTGCCTGGTGCCCGAGATATCGCTGACCCCGCAGATGATCCACCGCTTCCGCTCCCGCTTCGGCAAGGCGGTCGCCGTGCTGCACAGCGCACTCTCCGCCGGCGAACGCTTCGATGAGTGGCAGCGGATCCGGCGGGGTGAGGTCACGATCGCCGTCGGCGCTCGCAGTGCCGTCTTCGCACCCTTTGACAACGTGGGCCTTATCATTATTGATGAGGAACATGAGCATAGCTACAAGCAGGAGAGCCCGGCGCCGTGCTACCACGCCCGCGAGGTAGCCGAGGAGCGGGCCCGGCTGGAGGGCGCCCTTCTGGTGCTAGGCAGCGCCACCCCGGCGCTGGAGTCCTTCCACAAGGCCGACCACGGCGAGTACCGGCTGGTCACCCTGGCGAATCGGGTCGACATTCGCCCGATGCCCGCCGTCACCCTGGTGGACATGCGGGAGGAGCTGCGCACCGGCAACCGCTCGATCTTCAGCCAGGCGCTGCAGCAAGCGCTGGACCAAACGATCGCAGCGGGGGAGCAGGCGATCCTGTTCCTGAACCGCCGGGGCTACAACACCTTCATCATGTGCCGGGCCTGCGGCGAGGCGGTGCAGTGCCCCAACTGCGCCGTCGCCATGACCTACCACCTGGGCGATAACCACCTGGCGTGCCACTACTGCGACCACATGACCCGGGTGCCCACGGTCTGCCCGAACTGCCAGTCCAAGCAGATCCGGCACATGGGCGCCGGCACCGAGCGGGTGGAGGAGGAGCTGAACAAGCTCTACCCGAAGATTCGCGTCGCCCGCATGGATGTGGACACCACGCGGCGCAAGGGCTCCCACGCCCAGATCCTCGGCGCCTTCGGGGACCGCAAGATCGACGTGCTGGTGGGCACGCAGATGATCGCCAAGGGGCTTGACTTCCCCGAGGTAACGCTGGTCGGCGTGGTGCTGGCCGATACCTCGCTCAACCTGCCCGACTTCCGGGCGGCGGAGCGCACCTTCCAGCTGGTCACCCAGGTGGCCGGCCGGGCGGGCCGGGGACTGAAGCCGGGCCGGGTGCTGGTGCAGACCTACCAGCCCGAGCATTACAGCCTGCTGGCCGCCAGCGAGCACGACTTCGAGCAGTTCTACGACAAGGAGATCGCCTTCCGCCAGCAAATGGAGTACCCGCCCTTCTCCAACCTGATCCACATGGTCGTCTCAGGCGAGGATGAGGCGCAGGTCTCGGCCGGCGCCCAGGCGATCGCCGACCTGCTGGTGGCCGGCCGCTTCAGCGGCGCCGTGTTAGGCCCCGCTCCGGCGCCCCTGGCCAAGCTGCGCGGGCAGTTCCGCTATCACCTGGTGCTCAAGGGCAAGTCGATCCAGCAGATGGCCCGGGAGGTGCGCACGGCGTTTGCCGCGGGCGGCAAGTGGCGAAAATCGAAGGAGATCAAACTCAGTGTGGACGTGGGACCGGTGAGCATGCTATGACCGATATTCTTCCGAGCCTATTTTTGATCGGGGCCGGCGGCTACTTCTACTGGACCGCCACCCAGCCTGACCACGCCAACCCGAAGGCCGCCAAAGCGATTGGCATCGGTCTGGCGGCGCTGGGCGTGGGCGCCCTTATCTATTCGATCATCAAGCGAGTCAGTTCATAGGAGGATGTAGCACCCATGGCGATCCTGGAGATCGTGAAAGACCCGGCCGAGGTTCTGCGCAAGAAGGCCAAGCCGGTGACCAAGATCAACAAGGAACTGAAGACCCTGCTCGACGACATGCTCGAGACCATGCGGGTGGCGCCGGGCGTTGGCCTGGCGGGACCCCAGGTGGGCGTCTCCAAGCGGATCATCGTCGTGGAGTATGAAGATGATGTCTATCAGCTGATCAACCCCGAGATCGTCAAGAGCGAGGGCTGGGTCCAGGGGCCCGAGGGCTGCCTGTCGATTCCCGGCTTCGTGGGCGATGTCTACCGCTACGAGAAGGTGCGCGTGGTGGCGCTTGACCGCAACGGCGCCAAGGTCTGGATCGATGCAGAGGGCTGGCTGGCCCGCATCTTCCAGCACGAGATCGACCACCTCGACGGGATCATGTACACCGACAAGGCTAGTCACCTGCGGGAGGTGAAGCCCGGCGAGGAGGATATGGCGGAGGGCGCCGAGGAGACCGAGGCCGAGTCCAACGCCGCCACCAAGCCGCTCACCATCGCTGAGCGCCGTGCCCGGCGGGCTGCAGCGAGTCAGGGGGAATAACCGTTGCTGAAGGTCCTGTTCATGGGCACGCCCGAGTTCGCTGCCGATAGCCTGAAAGCGCTGCTGGCGGCGGGATATCCGATCGTAGGCGTGGTGACGCAGCCCGACAAGCCGGTGGGCCGGGGCGGCAAGCTCCAGGCATCGCCGGTCAAGGAGCTGGCGCTGGCGCATAACATTCCGGTCTTTCAGCCCAAGCGGGTGCGGCGCCCCGAGGTGATCGCACAGCTGAAGGAGCTGGGCTCCGATATCACCGTCGTGGTGGCCTTCGGCCAGATCCTCTCCAAGGAGGCCCTGGAGATCAGCCCGCTGGGCTCGGTCAACGTCCACGGGTCGATCCTGCCGCGCTGGCGGGGCGCCGCCCCGATTCAGCGGGCGGTCATGGCGGGCGATACCGAGACCGGCGTCACCACCATGTGGATGGATGAGGGCATGGACACCGGTGACATGTGCCTGATCGCCAAGACCCCGATCGGCCCGGAGGATACATTCACCGCGGTGCACGACCGTCTGGCGACGATTGGCGCCGACCTGCTGGTGGAGACCTTGAAGCAGATCGAGGCCGGCACGGCGCCCCGGATTCCCCAGCCGGCGGAGGGCGTCACCCACGCTGCGAAGATCGAGAAGGCGGATGAGGCGATTGACTGGTCGCGGCCGGCGGCTGAGCTTGTCAATCAAATTCGCGGGCTGAATGCGAGCCCCGGGGCGTACACAAATGGCCCCAAGGGGAGTCTAAAGGTATGGAAGGCCTCGCTCTATCCGGGTGATGGCGGCGGCGCCGAACCCGGCACCGTGGTACAGGTGGTCAAGCGCCACGGCTTCGTGGTCGCCACGGGCGACGGGCTGTTGCTCGTGCAGGAGGTACAGCCGCCCGGCAAGGGACGCATGGACGCTCAGTCCTACGTCAACGGCGGCGGCGCTGCGGTCGGGGTGCAGTTCTTAGCGAATTCTTAGCGAACCTTTCGGGGTCATGCGTTATCTTAGAGATATAGAACAACACTCTAGGGTATATGGAGGAGGGGCTCGAATGCCGTTCTTCTTTGGCGATGCGACGATGATCTTCCTGATCCCGGCGATGATTCTCGTCTTCTGGGCTCAGTACAAGGTCCGGTCTACCTTTGACCACTGGTCCAATGTACACACCCGTGCGGGTGTTACCGCCGCCGACGTGGCGCGCCAGATCCTGCAGCAGCACAACATCACCGATGTGGCTGTGGAGCGGGTCCCCGGGCATCTGACTGACCATTACGACCCGAAGGCCAAGGTCCTGCGTCTGTCCGACGCCACCTACCACAGCACCTCGGTGGCGGCCATTGGCGTGGCGGCCCACGAGGCCGGCCATGCGGTACAGCACGACGTGGCCTACATTCCGCTCCACATGCGCAACCTGATCTTCCCGGTCGCCCGCATTGGCGACATGTTCGGCCCGTTCATCGTGATTCTGGGCTTCCTGTTCCGCGGCGATACAGGTTTCTTCCTGATCGACGCCGGAATCATCCTCTTCACCCTGGCCGTAGGCTTCTACATCATCACGCTGCCGGTGGAGTTCAACGCTTCCAGCCGCGCCGTGGCGATCCTGGAGGGCGGCGGCTACCTGACCCGCGAAGAGGTGGGCGGCGCCCGCAAGGTGCTGAACGCCGCAGCCCTGACCTACGTGGCGGCTGCCGCGGCGTCCGTCTCGCAGCTCCTGCGCCTGATCTTCCTGCGTAACATGGCCCGGGGCCGGGACGAGTAGTTCATTCTTTAGCACCCGTAGGGGGCGGTCTTTGCGACCGCCCCCTTTTTGCGTTTCCGGACATTTATATCGCCGCGGACTTTTCGGCGTTTCACGCCTTGTCGTCCCCCGCACGGCCTCGCCGCTTTGCGGCGCCGTGCTCGGGATGCGCGGATGACGCAGATTTCCGGTCATCAACGCGGATGACCGGTCAGGTTCACCGGGTCATACACGAATAAAATATCTACCTGATCATACAGATTAATATATATATATGACCAGGAAAGTTTACCAGGTCATCCGCGATTGTGATTAGAATCTGCGTAATCCGCGCATCCGCGGCCATATAAAAGGACCCGACTTACCCCCAGGGTTGCCCGGAAAGCTCTTCGTAAGCGTCCCGGAGCCAGGGGTGCACGACGCGCAACGTGTCCCGCTGCTCCCACATCCACTGCAGGTACGCCAGCGCTGCCTCGCTGAGGGAGCGCTGGAGCGCGCCCGCCACCCGGTCGAAGTAGGGCGGGGTGCCACGCTGGTCCCATTCCAGCTTGTCGGCGACAAAGAGGACCTTGTCCAGCAGGCCGGCGCCTGCCTTCAGCGTGGTGTGGCAGCCGATGGCGCTGAGAACAGCCGGATCAGTCACACCGAACACCTCCCGGGCCAGTTCCACCGAGAGCTTCTGGTGGATGATCAACGGGAAACTCTCCTCGGCGGGCAGCACCTCCACGCCGAGGTCGCGGGCCACGGGGAGCCGCTCAGACGGCGCCCAGACCGCGCTGATGTCGTGCAGCCAGCCGGCCGCCTCCGCAGCGTCGGGGGCGGCCCCGGTCAGCCCGGCTACTCGGCGGCACTCAGCAGCCACGCGGGCCGAGTGGGCAGCGGTATTCGGACACCCGTGGTGAATCAGAAACGCCGGCACGTCCACGGACAGGTCGCCGCTCATCGTCAATCCTGTGAGTAAGTCGGTCAGGCGTTGGTGCAAGCGATCATCTCCTCCTATGTGAAGTGACGCCTGACAGGTTACATCCGTCGCGGTACTCCAGGAATTCTTCACGATAGCGTGAACTTCTTACGAAGCGAAGCGTTTCACTTACTGGAGGTGAACGGATTGGACCTTGCGGAGCTCGTGGCCGGCCACCAGACCAATCTGTTCGCCTTTCTCTACCGGCTGACCGGAGACCCCGCCCTGGCCGAAGAGCTGATGCAGGAGGTCTTCGTCCGTGCCCTGCGCGCCGCCGAGCGCTACCGGCCGCAGGGAAAGGTGAGCACCTGGCTCTTCGCCATCGCTGCGAACGTGACCCGGGACCACTGGCGGCGCCGCCAGCGGAACCTGGTCGACCTGGTGGGCGAGGTGCCCGGAACCGCATGGGCCGATCCGGAAGAGGAGGCCCTGGCGGCCGCCGACGTCGAGCACCTCCGCAGCGCCTTGCTCCAACTGCCGCTGGAGCAGCGTTCGGCGCTGATCCTGCGGTACTATCACGACCTCAGTTACCTGGAGATCGCACAGGCCCTGGCCTGCCCGGTCGGGACCGTGCGCTCCCGGATCCACAACGGCCTCGAACGCCTGCGGCGGAGCATGAGGGAGGAGGTGAGCACGCCATGAACGAGATCGAGCGGTTGATCGCCCGCGACCGGGCTGCCGGCACACCCGGGCCCCCGGATGTGCGCTACACGGTGGCGCGCCTCGAACGGCGGCTAGGGCGGCGCCGGGAAGCGGACCCGCCCACCGAATGGTTTCCGGCCATCGCTGCAGGCAGCGTTGCCCTTGCGCTTCCGGCGGTGGGGTGGCTGCTGGGCCTGAGCCCCTGGTGGCTGGTCTCCCTGCCCTTGTCCCTGCTGGCGGTCGCACCGGTACTCCTTCGGAAGGGAGCGAAGTAAATGTTGCAGCGCAAGACGTGGTGGATGATGCTCTTCGTGGCCGGCCTGGCTGCGTGTGTGGCGGGGATCGTGCTGGTCGGAACTGTTGCCTCACGTGCACGGTTGACGCTTGGCTATGACCCGGCCTACGAGGCCTGGTTTGCGTATCTGCGCAAGGGCGTGGACGATAGGGCCGAGATGGAGCGCCTGCTGAGAACCCTGCCGCGCCCGGCGGACTGGGTGGCGACCTATGTGACCGAGTACAATCCTGCCAGAACTTCGAGCGATCCTCCCGCGAGGGTGGGCGCCAGCGAACCTAACGGCTTGACCGGCAGGACTGTAGCAGAGGCCCAACGGGAGTTTGTCCCTGGCCCGTTTCATTATCTCCGTCAGCATTACTACCACGGCGACCCCAAAAAAGGTGACCTTCCCTACGCCCTTGTCGTCGTGGAGATGGTCAGCTCAGCGCACTGGGCCTGGCTGGCGATCCTCGGGGCGGTCACGGCCTGGCTCTCGCTGGCCGCCTGGGTCTACACGGACGCCAGGGAGCGGCGGAGCGGGGCTGCACCCGCCTGGACGCTCCTCACCTTCCTGACAGGGCCGGTGGGGGTGGCCGTCTGGCTAATCGCCCGGCTTGATGTATGGCGGTCCCCTGCCGCCGAACCTTGCCCTGGGTGCGGAGCGACCGTCTCCGCAGAGCATGCCTTTTGCGTCCGGTGCGGTCACGCCGTGCGGCCAGCCTGCCCGGGGTGCCGGCGCCCGGTGGAGGCGGACTGGGGCTATTGCGGAACCTGCGGGACCGAACTGGGCGAGACAGAGGTCTCCTAGGGGCGAGAGAGCGCAAGGCCAGGTGGGTGCACCTGGCCTTGTACTTTTTTTACATCAGCTTCATTAACTCTCTTGACTCTTTGGGTTGACAATCCGATGGGATTGGATTTAGATATAGGTGAAAGGTCCTATTGACAGGGTACTAAGTCCTAGGACCTGTAGACCCGGCCTCCTGCAACTGACCTAAAGGCAAACCCCGGCGAAAGCCGGGGGACGCAAAGCCTACGGACCTAAGGCCTTCGGGCTATGGTGGCTGGGTTGCCGGTTGCGGGGGCCACCCCGCACCTTGGGTGCGGTTTTTTTTGTTCGCCTCGTCTTAATTTCTGGGGAGGTACTACTGATGAGGAGACGGCTGCTGGTTCCGGTTCTGCTGGTGATTACGGCGCTTCTGGCGGCCCTGGCTCCCGCGACTGGTGGAGCGGCGAGTGGCAAGGGCGGCGGAACGGTCACCCTCGACCCGAATCTCCCCGTACACCCAATCCTGCAGTATGGCGCTGCGACGGAACCCGACAAGAAGGTCCGGGTCATCGTTCAGAAGCTCTCCAAGGAGTACAAGAACGAGGAGATCGCCGCTGACACCGACGCAACCCTGGGCGAGGAGTTTGCGTTCATCGACTCCGTCGTCATGGACGTCAAGCAGAAGCATATTCCCAAGCTCGCCAAGAAGAAGGGCGTGAAGTACATCACCCCGGATGCCGCCGTTCATCGGACGGCCATCGACGCCTCCAACCTCCAGACCAACTATGCCGCGGCGATCGGCGTTCCGTCGATCTGGAACAGCGCCACGCGCCCCGCGACGGGCAAGGGCATCACCGTCGCCGTCCTCGACAGCGGCGTCAACACCAAGCACCCGGACTTTGCCGCCGGCGGGGTGACCGCCCTGATCGGCAACGGCAAGACCACCCGCGTCGGTGATGATAACGGTCATGGCACGCACGTGGTCGGCATCATCAAGAGTCGGGACGCCCAGGGCCGGTATATCGGCGTTGCGCCTGATGCCAACATCATCAGTCTCAAGATCGCCGACGACGAGGGCCGCAGCACCGAGGCCGACCTGATCCGCGGGCTGCAGTGGGTCTACTCGAACCGGTCCAAGTACAACATCCGAGTCGTCAACCTGTCGGTCTCGGGCTCGGCGCCCACCAGCTTCCTTAACAGCCCGATCAGCGCTGCGGCCGAGCAGCTCTGGTTCAACGGGGTGGTCGTGGTCACCTCGTCCGGCAACCGCGGACCTGGTGAGCGGATGGCCTGGTACCCGCCGGCGAACGATCCCTGGCTGATTAGCGTGGGCGCCCTCGACCATAACGACACGGTGACCGGCGCCGACGACAGCATCGCTCCGTTCAGCACCCGTGGCTACACCCAGAACAACTACTACCGGCCCGACGTCGTCGCCCCCGGCCGCAAGATCGTATCAGCCCTGGCCGGCCCCTACAGCACGGTGGCGCAGACGTTCCCGGACCGCATCGTCGGGACGAACTACGTCCGGCTGAGCGGCACCTCCATGGCGGCCCCCGTGGTCGCCGGGGTTACCGCGCTGATCCTGGAAAAGTTCCCGAACCTGACCCCCGACCAGGTCAAGTGGCTGCTGGTGACGACCGCCCGGTCCTATCCCGGTCAGCCTGACGGCGCCGGTGTGGTCGATCCTGGAAGGGCGCTGGATCTCGCTGCGCTTGGCAACGTGCTTTCCGCCAACCAGGGCCTGCCCAGGAGCCAGTACATCAACGCCACGACCGGCACCACGCAGTGGGCGCAGTCCTACTGGGAGCAGTCGTATTGGGAGCAATCGTACTGGGAGCAGTCTTACTGGGAACAGTCCTCCGAATATGACGAGGCTACTTTCGACATGACCGGCCTCGATTAGTCCACCTGTTCACGGACGGTGGCGGTTCCCCTCGGGAGGTATGCAGATGAGCAGGTATACACCGGAGGCACGGGTCTGGGTTGGGTCGCTCGCGACGGCGGCGGTTGGTCTGGTGGTCTGGTGCGCCGGCCGCTTTGAGATCGTACCGCACGACCTGGCGGCGCTGGCGGTCCTCACTGTCTGCGCTGCGGCGGCCCACGCCTTTCCCATTCGGTCGGTCTTCGACGGTGCTTCGATCCGTCTGACGAATGTCTTTATCGTGGGGGCGGCGATTGTGCTGCCGCCCTCACTGATGCCGCTGATTCCCCTTCTCGCCTTCACACCCGACTCATGGGTGCGCCGGCACAATCCGGGCGTGTGGGTCCGCTGGACCTTCAACACGTCCCAGACGGTGGTGGTCGCGATTCTGACCGCCCTGTGCGCCCGCTGGGCCGCCGGCTGGCAGGAGAACGACGTGCTGTTCATGGCAGGGATGATCGGTGCGGCCCTGCTGTTCACCTTCCTCCAGTCCGTTCTGGTGGGCGTGGTGATCAGCCTGAACTCCCGCATTCCCCTGCACCGGGCGGACACCTTCACCGTCTCCCATCTGATGGGCAGCTCGGTCTACAACATGCTGGGCGCCCTCGTGGGCGGGCTGTGGCTGGCCCGGCCGATCCTGCTGGTGCTGATCCTGCCGCTGGTGGTCGTCTCGTACCTGCTGAGCCGGTCGGCCCACCTCACGCAGCTGGCCCAGGTGGACGTGAAGACGGGGCTGCACAACTTCCGCCACTTCGAGGGGCTCCTGGAGGAGGAGCTGGCCCGCAGCCACCGCACCCAGCGGCCGCTGTCGCTGCTCTTTGCGGACCTGGATCTGCTGCGGCAGGTCAACAATACGTACGGTCATCTCGCCGGCGACAAGGTGCTCCAGCAGGTGGCCACGATCCTGACGCAGGTTGTGCGCAAGGGCGACGTGATCGCCCGGTTCGGCGGCGAGGAGTTCGTGGTGTTGCTCCCCGGCACGGACGCCGAGGAGGCCACCTACCTGGCCGAACGGATCCGCGAGGCGGTCGCTGCGCACCCGTTCTTGCTCGATCATGGGCAGTCGATCCGCTGTACGGTCAGCATCGGGGTGGCCAGTTGCCCCGAGGACGCCCGGAACATGTCGGACCTGATCCGGCAGGCCGACCTGGCCATGTACCGGGCTAAGGAGAACCGCAACGCGGTGGCCCGGGTCAGGGTGCTTCCCCCCGTTCCCCGGGTCAGCGCGCCCGACAAGGCGTCAGCCTCGCCCGCTCCCGCCAAGCCCTCCTGGTTCTCGCCGGCCTCGCTCTCGGTGTGGGGTACGGTGGCGGCCGGCGCCGGCGCGGTGGCATGGAGCCTGTGGGCGGTGGCTGCGGAGGGGCTGTGGCTCCGGCTGGCGCCCTTCCTGGTGCTGGGCATCTGCGCAGAGTTCATCCGGATCCGGGTCTTCGAGTCCAAGCAGGAGCATATCACCCTCACCTTTACCGTGCTCGTTACCATGGCTACGGTTCCCGTTCTGCCGGCCGGCGCTGCGCTGGTCAGCCTGGTGGCGGCGCTGGCGCACCTGTTGATGTACCGAGCCAAGAGCCTGGAGAAGGCGCTGTTCAACATCGCCAATCCACCGCTCTCGGCTGTGGCCGCCGCCGGCGCGTACCACCTGATCGCTTCGCAGAGCAACGGGTTTGATGGGTGGCACCTGGTCGCCGCCACGGTTGGCATGCTGGTCTTCCATACCGTCAACTTTGGCCTTATCAACGTAGTGATTAGCACACATACCAGGCGGCCTTTGCTGCAGCTGCTCCGGGAGTCCTCCTGGTACAGCCCGACCAAGCTCTTCCTGGGCCTCACGGGTGCGTTCCTGCCCACCGTGTATGCAATGTCGGGCCTGACCGGTTTGGTCATGTTCGCCGTGCCGCTGCTGATTCTGCGCTCCACGGCGACCCTGTTCGCCAGGAACAGCGACAAGACCATCACGGCGCTCCAGGCCGCCAAGAACGAGGTGGAGGAGGCGCACAGGGAGAAGGAGGAGGCGCTGCGGCAGCTGATCGAGACCCTCGCCACCGTCGTGGACGCCCGTGACAACGCCGTCTCCGGGCACTCCAAGCAGGTGAGCCGGTACGCCGTGGCCCTAGGGCGGGAGCTGGGCCTGACCCCCTCGGAACTCGCCCTGATTCAGACCGCCGCCCTGTTGCACGACATGGGCAAGGTCGGTATTCCCGAGGCGATTCTGAACAAGCCCGACCGCCTCACCAACGAGGAGTACGAGATCGTCAAGCAGCATGCCGTGATCGGGGAGCGCATTATCGGTGAGGTCCTCCCGCTGGCCGATGTAGCCCGCATGGTGGGCGAACACCATGAGCGCTTCGACGGCAAGGGCTATCCCCGCGGCAAGAGCGGCGACGGGATCACCCTGGGCGGCCGGATCATCGCGGTGGCGGATACGCTCGACTCGATCCTCTCCGACCGCCCCTACTCCAAGGGGCGGGGGCTGACCTGGGCCTTGGCCGAGATCGAGCGCTGCTCCGGGACGCAGTTTGACCCTGCGGTGGTCAAGGCGCTCGCCCGTGTGGTCAGGAGCGAGGGGCCCGACTTCTTCGTCAACTCTGCCAAGCTAAGAGAGATGGTGTCCTAGACGACGGAAACCCCGCCTGCCGTTCGGCAAGCGGGGTCTGCAATTTTGGCCCGCCGCCGCGGAACGGCGGGCGGTTTCATCCTCGGTCGGCAGCAACGCAGGCGCTCCCCGGCGGCCGACGCAGGTGAAATCCCGGGTCCGTCAGTTTTTGAAATGCCTGGTCGCCCAGGATCGCCTGGATGTTGACGATATTGCCTGGGGATACCCCCTGCATGGTGTCTATCGGGTCAGCACCCAGGCCAGGTCGAGTTCGGCGAGCTTCTCGGCCGTGGGGGCGCCGGTGCTCCGGTCCCAGCCGGCCAGGTCGTAGTACTCCTGGGTCGCTCGAGCTATCTCCTCGGGGTCGAGGGCGACGCCGTCGGTGGGGCCGCCGGTGAGCGGCTTAAAGAACTTCTTGGGCAGGGCGTCGGCGGCGATATCCAGGCCCTCCCGGGCGTTGAAGGCCCGCATCAGGTTGACCCGGCGCTCGCCGACCTGCATCACCTCATCCAGGGTGACATCCCAGCCGGTGGCGGATTGGATTAACTGGACCATCTCGCTGGGGCCATAGAGCTGCCAGCTGGAACCGTAGACGAACTGGCAGAGGTTGTAGGAGTCCAGCGCTGAGTAGAGGAGCTGGGTCCGGTACGTAAAGCGCACCTTGGCCGGCCCCAGGTCCTTGAGGTCCAGGATGTCGGAGATGCCGATCTCCTCCATGCGGTTCCGGAACAGGGTGCCCGGCTTGGCCCGGAGGGCGGTATCGTGCTCGGAGGACTGGTGGTCGGCGCCGAAGGGGTTGACCGCGTAGATCAGCGCCATGGAGCGCTTGTGCTGGGGCATGTGGGCGGGGGCCTCGGCACCCTTCACGGTGATCGTCAGTTCCTGGGCGGCGGGGCCCAGGGTGGCGGCGGCCCGGGCGCTGCCCTCGGCGAGCAGGTTTCCGAGCGTCCCCTGGCGTAAGGCGATCTGCTCGGTCAGCCGGAGCATGGTCTCGGTGGCGCCGAAGCGCAGCGGCAGGCCGCCCTCCGAGGTGAGGAGCCCATTCTCCCCGGCCTCCAGCGCAAAGGCGATGGTGGCGCCGCAGGCGATGGTGTCCATGCCGTACTTATTGCACAGCTCGTTGGCCTTGGAGATGGCGGCCAGGTCATCGATGCCGCAGTACGAGCCGAAGGTGGCGATGGTCTCGTACTCGGGGCCGCCGTAGCGGGGGTCGACCACGCCGTCGATCTCCACGACCCGCTTGCACTTGATGCCGCAGGCGAAGCAGGTGTCCCGCTCCTTGAGGAACTCGTTATAGAGCCGCTCGCCGGAGATGGCGTCGGCCTGCTCGCCGAAGTAGCCCGAGGTGTAGTTGAGGGTGGGCAGGCCGCCCTTGTAGTTCTGCGACGCCACGACCCCCGCCGTGCCAAACTTGCCGAAGTGGGCGATGCCGGTGGCATCCTCCAGCTCCTTGAAGCGGCGCGCCAGCTCCCGGAACTGCTCGGCGTTGACGGGGCGGGCGGTCTGGGTGCCCCGGACGGCCACAGCCTTCAGCCGCTTACTGCCCATGACGGCGCCCAATCCGGTGCGGCCGTTGGCGCGGTTGGCCATGTTCATGATGGCGGCGAAGCGGACCAGGTTCTCGCCGGCGGGACCCACCTGGGCGATCTCCACCTTGGTGTCGCCGAGCTCGGCCTTGATCAGATCTTCCACATCGCCGGTCACCTTGCCCCACAGGTGGCCCGCCGGGCGCAGCTCGGGGACGCCATCCGTCAGCCAGAGGTAGACTGGCTCGGGGGCGGCGCCCAGGAAGACCAGGGCGTCGGCCCCGGCGTTCTTCATCTCGGCGGGGAAGAAGCCTCCTACTTGCGAGTCGCCTGCCCCACCGGTGATGGGCGACTTGGCCGCGGCGGTCATGCGGCTCTGGCCGGAGATTGGTAGGCCGGTCAGCGGGCTGACCGCCATGATCAGGGGGTTGTCGGGGCCTAGGGGGTCGGCCCCGGCGGGGCAGTACTTCCAGAGCAGGTACATGGCCAGGGCGCTGCCGCCCGGGTACTTGCGGTAGATCTCTTCGGGGAGGGTCTCCCTACGGATTTCGCTGGTGCTCAGGTCTACGATCCAGATGGTCGCCTGCACGTAGTTGGTCCTCCTGTAGTTCTTAGAAATAGTTGCTCGTGATGCCGCCGTCGATCACCATGACCGCCCCGTTGGTCCAGTCGGACTCGTCGGAGGCCAGGTAGAGGGCGGCGTTGACGATATCCTCCGGGCGCCCGAACCGGCCGCTGGGCTGGCGGCTTAGCCGCAGCTGGCGGGCGGCCACATCCTTGAGCAGCCACTCGGTCAGGAGCGGGGTCTCGATGGGACCCGGGCAGATCACGTTGGTGCGAATCCCCTTGGGCCGGAACTGAATCGCCAGGGACTTGGTCAGCGAGATGACGGCGCCCTTCGAGGCGGTGTAGGCGTCCTGCGGGACGCTGCAGCCCACCAGGGCCACGAAGGAGGCGATGTTGATGATCGACCCCCGGCCCCGCTTCATCATCTCGGGGATCACGTGCTTGCAGCCCAGGAAGATGCCGCGCACGTTGACGGCCATCACCTGGTCCCAGACCGCCACGTCGGTGTCGAGCACCGAGTGGTCGGCCTCGGGCATAATGCCGGCGTTGTTGTAGAGCGCATCGATGCCGCCGTAGCGCTCCACCACGCCGGCCACGGCCCGCTTCACGCTGGCCTCGTCGGCGACGTCGCAGTGGAAGAAGGCGGCCTCGCCGCCGTTTGAGTGCACGAGATCGACGGTGGTGCGGCCCGCCTGTTCTGCGATGTCGAAGGCGGCGACCCTGGCGCCCTCGGCGGCGAAGCGCTCGCAGGCCGCCCGCCCCATGCCGCTGCCCGCCCCGGTGATGATGCAAACCTTATCCTTTAAACGCATATGTAGGTTCTACCCCCGTTCGAGATAGCGCTCCCGCTCCCATGTGGTGACGACGGCATCGTAGGCCTGCTGCTCGACCCGGGCCATGTTCAGGTAGTGATCGATGACCAGGTCGCCAAAGAGATGGTGGGCCACCTCACTCTCCTCCAGGGCGGCGATCGCCTCGTAGAGCGACCGGGGCACCCGCTGGACCCCTTTGGCGGTATAGCCGTTGCCCTGGTACTGCGCCGGCGGCTCGATCTGCTGCTCGATGCCGTGCAGGCCGGCGGCGATCATCGCGGCGTACGCCAGGTACGGGTTGGCATCGCCACCGGGGAAGCGGTTCTCGATGCGTAAGGCTTGGCCGTGGCCCACCACCCGGAAGCCGCAGGTGCGGTTGTCGCGGCCCCATACGATGTTGACGGGCGCCCAGCTGGCGGCGGCGTAGCGCTTGTATGAGTTGATGTTGCCCGCCACGAAAAGGGAGAGCTCGCGGGCGACGGACATGACGCCGCCCAGGAACCAGCGCATGGTCTGGGACATGCCGTGGGGGCCGGCCTCGTCGTAGAAGAGGCTTTGCTCGCCGCTCCGGTCCCAGAGGCTCATGTGGATGTGACCGCTGGAGCCGGTCCAGGTGTGGTCGGGCTTGGCCATGAAGGTGATGCCGTAGCCGTTCAGGGCGGCGATCTCCTTGGCGCCGTGCTTGAAGAGGGCGTGGCGGTCGCTGGACTCCAGGGCGCCGTCGTAGTGGATGTTGATCTCGTGCTGGCCCGGCGCCGCCTCGCCCTTGGAGAACTCCACCGGGACGCCGGCCTCGGACATCTGGTTGCGGAGGAGGCGGTAGAGCGGCTCGGCCTTGGTGCCCTGCAGGAGGTGGTAGTCCTCGTTGTACCAGCCGAAGCGCTGCAGGTTCTGAAAGCCCTTGGCGTGGGCGGCCTCGAAGGTGTCCTTGAGCAGGTAGAACTCCAGCTCGCTGGCCGCCTTGACGCTCAGGCCCATTGCCGCCGCCTTCTCCAGCTGCCGGCGCAGGATGGTGCGGGGCGCGATCTCCACGAGCTTGCCGCTGGCCTCGTCCACGGCGTCGGCCAGGACCAGGGTGGTCCTCTCCAGCCAGGGGATCACCCGCAGGGTGTTCCAGTCGGGCTTCGCCTGCCAGTCGCCGTAGCCGGACTCCCAGTTCATGAGGGCAAAGCCCTCCGGGGTGTTCATCTCCATGTCGGTGCCGAGCAGGTAGACGCAGAAGTGGGTCCCGTGCTCAAGGCAATGCTGCACGAAGAAATCGCCCCGCACCCGCTTGCCCATCAGGCGCCCCTGCATGTCGCAGATCGCGACCACCACGGTGTCGACGGCGCCCGCCTGAACCATCTGCCGCAGTTGCTCCACGCTGATCATGCCGCCCGTCGCGTGGGCCATGCATATCCCCTCCAGTCCTCCCTAATAGCTATGAACGCACCCTCCCTTTGATCTAGTTCGTGTGATGTTGTAATGAATCCTGTACGTTACGGGTGGTCGATTCAGACTTTTCCTCGCGCCGACCTACCCCCGGCTGCGCCCTCGCGAGGGTTTCGGCCTGTCATGGCCAACCAGGTCCTCAGACCGGAACAACGCAGGGGGGCGATCCCGTGACCCTGATGGCTGGCTGTGCAACCGTCGACATCACACCGCCCATTGGCATCGAACTGGTCGGGTACAGCCGTTCACAGGGGGCCGTCGGCATCCTCGACCGGTTGCAGGCCACAGCGTTGCTCTTCCAGGAGGACGGGCCGCCCGTAGCTCTGGTGAACATCGACCACCTGGGCATGTTGACCGCACAGGCCATCCCCATGAGGGCGGCGATCGCCATCGAACTGGGCACCACCATGGAGCGAGTGATGCTCCTCTTCACGCTTACTCACTCGGGGCCGGACACCGAAGGCGAATGTCCAGGAAGCTGTTCGCCAGGCTGCTGCGAATCTGCGGCCAGCGCATGTGGCCTGGGGCCTGACCCAGGGGCGAATCGGCATGAACCGACGAGAAAATGTCGACGGCCGGGCTGTCATGGGCAGCAACCCCGTCGGCCCGGTGGATGACCGTATTGGCGTACTGTCGGTGCACGAAGCCGAGAGCAAGCGGCGCATCGCCCTGGTGGTGACCTGCACAGCCCATGGCAATGTGCTGAAGGGGGACAACCTGTTAGTCTCCGGCGATTTCCCGGGTTGGACTCGCCGACTGCTACAAGGGGCACTCGCCTGTCCTGTGCTGGTGCACAACGGGGCCGCCGGGAACGTGAACGCCCTGTACCGGGGGAGCCTCGCAGACCTGGAGCGCATGGCCCAAGCGGTCAGCGACCCCGTGCTCGGCTTGCTCCCCGAACTCACGCCGGCGTCCGACGCGCCGCTGTGGTGCCGCTCGGTGCACGTGCAGGCACCGCTGCTGCCGCTGCCTGAGCCTGATGCGGCTGCAGCCCTGGCTGCGACCGTGCACGAGCGCTGGGGCGTCGATACGGCGCCCTGGCTCCAAGCTGTACAGGCCATGTATGCCAAGGGGAGAGCGGCATCCCTTCCTGGCTATTGAGGTCCAGCTATGCCGTGTTGGCAGCGTCTCCCTTGCTGGCATTCCCCTGGAACCCTTTGCCGAGACCGCCCTCGACATCGCTAGCCGCCTGGGGTCACCGCTGCACTTCTTCGGCGGCTACACCAACGGTTGGACCGGTTACCTGCCCACCGCTGAGGAGTTTGCTTTCGGAGGGTACGCGGTGGACTGGAACCCGGTCTATGCAGGCTGGCTGGGCGGCCTGTACATGCCCGCGCAGCCCCAGGTGCCTGAGTTGGTAATCAACGCAGTTTCTGCCCTTGTGCACTGTACCAAATTTACTTGAGGCGGGCTGGATGGTGCGACCAGGCTGGTCGATCGACAGGGTTCGGCAGTAATCGCCGGAATCCGACCGGTTCTGGGGCCTTTGATCGGCTCTCCGAGGGGGTGGGCGCCCTGCTCCCGTAAATTTGACAATGTCGGGTTGGCTTGCACTGTCTCAAATCTGCGTAAATCACCTGCCGCATGCAGGGCTGCATAACCAGGGCGTGGAACCACGTGCCACGCACCGGCGTCATACAAGCATTACCGGAGGGGGGGCCGCTGGGCGTGAGGAGACTGGCAATCGTGCTGCTGGCTGCGGCCGTTTTGGCGTTATGCGCCTACTAGTTCCCCGTGGGCGGCGCCATATGGAGCGCAAGCCAGGTGACCGGCCTTGCTCAAGTCCAGGGGCAGACCCGGTTCGAGTTGCGCGACCCACGGATGCTTGCCTCGGCAGTTGGTGAGGCCTTGGCCGCCGCACGCGTGGATCGGTTCCGCAGGTACTTGCCGGGAACCCGCTGTCATCCCCTCCACCTGGCATTCGAGACTTCGGGCAAGTGGGTCGATGTACACCTTCAGTGCACAAGTGGACTCCAGTTCGACTACATCCCAAGAGAAGCGTGGCGCTAGGAGGGAGATACCGCTTGCCATTCGAGGGATCCTATATGTGGCGACTGCGGCAGAAGGTTGGGCATGAGAAGATCATCATGCCGGGCGTCTGCGCGATTATCCTCGATGAAGAGAACCGGGTGCTGCTGGAGCACCGCCGGGACTTTGGCCTGTGGCTGCTCCCCGGTGGGGCGTGTGAACTTGGAGAGTCGGTCCTGGAAGCTCTGCACCGGGAGGTTCTAGAGGAGACGGGTCTGTGCGTCGAGTCCGCAGCGCTGATGGCGCTCAACACGGGCCCGCGCTTTGACGTGACCTATCCCAACGGAGATCAGGTGCAGAACTTTTCAGCGGTCTTTCATGTCTCCCGGTGGTCCGGCGCCCTGGCTCACGACGATACCGAGTCGCACGGGGTGAAGTGGTGGCCCCTCGCCCAGTTGCCTTTGCTGGCGCCAGACGCGGCTGAGCGGTTGAGCGACTTCCTGAGTTGGCAGGGCAGTGTCATCTTGAAATAGGAGGTGTGCGGCCCATGCGAGCGGTCGCTGTCATGCTGGTCCTCGTTGCCGTTGCGGGATGTGGGGGCAGGACCCCGGACACGGTGCCGCCCGTAAATCAAGCCCCAGCCCAGGCTTCGCCCACACCGCCGGGCGAAGGGGAACTTCCCGTCCAGAACGGGATTACCGGCCAGATGATCACCTTGCCGGATGGCACCCGGTTTACCGCGACGGGTCCGGACCAACCGGACGTGGCGAACGTTCGCCTGGAGATTCTCGGCATCGGTAACAACGGCGGCAACCCGGTGGCGATGGCCGCCGGCAACCACGTCGAGTCCATCGTCCAGGAGGAAGTGACCCTGCCCGTCGGCAAGGCCTACCTGGCCGTGGTGGTCCGGGGCCAGCCTGCCGCCGCCCAATCCACCGAGAGGAGCACCGAACTGTGGCTGATCGCCGTCCGTAAGCACCCCACCCGACCGGATATGGGGTTGGCTTACGCCATCACTGGCAAAATCACGGGGGACCTGCAGAAGGCCAAGGCGCAGTTCCTGGAGCTGGGCAAGTACTGGCGATTACCGGCAGAGTAAAGTCAAGGGCTGCAAGCCGCACACAAGGCGGTTTGCAGCCTTTATTTCATCTCTGCATAGGCTCGGTAACTTTTGGGATTGGCGCCCGCGCCCCGCAAGCCGCATTGCACCGTCCACATTGTTCCGGAGCCAGTGGAGCGAAGCCTGAAACCCGCATTCCTTCGACGCCCCCGATGCTCTCTGGAACAATCTGAACAGGTTTTCGGCCGTTTGGGGCTCAAGCCAGTGTTCAAAAGTTCCCGAGCACCCGTTGGACTCAGGTTTCGTTTGCCCAACTCTGCCAAATCGGGGTAAACTGAAAGGTAGTCTTTAAGCGGAGGCGAGCAAATGGCCCGACCCGAACAGACCCCGGCAGGCTCGGCGCGCGAGGTGGCCCTCAGGGCGCTGCGTGACGTCGATGTGAAAGATGCGTTTGCCAACCTCGCCCTCGATGCCCACCTGAGCAAGAGCAAGCTGGCAGGGCGCGACCGCGGCCTTGCCACCGAACTTACATACGGCGTCACCCGGCGCCGTGCGAGCATCGACTGGGCGCTGGGCCAGGTGGTGACCCGGCCCCTCGAGCAAACGGACCCCTGGGCGCGCAACATCCTGCGCGAGGCGGTCTACCAGATCCTCTACATGGAGCGCATCCCCCGCTCCGCCGCCGTCGACGAGGCGGTGGAGCTGGCCAAGAAGTACGGCCACGTGGGCGTCTCCAAGTTCGTCAACGGCGTGCTGCGCAACCTGATCCGAAGACTTCCTGACCTGCGCTGGCCAAGCCCAACAGAGGGTCCAAAGGCCCTCGCCATCCTGCACTCCCACCCCGAGTGGCTGGTCAAGGAGTGGACCGAGCGCTTCGGCGTTAACCAGGCCATCGAGATGATGGAGGCCAGCAACCGCGTCCCGCCGCTGACCATCCGGGCCAACAGCCTCAAGGCGACCCGGGAGGAGGTGGCCGAGGCGCTGAAGGCGGAGGAGGTCGCCACCGAGCCGACCCCGTACTCGCCCCAAGGCCTGGTGGTCCACGAGCTGACCTCGTCCTCCTTCCTGGACAGGCTCAAGGCGATGAAGCAGGGGCTCTTCACCGTGCAGGACGAGTCCTCCATGCTGGTGGCGCCCGCCCTGGACCCCCAGCCCGGCTGGTTCGTCATCGACATGGCGGCGGCGCCCGGCGGCAAGTCGACCCACCTGGCCGAGCTGATGAAGAACGAGGGCAAGGTGCTGGCGGTCGACGTGCACGACCACAAGGTCGACCTGATCGAGCAGAACGCCAAGCGGTTGGGCGCCACCATCGTAGAGGGGCTCTGCCTGGATGCCCGCGAGGTGGGCAAGCTGATGCCTGCGAAGGCGGACGCCATCCTCTGCGACGTGCCCTGCTCCGGCCTGGGCACCCTGGCCCGCCGGCCCGACGCCCGCTGGCGCAAGCAGGCCACCGATCCCCAGGAGTTGGCCCCGGTGCAGCGGGCGATCCTGGAGAGCGCGGCGACTGCGCTCATGCCCGGCGGGGTCCTGGTCTACTCCACCTGCACGATCCACCCGGCGGAGAACCAGGGCATGGTCGAGTCCTTCCTGCTTGATCACCCCGAGTTCACCCTCGACCCGATCCGGGAGCACCTCCCAGCAAGCGTGCCTGCCGACGCAACGGAGGGTGGCTATCTGCAGTTGCTGCCCCACAAGCACGGCACCGACGGGTTCTTTATTGCGCGCATGCGTAAACGGGTCTAGGTGCCCCCGTGCTGGGGGCGCCGGAATCCGGCAGGCATGGGCCAAGCCAAAACTGGCCCATGCCGAGAGGACCTAACAGAGGAAACCACTCCGCCCGGCGAGAAGTTACACAGCCGGCGGTCGACTAGATACCATGGAGGATACAGGATGCAAGAGATCACCTACGTTCCGCTGAAGATCGCCGACCCCGAGCTGCTCTTCGCAGCGACGGGCAAGCGCCCCCTGGTGGGCATGACCCTGCCGGAGATGACCGAGTTCTTGGCCGAGATCGGCGAGCCGAAGTTCCGGGCCAAGCAGCTCTTCCAGTGGGTCTACGAGAAGGGCGCCAAGGACTTCGCCGTCATGACCAACCTCTCGGCGGCCTTCCGCCAGAAGCTGGCCGAGCACGCCCTGCTGAACCTGCTGGAGCCCGAGGTGGTCCAGCAGGCCAACCCGACCCGCACCTCCAAGTACCTCTTCCGCCTGCACGACGGGCAGAAGGTCGAGTCGGTGCTGATGCGGCACGACTACGGCAACTCGGTCTGCGTCACCACCCAGGTGGGCTGCCGCATGGGCTGCACCTTCTGCGCCTCCACATTTGGCGGCCTGGTGCGGAACTTAACGGGCGGAGAGATCGTCGATCAGATTGTGATGATGGGCCGGGACCTGCCCGCCGGACAGCGCATCGGCAGCGTGGTGCTCATGGGCTCGGGCGAGCCGATGGAGAACTACGACCACGTGCTGAAGGCGATCCGGCTGATGCACGAGCCCGATGGACTGAACATCGGCTACCGGCATATCACTATCTCGACCTCGGGCCTGGTGCCGGCGATGCGCCGCCTGGCCGAGGAGGACCTGCCGATCACCCTGGCGCTGTCGCTCCACGCCCCCAACGATGAGCTGCGCAAGCAGATCATGCCGGTAGCCCGCATGTGGGACGTCGCCGAGGTCATGGACGCCGCCCGCGGCTACGCCGAGAAAACCGGGCGCCGCGTCACCTACGAGTACATCCTGATCGAACAGGTCAACGACAACCCCGAGCAGGCCCATGAGCTGGGCCGGCTGCTGAAGGGATCGCTGGCCCACGTGAACCTGATCCCCATGAACCCCGTGGCCGAAAGGCCCCAGTACAGGCGCCCGTCGCCGGAGCGGGTCCTGGCCTTCCGTGACATCGTGGAGTCCTACGGCGTCACGGCCACAGTCCGGCGCGAAATGGGCGGCGATATCGACGCTGCGTGCGGGCAACTCCGGAACCGGGTAGGCCGCCAGCGAGGAGCCGCAAGGAGTTGAACCCCCTGTGAAGCTGCACATCAGCCACCTTTCCGACGTCGGTCGCGTGCGGGCCAATAACCAGGACAGCTGTTCCGTGGATCTTCTGGACCCGCGGGGCAACGCCGCCCTGCTGATCGTGGCAGATGGCATGGGCGGCTACGAGGGAGGCGAAATCGCCTCCCAGTTGGCCATTGAGACCGTGCGGTCCCGCGTGCTCGCCTCGGCGCCCGACTGGGCCGAGAAGGGGTGGCTGGGCGAGGGCCTCACGGACGCAATCCACCAGGCCAACCTCGCCATTTTGCAGGCGCAGCAGGAGAGCCCCAGCAACGATCATATGGGGACGACCCTCACAGCCGCCCTGATCTGGGGCGAACGTATCTTCCTGGGGCACATCGGCGACAGCCGAGCCTTCTTCGTCGGCACCAACCCCCGGCAGCTCAGCACCGATCATAATGTGGCGTGGGAGTTGGTGCAGAGTGGGCACCTGACCGCCGAGCAGGCGGCGGTGCACCCACAGCGCCACATGCTCACCCGCGCCCTTGGCATGACCGAGCTGCTGGTGGTGGAGCGCCTGGAGGAGCCCTGGGCCGGCCCCGATATTCTCGTGCTATGCTCCGACGGTCTCTCGAATCTGGTGAAGATGTCTGAGGTCCAGCAGCTTGCCGCCGAGACCGCTCCCGAGGAGCTGGCCGGGCGGCTGGTGGCCCTTGCCAACGAACGCGGCGGCCACGACAACATCACCGTACTCATCGCCCGCTGGGAGGGATAACCGACCATGATAGGGAGAATCTTGGGGAACCGTTACAGGGTCGGTGACCGTCTGGGCGGCGGCGGCATGGCGGTGGTCTACCAGGCCAACGACATGCAGCTGGGCCGCGAGGTGGCGGTCAAGGTCCTCCGGGGCCAGTTCGGGCAGGATGAGGACTTCATCCGGCGCTTCCGCCGGGAGGCGCAGAACGCCGCCAGCCTCTCCCACCCGAACGTGGTGCAGATCTATGATGTCGGTCAGGATGAAGACCTTTACTATATTGTGCTTGAGCTGGTGGAGGGCCGGACGCTCAAAGAGGTGATCCAGCAGCAGGGGCCGCTGCCAGTGGCGGAGGCTGCCCGCATCGCCGGGGAGATCCTCAGCGCCCTGGCGCACGCCCATCAGCAGCGGATCGTCCATCGAGATATCAAACCGCACAACATCCTGATCTCCAGAGATGGCCGGGTCAAGGTGACCGACTTTGGCATCGCCCGGGCCACTACGACCGATACTGTGACCCATACGGGTTCGATCATGGGCTCCGCCCACTACTTTTCCCCGGAGCAGGCCGACGGGCGCCCTGCCGGCGACAAGTCGGACATCTACTCCCTGGGCGTGGTCCTCTACGAGATGGTGACCGGCACGGTCCCCTTCCAGGGGGAGAGCCCGATCACCGTGGCGATCAAGCACCTGCGGGACCCGGTCATGCCGCCCTCGCGGCTGAACTCCGAGGTGCCGGTCGAACTTGAGGAGATCATCATGCGGGCGCTGGAGAAGGAGCCCGAGGATCGCTTCGAGTCGGCCCAGGAGATGCGTGAGGCGCTGCGGGCCTTCGCCGAGGCCCACGCCGCGGGCCGCACGCACATCCAGTCCGGCGACTTCCCCACCATGGACCTGCGCTCCATGCGCACCCAGCGCTTCCGGCGGGACGAGCTGGCCGCCGAGGGCGCCGACGATGAGGAGGACGAGAGCGCCATCCCCGTGCGCCTGCGGCAGGCCCGGGAGCGCGACCGTGCGAAGAAGCGCCGCTCGGCCGGTTGGATCTGGGTGACCATCATCGCCATCATCGTCTTCGGCGGCGTCGGGGCGATCTCATGGGCGGTGATCGACTTCTTCAACGTGCCCGATGTCGATGTCCCCGACGTGCGCGGCCTGTCGCGCAAGGACGCCGAGACGATGCTCCGCAACGCCAAACTGAACTTCTCCACCCAGAGTGAAAAGTTCAGCGACCTGCGGCCCGGCTACATCGTCGACACCGATCCGCCCCCCGGCACCCCGGTCAAGCAGGGGCGCGACGTCGGGCTGATCATCTCAAAGGGCTTTGATGTGGTGAAGATGCCGGACGTGGTGGGCCGGACCGTCGAGGATGCCCGGGCGGCGCTGGAATCGCTGCGCCTGGTGGTGGACAAGGTCGACACCAAGATCGACCCGACGGTGGACGCCGGCAAGGTGATATCTACCACGCCCGCCGCCGGCACCGAGCTGAAGCCCAACGCCACGGTCAGCATTTTGGTCAGCAGCGGGCCGCTGCAGGTGCCCGACCTGGTGAACAAGACCGCCGCCGAGGCCAAGAGGGCGCTCGAGGCCCTCGGGCTCGTCATGGTGCCTGAATACCGGCCCCACGACACGCTCCAGCGGGACCGGGTGATGCAGACCGATCCCCCGAAGGATGCCCGGGTCGTGCCGGGACAGGCCGTCAAGGTCTTCCTGTCCCAGGGCACCACCGCTGAGGGCAAGCCCTTTGAGAAGAGCCTGACGGTCCCCTGTGCCCAGGGCCAGTTCTGCGACTTTAAGGTCGTGGTGATTAGCACCGTCGGCGGGGTCCCGACCCCCAGTGAACCGCTGATAAACGAGAAGCGGCGCGGCGGCGAGAAGGTGACCGTGAAGGGGACCTTCTTCGGTGACGCCTACCTGAGCGTCGTCGTCGATAATGTCGAGGTGACCAAGGTCTCACTGCCTTAGGGAGGTTCTACGGTGCCGGTAGGTCAGGTGATTCGTTCCCATAGCAACAACTTCTACGTGCTGACGGGCGGCCAAGAGGTGCTCTGCCGCCCGCGCGGCAAGTTTCGGGTGGACAAGCAGGACGTACTCGCCGGCGATATGGTGGAGATCCATCTGGAGGGCGATGAGGGGCGCATCGATCGGGTGCTGCCCCGCTCCACGGTCCTGCAGCGGCCCGCCGTGGCCAACGTGGACCAGGCCCTGGTGGTCTTTACGCTCAAAGAGCCCGAGGCGGACTATCCCTTCCTGGACCGGGTGCTGATCCACGTGGAGAGGGCCGGCGTCGATCCAATCATCATCCTAAATAAGGTCGACCTGCTGGAGGACAGCGAGGTGGAGGAGTTCTGCCTCCGCTACGCCAAGCAGGTCGGCTACACCGTGATCCCGCTGGCTGCCAAGCCCGGCATCGGGATCGATGACCTGCGCCCGCTCCTGCCCGGGAAGCTTTCGGTGCTGGCGGGCCACTCCGGGGTCGGCAAGTCGCGCCTGACCCGGGCGCTGGTGCCCGAGCGCCAGGATGTGAAGGTGGGGGAGCTCTCGGACAAGCTGGGCCGGGGCAAGCACACCACCCGGCACGTGGAGCTGATTGCGCTCCCCGAGGGCGGGCTGATCGCCGACGCCCCCGGCTTTACCTACCTGGAGTTCACCGAGACCTTCGATAAGTATCAGTTCTGGACCCACTTCCCCGAGTTCCGCCCGCTGGCCCCCGAGTGCCGCTACGGCGACTGCCTGCACCGCAAGGAGCCGGACTGCGCCGTGCGCGCCGCCGTCGCCGAGGGCGCCATCCCCCGGAGCCGCTACGACAACTACCTGACCTTCCTTGCGGAAATCGAGCTACTCAAAAGGTGGTAACGACCCCCATGATCAACCCTGCTCGCGTAAAGATCGCCCCGTCCATGCTGGCCTCGGACTTCGCCGACCTGACCACCGAGTTGCGCCGCATTGAGGAGGCGGGGGCCGACTGGGTTCACCTGGACGTCATGGATGGCCACTTCGTGCCCAACATCACCTTCGGCGCCCCTGTCATCGCCAAGATGCGCCCCCGATCTGGCCTCCCCTTCGACGCCCATCTGATGATCGAGCACCCCGAGCGTTACGTGGGCGACTTCGTGAAGGCCGGGTGCGACCTGATCTCGGTCCACGTGGAGGCATGCACCCACCTGCACCGTGTGCTTGGGCAGATCCGGGAGGCCGGGGTCAAGTCGGGCGTGGTACTCAACCCGCACACCCCGGTGGAGCAGATCCAGCACGTGCTGGACCTGGTGGACATGGTGCTGTTGATGTCGGTCAACCCGGGCTTCGGCGGGCAGAAGTTCATCCACGGGGTGGTGCCCAAGATCGCTCGGGTCAGGGAGATGCTGACGGCGGCCGGCCTGCAGGACAAGGTGGAGATCCAGGTCGACGGCGGGGTGGATGTCAACACCGCACCGGCCTGCATCAAGGCGGGCGCCACCTGTCTGGTTGCCGGGACCGCAGTCTTTGGCAAGCCGGACTATAAGCAGGCAATCGAGGCACTGAGGGCGTAACCGCCCTCTTTCCTTTTTTAGGGAGTACTAACATGGATTTGATCCTGGTTCTGGTGATGGCATCGCTCTCGGGTTCGTTGCTGATCTTCGTGCTGATCGGCCTGTGGGTGCAGCGCCGGCGGGAGCGGCCCCCCGCCAGCGCTGGCCCCATGCCGGTGGGCGTGTCGGTGATCCTGCCGATCAAGGGGCTGGACCCCGGCGCTGCCGATCACTACCGGAGCTGGCTGTCGCAGCGCCTGGGGGCGCCCTACGAGGTCATCTTCAGCCTGCAGGACCCGCTAGACCCGGTACTCCCGGTGCTTGAGCGGCTCCAGGCTGAGCACCCGGGTGTGCAAGCCCGGGTGCTGGTCAACCCGGTGCGGCCGGGAATGAACGGCAAGTCGAGCAACCTGCATTACGGGGTGGCGGCCGCCCGGTACGACTGCCTGGTGATGGCCGACTCCGACATCGCACCGCCTACGGACTTGCTCGCCCGTCTGGTGCCGCTGCTGATGGGGCCAGGGGTGGGCCTGGTGGCCTGCCTCCCGGTGGTGCGGCAGGCCCGCAACCTCTGGGGCGGGGCGATGGCCATGACGCTCAACATGGCGATTACGGCCCAGTGGGCGCCCCAGTTCGGGCTGGTCGGCGCCCGCATGGTGGGTGTCTCCGGGGCCTGTTTTGCGATCCGCCGGGAGGTCCTGGAGGAACTGGGCGGCTTCGAGGCCTTCGGCGGCTACGTGGCCGAGGACGCCGAGATGGGGCGCCGGACGGCGGCCCTGGGCAAGAAGGTGCTTATGGGCCCGACGGTGACCCTGGAGCAGGGGGAGGCATCCTATGAGGCCTTCACGGGGCTGCTCGACCGCGGCGCCCACCTGAACCTGTACGGCTACGGCGGCGCTCCCCTGGTCACGACCGTGGTGGTGCTGTTCACCCATCTGGTGATCATCCTCTGGGCGGCGCTGACCGGGAACGGCCCGCTGCTGGGGGCGGGTCTCGTTTGCTGGCTGGCGCGGACGGCCATCGGGGTGATTCTGCAGGTCGGCAGCGAGCGCGGCGGTGGCTGGCGCTACGCCTGGACACAGCCGGTGGTGGAGGTCTATTTCCTGCTCGCCTTCCTGCGGGCGCTGTTCGTCCGGACCTTTCAGTGGCGCGGGGTCCGGTATCGGGTCCTGAAGGGTGGCCGGATTGAGCAGGAGTTTGGACGGTAGTTGACTAAAATATACCTGTAAATGATCAAGCGATGGAGGTGTCCCGGATGGGCGCCGAGCGGCAGTATGTAGTCTTCCGGCTGGAAGGTCAGGTTTACGGGGCCGATATCTCCGTGGTCCGCGAGGTCAACTATGTCACCCCGGTCACGCGCCTGCCGAACACCCCTGCCTATGTGATGGGTGTGATGGACCTGCGCGGCGAGGTGCTCCCTGTGATCGACATGCGCAAGCGCCTGGGGCTGCCCTCCCACGAGACCGACAAGGAGGCCCGCGTCATGATCCTCGACCTGGGCGGCCATGCTTCGGCCATCACGGTGGATGGCGTGGACCAGGTGGTCACCCTGAACGACGAGCAGATCGTGCCGCCCGACCAGCGCCTGAGCCTGCCCGGCCAGGACTACGTGGTGGGCGTGGCCCGCACTGCAGACACCCTGGTGGTCATCATGGACCTGGCCCGCCTGGTCGATCCCTCAGCGGCATAACGCAGATGGCTAAGCGCCGACAACCCCGGGTTGTCGGCGCTTTCACTTTCGGCCAGGACTCCTTCCAGGAATAATTGGACGGGGGCTGTGCTGCGCCGGTCGGAATTGCGTCCAGCGGGGGCGCAGATGGCGCATATCGTCCAGAAAATCCCTGAGGCCTGATTTAGTACTCTCCCATGCAGTCGCGCCTCGCTCCAGCCGGTACCAGTTCCCGCCGCGCACGCTTTCTCGATCTCCTTGCCAACGCAGGCGCCGGCACTCTCCCGGGCGCCGTCGCTCAGCCGGTAGAAGCCCTTACCCAGAAGCTGTCCGGGTGCCCGGCGTCAAGGGCGGCTGCCCGCCGTTCCCGGGATAGGCAGCCCCGTGCTGGCAGGTCAGGCGCCGCTGACGCAGTCGTACCAAGGCCGTTCCTCCTCGAAGTGTGCGAGCTACGGATCGCCGGGGAGGGTGGCCCGACAGAGACCCCGGGGGCAAGGATACCAGAGCTTCCGGCTATCTCGCTCCCATTGGAACGGGACGCCCGCGGGCTCCTGACGGCTCCACCCGCCCAGCCGAAGGAAACGGCCGGACTTGACGTGCAGGGCATATCGGTAGCCATCGGTGCGGCTGAAGTAGGCCACCCAACGCCCATCCGGTGACCACTGAGGCGAAGAGAGCCCGGGGCGCTCTGGGGCCACCCGCACCGGATCGCCGCCTACAGCGGGAACCCGCCAGATGCCGCCATGATCCGGGAAGGCGCCCGGCGCTCCTCCGGGCTCCCAGCCGTGAACGAAGAGCGAAGTGCTGCCGGGCGGCCAGGCCAGACCTGGCGGTGCGTCAGGTTGCGTGGCCGTGTTAAACCCCGTGAGACGGCGGAGGGAACCGCTCTCGACATCGAGGCGGAAGAGGTAGAGCCAGCGATCCTTGGGGACCGCCAGGGCAATCGCCGCCCCGTCCGGCGACCAGACCGCCTCGCCGGGGGCTGCCGGCAGCCCGCCCGACGCCATGTTCCGGACAGCCCCTGTGTGGAGGTCAAGAACGGATAAGGCGCCTCTGCTCCCCAGGAGCAGGAGACGGGATCCGGCGGGGTCGGGCTGCATCGTTTGCACCGAAGTCGACGGGGGCAGGTCCGTGACCTTCCGGGCGGTAGCGCCTTCGGCCATCCACAGCTCCTTGTCGACAGGGCCTTCGCTGTCAGGGTCTTGCAGGAGGGTGGAGCGGAGGTAGACCAGCCGGTTGTCGGGTAGCCACGTCGGCAGCCGGTGAACCCACTGGGAAAAGGGGAGTTCCGTAGCGGTCTCGCCGCCCCGTGTCACTCGGGTCAGGTCGGTGCCGAGGGGGTGGCGACCTGCCCAGGTGACGTCGCTCAGATCCGGCTTGAGCAGCCAGATGTCACCGTCGAGGGACAGGGCCACGGCCTGCCCGTCGGGCCTGACCGCAAATAGACGGCTGCTGAACTCCGAGGCCACGTGCTCGGGCAGGTAGAGCTCAGGCCAGGGATCTTTTGCGAGGCCAAGGTCCGGGCGGCCCATGCCAGCGATCGCCAGCCCGGTAAGCGCCAAGAGCAAGACAGCCCGTTTGCCGATATGCCCCAAGACAACCGCTCCCCGTGTTCCCGTGTCGTTACCAGGATGGTCGAACGGGCGACTCTCCATGAGGTCGGACTACAAAATCCAGCTTTCGAGGGCAAGTTCCGGGCACGAGATGCATAAGGTTGGGAAAGCAGGCCCTTCGGCACGCCCAGTCACCTCCGGCGGCGCCTGCTCATATGGTAACTATGTCTCATATACAGCCCTGCGCCGAACTGGGGGGATCGCGATGCGCATCGGATGGCGTGGCGGGAGGACGCCGCCGCACAAGGCCGCGGGAATCCTCCTTATCGCGCTGGGCGCCATCATTATGCTGATTGCGATGCCTTTCTTCGTATACGTAGCCTTGCTCGGGGGTCTCATTAGCTATCTTGGTCATACAGTCAGGAAGAGGTAATCAAGCGGCCGAATCAGGAAGGGGGGCACCTTTGTGCGCATTACCGTCATCAAGCTGCCGAGACCGCTGGGGCGGGTGCTCATGGCGATCATGGCCATCTTCTCCGGAAAGAAGGGGGAGAGCGGCGACGTAGCTTAGAAGGCGGTACCCCCGCCTGAACAGGCAGCCGAAGCGATCCCGCCGGACCCCGGTGGCAAATTGCCACCGGGGTCGCCCATTGTCTATAATGAGGAGCGACAGCTTTCATCACCGCATTCGGAGGTCACTACATACATGTCAGACTACATGGTCCGGGCCATTGCCGGCGGGGGCAATATTCGCGCCTTCGCTGCCGTCTCCACGGGGCTGGCGGAGGAGGGGCGCCGCCGTCACGACACCTGGCCCACCGCCACGGCTGCCCTGGGGCGCACCCTAACGGCGGCGGCGCTCATGAGCGCCAACCTGAAATCCGAGAACGAGTCGATCACCATCCGGATCGATGGCGACGGGCCGGTGGGTGGCGTCATTTGCGACGCCGACGCCCAGGGTCAGGTCCGGGGCTATGTGCGCAACCCGCACGTAGACCTGGATCTGAAGAATGGCAAGCTCAATGTGTCGGGCGCCGTGGGCAGCGGCTACCTGCACGTCACCCGCCAGCTCGCCCTGGAAGGCGTCTACACCGGCACCGCCGAGATCATCTCCGGTGAAATCGCCGAAGATATCACCTACTACCTGACCAAGTCCGAGCAGACCCCGTCGGCGGTGGCGCTGGGGGTGCGGGTTAAGCCGGACGGACACGTGGTCGCGGCCGGCGGCTACCTGGTTCAGCTCCTGCCAGCCACCCCTGATGCCGACCGGGAGCAGCTGGAGGTCAACCTGCAGGCGCTCGGTGCGGTCAGCAAGGCGGTGGAGGACGGGCTCTCCCCGGAGGAGATCCTCGCCTCGCTCCTCGTCGGCCTCGATCATAAGATCCTGGAGCGGCGGGATATTCACTTCGCCTGCCGGTGCAGCCGGGAGCGGGCGCTCGACGCCATGGCGATGGTGTCCGAGGACGATCTGGACGCCCTGATTCAGGAGGACAAGGGCGCCGAGCTGACCTGCCACTTCTGCAACGAGGTCTACCGCTTCAGCGAAGAGGAGCTCCGCGAGGCCAAGGCCCGGGCTCGGTAACGCAACACAAAAAACCCGGTCGCCGAGAGGCGACCGGGCTATTTTGCAGCAGTGATGGTAAGACGGATTAGATAGCCCGCTGAACCTTACCGCTACGGAGGCAACGGGTGCACACGGTCAGGCGGATCGCACGACCGTTCACCAGCGCACGGACCTTCTGGACGTTCGGGGACCAGTTACGCTTGGTGCGAATGTGGGAGTGGCTGACGGCCATGCCGGTCCAAACACCCTTGCCGCAAACCTCGCAGAGTCTTGCCAAGGTCGACACCTCCTCCTGGACGAAACCAACAGAGCTCCAAACCCGCGTACAAAGCACGACATAGATCATAGCATACTAAATGCGATCATGGCAAGCACCGGCGACGGTGATGCTTCGTGTGAAAAGGAAGTACCGTAAAACCTTACATCTCCAGGGCGATGCACGGCAGGAAATTCCGTGCAGGAGAAAGAACAAAAGCACGGTTGGGCTACCTTTCTGTCCATTTGGCCCAAGCCTGAAACTGGGGGCTCGCGAGCGTGGGGAAAGAGGTCGTCACCGAACTCGGCCGCATCACTCTCTCCGATGAGGTGATTGCCACCATGGCGGGGGTTGCCTCCACCGAGTGCTACGGCATCGTCGGAATGGCAGGCTCCCTGCGGGATGGTATCGCCGAACTGTTGGGACGGGAGAATCTCTCCAAGGGCGTGGCCGTCTCCCTGGACGACAACTCGGTGGAGATCGATCTCTACGTCGTAGTGGGTTACGGCACCCGCATCTCGGAGATTGCCCGCAACGTCACTGACAAGGTTCGCTATGTTGTGGAGAGCAGCACTGGGCTGAAGGTTACCGGTGTGCATATCCATGTGCAAGGGGTCAAGGTAGGGCACGCTTAGTATGAGCACTGCCAGGCGCACGGCCCGGGGCCGCGCCAGGCGGTACGAGGAGGCACCCGTAGTTGAGTCACGCGATCGACGGCAAACAACTGAAGCAAATGATCCTCCACGGCGCCGCCAAGCTGGAGGCACTGAAGGACCAAGTTAACGCACTCAACGTGTTCCCCGTGCCTGACGGCGACACGGGCACCAACATGTCCATGACCATGGTTTCGGCGACCCGGGAGGTGGAGCGGGCCAAGGACCGCACCGTCTCCGAGGTGGCGGCAGCCGTGGCCCAGGGCAGCCTCATGGGCGCCCGCGGCAACTCCGGCGTCATTCTCTCCCAGCTCTTCCGCGGCTTCGCCAAGGGCTGTGACGGCAAGGCCACCCTGGACGGCAAGGCGCTCGCCCAGGCCTTCCAGGACGGCGTGGAGACCGCCTACAAGGCCGTGATGAAGCCCGTGGAGGGCACCATCCTCACCGTAGCGCGTGAGTCGGCTGCGGCGGCCGTGGCTGCCGCCAAGCGGCAGAACGACCCGGTCAAGATCATGCAGATCACCGTGGAGGCCGCCGAGGCCTCCCTCGCCCGGACCCCCGAGCTGCTTCCCGTACTGAAGAAGGCCGGCGTGGTCGACTCCGGCGGCAAGGGCTTCTCGGTCATCCTGCACGGCTACCTGGAGGCGCTGACCCAGGGCGAGGCCGTCGAGGCCGCCCCGTCGGCTGTGGCGCCGGCACCGGCTCCCGCCCCTGTCCGGGCGGAGAAGCATGACGTCTCCCCCGCCGCCAAGATCGACTTCAAGGTGGATGAGGAGATCTCGGAGATCAAGTTCCCGTATGACTGCGAGCTCTTCATTCGGCGCCCCAAGGGCGGCAAGCCGATCGACAACGAGGAGGTAGCCCGGGGCCTGGAGCCCATGGGCGACTCGATCTACGTGGTGGGCGGCGAGGATCTCGCCAAGGTCCACATCCACTCCGACAACCCCGGTCCGGTCCTGTCGTTGTGCATCCAGTACGGTGATCTGATCGATATTGTGATTCACAACATGCGGGAGCAGCATGAGGACCTGCTGGAGCACGCGCAGCGTGCCCAGGCGGGCGCCGCTGAGCCCGAACCTGCCGGCCCCGAGCCGGTCAACCCCGACGCCACCGGCGTGGTGGCGGTCGCCGTGGGCGATGGCCTGGAGGCGATCTTCCGCTCCCTGGGCGCCGCCGAGATCATCCACGGCGGGCAGACCATGAACCCCTCCACCCAGGACCTGCTGGAGGCGATCGAGAACTGCCCGGCCCACCAGGTCTTCGTTCTGCCCAACAATAAGAACATCATCCTGGCGGCCGAGCAGGCGGCGGCGCTGACCGACAAGAAGGTCTTCGTCATCCCCTCCCGCTCGATTCCGCAGGGCGTGGCCGCCATGGTCTCGTGGATGCCCGAAGGCGAGGGCGAGAAGCTCCAGAAGGCGATGGTCCGGGGCATGGAAGACGTGCAGACCGGCGAGATCACCTTCTCGGTGCGGGACACCGTCTTCGGTGATATCGAGATCAAGGAAGGCGATATCCTCGGCCTCTGGAACGGGCAGATCAAGCTGACCGGCAAGAGCCCCGAGGAGGTCATGGCGAACCTGCTTGAGCAGATGGTCGCCGAACGTGGCGGCGAGGTGATCTCGGTCTACTGGGGCGAGGGCATCGACGAGGCCCGGGCCGAGGCGCTGGGCCAGCAGCTCGCAGCCAAGTTCCCCGACCACGAGGTGGAGGTCCGCTACGGCGGCCAGCCGCTCTACTTCTACGTCTTTAGTCTCGAATAGCTTCTAGACCCCCGGGCGACGGCGCCCGGGGGTTTTGCGTTCGGCCCGGCCCAACGGCGGCGCCCTTCCCTATAATCGCCCTGGCCTTGTCAAATCGTGTGGCGAAGTTACTGCTCCCGGCCACCGCAAGCCCTTCTAGTAGAACCCCGCTGGCTGCCCCGATTCGCATGGCTTGACTCGCCTCTCATGGGTGAAGTCACTTGCATCTAGGGCTGGTATCCGTGCTCACCCTTTAGCCCAGTGGGTGTGAAATCCGCACCCCGGTGACGGGGGACGATCCAGCTTTGCATGGCGCACCCTGCCTTGGGAAGCTGCGCTCCTGCAATAATGGCGCGAGGGGGCTGGCGCTCCCACGGCCGGCCTGGCGGAGGTCGGGGTGAGCATGGTCCACCATTCCCGGGGGCGGCAAATTTGGTACGAGACATCCCTCGCTCAGGTTCTGCAAGCCCTGGGGGGCTGCCCTCGTGCAAACATAGCGCGAGTGCAACCAGGAACAGCTGGGCTCGTCCTACGGGGAGAAGGGGTTGTGAGACATTATGTCACGAAGGTTGGCCCTGGCACTGGCCCTGATGTTGCTGGCGGGCTGCTCCTCACCGTCGCCCGCAGTTCTAACCCCGCGGGTTGCCCCCTCGGCGCAGCCGGAAGTCTCGCAAACCCCCTGGTACGAGGAGCCTGCCCAGGCCATCGCGACCCTGTGCGACGGCAAGGTTGGGTCCGCCAAAGAGAACACCCTGCCGCAGGCGATCATGCGGTTCCTGGCGGCGGCGCCCGCCTCGGTAGCCGACCCGCTCACGGAGTTGGCGTCCCGGTCCAAGTGCCTGCACCTGGACCTGGTCACCGCGGACCCGCCGCTCGCCGTGGGCTGGATGCTCAACGGGATGGGCGCCGTCCTCTGGCAGGAGGGGGGCACCTGGAAGGCCGCCCCGATGACGTCCCCGGCGGAGACCCCCGAGATCCTGCTCCAGACCGACTGGCCCGAGGGGCGGGAGGTGGTGCTGGCGGGGCACATCAGCGGGACCGGCGGGTACGGGTCCATCACGGTCCTGAGGCAGCAGGGTGACCAATGGCAGGTAATCACCCAGTCGGACCGCTACGGAAAATTCACCGTGAGGGCCCTGGGAACCGACCTGCTGCTGGTAACAGCCCGCAAGTATGAGAATCAGCCGCTGGCCTGGGCGGCCAACTGCTGCGTGCCCACGAACTATCAGTGGCTCTGGAAGCGGGAGGCGGGGACCTACAAGGTGGTCGCCGAGCGGTTGGTGCCCACCCCGTACTACTCGCTGAACGTCTTCTTGGGGGCGCTGCGGTTCGGCCAGCCCGACTGGCTGCCCAAGGTGGGGACTGCGGCCGCAGCGGAGCAGGCTCGGGTGCTCGGGCTCGACCGTGCAGCGGTAGGTTTCGTTACCGCAGGGGGGCTCGCACCGCCGGTCACCGAGGCTGAGATGTTCGCCTGGGAAGCGCTTCCCGCAGCGTATCGCCGACCGCTGCCGCCGGTGGAGAGCCTGAAGTTCACCTTGCCGGTCACTGATGGCGCTGTCCCCTTGGTGCAGGTGGAGCTCACATGGCGCGACGGTGCCTGGCTCGTAACCGCAGTCGCTGCGAAGTAAAAATCTCCGTGGCTACGGCAGGAGTTGACCCTTCTTACGCCAAAATCCTCGCACATGAAGCTATACAACTTTGCATATGATTGGGCGCCGCGCGTGGAGACCCTCACCCGGCGCCTGGTGGCGGTGCCCAGCGTGGTGGGCACCCCCGGTGAGATCGACTGCGCCCGGGTTATTCACGAGTGGTTGAAGCAATTGCCCTACTTCCATGCCCACCCCGACCACCTGCTGCTCCAGCGCACCACAAACGACCCGCATGAGCGCTACAACGTGCTGGCGCTGGTGCGGGGTTCCGGCGCGCCGGCAGACGGCGCCCCGACCTGCGTGCTGATGGGCCATTTCGACACGGTGGACATCCAGGACTACGGCTCGCTCACGCCCCTGGCCTGCAGCCCGGATGAGCTGGCCCGAGCCACCGGGCTCGACCCCGACTACATGTGCGGCCGGGGCAGCCTGGACATGAAGAGCGGTCTGGCCGCCCACATGGCGGTGCTGGAGCGCTTTGCAGCGGGGGAGGGGCCGCAGGATCGCTGCCTGCTCTTCGCTGCTACCCCCGACGAGGAGGATGGCTCCCACGGCATCCTCTCGGTGGTCGAGGGCCTGCCCGAGCTGACCGCCCGGTGGGGACTGAGCCTGCAGGGCGCCATCAACACCGATTACACGGCGCCCAGGTATGAGGGCGACCCCGCCCGGTACATCTACGCCGGCACCATCGGCAAGCTGCTGCCCTCGCTCTTCGTGGCCGGGGCGGAGACCCACGTGGGCGAGCCCTTCTCGGGCTTCGACCCCAACTGGCTGGCCGCCGAGGTGACCCGCCGGGTCGACTACAACCCCGACCTGTGCGAGGAGGCGCTGGGCGAGGTGACGCCCCCGCCGGTCTCCCTGAAACTGACCGACCGCAAGGAGTTCTACACGGTGCAGACCGCCGCAGCGGCCTGGGCCTACTTCAACTGGTTCACCCTGCTCCTGAGCCCCGCCGAGGTGCTGGAGCGCTTCCGCACCGTGGTGGCGGAGGCATTCGGGGAGCTTGCCGCCGAACTCAAGAGCAGGGCTGCCCAGTACACCCGTCGTGTCGGCTCGCCCACGCGCCTGGTCGCGGTGGACCCCCGGGTGTACACCTACGCCGAGCTCTCCGCCCACGTGGCGCGACAGCAACCGGACTTTGAGCGGGAGACCGCCGAGCGCCTGATGCAGGAGCCCGGCCTCGACCTGCGGGCCTTCTCCTGCCGCATGACCGAGGAGCTCTGGCGGGTGGCCGGCCTGCCCGCCCCGGCCGCGGTGGTCGGGTTCGCTCAGGTCTACAGCCCGCCGCTGTGCCTCAGCCAGGAGGCCCCGCTCATGCAGAGTGCCCTGTCCGCCGCCCACAGCGTGGGCGAGGAGACGGGCCTGGACCTGCAGGTGAGGAACTTCTTCCCCTACATCTCCGACATGAGCTTCCTGGGCTGCCCCGACTCTCCCCAAGCGCTGGCGGCCCTGCGGGGCAACAGCCCCGGCTGGGGCTACCACTACAAGGTCGACCACGAGGCCCATGCCCGCCTGAACCTGCCAGTGATCAACATCGGCCCCTGGGGGGAGGGCGCCCACTCCCGCACCGAGCGGGTGGAGAAGTCCTACGCATTCGGCGTCGTCCCCGAACTGGTGTGGAGGACGATCCAGGGAGGCTGATCCCATGCGCCTGGCAGTCATCGGTGATATGCATGGAAACGCCGTGGCGTTTGAGGCCGTGATGGCCGACCTGAAGCGGCAGGGCCCGGATGCCGTGGTCTGCCTGGGCGATGTGGTCTTCAAGGGACCACAGCCGCAGGAATGTGCGGACATGTTGCGGAGCCTGAACCCCCTGGCAACGGTGCGTGGGAACAACGACCATTTGCTGACGCACTGGCCCTTCCCGTCGTACAACCCGGCCAACGCCAAGCACGAGGCGGTCCGCCGCGACTACGAGTACACCATCGCACGGCTGACACCCAAGGACAGCGAGTGGCTCGGGAACCTGCCCGAACTGGTCACCCTGCACCTGGAGGGCGTGCAGGTGGAGCTCTTCCACGCCTCGCCGCGGTTGATGGACGTGGCCGTCCTGCCATGGGCGCCGCTGGATGAGCTCTGCGCCCTGCCTGCCGACAAGGCGACCCGGCTGGCCCTGTGTGGGCATCTCCACCACGCCTTCGCCAGGCAGGCCCGGGGCGTACAGGTGGTCAACCCGGGCTCCGTCGCTCTCTCCTGTGACTGGGACAACCGTGCGGCCTATGCGATCATCGACATTGAAGGCGGAAATCTGGCTGTGCAGCTGCGCCGGGTCGCCTACGAGATCGAGGAAGCGATCCGGGCAGCCGAGGAGCGGGCGATGCCCGACCTGGAGGCGTTTACCTTTAATACCCGCAGCGCCAGGTACCCTTTCGACCCCCGGTTCTGGTAGTGCGGCAGAGGAATTGTTCGCCCCGAGAGCGAACAGTTCTCCTGAGGTGAAACGACCTTGGTGTCGACCAAAAAGCCCGTAGTACCTTCCGCCGATCCCTTGCTTCAGCCGGTCCAGTTCCTCCGCGGCATCGGCCCGGAGCGAGCGAAGGACCTGCAAAAGCAGGGGATTCATGTCGTGAAGGACCTCATTGAACGCACTCCCCGGACCTACCGGGATTACAGCAACTTCAAGACCATCATGCAGGTGCAGGCCGGGCAGCTAGAGACCGTGCGCGGCAGGGTGATCCGTGCAGGGGACGAGCGGCTCCGGGGCCGCCTCACCCTGGCCCGCGTCACCATCTCGGACGGCTCGGGCTCCATCTCGGGCATCTGGTTCAATCAGCCCTGGATGGCCAAGAAGTTCCCCCTCGGCAAGGAGGTCATCTTCGCCGGGGTGGTGGAGCGGCGCGGCATGCAGGCGCAAATCCCCAACCCTGAATGGGAGATCATCGACGAGGACGGCGCCCTCGACCCGATCAACGCGGGCCGAATCGTACCGATCTACCCGCTGACCGGCGGGCTCAACCCGCGCGACGTGCGCAAGGCGGTCAAGCAGGCCGTCGATATGGCGGCCGACCGCATGCCCCAGGTGATTCCCGAGCACGTTCGGGCCAAGCAGGGCCTGCTCCCCATGCATGATGCCTGGCGCCAGATCCACTTCCCGGAGGATGAGGCCCAGCGCAAGAAGGCCCGGGAGACCCTGGCCTTCGAGGAGCTGCTGGTCCTGCAGACCGGCCTGGCCCTGGTCCGCCAGCAAACCACCGAGGAGCAGGTGGGCATCGCCCACGGGCCCGACGGCGAGGTGACCCAAAAGTTCTACGCCGGGCTGCCCTTCAAGCTGACCGGCGCCCAGGAGCGGGTGATCCGCCAGATCAAGGTCGACATGGAGTCCCAAAAGCCCATGAACCGCCTGGTTCAGGGCGACGTGGGCTCCGGCAAAACCATGGTCGCCGCGGCAGCGCTGGCCAAGGCGGTCGACAGCGGCCACCAGGGCGTGCTGATGGCCCCGACCGAAATCCTGGCCGAGCAGCACTACCTCAACCTGCGCCGCATCTTCGGGGCGATCGGGGTGGAGGTGGTGCTGGTCACGGGTTCGCTCACTAAAAAGGAGCGGGAGACCAACCTGGGCATGCTCCAGATGGGCGTCGCCCGCATCGCCGTGGGCACCCACGCCCTGATCGAGGAGAAGGTGGGCTTCGCTGACCTCTCCCTGGTCATCACGGACGAGCAACACCGCTTCGGCGTCCGCCAGCGCGGGCGCCTGGTGGGGAAGGGCGCCATGCCCGACGTGCTGGTCATGACCGCCACGCCCATCCCGCGCACCCTGGCGCTCACCCTCTACGGCGACCTGGACGTCTCGATCATCGACGAGCTGCCCCCGGGCCGTAAGCCGGTGGGCACCTATTGGCGCACCGAGGCGACCCGCAAGCAGGTCTATGATCATCTGGTGAACGGCGAGGTGGCCCAGGGGCGGCAGGGCTACGTGATCTGCCCGCTGGTGGAGGAGTCCGACAAAATGCAGGCCCAGGCGGCCACGGAGTGGCGGGACAAGCTCCAAGATCAGTACCCGCACGTGCGCTTCGGCCTGCTGCACGGCCGCATGAAGCCCGACGAGAAGGAGTCCGCCATGGAGGCCTTCCGCAAGGGCGAAATCCAGGTGCTTGTCGCCACCACCGTGGTGGAGGTCGGCGTCGACGTGCCCAACGCCTCGATGATCATCATCGAGGGCGCCGACCGGTTCGGCCTGTCGCAGCTGCACCAGCTGCGGGGGCGGGTCGGGCGCGGCAAGCACCAGTCCTACTGCGTGCTGGTCTCCGACGCCAAGAACGATGAAGCGCGGGAGCGCATGCAGGTCATGCAGAAGCACGGTGACGGCTTCAGCCTCTCGGAGAAGGACCTGGAGCTGCGGGGACCCGGCGAGTTCTTCGGCACCCGGCAGCACGGCATGCCCGACCTGAAGGTGGCCAACCCGGTCGCCGACCTGCCCATCCTGGAGCGGGCCCGGGCCGATGCGATGAGCCTGATCACCGGCGACCCCGGCCTGAAGGCCCCGGAGCATCGCCACCTGCGTGCGGCGGTGAAGGAGCGGCTGGGCGAGGCATTCGGCTTCATCCTGGTAAGCTAACAGAAAGGGCTGAAGCCGGTACGGCTTCAGCCCGAGCCAAATCACGATATGGATCGGCTATAGCAAAGTTCCACGTTGGCCTGAAAGGCGGCCACCCTCCAGGCCGGCAGGCGGTGCTGGAAGTGGGTGACCAGCATGGTGTACTGAGCGGCGGCCTCGGTGAGACGGCCCAGGCGCAGGTGGGATTCGGCCATTCGCTGATGGGCCTCCGCCTTCTCCCGCTCCCAGTCCCGGGCCAGGCTCCAGTTGCCGGCGCTGTCGATCAGGCTGAGCTCGGCATGGTTCCAGTGGCCCAGCGCCTCCCGGTAGTTCCCAAGGTCCATGGCGGCGAGCGCCAGGAGCTTGTAGCAGCGGTACACATCGGCGGGGCGCTCGGCGCCCAGGGCGTGGGAGAGCGCCCGGGTGTAGAACTCTCGGGCCCTGGCGTGCTCTCCAAGCCTGCGATGGCACACGTTCCCCATGCGCAGCAGGCTGTTAATCAGCAGGAGCTGCGACGGTTCCGTCCCCGGCAGCGATTCCAGGTGGCCTACGGCCTGCTGCTCATACCGCAGGCCCTCGGCGAACTGACGGCTCCGGTAGCAGATCATGGCCAGGCCGCTCTTCAGCGTAGCGATGCCCTGCTCCCGTTCGGTCCGGCTGACCACCGCCGCAATCTCATCGAGGGCGGCACGCAGGTGGACCTTCGCCCGGGGGAGGGCGGCCGGCTCCTTCGACCTGGCCAGCCAGTAGCCCAGGCGTCGGTGCAAAATCCAGCGGTCACCGGGTCGCACCAGGGCCGCACCGTCCCTCAGGAGCCGGCGCTCCACCGTGGCGAACGGCGCACAGCCGAGCTCCAGGCGGGCCAGTCCCAGTCCGCACCAGGCCAGAGCTGCCAGGCCGCCCTCGCCGCAGGCATGCGCCTGGGCTGCCACCCTCCGCAGCACCGTGGCGAGCAGGTGGGGGTCCGCCGGGGTGCCGGCGCCCATCAGGGCCTGCAGAGCCGCCACTGCCTTGCTCAGATCCCCGGCGACCGCCGCCCAGTAGACCTTGCGGTGGAGCATGGCCAAGGAGGGCGCCCCGCCCTCCGTACGGAGCAGCTTCGTGGCCACCAGCCGGGCCAGGGCCCGGTGTTCAGCGGTCAGCCGCTGGGCGTACGCCGCCCAGTAGCCGTCGCGGAAGGTGATCAGGTCCTCGCCGTGCAACCGAACGTGCTGCAGGCCCGCCAGCAGCCCCGCCTCGCCCCTCGGGTTGTAGCCAATCAGCCGCATCATCGATGCGGCCGGCAGCGCCTTGCCGTACAGCCGGGTGGCAACCAGCGCCGTGATCTGGGCCGTGGAAAGGAAGGGCGGAGTGCGCTCCGGCTCCCCGTCGTAGCAAAGCGTGCGGAGCCGGCGCTTGCCCAACAGCCCCTCAAACCGTTGTACCTGCCGGGCGCGAATGGCGTCCGAGTGCGAGTAAACCACCGCCGCCCGGCTGCCTGCCTCGGTCTGCAGGAAGGTGCCCAGGAATTTCAGCTCCGCATCAGAGGCCCAGTGCACATCCTCGATCAGCAGGATGATCGGCTCTCCGTGGCTCTTCGCCTGCAGGAACCAGGAGAGCTGCTCGCTGGCGGCGCCCGCACGGCCATGCCCGAAGATCGCCCGCTCAAGCACCCCAATGGAGATCGGTTCCGATGTCTCGACCACGGGGGTAGTGCCGGCGAGGTCCAAGGCCTGCCAAATCAGGTCGGCGGCGGGCTGCTTGATGGGACTGCAGCGCAAGGGCACCACCACCGCCTGGGGGGGAAAGCACATCGTCAGCTCCAGGAGCGAGGGGCCAAAGCGGGCGGCACCAACGTTAAGGCCGATCGCAAGGGGCCTGCTTACGCCATCGGGCTCTGCAATGAAGCGGCTGAGGTGAGTCACGAGGCGTGCCAGGGTCAAGCCGACCAACTCCTGTGGTTGATGGGAGTATGATCTGTAGGTTGTCTGTCCACCGAAAACAGGTTATACTTCGTTGCGCATTCCAGTCGTACCACAACTTGTCTCCTCTCATGATATTCCACTATAGTGGAATGGTCAACGCTATGGGGTGGTTCTGTGTTGTCCAGAAAGGCGCTTGAGAGCAGGGTTTCAGCGCTTCTGAAACAAGCCGGGCTGGATCATGTGGAATACGCTTTGCCCGAGTTTGTCGGCAGCGTCCGACGGGTGTACCCCAACCTGGTCTGCGAGCCGTTCACCCCGGTTGGCAATCTCCGGGCGGGGGTGTTTCGGGTCGGGGCGACCTTGGTGGTCTTCTATCCCGACCCCGAGGTTGTGGGCTTCTTCGCCGCGCTGTACGCACTGAGCCACGAGATCGCCCACATCATGCTGGAGCACCAGCTGTTTTCGCTGGGCGAAGGGCCGAGCTACTCACCGGTGGAGGAGAGTGAGGCTGAGCAGGTGGCCCGCATGGTGGTGCGCCTGCGGACCCTGTCGGACCGCACCCGCAGCGACGACTCCGGCCAGATGGGCGATTACTTTTCACTGGTGAGCAGATAGGAGCGGGAGATACGTGCTAATGGGTTCACACGCCTACCTCGCCTTGCAGGACCCTGCCCGTCCCGCGCCGGCAGCGTTGCCGGAGTATTTGGCAGGCGCTGTCGCCCCCGATGTGCGCTATGTGCAGGCCAACCTGCCCCGGGAGCGGACCCACTCGTGGGAGTTGGGCGAGCGCCTCGCAGGGCCTTTCGGGCAGGGGTACCGGCACCACCTGGCCGTCGACCAGGCCTTTTACCGGCGCTGCGAGCAGGACCCGCTGCTCTCCAGGATCGGCGCGATGAATGCCAGCATTCTGGCGGAGCTGCATGCAATCAGGCGGCTCAGGAGCCCTGCCGGCGCCGTCGCCTCCCCCGAGGGGGAGGCGTTGAGCGAGATCGGGGTGCGCCCAGAGTCCCTCGCCGAGTTCCTGCGCTTGACCTCGCACTACTTCGTCAGCCGGGACCCCGGGCAGGCGATTCGCCTGCTCACGGGGGCGATGCGCGAGCGGGCCCGCCGCTACCTGGCGCGCTGGCAACGGTGGGGTCCTGCCTTGAAGGGGCTTGCCTGGCTGGCATCGCCATACCTGGAGCGGCTGTTCCATAAGATCCGGCTGGAAGCAGAGGCCACCTTGGAGGAGCGTATGCGATGCAGCTGACGCAGACCAGATTCGGCTGGATCCTGGTCAACACCGGAAGCTCCCTGCCCTATATCCTGATGATGGTCTACCTGCTGTGGGTCCACGGCACGGCTCTGCGGCAGTCCAGCAAGCGCTCGGTGCCAGCCCTGCGCACGGCCTTCCTGATCACCCTGATCACCTCGGCCAGCTTCCTCTTCAACCAGCCGCCCTTCCGCTTCATGGTCAGCCAGGAGCTCAACGCCCTGGTCAAGGACCTGACGCTGGTGGTCCAGGCTTTTTTGATGACGATCTGGGCGGACCAGCTGCGCGGCCGGGTCAAACGGCGGCAGTGGATCGCCCTGGCTCTGGGCGCCCTGCTCCCCATCGCCCACACCACCTGGTGGTATCTGCAGAAAAGCTCCATCACCCGGGACCCCTATTCGGTGGTCCGGGTGCCGCTGATCCTGACCGCCTACACGTTGTTCACCTACGCCTATGCCTGGGTTCAGTTCCGCGCGGAGCGGAGGGCGTCGGGCTCCCACCAGTTCCGCTGGCGGCTGGGCACGCTGATGTGGTGCCTGATCGCCATCATGCTCTACGTGGTCGGGCGCGGCACCATGGAGTTCCTACCGGAGAGCCTCCGAATCCCCGTGGTCTGGGTGAACCGACTGGGCTTGACCATCGGCACCCTGCTAATGGTTTTGGGCCTCGCCAGCCCCGGCTGGTTCGTTCGGCTCGGTGCGCTGGCCCACATGATCCGGCACGGCGGGCAGCACCTGGACAACTTCGTCGGCCTGCTGGGCATGATCTCCGACAGGGAGATCAGCCTGCGCTCGCCCGCCCGGGTTGCCCTGCGGGATACCGCCGTTTGGATCGCCTCCCGGCTGGAGCTTCCCACGGACTCCCGCGTCCTGATCTACCACGCCGCCCAGCTCTCGCCGATCAGCGAGGTGCATCCGGGCCGGCCGGTCCCGGTCCCCGAGCCCCTGCAGCAGCGCAGAATGGACGTCACGTCCTCAGTCATCCTGTACTCCTCGGTCTTCGAGGTGGTGAGCGCCGTCCTGGAGCCCGGGGCAGGGCGCATCTCCCTGGAGGCGCAGATCCTGATCGCCGCCCGGTTCTACCTGGAGGGGCGGACCATGGCAGAGATCCAAAACACCTGCCCGCCCGAGGTGGCCGGTGTGATCACAGGCCTGATATCCGCACAGTCGGCATAATGGGAGGCCGCGTCATGTTCGATAAGTCCCTCGCTGAGCGATTCCAGTACCTGCTCGACCACTTTGGCAAGGAGATCGACGACGTGGTCGCCGGCACCGGTCTGAGCAAGAGCTACCTGTATTACCTCAAGAAGGGCGAGCGGGAGAACCCCACCCAGGAGGTCCTGGAGAACATCGCGGGCTTCTTCGGCATCTCCCCGCTCTTCTTCAGCCGCAAGCAAGAGAACTGGGTCCCCGCCGTCCCCGCGTCCACGATCCAATACGCCCTCCGCAAGGCCGGCGACCTCGGCGAGGCCGAGCGTAAAATGCTCGACGAGCTGATGAACCGAGCACGGGAGATCGCTGAGCGCAAACCCGACACCAAGTAAAACGAACGGGGCCGTCCATAACGGACGGCCTTTTTGGACATTTTACGCTGATTACGCAGATTTAACGGATTACGCAGATTTCGCTTCACAGTCTGGTCAATATATATATATATATATATAAAAGATTCAATACCACACTCTCGACATAATCTGCGTAATCATAAAAATCTGCGTCATCAGCGTAAAAATGTCCGATTCCAACTCCGAACCTTTTACAGGTTGTCGCTCATCTACCTCCATGTAAATGTCCGAAGGGCAGGAGTTTCCACACCAACCGCCTAATGTTTTTGCGTTAAGCGCTTAAGTGAAAGCTGGAGGAACATCTACAATGGCGATTCCCTGGCTGACCGACCTCAAGTTCAAATACAATAGCTCAATCGCCAACGTGTTCGTGCTCCATTTCAACGTGGGCGACTATGCCGGCCCGGACAACCGGCGGGTGCGGGAGGTCCTCATCTCCGACTTCCTGGAGGATCCCGCAAAGGCGCACCGGGTGGTGGCGATCTACAACCGGGCCGAGGGGATCACTTTCTCGAAGCCCCACATGAAAGATGAGTTCATCCACGCCCTGACCGGCGAGTTTGCCGGCAACGCGGCGCAGGAGATCAAGCTGCCGGTGTCGCCGGGGCAGGCGTTCGCCCTGCTGGACCGCATGCTCTACTCGATCCCCTCGGCCATTGTCATCGAGCAGGCCGAGACGGTCCTGCCCGCCGAGGACCTGGCCTCCATGGACCAGGAGGAGCTGCGGGCGCTCACCTTCGTCAAGAAGTGGGCCTCCGACGTGCGGCTCAACCGCATGGGCAGCCCGGTGGTGATCATGACCCAGTCGCTCACCGAGCTCCACCCGCACCTGCGCCAGGCCAGCACCAAGATCGAGTCGATCCTGGTGCCGCTCCCGGACCTGACGGCGCGGCAGGAGTATATCGAGGCGATGGCGGGCAAGCGCAAGATCAACCTGGCGATGGAGCCCCGGGAGCTGGCCAACGCCACCGCTGGGCTCTCCCGGATCCTCATCGAGGATGTGGGCCTGCGGGCGGAGGCGACCGGGCAGCCGGTCACCATCGAGTTCGCCCGGGACCGCAAGGAGTCGCTGATCCGGGCCGAGTTCGGTGACGTGCTGGAGATCGTCGAGCCCCGCTTCGACTTTAACGCCCTGGGCGGCATGACCGAGGCGAAGCTGTTCGCCGCCAGGAACATCGTGGCACCGCTGAAGAGCGGCAACTACCGGCGGGTGCCCCTCGGGGTGCTCCTGACCGGACCCAGCGGCACCGGCAAGTCGGCCTTCTTCTACGCCCTGGTGGCGGAGGCGGGGGTCAACGGGGTGAAGCTAAACCTCGGCAAGATCCTGGGGCCCTATGTGGGCCTCTCGGAGCAGAACCTGGAGAAGGCGCTGCTGGGCATCGACAGCCTGGCGCCCTGCCTGGTGCTGATCGACGAGATCGACCAGATCTTCCAGCGGGGGCAAGGCACCGGGGACTCCGGGGTACAGCAGCGGCTCTTCGCCCGCATGCTGGACTTCATGTCGAACCCCGCGAACCGTGGGCGCATCGTATTTATTGCAGCCACCAACCGGCCGGACCTGATGGACCCGGCGCTCAAGCGCCCGGGCCGCTTCGACCGGAAGATCCCCTTCTTGCTGCCGGGCTGGGCGCAGCGGGTGGCGATCCTGCAGGCGCTGCAGGGCCGCTACAAGATTCCCGGCACGGTGGACTGGGAGAAGGCGGCCCAGCTGACCGAGGGCTACACCGGCGCCGAGCTGGAGTCGGTGGTGCTCAAGGCCTGGGAGCTGGGTGAGGACGCCGGCCGGCCCGAGCTGACCGTGGCTGATGTGGAGGGCGCCCTGGCCAAGATCCGGCCCAGCACAGCCCAGGTGGAGTTCATGACCAACCTGGCTCTGCTGGAATGCGACGACAAGGATGTGCTTCCCCCCGAGTTTCAGGATCGGCTGGATAATCGCCGGGCGCTGGAGGATTCGGTCGAGAAGTTTCGTCTAACCCATCGGATGTAACATCATGTAGGAGGTTATCAAGAGATGTTTGAACGTCTTGCTCGTCTGATCCGTGGTTTCTTCGGGCTCTTCATTTCGGGTCTGGAGGAGAAGAATCCCAAGGCGATGCTGGAGGACCTGAAGAACCAGCTCAACGCCGCCAAGGTCCGCTACAACACCACCACCGCCAACATCATCGCCCGTGAAAAGGTGGCCGCCGCCAAGCTGACCAGCGCCAAGAAGGAGCTGGACGAGTGCCGCCGCCTGATTCAGGAGGCCAAGCGCCAGAACAATCGGGACCTGGCCCTGCAGCTGCTGATCCAGGAGGAGAACCTGACCGCGACCCTGGAGACCACCCAGGCTGCGTATGACGCCATCAAGGCGGAGGCCGACAACGCCCGCAAGGAGTTCGAGAACTTCCAGAACGAGATGTTCCAGAAGATGTCCCAGATCGAGCAGCTCAAGGCCCAGGCTGACCTGGCCGAGCTGAAGAAGGACATGAACGCCCTGCGCTCCAACTACGCCACCGAGAACGGCGCCGGCAAGATCAACGACGGCCTCAAGCAGGCCGAAGAGATCATCCAGGGCCGCCTGGCCAAGGAGGACGCCGTCTCCGAGCTCGGCAAGAACTCCATCGACGCCAAGATGCGCGACCTGAAGTCCAGCGCCGCGAAGAGCCGTGCCGAGGAGAAGCTTGCTGCCCTGTTCGGCGACGCCCCCGCCACTGAGGAGGAGGGCCGCGTCGTGAAGGAGAAGACCCAGAACTAACTCTTGTCCGCCCTAAGCTATTGGAGGACGTAAGCGATGAAGATCAAATGGGGGAACCTGCTCGTATTTCTGCTGATCATCGGCGGCGTAGTGGGCTACTTCCAGTGGGACCGCATTAAGGGCTATATGGATATGCAGAAAACCACCAGCGCGCCGGTCAGCAAAGACACGGTCATCTACGGCCGTGACACCTGGATCACCGGCGGCGTGCCGGAGTTGGGCATCGCCCGCGAGTACCACGCGGACTATAAGCTGGACCTCTCGCAGGCCTTTTACGGGTCCGACGTGGAGCGCCTGGAGGCCCTGGGCAAGGGCGACATCCACGTCACGGAGATGTCCTTCCCCTCGCTGCTCTACAACCTGGAGACGGTAGAGAAGGGCAAGTATCAGGACCAGGTCGTGGTGCTGGGCTTCATCGACTACAGCCGCGGCGGCGACGGCATCATCGTCAAAAGCGGCATCAAGACGGTCAACGAGCTGGTCGGCAAGCGCGTCGGCTACCTGAACGACGGCACCGGCAAGTATCTGATCTCGTTCTTGCTGCGCATGGTCGATATGCGCCTGGCCGACGTCAAGGGCGTGCCGTTTAATGACGAGGAGAAGCTGGTGGCCGACTTCAAGGCCGGCAATCTCGATGCCATCGCCTATTGGCAGCCCGGCATCAACGATGTGCTGAAGCAGGTGAGCGGCTCCAAGGTGCTGCTGTCCACCGCGGACATGCCCAGCCTGATTCCGGACGTACTGGTGGCCAACCGCAAGTTCGTGGCGGAGAACCCCACCAAGGCGGAGGCCTTCGTCAAGTTCTGGTTCAACACCATCAAGTTCATCCAGGAGAAGCCGGACCTCGCCTACTCCACGTGGGCGGAGCGGCTCAACAAGGCCACCTACACCGACGGCGGCAAGCAGGAGCCGATCTACGGCACCGATAATACCGCCGCCAGCCTGAAGGATATCTTCGCCAAGGAGGTGCGCCTCGTCGGCTTCGACGAGAACCTCCAGCAGATGATCTCCAAGCAGGCCGAGCTTGAGCCGATGGTCAAGTTCGCCGTGGAGAACTGGAACCGCATCGAGAGCCTGAAGGGCCCGAGCGCGGCCACCCTGTTCAACAACCGGGTGCTGGACTCCATGAAGAACGACACGGCCCTGAAGGCCGGCGCCGTCGACTCCAGCAAGACCGGCAGCGCCGCCCCGGTGGCGGAGAAGCCCAAGGCGTTCACTGCGGCGGCAGACCCGACGAAGCTCGATGAGGTCGCCCAGATGGCGATCCCGAACATCGAGTTCGATCCCAACGCCACCACGATCACCCCGGCGGGCAAGCAGATCATCGACACCGTGCTGGTGCCCTTGCTCAAGCAGTTCCCGAACTTCTACCTGCTGGTCGATGGGCACACCGACGTGCAGGTGGCCGGCGACGACCCGGCGCAGCTGCTGAAGCTGTCGCAGGGCCGGGCCGATGCCGTCAAGAAGGAGCTGGTCGCCCGGGGCTTCCCCGACGCCCAGATGATCACCCGGGGCTTCGGCGGTACCAAGCCGATCTTCGCCACGCCCAAGAACGAGACCGAGAAGCTGAAGAACCGGCGTACGGAGTTCCGCCTCCTGCGTGACCCCGGCGCGAGATAACTGGAGGGAGATCCCGTGAGACTGCTCATGGCGGCTGCAACCGACTGGCGCACCCTGGTCTGGCTCGGCGTGGGTGCCGCGGCTGCGGCGGCCTCCTCCAACCCGTTTCCCCTGCTGATCGGCGCGGGCGTCTACTTCTGGGCGGTCCAGCGGCTGGCGAACAGCCAGCCCTTCCAGGAGGCGGCCGAGAAGGCTGCCAAGGCCGCCGCCCTGGCGGCCAAGTACAAGGAGCTGGCGGACATCTCCCGCGAGGTGCTCCAGATGCTCTCCATCAACCGCTCCTGGTTCGTGCGGATCGTGGAGAGCCTTACGGCAGAGCGGATCCAGACTCGCTCCTGGTATGACCGGGCGACGGACGTAGTAACCGCCGCCCGCCAGATCTACCAGGAGTGGCTGGCCCGGCCCAAGGAGCACTGGGACAAGACCCCCCAGGTCGAGCAGGCCCTTCAGATGGCCCAGCTCTACCTGCGGATCATCCGGGGCTACCACGCCGTGACCACGACCAAGTCACCGGTCAACCTGCGCGAGGTGGAGGAGCGGCTCGCCCGCAACCAGCGCCGCCTGCGGGAGACCGGCGACCAGGAGGCCCGCCGGGATCTGATGCGGGCCATCGAGATGGACCAGCGGGTCCTCGAGCAGGAGGGCGACCAGGAGGCAGAGCGTGAGCGTTACCACGCCAAGCTCGCCGCCATCGAGTCGACCATGGACGCCCTGCGCCGTCAGATCTTCAGCCCGGAGGCCACCGGCGATGCCGAACGCCTCCAGGAGATGCTGCTGGAGGCCTCCGCCATGGACCAGGCGCTGGACGAGGTGCGCCAGCGCACCCGGGTACGAGCACGCTAACAGGGGGGACTGCCAGTGAGCGACCTGTTCAAGAGGATTGTGAGCCCCTTTGTGGAGTTCAAGGAGGAGGAAGCTCCGACCACAGAGGAGGTTCCGGCCCCTTCGGAAGCGGCCCCTGCGTCGTTGGTGACGGCCGAGGAGCTCGCAGCCGATCCCGATGTGCAACGAGTGCAGCAGGCGGTGGGGCTGCTCGCTGAGCTGCCCCTGGCGGAGATTCCGCCTGAGAAGGCCCGCAACCTGATCGTGGCGACCCTGAAGTTCGCCGGCATGCAGGTCGATGAGCTGCTGGGCTCCTTTGAGCGGGTTCGCGGGCTCTACTCGGCCAGCATGGAGACCGAGCGCCAGGCGATCGCCGAGCGGCAGCGCCAGCACGAGGAGATGGTCGAGAAGCTGAAGACCGCCCTCGCCATGGAGCAGGAGCAGTTCGCCGCCGAGGTCGCTGAGCGCAACAAGCGCATCGAGGGCGCCGTGGGCGACCTCGCCAAGATCGACCAGGCCATGGTCTTCTTCCAGTCCAAAGAGTAACCAAAAGACAGGGAGCGCACGGCTCCCTGTCTTTTTTGCATCCGGCAGGTCCGGGGCTGCTCAGGGTGGTGCTGGCCGCCACTTTGTGCCACAATGGTAGAGAACTTGCCAGCGAGAGGGATCACAACACACCATGCCGCAACGTCCGCCGCTCCATCGCTTTGGAGGATACCTGATCATCTGGGCAGCCGGTCTGGTCCCGCACATCGTTCAGTGGGAGTATGCCGGCCTGTTTCGCACGCTTCTTTGGCTGGGCGCCGCAGGGGTCTTCTTTCTGGTCGCCGCCCGGGTCGGACGGTGGCTGGGGCTGCCAGGTCCTGAAGCTTTCGGGCTCACGCTGCACAGCGGCTGGGTGCGAAACCTTGCCCTGGGCCTGCTCGTCGGTGTGGGCCTGACCACGCTGAACTACGCCGCTCGATCCCTGCTGGGCCGCTTCGCCGTGGTCGGGTGGGCCCCTGCCGGACAAGTGATCACGCTGACCACGTGGGCCATCGTGAATTCCCTGTACACCGCCGTGTGGGAGGAGATGCTGAACCGGGGCTTCCTGCTGCGCATGCTGCCCCAATCCCTCCCCAGGGGGTGGACGGTCCTGGTGGCAGCGATCTGCTTCTCGGCCTTTCACATCACCAAATGGGGCTCGCCGCTCTCCGCCTGGGTCTTCTGGTTCTGCAGCGGGCTCCTCCTTACACTGCCGTACCTGCTGACAAGCTCGCTTTGGCTCTCCGTTGGGCTGCACTGGGGGCAGAACTTCCTGGTTTACGCCCTCTTTGAACAGCCCAGCATCCTACAGATCACCTGGAATCAGCCGTACCCCTGGATCGCTGACTGGACCGGCACCGGTGCCATTTTGGTGCTGATGCCCGTGGTGTGGCTCGCATGCCGCCGCCTGGCTGCGCCGTTGGAACGACAGGGAGGTACACCACGCAATCGGAGGTCGCTGACATCATGATGCACCGTACCCGCATGGGCGCCTGGGGCGTTGAAGCCACAGCCGCCCGCCTGGCCGATATCCACGGCGCCCTGCTCCACTCGGTCCAGTGCCTGGGCGCCTGGATCGCCGCCGTTCCCGAACTCGAGACCAAGATCCGCTGGGCCTACCACCTGTACGACCACGCCAACCTGGCCGACCTGATCGGGCGCCGCATCGACGGCCTGACCGCCGAGCGCCCCACGGTTGCCCGCCCGGCCAACCGGGCGCTGCTCAGCTTCCTGCAGGAGATGACCAGCCTTACCGACCCCGCCGAGCAGACCTCGGCGCTCTACCACGTGCTGCTGCCCGCCATCCTGGCCTCGGCGAGGGAGCACATCGAGAGGACCAACCCCGTGGCCGACGAGCCCACGGTGCGGATCCTCTACCAGGTCGCCGAGACGCTGGAGAGCCAGGTGATCTGGGGCGCCCGCCAGCGGGGCGACGAGGCCGCCACCCGGCGCCTCCAACTCTACCTGGAGGGGGCCGGGGGGCTCCACGGCCCCGGCCCGGCCTACGACGGCCCCGAGCAGTTCCGCCCGACGCTGGTCGCCCTGCCCGCCCGCGATGAGCGCTTCAAGCCGCTGGAGCCCGGCAAGAAGATGCCCAAGGCCAAGCCCCTGGAGAGCCCGGAGGGCCGGGTGCGCCTGCTGCACATCGCCCTGATCAACCTGGAGATCCCGGCGATTGAGGTCTGCGGCCGCATGATCGCCGAGTTCCCCGACGCCCCCTGGGAGATGAAGCTCGACCTGGCCGCCCAGATCTGGGACGAGGCCCGCCACGCCGAAATGTGCGCCGACCGCCTGCTGGAGCTGGGCGGGAGCATCGGGCAGTTCCCGTACCACCACAAGGTCTGGGAGCACTCGGTCGCCGGCTCCACCCTGGCGGAGCGCTTCGTTACCACCCAGCGGATCCACGAGGGGAATGGCATCGACCAGACCCTGATGGCCCGTGACGCCCTGGCGGCCGTGGGCGACATGGAGACCAGCCAGATCATGGACTACATCCTGGCGGACGAGGTGATCCACGTCCGCACGGGCAACAAGTGGGTGAAGCGCTTCCTGCCCGACGAGGGGGAGCAGAGGGCGCTCCTGCGGAAGGTGGAGGAGCGGCTGGGGCCCCAGGCGCTGGGCGGACCGCCCATCAACCGGGCCGGGCGCCGCAAGGCCGGCTTCACCGACGTCGAGCTCGACTGGCTCGCCAGCTTCCGAGAGAGGAAGGGGTAGGGATGGCCCACGAACAGATCCTGGCCATCCTCCAGGCCGCCGGGGACCGCTGGGTCAGCGGCGAGGAGCTCTCGCGCCAGCTGGGCGTCACCCGGTCGGCGATCTGGAAGCAGATCGAGTCCCTGCGCGCCGCCGGGTACACCCTGGAAGCGCAAACCCGGCTGGGCTACCGCCTGGTGGACGGCCCCGACCGGGTCACCGCCACGGAACTGGGCGCCGGCCTCACGACCAGCCGATTCGGCCGGCAGGTCGAGTACCGCGAGCAGGTGGGCTCCACCAACGACCTGGCCAAGCAGTTGGCCCGGTCGGGCGCCCCCGAGGGTCTGCTGGTCATCGCCGATGAGCAGGTGGCCGGCAAGGGCCGCCTTGGCCGCTCCTGGTCCACCCCCAGGGGCTCAGCGATCGCCATGACCCTGGTGCTGCGGCCCACGCTGCCGCCCCACCAGGCGCCCCGGGTCACCCTGGTCGCGGCGGTGGCGGTGGCGGAGGCTGTGCGGGAGGTCACCGCGATCTCGGTGGGCATCAAGTGGCCCAACGACGTGCAGGTGGAGGACCGCAAGTTCTGCGGCATCCTCACCGAAATGGAGGCCGACATGGACGCCATCGCCTTCGTGGTGTGCGGCATCGGCATCAACGTCAACATGGAGCGGGAGCAGTTCCCCGACGAGTTCCGGGCCACGGCGACCTCGCTGCGGACCGAGGCCGGGCGCCCCTTCCCGCGGGCGCAGCTCGTGCGTGAGATCCTGGCCCGCTTCGAGTCGGCCTACGACCAGTTGACCCAGGGGCGCTTTGACGCCGTGCTGGAGCGCTGGCGGGCGCTCTCGATCACCCTGGGGCGCCCCGTTCGGGTCAACTCGGTCACGGGAGCGCCCACCCTGCAGGGCATCGCCGAGGATTTGGACGCCGACGGCGCCCTGCTGGTCCGGGCTGAGGACGGCGCCGTGCACCGGGTGCTGGCCGGCGAGGTCTCGCTCCGACAGCATGCATAGGCTATGCCAAAGACCCCCGCTCGTCGAGCAGGGGTCTTCGTCTGGGCAGGAGTCGCCTGCCTGCACCATGAAGCCCCCGCTCGTTAAGAGTTGGGGGTGTTTTGTTACCGTTCCGTGTAATCGTTCGACAAACGCAGGGGTTCTGAATTGCGTAGTCGTATCATCCATTCCGGCCCGGATAATCCTTAGGGGGAAAGTATGGATGAAACGATTCCGACACCTGCTCGCGCTCCTGCTCTCGCTGATGCTCCTGTCTGGTCTCGCAGTCCCGGCCGTTGCCAACGAGGGCAATGGCATGACCCCGCCGCCGCCCCAGTGGACCTCGACCCAGACCTACGACTGGTACACGGTGGTCGAGGCAGCCACCGAGCGGTCCACGGGCAAAGCGGCCACCCAGCTGTTCACCTTCGAGGTCAAGGCTAACGTCTCCAGGCTGACCGTCGTGAACGACGGCGTCTACAACCTGGACCTGGCCCTCAACGGCCAGCGCTTTCACATCGACTCCGATTTCGAGAAGGGCAAGGGAACCGCAGCGTACGACATCAGCGGGCTGGTCAAGTACGGGGTGAACACCCTGGAGGTCCAGTCCCTGGCCAAGCCAGGCGGCATGGCCACCTTCAAGGTGGAGGCCCCGGCGCTCAACGCCCGCATCCTTCACACCAACGACATCCACGCCAAGATCGACCCCCTGCCCAAGATGTCCGCCTACGTCAAGGCGGCCAAGGCTCAGGGCGGCAACGTCTACTTCATCAACGCCGGCGATATTTTCAGCGGCAACCCCGTCTCCGACCTGAACAAGGGCGTCCCCATGATCCAGGCGCTCAACCGAATGGCAACGGACCTGATGGCCGTTGGCAACCACGACTTCGACCACGGGCCGGAGGCCACCCAGGCCCGCCGCACCGAGTCGAACTTCCCGTGGCTCAGCGCCAACACCGTGGTGAAGGACCAGGCGCTGACGCCCATTCAGCCCTTTGAGCCCTACAAGATCGTCACCACCGAGCTCGGTCAGAGGATCGCCTTCATCGGGCTCACCGAGACCCCGCCCTCCACGGCCAAGAAGAACACCGTGGGCCTGGACTTCGTCTCCCCGGTCGCCGAGGTGCAAAAGCAGATCAACGCCCTGCGCGACCAGGTCAACCTCGTGGTGATCGTCTCCCACAACGGCAACGACTTTGACCACGCCATGGCTGAGCAGATCACCGGCGCAGACCTGATCCTCGGCGCCCACTCACACACCTACCTGCCCGAGCCGGAGTGGGTGAACGGGATCCCGATCATCCAAGTAGGATCCAACGCCACCTACCTGAGCGACCTGGTGGTGCGCCAGGCTGAGAGCGTGTCGGTGAACCCCGGCGCCGCCGGCGGCAAGCACACCGTGCGCATCGCCTCCCTGACCGCCGAGGACCCCGAGGTCAAGGAGGTCGTGGACTACTGGAACGCCCAGATGGCCCCGATCCTCGACACCGTCATTGGCACTACCCTGAACGCCCTCACCCAGAGCGGCAAGGAGAACGGTGACGTCGCCATCGGCAACCTGATCACGGACGGCCTGCGCGACTACCTGGGCACCGACCTCGCCTTCTGGAACAACGGCGGCATCCGTGCGGATATCCCCAAGGGCGATATCACCATGAAGCAGGTCTACACCGTGCTCCCCTTCGGCAACTTCATCTGGAAGGTGGAGGCGACCGGCGCGGAGATCGTACACGCCATCACCCGCTCCTACGCCCGCCCGAACCGCAACCCGGCGGTCGACCTGCAGATCTCCGGCGGCTCCTACACCGTGCTGACCAAGCCCGACGGGACTCCGGAGCGCATCGACGTGAAGGTGAACGGTCAGCCGATCGACCTGGCAGCGACCTACACCCTGGCGGTCAGCGACTTCGCGGCGACCAGCGGCACCTACTTCGAGACCGTCCCCACCGTGATCGACGTCGGTTCTGATGTGGACGCCATCGCCGTGGCGGAGTACATCAAGAAGGTCGGCACCCTGAACTACAGGTCCTCCGAGGGGCGCATCGTCGTGAAGGCCGCCCCAACCCCGGTGGCCGTCACCAAGGTGAACGTCTTTAACTCCGGCAGCCTACTGGCCGCCGACGCTGCGGGCAACCTGGTGCCGCTGACGAACCAGGCCACCATGCTCCTGACCACCGAGTCCACCGGCTACCAGGTGGACCGCAGCAGCGATGCCCCGCACTTCCCGATGGTGGACGCCGGGCGCCCGGTGCCCCTGGCCGCCTTCGAGCAGATCGGCAGCGGCAAGGTGATCGCCCTGGGCACCAACCTGGCGGCGAATCAGCAGCGGCACCAGACCTGGCAGTGGTTCACCAACCTGCTCGACTGGGCTGGCGGCGCACAGACCGGCACCGTCCTGGTCGATGAGGGACACAACCAGTTCTACGACGCCGGCCGGTACAGCAGCGCGCGCAGCTTCCTGGCCGACCGCGGCTGGACCCTGACCTTCACCGGCAAGAACACCGCCCTGACCGCCGCCAAGCTCCAGGGGGTCAAGGTGCTCCTGATCTCGGCGCCCCAGTCCTCCTACACAGCGGCTGAGCACCAGGTGATCCGTGACTACGTCTTCAGTGGCGGCTCGGTCATCTTCACCTCGGGCACCGACTTCTACGCCACCAATAACGCCACCGAGCTCAACGCCCTCGCCGCCGCCGTGGGCACCGTGCTGCGCTTCAACAGCGATGAGGTGCGAGACAGCGTGAGCAAGGAAGGCACCACGCTCTGGAGCGTCAACACCGACGAGTTCAACCCGGCCTACCCCGAGCTGCTGAAGGCCAGGTAGGCGGCCATGGCATTCGAGCCGATCGAGGTCACGGTTGACGGCAACCCCGTGCGCCTCTTCCGGGGCGCCGAGGTGAAGCACGCCCTGAACTTCGCCGGGGGGAGCGCCCTGGTCCGGCAGGTCCAGTCAGGCCAGGCCGTGGTCTGGGACGAGACCGCCGGCGCTGAGACCGACCTGGGCGGCGCCCTCTACCATGGTCAGAAGCTCTCCATTCGGGTAAAATAGGCCGGAACCCGGCTCCCGACGCTGTCGGGGGTCGGGCTTGCTGTAGAGGGGGGAGCTCTGTGAGCGAGACGGTACTGTGGATTGAGGGCATGTGCTGCGAGGATTGCCGCACCCGGCTGCGGGACGCCCTGCGGGGAGTGGAGGGCGTGGAGCGGGTCTACGTCGACTTGAACCAAAACGAGGCCACGGTCTGGGGCACGGCTACCCGGTCAGAGCTGGTCGCCGCGACGGTGTCGGCGGGGTTTTCGGTGTCGCCCTACCCGGTGCCGGAGGCCCGGGGTATCGGGTGAGGGGGGACCTAAAACAAAAACCGCCCCGTGGGGCGGTCCAGGGTCTCGAGCAATATGTTGCAGGTGCCGCCCCGGGAGGGGCACTAAGAGCGTCCAGATTTTGCTTAAGTTGGTCGAGGCAGACGAGCCCACTAGGGTTTGCGGGTTTTTGGCCGCGCCTCGCGCACAAAGTGGACGCTATTTCCTGGCTTCGGTCACCACCCCGGTTACAGATTTTGCGTGAGACCCTTCTCATAGCCCCAGATAGGCCGGGGCGCTCCGGGAGTTGGTCACGCCCCGTCAGAAACTTGAGGTCGCGGTGAGACCTGAGAGGAGATAGCCAGACTGATCCGGCCGCTGCAATCTCTGCCAGTAGGGGAAAAGCAAACCCCGGATTCCACTGAGGGAATCCGGGGCTCATTATTCTATACGAGGCGGCGGATCAGCTCGTCCCGGTCCCCGGGGAGGTAGTCGATGACCGGGATCTCGATCATGGTGTAGGCGCCGGGCTTCTGCTTGGCGGCGGCTCGCATGGAGGCGACCATCACCTGGGCGGTGAGCGCCGGGTTGTTGATCCGCATGTCGAACTTGAAGAGCTGGTTGTCGGTGCCGCCGGAGACGCCCTTGCGCTCCATGAGCACGCCGTGGCCCATGTCAATCAGGTTGTCCACGTCCTCGACCTGGGTGACCCGGGTCTCATCCTTGATGAAGTACGGGTCGTTCTTGATCGCCGCCTCCACGGTGGCGAACTCGGCGCCGGGCTCCAACTCCACGTAGACCGCCCGCTTGTGGATGCCCATGCCGGCGGGGATGGTCATCGACAGCGCCTTCTTGACGCCCTTGATCGCCTTGACGGCCACGGTGTGGCCCATGGACATGCCGGGGCCGAAGTTGGTGTAGGTAAGGCCCTTGGGCGCCATGAACTCCAGCATGCCGCGCAGCATCGAGTCGGTGCCGGGGTCCCAGCCGGCGGAGATGACGGCCACGGCGCCGCCCTGCTTGGCGACCCCGTCCAGCCGCTTACGCAGGTCGGCCAGCTCCCCGTGGATGTCGTAGCTGTCAACGGTGTGGATGCCCTGGGCCAGGATCTCCTCGGCAAAGGCGGGCACCGAGCGGGTCGGGGTGCAGAGCAGGGCGCCCTGGACACCGTCCAGCTCGCGGATGTCGCTGACGATCTTGACCCCGGCCAGCTCGGGGGGCTGGGCGCCGGCGGTGGAGCGGCGGACCACGCCGACCAGTTCCATGTCAGGGGCGGCCTGGATGGCCTCCAGTGTGTACTTGCCGACGTTGCCATAACCGACGATGGCAACACGAAGCTTGCTTATCATCTTAAAAAGACCTCCCGGGGAAGTAGCTGAGAAATCACAGAAGATGGTATCATGAAAGCGATCAGGAGGGAAGAAGTTCGCAGGACCTATGCGGCACCGGACGGCTTTCGGTGCAGTTATGACGCACGCATATCTGTCCTGAATACGGCTACGAAGAGCGTCTGTCGACCGCAACGGCGGGATGCCTGTGTCGGCCTCGTCCACGCTGTCGGTCACCATGACCCAGTCAGGTCCCGGCCTGATGGGGCGGAGCGGGTCCAACTGTGAAAGTATCGTTCATGATGACCCGAAACTAGCTTTTTCCCGAAGGCATTGTTGACAGATATGTTTACCTCGTGCTAGTCTAAGAAACAACTTCAACCCAACTACGTAAGCGATGAGTGGGGAAAGTACCCAGACAGGTACGCTTCAGCGAGCCGGCGGAGGCTGTTCCAAGCAGCCTCAAGGTGTGAGGTCCGGTGCGGGGAAGTCTGGCGAATGGTCCCACGAGCTGTCCGCTGAACGCCGTAAGGCCAGTAGGCGCGTCCGGTGTCTTCCGCCGTTATCGGAAAGAGGGTATGTTAGTACCTGCGTGCAAGCGCGACGGCTATTTGCATTGCCGTCGAACTAGGGTGGTACCGCGAAGCCTATGCAAGGCCTTCGTCCCTTTCAGGGATGAAGGCCTTTTTGTGTTTGGCACGGCCTTTTGGGGAAGCAGAGCCGGTCGTGGCGACATGTGCGTCAAGATCGGCGACGAGTCGGCCAGAGGCGTGGGGGGTGTCGGGGGGAGGATGCGCCCTTCCTCCCCCCGACTTCAATCGACAAGGAGTGGTCGCTATGTATCAGCCAAGCCTGAGCACTTATTTGCACCTCGCCAAGGAGTATAACCTGATCCCGGTCTACCGCGAGGTGCTGGCGGATCTGGAGACCCCGATCTCGGTCTTCATGAAGCTCTGCCAGGAGGAGCCGGGCGCCTTCCTGCTGGAGTCGGTCGAGGGCGGCGAGAAGGTGGCCCGGTACTCGTTTTTGGGCTGCCGGCCGCTGCTTACCCTGGCCAATCGGGACGGCGTGACCCGCATCGTGGAGGGCGAGGCGGCCAGCGAGTACCGGACCGTGGGCCAGGTGACCCACGGGGGCGCCGCCGCCAAAACGCTGACCGGCGATCCCCTCAGCCACCTCCGGGAGGTCATGAACTCCTTTAAGGTCTACCAGCCCGCCGGGCTGCCCCGCTTCGCCGGCGGCGCCGTGGGCTACCTGAGCTACGACGCAGTCCGCTACTACGAGCGGCTCCCGAACGCCCCCAAGGACGACCTGGAGCTGCCCGATGCGCTCTACATGATCACCGAGCTGGTGGTGGTCTTCGACCGGCTCAAGCACAAGCTGCTCCTTGTCGCCAACACCCAGCCCGGCAGCGAGCCGGACGTGGCCTACCGGCGGGCCCAGGCCCTGCTGGACCGGGCGGTCGAGCGGCTCCGGGGCCCGGTGCCCGTGCCCCCCGGCTTCGGCCTGGGCCGGCCCCGCCCCCTGACCGTCCGCTCCAACATGAGCCAGGAGCAGTTCGAGAACGCGGTGCGGGAGGCCAAGGAGTACATCAAGGCGGGCGACATCTTCCAGGTGGTCTTCTCGCAGCGGCTCCAGACCAGCGTCCGCAGCCGGCCGCTCGACATCTACCGGGTGCTGCGCACGGTCAACCCGAGCCCCTACATGTTCTACCTGACCTTCGGTGATCTCAAGATCATCGGCTCCTCGCCGGAGCTGCTGGTCCGGGTGGAGGACGGGGTGGTCCGGACCCGGCCCATCGCCGGCACCCGGCCCCGGGGCGCCACCGAAGCGGAGGACCTCCGCCACGAAGAGGAGCTCCTGGCCGACGAGAAGGAGAAGGCCGAGCACGTGATGCTCGTCGATCTGGGCCGCAACGACCTCGGCCGTGTCTGCGAGTACGGCAGCGTCGAGGTCACCGACATGATGCGCATCGAGCGGTACAGCCACGTAATGCACATCGTCAGCGACGTGCAGGGCAAGCTCCGGCAGGACAAGGATGCCCTCGACGCCCTGGCCGCCTGCTTCCCGGCGGGCACCCTCAGCGGGGCGCCGAAGGTAAGGGCGATGGAGATCATCGACAGCCTTGAGCCCACCCGGCGCAACACCTACGGCGGCGCTGTCGGCTACGTCTCCTTCAGCGGGTCGCTGGACACCTGCATCACGATCCGCACGATGGTGATGAAGGGCGACCAAGTCTACATGCAGGCGGGCGCCGGCATCGTGGCCGACAGCGACCCGACCTTCGAGTACCAGGAGTCGCTGCACAAGGCCCGGGCCTTGATTCGCACCCTGGAGATGGCAGAGGAGGGATTGGGTTGATTCTGGTCATCGATAACTACGATTCCTTCACCTACAACCTGGTCCAGTACCTCGGCGAGCTGGGGGCGGAGATCACAGTCCGCCGCAACGACGAGCTGACGGTCGAGCAGATCCGGGCGATGAACCCCGAGAAGATCATCGTCAGCCCCGGCCCCTGCACCCCGAACGAGGCGGGCATCTCGATGGATGTGATCCGGGAGCTCGGCCCCACCATCCCGGTGCTGGGGGTCTGCCTGGGTCATCAGTCGATTGGGCAGGTATATGGCGGCAAGGTAATCCGGGCGCCGTACCTGATGCACGGCAAGGTGAGCAAGATCAAGCACGGCGGCGAGGGGCTCTTCGCCGGCCTGAAGCAGAACTTCACGGCAACCCGCTACCACTCGCTGATCGTGGAGCGTGAGAGTCTGCCCGAGGAGCTGGAAGTGACCGCCGAGACCGAAGACGGCCTGATCATGGGCCTGAAGCACCGATGGCACCCGGTCTACGGCGTCCAGTTCCACCCCGAGTCGATTCTCACGGAAGGCGGCAAGCAGCTGCTGGCCAACTTCCTCACCCTATCGTAGGAGGCGCATCCACATGGAGATGGATATCAAGGCGCTGATCTCCCTGACGGCCGAGGGCAAGGACCTGACGCAGGCCCAGGCGGAGACGGCGATGACGTTGATGATGAACGGCGACGCCACGCCGGCCCAGGTGGCCGCCTTCCTGATGGCCCTGCGCATCAAGGGCGAGACGGTCGATGAGATCACGGGCTGCGCCCGGATCATGCGCAACCGGGCGACCCAGGTCGTCCACAGCCGCCCGATGGCGGTCGACACCTGCGGCACCGGCGGCGACAAGGCCAACACCTTCAACATCTCAACGACCGCCGCCTTCGTGGTGGCGGGGGCGGGGGTACCGGTGGCCAAGCATGGCAATCGGGCGGCATCCAGCCTCACCGGCTCGGCCGACGTACTGGAAGCGTTGGGAATCAACCTTGGCCTCACCGCCGCCCAGGTCGGCCAGTGCATCGATGAGGTCGGCATTGGCTTCATGTTCGCCCCGACGTTGCACACCAGCATGAAGCACGTCGGCCCGGTCCGCAAGGAGATCGGCATGCGCACGATCTTCAACGTGCTCGGGCCGCTCACCAACCCGGCCGGGGCGCAGGCGCAGGTGATGGGGGTCTTCAGCCCCAACCTGACCGAGCCGCTGGCCCGGGTGCTGGGCAACCTCGGCTGCAAGCATGCCCTGGTCGTTGCCGGCCTCGACGGGGTCGACGAGATCTCGATCTCCGGCCCCACCGTCATCTCTGAGATGGAGGACGGCTTCGTGCACACCTACCGGGTTACCCCGGAGGATGTGGGCATCGCCCGGGCGCCGCGCGAGTACATCCGCGGCGGCACCAAGGAGGAGAACGCCCGCATCACCGAGGCGATCCTCGCCGGTGAGCCCGGCCCCCGCCGGGACGTGGTGCTGCTGAACGCCGCTGCCGCCCTGCTGGCCGCCGGCGCCGCCCGCAGCCTGAAGGAGGGCGTGGGCCTCGCCGAGCAGGCCATCGACTCCGGCGCCGCCCGCCGGGCCCTGTACGGGCTCCGGGACCTCAGCCACCAGCTCGCCTCAGCGTGATCACCGTGAGCTCCGGTGGGCACCAGAGCCGCAGTGGCAGGTGGGCGAACCCGAGCCCGCGGGTGGTGTATACCCTGGTGTGCGGCGCCCGGTAGAGCCCCGTGTGGTACTTGCGACCCATTGGCGGCAGGAGGAGGGGACCCAGCAGCGGCAGTCGGATCTGGCCGCCGTGGCTGTGCCCGGAGATCACCAGGGCGACCCGGTCCTCCGCCGTCACCTGGTCGGCGAAGTCAGGCTCGTGGGCGATCAGGATGCGCACCGCCCCTTCGGGGGCGCCGGCCATCGCAGCGGCCACGTCGGGCCGTCCGAACTTGCAGTCGTCCACACCGCCGACCCAAAGGCCATCTGCAACCACCAGGCCATCGTTGACCAACAAACGGACGGCGCTCTGCGTCCGGACGGGCGGCGGGAAATAATAATCCCAGTTGCCAAGCACGCCCAGGGCGCCCTGTACCGGCGCCAGGGCCTCATCGAGCAAGGGCTCGCAGGCGGGGTCGCTGGTCAGATCCCCGGCGACGACCACCAGGTCGGGCTGCTCAGCGGCCAGCCGCGCGGCGGGCGCCCGGATCTGGTGCGGCTTGACCAGCGGCCCCAGGTGCAGATCGGCCATCACACCGATGCGATAACCATCCAGATGGGCCGGCAGGTCGGGCAAGGCGACCTCGACCCGCTCCAGCCGGACCGAGCGGGGCCGCAGCCCGAAGCCCAGCGCCACCAAAACCGAGCCAATCATATCCGCCACTGGCAGCAGAAATCGGCGCAAACTCACAGGAATGGCTCCCTTCAAAACCGTAACCTATCGGATATGACGACCAATAAGGAGAGATAGTCTCACCATGGCTACCAAGAAAAGCGTCGAGATCAAACGGGTCCTTTCCGGCATCCAGCCCACCGGCAACCTGACCCTGGGCAATTACCTTGGTGCGATGCGCAACTTCGTGCAGCTTCAGCACCAGGCCGACTGCTACTTCTGCGTCGTCGACCTGCATGCGCTGACGGTTCAGCCGGACCCCAAGGCGCTCTATCAGAACACCCTCGACCTGGCCCGGCTCTATGTGGCCGCCGGGATCGACCCCAACGTGGCGACGATCTTCGCGCAGTCCCAGGTGCCTGCCCACGCCGAGCTCGGCTGGCTGATGGAGGTCAACACCTACTTCGGCGAGCTCAAGCGCATGACCCAGTTCAAGGACAAGTCCGCCAAGCGCAAGGACGAGGGCGTCACCACCGGCCTCTTTACCTATCCCGCCCTGATGGCTGCCGATATCCTTCTCTATCAGGCTACGCACGTTCCCGTCGGCGACGACCAGAAGCAGCACCTTGAGCTTTGCCGCGATGTGGCCACCCGCCTGAACCATCGCTTCGGCGATTTCCTGACCGTGCCCGAGCCCTACATCCCCAATCGCAAGAGCGGCGGGCGCATCATGAGCCTGACCGACCCGACCAAGAAGATGTCCAAGTCCGACGACGATCCCAACTCCTACATCCTGATGATGGATTCGCCGGACGTCATCCGCAACAAGATCAAGCGGGCGGTGACCGACCTGGGCCGCGAGGTGGTCTACAATGAGAAGGAGAAGCCCGGCATCTCGAACTTGATGGTGATCCTCTCACTCTGCACCGGCCAGACCCTCGATGAGATCTCCGGCAAGTACAACGGCTACGGCCAGTTCAAGAAGGATGTGGCCGAGGCGGTCATCGCCGTGCTGGAGCCGATTCAGAAGCGCTTCGCCGAGCTGTCCGAGCCGGGCGTGATCGAGGCGATCCTGGACAAGGGCGCGGAGAGGGCCGAGGCCGTGGCGATTCCCAACCTACGTGCGGTGCAGCAGCGGCTGGGCCTGGTGCCCCGGGGCGCCCGATGATCCTCGCCCGGATTCTCGCCACCAAGGCGGAGGAGGTGGCGGCCGCGAAGGTCTCCACCCCGCTGTCGGACTTGCGCACTGCGGCAGCGGCGGCGCCGGCGCCCAGGGGCTTCTTCCGGGCCCTGCGGGAGCCCGACGGGGTCCAGGTGATCGCCGAGGTGAAGAAGGCGAGCCCGTCGAAGGGGCTGATCCGGCCGGACTTCGACCCGGTCGCCATCGCAAGGGCCTACGAGTCGGCGGGCGCCGCTTGCCTAAGCGTCTTGACCGACGAACAGTACTTCCAGGGGTCGCTCGCCTACTTGCGGCAGATCCGGGCGGCCGTGAGGCTGCCGCTGCTCCGTAAGGACTTCGTAATCGATGAGTACCAGGTCTATGAAGCCCGGGCCGCCGGCGCCGACGCGATCCTGCTGATCGTGGCAGCGTTCCACGGCGAATGCGCCGAGGGCCGCACCCCGGCGGACATGCACCGCCTGGCTCTGCTTGCCAGGGAGCTTGGGATGGATGTTCTCACCGAGGTCCACACCGACGAGGAGCTGACCATCGCCTTGGAGTCCGGGGCGCCGCTGGTGGGCATCAACAACCGGGACCTGAAGTCCTTCCACACCACGCTGGAGGTCACCGAGCAGCTGGCGCCCCGCATTCCTGCCGACAGGCTGCTGGTCAGCGAGTCCGGCATCGGCAGCCATGCCGACATCCAGCGGGTGGCGGCGGCCGGCGCCAAGGCGGTGCTGGTCGGCGAGTCCCTGATGCGCCAGCCCGACGTGGCGGAGGCGCTCCGTACTCTGATGAATCGCTAAGGAGGGCGCCTTACTGATGTGGGCTAAGATCTGCGGAATCAGCACGATGAAGGCGGCGCTGGCCGCCGCCGAGGCCGGCGCCGATGCCGTGGGCTTTATCTTTGCCAAGAGCAAGCGGCAGATCGACCCCGACAAGGCGCAGAGCCTGGTGACGGCCCTGCCGGGAAACCTCCACAAGGTGGGCGTCTTCGTCGACAGCACGCCGGCGCAGATGCAGCGGGTCGCCGACTACGCCGGTCTGACCGTCATCCAGATGCACGGCGCCGAACCGCCCGAGTTCATCGCCCAGGTGGACCGGCCGGTGATCAAGGCGTTCCGCATCAAGTCCGAGGCCGATTTGGTTCAACTGCCTGACTACCGGGCGGCGGCCGGCCTGCTGCTCGATCCTTACGTGGAGGGCCAGCACGGCGGCACCGGCCAGACCCTGGATTGGTCGCTGATCGGCAAGGCGGCGGAGGTGCTGGCGAAAGCCGGCGTGCCCCTGTCCGGCCCGAACGACCCGCTCACCCCGGGCAAGCCGAAGCTGATCCTCGCCGGCGGCCTCACGCCCAACAACGTGGCCGCCGCGATCGCCCAGGCCCGGCCCGGCGGCGTGGACGTCTCCAGCGGCGTCGAGACCGACGGCGCCAAGGACCTCGACAAAATCTACGACTTCGTTGCAGAAGCAAAGGAGGGCCTCGCTTGACCACCCAACGCCCCCTCACCCAGCCCGACGAGCGCGGCCACTTCGGCCCCTTTGGCGGCCGGTACGTCCCCGAGACGCTGATGTCCGCCTGCATCGAGCTGGAGCAGGCCTACAACAAGTACAAGAACGACCCGGAGTTCCTGGAGGAACTGAACTACTACCGTAAGCATTACATTGGCCGGGAGACCCCGCTCTACTTCGCCGAGCGCCTCACTAGCTATGTTGGCGGGGCGAAGATCTACCTCAAGCGGGAGGATCTCAACCACACCGGCGCCCATAAGATCAACAACGCCATGGGCCAGGCGCTGCTGGCCCGCCGCATGGGCAAGAAGCGCATCATCGCCGAGACGGGCGCCGGCCAGCACGGCGTCGCCACAGCCACCGTCTGCGCCCTCTTTGGCCTGGAGTGCGAGGTCCACATGGGCGAGATCGACGTCGCCCGCCAGGAGCTGAACGTCTTCCGCATGCGGCTGCTCGGCGCCCGGGTTCTGCCCACCAAGTCCGGCTCCCGCACCCTGAAGGACGCCACCAACGAGGCAATCCGCGACTGGGTGACCAACGTGGAGACCACGCATTACATCATCGGGTCGGTCGTCGGGCCGCATCCCTATCCCATGATGGTGCGCGACTTCCAGTCGATCATCGGCCTTGAGACCATTGATCAGATCCAGGCCGCCGAGGGGCGCCTCCCCGACGCCGTCGTCGCCTGCGTGGGCGGCGGGTCGAACGCCATCGGCATCTTCCATCCGCTATCAAGCTACCCCGGCGTCCGCCTGATCGGCGTGGAGGCCGGCGGCCATGGTCTCGCCTCCGACAAGCACGGCGCCACCATGACCGGCGGCGGTGCGGTGGGCGTCTTCCACGGCGCCAAGAGCTACCTGCTGCAGGACACCTACGGCCAGGTGACCGAGGCCCACTCGATCTCCGCCGGCCTGGACTACCCCGGCGTCGGTCCCGAGCACGCCTACTTCCGGGACCAGGGCATCGCTGAGTACATCGCCGTGACCGACCAGCAGGCCCTGGAGGGCATGAAGCTGCTCTCCCGCACCGAGGGGATCATCCCGGCGCTGGAGTCCAGCCACGCCGTCTACCAGGCCGTGGAGGTCGCCCGGTCTATGCCGAAGGACTCGATTCTGATCATCAACGTGTCCGGCCGCGGCGACAAGGACATGGTCCAGGTCAGCCAAGTGCTAGGAGGTGACCTGTAATGAGCCGGATCGCCAACCGATTTGCTATGCTGCGTGAGCGCCGCGAGAAGGCCCTGGTCACCTACATCGCCGCCGGCGACCCCAGCCTGGATGCGACCAAGGACCTGGTGAAGGCCATCGAGCGGGCCGGGGCAGACATCGTCGAGCTCGGCCTCGCCTTCTCGGACCCCCTGGCCGATGGTCCCGTGATCCAGGCGGGCTCCCAGCGGGCCCTGGCCGCCGGCGCCAACACCGACAACGTCCTGAAGGTGATCGCCGAGCTGCGCACCGAGGGCGTCCAGCTTCCCATCGTGATCATGACCTACTACAACCTGCTCAACCGGCCCGGCGTGGATGCCTTCTGCGCCCGCGCCGCGGCAGCGGGGGTGGATGGACTAATCTTGCCGGACGTGCCGATGGAGGAGGGCGACGAGGTCCTCGAAGCAGCGACCAAGCACGGGCTCGACCTGATCCAGTTCGCGGCGCCCACCTCAACCCCCGACCGCATCGAGCGTGCCGCTAAGCTCGCCACCGGCTTCGTCTACTGCGTCTCCCTGACCGGCGTCACCGGCCAGCGCACCGAGCTCCCCACCCGCTTCGTCGACGTGGTGAAGGCCGCCCAGAGCCACACCGCCACGCCCGTCTGCGTCGGCTTCGGCATCTCCACCCCCGACCAGGTCCGCCAAGTCGCCGCCATCGCCGACGGCGTCATCGTCGGCAGCGCCATCGTCAAGCTCTGCGGGCAAGACTTGCCGCGGAGCGAGCTGGTGGCTCGGGTCGGCGAGTTCGTCTCGCAACTAAAGGCAGCAACCAGGTAAAGACGCATATTTTACCGCAGATTACGCAGATTTTTATGATTACGCAGATTATGTCGAGAGTATGGTCCTGGTAAATTTATATATATATTTACTTGGCCCGACTGTTAAGCGACATCCGCGTAATCCATTAAATCTGCGTAATCTGCGGTAAATTGTCCGAATGCAAAAAGGGTTGACCGAATATCCCAACGGGTGTATACTCTGCTTCAATATACGAAAGCGATGAACGGGAGAAGTAAGCTCAACGCCGGAGAGCTGCAGAGAGCCAGCGGTTGGTGCAAGCTGGTGCCGAAGGCGAGCTGAATACACCTGGGAGCGCAGGCTGAAAAGACGGCTTAAGACGTCTGAGTAGGTACGCCGGCACACCCCCGTTATCATGGGTGGCGAGGATGTTGGTCCTCGGCTGAGGTGGGTCCCGTCGTTGGGGCCAAGCAGGGTGGTACCGCGGTAGCTGTGCATATACAGCCTCCGTCCCGTTTTTCGGGGCGGAGGCTTTTACTTTTGACATCAAGAGGTCTAAACTAAGGAGAGGTGTGCTCAAATGATCATTATCATGCGAAAAGGCGCCCAGGAGAACGAAATCAACTCCGTCATCGATCGGGTTAAGAACGTCGGGTTCGGCGTTCACCTCTCCCGGGGCGTGGAGCGCACCATCATCGGGGCGATCGGCGGCGACCGCCAGGCCCTGGCCAACCTGAACCTGGAGGCGCATCCGGGCGTGGAGCAGATCACCCCCATCTCCAAGCCGTACAAGCTGGCCTCCCGTGACTTCCATCCGGAGGATACCGTCATCAACATCGGCACCAGCTCGGTTGGCGGCAACGACCTGTGGGTCGTGGCCGGACCGTGCTCGGTGGAGGGCCGGGACCTGCTGCTGGAGAGCGCCGATATGGTGCGGACCGGCGGCGCTCACGCCCTGCGGGCCGGCGCCTTCAAGCCCCGCACCAGCCCCTACAGCTTCCAGGGCCACGGCGAAGAGGGCCTGAAGATGCTGGTCGAGGCCCGGGAGCGGTGCGGTCTGCCCGTGGTGACCGAGGTGATGGACACCCGTGATGTGGAGCTCGTGGAGCGCTACGCCGACGTACTGCAAATTGGCACCCGCAACATGCAGAACTTCTCGCTGCTCAAGGAATGCGGCAAGGCTCGCAAGCCCGTCCTGCTCAAGCGTGGGATGAGCGCCACGATTGAGGAGTGGCTGATGAGCGCCGAGTACATCATGAGCGAGGGCAACCACAACGTGATTCTCTGCGAGCGTGGCATCCGCACCTACGAGACGGCCACCCGCAACACGCTGGACCTCTCCGCGGTGGTGGTGGCCAAGTCGCTGACCCACCTGCCGGTGGTGGTCGACCCCAGCCACGGCGTGGGCAAGCGCAAGTTCGTCGTCGCTATGGCCCGGGCTGCTGTGGCCGCAGGCGCCGACGGCATCCTGGTCGAGGTGCACCAGCGCCCCGACGAGGCGCTCAGCGACGCCGCCCAGACCATCGGGCCGGCCGCCTTCCAGCAGATGATGACCGAGATCAGCCAGATCGCCGAGGTGCTCGGCCGCCGGGTGCCCCTGGCCGCCCACGCCCATGCCTAGCGGCGGCTTTCGCATCGCCATCCTGGGGGTCGGCCTGATCGGCGGCAGCCTCGGGATGGCGTGGCGCAGAGCGGGCGTGGCCCGGGAGATCATCGGCATCGATGTGGCGCCGCTGGATAACGCCGTGGCGCTGGGCGCCGTCGACCGGATCGTCAGCGACCCGGCCGAGGGGCTCGCCCAGGCCGACGTGATTGTGCTGGGCGCCCCGGTGGGAACGATCGTCTCGCAGGCCGCTGAGCTGGCCCGCCACGTGAGGCCCGGGGCCGTCGTCACCGACGTGGGCTCCACCAAGCTGGAGATCGTGCGGGCCTGGGAGGCGCACCTGCCCGACGGGGCCTGCTTCGTGGGCGGCCACCCGATCTTCGGGCGGGAGGTGGGCGGGGTGCAGAACGGTTCGCCCGACTTGCCCCTTGGCTCCCGCTATGTGCTCACCCCTGGTGAGCGGGCCACCCCGGAGTCGGTGGACCTGGTTCGCAGCCTCGCCGAGGCGGCCGGCGCCCGGGTCGCGATCATGCGGCCCGAGGAGCACGACGCCCGGGTGGCGGTCTCCTCGCACCTGCCCCAGCTGGTAGCCACGGCCCTGGCCAGCGCCGCCCTGGACGCCGAGGAGCGGATCGGCGGCGTGCTGGAGCTTACCGCCACCGGGTTCGCTGACACGACCCGGATCGCCCGGAGCCCCGCCGGCCTCTGGACCGATATCTTCCTGACGAACTCGGTCTCGCTGCGCTCGGCGCTCCTCATTTTCCGGGAGTCGCTGGACGCCCTGGAGCGGGCGCTGGAGTACGAGTCGCCCGAGGCGATTGAGGAGATCTTCGGCAAAGCGCATGAGGCGTGTAAGCGGCTTCCCCCCCGAACATAGAGATGATAGAGCCGGGCTGCCAACGCAGTCCGGCCTACTTATAAGGAGGATCCCTCCGACATGGATGTGAAAGTCTACCCTGCCGAGCGCCTGGCGGGCACCATCAACCCGCCCAGCTCCAAGAACTACACCACCCGTTACCTGCTGGCCGCCGCCCTGGCCGCCGGCGAGAGCGTGATCCACTACCCCGCCCACAGCGAGGACAGCGAGGCGATGCAGCGCTGCCTGACCGCCCTGGGCGCCGTCCTCACGCATGAGGGCGATACCCTGCGGGTAGTCGGCTTCGGCCGAAGCCCGCGCAATCCCGGGACGCTGAACCCCGGCAACGCCGGCGCCGTGCTGCGCTTCCTCATCGCGGCCTGCGCCGCCACCCTGCCCAAGATCACCTTCGTGACCGAGTACGCCGAGTCGCTCGGCAAGCGGCCCCAGGCCGACCTGCTGGACGCCCTGACCCAGCTGGGCGCCGTCTGCGAGAGCCGGGACGGCCGCCTGCCCATCACCGTGCGGGGCGGAAACCTTGCCGGGGGCCTGGTCCGGGTCAGCGGCGAGATCTCCAGCCAGTTCACCAGCGGGCTGCTCTTCGCGGCGCCCCTCACCGGCCGCGAGGTGACCATCGAGGTGACGGGCGACATGAAGTCGCTCCCGCCGATTCGCCAGACCCTACAGGTACTGCGGGAGGCCGGCATCACCGTGCACGCCTCGGAGGATCTGCGCCGCTTCGTGGTGCCCGCGGGCCAGCACTACCAGCCCCGGGAGTACACCGTCCCCGGCGACTACCCGGGCTCTTCCGCCCTGATGGCCGCTGCCGCCGTGGTCCCCTCGGAGGTCACGATCCTGCGGCTCTACCAGGAGGATGAGCAGGGCGAGCGCGCAGCGGTGGACGTGCTGAAGGCCATGGGCGCCGATATCACCCACGAAAACAACCGCGTATGCATTCATGGAGGTAGGGTCCTGAGAGGAGGACGCTTCGACGGGGATCGGTTTACCGATGCAGTTTTGTCCCTGGTAGCGCTTTCGTGCTATGCGGAAGGTACTACTACGTTCTATAATGTAGAAAACTTGCGCTACAAAGAGTGCGATCGGATTACCGACTACCGGCACGAATTGCTCAAAACCGGCGCCCGGGTGGACGAAGGGCGTGCGGAGATCATCATCACCGGGCGCCCCGAAGGGGTGGAGGGTGGATGCGAAGTCGACTCCCGCATCGACCACCGGGTGATCATGGGGCTGACTGTCGTCGCCCTGCGGAGCAAGGAGCCGGTCGTGATCCGGAATGCACACCACGTAGCCAAATCCTACCCGGCCTTCTTCGATCACCTGCGGAGCCTCGGCGCCCGCATCGAGGAGCTGTAGCCGGGCACAAGGGGTGCGATCCACATGGTGTGGCGGCTGCGTATGCATCGAATCAGAAGGGCTTACGGCAGGGCGATCGGGTTCTCTCTCGCCAGCGGTGTGATCGGGGCCGCACTGATGACCGTCTACAGCATTCTGCACGACCATATCAAGCACGGCCACTCCGGCACCCACGGTTGGATTCTGGCGGCACTGGGCTTCAGCCTCTGCCTGGCCGGCGTGGGCTACGCCCTCCACGGCGAGGCGCCCAGCGTGCGAGAGTACGCCGAGGGCGAGAGCGAGGCGATGCCCGGCATCTCCAAGCTCCTCAGCGGTCTGACTGCCTGCGGCGGCGGCATGGCCATGTTCGCCATCGGGATGATGAATCTCAACATGTGATCTCTTGTACCGGGCGGTGCTTGTTATAGCACCGTCCGGACGTTTTTTACGCTGACTTTTCGGCGTTTCACGCCTCTTCGTCCCCCGCACGGCGTCGCCGCTCTGCGGCGCCGTGCTCGGGATTACGCAGATTATGTGGATTACGCAGACTACCTGGTGAATATTGCCGGGCAATATATTAACATATTTTCACCCGGTCAGCCGGCCAGGGAATCTGCGTAATCAGATAAATCTGCGTAATCTGCGGTAAATGTTTTGTATTCTCACCCCACCTCGGAGGCAACCTACAGATGAAATTCCGTACAATCCTGTTTGACGCGGGCCAGACCTTGCTAGATTACAAATCGCCCATGTCCGAGTTCGTGCCGGCCATCCTGGAGCGCCACGGCGTAGCGCTTACCGCTGAGCAGGCGGCTCAGGCCGAGCCGCTGATGTGGAAGCATATGTATCGACTCCAGGGCGAGCGGGGACTGAAGACGTCGGTGGCCGAGTCGTGGGCCTTTTGGGCGGGCGTGTACGAGGGCATCGTGGATGACATGGGCGTAGCTGAACCCAAGCGGTATGCGGAGATTCTGCGCCTGGCCTACGCCTCCACGGAAGCCTGGGCGCCCTTCGCCGACGTGACTGCTGCCCTGCAGGGCCTGAGGGCTCACGGTGTGCGCATGGGTGTGGTCAGCAACTGGACCGATGCCCTGCCGGGAATTCTGCATGGTCTGGGCATGGCTCAGTACTTTGACTTCATCCTCACCTCGGCCGAGATCGGCATTGAGAAGCCCGATCCTGCGATCTTCACCCCGGCGCTGGCGCTCACCGGGGTCGACCCAAGAGAGATCCTATATGTAGGCGACTCGGTCAAGCACGACCTGCCCTCGGCCGCCGCGGCCGGGATGCACTTCGCTCTGATCGACCGGCACGGGCGCCACCCCGACGCCGGGTGCCGCCGGATGAGCAGCCTGGTTGAGCTGCTGGCGCTCGCTGAAAAAGTAAGTTAACAACGCAAGGGGTTCCCCCGAAGGAAGGCGACCGTCTGCTGATGCAGGCGGTCGCCGCTGTGTCGGCGACGGTTCGCTGCAGGGACGTCCCTGGCAAATGATTCTAGCATGAGGACGGCGGTTTCGTCGCAAATTAAAGCCAACAACATAACAAGGAGGGCTTAAGAGAATGGCCGGCAACAACAACAATCGCAATCAGGTTCTCGTTCCGCAGGCCCGTCAGGCCCTGGAGCAGCTGAAGCAGGAAGCGGCTGCCGAAGTCGGTATCCCCAACTACCAGCAGAGCTACAGGGGTGACCTGCCGAGCCGGGTCAACGGATCCGTGGGCGGTCAGATGGTGAAGCGCATGATCGCTCTGGCTGAGTCTCAGCTGGGTGGCGGCGCCGGCACCATCCGGTAAGGAGCCGGCAGTACTTAGTGTCCGGGTCCGGAGTCCGATTCACAAAATCGTCAGGGAGGGTTTCTTCACATGGGCAACGCTTTTGGTGGAACCAGCGGTGGCGGCGGCGGCGGCAATCGGAATCAGATCCTGGTCCCGCAGGCTCGTCTGGGCCTGGAGCAGCTGAAGCAGCAGGCTGCTGCCGAGGTTGGCATCCCGAACTATCAGCAGAGCTACAAGGGTGACCTGCCCAGCCGTGTGAACGGCTCTGTCGGCGGCCAGATGGTCAAGACCATGATCGCCCTCGCTGAGTCCCAGCTGAGCGGCGGTGCGGCGACCACGACCACCCGCTAACCTTCGTCCGGGACTCCCACAGGCAGGGCCACGGCCCTGCCTGTTTTATGTAGGCGGCGCGCCGAGGCCGCCCCGGGAGGGGGGCGGCGGGCAGTCTAGTTGATATATCGCATCAGGTCCTGCGAGGTGATGCTCGTGTGCAGCACAGCGTTCAGGCTGCCAGCGATCACCTTTGCCATGTCGTCGATCATGTCGTCGATCTCCTTCGGGGTGACGACCAGCTGTCCCACCGACGGGCTCAGGACGCTGTTAATCAGCTCCTTGCGCCGTTGGGGCGTGTCGAAGAGCGGCGACATCTGGTACTGGCCGGCCACGGTTTCGAAGGAGTCGTGCACGATCGTGGAGGCGTGGACCACGGTCGGCACGCCGATGGCGATGACCGGTACGCCCAGCGTCTCCTTGTTCAGGCCCTTGCGCTGGTTGCCCAGGCCCGAGCCCGGGTTGATCCCCGTGTCCGCGAGCTGAATCGTCGTGCCGATGCGCTCGACGCTGCGGGCCGCCAGGGCGTCGATGGCGATCACAATGTCGGGCTGGATCCGCTCGACAATACCCTGTATCACCTCGGCGGTCTCAATGCCGGTCAGTCCCAGCACCCCCGGCGAGATCGCGGCCACCGACCGGAGCCCGCCCTCGACATCGGCGGGCACGTAGGACCGCACATGCCGCGTGACCAGGAGCTTCTCCGTCACCCGGGGTCCGAGGGCGTCGGGCGTGGCGTTCCAGTTGCCCAGGCCCACCACCAGCGCGGTCGCGTTCTCACCCAGGGTGAACAGCTGGCCCAACTGTTCGGTTAAGATCTGTCCGACCCGCTCCTGCAGGGTGCGGTCCCGGCGGCGCAGCTCCGGGCACTCCAGGGTGATGTAGTTCCCCATGGGCTTGCCCACCTGCTGCTCGCCCACCGGGGAGAGCACCTCTACCCATGTCACTGTGATGTTGTCATGGTGCTCCTCGCTCTTGCGCACACCGCTGATCTCGGTATGGGCGTCGCCGCGCAGGGCCGCCGTCGCCTCCAGCGCCAGATCGGTGTACGGACTGAACAACTCTTCGTCCTCCAACTGCTTTCACCTCATCGGATAGTGTGACCGGGGCCAGCGCCATGCATACGGCGCCCAATGTCATTGCAATGGTGGAGCTGGGTCTTTACACCATTGAACATTTCTCGTATAGTGGGAATTACTCCGCATCACATTGCATATCATTGCATTGATGCCATTGCATTGCATTGGAGGTGCCGATCCTTGGCAGCGCCCAATCGCATCCCGACCCTGGCGCCCCATCATGTCGACATGGGGGAGCGGGGGATCTACCACACGGGAAATCGCCTGAACGACCTGACCGGCAAGGAATGGGTCTTCAGCACGCGCTCGGTCATCAACAAGGCCTACCCGCCGTCGCTTCAGCTGGAACTGCGCAGCCAGCACGGGGGTCAGAAGCCGCCTGAGCTGTGTGCCGAGCTGATTCGCACCTTCACCAAAACGGGACAGCGGGTTCTTGATCCCTTTGCCGGGGTCGGGGGCACGCTACTTGGCGCGTCGCTCAGCGACCGCAGCGCTCTCGGCGTCGAGCTGAACCCCCGGTGGATCGAGATCTACCAGGAGGTCTGCCGCCGGGAGAGCCTGGACGCGCACCAGGTGATCCAGGGCGACAGCCGCGAGGTGCTGGCGACCCTGCCCGCCGCCTCCTTCGACTTCCTTCTGACCGATGTGCCTTACTGGGATATGGACAAGCGCCGCCGCTCCCGCGGCAAGTTCAAGCGCGCCGGCGGCGAGTCGACCGAGCGGCGCAAGTCGAAGCTGACCCGCTTCGACGGTGAGGAGCAGGAGGCGGCTACGGCCGGCGTGAGCGGGCGCGAGGAGTGGCTCCAGCTGATGGGCGACGTCTTCGGACAGGCCCGCCGGTTGTTGAAGCCCAAGTCCTACATGGCGGTATTCATCGGCGATATGTACCACTCGGGCCGGTACCACCCGCTCTCCAGCTATCTAATGGGGCTGCTGGACGACCTGGGCTACACCATGAAGGCCAACCTGGTCTGGTACGATGTCTCCAAGAAGCTGAATGTCTACGGGTACCGCTACGAGTTCATCCCGAGCATGGTGCACCAGAATATCCTGGTCTTTCGCGTCTAGGGTTCACCTGAGGGAGGTGGGAGCATGGCAGCGCCGCAGTTACTGGCACAGTTGAAGCCCGTCTTCATTCAGAACCGCAAGTTCATGGGCAGCAAGTACAACCTGCTGGACTTCATCGCCGGGGTGGTCGCAGAGCGGGCGCCCGACGCCCGGAGCGCCGCTGATCTGTTCTGCGGCAGCGGCGTGGTCGCTCACCACTTCGCGGCCAGGGGCATGGCGGTGATCGCATCGGACATGCTCTACCACAACTGGATCGCCGCCAAGTGCTTCTTCGGCGGGCGCCCGGGCCAGGTGGACTGGCGCCGGGTCACCCGGCTGCTGAACACCCTGGACGGCCTGGAGCCGGTCCAAGGCTACTGCTACCGGGAGTTCGGCGGCTCCTATTTCACCTTGGAGAACGCCGGGCGAATCGATGCCATCCGCGAGCAGCTCTTTGCCTGGGAGAAGGCCGGCCAGCTAACCCTGCAGGAGCATGCTACACTGCTGACCAGCCTGCTCTACGCCGCCGACAAGGTGGCCAACACCTGCGGTCAGTACGACGCCTTCCTCAAGCACCTTGGCTCCAACCCCTACGGCGAGGATGGGACCCACCGGGTGGACGCCATGGTCTACAAGCCCCTGGAACTGGGGCTGCCCCAGGTGATTGAGAGCCGCGAGAGCCGGGTGCTCTGCGCCGACGCCAACCACCTCGTCGGCGATGCGGCGGTCGACCTGCTCTACCTTGACCCGCCCTACAACAGTAGGCAGTATGTGGACAACTACCACGTGCTGGAGAACATCGCCCGGTGGGAGAAGCCGGAGCTCTTCGGCAAGACCCGCAAGTTCGTGCGGGATCATCTCAAGAGCGCTTACAGCGCCAAGCGGCAGGCCCAGGCACACCTGGAGCACCTGGTCGGGCGGGCGCCGGTCAAGCATATTCTCCTTTCTTATAACAACGAGGGTATTTTATCAGATGAGGTTATCGTGGGGGCCCTGGAGCAGCGGGGGCGGGTGGAGGTCTACACCCGCAGCTACGCCGTCTTCGGCAACGGCGCCGGGCGCTCCCGGCGGCGCCCGGTCATGGAGCGGCTCTTCTACTGCCGCGTCGACCGCCCGCCTATTCCTGGATGAAACTGTAAGTGACAACTCGTAGTTAGAAGGAGTTTGGCGGATCGTGGCGAAGTTTGGTACTACTGGGGAAAGGTTCGCCTGCCCCAACACAGACTCGCCACGGAGGAAGACATGCTCAAGCGTGCCACTCGCACCTTCCTGGGCAGCCTGCTCCTTATGGGGCTTGTACTCCCCTCGGCGCTAGCGGCCGAGAGTTCGTCTCAGGCTCCGGGACCCAAGCCGGTCCTGGCGCCCGTTACCAACACCCCGTTCCAGGATCTGCCGCCCACCCACTGGGCCTTTGGCGCCGTCACCAAACTCCTGGAGGCAGGGGTGGTCTCGGCCGACCCGGGCGCCCGCTTCCGGCCGGAGGAGCCCGTCAGCCGGGCGGAACTGGTCAAAATGATCGTCGTCGCCCGCCGCAAGGACACCAAGCAGGAATGCCAGGCCATGTTCCGCGACGTGCCGTGCAGCAGCTGGTTCGCCTCAGCGGCAGAGCATGCCTACCGCATGGGCATCGTCGACGGGGTGGGGGTTGATCTGTTCGGGCCGGACCTGTATGTCACCCGCCAGCAGCTCTTCACCATCATGGTGCGTGCCTTGGGCCGACGCTGGGAAGCAGCGACCCAGGAGTGGTCGGTCATCAACACCGGCCTGAAGAAGTTCACTGACTTCGACAAGTTTGCCGAGTGGGCCAAGCCGGCCGTGGCGGTGGCCGTGCGCGACGGGCTCGCCTCCGGCTATCAGGACGGCACCTTCCGACCCGAGGCGCTGGCCTCCCGGGCCGAGGCTGCTGCGCTGGTCAGCCGTGTGGTGCTCGACACCGCCGGGCTGACCACCGTCCAGGTCGACGGGCGCACCGTGGTCGTCCAAGAGGCTTACAACATGGTCGCTACAGCCTACGCGATCGGGGAGCCCGGCGTCGGGCAAACCACGTACACGGGGCTCAAGGTCCGGGTCGGCGCCGTGGCGGTTGACCCCAACGTCATTCCGCTCGGCAAGCTCCTGTACATTGAAGGCTACGGCTACGCGATCGCCGCCGACATCGGCGGGGCGATCAAGGGCAACCGGGTCGACCTGTTCACCTTCGACCACCATGACGCAGCCATGAAGTTCGGCATGCAGCCCCGCAGGGTCTGGGTGCTGCCGTAAGATTCCGATCGGCCCGACCGGGGGGGTGAAACACTTTCACCCCCCTGTTTACGTGAAATACTCGATGGTCGCTGTTGGGAAGCGCTCCCGGATCGACATGGTCAAGTACGCCTCAATCTCGTTGGCCTCATCCTTGGGGTACACGTACTTGCCGGCGCCCGGAAACTTGCCCGACTTCAGCTTGCGCTCGGACTCCTCCATGGGGAGCTTCGTCGCCGGATATGCCGCCAGAATGACCCGTTTGGCCTTCGGCGTGAAGCGGTGCTGGATCAGCTCAAAGGTGAGCGCCCCCGATGCATGGGGACCCAGCGCCTCCCCCAGCCGGTCCAGGGTCTCGGCATACCCTTCGAGCCATCCCTCATGCCGCATAATCGGTGCCATAATGAACCCTACTGGGTAGCCCGCATCCGCCACTTTGCGGGCCGCCTCCAGCCGCTCTTCCAAGCTGGCCGTGTGCTGCTCGAACTGGCGGATCACGAAGGGTGAGTTCAAGCTGAACCGAGGCTTCGTGTGCCCCTGATGATCCAGATTCAATAGGCCGTCCACTGTGTTAAACTTGGTAACGAAGCGAAAGCGGCCGCCCTCCTGCCCGGCGAAGAACTTCACGCATGTCGCGATCGAGCCGCCCAGGTGTTCCAGGGCCAGGGTATCAGATGTTGATGAGCCCTCAAAATAGAGCGTCTCAGGGCTGGCAACCCGAATCCGATCAGCCGCTTCGGCCAGGATCTCTTCCAAGTTTACGTAAAGCCGCACAAACGGCTTCATCTCGAAGGTAGAAGCCAGGTAGCAGTATTGGCAGGCGCCGGGGCACCCGCCGGCCAACGGCAGATGGTAGTCGGCCGAAGGGCGGCAGGACTCGAACTCCAGCTTCTTCTGCACCGCCAGCACCAGCACCCGCTTGGCGGCCTGGTAGCCCCGTGGGGTCTTGGCGGGCGCCAGCGCTTTGGACCTTCCGGAGACGGGCAGGTGCTCTACGGGCACGCCCTGCTTGCGAAGTCGATCGTAGATGTCTCGGCCCATGGCGTAGTCTAGCGCCTGCTCCTCCACAACCAGGCGCTCGGGCCAAAAGAGTTCCATGCTGCTTCGGCTCCTTTCCGTTCACCTTGTCGACCTCAATCCGGCTTAGTGTGGGCGGCGCGACGGGAAAACATAACGCTCCTTGGGCGTATGGGATTCGCAGATTTGAGGCAAGAAAAGGCGTGGGTGAGAGTACGTGCGGGTGATCTCTGGAAGCGCCAAGGGGCGTTCGCTAAAGACGGTAAAGGGCCGTGAAATCCGGCCGACCTCGGACCGGGTGAAGGAATCCTTGTTCAACGTGCTGATGCCCCGACTCCCCGACGCCCTCTTCCTGGACCTGTTTGCAGGGTCGGGCAACGTCGGCATCGAGGCGCTTAGCCGCGGGGCCGCCAGGTGCGTCTTCGTGGAGTTGATGACCGGGCATCTGAAGGTGGTGGAGGAGAACCTCCGCACCACCGGGCTGTGGGAGAGGGCGGAGCTGCTCCGCCGGGACGCACGCGCCGCCGTGGCCGACCTGGCCAACCGGGGCCGCCGGTTTGACCTGATCTTCGTGGACCCGCCCTATGGGCAGGAGTTGGTGCCCGAGGCGCTTAGGCTGATCGCGCAGCACGGCGTGCTGACCGATGACGGCTGGGTGATCTGCGAACACCATCACAAAGATCCGGTGCCGGAGGCAATTCCAGGCGCAGGGACAGCAGGAGGTTTGGGGAAGTTTCGGGAACTTAACTTTGGAGAGACCGTACTTTCCTTATTCAGGTCTGGGATCAGTGGGGGGCTATCGGTTTGAGGAAGGCAATCTGTCCGGGCAGCTTTGACCCCGTCACCAACGGCCACCTTGACATCATCGGGCGGGCCGCGGCCACGTGGGACCAGGTGACCGTCGCGGTGCTTACCAACCCCCGTAAGCAGCCCTTGTTCTCCGTCGATGAGCGTCTGGAAATGCTCAGGCTGGTCACCAGCCAGTGGCCGAACGTCAGCGTCGCCAGCTCTGAAGGGCTGCTGGTCGACTTTGCCCGTAGCCACGGCGCCCAGGCGATCGTTAAGGGGCTGCGCCCCATACAGGACTTCGAGTACGAGTGGCAAATGGGCATGGTCAACAAGGAACTCGATCAGGGCATCGAAACCTATTTCCTGATGAGCCGCATGGAGTATTCGTACCTGAGCTCCAGCATCATTCGGGAACTGGCCTCCTATGACCGCCAAATCGAAGGACTGGTGCCGCCCCTGGTCGTGGAACGGCTGCGTGATAAGTTTGGTCAAACCCGCAAGTAACGGTTACGGCATAGAAGCAGGAGGTTTTGTGCGGTGGAGATGATGGCGGTTCTCGATCGCCTGGAAGAGCTGATCACCCAGGCGACTAAGGTGCCCCTGACCAGCAAGGTGCTGATCGATCCTGACGAGGCGCTGGCCTTGATCGACGAAATGCGCGACCTTCTGCCGCAGGAGGTTCGGGAGGCCAACCGGGTCGCCCGGGACCGTGAGGCGATTCTCGCCCAGGCGCGCGAGCAGGCCGAGGCCACGGTGCGCGAGGCGCAGGCCATGGCCAGCCAGCTCACCAGCGAGGCGGCGGTGACCAAGGAGGCCCAGAGCCAGGCCGACGAGCTGATCGACCAGGCCAAGCGGGTCGCCCGCGAGATTCGCCTGAACGCCCTGGAGTGGGCCGATGAGCTCTTCTCCCGCGTCCAGCCCGACCTTGAGAAGGTCGCCGAGCAGTCCGCCCGGGCGGCCGGCGCCATCCGCAAGGCCCGCGAAGAGCTCCGCCAGCAGCTATGATCGGATTCCTACGAGCGTGGTACAGCCGGCGGAGCCTCGTGGCGCGCCGGCTGCTTCTGTTCGGTCTCGCACTGGTGGCTTCCGGTCTCGTGCTCTGGTTTACACCCTCGCCTTACTACATAACGGCGCCGGGCGCCGCCATCGACACGGGCCGGCTGATTTCGGTCAAGGGCGGGCAAGGGCGCAACGGCCAACTCTACATGCTGGTTGTCACCGTGCAGCCGGCGAATCTGTTCTGGTACCTGTACGCCAAGTTGGACCCCCGCGCGGTGTTGGAAACCCGTCAGGAGTTCCTCGGGGAGATTCCCAACTACGAGGAGTACGTGGAGCTGACCCGGCGGATGATGGAGGAGAGCCAGAAGACCGCCAAGGCGATCGGCATGCAGCTGGCAGGGTACGGCCAGGGCGTGCGCACCGTGGGGGTCAGGGTTGAGTACCTCACCGAGGGCGCCCCATCGCAGGGTTACCTGCAGAAGGGCGATGTGATCGTTCAGGTCGCAGGCAAGGCCGTCCAGCGGGCCTCCGAGTTCCAGGCGGTCGCCCGGTCGCTGGCGGCGGGCGTCCGGGTGCCCATGCGGGTGCGTCGGGGCGGCGCCATCGTTGAACTCTCCGTACCGACCGGCGAACACCCGGAGCGCAAGGGGGAGGCCTACTTCGGCATCGTGCTGGGCGACGAGTTGGAGTTCGATATGCCCGTGCAGGTCGACATCAAGTCCGGCTTTATTACCGGCCCCTCCGCCGGGCTGATGTTCACCCTGCAGATTGTCGACCAGCTGACGCCGGGCGGCATCGCAGGGGGGCACATCATCGCCGGCACCGGGACCATCGAGGTGGACGGCCGGGTCGGGAACATCGGCGGGGTTCAGCAGAAGGTCTACACGGCCGAGACTGCCGGCGCCGAGGTCATGTTCGTGCCGCGCGGCAACTACGAGGAGGCCCGGAAGGTAGCTTCCCGGATTCAGCTCATCCCCGTCGACAACGTGCGGGATGCGCTCCAGTGGCTGCGTGCAAACCGAAAGGCAGGGCTCGGCGCCCTGCCTTTCGCTTACACGGGGATGCTGTCGTACCGCTCCCAGAGCTTGGCCATCTCCGGGTAAAGCGCCGCCATGTCAAGCGGGCCGCTCTGGCTTTCGATCAGCTGAGCCAGCGCCTTGAAGTAAAACTCAAAGCCCGCCGGGGCGGAGACGGCCAGGAACCGGGCGGGGCTGGGACCGGGGTTGCCAAAGGTGTGGACCTTGCCCCGGGGGATCGTCACCACCATGCCGGGCGCCCCCGTAATGCTCTCACCCTCCAGCGTGAAGACGGGCGCCCCCTCCAGCACGAAGAATACCTCATCGAAGGTCTGGTGCACGTGGGGCGCCGGGCCGGGGTAGCCGCCGACCGCCTCATACTCCACCAGGGAGTAGGCGCCCCCGGTCTGCTCCCCGGTCACCTGAAAGGTCAGGCGGTTGCCGAGAATGGTGAGGACTTCGCCGGGGCGCAGGGTCAGGTTGGTCTGGGACATCGGGATCGTCTCCTTCTTGACGCAACATGTTCGTTGCCTTTATTGTGAGTTCAGCTTACTGCCAACGGCCGGCGGCTCCCATCCCACATTCCGTGGGTCTTTCTGCTGTGTTATGTAAACCGCCTCTGGGAGGGAACCCCCGTGAGTACAAGGTTCGCTGCGATTCGGGCACGGGGCGATGTGGTGGCCCTCTGTTACGCAGGGTACGACTCGAGGCGGCTCCGCCGGGAACTGCTGCGCAAGTTGAAGCCGGTCCTCGACTTCGACGCATGCTCGCTCATGACGATGGACCCCGCAACCTGCATGGTGACCAGTTCGGTCACCTACGGGCTCTCTCCAGCGGGGGCGCGCTATGTCTTTGAGAACGAATACATGGAGGAGGACTTCAACAAGTTCTCCGACCTCGCGCGGGGGCCTGAGCACGCCGGCATCCTGGTGCAGGCCACCGGGGGCCAGCCGGACCTGAGCCGGCGGTACCGCGAGCTGCTGCCCAAGGTGGGCATTGGCAGCGAGATCCGGGCGGCCTTCGTGGCCGACGGCTCCTGCTGGGGCGGCGCCCTGGTCTACCGGTTCGTGGACCGCCCGCCCTTCACCGTCCTGGAATCGGGGTTTTTGCAGAGCATCGGTGAGCACATAGCCGTAGGTCTGCGCAGCGCCGTCGCACTGGCGCAGGCCGCGCAGCCGCAGGGGCCGGACGGACCCGGCCTGCTTTTGCTCGACGAGTCCGCCCGGATCGTCTCGATCTCCGAGGCGGCGGAACGCCACCTGCACGCCCTGGGCGAGGAGTGGCAGTCCCGGGAGCTGCCGTCGCCGATCTACGCCCTGGAGGCCCGCGCCCGGGCCCTGGCCGGTGGCACGGCGCCCGCCGGGGCCAGGCCGGCCCGGCTGCGCATCCCCACCGCCCAGGGGCAGTGGCTGGCCTTCCATGCCACCACCATGGGGGGCGCCCCCGGGCAGGTGGCGATCGTCATCGAGAAGGCGCACCCCGCCGAGGTGGCGCCGCTGGTCTTTGAGGCTTACGCCCTGACGCCCCGGGAGCAGGAGGTGGCGCAACGGGTCCTGGCGGGCTTCTCCACCCGGGAGATCGCCAAGGCCCTGGTCATCACCGAGCACACTGTACAGGACCACCTGAAGTCGATCTTCACCAAGACCGGGGTCAAGAGCCGGCGGGAGCTGAGCGGTCGGATCTTCTTCGACGCCTACTTCCCCCAGTATGGCGGGACCTAAATGCATGGCGCTGGGTGAATCTGGTGACAATAACCGGGTCAGCAGGAAGGTGGAGGGGACGACTGACCTGTGAACTTCACCCGGTCCCAGATCCTCGGACGCTACCGCACGGTAGCCAGGGTCTTCTCCCGTCACGGGCTGGGCTTTCTGGCCGCCAACTTCGGCCTGACCCGGCTTCGCTTCTGGCGCCCGACCGCCCAGGTTAGCCCCGGCGGTCGGGGCGAGCGGCTCCGGCGCGCCTTTGAGGAGCTGGGGCCAGCCTTTGTCAAGCTGGGGCAGGTGCTATCCACCCGCAGCGACCTGCTGCCGCCGGACATCATTGCGGCGCTTGAACGGCTGCAGGACCAGGTCCCGCCCTTTCCGTACGAGCAGGTGCGGGAGCTTCTGGAGCTGGAGCTGGGCGCCCCGCCCGAGCAGCTCTATGCCTCCTTCGATCCCGAGCCCATCGCAGCGGCCTCCCTGGGCCAGGTGCACCGCGCCGTCCTCCCCGACGGGCGGGAGGTGGTGGTCAAGCTCCAGCGGCCCAACGTGCCCGAGATCGTCGAGCTGGACCTGCATGTGCTGCAGAGCTTGGCGGCCTCGGCGGCCAAGCGCAGCCGCACCGCTCGCAGCTACGACCTTCCCGGTGTGGCGCGGGAGTTTGCCCAGATTCTCCGGGGGGAGCTCGACTTCGAGCAGGAGGGGCGCAACGCCGAGCGCTTTCGGGAGAACTTTGCGGGGGATCCCACGGTTTACTTCCCGGCCGTTCACTGGGATTACACCACCCGCCGGGTCCTGACCCTAGAGCGCGTGGGAGGGCTCCGAGTGACCGACCGGGAGGGGCTTCGTCAGGCCGGCATCGAGCCGGCCAAGGTCGCGGCCAACCTGGCGGGGGCCATCTTCCAGATGGCCCTGCGCGACGGCTTCTTCCACGCCGATCCGCACCCGGGGAACATGTTCGCCGGCGAGGGCGGCAAGATCATCTTCGTCGATATGGGCATGGTGGGTGAACTGACGCCCGCCATGCGTAGCAACGTGATCGAGTACGTGCTGGGTGTGGTGGCCAAGGACCCCGACCGGGTCGTGCAGGCAATCCTCCGCATGGGCCTGGTCGGCAAGCCCCGGGTGACGGTGGCCCTGCGCGAGGAGGTGGAGCGGCTTCAGCGCCAGTACGGCGAGGTGCCGCTCGAGCAGGTGGAGTTCGGCCCCGCCCTGCGCGATACCATGGCGATGGCCCGCCGCTTCGAGCTGGTCTTCCCTACGGCCTACACGGTGCTGCTGAAGACGCTGACCACCCTGGAGGCGGTCGCTCGCCAGATCGACCCCGGCGCCACCATGGTCGGGCTGGCGGCGCCCTACGCCGAGCTGGTCATGCAGGAGCGTCTGGGCCCCAAGCGGCTCCTGGAGAAGCTGGGGCGGGAGGTCTACGACACCGGGCGCCATCTCGTGCGGATCCCCCGGCAGGTCAGCCGGGTGCTGGGGCTCATGGAGCAGGGGGAGATCCGGGTCGGCCTCGACCACTCGGGCCTTGAGCCGGCCCTCCAGCGCCTTTCAGCGATCGCAAACCGGCTGGCGATCGCCATTCTGCTCGCCAGCCTGATCATCGGCACGGCGCTGGTCTCCAGCAGCTCGCAGCACTCGTTTTTGCAGCGCTACCCCATCACCGATGTGGGCTTCGTGCTCATCGGCGCCGTCGGGCTTTGGCTGATCCTTTCCATCCTGGGTTCAAAGCGGGCATAAGTGCAGTTCCAACCGGCTTTGGGTTGACAAAAGAAGCCACGGCTAGCTATAATTCTTGTTGTGCCTTCAGGCGGGCCTAAAGCTCGGCTAGGCGGACTGAGGTGACTCACATGCGCATCAATGTGTCGGAGTTGAAAAAGGAAACGGGCCAGCGCATCAACGTGCCGGTCCAAATCACCCTGGAATCTGTAGAACTGTCCGGCCAACCGGTCGAGTTCAACCGCCCCTTCACCGGCGAGGCTGAAATCTGGAACGTAGGCGACCGCCTGCTCGTCCGTGCCGAACTGGCCGGCGAGGCGGTGGTACAGTGCAGCCGCTGCCTGACCCCGTTCGCCCTTCCGCTCGAGGTCTCGTTCGAGGAGGAGTTCATGGAAGGCTCGCCTTCCCAGCAAACTCACACTGAACGCGACGACGAAGATGAAGATGACGACGAAGGTCTTGACCAGCAGCGCACAATTACCTATTATACGGGAGACGAGATCGACCTGACCGACTCGCTGCGGGACAACGTCCTGCTCGAGTTGCCCATGCAGGCTGTCTGCAAAGAGGAATGCAAGGGGCTCTGCATCACCTGCGGTTCGAACTTGAACGAGGGTGCATGCGGCTGTCAGGAAGATGAGCCACAGGTCGTTGATTCCCGGTTTGCGGTGCTGAAGGACCTGCTTCGCAAGCCGGATTCCAACAAATAGCTAAATTCCCCCCGGGAGATGGCCCCGGGTCCGTCCACCAAGACGACGGAGAACTGAAAGGGGTGTTTCCAGATGGCAGTTCCGAAGAAAAAGGTTTCCAAGTCCCGTCGGGATTCCCGGCGCGCGCACAACTTCCGCCTCGAGGCTCCGAACCTGAGCACTTGCCCCAACTGCAAGGCCCCGACCATGCCCCACCGTGTTTGCCCGACCTGCGGCCAGTACCAGGGTCGCCAGGTTCTCAACATGGAGGAGGCCGCGGCCAAGTAATCCTTCATACGTACGTATGACAAAGCAGGAAGCGAACTTCGCTTCCTGCTTTTAGTTTTTGGGGCATTTTTATCGCAGACTACGCAGATTTAACTGATTACGCAGATTAAAAAATAATATATAAATATCTCTGTGACCGGACTCTGGTACATAATCTGCGTAATCATAAAAATCTGCGTAATCAGCGGTAAAAAATGTCCACTGCCCCGACCTATGAACGCGGCTTCGCGATTTCGTGCCAGAACAGCTTCAAGAAACCACGGCCATCAGGCTCGGTTACTTGCCGAGCGATCTGCGCTACGCCCGCAGCGCACCGCCAGGTGTACACAGTGGCACGACCAGTCACGTAGGCAGGAATGAAGTCGCTGTTTGGGTTCTCCTGGCAGTACTGGACCATGGCGGGAGAGGGCGCCCGGCTCGTGTTCGCCTTCTCCTCGCAGGGGAGGTTTGCGCCGACGTTGCAGGCATAGACCTTACCGTTCATGCAGCGCCAGAAGGTGCCACGGTAGAACGGGTCCAGCGGCGCCGTCGCCGGGAGCCCGAAGGCCGCCCGCAGCCCCTGGGCGATCGCCTGCGGCACCGGTGGGCCCACGTAGCGGCCGTCGGGACTGTCGATCGTACCCACCGCGGCGCAGTAGCTGAAGGGATCCGAGTAGGTGTCTGGATGGGCCCCGGCGAATGCGGGCGCCAGGAACGTGGCCCGGGCGATCAGCACCAAGGCTGGCAACAGGAACATCAACCAACGCAATCTACCGTGCATACAAGCCCCTCCCGCCCAATTTCTATGCGCCCGACCGGGCATTTTTACCGGCAGAGGTATTGCATAGCGGCCCGGTCACCCCGTATACTTATCACCAGATACTAAAACCTCGTTTTATCACCTTGTCCAGTGATGGGGTATTGATACCACCCCCTGCAGACTTGGTACTAAAATCTTCAGAACCCCACGGCGAGCTGCGAGGTGAAGCCCAGTGACCTCAGGGACCAAGAAGCGGGACCGCCAGACTCAGTTGCGCGAGAAGATCCGTGAGAATCCCTTCCTAAGCGATGAAGAGTTGGCGAAGTCGTTCGCTGTAAGCGTTCAGACGATCCGGCTGGACCGCCTGGCCCTGGGGATTCCTGAGCTCCGTGAGCGCACCAAGAGCGTGGCGGAGCGCACCTACGGCATCGTCAAGTCCATGGGATCGAAAGAGATCGTCGGCGAACTGATCGACATCTCTCTGGGGGAGCGGGGGCTCTCCATTCTGGAGACCACCGAGGATATGGTCTTTGAACGCAGCAAGGTGGTGCGTGGGCAGTACATCTTCGCACAGGCGGAGTCGCTGGCCATCGCCCTGATCGATGCAGATGTGGTGCTCACCGGCCTGGCGAACGTGAAGTTCCGCCGGCCGATCACGGTGGGGGAGAAGTTGGTTGCCAAGGGCGAAGTGATTCGCCGCCGCGGGAGCCACTACGTTGTCCTGGTGGAAACCAAGGTAGGGACCGAGAAGGTCTTCCGGGGCAAGTTCTCCGTCTTCAGCGTGGACCCAACGAAGGTCTCCGGAGGCGATAAGGCTTGAGAATCGCCATAGATGCCATGGGTGGCGACAATGCCCCCGGCGCCGAGGTTCAAGGCGCCATCGAAGCGGCCCGTGAATGGAAGGATATTCAGCTGATCCTGGTCGGCGACGAGGCGAAAATCCGGGCGGAGGCCGCCAAGCACGGCGGGCTGCCCGCCAGCGTCTCGGTGGTCCACACGACCGAGGTCATCACGACCCACGAGGAGCCCACCCGGGCTGTTCGCTCCAAGAAGGATTCATCGCTGGTGGTGGCGGGCCGCATGGTCAAGGAAGGCCAGGCTGACGCCCTGCTCAGCGCCGGCTCCACCGGCGCCCTGGTGGTGGTCGGCACCCTTGGTGTCGGCCGCATGAAGGGGATCGAACGCCCCGCCCTGGCGCCCATCTTCCCGACCATCGCCCAGCCCGTGCTGGTGCTCGACATTGGCGCCACGCCCGACCCCAAGCCCGAGTACCTGGCGCAGTTCGCCCTGATGGGCGACGTTTACGCCCGGGAGATCATGGGCGTGAAGAGCCCCCGGGTGGCGCTGCTCAACAACGGCACCGAGGAGGAGAAGGGGAGCGCCCTGACCAAGGCCGCCTACCAGCTCCTCAAAGAGCTGAAGGGCATTAACTTCACCGGCAACATCGAGGGGCGCGACGTGCCCTTTGGCAAGGCCGATGTGGTGGTGACCGACGGCTTCTCCGGCAACATCCTGCTGAAAACATACGAGGGCGCCGGCATGGCCGTCCTGAAAGCGGTCAAGGAAGCGCTCATGTCCACGACCCTGTCCAAGCTGGGCGCCCTGCTCGCCAAGCCGGCGCTCAAGAAGCTCGCCGCGAAGTTCGACTACGCTGAGGTCGGCGGCGCCCTGCTGCTGGGCCTCAAGGCGCCGGTCGTCAAGTGCCATGGCTCCTCGGGGCCCAAGGCGATCAAGAACGGGGTCCGCGTCATGCGCGCAGCGCTGCAGGGCAACGCCGTGGAGAAGCTCGGTCTGGCCGTCGCCACCCAAAGTGCGGCCGAACCTACCAACTAAAGGGGGAACCGAGCGTGTCGATCCGTCCGGTAGGCATTACCGGCGTTGGAATGGCCGTGCCCGAACGGGTTATGACCAATGTCGACCTGGAGAAGATCGTCGAGACCAGCGACGAATGGATTCGCAGCCGCACCGGCATCCGTGAGCGCCGCATCGCTGAGGTGCACGAGGCCAGCTCCGATTTCGCCATCAAGGCCGCCCGTAACGCCATGGAGATGGCCGGGGTGAAGCCTGAAGATATCGACCTGATCATTGTGGGGACCGTCACCCCGGACATGCCCTTCCCTTCGACCGCCTGCATGGTGCAGGACGCCCTCGGTGCGACGAAGGCCGCTGCCTTTGACCTATCTGCCGCCTGCCCGGGTTGGGTTTACGGCACGGTGATGGCGCAGCAAACGATCGCTTCGGGCCTGTACAACTGCGCCCTGGTGATCGGCGTCGACCTGCTCTCCAAGCTGGTCGACTGGACCGACCGCAACACCTGCGTGCTCTTCGGCGACGCGGCGGGCGCCGCGATCCTGCAGCCGGTCAGCGAAGGCAAGGGCATCCTCGCCTCCGTGCTCGGCTCCGAGGGCGCCGGCGGTCCGCACCTGTGCATCCCCGGCGGCGGTTCCCGCAACCCGACCAGCGCCCAGACCGTGGCCGACAAGCTTCATCATGTGAAGATGAACGGTCAGGAGGTCTACAAGTTCGCCGTCCGGGTGATGAACGAGGCCACCGTGCAGGTGCTGCAGAAGGCCGGGCTCACCACGGCTGACCTCGATCTGCTGGTGCCGCACCAGGCCAACATCCGTATCATTGAAGGCGCGATGAAGCGGCTGGAGTTGACCCCCGACAAGGTGATGGTCAACCTTGACCGCTATGGCAATACCTCGTCCGCCTCGATCCCGGTCGCTCTCTGCGAGGCCCTGGAGGCAGGGCGCCTGAAGGATGGCGACACCCTGGTCTGCGTCTCCTTCGGCGCCGGCCTGGTGTGGGGTTCGCTGGCGATGCGCTGGGGCAGGTAGCCACAACTGGTTCCGCGATAACCAAGGGGGGTTATGGAGCGAATGGCGATTCGGATCGTCACCGACAGTACTGCCGATCTCTCCGCAGAGCTTCGGGCGCAGTACGACATCGAGATGGTGCCCCTGACCGTTCACTTCGGCCCGGAATCCTACCTCGATGTGGTGGAGATGGACGCCGACGCCTTCTGGGCGAAGCTGAAGAGCAACCCTCACCACCCGAAGACGGCCCAGCCCGCACCGGGCGACTTTCTTAAGGTCTACCAAAAGCTCCATGCCGACGGCCATGAGATCATTTCGATTCATATCTCCGGCGCACTGTCGGGCACCCTTAGCTCCGGGCACGCCGCGTCTCAAATGCTTCCCGATGCAAAGATCCACTTGGTTGATACCAAGAGCGTCTCTCTGGGCACTGGGCTGATCGCCATCGAGGCCTCCCGCATGGCCCGGGCGGGCAAGTCGGTCGCCGAGATCGTGGCCTGGTGCAAGCACGCCGCGGAACGCATGAATGTGATTTTTACGCTCGATTCACTCGAGTTTCTGCAGAAGAACGGTCGCGTGGGGAAGGCCCAGGCGCTGCTCGGCGGCCTGCTAGGCATCAAGCCGATCCTGAAGATCGACAGCGAGGGCCTGATCGCCCCGGCTGACAAGGTTCGCGGCAAGTCGAAGGTAGTCCCCCGCACGCTGGAGCTCATGGCTGAGGCGGTTCCCGCCGGGCGCCGCCTCCGGGCAGCGATCCTCCATGCCCGGGCGCCGCAGGAGGCTCAGGAGTGGCTGAAGGCCATCTCTGAGCAGTACGAAGTGACCGAGTCCTACATCGCCGAGATCGGCCCCGTCATCGCCACCAATGGTGGTCCGGGCACCATCGGCGTGGCCTTCTTCGAGGCCTAAAGAAACACTTGCTTTGAAGGTAGGTTGACGACATTGACCAAGACCGCGTTTCTCTTCCCCGGGCAGGGCGCCCAGTATGTCGGCATGGGCCAGGAACTGGCCGGCCAGCATCCGGGTTTCGCCCGCCACTTTGCCGAGGCTAGCGAGCTGCTGGGCTTTGACCTGGCCAAGCTCTGCTGGGAAGGCCCCGAGGAGGAGCTGAAGAAGACCGCCAACCAGCAACCGGCGATTCTGACCGTGTCGGTTGCCTGCCTCTCCCTGCTGACGGAGGCGGGCCTGAAGCCCGACGTGGTTGCGGGTCTCTCCCTGGGCGAGTACTCCGCCCTGGTGGCTGCCGGGGCGATCAGCTTCGCTGAGGCGGTGCCCCTTGTGCGCAAGCGCGGCACCTATATGCAGGAGGCTGTGCCCTTGGGGGTGGGCGGCATGGCGGCGATTCTGGGCTTGGACGCCGCCAAGGTCGATGAGCTCTGCGCACAGGCCCGTCAGGAGACCGGCCTGGTGGCGGAGGGGGCCAACTACAACTGCCCCGGGCAGATCGTTGTCTCCGGCCACCACGGCGCGGTCGACAAGGTGATGGAGCTGGCTGTTGCCGCTGGCGGCAAGGGCGTCAAGCTGTCGGTCACCGCTCCGTTCCACTCCAGCTTGCTCACCCCGGCCGGGGAGATGCTCTCCGGCGCCCTCTCTCAGGTCCAGCTGCGGGACGCGGCGGTCCCTGTGATCGCCAACGTCACGGCGGACTATGTCTCGGGGGCGGATGCGATCCGCGGCCTGCTGATCGATCAGGTCAGCAAGCCGGTGCGCTGGGAGGAGTCTGTCCGGCGGATGATCGCCGACGGCGTGGAGACCTTTATCGAGGTGGGGCCGTCGCGGGCGATCACCGGATTCCTGAAGAAGATTGACAGAAAGTTGCAAGTGTTTAACATCGAGGACGGTCAGACGCTGGCCAAAGTCCTTGATTCCTGTGGGAGGGTCTGCTAATATGTTGCTAGCCAATCGGGTGGCAGTTGTTACCGGTGCCTCAGGCGGCATCGGGCGGGCAATTGCAGCCAGTTTAGCCCGCGAGGGCGCCGCCGTGGTGGTTAACTACGCCCGGAACGCCCAGTCGGCCGAAGAGCTGGTCCAGTCCATCAGGGAGGCTGGCGGTCAGGCCCTGGCAGTTCAGGCCGACATCGCCACCGCCGAGGGGGCCGAGGCGCTCGTAAAGGCCGCCGCCGACGCCTTCGGCAAGGTCGACATCCTCGTCAACAACGCCGGTATCAATCGGGACCAGCTGCTCATGCGCATGAAGGAAGAGGACTGGGACGCCGTCCTGGACACCAACCTCAAGGGCGCCTTCCTCTGCACCAAGGCAGCCACCCGCCCCATGATGAAAGCCCGCTACGGGCGCATCATCAACATCGGCTCCGTAAGCGGGCTCCTCGGCACCGCCGGGCAGGCCAACTACGCAGCCGCCAAGGCCGGCCTGATCGGGTTCACCCGGTCGGTGGCCAGAGAGCTCGCCAGCCGAAACATCACCGCCAATTGCGTGGTCCCCGGTGCCATCGACATCGGCATGCTGCGTGAACTGGGTGAGGAACAGCGGGAGGCTTACCTCAAACAGATCCCGCTGGGCCGATTCGGCGCCGCCGACGATGTCGCCGCCACGGTGCTCTTCCTACTGAGCCCCGGGGCAGACTATATCACCGGTCAGACCCTTGCGGTCGACGGTGGGCTTACCATGCAATAAGCATTTTCTGCACTATGCCCGACTTTTGGGAGGGGGTGAGTTTCTAATGGCCAGCAAGGACCAGATTTTCGACAGGGTTAAGGGTATTATCGTGGACCAGCTTGGTGTTGAAGAGGACGAGGTCTCCATGGAGTCCTCCTTCATTGAGGATCTCGGCGCTGACTCCCTCGACATCGTGGAGCTGATTATGGCTCTCGAAGAGGAGTTTGAGATTGAAGTTCCCGACGAGGACGCTGAAAAGCTAATGACCGTCGGTAACGCCGTGGATTACATCAAGGACCATCAGTAAGCGAAGGCTGCCGAAGAGAGAAGGCCCTGTAACGGCGCTCGCCGCTACAGGGCCTTTTGTACTGAAGTCCGCCACAAGCAGGAGGTTTTCGGATGCCGCAGCGTGTTGTCATTACGGGAATGGGGGCGGTCACCCCCCTGGGCCTGAGCGTCGCAGACTTCTGGGACGGGCTGAAGGCCGGGCGCAGCGGGGTGGGGCTGATCACCCGGTTCGATACCGCGAACTTCGAGCCCAAGGTTGCAGCTGAGGTCAAGGGCTTCACCCCCGGCGACTTCATGGACCGCAAGGAAGCCCGCCGGATGGACCGCTACACCCAGTTCGCCGTGGCGGCGGCCAAGCAGGCATTCGCTGACGCCGGCCTGACCAAGGAGGAGCTCGAGTCCGAGCGCTGCGGCGTCTACTTCGGCAGCGGCATCGGCGGCATGGAGACCTTCTCCGAGGAGTTTGAGACCCTGCACAACAAGGGACCGAAGCGGGTCAGCCCCTTCATGGTCCCCATGATGATCGCCAACATGGCGGCGGGCACCATCGCCATCCAGTTCAACCTGCAGGGGCCGAACATGACCACGGTGACCGCCTGCTCGTCCGCCAACAACGCCATCGGCGAGGCTTACCACGCTATCCAGTCCGGTCGGGCCGACCTGATGGTCACCGGCGGCGCCGAGGCATCGGTGGTGCCGATCGCCGTGGCGGGCTTTGCCAACATGCAGGCGCTCTCCACCAAGTACAATGAGACGCCCGAGAAGGCCTCGCGCCCCTTCGACAAGGGCCGTGACGGCTTCGTGATGGGCGAGGGCGGCGGCGTGGTGATCCTGGAAAGCCTGGAGCACGCCCAAAAGCGCGGCGCCCGCATTTACGCTGAGGTCATAGGCTACGGGTGCGCAGCGGATGCCTACCACATGGTCCAGCCGCCCGAGAACGGCGAGGGCGGCGCCCGGGCCATGACCCGCGCCTTGAAGGACGCAGGGATCGCACCGTCCGAGGTCGATTACATCAACGCCCACGGCACCTCCACGCCGCAGGGCGACATTGCTGAGACCCGGGCGATCAAGTCGGTCTTCGGCGATCACGCATATAAGCTGGCGGTCTCCTCGACCAAGTCGATGCACGGCCACTTGCTGGGCGCCGCCGGCGCTGTGGAGCTGATCGCCAGCGTCATGGCGATGGTCGACGGGGTGTTGCCGCCTACCATCAACCAGGAGGAGAAGGACCCAGAGTGCGACCTGGACTACGTGCCCAACGTGGCGCGGCCGGCCCGGGTGAACGTGGCGCTCTCCAACTCCTTCGGCTTTGGCGGCCAGAACGCCACGGTGATCGTGCGCAAGTGGAGCTAAGGGACGGTGTCCAAGTGAATGCTGAGCTGAAACGGTGGGCCGCCCAGGCGCTGGGCCACGAATTCGCCAACCAGGCGCTGCTGGCGGAAGCGCTCACCCACACCACCTACGCCAACGAGAACCCGGGCGCCCGGCCCAACCAGCGGCTGGAGTTCCTGGGCGACTCCGTGGTCGGGCTGATCGTGGCGGGCTACCTGTACGAGCGCTTTCCCGACCTGCCCGAGGGCGATCTGACCAAGATCCGGGCCGCCGTGGTCTGTGAGCCCACCCTGGCTGCCCGTTCCCGCACCCTGCAGGTTGGTCAGTACCTGCGCTTTGGCCGGGGCGAGTCGGTGACCGGACGCGACCGGGATTCGATCCTGGCCGACGCCTTTGAGGCGGTCGTGGGGGCGCTCTACCTGGACGGGGGCTGGGAGGTCGCCCGCAGCTTCGTGCTGCGGGAACTGAGCCCCCTGGTGGGCGAAGCGCGGCAGGGCCAGGTGCGGGTCGACTACAAGACCAAACTCCAGGAGGTACTGCAGCAGCAATTCCTGGAGGGGCCCTCCTACCGGCTCCTCGATGAGGAGGGACCGGCGCACGCCAAGCGGTTCTCTGTGGGCGTCTTTCACCGGGGCGCCCAGTTGGGCAGCGGCTGGGGCCGCAACAAAAAGGAAGCAGAGCAGGAAGCGGCGCGGGTCGCACTTGGCTCGCTGGGCGACCGGGCTTGACAGTCCGGTCGCTTTCTTGTGTTTGGGTGCGCACCCAACTCTGCTTCGTGACCACTTTCACTAGTTTGTCGAACATCTTTACTGAATTTTAAAAAGATCACAGAGGAATTTCCCTTCCATATAGGAATATGTACAACACTTGACTATTAAGTTTCGTCAAGTACGACCGACGCACAGCAACCCGGGGGAGGAACTTATCATGGAAGTACTCAAAGTCTCAGCCACGTCCAAGCCGAAATCCGTTGCTGGCGCACTGGCGGCAGTTCTTAGGGAGAAGGGACAGGCGGAGGTTCAGGCCGTGGGTGCCGGAGCGGTGAACCAGGCGGTCAAGGCCATCGCCATTGCCCGGGGATACGTTGCCCCGAACGGCATCGACCTCGTGGCCGTTCCGGCCTTCGCTGAGATCACCATCGAGGGTGACGAGCGCACCGCCATCCGGTTCATCGTCGAGCCGCGGTAGCCAGGTTTCTAGACAGAGGGGGAGCGCAGGCGGGGCCTCACACGGGGCTCCGCCTGCGCTTTTTTGTTCGGGTGAAGGGATGATTTCCGGGTGCGGGGTCGAACCATTGGGAGTCCAAACTACAAGGCGGATGCGAGGTTGAAGGACGTTGCCGACCCGATCAGCAAAACCCGGGCGCCGGGCGTTGGCCGCGGCCCTGCTTCTCCTGCTCTGCTTGCTCGCCGGGGTTCCTGCCCAGGCCGCTCCGGCTGAAAGTTGGGCGCTGCCGGCGGCCCGCGCCGCTGAGGCCCTCCGTCGGGCCGAGTCCGTGGTGCACGGCGCCCCCATGGGGCCGGTCACCGTGGCCGTGCTGGACTCCGGGGTCGACAGCGCCCACCCGGCCCTGGCCGGGCGCCTGTGGCCGGGCATCAACGCGATCAGCGCCCTCCCCGACCCGCAGTCAGTCACCGATGACTCGGCCGATGGCCACGGCACCCACGTAACCGGGATCATCACCGCAGCTACCGAGGGCTTTCCTGTGAGGGTCCTGCCCGTGAAGGTGCTGGGCGCCGACGGCAGCGGCGGCATGGACGACCTGGCCCGGGCGGTCCGCCGGGCGGTCGACTGGCGCAGCCCTGCCGGGGAGCGGGTCCGGGTGATCAACCTGAGCCTGGGGGAGCGACCCGGCTCCGTCCCGCCAGACTTGGCCCGGGCCGTCTCCTACGCCCTGGAGCAAGGGGTGCTGCTGGTGGCGGCGGCCGGGAACGAGCGCCGCAGCGTCGCCGGTTACTACCCGGCAGCGCTTCCTGGGGTCATCTCCGTCGCGGCCTTGCGCAGTGACTTTACCCCGGATCCCTCCTCCAACGAGGGGGCGCTGGTCATGGCGCCCGCACCGCGCCCAGGGTCCTCCTTTGCGGCGCCCCTGGTCAGCGCCGGGGCGGCGATCCTGCTCTCCACCTTTCCCGAACTGACCTGGGCCGAGCTGGTGAACGCCCTGCTGGGCGGACATGAGCCCAGGCCCTGCCCCGACCGGCTCTGCCCGGTTTTCAGCATCGACCGGGCGCTGGCCAACCTGGGCCCCCTGCGGGCGCCGACCTTGGGCCAGCCGCCCCCGCCGTCCTACAGTCTCACCGCCAGTGTCAGCGGGTGGGCGGCGCCGGGGGCAGCGGTCACGGTGAGCGACGGCTTCCAGGCGGTCGCCGGCCCCGACGGCCGCTTCACGATCGACCTGGCGCTGCCCGCGGCAGGCGAGTACACCATCACCGCCTACGCCACGGCAGATGGCGTGCGCAGCCGGACATCGCTGCCGGTCACCATCACCGTGCTCCCCAGCGGCCCGAGGCGGCGCCCGGCCGCCCTCAGCGACCTCCTGCCGCTGTGGCACCTCCGGTAAAACCGGACGGCGAAAAGAGGGGGAAGCGCCGGGGCGTGTCGAATGGTATCTAGTCGTTTTGTACCAGCGGGGAGGCTGCCGATGTATCTTAAACGTTTGGAAGTTCTCGGGTTCAAATCCTTCGCGGATAAGACTGAACTCGAGTTTGGCCCCGGTATCACTGCGGTCGTCGGGCCCAACGGCTCCGGCAAGTCCAACGTAGCCGAGGCGGTGCGCTGGGTGCTGGGCGAGCAAAGCGCCAAGGCTCTGCGCGGCGGCACCATGACCGACGTCATCTTCGCAGGCAGCTCCGGCAAGAAGCCCATGGGTTTCGCCCAGGTCTCCATGGTGCTCGATAACGCCGACGGCAAAATGGGCGTGGGCTTCACCGAGGTCATGGTCACCCGCAGGGTCGACCGCTCGGGCGAGGGCGAGTACTTTATCAACCAGGTCCCCTGCCGCCTCAAGGACGTGCACGACCTGTTCCTGGACACCGGCGTCGGCAAGGAGAACTACTCGATCATCGGGCAGGGCCGCATCGACGAGATCCTCGCCAGCAAGCCCGAGGAGCGCCGGAACATCTTTGAGGAGGCGGCGGGCATCTCCCGGTACAAGAGCCGGAAGAAGGAGGCCCAGCGCCGTCTCGATGAGACCGAGCAGAATCTGCTGCGCATCACCGATATCATCGGCGAGCTCTCCTCGCAGATGGACTCGCTGAAGGAGCAGGCGGAGAAGGCCGAGGTCTACACCCGGCTCCACACCGAGCTGACCGAGCTCGACACGGGCTTGATGGCCTTCGGCCTCGCCCAGGTCGATCAGAAACTGAGCCGCCGGGTCGAGGAGAACGGTGTGCTCACCGCCCGCCTGGCGGAGACTGAGGCGAAGCTGCAGTCGGCCGAGCAGGCCCTCGATGTTGCGCGCAACCTGGCGGAGTCCCTCGACCAGGAGCTCTCGCTGGCCTCGCTGCGCGTCACCGAAGCTACCGGCCGCAGCCACCGGGCTGAGGGCCGCCTTGCCCTGGTCCAGCAGGAGCAGAAGGGCGCCGAAGCCGAGCAGCAGCGCCTTGAGATCGAACTCACCGGCCTGGAGGCCAAGCTCGCCGCCGCCGCCGAGGAGATGGCGGGCCTGCAGGAGCAGGTCAGCACGCTGCAGGCCGAGCTGCAGGCAGCCGCCGGCGACCTGGCCGCCCGGGAGCAGGCCCAGTTGGGCGCCCAGGCCGAGCTGGCCGAGGCCAGCCGCACGGTTGAAGAGAAGAAGAGCCGCATCGTGGCGATCCTTCAGCTGGAGGCCGAAAAGCGCAACGCCGCCGCCGGAGCCGACAGGGCCGGCGAGGAGGCCGCCCGGCGCATCGCACGGCTTGCCGCCGACCGGGAGCGGGCCGAATCGGAAGCCGCCACGGCAAAACAAGCCGCGAGCGCCCTCGCCGATCAGCAGGCCGCCCTTGCCGCCGACCGCGACCGCACCGCCGGCGACCTCACAGCGCTGAAGAAGGCGCGCCAGGAGGCCGAACAGCGGATCCAGGAGCTCCAGCAGAAGGGCTCCACCCTGCGCGAGCAGATCCAGGGCGCCAGCTCTCGCCTGGGCGCCATCGAAGAGATGATGAACGCCTTCGAGGGCTATCAGAAGGGCACCCGCACGGTGCTGCAGGGGCGCGAGAAGAACGCCCCCTGGGCCGCCGAGGTCTTGGGCGCCGTCGCCGAGATCATCCGCACCGAGCCCCGCTACGAGAAGGCGATCGAGATCGCCCTCGGCGGCAACATCCAGAACCTGATTACGGAAACCGATGGCGGCGCCAAGCAGGCCATCGAACACCTCAAGCGCACGAACGGCGGCCGGGCCACCTTCCTGCCGCTGAACGTCATCCGCCCGAACTCCTACCGCAACGACGAGGAGCGGGAATTCACGGGCGCCCCGGGCATCATCGGGGTGGCGGCCGACCTGGTCCGCTACGAGGAGAAGTTCCGCCCCGCCATCGCCTCGTTGCTGGGCCGTACGCTCATCGCTGATGACATGGACGCAGCCCTGGCCTTCGGCCGCAAAACCGGCATGCGCTACCGGATCGTCACGCTCGACGGCGAGCTGCTGGCGGCGGGCGGCGCGCTCACGGGCGGCTCCACCGGCGGCCAGAGCGGCGGCCTGCTCTCCCGGGAGCGGGAGCGCGACGAGCTGACACAGCGCATCGAGAAGCTGCGCCAGGACCTCACCGCCGCCCGCAAGGCGGTGGAGGAGGCCGGCGCCGCCCGGCTGGAGCTTGAGAAGCAAATCACCGCCAAGGAGCAGGAGCTCCGGGCGGTGGAGACCCGCATCACCCAGGCCGAGGGCGAGGCGACCCGCCTGGCCGGCGAGGCCCGTCGCTGGGCGGAAGTGCTCACGGGCTTCGCCAGCGAGACGCAGGCCACCCTTCGCGAGGCCGAGTCCGGCGCAGCCAGCGGCGCCCTCCTGCGGGAGGAGCTGGCCAGGCTGGCCGAGGAGCGCGGCGCCCTCGAAGCCGAGGTGGCCCGCCTGAACGCCGAGGGCCAGGCCCGCATTGCCGCCCTGGAGGAGCAGGGGCGGGAGCTTACCGCCGTCCAGGTCCGCCTGGCCGAGCTGAACCAGCAGGCCCGCTCTTTGGCGAACCAGGCCGCCCGTGTGGAGCAGAGCCGTGAGGCCCTCCGCCTGGAGCAGGCCCAGCGGCAGGAGCAGCAGGGCGCCGTGGCCGAGCGGCTGGCCCGCATCGCAGATGAGCTGACCGCCGCCCAGGCCGAGGTTGCGGAGGCCGCTGAGGAGAAGCGCCGCTTCGAGGAGGAGCGGGCCCAGCTGCAGAACCGCAAGCTGGAGGCCCTGGAGCAGGCCAACGCCCGGGAGCGTGAAATGCGCAACTTGCGTCGCTCCCAGACCGAGAGCCAGTCCAAGCTCCAGCAGGGCGAGCTGGAGGAGGCCCGCCTTCGCATGGAGCAGACCTCCCTGGTCGAGCGCCTGGCGGAGCAGTACGGCCTGACCCCGGAGGAGATCGCCGGCAAGGAGCTGCAGCCCGAGCAGATCGAGTTCGCCCGGGCCCGCACCCAGGAGCTGCGCGAGCAAATCCGCGAGCTCGGCCCGGTCAACCTCTCCGCCATTGAGGAGTTCAAGACCGCCCAGGAGCGCTTCGCCTTCCTCACCCAGCAGAAGGGGGACCTGGAGGAGGCGAAGGAGTCGCTCTACCGGGCGATCGAGGAGCTAGATAAGCGCATCAAGACCCACTTCCTGGAGTCTTTCCAGGTGATCCGCCGGGAGTTCCAGAAGGTCTACGGCGAGCTCTTCGAGGGCGGCAAGGCCGACCTGCACCTGGTCGACGAGAACGACCTGCTGGAGACCGGCATCGAAATCACCGCTGCCCCGCCCGGCAAGAAGCCCCAGACCCTCAGCCTGCTCTCGGGCGGCGAGCGCGCCATGACCGCCCTCGCCCTGCTCTTTGCGCTCTTGCGGGTCAAGCCCTCGCCCTTCGTCATCCTCGACGAGGTGGAGGCGGCGCTCGACGAAGCGAACGTGGAGCGGGTCGGCAAGTACCTGCGGCTCTTTACCAGCCAGGGCAGCCAGTTCATCTGCATCACCCACCAGCGCGGCACCATGGAGGTGGCCGACTCCCTCTACGGCGTCACCATGGAGGGCACGGGCGTCTCCAAGGTCGTCTCGGTCCGCCTGATCGACGTGGTCAAGGAGGCGAGCTAAGTGCACGACGAGAAGCCCTCACCGCCCCGCTGGCCCTTCTGGGCCGGCATCGTGGGCGTGGCCCTGGTGGTCATGTTTGCAGAGGTGATTCTTGAGTGGCTCCTGCCCATGAGGTAGGCGCTGCAGGGCATACTACTGAACCGGAGTTCTTGGCACAAGAAGGAGCGTATCCCATGGGGTTCTTTGACCGGTTGAAGGAAGGCTTGGCCAAAACCAAGGCGGCGCTGATGGATCGGGTCACCGACATCATGTCCGCCTTTCGCAAGATCGACGACGAGCTGTTCGAGGAGCTGGAGGAGGCCCTGATTCAGGGCGACGTCGGCGTGGAGACGAGTACCAAGCTGGTCGAGTCGCTGCGCAAGGAGGTTCGCACCCGGGGGCTGAAGAACGGCGAGGAGCTGCTGCCGGTCTTGAAGGAGCTCGTCTCCGGCATGCTGATGCAGGGCGCCCGGGAGCTGAACCTGGCCCCCAGGGGGCAGGTCACCGTCATCCTGGTGGTGGGCGTCAACGGCGTCGGCAAGACGACCACCATCGGCAAGCTGGCTCACCACCTCAAGGAGGAGAAGGGCCTGAAGGTGATGCTCGCCGCCGCCGACACCTTCCGTGCCGCCGCCATCGACCAGCTCAAGGTCTGGGGTGAGCGGGCGGGGGTGCCCGTGGTGGCCCACGCCGAAGGGGCTGACCCCGGCGCCGTCGCCTTCGACGGCTGCAAGGCCGCCAAGGAGCAGGGCGCCGACGTCCTGATCGTCGACACCGCCGGCCGCCTGCACAACAAGGTGAACCTCATGGAGGAGCTCCGCAAAATCACCCGCATCATCCAGCGGGAGATCGACGGGGCGCCCCAGGAGACGCTCCTGGTGCTGGATGCCACCACCGGGCAGAACGCGGTGCAGCAGACCAAGCTCTTCAAGGAGGTCGCCGGGGTGACCGCCATCGCCCTGACCAAGCTCGACGGCACCGCCAAGGGCGGCGTGGTCATCGCCGTGCAGGACAAGGAGAAGGTGCCGGTCAAGTTCATTGGCGTCGGCGAGCGGATGGATGACCTTCAGCCCTTCGACCCCCAGGCCTTTGCGGACGCTCTCTTCACCCGTGCATAAGAGCGAGGCGCCAGAACTCTGGCGCCTCGCTTTTTATGCAACGGTCCGGACCACGTTCACCATGAAATCGTTAAACCGCTCGGGCTCCTCGAACAGGGCGATGTGTCCGGACTTCTCCAGCACCAGCAGCTCCTTGCGGGGCGCCTTCAGCTTGGCCACGAGCTGCTCGGTCAGCGCGAGGCTGGTAATGTGGTCCTGGCGCCCGGCCACGAAGAAGACCGGCACGTTCACCTCGGTGAGGGTCTGCAGGAAGTTGATCTTTCCAAGCTCCGCCCACATGCGCTCCATCGACCAGATGACGCCCTTCATCAGCCGCAGCCGGTCGCCCCAGGTCAGCTCGGAGGCGAAGATCATCGCCTTCTGCCACGCCATGATCCGCTTGGGCTCAAAGGAGACGATCCCCAGCTTGCTCATCCACTGGCGCTGGGTCAGGGTGCCCTTCAGCCCCACCCGGAACATGCCGCCCTCGGGGGCGCCCAGGCTCTCCAACTCTGCCGTCGCCTTAGCGTGGGCCCGCTGCCGGGCGACCTGTAGCGTGTACTCGTAGGAGATGCGCTCCTCCTCGGCCCGATCCACGATCTGATTGATGCCCACATAGGCATGTACCAGCTCGGGGTGACGCTGTGCGTAGAGCAGCCCGAAGACCGTCCCCACCGACTGCCCGGCAATAAAGACCTTCCGCTTGCCGAAGCGCTTCGTGATATGTAGCACCAACTCGTGGAGGTCGGAGAGGAACTGCTCCACGGTCATGCTCTCCGGGGGCACCGCCTTGTTGTAGGATTTGTTCGCCCCCCGCTGGCACCAGTGCACCAACGTGAACTTCTCCTCCAGGATGCTGTTCCACTTGCGGACCGGGGCGTAGTCAGAGCCGCCGGGGCCTCCGTGGAGGTAGACCAGGACCGGGTTCTCGGTATCGCATCCCCGAATCACTACCCACTGATTCAGGCCGCCCAGGTTCATCTGCTCCATAACGGCGACTGCACGGGGGCCCTTGATCGCCGGTGTCGTACCTCTGAAGAAACCAAACATGAATAGTCGCTCCCTTTTAACTTGGTTTGATGAGATCGAAGAATAGCTTGATGTGATCCGTCATGCGGCGCTCCGCCTCGGCGGTATCCTCGCCGGCGAAGCTGAGCAGCGACCACTCGGTGGTCATGGAGAAGACAGGGTACTGATAGGAGGCTGCCAGGGCCCGGGGATCCAGCGGCTTGACCTTTCCCTGGGCGATCCAGCGGGCAAACACGTCCTCCATCAGCTCGATCGTCTCGCCAATCAGGTTATGAAGCAGAATTTGGCGGGCACGGGGGTGGCGGTATTGCTCCATGTGCAGCACACGCCACATCCGCTGCACCGCTGGGTTGGTGAGGCGCTCCTTGAAGTTCAAAAAGCCCTGCATCAGGAACTGAGGCGGCGTCGTCCGCGCCAGGATCGCATCGAGCATCTCCCGTGGGGGCAAGATCTTGCGGTACTCGGCCTCAAAGTCGCTGAGGATGCGCTCCAGGATCTGCTCCTTGCTGCTGAAGTGGTTGTATAGCGAACTCTCCTTGATCCCAACCTCCCGGGTGATGTCCCGGATCGAGACGGCGCTATACCCCTCGCGGGAGAAGAGGTCGGCTGCGACCTCCAGAATGCGCTCCTTGGTTCCCTTCACATCAGGCATCGTTTCCACCTCGCTGCTAACTAACACTCGTTAGTATTATACTAACTAACACTCGTTAGTCTGTAAAGATGATAATGCCATTAGAGTTACTTATATTAAACATAGTAAACAACAATTTGCACTTATACATCGCTCACCATAGACTGTGGGTGAAGCCCATTGGTGGGAGTTACCAGGGGCTATCCGGCCATCCGGGAGAGTGGCAGCGATGATCGCCCAGTTCCTGCGCCAGCACCATTTTCTACTGCGCCGGCTCCATTCCCTGACCGGGATCGTCCCCGTCGGCGGGTACCTCCTGATCCACTTCTTCATCAACAGCCAGGCGATCCGTGGGTCTGAGTCCTTCCATGCGGCGGTGCGCTTCGTCAATTCGCTGCCCCTGGTTCACTGGCTGGAGGTCCTCTTCATCTTCATCCCGCTCTATTTTCATGCGATCTATGGCATCTACATTGCTGCGCAGTCCAGGCACAACGTGACGAACTACGGATACGGACGCAACTGGGCGTTCTTCTTGCAGCGCATGACCGGCATCATCACGCTGATCTACGTCACGGTCCATCTCTGGCAGTTCCGGATTCCCAAGTCGCTGGGCGCCTTCGGGCCCTATGAGGGCGGCGACTCCATGAGCGGGCTGCCCACGTACGATGTGGTCCACGCTGCCATGTCGGCGAACTGGGTCGCCCTCTTTACTTCGGTGGGGGTGGTTTCCGCGGTCTACCACCTGTGCAACGGGGTCTCCACCTTCCTGATAACCTGGGGCATCACCGTCGGGCCCAAAAGCCAGCGGGCCTCCCAGTGGGTGACGGGCGCCGCCTTTGTGGCGATCTCAGCGTGGGGGCTGGCGATCATCTTCGCCTTCCGGTAGGAGAGTTCGGCAGGAACCGTTCTGACCAATCCCGAGGTGCCGACGGCGTACCGTATACTTATGTCAATACCCCCTGAGAGGAACAGAGCCTTGCACGCCGTACGCATTCATCTGACTACGAACGCGCTGGTCGCGCTGGCGCAGTCCATGATGTTCACCACCTACGCCGTCTACTATATCCAAATGCTTCACCTGAACCCGCTTCAACTGGTCCTGGTGGGCACGCTGCTCGAAGCGACCATCATGCTCCTGGAGGTGCCGACGGGGGTGGTAGCTGACTCCTACAGCCGCCGGCTCTCCGTCCGCATCGGCTTCTTCGTGATCGGGGCGGCCTACCTGCTGGAGGGGTCGATCCCCTGGCTGCTGCCCGGGGCGCTCTTCGCCGGGGTCCTGCTGGCGGAGGGGATCCGGGGCGTCGGCGAAACCTTCCTGAGCGGTGCGTATGACGCCTGGCTTGCCGGGGAGGTCGGCGAGGAGCGGCTCGCCGAGATCAACCTGCGTACCAGCCAGGTCAGCCGGATCTTCGGGCTGATCGGCATGGTCGCCGGCATCGGTCTGGCGACCCTGGGACTCAACCTGCCCTATCTGGTGGGCGGCGCCCTCTTTCTGGCCGTCGGGGTCTACCTCTTGGCGTATATGCCCGAGACGGGGTTTGAGCCCGCCCCCCGCCTGGACCGGCGCCCCTGGAAGGTGATGGCGGCCACCTTCAAAGAGGGCCTGTCAAGCGTGCGGGGTAGCCGCCTGCTGATGATGGTGATGGCGGTCAGCCTGGTCTTCGGGGCCTACTCCGAGGGAGTCGACCGGCTCTGGGAGGCGCACTTCCTGACCACCTTCGGGCTCCCACAGCTCGGCAGGCTGACGACGCTGGCCTGGTTCGGTATCATCAACGTGGCCGGAACCCTGGCGGGGCTGGTGGTCACCCGGCTGGTCCAGGACCGCTTGAATCTGACCACCCACCAGGAAATGTCAAGCGCACTCTTCGTGCTCACGGCGCTGCGGGTGCTCTTCCTGGTGGCATTCGCACTCTCGGGCTCGTTTGCCTGGGCGCTGGTCAGCTTCCTGGCCTTCGGGGCGACCGGCGGCCTGCTGTACCCGATCTACAACGCCTGGGTCAACCAGAGCATCGACCCGCAGGTTCGAGCCACGGTGCTCTCCATGCTCAGCCTGAACAACGCCTTTGGCCAGACGGCCGGCGGGCCCCTGGTAGGCGGGGCGGGCGCCCGCTTCTCGCTCCGCTCAGCGCTGGTGCTCTCGGCGCTCCTTCTCTCGCCATCGCTGCTGGTCTTTGCCAGGACCAGGCGAACCTGAAAACCGGGCCGTCTCCCCAGGGAGGCGGCCCGGTTTTCCGTTGACGCAGTCGGATCTTCCAGATAGAATCAATGTTGTTCTAAACAGGACAACAATCGAGGTGCATCTGCATGGAAGCGCTCAGGGGTCACCTGATTGACCTGGACTTCAGCCCCTATGAGGCTGATATCTACCTGGCACTGTTGAAGGAGAGTCCGGCCAACGGGTCGCAGTTGGCCCGGCGGGCTGGGGTGCCGCGGTCGATGGCCTACCAGGCGCTGGACCGGTTGGTGCAGAAGGGCGCCGTGCTTATCGCCCCAGGGAGCCCGGCGGTCTACGCGCCGGTGAGCCCCGCGGAATTCTTTGGCCGCCTTCAGGAGGCCCACGCCGCCAAGTGTCAGGCGCTCATCCACGGGCTCCCCGAGGTGAGCACGGACGAGGACCAGGGACTAATCTGGATTCTGTCCGGGGCCGAGGTGATCCGCAGCCGGGCCAGGGAGATGTATTTCCGCGCCGGAGGCCGCCTGCAGGCGGGCGGGGCGCCGGAGCTTGTCGCCCAATTGATGCCCGGCGGGCGCCTGCGGCTTCCCGTCGGCTGGTGTGTCCTGGTGATCCCCCAGCAGGAGGCGCTCATGGTGGAGGTGCCGCCGTGCTCAGATCCGGTCGCAGCCCACGGGCGGCAGGCGGCCTTCGTCGCAGCGGCGGGCGCGGCCGCCCGGGAATACGAGGCGGGGCGCCGCCGTGACCGCGCCGCAGTGCCGGTTCGCCAATTCTGGTAGGAGGTCACCCGCCCATGCGACTGCTCATCAAAGACGCACTGATCCTGCCCATGACCACCGAGGAGCCCTTCGTCACCCGCGGCGACATTCTGATCGATGGGAGCCGGCTGGTGTCGGTGGGGCCGGAGGTGCCCGTGGCGGCCGCAGATCGGGTCCTGGACGGCCAGGGCAAGCTGGCCATGCCCGGGCTGATCAATTGTCACAACCACGCCGCCATGACCTTCTTTCGGGCCTACTCGGATGACCTCCGGCTCTGGGACTGGCTGCGTGATCGCATCTGGCCGGCCGAGGCCCGCATGACCGGCGAGGATATCTACTGGGGTACCCTGCTGGCCAGCGCCGAGATGATCAAGTCCGGCACGACCACCTTCGCCGACATGTACGTCTACATGGACGATGCGGCCCGGGCTGTGGCGGAGGCCGGCATCCGGGGCGCCCTCGCCCGCGGCATGGTCTATGACGGGGAGGCGAGCGCCAAGCTCCGGGAGACCCGGGAGCTCTTCGAGCGCTGGCACGGGGGCGCCGGCGGCCGCATCTCCGTCATGGCGGGGCCGCACGCCCCGTTCACCTGCCCGCCCGAGTTCATCCGGGAGAGCCTGGCCCTGGCCGGGCAGCTCGGGGCCGGCATCCACATCCACATCTCGGAGACGACCGAGGAGGTGGATGACATGTTCGCCCGCTACGGCAAGAGCCCGGTTCGCTACCTCTACGACCTTGGCCTGTTCGAGCACCACGTGCTCGCAGCGCACTGCGTGAACCTCTCCCGGGATGACATGCACCTCTTCCGAGGAATGCGTGGGGGCATCTCCCACAACCCGGTCAGCAACTGCAAGCTGGGGTGCGGCCTGGCGCCGATCCTGGAGCTCCGGGAGCTGGGGGTGAACGTCGGGCTCGGCACCGACGGCGCGGGCAGCGCTGCCACGCTGGACATGTTCCAGGAGATCAAGGCTGCGGCCTGGCTGCAGAAGAACCACACGGGGGACCCGACGGCGCTCACCGCCTACGAGGTCCTCAAGATGGGGACGATCACGGGCGCCCGGGTGCTGGGCCTGCAGGAGAGCATTGGCAGCCTGGCGCCGGGCAAGCAGGCCGACCTCATCTTGATCGACCTGGAGCAACCGCACCTCTATCCCCGGCACGACATGGCCAGCCTGCTCGCCTACGCCGCCACCGGGGCTGACGTCCGCACGGTGATCTGCGCCGGCGAGGTGCTCATGGAGGAGCGCCAACTGCGCCTCGTCGATGAGCGGGAGATCCTGCGCCAGTCCCAGAGCCGCGCCCGCTGCATCGTGGAGGGAGTGTAAGTGGAAGAGGAAGGCTGTCTGCCACGTGCAGGCAGCCCTTGTTGTTCCGGTAGGAACGCTTCTTCCAGGCAAAGGCTCCAGTATACACCGGGTTATTGAACCACTCCTGGAAGGTGGTCTTGACCCACCTCTGACCCGTTCCGTCGGGCGAGGGGCCCCCCTGCTGTTCATCCACTCGCAGATACACTCAGGGCCAGGCTCGCGCTAGGCGAAGGCCTCACAATACAGCTCAAAGACCTTGCTGACCACCTCAGCCCTCGTAAGCTCGGCGCTCCACTGTATGAGGTCGTCAGCCGGACCGGAAGAGTCTGCGGCCTCCGACACCGACCGCAGCTTGATCTTGCTGCCTTCAAGAGTTCGGACCAGGGCGAGCAGGTCACAGGATTGCGGGAAAACCTGTTCACCCGGAAGATTAACACGATGTCGAAGCGCCGCTGCTTTGCATCCTCGATGAGGTGTCCCAGCTCTTTGCGTTGAGTGGTAGCCCCGGAGGCGCCGCCATCTCGGTAAACGCCAGTCATCGCATAGCCCTCTAGTTAACAAAACTCTCGGACAATCTGCTCTTGAAACTCTAGCGAGTACCCATTCCGGACTTGTCCCATCGAAGAGACCCAAGGCCCCACGCACGTGTACCACCCTACTTGTTTATATATATTGAATTTTTGTTTCATTTCTGGTATATTAATTGAGGGTCCGCATAGTTTGATACTGGAGGGGATTTCGTGAGGAAGGTATTGTTGATTCTGTTTTTGGGTGTTTTCATTGCAGCGGTAGCCTCTCCTGCTGTTGTTGGTGCATGCACTGCGTCCACGACTAACCCTTGTTAGCACCAACATCGCGGGATAGGCCAACGGGGAACAATCCCGGCCTAATAACATTCGGGACGAGGGAGGGCATGGAATTGCGTAGGCTCTTGTTCGCACTTTTGATCGGGACAATGGTCATTCTAGCTGTGGCCCCGCTGCCAGCAGGAGCGTGCGACCCTGCGGTAGATAACGCCCCCTGTTAGTGCAGCCTGCAACGTCCCCGTGCACGCTTAACTGGAGGTGACAATATGCGGAAACTTCTGGTAGCTCTATTGGTGGGAGCACTGGCCGCAACCGTGCTAGTGCCTGGCTACGCCGGAGCCTGTGAACCTAGCCCCCACACCGCTCCATGCTAGTCTCCAGCAACCCGCCTTACTGCGAAGACCGCCTATGCCAGGCGGTCTTCTTCCGTCTGCACTTCTGGCGACAGCCTTCTCAGGACCTCGAGCAAGAACTGGAGCTACCTTTCCCTTGCATCCCCAAGCCCTGGGTCATGCTCGATACTCGCCCGAAGGCGGAGCTCAGGCCGACCTCCGCATGGGTGTCGGGAACTGCGCGTGCCGGTCCTCCTTGGCAAGTATGCCCACCTCCACCAGCCAATCTTTCTCTAAATGCTATGGTCTGCAGATTCGACAACAGGAACCGACATACGAACGCATGTGCGATTTGCTATGCTCAAGCCAGACTTGCGCAAACGGGGATGGGGAGCGCTGCGTTCTGGAGCTGGTCATCGCTTGCGATGGTGGATGTTCCTTTGGTTCGGGCCGACATACGGTGGCCACCTATGCGTTCGTAGCGTACGTGGAGCGGGGCATATTGCGCCAGCAGAGCGGAATTGTCTGCCGCGGCCGCTGGGCGAACAGCCTTGTCGCAGAGTACGGGGGTGTTGTCGCTGCCCTCCGCTGGGCGTCGCAGCTGCCTATGCCCGGCCCAACTCGCATCCGTGTCTTATCAGACTGCATCTCCCTTATCCAAAGGCTTACAGGTCAGTGTACCGTTCAGAACTGGCACGGGTATCGGTCGCTGCACAGGGCAGCCGTCACGGCTGCCTCGAAGCTACGCCGGAGGGATTGCCAAGTGCTCTTGGAGCATGTCCACCGGAGGGAGGTAGCCGCAGCACATCACATGTGCACGCTGGTCTATCGAAGGGAGCATACCCTCCCCATCGAGCCGCGGTCGGGTCCGGACTCTATTTCGGGCTTTCTTCGTTCAACTTGGCCACCCTCACTCTAGAGATTGACTGCCTCCTCTGGTAGAATCTTTACCGTGCAGTCGGCGGGAATTATCCGTCGCGCAAGGAAAACCGGGAGGCGAAGCTCATGGAGCTGAAGGACATGCAGAAAGAGGTTGACCGCTGGATCGCACCCTTTGGCTACTGGCATCCGCTCGCGAACCTGGCCCGCCTCACCGAAGAGGTGGGGGAGCTCTCCCGGGAGGTCAACCATCGCTGGGGCCCAAAAACCAAGAAGCCCACGGAAGACACGGGGGATGTGGCCTTAGAAATGGGCGACATCCTCTTTGTCGTGGCCGCCATGGCCAACCAAATGGGCATCGACCTCGATGAGGCCTTCCGGCGGGTGATCGCCAAGTATGAAGAGCGGGACAAGCACCGCTGGCAGCGAAAGGACGAAGCGTAAGTGAGTTCATCCAAGGCTCCGGTGATCGTCGTCGGCACCGTCTTCGTTGATCTTAAGTGCTTCCCGGAAAACGAACTGAACTTCAAGGGGCGCAACCTGGGCACCGCCCGGTTCTTTCACGGCGGCGTCGGCCGTAACGTGGCCGAAACCATGGCGCTGCTCGGCGCAAACGTCAGCTTTGTCTCCTCCGTGCAGGAGGGCGGCGTGGGCCGCGAGGTCCTGGACCGCCTCGCCGAGGTGGGCATCAATACCTCCGGCGTCGCCACCACACCCTCGCCCGACGGGCATGGCATGTGGGTGGCGATCCTCCATCGCGACGGCGACCTGGCCTGCTCCATCTCGCAAATGCCCAACGTGGCCCACATGGAGGGCGCCTGGGCGAACAACGGCGCCCGGCTCATGGAGGGCACCGGCCTGATCGTCCTGGAGCTCGACCTCTCGGTCGACCTGGCCGCCAATGTCCTCGCCGACGCCAACCGCAAGTCCATTCCGGTCGTTGGGCTGCCCGGCAACTTCGACTGCATCCGGCGGCGCCCCGACCTGCTGCCGCAAATGCAGACCTTCGTCTGCAATCAGTACGAAGCGGAAGAGCTCTGGGGCAAGCCGGTCGCCTCGGTCCCCGCCGCCATGCACGCCGCCGAGGCGATCCTGGCCCGGGGCCTGAAGCAGGTGGTCATCACCCTGGGCGCCATCGGCAGCGTCGCCATGGAGCAGGGCTCAGAGCCCTTCTACGTGCCCACCCTGCAGGTGGAGGTCGTCGACACCACCGGCGCCGGCGACTCCTTTGTGGCGGGCCTGAGCCACAGCCTGGCCGCCGGGGCGGGCCTGCGCCTCGCCGTCGAGGCTGCCTCCCGTGTGGCCGCCTGGACAGTCAGCTGCAGCGACAGCGTCTGCCGCGACCTGGCCGACAAGGTCCGGGAGGATTCCTGGCCCGGTTGGCGCGCACTCTCGTAAAGTAGTTTTCCTTGACATCGACTACGCAATGAACCTATAATCAAACCCGTGTCTAGTAGTTTTCCTTGACAAGGGATTGATCGGGTTGAAAGACCTCGAAGCCATCGCCCTGTTGTACGACTTCTACGGACCCATGCTCACCCAGCGCCAGCAGGAGCTCATCCAGGCCTACTTTCTCGATGACCTCTCCCTGGCTGAAATCGCCGACGAAAGCGGCGTCAGCCGGCAGGCGGTTCACGACCTGATCAAGCGCTCAGAAGCGCTTCTCCACGAGTACGAGGAGAAGCTCGGCTTCGTCGCCGAACACCGCCGCCGCCAGGACTTGTTGCTCCGGCTGGAAGAGGCGGTCCGCCAGCAGGATCAGCCAGCGGCGCTGGCCCTGCTCGAACAACTCAAAGCAGACTGACCCTTGATTGGGGTGTAACTTACATGGCTATGTTTGAATCCCTCGGCGAAAAGCTGCAGGCGGCCTTCAAGCGGCTTACCGGCAAGGGTAAGCTGAGTGAGGCCGATGTCAACGAAGCAATGCGCGAGGTGCGCATGGCGCTCCTCGAGGCCGACGTCAACTTCAAGGTCGTCAAGGACTTCGTCGGCAAGGTGAAGGAGCGGGCCCTCGGCCAGGAGGTCATGGCCGGCCTGAACCCGGGCCACATGGTCATCAAAATCGTCCACGAGGAGCTCACCGCCCTCATGGGCGGCGAGAACGCCGAGCTGAATATCGCCGAGCGTCCGCCCACCATCATTATGATGTGCGGCCTGCAGGGCGCCGGTAAGACCACCCACGCCGCCAAACTCGCCCTCAAGCTGAAGAAGGAGGGCAAGAAGCCCCTCCTAATCGCCGCCGACATCTATCGCCCGGCCGCCATCAAACAGCTGGAGGTCATGGGCGAGAAGGTGGGCGTGCCCGTCTTCAGCCTGGGCGACAAGGTCAGCCCGGTGGAGATCGCCCGGGGCGGCTTCGCCCACGCGGCAGAGCACCACCGCGACGTCATCATCGTCGACACCGCCGGCCGCCTTCATATCGATGAAGAGCTCATGGGCGAGCTGCAGCAGATCAAAGAGGTGCTCAAACCCAACGAGACCATGCTGGTCGTCGACGCCATGACCGGCCAGGACGCCGTTACGGTTGCTGAGCACTTCGGTGAAAAGCTGGGCATCGACAGCGTCCTGCTCACCAAGCTCGACGGTGACACCCGCGGCGGCGCCGCACTCTCGGTCCGCCAGGTCACCGGCAAGCCGATCAAGTTCGTCGGCGTCGGCGAGAAGGTGGAGGCCCTGGAGGTCTTCCACCCGCAGCGCATGGCCTCTCGTATCCTCGGTATGGGCGACGTGCTCACGCTGATTGAAAAGGCGCAGGAGCAGTTCGACCAGAAGAACGCCGAGGAAATGGCCAAGAAAATGATGAAGGCCGAGTTTGACTTCGAGGACTTCCTCGAGCAAATGCGGGCCATGAAGCGCATGGGCCCTCTGCAGGACATCCTCAAGATGCTCCCCGGCGTGGGCGCCCAGCTCAAGGACATCAACATCGACGACAAGGAACTGGCCCACGTCGAGGCGTTGATCCTCTCCATGACCCCCAAGGAGCGCCGCAACCCCGACATCATCAACGTCCGCCGCCGTGAGCGCATCGCCAAGGGCGCCGGTCGGCCCATCGCCGAGATGCACCGCCTGCTCAAGCAGTTCGAGCAGATGCGGAAAATGATGAAGCAGCTCGGCGGAATGCAGAAGATGATGGGCAAGGGCAAGGGCGGCTTCCCGAAGCTCCCTGGCGGCGGTGGGTTCGGGGGGCTCTTCGGCCGCCGGTAACCGCTCCCGCACAAACCTGCAGTCATGTGGCAACGCTCAAGGGCGGCGCCCTGACCATATAGACTCCCTGGGCGCATGCATCGCCCTCAACATTTAAGGAGGATGACCACAAATGCTGAAGATCCGCCTGAAGCGCATGGGTATGAAGAAGGCCCCGTTCTACCGTTTCGTCGTCGCCGACGCCCGCTCGCCCCGCGACGGCCGTTTCGTCGAGGAGATGGGCTACTACAACCCCACCAAGAACCCGGCCATCGTCGAGATCAACGAGGAGCAGGCCCTGAAGTGGCTCGCCACCGGCGCCACCCCGACCGACACCGTCCGTTCGATCTTCTCGAAGGCCGGCATCCTGGCCAAGTTCGACGCGAGCAAGAAGTAACTAATAATCCCCGGCAAAAGGGGGAACGGTAAATGCTCAAGAAGCTGGTCGAAGTTTTGGTGCGCAACCTCGTGGAGGCGCCCGACCAGGTGGAGGTAGGAGTCGTGGAGAACCCCCGCTCCGTCACCCTGGAGGTCAGGGTTGCACAGAACGATATGGGTAAGGTGATCGGGCGCCAGGGCCGCGTGGCCAAGGCGATCCGGACCGTGGTGAAGGCGGCCGCGGTCAAGGATGGACGTCGGGTTACGGTGGAGTTTCTGCCATGAGCATGCAAATTCTGCGCCCCGTCACCATCAAGGCCAAGGTTACGGAGGGTTTGAAGGCGCGCCTATCCGCCGACATTCGCCAGGCTGTTGCTCTGCTCGATGAGGAGATGCAGCAGCTCGAGTCCCAGGTCAAGCGCGCCCAGCTGACCGCCACCATTAGCCCTCAGCAGCAAATGCAGCTGCGCCAGCTGGTGGAGCAGGAGAAGGCCAAGCGCGCCGATAAGAAGGCCCAGCTCGAGGAGGAGGCCCGCGCCATCATCCAGCTGCCCCTGGGCTCGGAGATTGTGCAGGGCACCGCCCAGTCGCTGGCCACCATCGAGGTCGGGGCCGACTTCGACGCCCTCATGGCCATGGAAGTGGTCATAGAGGACGGCAAGGTGATCGCCATCCGGCAGGGTGAGCAATAATGGCCGAAGATCTGGTCAAAATCGGGCAGATCACCTCACCGCACGGCGTCGCCGGCGAGGTGAGGGTCTTCCCGTTGACCGATTTCCCTGAGCGCTTTGCGAAGCTCCGCAAGGCGCTTCTCGGTCCTGATGCGCGCCCGGTGGCGGTGAACGCCCGCGGGACCGTCAAGAACATGATCATTCTGCAGATCGACGGGGTGACCGACCGGGACCAGGCGGACAAGCTGCGCTTGCAGTACGTCCAGGTCCCCAAGTCGGAGGTCTATCCCCTGCCGCCCGGCCACCACTACGTCTTCGATCTGATCGGCCTGAGCGTGATCGACCCCGAGGGCAAGCCGCTCGGCAAGCTCGTCGATGTCGACAAGTCCAGCCCGGTCCATGATCTGTACGTGGTGGAGACCGCACCGCGCAAGCGGTACCTGGTCCCCGCCGTGCAGCAGTTCGTCAAGGAGATCGATCTGGAGAAGGGCCACGTGGTTGTCGCACCGATCCCCGGCCTGCTGGAGGACTAACCCCGCGGCCGATATGGAGGGTCCCGCATGTTAATCGACCTGCTCACCATTCACCCGACGATTGTCTACGGCGCCCTCCAGGAGTCGATCCTGGGCCGGGCCAAGGAGAACGGTCTGGTGGATATCCGGGTCGTTAACACGCGGGACTTTGCGTTCTCCAAGCATATGCAGACCGACGATTACCCCTACGGCGGCGGTGCCGGCCTAGTCCTGAAGCCCGAGCCGGTCTACGGGGCGGTCCGCTGGTGCCAGGAGCGGGCGCCGGAAGGTACGAAGCCCCCCCGCATCATCCTGATGGATCCGCAGGGGAAGGTCTTCAACCAGAAGCTGGCCGAAGAGCTTTCGCAGGAGGATCATCTGATCCTCGTCTGCGGGCGCTACGAAGGCTTCGATGAGCGCATCCGGGCGCTGGCCACCGACGAGATCTCCATCGGCGACTACGTGCTGCTGGGCGGTGAAATGCCGGCCCTGGTCATCATCGAGGCGGTCACCCGCCTGGTGCCAGGTGTGCTGGGCGACATCGAGTCCACGGTCACGGAGTCGCACACGTCGGGCCTGTTGGAAGGGCCGCAGTACACCCGCCCGCTGGAGTTTGAGGGGATGGCGGTGCCATCCATCCTTACCGGTGGTGATCACGGCGCTATTGAGCGCTGGCGGCGCAAGGAGGCCCTGAAACGGACCCTGGAGCGCCGGCCCGATCTGCTGGAGAAGCTGGAGCTCTCATACGAGGACCAGGTGCTGCTGGCTGCACTGACTGGCAAGGAGCCGCCGCCCGACCCGCGCAAGCGGGCCAGAAAGCGCAAATAACAGTTGCGGCGCCTATCCGCAGTTGTTATAATGAGTAGCGTGTCATAACGGACGGTCCGCTGCTGAACCACTCCTTCGCTCGGGAGCTCGGCATGAACGTCACGTACAAGGGGTGAAATTGTAATGTCCAACGTGATTCAGGAGCTGGAAAAGGAATTTCTCCGGTCTGACATCCCTGCCTTCCGCCCCGGCGACACCGTCCGGGTCCACGTGAAGGTCGTCGAAGGTAACCGTGAGCGCATCCAGGCGTTTGAAGGCGTAGTCATCAAGCGCAATGGCGGCGGTCTCAACGAAACCTTCACCGTTCGCCGTATCTCTTACGGCGTCGGCGTGGAGCGTACGTTCCCGGTTCACAGCCCGCGCCTCGCTCAGATCGAGCTGGTGCGCCGCGGTATTGTCCGCCGGGCCAAGCTGTACTACCTGCGTGAGCTCACCGGTAAGGCTGCCCGTATTCGGGAGCGAAAGGTGACCACCACGACCAAGGCTTAATCTACGCCCACAAAAACGCTTCGCTCGCCCGCGTCCGTGGGTCCGGGCGAAGCGTTTTGCTTTACATACGGGTCACTTTGGGGCAGGCGGGGCTGGTTCCAGTCCCGTTTTTTGTCCCCGGGCGGCCCGTCCGTTGGGGGGAGTTACCATGGCTCAGATCACGGAGGTGCCGCCGCCCGGGAAGCGCAAGTCCGCCATGCGTGAGCTTGTGGAGACCGTAGTGCTGGCGTTGCTGATTGCCTTCGCCATCCGGACCTTCATCGTGGAGGTTTACCGGGTGGAGGGCAGCTCTATGCAGCAAACGCTCAGCCAGGGCGAGCGGGTGCTCGTCAACAAGTTCATCTACCGCTACCTGGGGCGCCAGCCCGAGCCAGGCGATATCATCGTCTTCGCCTACCCGCGCGAGCCCGACCGGGATTTCATCAAGCGCGTCATCGCCGTCGCCGGGGATAAGGTGGAGTTGAAGGCGGGCAAGGTATACGTCAACGGGAAGCTCTTTGCGGAGGCGCCGACGGTCCTTGCCAGTGTGACTGACTATCCCGAGGCGCAGGTGCCGGAGGATTCGGTCTGGGTGCTGGGCGATAACCGCAACAACAGCGAGGACAGCCGCTTCTTTGGCGAGGTACCCATCAGAAACATTCGCGGTCAGGCGTTCTACCGCATCTGGCCGTTCACACGCATCTCGGGCTTCATCAACCCGGTGGAGGAGGCGGCGAAGGCCGCCAGGTAGGCAGGGGGTACATCTAACCGTGCCGGTGATTCAGTGGTTCCCCGGCCATATGGCCAAGGCCAAGCGGGTGCTCCAGGAGAACGCCCCCCTGGTCGACGTGATTCTCGAAATCGTAGATGCCCGTTGCCCGGCCGCCAGTAGCAACCCGGATTTGCTCCGGGCGGTGGCGGAGAAGCCGCGCATCGTTGTGCTCAACAAGGCGGACCTGGCTGACCCTGCCGCCACCCGGGAGTGGGTGGGGCACCTCAAGCGCCAGGGACGCATGGCGATCCCCCTGGATGCGGTGAAGGGGACCGGCGCCCGCGAGGTGGTCGCTGCCGTGCGGGAGATCTTCGCCCCCAAGCTGGCTGACTGGGTAGCCCGTGGCCGTAAGCCCCGCCCCGCCCGGGCCATGGTGGTGGGCATCCCCAACGTGGGCAAGTCCTCGGCCATCAACCGGCTGGTGGGCTCCCGCAAGGCCGTGGTCGGGGACAAGCCCGGCGTCACCCGCGGCAAGCAGTGGGTCCGCATCGGTGGCGATGTGGAACTGCTGGACATGCCCGGCGTGCTGGTGCCGAAGTTCGAGGACCAGTGGGAGGGCGTGCTGCTGGCCGCGGTCGGTTCGGTCAAGGAAGAGGTCTTCGACCAGCGCGACGTCGCCGGTGCCCTCCTGCCTTACTTCTGGCAGAAGACGCCCGATACGGTCCGGGACCGCTTCGGTATCACAGGGCTCTCCGAGCTTCCCCAGGACAACCTGGAAGCAATCGGGCGCGCCCGCAGCCTGATCCGGGCCGGCGGCGTAGTGGAGGACGAGAAGGTCGCCAGCATGATCCTCCGGGAGTTCCGGGAGGGCAAGCTCGGCCGAATCACCTTGCAGGAGGCGCCACTAGAACCGTAGATATCGCCTTTTAGGGTCAGGGCACTCCAAAGCCCTGGCCTTTTTTGGATCATTTTTACCGCAGATTACGCAGATTTAACAGATTACGCAGATTTATAATACAAGAATATATATTATTTCATAACTATTGTCGCTTGGTATCTGCGTAATCATAAAAATCTGCGTAATCTGCGGTAAAAAATGTCTCCGCCATACCGGCGTGAATCGAGAGAATCCACAGCAAACTTGCGTCGAATTAGGGCAGGATTTCGACTTGATTCTGTCGAACCTTCGGTCAGCAGCAGCCCGAGAACACGGGTCTGTTTTTTCTGTCCCCAAAAGAGGATGTAGCCGGCAGAGGCGGCTGGTTCATCGTTGCGCAGGGGGTAAGGCAGAGTGCGTTTGAATATCCGGAAAATGAGCCTGAAGCGGCTCCAGGTGTTGATTGCCGAGCGCGGACCCGAAGTCTATCCCGAGGTCATTGAAGCGCTCGGAGCTGATCCCAGGGGCGGTGCTCAGCGGCTGGTCAAGTACTGTCAGGGCCGGCTCGAAGCCGTGCAGCAGGAACGGCAGCGCATGGGCCGCATGTTCAGCTACGAGCGGCAGGTCTGGGCCATGGGTTACAAGCTCGTCGCAGGCATCGACGAGGTCGGGCGGGGCCCCTTGGCCGGCCCGGTGGTCGCCGCGGCGGTGGTCCTGCCGGGGGAGGTGCTCTTCCCCGGACTTGATGACTTCAAGCGCCTTTCCGCGAAGCGCCGGCAGGAGCTCTTCGAGCAGATCCACGAGCGGGCTGTGTCGGTTAGCATCGGCATGGTTCACCCCGACGGGATCGACGAGGCCAACGTCATGATGGCTACATACAAGGCAATGGTCAAGGCGGTCCAGGGGCTTCCGGTCCAGCCCGACTACCTGCTGATCGACGCCCTGCACCTTCCCGGGGTTACGCAGCCCCAGGCGCCCATCGTGGGGGGCGACGGCCTGTCGTGCTCCATCGCGGCTGCCTCCCTGGTGGCCAAAGTGACGCGCGACAACTACATGGTCGACATGGACAAGCTGTACCCGGAGTACGGTTTTGCCAACCACAAGGGGTACGGAACGGTCGAGCACCGGGAGGCCCTGGAGCGCTATGGCCCGTGCCCGATTCACCGCAAGAGCTTCAGCTCGGCCCGCGAGATCGTGCCGCTGGCCGGGGCGCCCTTTTTGGAGGACTAGTGCAACAGCGGCGCTCTCGAACGCACCTGGGCAGGGTCGGTGAAGCCGAGGCTGCCCAGTACCTGGTGAGCCTGGGGTACCACATCCGGGAGCGGAACGTGCGCTTTCGGGCCGGCGAGATCGACCTGGTCGCCGAGGAGGGGGAATACCTCGTCTTCGTCGAGGTGAAGACCCGCAGTGGGGTCACCTTCGGCACCGCGGCTGAGGCGATTACGCCGGCCAAGCAGCAGCAGCTGGTGAGGCTGGCCGGGCTCTACCTGGCGGGGTTGGGCGGTGAGCTACGCCCATGCCGCTTTGACGTGGTCACGGTTGAACCGGACCCCGGTAAGGGCTGGCGCTGTTCCATCATCCGCGACGCCTTTTCGGCCAACTGAGAGAAGCTGGGAAAATGTGGTTGACACTGCCCCCTTCCTCCGGTATGATGAGAGAGAACAAACGTTTGGCCCGAGGGCTACACCTCCGCCCGGGAATCTTCCCGGGCTTTTGCTTTTCCAGCGGGCCACCGGAGGCGAATCTCCCATGTTCGTCCGCGTGCTCAGCTTCACCATCCAGGGCATCGAGGCGGTCCCCGTCATGGTGGAGGTGGACGTCAGCCCGGGTATCCCCTGCTTTGAGGTGGTGGGCCTCCCCGACCCCGCTGTGCGCGAGGCGCGTGAGCGGGTCCGTGCGGCCATTCGAAACGGCGGCTGGCAGTTTCCGCCCCAGCGCATCACGGTCAACCTGGCGCCTGCGCACACGCGCAAGGCCGGGCCCGGGTTCGACCTCGCCATCGCGCTGGGCATCCTGGCCGCTGGTGGGTACTGTCCGGTTGCCGCCCTGCATGGCCTGGCCGTCTCCGGCGAACTCGCCCTTGACGGAGGGCTCCGCCCGGTGCGGGGCGCCCTCGCCATGGGCCTCACCGCACGGGCCGAAGGGTGTACGGCGCTCATCGTTCCCCGCGAGAACGGGCCCGAAGCCGCCCTGGCTGGGGGCACTGTCCTGGGCCCGGCTTCCCTGGCTGAGGTGCTCGCCCACCTCAGCGGGGCCGAGCCCCTGGACCCGGTCGCCCCCAGGGTCGACTCGGCAGCCTCGGCCACCGAAACCCCCGACCTTGCCGACGTCAAGGGCCAGGTCATCGCCCGCCGGGCGCTGGAGGTCGCAGCCGCCGGCGGCCACAACCTCATCATGATGGGCCCTCCCGGCGCCGGCAAAAGCCTGCTGGCCCGCTGCCTGCCCGGCATTCTGCCCCCGCTCTCCGGCCCTGAAGCGCTTGAGGTCAGTCGAATCCACAGCGTGGCGGGCGCGCTTTCCGGCGGGCGGCTCATGCGGGTCCGGCCCTACCGGGCGCCGCACCACAGCGCCTCGCGCTCGGCTCTCCTCGGTGGCGGCTCACCGCTGCGCCCGGGCGAAATCACCATGGCCCACCGGGGTGTGCTCTTCCTCGACGAGCTCCCTGAGTTTGGCCGTGAAGCCCTGGAGGGCCTCCGCCAGCCCCTGGAAGAGGGGCGGGTCTGGGTCTCCCGGGCCAGTTCCGGTGCGGTCTTCCCGGCCCAGCCCATGCTGGTGGCAGCCGCCAATCCATGCCCCTGCGGCTACTTCGGCGACAGCCACCGCGCCTGCACCTGTCCGCCCGCTGCGGTCACCGTTTACCGCTCGCGGCTCTCCGGCCCGCTGCTCGACCGCTTCGACATGCAAATCACCCTGGCCCCGGTGCCGTACGACGAATTCACGGCGGCCGCTCACGCCGGACCCAGCGAAAGTAGCGCCCAGGTCCGGCGGCGCGTGGAGCGGGCCCGCACCATCCAGGCCGAGCGGCTATCAGGCACGGCGGCGCCCTGCAACGCCCTCATGTCCGTCCAGCAAACCCGCCGGTACTGCGGGCTCCCGTCCGGGGGCGAGGCGCTTATGCGCCAGGCTATGGAGCGGATCGGGCTGTCGCTGCGCGGGCACGATCGCATCCTGAAAATGGCCCGCACCATCGCAGACCTGGCGGGGGCAGAGCGAATCGAACTGCCCCACCTCGCCGAGGCAATCCAGTACCGCAGCCTCGAACGGCGGTACTGAGCAGGAACCTCAGGGCTGCGTGCGGTATTGGTCAAAGTATCCCGCGCATGCTAAGTGTGGGCCGGAGACCTTCCGGTCGGCACGGAAAAACAATGCAGCGGGGAGGAATCACGCATGGGTCAGGAGTATTCGCACACCCACGGAGTCACGATTCACGAAGGCCCTATGGCCGACAAGCGCGGCACCGGCTGGCGCGACGATGCCAGGAAACTGGAAGAGCTGAACCAGCGGCGAATTGAAAGCCCCATGCAAAGCCTGCCTAACGACCTGACCACCAACGATAAGGCTCACACCTGGCGCGCCAAGTCCGACGAGGCCCAGGTGGACCCACACTCCGACGGCGTTGGCGGCGACCACGTCCAAGCATAACAACTGTGCCGGCGGGCCTGAGCGGTCAAATGTCACCGCTCAGGTCAGCCCACCAAGGAGCATTCAGTATGGACCGCGACGAAGTTCGCCAACTGCTCATCGCCACCGGGGAAGAGATTACGAATACCCAGGGACAAGTCATCGGTTATGCATCCCAACCTGCCCGGTTCCGCCTGAACCGGCCGTACCTGGCCCGTGGCGGCTTTCTGGTCGTCACCCGCGACGAAGAATCAGGCCACTACGTCGGCACCGAGTTCGACGCCCTCCCGCACCCGAAAACGGGCGCCCCATACCCCGCAGGTCACTCCGAGCGGGCCTTTGAGGTGGCCACCATCGAGGAGGCGCTCGAAAAGGTCATGGCAACGCTAGGGCAATCCCAGCCCCCGGGGGACCGGCTCCTCGACCTTCGCGGCGACGTCTGCCCGATCACCTTTGCCAAAACGAAAATCGCCCTGGAAGATATGGCCATCGGTCAGGTACTGCGTATTGTACTCGACTACGAACCCGCCACCCGCAACGTGCCCCGTAGCGCCGAAATGTACGGTGACAAGGTTCTTGCTGTCACGGCGCTCGGGGAACGGGAGTGGGAGGTCCTCATCCTCAAACAGGTCGACTAATGCCAGGGCCTGCCCTCCGACTGGGCAGGCCCCTGTGTTGCAGCCTTCACGCTCGGTCAAGAAACGTCAGCACAATTTCGTTGAACTCCTCTGGGTACTCCTCCTGGGGGGCATGACCGCACGCCGGAATGACCACCAGCTCGGCGTTCGGCAGCTCCTTGGCTAGCCGTTGGCCGTGGCGAAGGGGCAGCCAGGGGTCGTCCTCGCCCCAAATCACCAGCGCCCGGTGCGCCACACGGCCAAGTTCACCGGCGGTCGCACCGAAGTCCACATCCCTGAGGACCTTCACAAAGCTCTTGTGTGTGCCCGGCGCCGCCGCCGGGAGCAGGTAGGCGTCCAGGTCGGCCTCGGTGAACCGTCCGGGGCGCTTGTAGGCCTCGCCCAGGCTCCGAGCCGCGAACCCTCGGTTCATCACCGCAGCGCGCACAAACAGGCTGCTTATGCCGGGCATGCCCAGCGCCAGGCGCTCGAGCACCCGCTTCTCCCACCGGACGTAGCCCGAGGCTGACACCAGCACCAGCGCCCCCACCCGCTCCGGGTATCGCAGGGCGAACCGCATGGCGATCTCGCCGCCCATCGAGTGCCCGCAAAGCACGGCCCGCTGCACCCCGACGGCGTCCATAAAGGCCCGCACCACCTCCACCTGGTCCGACAAGGTGTGGCCGCGGCGGCTGTTGCGCTCGGTCAGGCCGAAGCCGCGCAGGTCCAGGGCCAAGGCCCGGTACCTCTCCGCCAGGGCATCCAGGTTGTAGCGCCACGAATAGGACCAGCACAGGAACCCGTGAATCAGCACCAGGGGCTCACCGGCGCCCTTCTCCACATAGTGAACAAGTTCGCCCCCAATGTCGATATACCGGCCAAACCAGCCGACGCTGCGGCGGCTGCTCTCCTCGTCACACCAGCGGCAGTACCGCTCCAGGTCCACGGCCTTCACGTCCCCCCGGGGCGATGCAGTCCTCGCCCCTTGTTCGACAGGTTGGTACCCTGTCCCTTTCCAATAGATTGGGTATCGGGTATAATCCGAAATTGAAACGCTAAAGGGGGCTTGAAGTGTTTGGCTCATCCCTTGAATACCCCCACTGCCCGCCACCTGGCTGATGAGGCGCAGTCCGTGCTGCCCGAGCTTATCCGGGAAGCGGTCACCATCTGCGAAATCCCGGCCCCGACCTATGAGGAATGGCGTCGAACGGAGTATGTCCAGGGTAGGATGAAGCAAATCGGCCTGGGCGACGTCACGGTCGATGCGGTGGGCAACGTTATCGGGCGTCTCAGGGGCACCGGCGGTGGACCCACCGTCCTGGTGGCGGCCCACATCGATACAGTCTTCCCACTGGGCACCGACGTCACGGTCAAGAGTGACGGCGAAATCCTGCGGGCGCCCAGCATCGGCGACAACTCGGCCAGCGTGGCAGCCATGCTATTTGCCGCAGACCTGCTCATCCGGCGGGGGGTTCGGCTCGAGGGCGACACCCTTTTCGTTGCCACGGTAGGCGAGGAGGGGCTTGGGAATCTGCGCGGTATCCGCGCCGCCATGGAAACTTACGGCGACGAGGTCGACTATGTGATTGCACTCGACGGCTCGCTGGGCTCTCTGGTCCGCCAGGGGGTCGGCAGCCGGCGCTTCCGCCTGATCATCACGGCGGAGGGGGGGCACAGCTGGGGCGCCTTCGGCTCGCCCAGCGCCATTCACAGCCTGGGCCGCATCATCGCCCAAATCAGCGACATCCGGGTGCCGTCCAACCCCAAGACCACCTTCAACGTGGGGACCATCAGCGGCGGCACATCGGTCAACACCATCGCTGCCCGGGCCGAGGCGGTCATCGATATGCGCTCCCTCGACCCAGCCGAACTGAAGCGCCTGGAGGAAAGGGTCCGCCGTATCGTTTCCGAAACCTCCCGGCAGTGCGGCACCTCGGCCGAACTGGAGCTGCTGGGCGACCGGCCCACCGGCATGATTCCCGAGGATCATCCCCTCTGCCGGGTCGTGCGGGAGGTCCATCAGCACCTGGGCATCCAAACCCGCTGCTACCCCTCCAGCACCGACGGCAACGTGCCGCTCTCCATGGGCATCCCGGCGGTCACCGTCGGGGTTACCCTGGGCGGCAACGGTCACCGGCTCGACGAATACATCCACACCACGCCGCTGGCCAAGGGGCTTGAGCAGACCTTACTGCTGCTCATATCGGTCCAGCAACTGCCCACCAGGGCCCGGTAACGGCGCCCGTGCCTGAGGGGAGAGTGGCATGTGCAATCGGCTCTGGTCTGGCTGATTCTGGCCCGGGCGCCGGGCGTGGGCAGGGGCCGGCTGGCCAGACTCATGGCGGCCTATCCCGACCCGGCTGACGCCTGGCAGCTCAGCCCGTCTGAGTTGGCCAAAGTGGAGGGGTGGGGTCCTGCCCCGGCCGAGTCGGCACACCGGACCCGGAAAAATCCCGAGGTCAGGCGAGCCGCCGAACTGGAGCTGGAGGCGGCCTGGAAGGCAGGGCTGAGGCTCATCGCCATGCCCGACATGGGCTACCCGGTGCGGCTGCGCTACATAAGCGACCCGCCTCCTTACCTCTACCAGGCAGGGCCCTGGGAGCCTGACGCCCGCCCGGTGGTAGCGGTCGTGGGCACCCGCAACCCAACACCGTATGGGTACAGCGTAGCGTACCGCTTCGGCCATGACCTGGCCAGGAACGGGGTCGTGGTGGTCAGCGGCATGGCGCGGGGCATCGACTGCGCCGCCCACCGTGGCGCCCTCGAGGCAGGGGGCACCACCATCGCGGTGCTCGGCGGCGGGGCGGACCAGTGTTATCCCCGCGAGGCTGCGCCCATCTACCAGCAAATCCGGGACACTGGCGCCGTACTCTCTGAGCAGCCCCCCGGAGCAGAGCCCCGCCGGGAGCACTTCCCGGAGCGCAACCGCATCATCAGCGGCCTGGCAGACGGGGTCCTCATGGTGGAGGCCGGCGAGAAGTCCGGCACCATCATCACGGTCAAAGCCGCCCTCGACCAGGGCCGCGACGTCTTCGCCGTCCCGGGGCCGATCACCAGCCCCATGTCCGCTGGCGTCCACAGGGAGATTCGGCAGGGCGCCCGGCTGGTCACCAGCGTCGCCGATATCCTGGAGGATCTGGGCGTCACACAAGCTCACGTGCCGACCGAGAGCCGGCTACCGTCCGGCCTGTCCCGGGAAGAGGAGCGTCTCCTGCGCTGGATGGGCCTTGAGCCCCGCTGGGCGGGCGATCTGTCGGAAGCCATCGGATTGGCGGCCGCCGAGGTCCAAAGTGTGCTGACCATGCTGGAGCTAAAGGGCCTCGCCCGACGGCTTCCCGGCGGTCAATACGTCCGGACCGGATAAAAGGCCTGATGGCGGAATAGTCTAAAGAACCGTCGGGGTATTTCCCGGCGCACGCAGCACGGGGGTGTGGACGCTTTGTCCAAGAACCTGATCATCGTGGAGTCCCCAGCCAAAGCAAAAACCATCGAGAAATTCTTGGGCCGGCGCTATTCGGTCAAGGCCTCCATGGGCCATGTCCGCGACCTGCCGAAGAGCCAGCTTGGCGTCGACACCGAGAACGATTTCGACCCCAAGTACATCACCATTCGCGGCAAGGGTGACATCCTGAAGGAACTGCGCGACTCGGCCAAGAAGGCCGACAAAGTCTTCCTCGCCACCGACCCTGACCGCGAGGGCGAGGCGATCTCCTGGCACCTGGCGCAGGTCCTGAAGCTCGACGAAGAGCAGCCCCTGCGCATCGAGTTCCACGAAATCACCAAGGACGCCATCCAAAAGGCGATCAAAAAGCCGCGCAAGATCCGCAAGCCCCTTGTCGAGGCGCAGCAGGCCCGCCGAATTTTGGACCGCCTCGTCGGGTACAAGCTTAGCCCGCTCTTGTGGCGCAAGGTGCGCCGGGGGCTGTCGGCCGGCCGGGTCCAGTCGGTGGCCGTCCGGCTCATCGTCGATCGCGACGCCGAAATCCGTGCCTTCGTGAAGGAAGAGTACTGGAGTATTTCGGCAAAGCTTTCGGCTACAGAGGGCACCTCGCCCTTCACCGCCAAGTTCCACGGCACCCCGGAGGGCAAGGTGGAACTGCGTTCCGAAGCGGACGCCCAGGGCATCGTCTCTGCTGTGCAGCGCGAGCCGTTTGTGGTGCAGGCTGTCAAGAAGCGGGAGAAGCGGCGCAACCCCGCCTTCCCGTTTACCACCTCAAGCTTGCAGCAGGAGGCCTCCCGCAAACTGGGGTTCACCGTCCGGCGCACCATGGCCGTTGCCCAGCAGCTCTACGAAGGTCTCGACCTTGGCGATGAGGGCCACACCGGCCTGGTCACCTATATTCGTACCGACTCCACCCGGATCGCTGCCGAGGCCGAGCAGAACGCAGCGTCGTTTATCTCCGAGAACTACGGCCCCGAGTACCTGCCTGCCGAGAAGCGCGAGGCGGAGAAGAAGGCCGGGGAGCAGGGCGCCCACGAGGCGATCCGCCCCACCGAAGTCAGCCGCACGCCCGACTCGGTCAAACAGTTCCTCACCCAGGATCAGTTCCGCCTCTATCGCCTGGTCTGGGAGCGCTTCGTAGCCAGCCAAATGGCGCCGGCGGTCCTGGACACCGTAAGCGTGGAGATCGCTGTCGGCGGTCAAATCTTCCGAGCCAGCGGCTCGACGATTAAATTCGCGGGCTTTATGAAAATTTATATCGAGGGCGAAGACGAAGAGGGCAAGGAGAAGGAAGAGGAAGGGCTGCTGCCGGAGCTGTCCGAAGGCCAGAGCCTCCGCCTGGTCGAGCTGGCCCCCAAGCAGCACTTCACACAGCCGCCGCCTTACTACTCGGAAGCCATGCTGGTCAAGGCGCTGGAAGAGCGGGGCATCGGACGCCCATCCACCTACGCCCCCATCATCGAAACCATTCAGGCGCGCGGCTATGTGGTAAAGCAAGAGAAGCGCTTCGTGCCTACCGAACTCGGTCAGCGTGTCACCGAGATTCTCAAAGAGTACTTCCCCCGCATCATCGACGTCGAGTTCACCGCCGCCATGGAAGGCGAACTTGACCACGTCGAAGAGGGCGAGGCGCAGTGGCGGCAGGTGCTCGGGGAGTTCTTCGGCCCCTTCGAGTCCACCCTCAAGGAGGCCGAGGAGAAGATCGGCGGCTTTGAGCTGGAGGATGAGGAGTCCGACGTCGAATGCGACAAGTGCGGCCGCCGCATGGTGATCAAGTACGGCCGCTTTGGCAAGTTCCTCGCCTGCCCGGGCTTCCCCGAGTGCAAGAACACCAAGCCGATCCTCGAAGAGACGGGCGTTACCTGCCCCACCTGCGGCACCGGCCAAATTGTGGAGCGCAAGTCGAAGAAGGGCGGCCGTAAGTTCTACGGCTGTGCCCGCTACCCCGAGTGCGACTTCGTCTCCTGGGAGAAGCCGGTCGCCCAGGGCTGTCCTGAGTGCGGCGCCCCCTACCTGGTGGAGAAGCGGCACAAGGAGCGTGGCCTGCTGCACGTCTGCAAGACCGAGGGCTGCAGCTACGAACAAGAGGTCGAAGAACTGGAAGAGGTGCCATCGTAACCATGTCTCAGCCCACCATCACCGTTATTGGCGCTGGCCTGGCGGGATCCGAGGCTGCTTGGCAGGCCGCTTCCCGCGGGGTCAAGGTCCGCCTTTACGAAATGCGGCCCGTCAAGCGCACGGCGGTGCACAAGTCCGGCGACTTTGCCGAACTGGTCTGCTCCAACTCCCTGCGCGGAGCCGGGCTGGAGAACGGCGTCGGCCTCCTGAAGGAGGAGATGTACCGTCTCGGCTCGATCATTATGCAAAAGGCATGGGATAACGCTGTGCCTGCCGGCGGAGCGCTGGCGGTCAGCCGCGAGCACTTCGCGGCTGCCGTCACCGAAGCCCTGAACACGCACCCCAACATCGAGGTCATCCGCGAAGAGGTGCCGGCGATTCCCGAGGAGGGCATCGTGGTGGTCGCCTCCGGGCCCCTCACCTCCGAGGCGCTCGCCGCCGACATCCTGCGCTTTACCGGTGAGAAGTACCTCTCCTTCTACGATGCAGCGGCCCCCATTGTCACGCTAGAGTCGATCGACATGGCGAAGGTCTTCCGCCAAAGCCGCTACGGCAAGGGCGAGGGGGACGAGTACCTCAACTGCCCCATGGAGAAGGACGAGTATTACGCCTTCGTCGAGGCCCTGCTGGCCTCTGAGAAGGCGCTCCCGCACAACCCCGAAGATGAGAAGGTCAGCTACTTTGAGGGCTGCCTGCCAGTCGAGGAAATGGCCCGCCGCGGCCCCGACGTCCTCCGATACGGTCCCCTCAAGCCGGTGGGACTCACGGACCCCCGTACCGGGCGCCGACCCTATGCCGTGATCCAACTGCGGCAGGATAATGCGGCGGGCACCCTATACAATATCGTCGGATTTCAGACTAGCCTGAAGTGGGGGGATCAAAAGCGGGTCTTCCGCATGATCCCCGGCTTGGAGAACGCCGAGTTCGAGCGACTGGGCGTCATCCACCGCAACACCTTCATCAAATCGCCCAAGGTTCTCCGTCCGACCGGCGAGGCGCAGCGGCGCCCCGGCCTCTTCTTCGCCGGCCAAATGACCGGGGTAGAGGGGTACGTTGAAAGCGCAGCCGGCGGCATGGTCGCTGGCATCAACGCTGCCCGCCTGGCCCTGGGCCAGGCCCAGACGGAGTTTCCCCGGGAGACCGCCATCGGATCGCTACTCTACTACATCACCCACGCTGATCCCGACCACTTCCAGCCCATGAACATCGCCTTTGGGCTAATTCCCGAGCTGGAAGGCACCAAAATCAAGGACAAGCGCCTGCGCAAGCGCACCATCGCCCAACGGGCGCTGGAAACCCTTGCCCGGTGGGCGCCGGAAGCCCTGGACCTGCAGCTTCTGCCGCCGCACCAGGTACCCGAAAATGAAAGCGTTCCTGCCAATTCTCCCTGAAAATGGATTGTGCCCGATTTCGGGCGCGTTCGGGCGAAAATCGCTGGATTGACTGGTGCTATTTGCTCAGGCGAATTGACATGGGTTTGGGATAAATTCTGAATTGCGGTCTTGCCTGGGGCTCAAACTATGTGCTAGGATAGTCTCTGAACGTCGTTCGACAATTCGGTGCGGCTGAGTGCGGCTAACGCAGACAAGCTCTCCGACCTTGTCACACAGTGGTGTAAGGCCCATCCTCGGCAGGCGGGACCGTGGGCTTCGTTGCCGAGGATTCATCTTGCCCCGGGCCCGTTACCTAGTTAAAGCCCCAAAGTCTCCCGGAGATTCTGCGAAGCTGCTCGTCCCCCTGGCCTTCAAACTGAGCCCCCCGCCACGACGTTAGCCGCTTCACTCCCATAGCACTTCCCCAGCAACGGAAATGGAGGCCTGTACAATGAAGACCTTGCTTGAAAAGACCCGCCGAATCAACCGCCTGCTGCAGAAGAGCGCTGGCAGCCAGGTAAATTTCAATGAAATGGCGCATGTTCTGGCTGAACTGATTAACGCCGACGTCTACGTCGCTTCCCGCAAGGGCAAGATCCTCGGCGCCGCCCAGCAGAATCGCACCAACGAGGAGAACCTCTTCGGCGCCACCCTGACCGACGACTTCAACCTGCGCCTCATGAAGCTCGACGAGACCACCTCCAACACTGCGCAGGGCACGCTGAAGATCTACAAGGGCGACACCGCCCACGACTTCGATGCCCGCCTGCTGACGATCGTCCCGGTCAACGGCGGCGGTGAGCGCCTGGGCACCCTCATGCTCGCCCGCAGCACCGAGTTTGGCGACGAGGACCTGATCCTCGCCGAGCAGGCCGCCACCGTGGTCGGCATGGAGATTCTGCGGGCCCACGCCGGCGAGCTGGAGGAGGAGGCCCGCAAGAAGGCCGCCGTCCAGATCGCCCTCGGCACCCTTTCCTACTCCGAAATGGAAGCGGTCCAGCACATCTTCGATGAGTTGGAGGGCAGCGAAGGCCTCCTGGTCGCCTCCAAGATCGCCGACCGCGTTGGAATCACCCGTTCGGTCATCGTAAACGCCCTGCGCAAGTTCGAGAGCGCCGGCGTGATCGAGTCCCGCTCCCTGGGCATGAAGGGCACCCACATCAAGGTGCTCAACGACCGCCTCGTCGAGGAGCTCCGCAAGCTGCGCTAACAACCAGGGCAAACCTGCCAAGAGCGCCGTTCACGTCAGTGTGAACGGCGCTCTTTATTTTTGGCGCCATAGCTCCGATACTCTGGACAATGTAAAATAGTTGTAGTTCTAATTCGGGTAGACAGGAAAAGTCTAGGTTTGTGAAGAATAATCGCCAAATGATCTGACCAGAAAATAGCAGGATCTGGGTCAGTCGGCATTGGGAGGTTCGGATTATGCCAATCGTCCCCAAAATCGTCGATACACTCTCGCTGGCGATGAAGGCGGCGAATATGCGCCATCAGGTTCTGTCCAACAACATCGCCAATGTAAATGTGCCGGGCTTCCGCGGGGCGGATGTGGTCTTCGAGGAGCACCTCAAGCAAGCGCTGGAGGGGGCGCCACAGGCGTCCGATGCCAGCATCGGCCTGCGCGGCCTTACGAGCCATCCCCTGCATATCCCGATTCCGCCGGTGGGCGGTGAGCAGCAGGTCTCCCCGGAACCCCGGGTGGTGGCGCTGCAGGGCGAGCTCATGCGCCAGGACGGCAATAACGTCGACGTGGAGGATCAAATGGCGAAAATGGCGGCGAACCAGCTCTGGTACCAGAGCCTGGTCCGGTCCGTCTCCGACGAGTTCACCCGGCTCCGCACGGCCATTACCGAGGGGAGGCGCTAGGTAGATGATGAAGTGGTATTCCGCCCTGGAGATCTCAGCCTCGGGCCTCTCCGCAGAGCGGCTGCGCATGGACGTTATCTCGGGCAACATTGCCAACGCCAACACCACCCGGACGCCCGAGGGCGGCCCCTACCGGCGACAGCTCGTGGTGATGGCGGCCCGCCCGTCCTTCGCACAAACACTGGCCGAGGCGCAGTCGCGCGGCGAGCAGGTCCAGGCCGGACCGACCGACGCCCTCGATACCGTCGGCCGCGGCGTGCGTGTCGTTCAGGTGCTGCCCGACCAGCGGGCATTCAAGGTAAAGTACGACCCTACCCATCCGGACGCCGACGAGAACGGGTATGTGCAGCTTCCCAACGTTGACACCGTCACGGAGATGGTCGATCTGATCTCCGCCTCCCGCGCCTACGAGGCCAACGTGACCGCACTGAACGCCTTCAAGTCTATGGTGACCACGGCCCTGCAGATCGGCAGGTAAGGGGAGGGCTAACGCATGGCGATTCGAATCAACAGTATGCCTCCGATCATTCGCCCGGCGGTCGCAGCCGTCCAGCCAGAGGAGCAGGAGTCCACGGGGATCAAGGACTTCGGGCAGTTCCTCCAGGAGGCGCTCGCCAAGGTAGAGGCCGCCCAGACCGAGGCGACCACAGCCGCCCAGAAGCTCGCCACCGGTGAGATCTCGGACGTCGCCGAGGTCATGATCGCCTCCGAGAAGGCGACCCTTGCCCTGCAGCTGACCGTTCAGGTCCGCAATAAGGTCATCGAAGCTTACCAAGAAGTGATGCGGATGCCGGTCTAGCGTTTCATGGGCTGAGGGCTGCACGTTAATGAAGAGGTGAACCGGGTTGGACTTCGTCGCCCGTTTGATGGAGCAGGCGCGAGAACTATGGGCCAGGCCCGCAGGGAAGCTAATATTCGGAGGGCTTGCTGCCCTCCTGCTCGTCATTGGGGTGGGGACCTTCATGACGACCCGCCCTCAGGACGCCACGCTCGGTAGTTTCAGCGGCGCCGATGCGCCCAGAGTCGCCCAGACCCTGTCCGAGAAAAAGATCTCCTTTAAGCAGACCCAGGGCAACAGCGCCTCCAGTTTCGTCTTCACAGTGGCCAGCGACAAGGTGGACGACGCCAGGCTGGCGCTGGTGGAGCTGAATCTGGATCCGACGACCTCCATTTGGTCGCCTGACACTTGGGCCAACCGTCAGTCCTGGAGCAACACCGACTTCGACAAGCGGCAGTTGCAAAAGGAGCAAATGGAGTCCAACATCGCCAAGGGTCTGATGACCCTCAGCGTGGTCGAGCGCGCCAAGGTCGTCCTGGCGCTCCCCACCGCGACGCCGCTCTTCAAAGAGGATATCAAGCCGGTCACGGCCGGCGTTACCATCCAGCCGATCAAGGGCCAGCAGCTCTCCGCGCAGACCGTGCGCGGCATCATGGACTACGTCGCGGCCCAGGTGGAGGGGCTCGAGCCCAAGAACGTCACCGTGATGGACGCCTCCGCGAGCCGGATCGTCTCGGAGGACGTCCTTGGCGCCAGTGACCCCGCCAAGGCGCAGGCGGCGCAGCAGCAGGAGCTGAGCAACGGCCTGCTCAGCATCCAGCAGGAGTACCAGAACCGGTTCCAAAGCCAGATCAAGCAGCAGCTCGAGGTCGCCTTCGGGCCCGGTAACGTCTCCGTCATCGTCAATCCGGTCATCAACTGGGACAAGGTGCTGCAGCAGGCCACAGAGTATAAGGGCGCCGGCCCGAACGGCCAGGGCATCCCGCTCAGCACTCAGAAAACCAGTGAGAGTTCCGACGGAACCACGGGCACGGGCGGTCAGTCCACGCCCGCGGGGACCCCGTCCAACTCTGAGGCGGGCATCCCCAGCTATCCCGGCAGCACCCCTTCCACCGGGGGAAACATCTCCACGGAGAAGAAGAACGAGATCATCAACTTCCTCGTCAACGAGACGAAGACCACGACCGAGAAGCCCGGCGGGGTTCTGGAGTCGGTAAACGTCGGCATCCTGGTCAACAGCGCCAAGGTGAACACCCCCGACCTGGAGCAGCGGGTCAACGCCGTGGTCTCTACGGCCATGGGTCCCAAGGCGCAGGTGCAGCTGGCAGCTGTACCTTTCGCAGCGAGCATCTTCGACTCTCCTGCCACCCCCGCACCGGATACCGGTTCCAGGGAGCTAAGCATGAATTGGCTCTACTGGGTCCTAGGCATCGGCCTCGGCCTGGGCGGCGTGGCGGCCTTCTTTGCCTTCACCAAGCCCAAGCGTCCGGTGCTCGAACCGGTCTTTGCCGGCCCGGAGGCCGCGATGATGGGCGGCATCCCGATCACCGATCTGGAGCTTCCGCCCCCCGTGGCTGCAGCGGCAGCCGAGGCCCCGCCCGAGCCCGCGGAGAAGCGGCTGCCCGAGACCGCCGAAGAGGTCATGGCGCTCCCCCCCGAAGAGGTGGCCGCCCTGGCCGACGAGTTCCTTCACAGCCTGGGCGTCGACCCTGCCAAGGTGCGCATGAAGGAGAAGGTCGAAAAGATCGCCAAGGTGCAGCCTGAGGCGGTGGCAAACCTGCTGAAGCACTGGATCAATACGGAGCGAGAGTAAGTTGGGGGTGAATGTGCTTGGCCCAGGCCTCTCAAAAAGAAAAGGAACTGACCGGCCGGCAAAAGGCCGCCATTCTCCTCGTATCGCTCGGTCCCGATGTGTCTGCCCGGGTTGTCAAGCACATGCAGGAAGAGGAGATCGAAGCGATCTCCTTTGAGATCGCGACGCTAAAGGGCATCGCACCCGACCTGCGGGAACGGGTGCTCTATGAGTTCTACCAGATCTACCAGGCCCAGCAGTATATCACCCAGGGCGGTATGGACTACGCCAAGGAGATCCTGGAGCGGGCGCTGGGCAGCAACAAGGCGATGGAGATCCTGCAGCGGCTGACCGCCAGCATGCAGGTGCGCCCCTTCGACTTCGTGCGCAAGGCCGACCCGAACCAGCTCCTCTCCTTCATCGGGCAGGAGCATCCACAGACCATCGCCCTGATCATGTCCTACCTGCAGCCCGAGCAGGCCTCGGTGGTTCTGGCCTCCCTGCCGCCCGAGCGACAAGCCGACGTCACCCGCCGCATCGCCCTCATGGACCGCACCAGCCCGGAAGTGCTCCGGGAGGTGGAGCGGGTGCTGGAGCGCAAGCTCTCCAGCCTGGTCAGCCAGGACTTCACCCTGGCCGGCGGCGTGGAGGCGGTGGTGGAGGTGCTCAACCGGGTCGACCGCAGCACCGAGAAAACCATTATGGAATCCCTCGCCGTGCAGGATCCCTCGCTCGCCGAGGAGATCAAGAAGCGCATGTTCCTCTTCGAGGACGTCGCCCTGCTCGATCGCCTGGCGATTCAGCGGGTCCTGCGGGAAGTCGACCTCAACCGCGACCTGCCCATGGCGCTCAAGGTGGCCAGCGAGGACCTGCGCAAGAAGATCATGGCCAACCTCTCCAAGCGGGCTCAGGAGAACGTCCGGGAGAACATGGACCTGCTCGGTCCGGTCCGCCTGCGGGACGTCGAAGAGGCCCAGACCAAGATCGTCAACATCGTCCGCAAGCTCGAGGAGCAGGGCGAAATCATAATCGGCGGCAGAGGCGGAGGGGACGACATTGTTGTCTGACCGCAGATCGGACGAGCCCAAGCCGGAGCGCCCGCGCATCCTCAAAGCGCATCAAGTGGCGGTGGTACAGTTCGCGTTCCCCCATCTGGAGCAGGTCGCAAACAGCGATCTGCCTCCTTCGCTTTCAGCGGGTCCGGACCCCGCGTCCATACCCGCGGCCCCGCCGCAGCCACAGCCGTCCCGGCTTGAAGAGGCGGAACGTAAGCTGGCCGAGGCCCGGGAGGCGGAGGAGCGCGCCCGCGCCCTGGAGCGCCGGGCGGCAGCCTTCTTGACCGAGGCCGAGGAGACGGCCCACGCCAGGCTTACAGAGGCCCAGCGGCAGATCGATGAGATGCTCGCCAAGACCGCCGCTGCCATCGATGAGGTGGAGGCGGAGACGAAGGCGAGCGCTTACCAGGCTGGGCATAGCGAGGGCTATATCGCTGGGATTGAAAAGGCCAAGACCCAAGCTGATGCCGTGCTTCAGCAGGCCCGGCAGGAGTCGGGGGCGATCACCGCAGCCGCCCGTGCCGCCGCCGAGCAGATCCTAGAGGACGCCCGCCGCGAGCGCGAGGCGATCCTGGAATCCGCCAAGTACGAGATCCTTGAGCTCACCTTTGCGATGGCCCGGCAGGTGCTGAAGGCCGAGACGGCCCTGCGGCCTGAGTCGGTCCTCCCGATGCTGGAGGCGGCCCTCGCCAAGCTGAAGGGCGAGGAAGAGCCGCAGGTGCGGGTCAGCACCGAGGTGCTCGCCCTGCTCGAAGAGCAGCGGGGCCGGCTGATGGCCGCCCTGCCCGGCGCCCGCCGCCTGGGGCTTGAGGCGGACCCCTCCCTGCAGCCCGGCGACTTTGTCGTCCAGGGCGCCCAGGGCCTGATCGACGGCCGCCTCGACAGCCAGGTCAGAAACCTCGAAGACGCGATCCGGGACGAGGAGCGATAAGTGTTGGCGCTTAACTGGCAGGAACTGCATAGCCGCCTCAGCCAGGCCGACCCGGCCCCGCTCCTTGGCACCGTTACCGGCGTCGTCGGGCTGATCATTCAGTCCAGGGGCCCCCGCGCCATGGTGGGCGAGCTATGCTGGCTCTCCCCCGGCGACGGCTCACGGGTGGGCCTCTGGGCGGAGGTTGTAGGCTTTCGCGAGAAGCAGGTGCTGCTGATGCCGCTCGGCTCACTGGAGGGGATCTCCCCGGGCTGGGAGGTGCGGGCCACCGGGGCCACCCACCCGGTCGCCGTGGGCGACGAGCTTCTGGGGCGGGTCCTGGACGGGCTGGGGCGCCCCGCCGACGGCCTCGGGCCGCTGGCGCCCTCGGCGCGCTATCCGGTCAACGCCGACCCGCCGGACGCCCTGCGCCGCAAGCGCATCACCGACCCGCTCTCCACCGGGGTGCGGGCGATCGACGGACTCCTCACGGTCGGAAAGGGCCAGCGCATCGGCATTTTCGCCGGTTCCGGCGTGGGCAAGTCGACCCTGCTGGGCATGATGGCCCGGGGCACCACCGCCGACGTCAACGTGATCGCTCTGATCGGCGAGCGCGGCCGCGAGGTCCGGGAGTTCATCGAGGAGGATCTGGGCGAGGAGGGCCTGCGCCGCTCGGTGGTCGTGGTGGCCACTTCGGATCAGCCGGCCCTGGTGCGCATCAAGGGCGCCTTTGTCGCCACCGCCATCGCTGAGTTCTTCCGGGACCAGGGGCTGGACGTGCTGCTGATGATGGACTCGGTCACCCGCCTGGCCATGGCTCAGCGGGAGGTGGGGCTGGCCGTCGGAGAACCCCCGGCCACCCGGGGCTATACCCCCTCGGTCTTCGCCATGCTGCCCCGTCTGCTGGAGCGCTCCGGCACGGCGGCCCAGGGCTCGATTACGGGCTTTTATACCGTCCTGGTGGATGGCGACGATGTCAACGAGCCGATCTCGGATACCGTGCGCGGCATCCTGGACGGTCATATTGTGCTCTCACGCCGGCTCGCTTCCATGAACCACTACCCGGCCATCGATGTGCTTGGCAGCGTCAGCCGTGTTATGCCCCAGGTCACCACGGACCTGCACCGCAAGAGCGCCGCCCGCTTCCGCTCTGCCCTGGCGATCTACCGGGAGAGCGAGGACCTGGTCAACATCGGGGCGTACCAGGCCGGCGCCAACCCTGCGCTGGACTTCGCTCTGCGCAAAATGCCCGACATGGAGGCGTTCCTGCGCCAGTCCACCCACGACCTGGGCCGCCTGAAGCAGGCGGTCACCGCACTGCAGGCGATCTTCCCAAACGAGGAGTAAGCCATGAAGCGGTTTGCATTCCGCCTGGAAAAGCTGCTGCGGCTGCGAAGCCAGCAGACGGATCAGGCCAAGCGGGCCTTCGCCGCCGCCATGGCGCAGGAGGCGGAAGCCAAACGGGCCCTGGATGCGGCACAAGAGACCCTGGCCGCCCGTCTGACCGAAGCTGGTCAGAGGGAGCGGGCAGGGCTTTCTGCATTTGAGTTCGCGGCTCACCGCACCTACCTGAAGTTCCTGGACCGCCAGGTGAAGCAGGCCCACGCGGATCTCGACGCCGCAAAGGCGGAGACCAACCGGCGGCGGGAGGGGCTCCTGGAGGCCCGGCGCAAGGAGCGCGCCCTGGAGAAGCTGAAGGAACGGCGGCGGGAGGCGTACAACCTGGAGTCGCTCCGGGAAGAGCAGAAGGAGTTAGATGAGTTTGCCGACCGTCAGGGCCTTAACGACGGGCCTGCTGCCTCCGAAATATAAAGAGAGGGAGGGCTTTGAGCGAATGTCATTACAGACGCCAGTCAAGGGGGGCCGGATTCCGGCGCCGTCAATTCCGGGGAACAAGAAGATGTCCCCGCCCCCGGACAAGCCCAGCGGGTCACGCCGCTGGCTCCTTTGGGCGATCGCCATTCCCCTGTTGCTGCTGGGGCTGACCTACTTGCTGGGCCGGCTGGTCGAGCCGGTTCGGGCGCGGCTGGAGCCGCTGCCGGTGGTAGGTAACCTGTTGTTCAAGGATCCGGTTTGGCAGGTCCTGTGGAACAAGCCCGCCGCTGCCCCCGACGAGGGCAAGACGCCTGTCTCCAGCACCGACAAGAACACCCCGGGTACCACCACCCCGTCTGCAGACGTTAGCGCCCTGGAGGCGCAAGCGGCCGCCCGGCTGGCCGCCGCCGAGGTCAAGGAGAACGAGCTCAAGCAGAAGGAGGCCGACCTGGCGGCCCGGGAAAAGGCCCTCAAGACCCGGGAGCAGTCGGTCATGGCCCAGGAGAAGACCTTGGGCGCCGAGATCAAGGCGGCCGAGGATCTGCGCAAGCTGCTGGAAGGTCAGCGGCGCACCGAACTGGACCGGGTCGAGGTCGTGCGGAATATGAAGAGCTCTGCCCAGCAACAGCTCTTTGCCGCCCTGACTGATGAAGAACTCCTGCGGATTCTGATGTACATGGACGCCACCGAGGTGGCCAAGCACCTGTCGACCATGGATCCCTATCGGTCGGCACGGCTCCTCCAGGCGCTCCGGGAGGTCGCTCCCCCCACTGACCAGTAAGCAAGGCTTGCCGGTCCACCCGGCAAGGTTGGTATTCTTCTCACCCTGACCCGAAGGGAGGTGAAAGATTGCAGCAAATGATGAGCTCCGTAGGGTTCGCACCCACGGCTCAAGGGTCCGCTCAAGCGGCGCCCAGGCCGGCGGCGGCGTCCACCCCTGCGGGGCTGTTCCAGCAGTTGCTGGAAGGAGCGATCCAGGGAGGGGCTCCACTGGTGCCCATACCCGCCCAACCGCTCCAGCTGCCTACCGTGCCCATGCAGCCCATGCAGCCCAACCAGGCCACGCAGCCCAACCAGGCCACGCAGCCCGTGCAGCCCGGGGAAGCGTCCCCGCAGCAGCAGCCGACACCGATCCCCATCGATCCTGCCGTGATGGCCCTGGCCGGTAAGCTCTTGACAGAGCCGCTGCAGACCCCGGCCCCGCAAACCCCGGCCCCGCAGATCCCGGCCCCGCAGATCCCCGTGGTGGCCGTTCTGACACCGCAGGAAACGCCTGCCGAGGGAGAGATGCCGGTGGAGCCCGGCGCCCTGGACGAGGACCTCGCCGAAGGTGACCAGCCGGCCATGGATGGTGCCGTGCAGGTGGCCTTGGTAGCAGCCTCAGCAGCGCAAGCCGTTCCGGCCCCGCCTCAACCCCTGGCAGTGACACCGAATCCCGCCCCGCAGCCCAGCTCTCGCCCGAACTTGGTCGAGGCCCCGCCGGGGGCCGTGACCGATCAGGACCCGGCGGTCCAACGCTTCGTGCAGCAGGCCGTCGCCCAGATGACCCAGCAGCAGGGGGAATCAAACAGCGCCGCCTCACCTGAACCCAAGGAGCAGGGCCCGACCTTCGGTGACCTGGTCGACCTGGTGCAGGGTGCAGGCTTGCCCGAGGCCGACCGACCCCACATGAAGCGAGAGGCCCAGATGCATGCCAATCACCAGGAAGCTTCGGCAGGTATCGAGCTCAAGCGAGAGCCGACCCCGCCGGAACTGACCGAGGCCCAGTCCGATCAGCCGCTGGTCGTGGAAGCCCGCCCGCAGCCGGTCACCAGGGAGAACGCTCACGCCCCGCAGGAAGCCCCTGAGGTGCAGCGCCAGCCCGTCGACCCCGAATCGGTGGTCCGCCAGGTTACCCGCTCCGTCAAGGTCATGCTGGACGGCAAGCGCTCGGAGATCCAGATGCAGCTCAGCCCCGAGCACCTCGGCAAGGTGGCCGTCCGTCTGGTCCTGAACGAGGGTTCGGTCCAGGCCAACATCACCGCCAAGGATGCCAGCGTGAGGGCAGCTCTGGAGTCCGGCCTGGAGCAGTTGAAGGTCAGGTTCCTGGAGCAGGGGCTGAAGGTGGAGCACATCCACGTCTCTGTGGGCTCCGACAGCAGCTTTACCCAGTTCCAGCACTCCTCACAGGAGCAGCCTCGCCAGCAGGGACAGCATGGCCAGGCGACAGGCAGGCAACAGCCCTGGCGTGCCCGGCAGGAGGCCGAGCCGCAGGGACAGGAGCCCCCGACCCGCCCCCCGACCCCGCGCATGTGGGGATACGGACGCACCGGCGCCCGAATCAACAGCTTGGCCTGAGCAGTACGCCGCAGGGGAGGTGAATGAGTGAACGTAAACGCACTCGGTTACACGAGCAGCGCACTTGGCTCCAGCAGCCGGGAGGTGAAGGGCAACCTCGGCAAGGATGACTTCCTGAAGCTCCTGGTCACCCAGATTCGCTACCAGGATCCCCTCAAGCCCATGGAAGACCGTGAGTTCGTCGCCCAGCTGGCCCAGTTCAGCGCCCTCGAGCAGATGATGAACGTCGGCCTCTCCACCAATCTGACCTACGGCATGAACATGCTGAACAAGACGGTCTACGCCGTCGACGCCGATGGCGACAGGGTGCAGGGAACCGCCGTCAGCGTACGGCTCATGGATGGCAAGCCGCTCGTCAAGATCAAGCCGGCCTCCGGCGATGCCATCGAGGTTGAACTGAGCAAGGTCTACCAGGTCGATGTGCAGTAGCGGAAGGGAGGGACGGCTGTGAACAACCGCATCCATATCGGTCCGCCTATCAGTATCGGTAGCCAGCCCGCCCCTGCACAGCCGCAGCGACCGCAGGCTCAGGCCCCTGGCGCCAGTTTCCGGGATTTGCTGGACTCCGCCATCGCCCAGCCGGTCAAGCTCTCCGGGCACGCCCAGGAGCGACTGGCAGCAAGCAGGCGCCAGCTGTCGGAGGCGGATATGACCAAGATCGCCCAGGCGGTGGATCGGGCCGCACAGAAGGGTTCCAGGGATGCGCTGATCCTGATGCGGGACCTGGCTCTGGTGGTCAGCGTGAAGAACCGTACGGTGATTACCGCGGTAGACGGCGACAGGGTGAAGGAGAACATCTTCACCAACATTGACAGCGCCGTGGTTCTGTAAGTGGACATGTGGGGCTGGACCTCATCGAGGGGGCCCCGGATTCCGGCCTGACGTTGCCGGAGTCTCCCTGCTCCTGCCGCAGCTACGGAGGGCTGTAAGCGCGCAGGAGGATTCAACCTTCACGGGGAGGTCATTTTTCCTATGATGCGTTCTCTCTTCGCAGGCGTCGCTGGCCTGCAGGCTCATCAGGTCCGTATGGACGTAATCGGCAACAACATCGCCAACGTGAACACCACCGCCTTCAAGGCCTCGCGCGTCAACTTCGCCGACATGTTCAGCCAGACCCTGACCGGCGGCTCCCGTTCGACCTCCACCATGGGCGGTACGAACCCCCGCCAGGTGGGCCTGGGCGTTGCCGTATCTACGATTGACGTGATCCAGACCCAGGGCAGCCCGCAGATGACCGGCGAGGTCACCGACATGGCCATCGACGGCGAGGGCTTCTTCGTCCTCCGTGACGGCGGCCGGTATGTCTACACCCGGGCGGGCAACTTCCGCCGTGACGACTCCGGTTACCTGGTCAACCCGGCCACCGGCCAGCGGGTGCAGGGCTGGATGCCCGATAGCACCGGCGCCTTCCCGGCCCGGGACAGCTCGACTATGACCGACCTGCGCATCGACACCATCGGCAACGTGCTGGCGAAGCAGACCACCAAGGTCACCTTCGCGCACGCCCTGAACGCCAACTCGCCGGTGGGCACCACCCACACCACGGCGGCCACAGTGATCGACTCCCTCGGCAAGGAGCATTCAATCACCTTCCAGTTCACCAAGAACGCAGCCAACGAGTGGAACATCACCGCGACCGACCCGTCGGGCGTCGCGCTGACGGTCCAGGATATTTATGGCACGGGCACTGGCACCATTCGGTTCAATCCGGACGGCTCCCTCGCCGACGACGATGGCAACCCCGCCACGCCGTTCCCCACCCAGTGGAATGTGACCGGCTTCCTGCCGGCCGGGGCCAACCCGCTCGACTTCAAGATCGACATCGCCAAGGTGATCCAGCCCGTCCTCGACGGCGATCCCAAGGCCTCCACGATCAAGGCGGTCGAGTACGACGGCTACGCCTCCGGCTCGCTGACCGGCATCAACATCGACGGGCGGGGCGTGGTGACGGGCTACTACAGCAACGGCGCCTTCCGTGAAATCGGTCAGGTGGCGCTCGGCACCTTCACCAACCCGGGCGGCCTGCTCAAGGATGGGGCCAACAACTGGGTCGAGTCGGTCAACTCCGGCACGGCCGTCATCGGCGCCGCGGCGGAGGCCGGGCGGGGTGCGATCGCCTCCTCCAACCTGGAGATGTCCAACGTTGACCTCTCTGCGGAGTTCACCAGCATGATCGTCACCCAGCGCGGGTTCCAGGCCAACAGCCGCACGATTACCACCGCCGACGAGATGCTGCAGGAGATCGTGAACCTGAAGCGATAATCTGAACTGATCCGGGGGCCCCCGGCGGGCCCCCGGTTCCAGGGGAGGCACAGCCATGATCAAGGTGACGCGGCTCCGCCACACCGAGCCGGACCTGGTGGTTAACGCCGAGTTGATCGAGACCGTCGAGTCCACACCCGACACCGTCATTACACTGACGACGGGCCACAAGATCATCGTGCAGGAGTCTGCCGATGCGGTCATCAAGCAGGTGATCGCGTACAAGCGCTCGATTCACCAGCCGTAAGGCCGGCCATGTCTGTGCGCTAGTTAAGGAGGACAGGCAGTGGATCTGGCAACGATCGTTGGCTTCGTCGCAGGCATCGGATTCATTGTCTGGGGCATTGGCTTTGGCAATATCGCTGAGTTTATCAACTTCCCGTCCATCCTCATCACCGTCGGCGGCACGATCGCCGCTACGGCTGTTAGCTACCCGCTTCCGAAGCTAAAGGAGCTGATCCGGGTCACCACCGTGGTTTTCAAGACCAAGGAGGAGGACCCTGGCCAGCTGATTGAGGCGCTGGTCGGGTACGCCGTGCGGGCCCGCCACGAAGGGCTCCTGGCGCTGGAGTCGGAGGCCGAAGGGGCCGGCGATCCCTTCTTGAGCAAGGGGCTGGGGCTCCTGGTCGACGGCACCGACCCAACGCTGGTCCGGTCGATCCTGGAGACCGACATCTCCTTTCTGGAGGAGCGGCATAAGGCGAGCGCCCAGATCTTTGAGACCATGGCGCTCTATGCTCCCGCCTTCGGTATGGTCGGCACGCTGATCGGCCTGATCCAGATGCTCGGCAAGCTTGACGATCCCGGCGCCATCGGACCGGCCTTGGCCGTTGCTCTTCTTACGACCCTCTACGGCGCAGTGATGGCCAACCTGGTCTTCTTGCCGATCGCCGGAAAGCTCAAGGTGCGCAGCTCCGAGGAGATCCTCCGCAAGGAGGTCATGATTGAGGGCATCCTGGCGATCCAGGCCGGCGAGGGATCAGCGGTCATCACCGCACGGCTGAACTCATTCCTATCGCCCAAGCTGCGTGCCCAAAAGGGGCACGTCGGGCGGGAGGAGTGATGCGGGGTGCCAAGGCGACCAAAGAAGGTGGACCCGCCGCCTCCCGGCGCGCCATTGTGGACGGCCACCTTCTCGAACCTGATGACGCTGATCCTGGCCTTCTTTGTCCTTCTTTTCTCCATCTCCAGTGTGAACGAGCAGAGGTTCCGAGCGGTGGTGGCCTCCCTGCAGGACGCCCTGGGGATCTTGCCCGCGCCGGCCGGGGTGACCTCGGCGCCGGTAGCCAAGCCAGGGACCGGCGGGAGTTCGCCCCAGTTCGCCCAGGAGCGCCAGCAGACGCTCAGTGAGGTCTCCCGGCAGTTGAAGGGCGCGCTGGCCGACCAGAACGTCCAGCAGTATGTGCGGATCGAGCTGGCCGACAAGGCCCTGGTGGTTCACTTCGACTCCGCCCTGCTGTTCGACAGCGGCCAGGCAATCATCAAGAAAGAGGCGATCTCGTCGCTCGATGCGATCGGCAAGGTCCTGGCTGGCATTGGCAACGAGATTCGGGTGGAGGGGCATACCGACAGTGACCCGATCCTCTCGAGCCCGCTCTATCCGGACAACTGGGCCCTGGGCAGCGCCCGAGCCCACAGCGTGCTGACCTACCTGAAGGTCTTCCACGCTGTCCCTGACCGCCGGATGAGCATTGCCAGCTACGCCGACACCCGACCGGTCTCCAAGAACGACACGCCGGAGGGCAAAGCGCTCAACCGTAGGGTCGATATCGTCATCCTGGGTCGGTAAGACCGCAGATCCGTCTGTCAGGAGGAACTTCCTATGAAGCGTATTCTGTTGTTTGTCGGGGCAGGGTTGGCCGCACTGATCATCGTCGTTGGCGTGGGCGGCGGTACAGCCTATCTTGTTCTGAAGGGGCTGGGCACGCCAGTCGCGGCCCCGGCCTCGGAGGGCGGCGCGATTGATGTGGAGCTGACCAAGGAGAATGTCCTGCCGCTCAAGCCGTTCGTGACCAATCTGACGAGCGATCAGCCCGGTCGTCCCCAGTACATCAGCGTCACCTTTGAGCTGGTGCTCCGCAAGGCCGAAGAGAAGACCAAGGTGGAGGAGAATCTCCCCCTGATCCGCGACGCCATCGTATCTGTTTTAAGTACGAAGAAGTCGCAGGAGGTAACCGGCGAGGCGGGGGCTAATACCTTAAAGAATGACGTACTTGCTCGTATCAATAAGGAGCTAGGTACCAAAGCGATTCAGAAGGTGCTGATCACCGATCTGGCGGTTCAGTATTAGGCGGTACTGCCCCAGCGCGGCCCCCCAGGGAGGGTAGGATTCGTGGCTGATATTCTAAGTCAGGCCGAAATTGATGCGCTCATCTCGGCCATGGTCAACCAGGAGCAGGCGGCCGACCCCGCGGAGCCCGTTAGGCGGGGCGCCACCGTTCAGCTTCCCAAGCGGGTCCGGCAGTACGACTTCCGGCGGCCCGACAAGTTCTCCAAGGATCAGATGCGCACCCTGCAGATGATCCATGAGAACTTCATCCGCCCGCTGCAGACCTACTTCGCCGCCCGCTTCCGCACCATGGTGCAAATGGTGGTCGGTTCGGTCGATCAGAGCACCTATGCCGAGTTTATCCGCTCGGTCTCCAACCCGTCGGTGATCTGCCCGTTCAGCATGGCGCCCCTGCCGGGGACCTGCGTCATCGACGTCAACCCGGTCGTCGCCTTCCCCATGCTCGACCGCCTCTTCGGCGGGCCCGGCGGCGCCCTGCCCCAGACCCGGCCGCTCACCGAGATTGAGTCCTCGGTGATGCACGGGGTGATTGAAGGGACGCTGAACGCTTACGCCGAGGCCTGGAAGAACATCTTGAACTTCACCATGGTCGCCGGCAATATCGATATGAACCCGGTCTTCGTGCAGGTGGCGGCGCCCAGTGAGATCGTGATCACGGTCGCGATCGATGTGCGCATCGGCGAGCACGTTGGTGTGATCACCTTCTGCCTGCCGCACCTGACCCTGGAGCCGATCCTGGACAAGCTGTCGGCCCATAACTGGTTCAAGACACAGTCCCGGGAGGTCCGCCCCGCCGACCTGATGGCCCTGGAGTCCCGGGTCAGCGTGGCCAGGGTCAACGTGGTGGCCGAACTCGGCCGGACACACCTCGCGGTCGGAGAGATACTCGACCTGAGCGCCGGCGATGTGATCATGCTGGACACCCCAAGGACCCAGCCGGTTCAGGTGTACGTGGGCAACCAGCCCAAGTTCATCGGCAGGCCCGGGCGCATCCGGGGGCGCATGGCGATCGAGATCCTCGGCGATCTGACGAAGGGAGACGACGACGATGCATGATGAGTCCATCTCCCAGGCGGAGATTGATGCCCTCGTTCGCGGGATCATGGGCGGTGAGGAGCCGGCGCCTGCTCCGGAGGCGAAGTCCCAGAGCGATTTCTCCTCGCTGCAGACCCCGCTGCGGGAGTTTGCCCAGCATGCCGCGCACGCCCTCTCCGAGCTCGTGGGTGTGCCGTGCGAGGCGGTGCCCGGTGAGATCGCCGGCACCACCATTCTCTCCGCAGGCGCCCAGATGCCCGGTCAGTTTCTGGTCGGCAGCTCGGTGCTGACCTCGGGGCTGAGCGGAACGATCTACTACCTGGTGCCCTCTTTCCTTGGCCTGGCCATGATCACCCAGCTTTACGGCGGGGTGGCCCCCTCCTACATGGACGAGTCGGCCCTCGGCGCTCTGGCTGAGGGGCTCTCCCAGATGAACCACGCCGGCCTCGCCCGCCTGGGCGACGTGCTTGGGCGCCCCGTTGGCTCCGCCCAGGCTGAGGCGGTGGCGGTGTCAGGCGTGGGTGAGGTGCCCGGCCTCGCTCCCGGGAGCCAGGTGCTCTCCCTTGCCGTCGATCTGACCATTCTCGACACCACGGGGCGGATCTTCGTGCTGCTGCCTCAGGATGCGGCCAACGCCCTCGTGCAGGCCATAAAGAGCCGCGGCGCCGGCAGGCCCGCCGCTCCGGCCCAGCAGCCCGCTTCGTTCCCGGCCCAGTCCGCCCACGTGGCCGCCGCGGCTGCCCCGGCCCGTCCGGCGGCGAGCCCCGCGCAACCCGCTCCTACGCAGGCGTCCTTCCAGAGCCCTAACTTCCCGGACCTGGCCCCGCGGCACCGCAGCGAGGAGATCCGCAATATCGACTTGCTGATGGATGTCTCGCTTCAGGTGACCGTGGAGCTCGGCCGCACCCGCCGCCAAATTCGCGACGTGCTGGCCCTGGGGCCCGGTTCCGTGGTCGAGCTGGACAAGCTCGCCGGTGAGCAGGTCGACGTGCTGGTCAACGGCAAGCTGATCGCCAAGGGCGAGGTCGTCGTCATCGACGAGAACTACGGTGTCCGCATCACCGACATCATCAGCCCCCAGGATCGGGTCCATTCGCTGAAGTAAAAGGGGTTAGGGCTTGGACAACGCCATACTCAACCTGTTGATCCTCGGCCTCGTGCTCTTCCTGGCCTGGTGGACCACCCGCTTCATCGGCATGCGCATGGGCGGATCGAGGCTCGGTGGGGCCATGCGGGTGATCCACCACGTTCCGGCAGGGCGGGACCGGTCGGTCATGCTGCTGGAGGTGGGGGGGCGCATCTATCTGCTTGGCGTGACCGGTCATCAGGTCAATCTGCTGGATGCCATTGAGGATCCCGAGCAAATTCGTCGAATTCTGGAGGGAACGCCCGCGGCAACCGAGAATCCTCTCGGGCAGCTGCTCCCTCCGTCGTTCGGCGACGTCTTTGGCAAGGTCCTGGGGCAGATCAAAGGCCAGCGCCCGGTGAACCAGCCGGCGGAGCAGGCGGGAGCCGACTCCGGCGACGCAGCGCGCCTCAAAGAGCAACTGGAACGGCTGCGTCGCTTGCAACAGAAGTAGTCCCATCGTCACCGCTCCCGAGGGGCGGATGCGATGATGCCGAGTCGGGGCGCAGAGCGCCATGCAAGAGGTGAACACCTTGTCCGTACGCAGGGCCCTGGGGCCGCTGCTGCTCGCCGTCCTAATCGTCATCGGGCTGGGTGCCCCCACAGCGCTGGCTGTCTCCACGCCTCCCACGCCCGTGCCAACGGTCAATATCGGGGTCGGGCAGTCCAGCAGCCCCACCGACGTAGTAAACTCTCTGCAGATCATCGCCCTGCTCACCATTCTCTCCCTGGCGCCCTCGATTCTGATTTTGACCACGGCCTTCACACGGATCGTGGTCGTGCTCTCCTTCACCCGCAGCGCCCTCGCCACCCAGAACCAGCCGCCGAACCCGGTCCTGATCGGTTTGGCGCTCTTTCTGACCTTCTTTGTCATGGCCCCGACCTGGAACCAGATCAACGCAAACGCCCTGCAGCCCTACCTGAAGGGCGAGATCACCCAGGCGGAGGCGCTCCAGAAGGGACAGGCGCCCCTGCGGGACTTCATGCTCCGCCAGACCTCGGAGAAGGACCTGGCCCTCTTTATCAATCTCTCCAAGCTCCCACGGCCCGAAAATCGGGACCAGATCCCGACCTACGTCATCATTCCGGCCTTTGCCGTGAGCGAGATCACCACCGCCTTCAAGATCGGATTTTTGATCTTCATTCCGTTCGTTGTCATCGACATGATCGTCTCGGCCACGTTGATGTCCATGGGCATGCTCATGTTGCCACCCATGATGATCTCGCTGCCGTTCAAGATCCTTCTGTTCGTCATGATGGACGGGTGGCATTTGGTGGTGCAGTACCTGATTGCCAGCTTCAAATAACCCAACCGCCTTCGGCGTGCGCCGAAGGCCCTTTTTCTATATTTGGCAGGATGTTCGACGGAGTTCGACGTATCTTTAGGAATGATACCTAGAACATTCCAGTCTGCAGTTCATACGCCATAAAGGATGTGCAGGTGGGTGCAAGAGGAGTTTGTCGCCTCGCTGCTGCGTCAGGCGCTGCTGACCACGCTTTACGTGTCGGCGCCGGTACTGGCGCTGGGGCTTCTCGTGGGCCTGGTGGTCTCGATCTTCCAGGCCACCACCCAGATCAACGAGCAGACGCTGAGCTTCATTCCCAAGATCCTGGTGGTGCTGGTGGTCTTCGTGGTCTTCGGGCCGTGGATGTACCACACCATGCTGGACTTTACTCAACAGGTGTTTGCCCGCATTCCGCAGGTGGTGCCATAGCATGAGCCTTGGCATTCTGGACTCGCTGCTGCAGCGGATCGACCTGCTCCTGCTGCTGGTCCTGCGCATGGTGGGCCTGTTTATGACGGCGCCGGTGCTCTCCAACCGGATCGTGCCGGTGCAGATGCGCCTGGCGGTCTCCTTCGCCGTGGCCATGATCGTCTCGCCGCTCTTCCAGGAGGTTCCCCCGGTCACCACGATGGCGGCCCTGGTTCCCCTGGCGGTGCAGGAGCTGCTGGTGGGCATCACCGTCGGGTTCGTCTCCTCGCTTCTGTTCAGCGTGGTTCAACTGGCAGGGCAATTGCTTGATATCAGCATGGGGCTCTCGATCATGAACGTGCTGGATCCGCTGACCAACCAGCAGATGCCGGTGCTCGGCAATCTGCTGTACATGGTGTCGATCTTGATCTTCTTCGGGCTGAATGGGCATCACACCCTGATCCGAGCCGTGATGGACTCTTACGTGTTGGTGCCCCTAGGCACCGCGGTTTTTAACGCCGCAGCGGCCCAGTCCATCGTGGCGCTGGGCAGCCAGTTGTTTCTGATCGCCTTTAAGATCGCGGCGCCGATCCTGGCTGCCGTCTTCCTGACCACCCTGGCCCTCGGGGTGCTGAACCGGGCCATGCCGCAGATGAATGTCTTCGTGGTCGGCATGCCGGTCCAGTTCGCCGCGGGCCTGGTTCTGCTGGTAATCGTGCTGCCGCTCTTTGTTTCATTCCTGCAGGTGCTGTTCCGGACGATGTTCGATGAGATCCTGACGGTACTCCGGCTCCTGAAGGGGTGAGCCCCGGTTGGATCTGCAGTTGTTTGGCCAGGAACCCACCGAAGAGGCTACCCCAAGGCGGCGGGAAGAGGCCCGGCAGCGCGGCCAGGTCTTCAAGTCGATGGAGCTCATCACCTCCCTGAGCCTGCTGGGCACCTACGGCGTGCTGCGCATGCTCGGCCCGTACATGGGCGCCCGGGTGCTGCACTACGCCCGCATCCTGTGGGAGGAGGGGGCCAGGCAGGACTGGAGCGAGGCCGGCGTCCGGGTGCTGCTGCTGAACGCAGTGCTGTTGGTAGCCATCGTTGTGGCTCCGGTGGCGCTGGGCGCCATGGTGGTTGGGCTCGTGGCCAACTACCTGCAGGTGGGGTTTCTCTTTACGCTCGAGCCGCTGGTGCCGTCGTTTGACCGGGTGAACCCGTTCTCCGGCATCAAGCGTGTCTTCTCCCGGCGGGCGCTGGTCGAACTGGCCAAGTCGCTCGCCAAGATTGGCCTCATCGGCTATATCGCCTACAAGACTGTCGCTGACGACCTCGACACGTTTCCAATGCTGCTGGGCATGGACCTCGAGCAGGTAGTGCTCTTCCTGGCCGACCTGGTCTCCCGGCTCTTGCTCTGGGTGGGCCTCTCCATGCTGGCGCTGGCGATTGCCGACTACGCTTACCAGCGCTACGAGTACGAGGTATCGCTGCGCATGTCCAAGTTCGAGGTCAAGCAGGAGTTCAAGCAGACCGAAGGCAACCCCGAGATCCGCCAGAAGATCCGCCAAAAGCAGCGGGAGGCCTCACGGCGCCGCATGATGCACGACGTGAGGAAGGCCGACGTGGTCGTGACCAACCCGACCCACTACGCTGTAGCGCTGGAGTACAAGCGGGAGTCCATGAGCGCTCCCAAGGTGCTGGCGAAGGGACAGGGCCTGATCGCCCTGCGCATCCGGGAACTGGCCACGGAGCACGACGTGCCGATCGTGGAGAACCCGCCCTTGGCACGCGAACTCCACCGGGTTACCGACATCGGCCAGGACATCCCCGGCGACCTCTATCAGGCTGTGGCGGAGGTACTGGCCTTTGTATACCAGTTAAAGCAAAAAGGCTATTAGGACCTATTTACCGCAGATTACGCAGATTATTATGATTACGCAGATGATGCCGAGAGTACGGTCCCGGACAATATTTACATATATTTACTCAGCCCGACTGCAAAGCGAAATCTGCGTAATCAGTTAAATCTGCGTAATCTGCGGTAAAAGAACGCCCGACAGAGGAGGAGCCCGACTGTGCCGCAACGGTCGTCGGTCAATCTTAGCAAGTACAGCGATATCCTGATCGCCCTGGCGATCGTGCTGGTGGTCGCCATGCTGGTGATCCCGGTGCCGGCGGCGCTCCTGGATGTCCTTCTGGCGCTGAACCTCACGATCTCGATCGGGATCGTGCTGGTGGCGATTTACACCACCGAGCCCCTGCAGTTTTCGGTTTTTCCGACGCTGCTTTTGATCACCACGCTCTATCGGTTGTCGCTGAACGTCTCGTCGGTCCGGTTGATCCTGACGGACGGCGAGGCGGGCGATGTGATCGCGGCCTTTGGTGAGTTTGTCGTCGGGGGCAACGCCATCGTCGGCTTCGTGGTCTTCCTGATTCTGGTCGTCATTCAGTTCGTGGTGATCACACGGGGCGCCGAGCGCGTCTCGGAAGTGGCAGCCCGCTTCACCTTGGATGCGATGCCCGGCAAGCAGATGGCGATCGATGCTGACTTGAATGCCGGTCTGATCACGGAGTCGGAGGCGCGGGCCCGGCGCCGGGCGATCGAGCAGGAGGCCGACTTTTACGGGGCCATGGACGGCGCCTCCAAGTTCGTCAAGGGCGATGCGATCGCCGCCATCATCATCACGGCAGTCAACCTGCTGGGCGGCATCGCGGTCGGCATCTTCCTGCAGGGCCGGGATGCGGTCGGCGCCCTGCAGCAGTTCTCCCTGCTCACCGTCGGCGACGGACTGGTCAGCCAGATTCCGGCGCTGCTCATTTCCACCGCCACCGGCATCGTAGTTACCCGGGCCGCCTCGGAGGCGAACCTGGGTCAGGATCTGATCGGGCAGCTGCTGCAGCAGCCGCGGGTCCTCTATCTGACCGGGGCGACGATCGGGTTGCTCGGCATGGCGCCAGGGCTGCCCGGGGTGCCCTTCTGGACCCTGTCGGCCCTGGTGATCTTCCTGGCCTGGCAGATGCAGCGCTCGGCCAAGGCCCGGGCGGTGCGGGAGGTGGAGGAGGCTCAGGAGCAGGCGGCCGCCGCCGCTGCCGAAGAGCGCAAGCCCGAGAGCGTCCTGGGCCTGCTGCAGGTCGATCCGCTCGAGATCGAGCTGGGTTACGGGCTCCTCGGTCTGGCCGATACCTCCATGGGCGGCGACCTGATGGAGCGCATTGTGATGATCCGCCGGCAGACCGCGCTGGACCTCGGGCTGGTGCTGCCCTACATTCGTGTCCGGGACAACATGGGGCTGAAGCCAAACCAGTACGTGATCAAGCTGAAGGGGATCGAGATCGGCCAGGGGGAGCTGCTGGCGGACCACTACCTGGCCATGGATCCCGGCACGGTCGTGCAGCCTGTCCCCGGCCTGGAGACCCGGGAGCCGGCCTTCGGCCTCCCGGCGCTCTGGGTCACCTCTGCAGATCGGGAGCAGGCCGAACTGGCCGGCTACACGGTCGTGGACGCCCCGGCTGTCATCGCTACCCACCTGACCGAGATGATCCGCCGCCACTCCTACGAACTGCTGGGTCGTCAGGAGGCCAAGCAGCTGATCGACCTCATCAAGGACAGCCACCCCGCGGTCGTTGAAGAGCTGCAGCGGGCCCTGAGCCTGGGCGAGGTGCAGAAGGTGCTGCAGAACCTCCTGCGGGAGGGGATCTCGATCCGGGATCTCGTGACCATTATGGAGACGCTGGCGGACTACGGCGGTTCAACGAAGGACCTGGAGGTCCTGACCGAGTATGTGCGTGCGGCGCTGGCCCGCTCCATCTCCCGACAGCTGGGGCTGGCAGGGAAGGCCCGGGTGATCACGGTACACCCCGACCTGGAGAACCGGATCGCCAGGGCCGTGGACAAGCAGCCCGGCGGCACCTACCTGAACCTGGAGCCCGAGGTGATTCACCGCATTCTGGGCGCCGTCACACGCCTGGCCGGGGACATGGCCGCCCTGGGCTCCGTGCCCATCGTGCTCACATCGCCGCCGATTCGCCCGTATTTCAAGCGAATCACGGAACGTTCTTTACCGAAGCTGGTAGTTTTGTCCTATAATGAAATAGATCCCAACCTCGAAGTCGAGGCGGTAGGGATGGTGAATGCATAGGTGTGGGTGAGAAAGTTTCGCGCCAGGTCGCTGACCGAAGCGGTGGCGCAGGTGAAGGCAGAGCTAGGCCCTGAGGCGGTGATCCTTCAGACCGCCCACGTAAAGGTGGGGGGCTTCTTTGGGTTATTCGGCCACACGCTGATCGAGGTGACGGCAGCGGCAGATCCCGGTGCGAGCCAGCCAGCCCCTGCCCCGGCGCCCGCTGAACGGTCGGCGCCTGTGGCCCCGGCCCCGGCGGTCGTCGCGGCCGCCAGCCAACCGGTGGTCGTGGCCCCCGAGCCCCGGCTATCCCGGACCGCCATGTTATCTCCGGCCCCTGCGGAGGACAAGCAGTTGGCAGCGGTCAAGTCGGAGATGGAGTCGATGAAGGCCATGATGGGCCTGATGCTCGATCGGATCCAGTCGACCGGCGAGCAGGTGGCGCTCGAGCCCGACCTCAAAGAGCTCCACGATGTGCTGATCGGGGGCGGCGTCGAAGATTCGATCGCCATGAACCTGGTCACCCGGGTGCGGGAGTGCCTGCCACGGGGCAAGGGGAGCCTTGCCCAGGCCAAAGCAGTCGTGCGTGACCTGATGCTCGCCGACCTCGGCGCCCCGGTCACCGTGCGCACAGATGGGCAGGAACGCACCGTGGTAGCTCTGGTCGGTTCCACGGGCGTGGGCAAGACCACGACCCTGGCCAAACTGGCTGCCCACTTTGCCCTTGGGAAGCGGTTGCGGGTAGGGCTGATTACTGCAGACACCTACCGGGTCGCTGCGGTGGAACAGCTTCGAACATACAGCGATATCCTCGGGGTTCCCCTGGAGGTTGTCTATGACCCGACGGAGCTTCCCGGAGCACTCGCCAAGATGCAAAGCCGCGATGTGATCCTGGTGGACACGGCCGGGCGAAGCCACCGCAATCCCGAGCACATGAACGAGCTGCAGGTGTACATGGAGATGCTCCGGCCCAACGAGATCTACCTGACCCTCAGCCTGACGGCCAGTTACAAGAGCAGCATGGCGGCTGTTCAGCACTACCTGCCACTTGGTGTTCAGCGCATGATCTATACAAAGTGGGATGAGGCGGAGGCGCCGGGGCTGATCTACAACCTCACGCACGAGCACCGTCTTCCGCTGTCGTATATCACCAACGGTCAAAATGTCCCCGACGACATTGAGATCGCCAATCCCGAGTCTATCATCCGGGCCATCATAGGGGATTGACTTATGAGGGATCAAGCAGACCGGCTTCGCCAACTCGCGGAAAACTACAAGGCCGAGATCCTCTCATCCCGTCCTCCGGCTGGGAGTCGGCGTGCCCGCGTCCTGGCCGTGACCAGTGGCAAGGGCGGGGTTGGCAAGACCAACATCTCGGTCAATCTGGCCTATGCCCTGCTCTCCCTGGGTCGTGACGTAACGATTCTGGACGCCGACTTGGGCCTGGCCAACGTCGATGTACTGCTGGGGACCGTGCCACGGCTTCACCTTGGGCATGCGATCGCCGGTGAGGCAGACATTCTGGACCTGATCTACGAGGGGCCCGGTTGCCTGAAGCTGATCGCCGGCGGCTCCGGTGTCGGCGAGCTGGCTGATCTGCCCGAGGCGGACCTGCAGCGGTTCATCCGCTCCCTGCGGGCGCTGGAGACCCGCACCGACTTCCTGATCATGGACACCGGGGCAGGCCTTGGCCGCAGCGTTACCAACTTCGTGCTGGCCGCCGACGCCATGTTGGTCGTTACCACCCCGGAACCCACGGCGATCACCGACGCTTACGCAGTCGTCAAAACGGTCGTGCGGAAGAATCCGGCAGCCGACATCAAGGTGATTGTCAACAACGCGCAGAGCCCGGAGGAGGCGGAAGAGGCGGCGGATCGCCTCAGCACCACGGTGCTGCGGTTCCTGGGCACGAGCATCGAGTTTCTGGGCTACGTCCCTGCCGATCAGGTGGTGCCCAAGGCGGTTCGCAACCAGCAGCCGTTCTTCCTCGCAGCGCCGTCCAGCCGTGCCAGCCAGGCGGTTATGGACCTCGCCCGCAAGCTGGCGGGGGACAAAGAGGACCCGCGTTCGGGTGTAGGGCTGTTCTTTGACCGATTAACACGCGTCTTTACCAAGTGGCGCTAGGGGGCATTGACGAATGGATTTCTTGCCACGGGCCACACAGAAGGTCGAAATAAAGATCCTGTTCGGACACCATGCCGGCAATTACTCAACCTACGTCGATCAGGTGGACAACCGGGCGATCACCCTGGCTCACCCCACGGTGAACGGCGGTCTGATTCCCCTCGGGGCTGGCCATGCCGTTCGGCTTGAGTACACCCAGACCGGGTGCAAGGTGGCCTTCAACTCTCGCGTGATTGGGACGGTTGACCACGACGGTATTCCCGTGATCAAAGTAGCGGTCCCGGACCGCAGCGAGGTTGAGCGGCAGCAACTACGGGACTTCGTGCGGCAGGAAGCCACGCTTTCGCTGACCTTTAAGGTTCTCTCGGCGCCCGACAGCGAGACGAACCCCCGGCCCGACGTGATGCATTCCAGCCGTACCAAGGATGTTAGCGGCAGCGGGGCGCAGGTGATGTGCCCGGAGGCTTACCCGCCCAGGACGCAGCTACAGATCAAACTAGACGTCGCAGGCACCGTTCTTCACCTGGTCGGCGAGGTCATTCGCCCCGTGACACAGGTCAGGGAAAAGGAGTGGTGGGTGGCGCTGCGATTTGTTGGCATGTCTGAGCGTGACCGCGATGTGATCATTCGGTACATCTTCAATCTCCAGCGTGATCTACGCCGGAAGGGTTTGCTAGGAAATTAGAGAAGACTTAAATCAACCTGTTGGTGAGACGGGGGTGACCCATTCGTGGACACCGCAGCCTTATGGCTGAAGTACAAGGAGAATCGGGATCCGAAGGCCCGGGAGGACTTGGTGGGCAACTACGCACCGCTGGTCCGGTATGTCGCCGGTCGCCTGGCCATGGGTCTGCCTGCCCAGGTGGAGCTGGACGACCTCGAGAGCTATGGGCTCTTTGGGCTGCTCGAAGCGATTGACCGTTTCGACCCCGGACGGGGTGTTAAATTTGAGACCTATGCCTTGACCCGGATCCGGGGGGCCATTATTGATGGCCTTCGGGCGGATACCTGGGCGCCGGCGCTCAAGCAGAAAGCCAAGCAGATGGAGCAGGTGCAGGCCAACCTGGAGAGCCAGTTGGGCCGTGAACCCTCCGACGAGGAGCTTGCCTCCAAGCTGGGGCTGAGCGTGAGCGACCTGGCGCGCCGACAGGCGGAGGTTTCGGCCGCGGTGATGCTCTCCCTCGACGAAATCGCCACCTCTCAGGAGGAGGGCGAGGGGCAGACCATGGCAGACCGCTTGCCCGATCCCACCAGCCCGGATCCCGAGGCTGAGGCGCTATTCACGGAGAAAAAGGAAATCCTGGCACTGGCGATAGAAAAGCTATCAGAAAAAGAACGGCTCGTCATTACCCTGTTCTACTTCGAGGGGCTGACCGCCAAGGAGATCGCCATGGTGATGAACCTCTCGGTCGCACGGATCTCGCAGCTTCATTCCAAGGCGATCTTGAGGCTGCGTGGGCGGCTCAGCAGGCAGAAGCAACAGTTGATTTCCTGATCTCCAGGGGGGGCGCGTTCATGAGCGATCGTCCAAGCTCTGAAGCAGCTATTCAGAACCTGAACGGAAAGGTAGCCGTGCGCGTCGCCCCGGATGGCATGGAGGCATATCTGACCATCTCGCCCCCCAGGCATGGCGGCCTGCCGGTGACATTGGCGGAGGCTATGGGCGCTCTGGCTAAGGCCGGGGTCACCTTTGGCATTGACGCGGCGGCGGTTGAGCAAGCGGTGACTGAAGGGGCCGCACCCGTTAACTATGAGGTGCAGCGCAAGCCGGTTCTCGTGGCCAGGGGCAAGCTGCCGGTGCGCGGCCAGGATGCGATCGTTACCTACAACGAACTGCTGCAAACGCCCGCCGGATACCCGTCCCTTAAGGAGGACGGGCGGGCCGACTTCTTCGAGCTGAACCTGGTGCGCAACGTGACCCCGGGCGCCGTGCTTGCGGTGCGCCAGCCCGCTACGAAGGGCCAGCCCGGCACGAGCGTCCTGAACGTGCAGGTGCCGGGGGCCGATGGCAAAGAGCAGGTGATCAAGGCCGGCAAGGGCTGCAGGCTGTCCGATGACGGGCTCTCCATCGTGGCGGAAGTCGCCGGACATGCGGTGATGGGTTTCGATGCCCGCATCAGCGTCTCCCCGATCTTTGAGATTCGCGGCGACGTTGACACCAGCACGGGCAATATCGACTTCATCGGCACGGTGATCGTGCGCGGGAACGTCAACAGCGGCTTCACGGTACGGGCCGAGCAGAACGTAGAGATTCACGGGGGGATTGACTGCGGCACGGTCGAGGCCGGCGGCGATGTCACCGTTCTCTACGGCATTCAGGGCGCCGGCCGTGGGCGCGTGGTCGCCGGGGGCCAAATCAAGTGCCGGTTCATGGAGAATGCGGATGTGAAGTGCTCCCGCGACATGGTGGTCAGCGACGGCATTCTGCACAGCCGGGTCCGCTGCGGCGGCAAGGTGACCGTAACCGGGCGCCGCGGGTCGATTATTGGCGGGTCGGTGAAGGCCAAAGAAGAGGTGAGCGCCCGGGTAATCGGGTCGAACCTGGCCACGGCCACCGAGATCGAGGTGGGCATCTCGCCGGAGATGCGCGACGAGCTGGAGGCGGTGCGCCGCTCCCTGTTTGAGTCCGAGGACGGGCTTCGCAAGGCCCAGCAGGCGGTGACGCTCCTGCGGGACATGGAGGCAAGGCATCCGGCTGACTTCTCCAAGGAGAAGCGGGAGATGCTGATGAAGTCTTTGCGCAGCCAGTACTATTTTCAAGGGCAGCGTGAACAGATGGCTGCCCGCAAGGTCGCTCTCGAAGAGGAGTTGCACATGACCTACCTGGGCCGGGTGCGGGCCTTCGATATGGTCTACCCCGGCGTCAAGGTCATGATCGGCAACGAGAGCTACATCGTCATCGACCTGCTGCATAAGGTGAGCTTCTACCTGTCCGACCAGCACGAGGTGACCCTCGGCAGCGCCTGACCGAAGGAGGTGGGGCGGCATGACGATTCGGTCGGTCGACCTGCAGACCATGATTCCCCGCCTGACGGAGTCCAGCCGACAGCAAGCCAACGCCGACGTGGCCCCGCTGGCAGCTCAGCATGTGGCCGCTGCGCATGCGCAGGAGCGGGCCGCGCGCAGCCAGCACCAGGTGCTCCACAAGGCGCCCGCTGACCAGGCGGGGATTCGCAAGGACCGAGAGGGCAACGGCCAGCAGCAGGCGGGAGGGCGCGAGCCCGAGGCCCGCCAGGGCGGCAAGGAGCCCGAGAAAAAGGGGCAGCCCGAACGCCGGTGGGGCAACCGGCTGGATGTACGGGTGTAGCCGGTTTCAGCGCGTCAAGAAGGAGAGGAAGAAGCTTGCCGTCAGTCTTGCTGCTTCTGATCGGGGGAGGCATTGCCTTCTATTCCCTTTGGCAGTTGCGGCGCTGGCTGGCTGAGGCTGAGCGCCAGTCCGCCGCCGGACCCCGGCGGCTTGAAGCCATTGTCGAGGAGTTGATCGCCACGGCCGAGGGCGCCTCCGCAGCGGTGGCCGAGAAGACCGAGGCGCTGGAACTCTCGATCACCAAAGCGAACGCTGCCCTCGCCAAGCTAGATGCCGCTAACGCCGGCGGTGTCCAGTCGGCGGCGCCCCGGCGGCTGGTGGGTCCACGCGTAAAGCGAGCCGCTGCCCCGGAGCCGGTGGCGGCGCCCGCCGCCCAGGCGGACCCGGTGCTGATGTCGGCGCCCGATGTGCCCGAACTGCACCGCCGGGTCTACACCCTGGCCGACACCGGTCAGGACGTCACCACGATCGCCCGCCAGCTCAGCCTGACCAAGGGCGAGGTCCAGTTCATACTGGGCCTGCGGCGCATGAACTAGGGGGGAGCCGCATGGATGCCTACACCGCCCGCGGCCTCCGCCTGGCGCTAGGCGTGGGAGTCGGCCTGGGCCTGATCGCCGCTGCGCTTGTACTCACCGTCTTCCCGGCCTCCAGGGGCGACCGCACCCTGGTCACGGTGATGGTCCGCCTGGACACCTCTGTGACCGACATTGCCCAAATGCTCCGGGACGCCGGAGCGATCGACAGCGCCGACGCCTTCGTGACCCGGGCCACCGAGCGCGGCGCGGCCGATCAAGTCAAGATCGGCCCCCACACGGTGGTCGTTGGTGACAGCGTGGACGACATTCTGACGAAGCTTACGCAAGCGAAATAAAGGCAATTTGCCGCATATTACGCAGATTATTATGATTACGCAGATTTCCGGTCATTCCTCCTGGCATTAATTAATATAATAATAATGTTTTAATCTGTGTAATCATGTAAATCTGCGTAATCTGCGGTAAAAATGTGTGAAATGCCCCAATGCCGGAGGTGCCAAGACTATGTCCGCCAAGTGGCTTGCGCAAGAGGATCTGTTGGCCCAGGTGGGCATCACGGCGCAGGAGTTGCGCTACTTCCAGGAGCAATTTCAGGAGCAGATGAAGGTCCTCACGCAGAAGGGCGATGATGGGGCGCCCCGCTTTCTGCCTGACGCGGTGTTGCTGCTGCGGTGCCTGTCCGCCATGAAAGCGCAGGGCGCTACGCCCGAGCAAATCAAGGGCTGGTTTGGCCTTACCTGAGCCTAACTTCCCGCAAAAACCGGAGCAAAAGGCTTTGCCAGTAGGGCTAGATTATGCTATATTATCCGTTGGTGTCATTACACACGCTCGCCGACAGCGGCGGCGATGCTAGCGCAAACGTGGCTAGCTCCGCCGTTGGATGAAGTGAGCGGCGGTTCCCAAAATCATCGGAGGTGAATGGTACCCGTGTCTGTTATTTCTATGAAGCAGCTCCTTGAGGCCGGTGTTCATTTCGGCCATCAGACCCGCCGCTGGAACCCCAAGATGAAGGAATACATCTTCACCGAGCGCAACGGCATCTACATCATCGACCTGCAGAAGACTGTCCGCATGGTCGACAACTGCTACAACTTCGTGCGCGACGTGGCTGCCGAGGGCGGCAAGATCCTGTTCATCGGCACCAAGAAGCAGGCCCAGGACGCCGTCCGTGAAGAGGCTGAGCGCTGCGGTCAGTACTTCGTCAACCAGCGCTGGCTCGGCGGCATGCTGACCAACTTCGAGACCATCAAGCGCCGTGTGAACCGCCTCGCCCAGCTCGAGGAGATTGAGACCACCGAGCAGTGGTCCAAGCTCACCAAGAAGGAGCAGGCCCTTCTCATGAACGAGAAGGAGAAGCTGGTCAAGTACCTCGGCGGTATCAAGGGCATGAAGAGCCTGCCCGACGCCGTGTTCGTCATCGACCCCCGCAAGGAGCACATCGCCATCGCCGAGTGCCGCAAGCTGGGCATTCCCATCGTGGCGATCGTCGACACCAACTGCGACCCCGACGAGATCGACTACATCATCCCCGGCAACGACGACGCTATCCGCGCTGTCAAGCTGCTCACCGCCAAGATGGCTGACGCCGTCATCGAGGGCCGCCAGGGCGTCGACGCCGGCACCGCCCCCGAGACCGAGGCTGCCGACGAAGAGATGACCATGGACGCCGAGGCCGCCGCTGTCGAGGTCGAGTAGTAGGTAGAAGCATGAGCGGGGCGGACTTGAGGAAGCATAACCTGAGTCGCCCCGCTTTTATGTGCGTCAGGTCGGAACCCGTAGCGAGTCGGTACATAGCGTCCGTCGCGCAAGGGTACACCAGGCAGAATGTTAGCGCCGCTGTGTCGGCGCATAAGTACTGGGGGTTGTCAAATCATGGCTGAGATTACGGCTAAGATGGTAGCGGATCTGCGCGCTCGCACCGGCGCCGGCATGATGGACTGCAAGAAGGCGCTCACCGAGACCGGTGGCGATTTCGACAAGGCTGCCGACTGGCTCCGTGAGAAGGGCCTGGCTGCTGCCGCCAAGAAGGCTGGCCGCGTTGCCGCCGAGGGCCGCGTGTACGCCAAGGTTCGCGAGGGCGCCAAGCTGGGCGTGCTCGTTGAAGTTAACTGCGAGACCGACTTCGTGGCCAAGGGCGAGCAGTTCGTCGCCCTGTGCGACGAGGTGGCTGAGCTGATTCTGGAGCAGAACCCGGCCGACATGGACGCCCTCAACACCCTGCTGGGCGACCGGATCAAGGCCGCCATCGCCAAGATCGGCGAGAACATCTCGGTGCGCCGTTTCGCCCGCTACGCTGTGGAAGGCGGTGGCCGCGTCCACGCCTACATCCACGGCGACGGCCGCGTGGGCGTGCAGATCGAGCTCGCCACCGCCAGCGACAGCGTCGCCGGCAGTGATGCCGTGAAGTCGCTCTGCCAGGAGATGGCCCTGCAGATCGCCTCCATGAAGGCCCGCTTCGTCAGCAAGAGCGAGGTGCCGGCCTCCGAGATCGAGCACGAGAAGGAGATCCTCAAGGCCCAGGCGGTCAACGAGGGCAAGAAGCCCGAGATCGCCGAGAAGATGGTCGCCGGCCGGATCGAGAAGTTCTACAAGGAAGTCTGCCTGCTTGAGCAGCCCTGGGTCAAGGATGACTCCAAGACCATCGCTGCCCTGGTGAAGGAGACCGCAGCCAAGGCTGGCGGCGAGATCACCGTCCAGCGGTTCGTGCGCTGGGAGAAGGGCGAGGGCATCGAGAAGAAGAGCGATGACTTCGCCGCCGAGGTTGCCAAGGCTGCCGGCGTCCAGTAAATCATCCGAACTAAGGGAGGGGCGGGAGGCGGTTGTCCTCCCGCTCCTTTTGCCGCCTGGCGGTCCGAAAAGCAGAGCCGGTCGCCGCGACATGTGCGTGGCGATCGGCAACGGGACGTACCCGCAGCGTGGGGGGCGGGTGCCCACCCGGCACCTGCATGTGCCGGGAAGGGCGCGGAGGATGCATTCTTCCTCCCCCCTACTTAAAATCTCGCATGAGGAACTCGCCTAGAGGAAAGTATTAGTAGGGTATAGAAGAAGGCTCAATGCTACAGGGAGGTTACGGCATGCAAGGACCCATGTACAAACGGGTCGTGCTGAAGCTAAGCGGTGAGGCCCTGGCGGGCGATCGCGGCATGGGTCTCGACCCCAAGGTGCTCGACTATCTGGCTGCCCAACTGAAGGTCATCCATGAACTGAAGGTTCAGGTGGCGATCGTGGTGGGGGCGGGTAACTTCTGGCGTGGCAAACTCGGCCAGGAAATGGGCATGGATCGGGCGTCTGCTGATTACATGGGCATGCTCGCTACGGTGATGAACTCCCTCGCTCTCCAGGATGCCATCGAGAAGCACAAGGTGGACACGCGCGTCATGACCGCCGTCGAAATGCGGCAGGTCGCCGAGCCGTTTATCCGCCGGCGGGCCATCCGTCACCTGGAAAAGGGCCGGGTGGTGATCTTTGCCGCCGGGACGGGCAATCCTTATTTCACAACGGATACCACCGCAGCGCTGCGCGCCGCCGAAATTGAGGCGGATGCCATTCTTATGGGCAAGCAAGGCGTCGAAGGGGTGTACGATTCCGATCCGCGCACGAATAAGGATGCAGTGAAGTATCAGGAGGTTACCTACCAGGAGGTCCTGGCGAAGGGCCTGAAGGTGATGGACTCCACGGCCACCGCACTGTGTATGGATAATAACATTCCGATTATCGTCTTTGATATGATGGGCCATGACTACGTACGCAAGGTTGTCCTCGGCGAGGATGTAGGCCAGACATTTGTACGGGGGGAATCGAAATGACGAAGCAGATTATTAAGGACGCTGACGACCGGATGAAGAAGTCCATTGAGGCGTTTCGCCATGAACTCGCCTCGATGAAGGCGGGCCGGGCCACCCCGGCGCTGCTTGACAAGCTGCGGGTGGACTACTATGGCACGCCCACACCGGTCAACCAGGTGGCCAATATTGATATTCCGGACGCCCGGACCATTACGATTAAGCCCTGGGACCGCTCCATGCTCAAGGCGATCGAGAAGTCGATCCTGATCTCCGACCTCGGCCTGAACCCCAACAACGACGGCGTGGTGATCCGCCTCGTCCTCCCGCCCATGACCCAGGACCGCCGCAAGGAGCTGGTCAAGGTGGTCGCCAAGCGGACGGAGGATGAGCGGGTGGTGGTGCGCAACGTCCGGCGCGATGCCAACGACGCCATCAAGAAGATGGAGAAGGAGAAGACGATCTCCGAGGACGAGTCCAAGCGGGCTCAGGAAGAGATCCAGAAGCTCACGGATAAGGCGATCAAAGAGGTCGACCATATCATGGAGCTGAAGGAAAAGGAGATCATGGAGGTATAGGCCGTGCTCGACTCCCAGCCCTGGACATGGGATCTGACGGGACTGCCCTGGGATGAGGCGGAACCGATCTTGAAGTCCAGAGGTCTAACCTACGAAACCGTGGTCACCCACCCGCCCTCCCGGCCGGTCGGAGCGGGCACGCTTCGGGTCGTGGCCGAACAGCCGCGGCCAGGGGGCGTGCGGGTGGTTTTGGCCTATCGCACCTACGAACGGCCTTCAGTGGCTGGGGATCCCGAGGATCAGGGAGGAATCAAGGGGCGTGCTTGACAGTTTACGCAAGCTGGTGGGCCTCGAAAAAGAGGCCACCCCCGTGGACAGCACGGCAGTTTCCCAGAGCAATCGCGCTCGCCACGTCGGGATCATTATGGACGGGAACGGGCGCTGGGCGCAGCGGCGCGGCCTGCCTCGAACCGCCGGCCACCGGGCCGGGGTCGAGGCGGTGCGCGGCGTGGTTGAGGCTGCCCCTGAAGTGGGTCTTGAGGTTCTGACCCTGTACGCGTTTTCCACGGAAAACTGGAAGCGTCCCAAGGACGAGGTGGACGCCCTGATGTTCCTCCTGGTGGAGTACTGCCGCCGGGAAGTGGAGTCCCTGCACAAGAACGGGGTGCGGATCAATGCGATCGGCCGGATCGACGAGCTGCCGACACTGCAGCGGGATGAGATCTGGCGCGCAGTGGAGCGCACCCGCGGCAACAACCGCCTGGTGCTGAACCTGGCGGTGAATTACGGCGGGCAGGCAGAGCTCGTGGACGCCATGCGCACCCTGGCAGGCAAGGTTCAGGCCGGCGAGCTCAGGCCCGAGGAGATCTCCGCCGAACATATCGCCAGCCACCTTTATACCGGTGGCCTCCCGGACCCAGACCTGATCATTCGCACGGCCGGTGAGATGAGGCTCTCGAACTTCCTGGTGTGGCAGGCCGCGTACAGCGAGATCTGGGTGACGGACGTCGCCTGGCCTGACTTCCGGCGTGATCACCTGGAGCAGGCGCTGAGCGATTTCTCCCGCCGGGAACGCCGCTTCGGCGCTGTCGTATCTAAGTAGGAAGCGACTTTGTAGGCAAAGCAGGTGAGTCGTTGCTCGTTCGCATCCTGACCGGCCTGGTTGGCATTCCGGTCTTTCTACTCCTGCTCTATTTAGGGAAGTGGCCCCTCTTCGCCCTCGTGGCGGGGATGGGCCTTATTGGCTTTCACGAGTATACGCGAATCTGGCGCGCGAAAGGGGTTCATGTGGCATACCTATTGGGTAGTGCTGCCACTTTGGCCTTTTTGGCGTGGGCGTTTCTAGCGCCCGGGAACGGCGTGGTGCTGGGAGCGATCCTGTCGGCCACGGCGATCGCGGTGTTGACCTGGCTCCTCGTGAACTACGGGGAGCGGACCGTGGTCGATGCGCTGGTGACCATCGCCGGCGTTGTGTACGTTGGGTTCATGCTGAGCCATCTGCTGCTGTTGCGCGGCCTGGGCGAGGGCACCGGTTGGGACCTCGGATTGAAGTGGGTGGCGTTCGCCTTCTTCTGTACCTGGGCGGCAGATTCGTTTGCCTACTTTGTGGGCATGGCGATCGGCAAGCGCAAGCTGGCTCCGAAGATCTCGCCCGGCAAGTCGATTGAAGGGGTGCTGGGCGGCAGCGTGGGCGCTGTGTTCGTGGGGAGCCTGTGGGCGCCCCATGCAGGCATCGCCAGTTGGCAGGGCGCCGTCATCGCCTTGATCCTCTCGGTGATCTCGGTGGCAGGCGACCTGGCTGAGTCGGCCCTGAAACGGTACGCTGGGGTGAAGGATTCGGGCAACCTGCTGCCAGGTCATGGCGGCGTCCTGGACCGCTTCGACAGTAGCCTTTTCGTCCTCCCGTTCGTCTATTACGTTGTAAGGCTTATTTTCCTGGGCTAACTGTACTGGGGGGCTCCGTATGCCCACATGGTCCTACCTGGTCGCCGTGCTGGTGTTCGGACTGATGGTCCTGGTGCATGAACTGGGCCATTACTGGGTGGGAAAGGCCAGCGGTCTCGCTGTCGCTGAGTTTGCCGTTGGGTGGGGCCCCCGGCTGTTCTCGTTTCGGCGCGGGGAGACCCTGTGGACCGTGCGGGCGTTGCCCCTGGGCGGGTACGTTCGGTGGCAGGAGGAAGGGCCGGGCGGATACCTGACCGCCCCATTCAGGGCCAGGTTGTGGGCGCTGTTTGCCGGCCCCTTGGCCAACCTTCTGTTGGCAGTGGTGTTGCTGGCCGTGCTGTACGGACCCATGCTCGGCGGCGGTGCCGGCGCCCTGGGGCAGGCCCTGCAAACCACCGTAGCCTTCGTAAGCTTTTGGGTTTCCCTGTTCCAGGAGATCTTGACCGGCGGTGCAGTCAGCCTGGACGGGCCGGTGGGCATTGCACAGGCGACGGCGGAGATGGTCATCGCCGGGTGGGAGCAGACCCTCCTGTACTCGGCCTTTATGAGCGTCAACCTGGGGCTGTTCAACCTGATGCCGGTGCCCGGCTTTGACGGCGGCCGCCTGCTGCTTTTGGGTGTGGAACGCCTGCGCCGCCGCAGGATGGACCCGGTTGTGGAGGGCTGGATTCACGCCAGCGGCTTCCTGGGGCTGACGGCGCTGATCTTCTATACCACGGTAAGGGATATTCTTGCTTAAGCCCGGAGGTGCCCGTATGACCAGAGCCTGGTTGTTGTCGGTAGCAAGTCTGGTCGGCTTCCTCATCGGCTTCTATGTGGTCTTCACCTATGCGTTGCCGCTCGTGCTTCCCTTCGCTGTGGCGGTGCTTGTCGCAGAGTTGATCGATCCGCTGGTTCGGCGCATGACCTGGAAGGGCAAGGTGTCCCGGTCGCTGGCGGTCGCAGCGGTACTGCTTGTGTTCGTCGGGCTGATTGTGACCGCGCTGACCGCGGCCATCGGACAGCTGGTTCACGAGATCCAGGCTGTGGCAAAGCAGTTGCCCTACCTGTACGCGATCGGCGAGGATCTGGTCGTGAGGTTCTCGGAGCAGTTTGGAGCCTTCCATGCCAACCTGCCCGACACGATCCAGGACGTGCTGACCCGCAACCTGGAGATGCTCCAGAGCAACCTCTCCAGCAGCCTGCCCTCTGTGGCGGGGACGCTGGGGGTCTTCGGCGGGCTGCCCAGCTTCATTACGAATATGCTGGTGGCGACCATCGCCACATTCTTCATGAGCCGGGATCGCCGGCAGATCTTCGACTTTATGCTCTCGCTCTTTCCCAGCGCCTGGCGGCCCAAGATTCGCCAGGTGAAGGTGGAGGTGTGGGCCAGCGCCATGGGCTTTGCCAAGGCCCAGTTGATGCTGATCCTCCTCACCATGACGCAGACCATTATCGGCCTTTCGATCATTGGGTCGAACTACGCCGTTCTCATGGGCGCCCTGGTCGGCTTTGCCGACGTGCTGCCCCTGCTTGGCCCCGCCGCCATCTTCCTCCCCTGGATCGCATACTCTTTCCTGTTCGGCAGCAAGGTCTTCGGGATCAAGCTGCTGATCGTGTACGCGGTGGTCGCCGGCGTACGGCAGGTGCTGGAGGCCAAGGTGGTGGGCGATCAGATCGGGTTGCATCCCCTGGCCATTTTGCTGTCGATGTACCTGGGGTTCCACTTCTTCGGCGCCCTGGGCTTTGTGATCGGTCCGCTGCTGGCGATCCTGCTGAAGAGCATGATCCGCTCCGGACTGCTCCCCGCCCTCCACGAGACCGACGACTAAGCCGCCATAGAGGAAGATCACTGTGAAGTACATCTCCATTATCGGTTCCACCGGTTCCGTAGGCACGCAGGCGCTGGATGTAATCGCCCGCTTCCCCGAGCGGTTCCGGGTGGTCGGCCTCGCTGCGGGCAGCCGGGTTGACATGCTGGCGGCTCAGGTGAGGCAGTTCAGGCCGGCCATTGTGTCCGTTCCCGACGCAGCCACGGCTACGGGGCTCAAGCGGCTGCTCCTGGAGAATGAGGTCGCCCCGCAGCTTCCCGACATCGTGTATGGCCCCGACGGGCTGGATCAGGTGGCGACACATCCGAAGGCGAACGTATTGCTGACCTCGGTGGTCGGCGCCCTGGGGCTCAAGCCCACCCTGGCGGCGATTGCCGCCCGCAAAGAGATCGCCCTGGCCAACAAGGAGACGCTGGTTGCGGCTGGTGAGTTGGTCATGGCGGCAGCCCGGCGGCACGGGGTTCGGATCATCCCGGTCGACTCGGAGCACAGTGCGCTCTTTCAGTGCCTGGTCGGGGAGGATCCACTCCGGGTGCGCCGCCTGCTGCTGACCGCCTCGGGCGGGCCGTTCCGGGGCTGGAAGGACCTGAGCACCGTGACCAAGGAGATGGCGCTCAAGCACCCGCGATGGGTGATGGGCGCCAAGATCACCGTGGACAGCGCGACGCTGATGAACAAGGCGTTGGAGATGATTGAGGCCCGCTGGCTCTTCGACGTACCGATGGAGAAGGTCGAAGTGGTGGTCCACCCCCAGTCGATCGTCCATTCCGCCGTAGAATATGTGGATGGGAATATCATGGCGCAGCTGGGACCCACCGACATGCGCCTGCCCATTCAGTACGCCCTGACCTTCCCAGAGCGGGCGCCGGGGTTCCTGGAGCCCCTGAGCCTTACCCGGTTGGGCACGCTGACCTTCGAGGAACCGGACACGGTGACCTTTCCTTCCTTGAACTACGCCCGCGAGGCCGTTACAATGGGGGGAACACTTCCGGCGGTCATGAATGCCGCCAACGAGGTGGCGGTGCAGCGCTTCCTGGCCGACGAGATCCGTTTTGTCGACATCTTCCGTGTTGTGCATGAATGCATGGAGAGGCACCAGGTTTCGAAGGCCTCCGACCTGGGCACCATTCTGGAAGCCGACAACTGGGCGCGGCGCATGGCGGCATCCCTTTAAGCAGGGGGGAGACGGGTGAATCTTACCTGGGTCGACTGGCTATGGGCCATTCCGGTCTTCGGGCTGTTGATTTTCATTCACGAGCTCGGGCACTTCGCTGTGGCCAAGTACTTCGATATTCGGGTCCATGAGTTTGCGTTGGGGTTCGGTCCCGTTCTGGCGGGGTTTAAGCGCGGCGAGACGGAGTACAATCTGCGCCTCGTTCCGCTGGGCGGTTTCGTGCGCATGGCCGGCATGGAGGAGGGCGACGCGGAGGATCCCCGCGGGTTCAACCGCAAGTCGGTCCTGGCCCGGGCGCTGGTGATCTTCGCCGGACCGTTCATGAACTTCGTGCTGGCCTCGCTGCTGTACTCCGGTTATCTGTTTACGGTAGGGACGCTTCAGCCCGTTTTGGGGGACGTGCCGGTGAACTGCCCGACGGCAGACAGTACCGCCGCCGCCCGTCCTTGCCCCGCAGCCGCCGCCGGCCTGAAGGCCGGGGACCGTGTGCTGGCCGTGAACGGCCGGGCGATCACCGAGTGGAAAGAGGTCACCGACCTGATCTCGGCGTCGGGCGGTAAGCCGGTTACCGTTCAGGTCCGGCGGGGCTCCGAGACGCGCGAGTTCACCTTGCAGCCCGTCCATGTCCCCTCCGAGAACCGGTATATGGTGGGGATCTCCCCCAGCTATGTGCCTGAGCCGGTCGGAAAGGCTCTGGTGAAGGGTCCGGTCTTCACGGCGCAGATCTCGGCGATGTGGCTTGGCGGGCTGGTTGATATGATCGCCGGCCGGGTGCAGCCCGAGCTTTCAGGCCCGGTAGGCATCACCCGTGAGATTGCTCAGAACGCTGCCCAGGGCTGGGAGAGCCTGCTGGGGCTGACCGCATTTCTCTCGATCAACCTTGGCATGTTCAACCTGCTGCCGATTCCGGCGCTGGACGGGTCCCGCCTGGCCTTCATGGTTGTGGAGGCCGTGCGCGGCCGCCGGGTCGACCCGCAGCGGGAGAACATGGTACACTTTGTGGGCTTCCTGTTGCTGATCGGCCTGATGGTAGTAATGACTTACGGCGACATAGTACGACGCTAATATAAGGGAGTACGTAAAGAGATGCAGGTGCGGAAGATCACGAAGCAGGTCCAGGTCGGCAGCGTACCCGTTGGCGGCGGCGCCCCAATTTCGGTGCAGTCAATGACCAAGTGCGATACCCGTGACGTGGCCCAGGTCCTCGCACAGATTCGGGAGCTGGAAGAGGCCGGGTGCGACATCGTGCGTGTGGCGGCGCCCACCATGGAGGCCGCCGAGTGCTTCAAGGAGATTCGCAGGAACTGCAATATCCCGTTGGTGGCTGACGTTCACTTCGACTACCGCATCGCCCTGAAGGTCCTGGAGGCGGGAATCGATAAGCTGCGCATCAATCCAGGCAACATCGGGCCGCGCTGGAAGGTGGAGGAGGTTACCCGGGCCTGTAAGGACCGCGACGTGCCGATCCGCATTGGCGTCAACGCCGGCTCCCTGGAGGATGAGTTCATCGAGAAGTACGGCTACCCCACGCCGCAGGGCATGGTGGAATCCGCGCTCAAGCACGTGGGGATCCTGGAGGACCTGAACTTTGATCAGACGATCATCTCGATCAAGGCGTCGGATGTAAAGACGATGATTCAGGCCTACCAGCTGCTCAGCGAGAAGGTCGAGTACCCGCTGCATGTGGGCGTTACGGAGGCCGGCACGCCGTTCTCCGGCTCGATCAAGTCGGCGGTGGGCATCGGCAGCGTGCTCTCCTCGGGCATCGGCGATACCATTCGGGTCAGCCTGTCCACCAACTGTGCCGAAGAGGTGAAGGTGGGCTACGAGATCCTCAAGTCCCTGGGCCTGCGCACCCGCGGCGTCAACATCATCTCCTGCCCGTCCTGCGGCCGGGTTCAGATCGACCTGGTGAAGGTGGCCAACGAGGTGGAGCGCCGGCTGTCGCACATCGATGTGCCGCTGAACGTTGCTGTGATGGGCTGCGTGGTCAACGGCCCCGGTGAGGCGGCCGAGGCAGATGTGGCCCTCTTTGGCGGCAAGGGTGTGGGCATGCTCTACATCGGCGGCGAGCAGGTGCGCAAGACCTCCGAGGAAGAGATGGTCGAGTCCCTGGTGCAGTTGGTGGAGCAGAAGGCCGCTGAGTTCAAGGAAAAGGGCCTCGATAAGCGCGGCTACAACCGGCACAGTTAGTGGTTCAGCATAAATAGTGCGGAGGGGCAGATGCCCCTCCGCTGTTTGTTGCACGATGATGGTGGATCCTACCCGGCCGCCAGGATGCGGTCGATTGCCTGGTCCTGCACCTCGACCGGGACCTCGGGATAGCGCTCCCGGGCGAAGGCGAGCACATGTTGGGCCCCTTCGCACGCCTGGTCGACGACGATTCGGACCGGCTGGTAGTGAGCGAGACAGTTCAACGCTTCAGTCTTGGATCGAGCATTCACGACGAGCACCCCTGCCCGGCGCAGCACGAATGCTAGGTCGAGGTATTCCGAGAGGACAAAGGTCCACGGTTGTGGCCTGGTCAATGTGCCGCCCCCTAAGGTTTGACCAACGGACTTTTTTGACAAGAACAGTATAGCATTTGGGATCTTCTATCCGCAATGCGGTTTCCATTGCATTGAAGATACGCTTTGGTACTGGAATACCGGTCGGCGGGTGCTCGGGCGCGCACCTGTGGCAAAGGTTGACAAGGGTAGGTTGGATGCGCTAGTCTACGGTAGAGAAGAGCGATGAAGGGACCCGCAGGACCCGCCTGGTTACAGAGAGCCGGCCGTATGGTGAAAGGCCGGTACGAGGCGTCACTGCTGCCCACCCCCGAGCTGCCTGCGATGAGCTGGCCGGCGCCCGCCGTTACCGGGCTACGAGGGGACCTGGCCACAGGCTGGTCCATTAGGGTGGTACCGCGGGCACACAAGGCTCGTCCCTACGGGGGCGGGCCTTTTTTCATTTTCTCTAAGGAGTGGGAGCATGGCGGACGACAAGAACTTTGTGAAGGAGATTACCCCGCAGTCCGAGGACTTCTCCAAGTGGTACATCGATACCATCAAGAAGGCGGACCTGATGGACTACTCCCCGGTGCGCGGCTGCATTGTCTTTAAGCCGGACGGCTATGAGCTGTGGGAGCGCATCCAGGCGGCCATGGACAAGCGCTTCAAGGAGACCGGTCACCGTAATGCCTACTTCCCTATGCTCATTCCCGAGTCCTTCTTCCAGAAGGAGAAGGAGCATGTGGAGGGCTTTAATCCGGAACTTCCTTGGGTGACCGAGGCCGGCGGGGAGAAGCTGGAGGAGCGCCTGGCGGTGCGTCCCACCTCCGAGACGATCATCGGGCACATGTATAGCCAGTGGATCCAGAGCTACCGGGATCTGCCGGTGCTGATCAACCAGTGGTGCAACGTCTTCCGCTGGGAGAAGCGGACCATGCCCTTCCTGCGCACCTCGGAGTTCCTGTGGCAGGAGGGCCACACGGCTCACGCCAACGAGGAAGAGGCCCGTGAGGAGACCATGAAGATGCTCGGCGTTTACGCCGAGGTGGTCGAGGGCGTGCTGGCCGTGCCGGTGGTGCAGGGGCAGAAGACCCCGTCCGAGCGCTTCGCCGGCGCCGTTGACACCTATTCGATCGAGGCGATGATGAAGGACGGCAAGGCGCTGCAGGCCGGCACCTCGCACTACCTGGGCCAGAACTTCGCCAAGGGCTTTGAGATCCAGTTCCTGGACCGCGACAACCAGCGCAAGTATGTCCACACCACCTCCTGGGGCTCGTCGACCCGCCTGATCGGCGCCCTGATCATGGTGCACGGCGACGACCGGGGCCTGGCCCTGCCGCCGCTGATGGCGCCCACGCAGGTCGTGATGATCCCGGTGGGGCCGCCCAAGCTGCGTGAGAAGGTGATGGAGCGGTTCGACCCGCTCTTTGACGCCCTCAAGAACGCCGGGGTGCGAGTGAAGGCCGACCTCCGGGAGGAGACCCCGGGCTGGAAGTTCAACGAGTGGGAGATGCGCGGCGTGCCGGTTCGCCTGGAGCTTGGGCCGCGCGACGTCGACAACGGGCAGTGCGTTGTGGCCCGCCGCGACACCGGCGAGAAGATCACCCTGCCGCTGGAGAACGCCGTGGAGGCGATTACGGCGCTGCTGGGCGAGATCCAGACGAACATGTACAAGAAGGCGGTGGCCTTCCGCGAGGCCAACTCTCACCTGCACATCGAGAGCCTGGAGGACCTGAAGGCCCACGTGGCCGAAGCGGACAGCCAGAACAGGTCGGCGGGCTGGGTCCTGGCCGGCTGGTGCGGCGGCGCCGAGTGCGAGGCGAAGGTGAAGGAGGAGGTCAAGTTCACCTCCCGGAACATTCCCTTCAACCCGCCGGCCAAGAAGCACACCTGCCTGACCTGCGGTGGCGAGGCGAAGCACACGGTCTGGTTTGCCCGGGCTTACTAGGACAGCAGGAAAGGCTCCAGGAGCGAAAGCGCTTCTGGAGCCTTTGCTTTCATGGAATCGGGCAGTGTTGGAGATACTCTCCCATGGAAAACCGTGGTTCTATGGGGGATGATCGCGTGAAGGTCCGGATCAGTGGTTGGATGTTGGTGCTCTTCGTCGCCGCCTTGGGTTTTAGTGGGTGCACGGGGAGCAAGGTCGCCAAGGAGGATTCCGCAGCGCAGGCACAGGCGGCGCTTAGGCCCGCGATGAGCCGGACGCTGGAGGCCCTGGAGCAGGTGGCGGCCCGGGCCGGAGCGGGCGATGCGGCGGGCGCCCGGGAGGCCTACAAGGAGTTCTCGGCCGCATTCGGTGAGGTGCTGGGGCCGGTCAGCCTGAAGGATGCGAAGCTGGCGCAGCGGATGGCCAACGCCAACACGGCGATCAAGCGGAACCTGGCGGAATCGCAGATCGACGGCGCCCTGATCGCCCGGGAGGCCGCCACCGTAACGGCGACGATGCAGGAGTCCGCCGAGGCGCTGGGGATTCCCTTGGTGGCCCGGGCCTCGGCGCAGGTCGGGACCGCCCCCGCAGCTGAGGGGAAGAGCAAGACCCTGGTGGTTCGGGCCAGGGAGTACCGCTTCACCCCGGATCAGGTCGAGGTGGAGAAGGGCACCCGGCTGACCGTTCGACTGATCAACGACGGCACCATGAAGCACGAGTGGGAGCTGGATGCCTACGGCGTGGAGATCAAACCGATCCCGCCGGGGACATCCCAGGAGGTTACCTTCACGGTCGACAAAGCGGGTACCTTTGAGTGGGCTTGCCGGGTGGACGAGCACGATGAGAAGGGGATGCGCGGGCTGCTGGTTGTGAAGTGACAACGGGACCGGCCGCCGGGTTGGCGGTCGGTCTTTTCATGCCTAATGAGCATCAAACGTATGCAATGGATTCAGTTGCCACTATATACTCGTATGCTATACTCGTACTTAGGCGGGAGGTGAGGAGTCTGGCGGTCAAGCATGGTATCCTTGGCATTCTGGCGATGGGGTCCCGCCATGGCTACGAGATCAAGAGCGAGTTTGACCAGTTGACCGGCGGTCTGTGGGAACTGAATGTCGGGCAGATTTACTCCACCCTGGACAGGCTTCTGAAAGAGGGACTGGTCGCCCTGGAGGCCACCGCGGAGCCCGGGGAGGACCGCAAGGTGTATGGGGTGACACCTGCGGGTCTGCAGGCCCTCGACGCATGGCTCGCCCGGCCGCCGCTCAAACCGAAGCCGGTGCGCGACGAGATCTTCGTGCGCCTGGCGCTGCTGATGAACCGGGACCGTGAAAGCGCCTACGCCCTGCTGGACAGCCAGCGGCGGGTCTACCATCTGGAGATGGCCGACCTGACTCGGCAGAAGGTGCAGCTGGGGCGGAAGGAGGCGCCGGACCGCCTGTGGCAGGAGCTGCTGCTCGACGCAGCCCTGCTGCATGTGGAGGCAGACCTTCGGTGGCTCGATGTATGTGAAGCAAAACTGCGCGCAGGAGGCGGATGGCGATGAACAAGGCCACCGTTCAGCTCAAAGGGGTAACCAAGGAGTACAGGCGCGGCGACAACGTTCTGAAGGCGGTGGATGGCGTCTCCCTGACGGCCCACGAGGGGGAGTTTATCTCGATCATGGGCAAGTCGGGCTCCGGCAAGTCGACCATGCTGCACCTGATGAGCGGGTTGATCGAGCCTAGCGATGGGCAGGTGCTGCTGCTCGGGCAGGATCTGGCCGCCATGTCCGATGACGCACGGACCCTGCTCCGCCGGCAGCGGGTGGGCTTTATCTTTCAGTTTTTCAACCTGCTCCCCACGCTGACGGCCCTTGAGAACGTGGCCCTACCGCTGCTGATGGCCAAGGTGAAGGTGCGCGAGGCTGAGGAGCGGGCCAGGAAGCTGCTGGCGATGGTGGGGCTGTCCGAGCGGGCGAACCACAAGCCGGACGAGCTCTCCGGCGGCCAGATGCAGCGGGTGGCCATCGCCCGGGCGCTGATGGGCGACCCGCCCCTGCTGTTCGCCGATGAACCCACGGGCAACCTCGACTCCGTCTCGGGAGAGGAGATCCTGACCCTGCTAAAGTCCATGCAGCAGGAGCGCGGGATGACCATTGTGATGGTGACCCACGACGCAAAGGCCGCAGCTTACGGGGACCGCATGATCACCATGCGCGACGGCAGGATTCAGGACGACCTCCGGACAGGGGGGAAGGCTGTATGATCAGCCTTTACTGGCGGCTCTCCCGGCGGTATCTGACCGGGAAGAAGGGCCGTTCGCTGATGACGTTCCTGGGCATTACGCTGGGTGTGACCATGGTGGTGGCGGTGCTCCTGATGAACGACGCCATCCTGACAAGCTATGAGGGCCTGCTCTCCTCGGCGGCCGGCAGGGCCGACCTGCAGATTTCGGCCACCAGCGGTGCCGGGTTCCCGGCTGTTCTGTTGGAGGAGGCCAGTCGGGTCCAGGGGCTGGGCGCCGTCGTCCCCGTTGTCACCTCGAGCGCCCCGGTTATTGCCGGGGAGCGGCAGGCAGGCAGCACCTTCTATGGAATAGTGCCCGAGAAGGACCGCCTGGTGCGGGACTACAAGCTGACCGAGGGCCGACTTCCCGAGCGGGCCGGGGAGACCGCAGTCTCGACGGACCTGGCCCAGGCGCTGGGCCTGGCCGCGGGCGCCAAGCTGAAGGTGCTGACCACCGAGGGGATGAAGGAGTTTGCCGTAAGTGGCATCTTCGACAGCAAGGGCACGGTCCGCGGCTCGCTGGGCCCGTTCGGTGTCATGCTGCTGGCAGACGCTCAGAAGGCCTTCGGCAAGGCGGGGAAGCTCGACCTGATCGACCTGACCCTGTCCCCCGGGGTTGACGCTGAGCGGGTCAAGGAGGCGCTTCAGAGCAGCCTCGGCGCCACTGTGCGGGTCGGCGCCCCGGCAGAGCGCTCCAAGGACATGCAGAAGATCCTCGACGGCATGCTCTTCGTTCTGACGATGGCGGGCTCCGTCTCCCTGTTCGCCGGGGCGTTTATCATCTACACCAACGTATCGATGAGCGTCGCTGAGCGGCGCCGGGACCTGGCGATCTTACGGGCGCTGGGGCTGCGCAAGGCAGAAATCCTGCGCCTGGTCCTCAGCGAGGCGGGGCTGCTCGGTCTGTTGGGGTCCGGCCTTGGCCTCTTCCTGGGCTATGGCATGGCCGTCGCGATGACCGAGCAGGCGACGGCTCAGTTCCTGGTCTCCTATGGGGTTCAGGCGGCCGATGTGACCCTGACTCCGTCCGCCGTGGCCACGGCGTATGCCGTAGGGATCCTGGCGGCCATGGCGGCAGCCCTCGCTCCCGCCAGGGAGACGCTGGGCTTCAGCCCGGTGGAGGCGATGCGCCCGGGCGACGTGGGCGCAGACAGGGCCGGCCGTTTCCAGTGGGCGCCGGCCGCAGGCGGACTCGCCATGATCGGCTTCTGCGCCGTCTTTGTCCGTGCTACCTGGCCCGAGGAGGGAATGCTCCCGGACCTGATGCTGCGGCTCTGGGGGCTCTCCCTGACCATCGCCATGCTGGGCGCCGTGCTCCTGCTGCCGCAGCTGCTGATCCTGGTCACCCGGGTGCTGCTTCGCCCCGTGCTGACCATGGTGGCCGGCATGCCGGGCCGGCTGGCGGCCGAGAACTTCGTGCGCCAGCCCCGGCGCTCCGCGGCGACCGTCAGCTCGCTGATGGTCAGCCTGATGTTCATGGTGGGGATCGGCGGCGTGGCGGCCTCCCAGACGGGGACCTTCGACCGTTGGTATGGCAAGGTTGTAGCCTGGGATCTCAACGTGGCCACCTCGTTTACGGGGATCGGCGCCCTGGTGGAAGTCTCTCCCGAGTTCGAGGCGGAGCTGGCCCGGGTCGACGGGGTCCGGTTGGTGAGCCCGCAGAAGATGACCCGGGTAATCCTCACCGACGGGGAGCAGGCATTCCTCCAGGTCTTCGATCACAAGCTCCTGCGGCAGTACTCGGAGATGGACATGGAGGAAGGGGACTGGAACACCGCCGTGGACCAGATGGAGCAAGGCGGACACGCCCTGCTTTCCCCCGCAGCGGCACGGCGGCTGAATGTGCACCGGGGAGATCGGTTCACCTTGCCAACCCCTTCCGGCAGTCAGACGTTTACCGTGGCCGGCATCATGACCGACATCACGCCCTACGGGGGCACGGTCCAGATCGACCGCAGGGACTATCTGACGTACTTTGGCGACCAGACCAGCACCAACATGGCGGTCCTCGTACAGCCCGGAACGGATCCGGAAACGGTGAGGCAGCGGATTTTGGACCACTTTGGCGACTCGATGCACCTGCAAGTCCGGCTCAACCGGGAGTTCTGGTCAGAGATCCGGGCCCAATACGACGCCTTCTACCAGCTTCTCGACGCCCTGACGGCCATCTCGCTGATGATCTCGGGTCTGGCCATTGCCAACACCCTGTTCGCCGCCATTCTGGAGCGGCGGCGCGAAGTCGGCGTGCTGCGTGCGGTGGGAACCCGGCGGGGCGAGATCATCCGGATGGTGGTTGGCGAGGCCTTTGGCACAGGGGTGGTAGGCGGCCTCACCGGTCTGATCGGCGGTCTGATCCTTCAGAGCGTCATGGTCAACTCCACGGAATTTACCAGCGGGTTCAGCTCCGATATGGTGATCAACTGGGGCTCGATCGGGCTGGCCTGCGGGATCGCCCTGGTGCTGGCGCCGGCGGTGGGCCTGCTCCCGGCCCGGTGGGCCTCCCGGCTTGACGTGGTGGACGCCTTGCGCTACGAGTAGATGGATCCAGGAGAGCCGAGTCCCGGCTCTCCTGGAACTTCTTTAACCACCATGGTCAATAATCCCACAGAAGATCTTGACAACGGTGGTGGATTACAAGCATACTAAGAACAGAGTTAGATGCCTTTAAATTGCGGTTCTCGGGAGTCGAAACCCGGACGGGCGCATAGGTATAGGAAGCGGGCAACTCCCGGTCGGACCGACCGGGCTTTCTCAAAGCTGAATGTTTCCCTAGGGAAAAACTATTGGCGTGAGTGAATTACCCTTTACCCACCGGCGACCGGCCGGGTTTTCAACGCCCCGAAAGTTAGCCTAAGCTAAAATTTGTGGCCCTCCGCCACACCGCGGAGCAAGGCATGAGGAGGACATACCATGAGGGGATCTTTTGGACGCACCTGGATTTTGGGGCTGTTGCTGGTGGCCCTGCTGGCGGGCTGCGGCTCTGCCGGAGGGAGCGGAGCCACCGGAGGGAAGCTGAAGGTCACCACCACCACCGGAATGATCGCCGACGTGGTCAAGAATGTCGGCGGTGAGCATGTGGAGGTGATCGCCCTGATGGGCCCCGGGGTGGACCCGCACCTCTACAAGGCCTCCGAGGGCGACATCACCAAGCTGCAGGGCGCCCAGGTCATCTTCTACAACGGGCTGAACCTGGAGGGGAAGCTGGGCGACATCTTCGTGCGCATGGCGCGCACCCGCCCGACCATCCCGGTCTCGGAGCGCTTTCCCCAGGACCAGATCATGGATGGCGGCAAGGGCCACCCCGACCCGCACGTCTGGTTCGATGTGACGCTCTGGATGAAGGCGACCGAGGTGATCCGGGACGGCCTGGCCGAGTCGGACCCTAAGCACAAGGCCGACTTTGAGAAGAATGCCGAGGCGTACCTGAAGAAGCTTGAGGAGCTGCACAAGTACGCACGGGAGCAGCTGGCTCAGATCCCCAAGGAGCGGCGGGTGCTGGTGACTGCCCACGACGCCTTCGGCTACTTCGGGCGGGCCTACGATATCGAGGTGATGGGCCTGCAGGGCATCAGCACCGACGCCGAGTACGGCATCAAGGATGTGCAGGCGCTGGTTGACGTGCTTACGCAGCGCAAGATCAAGGCGGTCTTCGTGGAGTCCTCGATCTCCGACCGGTCGATCAAGGCGGTGGTGGAGGGGGCGAAGGCCAAGGGTCACACCGTGGTGATCGGCGGCGAGCTCTTCTCCGACGCCATGGGCGCCGATGGAACCCCCGAGGGGACCTACATCGGCATGGTCAAGCACAACGTGGACACGATCGTAAAGGCCCTGAAGTAACGAGGGGGGAACGGCTATGTCAGAGGCGCCGCTGAAGATTCGTGACCTGACCGTGGCGTATCACAAGCGCCCGGTGCTCCAGAGCGTCAACCTGACGCTGCCCGAGGGCAAGCTGGTCGGGGTGGTCGGGCCCAACGGAGCCGGGAAGTCCACCATGCTGAAGGCCACCCTCGGCTTGATTCCCGCCGCTGCCGGCGAGGTGCAGATCTATGGCGAGCCCTATGCAAACCGGCGCCGCTGGGTGGGCTACGTGCCCCAGCGCGGCTCGGTGGACTGGGACTTTCCCACCGACGCCCTGGACGTGGTGCTAATGGGCCGGTACGGTCACCTGGGCTGGCTCCGGCGCCCCACCGCCGCCGACCGGGAGATCGCCATGCGGTGCCTGGAGCAGGTGGGCATGGCGGACTTCGCACACCGCCAGATCAGCCAGCTCTCCGGCGGGCAGCAGCAGCGGGTCTTCCTGGCCCGGGCGCTGGCCCAGGACGCCAAAATCTACTTCATGGATGAACCCTTCGCCGGGGTCGATGCCGCCACGGAAAAGGCAATTATTTCCCTGCTGACCGCCCTGAAGGCCCAGGGCAAGACCGTGCTGGTGGTCCACCACGACCTGCAGACCGTCCAGGAGTACTTCGACTGGCTGGTGCTGCTGAACATGCGTGTGATCGCCGCCGGCCCCACCTCGGAGGTCTTTACCCTGCCCAACCTGCAGAAGACCTACGGGGGCCGCCTGACGGGGCTGGGCTCGATCGGGGCGCCCGGAGCGGCGGCCGGCGGCAAGGCTGCTGGCCTTGGCTTCCGGCTGGAGGGCGGCGATGCGGCGGCGGGGGTGGTCTCGTGAGCCTCGGTGACGCCAACCTGCGCTGGGTGATGCTGGGCACCATGCTGCTGGGGCTCTCTGCGGGGGTGCTGGGCGCCTTTGCCCTGCTGCGGCGGCGCAGCCTCATGGGCGATGCCCTCGCCCACGCCGCCCTCCCGGGCGTCGCCATCGCCTACCTGCTGACCGGGTCGAAGCACATCGGGCTCTTCCTGGTGGGCGCCGCCGTGGCCGGGGTGCTGGGCACCATGGCCATCACGGGGATCACCCGGTACTCCAAGATCAAAGAGGACGCCGCCATGGGGATGGTCCTGACCGTCTTCTTCGGGGTCGGCATCATGCTGCTCACCGTGATTCAGAAGTCGCCCCGGGGCAACCAGAGCGGGCTCGACAAGTTCCTCTTCGGCCAGGCGGCGGCCATGGTGGGCCTGGACGTCCAGGTCATGGCAGCGATTGCCGCCCTGCTATGCCTGACCGTGATCATCTTCTTCAAGGAGTTCAAGCTCCTGGCGTTCGACTCCGGGTTCGGGTCGGGGCTGGGCCTGCCAATGGGACCGCTGGATCTGCTGCTGAACCTGATGATTGTACTGGCGGTGGTGATCGGCCTGCAGGCGGTGGGCGTCGTGCTGATGGCCGCCCTGCTGATCACCCCGGGGGTCTCCGCCCGCTACTGGACCGACCGGCTCAGTTCGATGGTGGCGCTTTCGGGGCTGTTCGGCGCCCTGTCTGGGGCGCTGGGGACGTTGCTCTCCCAGTCGGCCCGGAAGATGCCGACCGGGCCGCTGATCGTGCTGGCGGCGACGGCGGTCTTCCTGGTTTCGCTGCTTTTCGCCCCGCGCCGTGGCCTGATCGCCAAGGGCCTGAAGCTGATGCGGGTGCGGAGACAGGTCGCCCGGGAGGCGGTCCTGCGGGCGCTCTACGAGCTGGCGGAGGAGGCGGGGCAGCCCGGGCTGCCGGTCTCCGCCGAGGAGCTGCACCGCCGCAAGGGACTCACCCCCGCAACGCTGGGCCTCGCCGGCCCTGCGTTAGCGAAGGAGGGGCTGCTGATCCACAGTGGCGACCGCTTGGCCCTGACCCCCGCCGGCCTAACCACGGCGCTGGGCGTTGTGCGGGAGAAGCGGCTCTGGGAGGTCTACCTGATGCACGAGGGCGAGCTGGGCGGCCAGCCCGTGGACCGCGACGGGGAGCTCAGCCTGCCCGGCGCCGTCCGGGAGCAGGTGGAGGAGCTGCTGCGGCTGCACGGCCTGGAGCCGAAGCTCACCGCGGTGAAGGAGGGCGCCTAGATGGACTGGTACAGCGCCGGGTGGATCATGACGATCGGCGCCCTGGTGGCGGGCTCGGCCGGGCTGGTGGGCTGCTTTCTGATCCTGCGCCGCATGGCCATGCTGGGCGATGCGATCAGCCACGCCGTGCTCCCGGGGATCGTGGTCGCCTTCCTGCTGACGGGTAGCCGCAGCCCCCTGATCATGGTGATTGGCGCCGGGGCCGTCGGGCTCCTGACGACCTACCTGGTGGAGACGCTCCACCGGGCCGGCGTGCAGGAGGAGGCGGGCATGGGGGTGATCTTCACCGCCCTGTTCGCCCTGGGCGTGGTGCTGGTGACGCTCTTTGCCGAGAACGTACACCTGGACCTCGACCACGTGCTTTACGGGGAGATCGCTTACGCCCCCTGGGAGCAACTGACGGTCGCCGGCCGTGACTTAGGGCCGGTCTCGGCCTGGACGATGGGCAGCATCTTCGTGCTCAATATCGTGGTGATCGCCCTGATGTACAAGGAGTTCAAGATCGCGGCCTTCGATCCGCAGATGGCCGCCGCAGTGGGCATCAACGTGGCTTTGGTCCACTACATCCTGATGAGCCTTGTCTCGATCACCACCGTTGGCGCCTTTGAGAGCGTGGGAGCGATCCTGGTGGTCGCGATGTTGATCGTGCCCGGAGCCACAGCCTACATGCTGACCGAACGCCTGAGCACCATGCTGATGCTCTCGGTTGCGCAGGGCGCCCTCTCCAGCGTGCTGGGCTACTTCCTGGCCCGGGCGCTCGACAGTTCCATCGCCGGGGCGATCACCACGGTCTCGGGCGCCCTCTTTGCCCTGGCCTTTCTGTTCGCACCCCGCCAGGGCGTGATCGCCCGCCTGCTGCATCACCGGCAGCTGCGCCGGGGAAGGGCCGAGGCAGCGGACTGAGCATACTTGACGGATGCATGGTGGTAGGTCTACCCTCTAGGTACTGCAGTAACTACCTCGGTGGTGACGTACTTACCATGGCAGCCCTTGAGGGATTGAAGCGCATCGGCTTTACGGACAATGAGGCAAAGGTGTACCTGGCGCTGCTGAACCATCCCGGCATTACGGGGTACGAGGTGAGCCGGCTCTCCGGCGTGCCCCGTGCCAAGGTCTACGAGGTGCTGGAGGGGCTGGCCGAGCGCGGCGCTGTGCTGGTGGAGCCCGGTGAGGAGCGAAACCTCTACCGGGCGCTGCCATATACGGCGCTGCTGGGCGAGTACCGGCGCCGGTCGGAGAGCCTGCTGGCCGACCTGTACCGGGACCTGGCCCTCCATGCGCGGCCGGATAACGCCCCCGCCACTTCGGTGCTGAGCGGCCTGCCCCGGTCGCTGACGAGGGCGGCGGAGTTGATCGCTTCCGCCCGGCACAGCCTGCTGGTCGCCGGGCGCCCCGATGAGCTGCAAACCCTGGGCCCGGCGCTTTCCGACGCGGAGCGGCGCGGCGTCATGGTGGCTGTGCTCAGCCGGGGACCCGTGCGGCTGAACCTGCAGGAGGTCTATGTACAGACTGCCCGCAAGGTCGACCAGACCCTGGCCCTGGTGGCCGACGGCGCCCGCCTGCTGTTGGTCGACCTGACCGCTCCCGACGGCGGTTATGGCCTGCTGACCTCGGCGGAGGGGATCGCGGGCACCGCAGCCTCCTGGCTTCGCAAGGAGATGGCCTTTGGCGAAATTGAGCGCTGCGTGGGCGAGCGGATTTTCGACTTCCTGCCTGCGGCCTCGGTACAGCAAATGACCCGCCTCTGGCGCGCCTGACCTCCTGCCCGGCCCTCCAAGTTGCCACGAGGGAGGAAAAAACCGGGTGCGCAAGGAATACAGTTAAGCGCGGCGCCAGCACAAGCGAGGCGCCGGCGATGTCAGCTTCGGTTCTCAATTGGGGGTAGCTCCTCGTATGAAGGTCACAGCGGTGATTCCCGCCTACAACGAAGAGGTCACGATCGGTGAAGTTGTACAGACCCTTCGCCAGGTCGACCTGATCGCCGAGACGGTTGTGGTTAGCGACGGCTCTCATGATGCCACCGCCGAAGTCGCCCGGAAGGCGGGCGCACGGGTCATCGAGCACCGCACCAACCAGGGCAAGGCGGCGGCTATGCGGAGCGGTTTCGAGGCGACCGACAGCCCGGTGGTTCTCTTCCTGGACGCCGACCTGATCGGCCTCTCGCCCAGCCACGTGCGTTCACTTCTCCAGCCGGTCTTGCGCGGGGAGGCCGACATGACCGTCGGCATCTTCGACGAAGGCCGCCTCACAACCGATCTTGCGCAGCTCCTGGCTCCTTATCTCTCCGGTCAGCGTGCCGTCCGGCGCGAGGTGGTCGAGGAGATGTTCCGTCACGAACCCGACACAGATGTCCTTCGGTTTGGCATTGAGGTTGCCCTCACCCGGCATATCAACAACAAGGGGTACCGGGTGGTGGAGGTCCCGCTCGAAGAGATGAGCCATCGCATGAAGGAAGAGAAGCTAGGCCTAGTCAAGGGCGTTGCGGCACGCCTGAAAATGTACTACGAAATCCTGAAATATGCGCAGAAAGGGTAATGCCAGTTGTCCACCTTCCTGCAGGACAACCTGCAGAGCTTCGGCCATCAGCTGTGGTCCACCCTCGCTCCGCTCTTGATCGCTGTCGTTTGCGGCGGAATCGTCGGCCTGGAACGTGAGAGTGCAAACCGGCCCGCCGGCCTGCGCACGCACGTGCTGGTCTGCGTGGGCGCCGCCCTGGTCATGAACGTCTCCAACACCATGTACGAAATGGTGCGGGCTACGGGGTTCGGCACGGCTGATCCCGGGCGAATCGCTGCGCAGGTGGTCAGCGGCATCGGCTTTCTCGGCGCCGGAACCATCATGCGTGAAGGTGCAACCATTCGCGGCCTGACCACCGCAGCCTCGCTCTGGGTGGTCAGCGCGATCGGCCTGGCTGTGGGCGCCCGGCTCTACGTGGAGTCCATCGTGGCGGTGGTGCTGGTCTACCTTACGCTGAAGACCCTGTCGCAGGTGGAACGCCGCTGGATCGCCAAGGGCGGCCACCACACCCTCATCGTCCACGTCGCCGACATGCCCGGCCGGCTCGGCGCCCTGGCGCTGGTCTGCGGCCGCTGGGGAGCGAACATCAAAAGCGTGAACATGCGCACCGGTGCGGTCCCTGGCACGGTCGAGATCACCTTCTACATAAAAATGGGAGGCCGCACCCTCGACGCCGGCGGGCTCATTGGGGATTTAATGGCGGTAGAAGGTGTGGTCTCGGTCACTGAAGAAGAGTAATAGGCAAGCCAAAGAAGAGGGCGCCCGAACATTCGGGGCGCCCCCTTCACATGATTGCAGTGAGAGGGGGGCAGAGCGCCGCCCCCCTCTCACCTCTCCCCCGCACACAGCGTTCCCGTCGCCGATCATGGCGCCATGTCGCCATGACCGGCTCTGCCTCACACATAATTCACCATGGGGTGAAGCTATCTCTATGTCACCGCAAACAGACTGGCTGGCGCTGATTGACCGGACCTCCCTGCCCGCCGAGGCTGCGTCCTTGCTGGACGAGGCTCGTCTGAAGCGGGTGGAGGTCCGGCAGCGTTCCCAGGAAATCGCGCTCTATCTGGAAGTGCCTCGACGGCTGCCCCTGCAAGTTCGGGAGCCCCTGGGCGCCGCCATTGCCAAGTCCTGCTTCCCCGGCCTGTCGGTCACCGTGCGGGTCATGCCGCAGGTGGCTGCCGAGCCTGCCAATCCCGAGGAAGCGGTGAAGGCCGCCTGGAGCGAGGTATGCGCCCAGGCCAAGGCCGCCTTGCCGCGCCTGAACGGCATCCTCGATAAGTCCACCTGGAAGCTTGAGGGCAAAAACCTGGCCATTGAGGTGCCCACAGCCGCCATGGTGGAAGTGGTGGGCAGCAGCGGTGGCACCGACCGCCTCCACGAACTGCTGCGCCTGGAGACAGGGCTTGACCTGAACCTCCGCCTGACCGCCCCGGCGCCCCCGCCCAAGGTTGAGAAGAAGCCGGTTGAGGTGATCGTTCCCGAGGATCCCTTCGCGGACATCCAGGAGGAGATTCCGCTGCCGCCCGAGCCGTCCCAGCCGGCGGCGGCAGAGCCCGGCTACATGCAGGAGTATATCGGCGAATGGATGCAGCGCCAGTCCGCCTTCGGCAAGAAGGAGGCGAAGGGCCAGGGCCCGTCCGAGTCCGGCCTCGGGCCCGACGGGCTGCTCAAGGGCCGCGGCATCAAGCCGGAGGCGCCGGTGCGCGACATTCGCACCGTCACCGAAGAGGAAAACGGCGTCATCATCGAGGGCGAGGTCGTCGCCCTGGACACCCGCGACCTCAAGAGCGGTAGGCAGCTGATTGCTTTCAGCATCTCGGACCTGCTCCGGCAGACCCGCCCTGGCGATATGGGCGACAGCCTGCCGGTCAAGCTGTTCCGGGATCCCAAGAAGGACCCGGACTTCCTGCAGCACATCAAGAACGGCGCATGGCTGAAGGTGCGCGGCAACGTCTCCAACGACAAGTTCTCCAACGAACTGACCATGCTGGTCGACGATGTCCACGTTGGCAAGCGCCCGTCCCGATCGGATAAGTATGAGGGGCCGCTGAAGCGCGTCGAGCTGCACGCCCACACCACCATGTCCTCCATGGACGGCATGATCGACGCGGAGGACCTGGTCAAGACCGCCATCAAGTGGGGCCACCGGGCCGTCGCTGTCACCGACCACGGCGTCACCCAGGCCTTCCCTGCTGCAACCCACGTCAAGCTCCCCGAGGGCTTCAAGATCCTCTTCGGGTGCGAATTTTATCTGGTAGATGACGGCACGCCGATCATTGTGCGGCCGCCCAAGGGCCTGCCCCTGGCCGAGGCCGAGTTCGTGGTCCTCGACATCGAGACCACCGGCTTCTCGCCGATCGGCGATGACATCATCGAACTGGGCGCCGTCATCTATAAGAACGGCGAGATCGGCGAGACCTTCCAGCGCTTCGTCAAGCCCAGCAAGCCGATCCCGGAAGAGGTCCAGAAACTGACCAACATCTCCCCGGATATGGTCGCGAATGCACCGGCGCCAGAGCGCGCCCTGCGGGAGTTCTTCGACTTCGTCGGCGACCGGATTATCGTGGCGCACAATGCCCAGTTCGACTACAGCTTCCTGCGCTACCACCGCCAGAAGCACCTGGGCGAGGAGTTTAACAACCCGGTCCTCGACACGCTCATCCTCGGTCGCTCGCTTATGCCCCACATGAAGTCCCACAGCCTCTCCGCCCTGACCAAGGAGCTGCAGGTGCAGCTGGTCGACCACCACCGGGCCGACGCCGACGCCAAGACCGCCGCCATGGTGATGGCCAAGCTGCTGGAGCGGGCCGAAGGGGTCGAGACCGTGGAGGACCTCAACAACCTGACCGCCGGCATGAACGTTGAGCAGCTGCGCCCCTACCATGTCACCTGCCTTGTCCAGAAGCAGCACGGCATGAAGAACCTCTACAAGCTGATCACCAAGAGCCACACCGAGTTCTACAACCGCACGCCGCGCGTCCCCCGCACCCAGCTGGAGAAGCACCGCGACGGGCTGATTATCGGCTCGGCCACCTACGGCGGCGCCCTGTACGACTCGATCCTGCGCGGCGTGCCGGAGCACGAACTGGAGCAGCTGGTGGAGTGGTACGACTACCTGGAGATCGTGCCGCGCGACTGCATCCGCTACCTGCTCGACCAGGGCCAGGTCAACTCCGAGGAGCAGCTGCTGGCGATCAACCGGAAGATCTACGAGCTCGGCAAGAAGGCCGGCAAGCCGGTCTGCGCCGTGTCGGACGCCCACTTTATGGACCCGCATCAGCAGATTTTCCGCAAGATCCTCAAGGGCGGCATTGGCTTCCGTGACGAGCACGACGCTCCGTTCTACCTGCGCACCACCGAGGAGATGCTCAGTGAGTTCGCCTACCTGGGCGCCGACGCAGCCATGGAGGTCGTCATCACCAACCCGAATGCCGTCGCCGACATGATCGACAACGTCAAGCCGGTGCCGGACAAGCTCTTCCCCCCGGTACTGGAAGGCTCTGCCGAGCAGACCGAGGCGCTCTCGTACGCCAAGGCGAAGCGGGTCTACGGCGACCCCCTGCCCGACAAGGTGCAGGCCCGCCTGGAGAAGGAGCTCAAGGCGATCATTGGCAACGGCTTCGCTGTGTCCTACTACATTTCGCACCTGCTGGTCAAGAAGTCAAACGACATGGGCTACCTGGTCGGCTCCCGCGGTTCGGTCGGCTCATCCTTCGTCGCCTGGGCGATGGATATCACCGAGGTCAATGCGCTCCCGCCGCACTACGTGTGTACGGAGTGCAAGTATCTCGAGTGGCATGACGACGGCAAGACGGGCTCGGGCTACGACCTGCCCCGCAAGGCTTGCCCCAAGTGCGGCACGCCCGATATGTACCGCGACGGTCAGGACATCCCGTTTGAAACCTTCCTGGGCTTTAAGGGCGATAAGGTTCCTGATATCGACCTGAACTTCTCCGGCGACGTGCAGACCAAGGTCCAAAAGTTCTCTGAAGAGCTGCTGGGCGGCGAGAAGTACGTCTTCAAGGCGGGCACGGTAGGCACCATCGCCGAGAAGACGGCCTACGGCATGGTGAAGGGCTGGATGGAGGATAACAATATTGCGGGCATCCGGGAAGCCCACGTAGGCTACCTGGCCTCGGGCGTGGCCGGCGTCAAGCGGACCACGGGCCAGCATCCCGGCGGCATGGTCGTCGTGCCGGTCGGCATGGAGATTGAAGAGGTCACCCCGGTTCAGTTCCCCGCCGACGATAAGAACTCGGGCGTCAAGACCACCCACTACGATTACCACAGCTTCGAGCAAGCGCTCATGAAGCTCGATATTCTGGGGCACGACGACCCGACGATGCTCCGAATGCTCCAGGACCTCTATCGTGAGAAGACCGGCGATCACACCTACGACATCCGAAACGCCCCGATCGACGACCCGCAGGTGCTGGCGCTCTTCAGCGAGGGCGGCAACCGGGCGCTGGGCATTCCCGACGGCGAGCTTCAGTTCAACCTGGGCACCATCGTACTGCCGGAAATGGGCACCCGCTTCGTCCGCCAGATGCTGATGGAGACCAAGCCGAGCAACTTCTCGGACCTGGTGCGCATCTCGGGCCTCTCGCACGGCACCGACGTGTGGACCAACAACGCCCAGGACCTGATCAAGGCGGGTACATGCACCCTGCAGACCTGCATCCCCTGCCGAGACGATATCATGGTCTACCTGATGTACCAGGGCATGGAGCCCGCGGTCGCCTTTAAGATCATGGAGTCGGTCCGTAAGGGCAAGGGCGTGGCGCCGGACATGGAAGAGGCGATGAAGGCCTGCAACGTACCAGACTGGTACATTCAGTCCTGCAAGACCATCAAGTACATGTTCCCGAAGGCCCACGCGGCCGCTTACGTGCTCTCCTGCCTGCGCATCGCCTGGTTCAAGGTCCACGAGCCGCTGCTCTTCTACGCCACCTATTTCACGGTGCGCGCCGGCTCGATCGACGCCGAGTTGATCACCAAGGGTCCCGAGGCCGTCCGCCGCTACGTGGAGGAGATCGAGGCCAAGGGCCGTGAAGCCTCGCCCAAGGAGAAGGATTCCCTCACCGAATATGAGCTGGTGGAGGAGGCCTTTAAGCGTGGCATCCGCTTCGCCAAGATCGACCTGTATGGGAGCCACCCCACCCGCTACTTGTTGGGCCCCGACGGCACGCTGCTCTGCCCGTTCAACAGCCTCGCCGGCCTGGGCGATAACGCCGCCCTGGCCATCGCCGAGGCGCGGGAGCAGGGCGAGTTCGTCTCCATCGAGGACCTGAAGACCCGGGCGCGGCTGAACAAGTCGATCATCGAACTGCTGACCCAGCACGGCTGCCTCAAGGGGATGCCGGAGGGCAATCAGCTCGTCTTTGGGTTCTAAAGGAGGGGGAGTTTTCCATGCGCGACATTTTTAGCCCTGATATTCCGACCGCGCTTGCGGTCCCGTTCGGTTTGATCGAGGATGGATTCCGCCGCCTCACCCGCCGGGTCGAAGGCATGAGCCAGGAGGAGCTGGAGTTTACCGGCCCTCCCGGCAATACCAACTCCACGGCGATGCTCCTGGCGCACTTGGCGATCGTCGACCTGTGGTACCTGCACATCATCATGGGCGTCGTCCCCGTGCCGGAAGACCTGCAGGCAGAGTACGGCCCGGACGAGACCGAGAGCGGCGACCTGCCGGCCGTCACCGGCAAGAGCGTCGCCGAACTGCTGGAGCGCTACGGCCGGGTGATCCAGATGATGCGGGAGTACCTGCGCACCCAGACCGATGCGGACGCCGAGCGCCCGGTGAAGGTACCCTGGTGGCCGGAGGAGGCCACGGTGCGCTACGTGATGTGGCATATGGCGGGCCACAGCATGCACCACCAGGGGCAGATCGTGCGCCTGCGCGCCTGGTTCAAGGAGCAGCAGTAACCCATGGAGATCCGTCCTTATCCATACGATGCACCGGCCCTGGAGCGGTTCGAGCGGGAGGGGCCGTTCGTCTGGCTCCGGGAAGAGACCGAGATGGCCTGCGTCCTGGGCGCCGGCACCCCCGAGCGGGATATCGACCTGGCGCTGTGCGCCGCGACCGATGTCCCGGTCTACCGCCGCAAGGGCGGGGGCGGGGCCGTGATCCTGAGCCCGGGATGCCTGATTATCACCGCCTGCTACGACGGCAGCCGCAGGGCCTTTGCTACCCAGTGGATAGGCCCGATTGCGGAGGCGATCGTGGCGGCGGTGCAGAGCCTTGGGGTGGAGGGCGCCTGGGTCCGGGGCCTGGGCGACGTGGCGATCGGCGAGCGTAAGATCCTGGGTTCGAGCCTGTATGCCAACCGGAAGGTGGCGCTGTACCAGGGGAGCCTGCTGGTCGACTCCGACCTCGATCTGATTCCCCGGTACCTGCCTCATCCGTCCAAGGAGCCGGACTATCGGCGGGGGCGGTCTCACTTGGACTTCGTGACCACGCTGGCGAGAGCGGGCTATTCACAAGGCATGGCGCCGCTCGTGGCGGCGCTGGACCGAGAACTCAAGCAGGTATAGCAAGGCGGGACGTTGGTCCCGTCTTGCTTTTTTTGCGCGACATAACCCCCAAAAGGGGACAGGCCGGGGGCGTACCTATTAGCACAAGACAAAGATGGAGGTCAGATACAGCGATGCGTAAACTGGTAGCTGCTACTCTCGCCGGTGTACTCTCCCTGGGCGCCGTCTCCCCGGCCTTTGCCGATGGACGGGAGCGCGAAGGGAAGGCTGAGGTCAAGGGCCGCTTCGAGGCCCAGTTCAAGGACTGGAAGGGCGACTTCTGGGGCAACGAGTCCCTGGCCCGCCTGATCACCCTGGGCGTTATCAAGGGCAACGACGATGGCACCGTCGCCGCCAGCCGAGCGGTCTCCCGGCTGGAAGCCGCCATCATGCTCTCTCGCCTCCTGGACCTGAAGGCCCCGGAGATCCCGCAGGGCGAGTTCAAGATCAAGGCGCCGTGGGGCGAGATCGAGATTGAGAACAAGGGCCGTGAGTTCGAGATGAAGATCAAGACCCGGGACGGCGAAATCAAGCTCGAGGATTCCAAGAACATCCCCGACTGGGGCCGGGCTGCGATTCTGGCCGGTTTGGAGCACGGCTTCGTCCTCTTCGAGGGCGCCAAGCTGAGCCCCATGGCCTCGCTGAACCGACTTGAAGCGGCGATCATGCTGGTGAAGGCCGGCGGCCTGGACGCTGAAGCGAAGGCGAAGGCCGGCGCCGAGCTGAGCTTTAAGGATGCCGACAAGATCGCCGCGAACCTGCGTGGCTACATCGCCATCGCCGTGGAGAAGGGTTTCGTGACCGGCTACGAGGACGGTACCTTCCAGCCGACCAAGCTGGTCACCCGTGCCGAGTGGGCCGCCCTCCTCGACCGCCTCGACGGCAAGGAGAGCGACGTGGTCTCCAAGGACGGCCGCCAGGTCAAGGGCACGGTGACCGCCGTGGCCACCGGCACCGCTCCCAGCATCACCGTGACGACTCCGGTCTTCCCGAACGGCGTCACCTATCCGATCGATGACACCGCCGTCTTCTATGAGAAGGGCAAGGCCGTTACCCTGGCCGACGTGGCCGCCGGCGACAGCGTCATCATCAACCTGAGCGCTGACCGCAAGGTCCTGATGGTCTCGGTGCGCAACGTGCCCGTTCAGACCGCAGGCACCGTCAAGGCATACACCGCTCCGACCGCCACCGCCGCCGGCAGCCTGACCATCACCGTGGACGGCGCCGACAAGGTCTACCCCGTGGCTGCGAACACCGCCATCACCCTGGGTGAGAAGGCCGCCACCCTGGCCGACATCCGGGTCGGCGACCAGGTCAAGGTGACCACCGAGGGCGCCCAGGTGACCAAGATCGCCATCAAGGTGGAGGCCATCACGGTAAACGGCACCCTGTCCGCCGTGGTGCTCGGTCAGAACGGCGCCCTGCCCACGCTGACCATCGCCGGTGTGAACAACACCTCGGTCACCTATTCCGTGGTCGATTACGCCACCCTCGCCGATGCGAACGGCAAGGCGCTGACCATGGCCGATCTGAAGGTCGGCGACAAGCTCTCCCTGAAGGTGGAGCGCAACCTGGTGATCCGGATCGTCCGGACCCAGGTGGCCGCCCCGGCCCCGGCTGCACAGACCGGCACGGTGGTCGCCGTCACCGCTCCCGCTGTCCAGGGCGGCGCCTACAGCTACGGCATCCTGGCGAACAATACGGTGGAGGTCTACACCACCTCGGCCACCAGCGTGCTGAAGCTTGGCACCGTGGCAATCGGCGCCGCCGACCTGAAGGTTGGCGATCAGGTCACCTTCACCCACGATAACCACATCCTGACCACCCTGACGATTACCGCCCGGGCGGCTCAGTAACCAGCGATCTTCATAGCACACAGCAACCCGGCCGGGATCGGCCGGGTTGTTCCCTGTGGTAAATCTAGCAAGTAGCAACTCTAGGCATGATTTCGGGTTGTCACAGTCGAATCTATGTAGTACAGTCTTCGTACGTTGAATTTAAACATAGAAAAGGTGGTATCGCGATGAAGAGACTGATCGCAGCCGCTGCCGTCGCCCTCACCTTAATGATGGCCCCGACGGCACACGCTTCTACGATTCATACCGTCCTGCCCGGCGAGGGACTCTGGACGGTCGGCGCCGAGCACAATATGCCTTACGATGTCATTCGCCGCACCAATGGCCTCTCCGGCAATTCGCTTCAGGCTGGCCAGTATCTGCGCATTCCTGAGCCCTATTGGGTCCAGAGCGGAGACAGCCTGTGGCAGATCTCCCAGCGCTACGGCATTCCGATGAACAAGCTTCGCACCGTCAACAATGAGTGGGATTCGAGTCTGGAGCCCGGGCAGGTCATCTACCTGCCCACCGCCCTCCGGCCGATGTACTGGCTCAGCGATGCAGACCTGGATCTGTTTGCACGCCTGGTCAGCGCCGAGGCCAAGGGCGAATCCTTTGCGGGACAGGTCGCGGTGGCCAACGTGGTGCTGAACCGGGTCAAGTCCCCGGACTTCCCCAAGACCGTTCGCGGGGTCATTCTCCAGTATTATGATGATATTCCGGCCTTCTCGCCCGTCGACAACGGAGAGATCTATCAGCCCGCCACCCAATCGGCGAAGGCGGCGGTCCGCACGGCGCTGAAGGGCTATGACTACACGCTCGGCGCCCTCTTCTTCTACAACCCCCACCTGACCGGCTCGGACAACTGGATCCGTTCCCGGACGGTGACGAGTGTCTTTGGCAATCACTACTTCGCCCACTAGTTTCGGACTTTCAAGCGTACAGCCGCCGCAGCTGTGCGCTTTTTGTCGTTCTAAGGAGGAATTGCGGCGGATATGCTTCCCCCGCATAACCATTGGGGGGAAGTAGAGGGTGGCCGAACAACCGGGCCGCTGGCCCCGATGGGCCACGGCGCTCTGCCTGCTGCTGGGCAGCAGTCTGCTCAGCGCACTCAGTTTTCATATCTTCGTGGGTCCTCACTGGGGAAAGCCGGTCCCGTTTCGGGCGGCCCCCGGCGGGAATCCGAACGCTCCGGAGGGCGCCCGGGTCGCCGTGCCCGCCTCAGGCCCGCCGGCGGCTCCGGGCGAATGGATCACGGTGACGTGGGAGGTCACCAACACCGGCGAATCCATCTGGGCCGTGGACCTGTACTACTTCGCCCCGGCAGGCGATGGCCTGCCGGTGATACCGCTGCCCCGGAGCGTCATGCCGGGAGAAGAGGTGACTGTGCGGGCAGAGTTGGCGGTGCCTGAGGGTCTGTCGGTCTGGGAGCCCGTCTGGCACCTGAAGGGGCGCCGCGGTCAGGTGGAGGGGGGCACCCTGCGGGTGCGGCTGACCGCCGCTCCCCTGTAAGAGGCAGGAGATTGCTGTGCATGCCGGGAAGAAATAGGGAGCGCCTCGCTTGGAAACTTGCAATAGATCCTGTACCATGTCACAGAAGGGGTGTTCGCTCCCATGCTCTCCTTTCTGAACGTCTTGCAGTACCTGGTGCTCACCCTGTGGGTCGGGGCCATGTTCGGCTTCGGCGCCCTGTATGCCCCGGTGCTCTTCCGCAGCCTCAGCTCCCGCGACCAGGCGGGCACCATCGCCGGGGACACCCTGGCCCGCATCGACACCCTGGGCCTGATTACCGGCGGCATCATGCTGGTCATCACCGCCCTCCAGGCGATCGATGGCGGCTGGAAAGCGATCGACCTGGGCCGGCTTCTGCTGGCCGCCGTCATGGTCGGCGTGGTGGCGGTGGGCACGGTGAACATCCGGCCGAAGATTACAAGCACTCGCCAGAAGATGGGGCGCCCGATCGACGAGGTGCCTGAAGATGACCCGCTGCGGGTGGAGCACGGCAAGTACCACCGCGTCTCCCGGGGCCTGTTCAGCCTGAACATGCTGCTGGGCGTGGTACTGATCGTGCTCTCAGCCATGCGGCCGCAATAGGGGGAGCCGCTTGGAGTACCGCTTGATCGCCCTGGACCTCGATGGCACGCTGCTCACCTCCAAAAAGGAGATCACGCCCCGGACCCGGGAGGCCTTGCGGCGCGCCCGTCAGCGGGGCATCGTCACGGTGATCGCGACCGGGCGCACGCCCCACTCCGCCCTGCGCTTCAGCCGGGAGATCGGCGGCGGGCCCGTGATTTGCTGCAACGGGGCCGGCGTGCTGGACGCTGCGGGCGAGTTCCTCGCGCAGCGCACCATACCCCGGGCGCCGCTGCAGCGCTTGCTGGAGATGGGTCGCCAAGCCAACCTGTTCCTGGAGTGCTATACGCCCCAGGGGATCGTGCTGGACCAGCCGCTTCGGCAGGCCCTGGCCTACCTGCGCTGGGTGCGCCCCGGCATGGGCTGGGCCACGGCCCTGGCCTCCCTGGAGCGCATCTGGCGGACCAACCGGATCCGGGCGGTCCGCAGCCTGAGCAAGTGGGCTGACCAGCCCCAGGCGCCCTCCGTGCTGAAGGTCATGGTCGTAGGTGAGCCTGCTCAGCTGGCGCCCTGGGCCCGCGAGGTGGAGGCCGCCATGCCGGGCCTGAATGTCAGCTCGTCCGGGGCGGACAATCTGGAGATCACGGCGGCCGGGGTCAGCAAGGGGAGCGGGCTTGCGCAGCTCGGCGCCCGCCTGCAGATCCCCCGGGACGCCATGATCGCCCTGGGCGACTCCGCCAACGACCTGGAAATGCTGACGTATGTGGGTATGGGCGTGGCCATGGGGAACGCAACCGACCCCATCAAGGCGGCCGCCCGCAGGGTGACCGCCACCTGTGATGACGAAGGCGTCGCCCGCACGATTGAGGAGTTGTGTCTATGAAACGCTACCTGGAGTCGATCGCGCAGATCTCCCTGGCCATCTGGGTCGGGGCGATGGCCGGCTTTGCCTTCGTGGCTCCGCAGCTGTTTGCCGCCTTCGGCGCCGAGCGCCAGCGGGCCGGCGACCTCGCCGGCGCGATGATTTGGCGGATCAACACCCTCGGCCTGATCCTGGGCACCCTGGCCCTGCTCACCCTGCTGCCCCGGCTTCGCCAGCGCCTAAACCGCTGGCGGGCGGGCATCCTGGCGGGAGCGCTGGCGCTCTCCCTGGTGGGGGCGTTCTACATCTTCCCGCAGATGGACCGGGCCAAGCCCAGCGCACCGATCGAGACCCTGGCCGAGGACGACCCCGTCCGCGTGAACTACAACCGGTGGCACAAGCTGTCCGAACGAGTCTTTGGATTTGCCATCTTGCTGGGCGCCGGCACCATTGTGCTGGGGCCACTCGTCCGGGAGGAGACCAGGTAAAATGGAGTTGGAAGCCAGGTTCCTGGAGGCCCTGCGCCAGTCGCGTCCCGCCTACGATGAACCGCCCGACTGGCGGGCCGGCCTTGCCCTGTACGACGAACTCTCAGCGCAGGAGCAGCTAGAGATGGACCGCCTCCTCGTCCGCATGATTGACGAGGATTACCGCAACCCGTACGGCACGAAGGAGCAGTTGCCCTTCGATGACGTGATGGTCAATCTGCCGGCGGGCATGACCACCGACGATCTGCTCTGCATCGAGGCTGCGGTCCTCGTGGCCGCCGAGCGCAGGGTAGGGGAGGCCTTCTTCGCCCTGAACCGCCTGATGCGGGCGCCCCGCTGGCACGCGATGTTCCCGCGGCTGTACTGGCTGAACTACGAGGGGTTCGAGGCCCAGCGGCGGCTGGGCATGACCCGCTCCGGTCGGGGGCTGGGCGCCCTCCTGGGCGCTGCGGTGGCCAACCTGGCCTCCTCGGGGGGCGCAGCCTCCCATCCTGCGATCGCAGTTGCGATCTCCCAGGGGTCCCTGGTCCCCACTGACGCCGACCCGGAAGCTGTCCTGTACCAGGGCATGCTCGACGCCCTGCTGGACGGTTCGTCCAAGGCGGCAGCCACCGGCGCCGACGGCGGCCCGGGGGTCCTCGGTCAGGCAGTCCAAAGCTTCCTGGAGACCGACTCCATGGAGGAATGCCTGCTCCGGGCGGCGGACCTCGGCACGGAGGCGGCGGTCCTCGCCGGCGGTCTGGCCGGGGCCTACTACGGGCCCCAGGCGGCGCCTCGCCGCTGGACGTCGGAGCTCAAGGACCGGGCGCAGTTGGAGGCGCGGGCCGAGGAACTCTACCGGATGTACAAGGTAACGCACTAAACTGGAGGCTACCCGCATGCAGTTCAACTGGAGCTGGACCCAGAAGGCATGGTCGCTGGTCGTACCTGTGCTGATCTCGCTCATGATGCTCGTCTACCGGCCCGCTGTCGGCTGGGCGGGCACCGCCATCGTGCTGCTCTTCGGCGCCCTGCTGGGCGTCGTCACCTGGTTCGTCTCCGCCGGCTGGACCTACAAGGTGCAGTTGCACAGCAAAGAGGTGCAGTTCCGGGACGCCCGGGGCAACGTGACAATTCCGCTGGACCGGGTCGGGGCGATCGTCCGCAACGGCGGCTTCCCGTTCCCGACGCTCTGGCTGGTGCTGCGCAACGCCGACCAGGGCATGGAGGTGCCGGCGAAGGGCGTCGACCCCAAGGCGCTTGAGCTGATCGAGGGCTATCGCAAGCGCAACCCGAACAAGAAGGTGACCGTCTTCTCAATCCCCGGCGGGCATCTGCGGTCCATCTCCGGCTTCATCGCCGAACTGCACCGCCTCGTCCCGCCGCTGATCGTGGACGAGCGCCTTACCAGAAAGTAGGGCGCGGGTCGCTTGTCAACGGAGCCCTAGTGTGGTAGTCTTAGAGTGTACGTGGGCTCTGGCACTAGTTTCTTCGGCAAGGAGTGGGTTACTACCCACTCTTTTGATCGTCCGGCATCATCTTAGCTGGTCATCGCTGTAAGAGCCGGTGCGTACCGGCTCCTTTTCTGCCCTGGCGCCCCCGCAACTTCAGGTAGCGCCCGGGGAAACATATTGACTACTGAATAGCTGTCACTGGAGGCATGGTCGAGTTTGACGAAGGGCGGAAAACCGGTCGAGGTGCTAGTGGAAGAGACGGCTCGCCCGCTCGTGGAAGAGCGCGGGCTTGAGTTTGTTGGCGTGGAGTTGGTCAAGGAGGGCGCAAACCGCTATCTCCGGGTCTATATCGACAAGGAGGGCGGAGTCTCGTTCGACGACTGCGAGGCGGTCAGCCGGGTTGTCGACGCTCGCCTGGACGAGGTCCTGCCAAATCCCCCCTACGAGTACTTCGAAGTCTCTTCGCCCGGGCTCGAGCGGCCTCTTAAGCGCGACGAAGACTTCGCCCGCTATACGGGGCATAATGTGGCAATAACCACGTATGCACCGGTAGACGGGCAGAAGCTGTTTGTGGGAGAACTTTTGGGACTGGTCGATGGCAACGTCAGAATCCGGCTGGCCGAGGGAATCACCGCGGGGCAGGAACTGACTTTGGGGCGCAGCCAGATCGCGAGCGCCCGGCTACACTTGGACTTTTAGGTAAGGCCTGGCGGCCCGCGGGAGGAGAACTGCAATCATGAAAGCCGAGATTCTCGGTGCCCTGGAAGATCTGGTCCGTGAAAAAGGCATTACCAAAGACGTTCTAATCGAGGCCATCGAGGCCGCCCTGATCTCCGCCTACCGGCGGAACTTCGGCTCGGCCCAGAATGTCCGGGTCCATTTCGACCCCAAAACCGGCGATTACCACGTCTACGCCCAGAAGGAGATCGTCGAGGTCGTGGAGGACTCCCGCCTGCAGGCGACCCTCGCCGAGGCGCGTGCCAAGAACCCCGGCCTGGGTCTGGGCGACATCCTCGAAATCGAAGTCACCCCGCGCGACTTCGGCCGCATCGCTGCGCAAACCGCCAAGCAGGTGGTCGTGCAGCGCATCCGTGAGGCCGAGCGCGGCCTGATCTATGAAGAGTACTCCAGCCGCGAGGGCGACATCGTCACCGGCCTCGTGCTCCGGCAGGACATCAAGACCAAGGCGGTCTATGTCGAGCTGGGCAAGGGCGTCGAGGGCATCCTCATGGCCAACGAGCAAATCCCTGGCGAGCGGTTCACCGAGAACCAGCGCGTCAAGGCCTATGTCATTGAAGTGAAGCGCACAACCAAGGGGCCGGCCATCGCGCTGTCCCGGACGCATCCGGGGCTGCTCAAGCGGCTCTTCGAGTTGGAGGTCCCCGAAATTCACGACGGCATCGTGGAGATCAAGTCGATCTCCCGCGAGGCCGGCGCCCGTTCCAAAATCGCCGTTGCCTCCCGCGAGGAGAACGTCGATCCCGTGGGCGCCTGCGTGGGTCCCAAGGGCCTGCGGGTCCAGTCGATCGTGAACGAACTGCAGGGCGAAAAGATCGACATCGTCGAGTGGAGCGCCGATCCTTCGGTCTTCGTGGCCAAGGCGCTCTCCCCGGCCAAGGTCGTCTCCGTCGACTGCGAGGAGAACGGCCGGGTCGCCCGTGTCGTGGTTCCTGATTATCAGCTCTCTCTCGCCATCGGCAAGGAGGGGCAGAACGCCCGCCTGGCCGCACGGCTTACTGGTTGGAAAATCGACATCAAGTCCGAGACGCAGGCCAAGGCCGGCGCCTGGGAGAATGGCGAAGCGGTGCCGGACGAGGGAGACGAGGCCTAGGAAACGCTTGCTCTGAAAACCGGGGCTCGGCGGAAGGGGGGTGGCGGTGATGGCCAAAGGGCAACATCAGCCCAAAGTGAAGAAGGTTCCCCAGCGCATGTGCATGGGATGCGGACAGCTCAAGCCCAAAAAGGAGCTGCTGCGGGTCGTGCGCACGCCCGATGGCGTCATCGAACTGGATCCCTCCCCTGCCGGGAAGAAACCGGGTCGTGGCGCCTACCTCTGCCCTCGCCGTGAGTGCCTGGCACTGGCGGTCAAGGCAAAGCGCCTGGAACGGGCGCTTGAACACCCCATCTCTGACGAGGTGTGGGCTAAGCTGGAAGCGGGGATGGTGATACCGGGTTGATCCCACAGTCCCTACATTCGCTGCTGGGGCTTTGCCAACGAGCCGGCAAGATGGCATCCGGGGATCTGGCGGCCGAACAGGCGCTGAAGAAGCGGAAGGCCGAACTGCTCATCCTGGCGGAGGACGCCAGCGAGCGAACGCGTGAAAAGTTCCTGGAACTGGCTGAGCGTACTGGGGTGCGGTGCTTCTCTGTAGGCACTCGCGACGAACTGGGGGGAGCGGTGGGCAAGTCCCACCGTGCAGCGCTGGTCGTTCAGTCCAGGGACTTCGCCAACGGCATCGTCGGGCTTCTCACCAAGGAGGGCCTGACGTCGCTCACGGGACGGGGGTGATTCGGTGGAGCCCAAACTGCGTGTATTTGAACTGGCTAAAGAGCTAAATGTGGACTCCAAACGCGTGATGGATGTCCTTCAAACTTTGAATGTGGAAGTGAAAAATCATATGAGTACCGTTGATCAAGATACCGCTGAGAAGGTGACCGAAGCAGTAAAGCGAACCCCAGCGAAAAAGGCCGGGGCTCCCGCCGAAGCTGCCAAGGCCGCTAAGCCGGCGGATACGAATAAGCCTGCCCGGGAGGCAAACCCCGCCAAGGCGTCCCTGCTGGACGATTTCTTTGGCGCTGGCACCAAGCCCCGGCAGAAGGTAGAGGACATGAAGCGGGAGCTTCGCCCGCTGACCGAGCGTCGCCCGCTAGCTGAGCGGCGCCCTGTCACCGAGCGCCCCGCCGTTTCGGAGCGCCCCGCTGTGGCCGAGCGTCCGGTCGTTGCTGAACGGCCGGCCCCTGTCGCACGGCCTGCAGCTCCTGCCGCTTCCACCGCTCCTGTCGCCGACCGTCCGGCCCGCCCGGTGGCCGCTGCGGCGCCTGCCGCTCCGGCCCCCGAGGCCGCCAAGGCGCCGGAGCCCGTCAAGGCACCGGAGCCTGTAGTGGTCGCTCCCGAGCCGGTGGTCGTCGCCGAGGCTCCCGCTCCCGAGGCGCCGAAGGCTGCCGTCATCGCTGAGCCCGAGGCCCCCGAGGCCCCCGCGGCCGCCCCGGCCCCGGCTCCCGAGCCGGTCGTCGCCGAGGCTCCCGCCCATGAGGCCGCTGAGGCCGAGGGCGATGAGGCCCAGGCTCACCGCCTGGCTGCCGGCCCGACCCGCCCGCTGCCGGCCGGCCCCGCTGCGGCGCCCCGGCTGGGCGCCCCCGGCCTGCCCCGGCCCGCCGGCGCCGGCGCAGCCGCCGGTGCTGGCAACGTTGGTCTACCCACCCGGCCGGTCCCCGGCGGTCCCGCTGCCGCTGAGCGTCCCGCCGGCGTCATGGGCCTGCCGACCCGCCCGGTCCCCGGCGCTCCTGCCGCTGCGGCTCCCGCCGGTCCGTCCGGCATCGGCCTGCCCAGCCGGCCCGTGCCCGGCGGCCCTGCCGCCGCTGGCCCCCGCCCGGCCCTCGGCGGCCCCCGCCCCGGCGGCGTGGGCAGCGGTATCGGCCTGCCTGGCCGTCCCGGCACCGGCGCTCCCGCTGGCGGCCCCCGCCCTGGCGGCTTCGGCGGCCCCCGCCCCGGCGGCTTCGGCCGTGGCGGCGCCCGTGGCCCTGGCGGCGCCCTGAACATTCCCAAGGTCGACCCCAAGGTGGCCGAAACCGCCAAGCCTGCAGAAGGCAAGCGTCCCATCGGCCAGGGCGGCGACCGCAAGAAGGGCGACGCCTTCACCAAGCGTGAAACGGCGGCCTCCCGCCCGTCCGAAGAGAAGCTGTTTGGCCGGCGCCCCGGCGGCGCCAAGTCCTCCGTGGTGGAGCGCCGCAGCCTCAAGCCGATCACCATCGAAGGCCCCATGACCGTCAAGGACCTCGCCCACGAAATGGGCGTCACCGGCGCCGAAGTGATCAAGAAGCTGCTCATCGGCTTCGGCATCATGGCCACGGTGAACCAGGAGCTCGACACCGACACCTGTGTCCTCGTGGCCGGCGAGTTCGGCGTTGAGGTAACGGTCAAGCAGGTCGAGAACGTGGCCGAGGAGTACGAAAAGGTCACCGACGTGGAGGAGGCCGACGAGCTCAAGGAGCCGCGCCACCCGGTCGTCACCATCATGGGCCACGTCGACCACGGCAAGACCTCGCTGCTCGACGCCATCCGTGAGGCCAAGGTTGCTGCGGGCGAAGCCGGCGGCATCACCCAGCACATCGGTGCGTACGAAGTTGAGCTCAACGGCCGGAAGATCACCTTCCTCGACACCCCCGGCCACGAGGCGTTTACCGCCATGCGTGCCCGCGGCGCCAACGTCACCGACATCGCCGTCCTCGTGGTCGCGGCCGACGACTCGGTCATGCCGCAGACCATCGAATCGATCAACCATGCCAAGGCTGCCGGCGTGCCGATCCTGGTCGCCGTCAACAAGATCGACAAGCCGCAGGCCAACCCGGACAAGGTCAAGCAGGACCTGACCGCCCACGGCCTGATCACCGAAGAGTGGGGCGGCGAGACCATCATGGTCCCCGTCTCCGCCAAGCAGGGCACCAACCTCGACCTGCTGCTTGAGAACATCCTGATCCTCGCCGAGGTGCAGGAGCTGAAGGCCAACCCGAACAAGGAGGCCCGCGGCACCATCCTCGAAGCCGAGCTCGATAAGGCTCGCGGTCCGGTCGCCACCGTGCTGGTGCAGGCCGGTACCCTCAACAACGGCGACGTCTTTGTCGCTGGCACCGCCTGGGGCCGTGTCCGTGCGATGTTCGACCATCGCGGCCGCAAGCTCCGCAGCGCTGGCCCGTCCACCCCGGTCCGCATCCTTGGCTTCAACTCGGTCCCCGCCGCCGGTGATGTCTTCCGGGTCGCCCCGGACGAGAAGATCGCCCGCGAGATCGCCGAGAAGCGCCAGGCGGCCGCTCAGGCCGAGCGCCAGGGCACCAAGGCCATGTCGCTGGAGGACTTCATGTCCAAGGTGGCCGAGGGCGAGGTCAAGGACCTCAACCTCATCGTCAAGGCCGACGTGCAGGGCTCTGCCGAAGCGCTTCGCGGCCAGCTGGAGAAGCTGCGCAACGAAGAGGTCCAGGTCAAGATCATCCACAGCGCCGTCGGCGCCATTACCGAGTCTGACGTTATGCTGGCCCTCACCTCGAAGGCGATCATCATCGGCTTCAACGTGCGGCCGGATGACCGTGCGGGCCGTGCCGGCGCCGACCAGGGCGTCGACATCCGCACCTACGACGTCATCTACAACGTGGTCGATGACATCAAGGCAGCCATGACCGGCATGCTGGCCCCCAAGATCGAGGAGAACATCCTCGGTCGGGCCGAGGTCCGCGAGACCTTCAAGGTGCCCAAGGTGGGCATCGCCGCCGGTTGCATGGTGGTCAATGGCAAGGTCACCCGCAACGCCAAGTACCGGCTCATCCGGGACGGCGTGGTGGTCTGGTCGGGCGAAATCAACGCCCTGCGCCGCTTCAAGGATGAGGTCCGCGAGGTGGCCGAAGGCTACGAGTGCGGCATCACCCTTGAAAAGTTCCAGGACTTCAAGCCCGGCGACCTCCTGGAGGCTTACGAGCTGAAGGAAGTAAAGGCTGGCTAAGACTCGGACCCCGGGCCGGGGGTGGCTGTAGCCGCCACCCGGCCCTTCTACATACTGGAGGGTCTGCTAGTGGTCATCGCTGCCATCCGGCTCGAGCTGTCCATCCCGCACGCCGGCTCGCTGAAGGCGAAACGGCAGGTTCTAAACAGCCTGCTCGACAAGGTCCGGACCCGGTTCGGCGCCGCCGTGGCCGAGGTGGGGGACCAGGACCTCTGGCAGCGCTCCGTTGTAGGGATCGCCCTGGTCTCCGGCGAGGAGCACCACGTGCGCGACATGGCTGCCAAGGTGACAGGTTTCGTCGAAGCCCACTGGGAGGGCGAGGTCTGTGCCATTGATGTGGAGATACTGTGAAGAAACAAGGAGCGTGATTGATAAATGTCGACACAGCGTGCCGCCCGCGTGGGCGAGCAGATGCGTGAAGAGCTTGCCAAGCTGATTCGTGAGCTCAAGGACCCGCGCGTGGGGTTCATCTCCGTCGTGAAGGTGGAGGTCTCGGGTGACCTGCGCCATGCCAAGGTGTACGCCAGCGTCATGGGCAACGAGCAGCAGAAGAAGGACTCCATGAAGGGTCTCGCGAGCGCTTCGGGCTTCCTGCGCAGCGAGCTGTCGCAGATCATGCGGCTGCGCTACGTGCCCGAGCTGCACTTCGAGCTCGACGAGTCGATCGAACACGGTTCCCGCATCGCAAAACTGCTTGTGCAGGTGCAGCAAGAGCAGGGGGATAAGCGTGAGTAAGGATATCGGTTTGGCGGAAGCCGCCCAGATGATTCAGGAGGCCGATCGGATTCTCTTCTTCCTGCACGTGGCGCCGGACGGCGACTCGATCGGGTCGACGCTCGGCATGGTGCGGGCGCTCCGGCAGGCTGGCAAGACCGCGATCATCGTGGGGGTCGATCCGGTGCCCCGGATTTACCACTTCCTGCCTGGCTGGGACACGCTCTTCGTCCCCTGGGATCAGGTGGAGGGCGAGTGGGATCTGGCCTGCTTCCTCGACTGCGGCGACCTGCAGCGGGTCGGCGCCGCCGAGCCGGTGGTCCGCAAGGCTAAGCGGAACCTGAACGTCGATCACCACGCCACCAACACCGCTTACGGGGAGTACAACTACCTGGACTTCTCGGCGGCGGCGGTGGGCGAGCTGGCCTACCTGCTCCTCCGGCAGATGAACCTGCCGATCGACACCGAGATCGCCACCTGCCTCTACACCTCCATCGTGGCGGACACCGGCGGCTTCCGGTACGACTCCACGGGACCTGGCACGCACCGGATCGCGGCCGACCTGCTGGAGGCCGGTGCGAAGCCCTACGAGGTGGCCAGCGCCATCTGGGAGAATGAATCCCTGGCACGGCTCGCCCTGCTTTCCCGCGCTCTGGCGACGCTTCAGCTGGACCCCACCGGCAAGGTGGCCTGGATCTACATCACCCGCGAGATGATGGAGCAGACCGGCGCCCGGGATGAGGACGCCGAGGGCATCGTCAACTACGCTCGCTCCATCGCCGGGGTTGAGGTCGGCCTCTGCTTCAGGGAGGCCGGCGACGGCCGTGTGCGGGTTGGCCTGCGCTCCCGCCGCCAGATCGACGTGGGCGCCGTGGCGGTCTGCTTCGGCGGCGGCGGTCACGCCCGGGCCTCGGGCTGCACCTTCTTCGGCACCGTCGACGAAGCCCGCAGCCAGATCGTGCCCAAAGTGCTGGAAGCCTTTTAGCATGGACGGCATCCTCAACCTGCTCAAGCCGCCGGGCATGACCTCCCACGACGTGGTCAGCGTGGTGAGGCGCAGCCTGGGTATCAAGAAGGTCGGCCATACCGGAACCCTTGACCCCGGCGTCGCGGGGGTGCTCCCCATCTGCGTGGGGCGGGCGACCCGGCTGGCCGAGTTTATCACTGGTGAAGACAAAGCCTATCGCGCAGAGATCACCTTTGGCGTCACCACCGACACGCAGGACTCCTTCGGCGAGGTGACGTCCGAGAAGGACGCCTCGCACCTGACCCGCGGCGATGTTGCCTACATGCTGACCCGTTTCCACGGGCAGATCATGCAGGTGCCGCCCATGGTCAGCGCGGTGAAGGTGGCCGGCAAGCGGCTCTACGAGCTCGCCCGGGAGGGCGTGGAGGTGGAGCGCCAGGCGCGCCCCGTCACCATTCACAAGCTCCAGTTGCTCAGCTTCCGGCCCGGACCGCATCCGGTGGCGATGGTGGACGTGGTCTGCTCCAAGGGCACCTACGTCCGGACCCTGGCGGCAGACCTCGGCGATAAGCTGGGGGTCGGCGCCCACATGTCGCACCTGGTCCGCACCCGGTCGGGTTCATACACCCTGGCGGATGCCGATACCCTGGAGGACCTGATCGCGGGCAAAGCCCGGATGATGTCCCCGGCTTCGGCGCTGGGCGACATGCCGCGCATCGCCGTGGCGGGCGCCGCGGCCGAGCGGCTGACCCATGGGGTGGCGCCCCGTCTCTCTGTGGGCCATCCTGACGGTACTACGATTGCACTACTGAGCCAGGACGGCGACCTGCTGGCCCTGGCCGAGGCTTCCGCCGGGTCTGTTAAGCTACTGAAAGTATTTGCATAAGGGGTCGCAGCATGGAGTTAGTTGCTAGTACCCGCGGGGTATCCGACCGGGAGAAGGGCACGCTGGTCGCCATCGGCAAGTGGGACGGGGTGCACCTCGCTCACCAGGCGGTCATCGCCAGCCTGGTCTCCGAGGCCCGGGCGACCGGCCTCCGCTCGGTTGTGACGGGCTTTCACCCGCTGCCCATGGCCGTACTGCGCCCGAACGAGGCGCCCCCCGTACTGCAGACCCTGGAGGAGCGGGCGGAGACACTGGCCGCCATGGGCGTCGACACGCACCTGGTCTTCCCGTTCGACCCGACCTTCGCCGATATGAGCCCCGAAGGCTTTGTCCGGGATGTGCTCGTTGGCGAACTGAACGTCCGCAAGGTGATGGTTGGCTTCAACTTCACCTTCGGTCGGGGCGGCCGGGGGACCGCAGCCACACTCAAACAACTCTGCGAGGGTCACGGCGTGCCGGTGCAGATCTTCGAGCCGGTCCGTATCGGTGGGGAGAACGTCTCCAGCACGGAGACGCGCTTCTACGTAGCCAGCGGCGAGATGGAGCGGGCCGCCAGGCTCCTGGGCCGCCCCTTCGCCATCACGGGCATGGTGGTGGGGGGCGACAAACGCGGCCGCACCATCGGATTTCCCACCGCGAACCTGCATCTACCGCAGCGGCGCCAATTGCCGGCGACCGGAGTCTATGTGGCCCGGGTCACCGTGCTCAGCAGCCCGAGCCCCTGCGCCGGTCCCCTGCCCTGTGCCGTGGCGCCCCGTTCCGGCGAGGTGTTCGGCGCAATGCTCAACCTTGGCCTGCGCCCCACCTTCCAGGGCAGCGACCTTCGCTGTGAGGTCCACCTGCTGGATTTCTCCGGCGACCTGTACGGCCGGGAGCTGCGGGTGGAGTTCCTGCACCGGCTGCGAGGCGAGCAGGCCTTCCAGGGAATCGAGGCCCTAAGAGCCCAGTTGGCGGCGGATGAGGCCGCAACTCGGGCATACTTAGCTCACCATGAGTAAGGAACGACTGGACAAGGTCCTGGTCCACCTGAAGGTAGGCTCCCGGACGAAACTGAAGGAGATTGTCCGCCGCGGTCGTGTCACCGTGGACGGCGCCGTTGTCACCGACCCGGGGCTGCATGTGGATCCCGCTCTGCAAGTGATCGCCCTCGATGGGCAGCCGCTGAAGTACCAGCGCCACTATTACGTGATGCTCCACAAGCCCGGCGGCGTCATTACGGCGACCGAGGACCCCAACAAGCAGACGGTGATGGACGTCCTGCCGCCCGAGTTGCTTCACCCGAACCTCTTTCCGGTCGGCCGGCTGGACAAGGATACCGAGGGCCTGCTGCTGCTCACCACCGACGGGGAGCTCGGCCACCGGCTGCTCTCGCCCAAGTGGCACGTGGACAAGCGGTACCTCGCCCGGGTCGATGCGCCGCTGCAGGAGAGCGACATCCCCGCGTTTGCCGAGGGGATCGTGCTTGAAGATGGCTACCAGTGCATGCCGGCGAAGCTGGAGATCCTGGACCCCCAGGAGGCGATCGCCACGGTGCAGGAGGGCAAGTACCACCAGGTGAAGCGGATGTTTGGGGTGCGCGGCAAGCCCGTGGTCTACCTCAAGCGGCTCTCCATGGGACCCCTTTCGCTTGGGGATCTGCCGCTGGGCGCCGCCCGGCCGCTGGAACCCTCGGAAGTGGCGGCGCTGTATGAATCAGCCGGTCTTGCTCTACCCTGACAGCTGTGGTACACTAACCAAGGCGTCAATACCGGATAACTCGGTCTGCCGCAACTCCGGCGGCTTTCTGGGTGTCACGGTTTGTCCCACATAACAAGGAGGGTTTATTACCATGGCTTTTTCGACCGAAAAGAAGGCCGCCATCATCGCTGAGTGGAAGCAGCACGAGGGCGACACCGGCTCCCCCGAGGTTCAGATCGCCCTGCTCACCGCCCGCATCAACGAGCTCACCGAGCACCTGCGGGTGCACAAGAAGGACCACCACTCCCGTCGTGGCCTTCTGAAGATGGTCGGTCAGCGCAAGGCCCTTATGAACTACCTGGGCAGCGTCTCCATCGAGCGCCTTCACACCACGAAGTCCAAGCTGGGTATTCGCTAAAGCACAAGACCGGGCCTTCGGGCCCGGTCTTTCTATTCACCAAGCGAACGAATTACCTGCACACGCTGGTCTACATAGGCGAGAGGGGTGAGCAGTTTGGCCGTGGTTTCCGGCAGTAGTCGGGCCAGGTTCGCCGAGTTGTTCTCGCAGATGGCCCCCCGGCTCTACCGCACCGCCCTGGGCATCCTGGGCAATCCCCACGACGCAGCGGATGCGCTGCAGGAAGCGGGGCTGAAGGCCTTCCGATACATAGACACCCTGCACGACCCCGCCGCGGCGCCGGGCTGGTTCACCCGGATTCTCATCAACGCCTGTCACGACCAGGCCATCCGCCGGGCCCGCGCCCTGCCCTTTGGACTCGTGCCACAGGGCGACGGGGCGGCGACCAGCGATTCGGAGACAGACTGGGCGCTGGTGCAGGCCCTGCAGCAGCTGCCTGCGGAGCAACGGATCACCGTGGTGCTCCGCTTCTTTCAGGATCTTTCCATCGCCCAGATCGCCGCCGTGACCGGGGTGCCCGAGGGCACGGTAAAGTCCCGGCTGCATACGGCGCTGGGCAAGCTGCGACAGATGATGAGCGAGGGCGCCAGGGAGGGAGCACGATGAAGCCTCAGATCGTAGGCCCGGCCTGTGGCCGGGTGCAGGAAGCGATTGACGGAGCCATGGCGGAGGGAGTGCTCCGGCTGCCCGCAGAACTGGCAGCCCATGCTCAGCGCTGCGCGAGGTGCGGGGCGGAGGTAACCGCAATCCAGGGGCTGCTCGGTCGACTACAGGACGCCGCTGCCACGCTCCCCATGGGGCCGGTGCCCGGCGTGGTGGATGCCGTCATCGCACGCACGACCACCGCGGGTGGGCGGCCAGACAAGGCCCGCCCGGGCGCCATGTGGGTGCTGGGTCAGGTTGCCGCCGTGGCCGCGGCGCTGCTGATTCTCATCAGCGGAGTCAGCTACGCCCTGCTGAAGGTGAACCAGGCGGTGAGCGGGACGGAGCCCGTTGAGGTGGTGCATCGCCTGACAGCGCCGCTGACCAACTGGAACTGGGCCCGCATCAAGAACGCCAAGTAAAAGCGGCACAATCCTAGTATTTCCCCTGCGCTGAAGGAGAAAATATTCCAGGCGTTGAACCCAAAATAGGTTTGGAAAACAGGTGCCAAAGGTGGGATTGGCCGCCGGGTGGCGGCAACAGGCGGGCGCAAGGGGCTGTGGGGCTTCCACGGCAGGCCGGCGCGGGCTCCGTCTGCTGATGATCGGTCCCAGGCACAAAAGGAGGACCACATGGCTAACGTGTATACCATGGAGCTCGGGGGCCGCACCATGACCCTCGAGACCGGCCGGCTCGCAAAGCAGGCCAGCGGCGCAGTTCTTGTCCGGTATGGCGACACCGTCGTGCTCGCCGCCGTCACCGGCAGCGCCTCGCCCCGTGAAGGCATCGACTTCTTCCCCCTGACCGTCGACTACGAGGAGCGGCTCTACGCCGCCGGCAAAATTCCCGGCAACTGGTTCCGCCGGGAAGGCCGCCCCACCACCAAGGCGATCCTCTCTGCCCGCCTGACCGACCGCCCGATTCGCCCGCTCTTCCCCGACGGCTACCGCAACGACGTGCAGATCGTCTGCTCCGTCTTCTCGGTAGACGGCGACCACGCCCCTGAAATCATGGGCATGGTGGGCGCTTCGGCTGCCCTGACCATCTCCGAAATCCCCTTCGAGGGCCCGATCGGAGCGGTCATCGTGGGCCGTGTCGACGGCCAGTTTGTCATTAACCCCACCGCCGAGCAGGCGGAGCGCTCCGAAATGCACCTGGTCGTCGCCGCCACCGAGCAGGCCGTGCTCATGGTCGAAGCCGGCGCCCACGAAGTGCCCGAGGAGATCATGCTCGAGGCGATCCTGTTTGCCCACGACGTCATCAAGTCCACCATCATCCCGACCATCCTCAAGATGCAGGCCGAAGTGGGCAAGCCCAAGCGCGAGGTCGTGCTCTTCAAGCCGCCCGCCGACCTGGATGCGGCCGTACGCGCCGCCGCTGCCGAGCGTCTGCGCAGCGCTGTTCGCAACCCCGACAAGCTCGCCCGTGAAGAGGCGGTTGCCGCTGTAGGCGCCGACGTGCAGGCCGCCCTGGCCGATCAGTTCCCCGACCAGGTCAAGGCGATCTCCGGCCTCTTGAAGACCGTCCTGAAGGAAGAGGTTCGCCGGGCGATCATCGAAGAGGGCATCCGCCCCGACGGCCGCAAGCTCGACGAGATCCGCCCGATCGAGTGCGACATCGACCTGCTGCCCCGCACCCACGGCACCGGCCTCTTCCAGCGTGGTCAGACCCAGGTCATGAGCGTCGTCACCCTGGGCACCCTGGGCGACGTCCAGAAGCTCGATGACCTGACGCTTGAGGAAGAGAAGCGCTACATCCACCACTACAACTTCCCGCCCTACTCGGTCGGTGAGGCCCGCCCGATGCGCGGCCCCGGCCGGCGTGAGATCGGGCACGGCGCCCTCGCCGAGCGTGCGCTGGAGCCCGTGATCCCGCCCGAGGACCAGTTCCCCTACACCATCCGCGTGGTCTCCGAGGTGCTTGAGTCCAACGGCTCCACCTCCATGGGCTCGGTCTGCGGCTCGACCCTGGCGCTCATGGCTGCCGGCGTGCCGATCTCCGCTCCCGTGGCCGGCGTGGCCATGGGCCTGGTGGAGGACCCCGAGACCCAGCGCTACGCTGTGCTCTCCGACATCCAGGGCATCGAAGACGCCCTGGGCGACATGGACTTCAAGGTGGCAGGCACCGCCCGTGGCGTCACGGCGCTGCAGATGGACATGAAGATCTCCGGCACCGGCCGCGATATCCTGGAGCGGGCCCTCACCCAGGCCAAGGCCGGCCGCATGCACATCATGAGCAAGATGCTCGAAGCTATTTCCGAGCCGCGCAAGGAGATGTCCCCCTTCGCCCCGCGGATCATCGTCATGAAGATCCATCCCGACAAGATCCGCGACGTCATCGGCAAGGGCGGCTCGACGATCAACAAGATCATCGAGTCCACCAAGGTCGGCAACGTCAAGGTCGACATCAACATCGAAGACGACGGCACGATCCATATCGCCTCCATCAACGAGGAGGCCGGCATGAAGGCCGTCCGCATGATCGAGGCCCTCACCAAGGATCCCGAGCCCGGCTCGGTCTACCTTGGCAAGGTGACCCGCCTCATGAACTTCGGCGCCTTCGTCGAGATCCTGCCCGGCAAGGAAGGCCTGGTCCACATCAGCCAGCTGGCTGAGGAGCGGGTCAACCGGGTCGAAGACGTGGTCAAGGTCGGCGACGAGCTGATGGTCAAGATCACCGAAATCGACAAGCTCGGCCGCATCAACCTCTCCCACAAGGAAGTCCTGCGCGAACAGAAGAAGGCCTAACCACCACGGCCCAACTGCCAGCCCAGTTCCGTGCGCAAGGAAAATAGACCAGATGCTGACCGCCGCCGCCCACAAGGCCCGGCGGTCGCTCGGTATCCCGGCGCCGGGGCAGGGTGGTAGGAGAGAGAAGAACAGGGCCGGCACGGTGGCAGTCGACACATCGTCGCCCGTCCGGCAAAGAGGCATCGGTGCAGGCCGTCCCCGGCCTGCACCGGTGACTCGTCGATCCAGCCAGATAAGGGCGGCGCAGTGGCGGCTGACATCCGTGACGGCCCGCTAACGACGGAGGCTCACAAGTGACTTTCTATAAGAAGACCACACTGAACAACGGCGTACGGGTGATTACCGAAGCGATTCCCCACGTGCGCAGCGCCTCCGTGGGCGTATGGGTCGCGGCGGGAAGCACCTGGGAGACCCCCGAAAATATGGGGGTCTCGCACTTCATCGAGCATCTGCTCTTCAAGGGCACCGCCCGGCGCACCGCCAGGCAGATCGCCCGGGAGATCGACGGCCGGGGCGGCAACCTCAACGCTTTCACCTCCAAAGAGCACACCTGCTACTACGCCAAGGTGCTCGACGAGCACCTGCCTATTGCCATCGAACTGCTGGCCGACATGCTCCAGAACTCCCTCTTCGACCCCGCCGAGATCGCCAAAGAGAAGGGCGTGGTCATTGAGGAGATCAAAATGTACGAAGACGTGCCGGACGACGTGGTCCACGACCTCTTCGCGACCTCGCTCTGGTCCGGCCACGCGCTCGGGCGCCCCATCGTGGGCACCGCCGAGAGCGTGCAGGGATTCACCCGGGACGATATCCTGCAGTACCTGGCCAGCCACTACACCGGCGGCAACATCGTGGTAGCGGCCGCCGGAAACCTCCAGCATGAGCAGGTCGTCGACCTGGTCGCCAGGGAGTTCACCGCGATCCGGCCCAGCCCGGAGGCGGCCCGCCACTGGCCCCCGGCGCCCAAGGCCCCGTCCGGCCCCGTGGCTATGCTGCGGGAGAAGGACACCGAGCAGGCGCATCTGGTCGTCGGGGTGAGCGGGATCCCGCAGGACCACGAGCAGATCTATGCGCTGCACCTCCTGAACACGGTCCTCGGCGGGTCGGCCTCCAGCCGCCTCTTCCAGGAGATCCGGGAGGAGCGGGGCCTGGCCTATTCCGTATACAGCTACCAGACCTCCCACCGGGATGCCGGCAACTTTGCCGTCTACGCCGGGGTCTCCCCGGGCGCCTTCGAGCAGGTCCTTGAGCTGGTGCTGCAGGGCCTTAGGAAGGCCGGGGAGGAGGGCCTGACCCTCGATGAGCTCCAGGAGGCGAAGGAACAGCTGAAGGGGAACCTGATGCTCGGCATGGAGTCCACCTCCGGCCGCATGAACCGGCTCGGGCGCGGCGAGCTGACCTACGGCCGGGTGCTCAGCCAGGATGAAGTCATCGCCCGGATCGACCGGGTCACCCCAGACGAGGTGCACACTCTGGCCCGGCGGCTGCTCCTGAACCAGCCCTACATGCTCTCGGCCGTCGGCCCCGACCTGGGCCGGCTCGACCTGCCCTCCTTTGGTTTTGTGGAGGTGAAGCATGGCTAGCCGTCGGTTTGCCCCGATCCGGGGCTATGAAGGCCGGGTCAGCCTGCCCGAGCGCAAGACGTCGCTTTCGGCCGGCTACGACCTCGCGGCCGTGGAGGCAGTCACCGTGCCGCCCGGCAAGGTGGCCCTTGTGCCGACCGGGCTGAAGGCGTATATGGAGCGGGGCGAGGTGCTCCTGCTCTATATACGCAGCTCTCTGGCTGCCAAGCGGGGCCTGATGCTCGCCAATGGGGTGGGCGTGATCGACGCCGATTATGTCGACAACCCCGACAACGAGGGGCACATCATGGTGGCCCTGGCCAACCTCGGCAGCAATCCGGCGGACATCGCAGCAGGCGAGCGGATCGCCCAGGGGATCTTCACCACCTTCCTGACTACCGAGGAGGACCGGGCTGAAGGCCAGCGCACAGGCGGTTTCGGAAGTACAAATATCCTGGCAGGAGATCGGTGATAAATATCGAAGCACCTGGAAGTCTATCCAGGTGCTTTTTCCTGTTGAAAGGGATTTTGCCCTGACACTTACAGTTTAAATAGACATACCTGTAAAAAATCGGATAAAGTACGGCAGGATTTTCCCGTCGCATTGTTGAAACCATGCTTACATATTTTAGCTGTCCATATTGACGGAGGTCGATGGTGTGAGTGTCGGCACGCAGGAGAACAAGGTCGTCATCTTTTCCGTGGGCAGCCAGGAGTACGCTGTTCCGATCACCGTGGTGAAGGAAGTCGTCCCCTGGAGCAGGCCGACGCCCGTGCCCGAGGCGCCGCCCATCGTGGAGGGCGTCATTGATCTGCGGGGCGACATCATCCCGGTGATCGACCTGGGCAAGCGGTTCGGTACCAGCCGCTCCCGTCCCCCCGAGGATTCCAAGATCATCGTCATGGAAGTGGACGGACGTCAGGCCGGCGTCGTGGTCGACGAGGTGACCGAGGTCCATGCGCTGCAGCCGGGTAGCGTCACCCCGCCGTCCCCTTGGCTGAAGAACAGCCTCAAGGATGACATCGTCTGCGGGATTTTAAAGGCCCAGGAAGGGCGGCTGGTGGTAATGGTCGACGCCAGCCATATTCTTGCCGAACGCATCCTGAGCGGTAGGGCGTAAGCCCCAGGCTCGGCGAACTGGAGGGCATAGTGTGAGCGCACAGGACACCCGCGAGGAAGTCAAACAGATTGTGGTGTTTCAGGTCGGAAAAGAGCTCTACGGCGCCGATATTTCTGTAGTCCGTGAGGTAACGCCTCTGCAGCGGGTGACCCGGGTCCCCCGTACGCCGAAATACGTGGTCGGGGTCACCAACCTGCGCGGCCGGGTGATCCCCGTGGTCGACCTGCGGCAGCGGCTCGGACTGCCCGTCACCGCCGCCACCAAGGCGACCCGGATCGCGGTGGCCGAACTGGACGGCGGCCAGGTCGGCATGATCGTCGACAGCGTCCAGGAGGTGCTCAGGGTCCCGAGCGCGAACATTGAGCCCCCCACGCTGATGGTATCCAAGGTGGATGCCGACTACGTGTCGGGCGTTGCCAAGGTCGATCAGCGGCTGATCATTCTGCTCGACCTCGCCCGGGTGCTGGTGCGGGAAGAGCGCCGAGTGGTATAAGAGGGGGTGGCTAGGATGAGCTTTCATTTCGATACCTCAGCAGAAGATATCAAAGTCTTCCTCGACGAAGCGGACGAGATGCTCCAACTCATGGAGACCGACATCTTAAAGCTCGAGAAGGAGCCGAACAACCCCGAATACCTCCAGGAGATCTTTCGGGCGGCGCACACCCTCAAGGGCTCGTCGGCGACCCTGGGCCACAAGAAGATGGCCGAGGTCACCCACTCCATGGAGAATGTGCTCGACAAGCTTCGCAAGGGGAAGCTCGCGGTCTCTGGCGCCGTGGTGGACACGCTCTTCGCCTGCTTGGACGTGCTGAAGGCCTTTAAGCAGGAGATCGCCAGCGGTGAGGAGAGCTCGGTGACGACCGGGGCGATCCTGGCCCGCCTGGCTGGCGTCGACGACAGCCAGGCGCCCGCAGCGGCCCCGTCCCAGGGCGCCGCCGCCCCTGACCAGGCCCCCGGCGCCCCCGCCGGCATGCCCGGCCTCGGCGCAGCCGAAGAGGCCAAGCTGACCTCCGGGCGCGGTCGGAATCTGACCTCCTACTGGGCGCTCGTCATGATCGACAAAAACGCGGCCATGCCGGCCGTTCGTGCCTTCCAGGTCCTGCTCGCCGTGGGCGACCTGGGGGAACTGGTCCGGTCCTGGCCCACCCAGGAAGAGGTCGAGGAGGACAAGGTCGGCGAGGAGTTGAAGCTGGTCTTCCTCTCCGGGCAGCCGCTTGAGAAGATCCAGGCCGCCCTGGGCGCCGTCCCCGACACCCGGGTGGCCGAGCTAACCCCCTTCGCCGCCGTCGCTGCCCCAGCAACGGCCAGCGATGGTCCCCACGACCTGGTGGCGGCCGCTGTGGCCATGGCTGAGCCCGCCCTGCTTGCGGGTGACGCTTCGGCACAGTCCAGGGCTGGCAATGGCGCCGGCGCTCAGTCCAAGGCTGCGGCAAAGAGCTCGGCCCGGACGGTCCGCGTCGATGTCGAGGTGCTCGACAACCTGATGAGCCTGGTGGGCGAGCTCGTAATCGACCGGACCCGCCTCGAGCAGGTCCGTGCGCAGCTGGAGATGGAGCGGGATGGCGACGAGCTGACCCAGACCATGTCCCAGTCGCTGGCCCACATCGGCCGGATCACCTCGGACCTGCAGGAGGAGATCCAGCGGGCCCGCATGCTCCCTGTGGACAACCTGTTCAAGAAGTTCCCCCGCATGGTGCGCGATACCGCCCAGAAGGCGGGCAAGGAGGTCGAGTTCGTCGTCCTCGGTGAGGAGACCGAACTGGACCGCTCCGTGATCGAGGAGATCGGCGATCCGCTGATGCACCTGCTGCGCAACGCAGTGGACCACGGCGTCGAGCCGCCCATGGACCGCCTGCGCTCCGGCAAGCCCGCAAAGGGCACCGTTACGCTGGAGGCGTTCCACGAGGAGAATCACATCATCATCTCCGTCCGCGACGACGGTCGCGGTCTCGATCCGGTCAAGCTGAAGGCGAGCGCCGTCCGCAAGGGGCTGCTGACCGAGGACGCTGCCCGGCGCCTCTCGGATCAGGAGGCGGTCAACCTGATCTGGGCGCCCGGCTTCTCGACCGCCGAGAAGGTGAGCGATATCTCGGGCCGGGGCGTCGGCCTCGATGTGGTCCACAAGAACATCGAGAAGCTGAACGGCTCGGTGGAGATCAAGTCCCAGATCGGCAAGGGCACCGAGTTCCGGGTCAAGCTCCCGCTCACCCTGGCGATCATCCGGTCGCTACAGGTGCAGGTGCTCGACACGACCTACTGCATCCCCCTGGGCTCTGTGGTCGAAACCGACCGGATCCCCGCCAGCGAGATTCAGACCGTGCGGCAGCGTGAGGTGATCGTCAAGCGTGGCGATGTCCTACCGCTGGTCCGCCTGACCGAGGCCTTCCAGCTCGAGCGCCCCGCTGACAGCGAGGTGCCCGAGGAGCTGTTCGTGGTGATCGTCTCTGTCCTGGGCCGGCAGATCGGCATCGTCGTCGACTCCCTCATCGGGGAGGGCGAGGTTGTCATCAAGCCGCTGGGCAAGTTCATCGGCGACATTCCCGGGGTCTCCGGCGCCACCATCATGGGCGACGGCGACGTGGCGATCATCCTCGACATCTCCAGCCTGATCAATACCGTCCAGGCGGAGGCCAACCGTTTCGAGGCCGTGGTCGGCTAGGGAGCGACAGGGAGGTAAGATTAGGCAGGAATGGACATTCGGGAGAGCGAATATAGTATTCTTTACTCGATTGTGCAGCAAGGTCTGGCAGACAGTTCCCGGGCACTGTCCCGTATGACAACGGGCGGGGTTCACCTGCGTGACCCGAACCTGCAGTTTGTGCCGCTAACGCAGGTCCCGTCGATTGCCGGCGGTCCGGCCAACGTGGTCGTGGCCGTTTACCTGGGGATCGAAGGGGATCTCAATGGGCACGTAATGCTGCTGTTCAACGTCGAGAGCGCCCTGAACGTGGTTGATATGCTGCTGGACATGCCTCGTGGTTCCACGAATTCGCTCGATGAGATCGCGCTGTCTGCGCTAGCGGAAACCGGCAATGTCTGTGGCACCTCCTTCCTGAATGCCCTTTCTGACCGCACGGGGCTCCGGATTATTCCCACCACCCCGATGGTGGTCAACGACATGGCCGGAGCGATCCTGCAATCTGTCGTGACCGAGCTTTACCTGAATGGGGACGAGGTGCTCATAGTGGAGACCGACTTCAACGAGGACGTTCCCGGCCACTTCCTTCTCATGCCGGATCAGGACTCCATGGCCAAGCTGGTTGCTGCACTGGAAGCGATTGGATGAATGATGAAACGATTCCCGTGGGTTTAGGGGAACTCAAGGTGGGCAACCGAAAGGGGCAGGTCCTGGTCTGTTACGGGCTGGGTTCCTGTATCGGTTTGGCCCTCTTTGATCGGGTGGCACGGGTGGGCAGTATGGTGCACGTGGTCTTGCCGGATAGCCGCCTCAGCCGCGGCAACGACCGGCAGCCCGGCAAATTTGCTGATACGGCGGTGCAGGTGGCCATCGAGGAGATGGTCAAACTCGGGGCTGTGACGACTCGCATCCAGGCCCGGGCCGCCGGCGGGGCTCGCATGCTGAACGTGGCGGGGGCCGGTTCCAAGCTGGACATCGGCGCCCGGAATATCGAGGCGGTGCGGGCTGCGCTCAAGCGAGAGGGAATCCCTCTCACGGCAGAGGATACAGGGGGAAACTACGGTCGAACCCTACAGCTATTTGTTGAAACCGGTAGGTTGATGGTTAGTACGGTCGGGCGCGGTGAGCGAGAACTCTAGGGTTATTCTGCGGGAGGGAGCCATTTTGCCGAAGATTCTATTGGTCGACGATGCTGCGTTCATGCGCATGCGATGCGCTAAGCTGCTCCTGGAAAACGGCTATGAGGTAGGGGAGGCGGAGAACGGCCAGGAGGCCGTTACGAAGTATCAGTCCTACCAGCCCGATCTGGTCCTTATGGATATTACCATGCCGGTCATGGACGGCATTTCGGCCACCCGGGAGATCAAGACGATGGACCCGAATGCCAAGATCGTCATGGTCTCGGCGCTCGGTCAGCAGACCATGGTCATCGAGGCGATCAAGGCGGGCGCCAAGGATTTCGTCGTCAAGCCTTTCGAGCCGGACAAGATCCTGGCGACCGTAAAGAAGTTTATCGGCTAAAGTCAGGTCGGTGAGGTCATGACGCGTACCGTGCGCGTGCTTGTAGTAGACGATTCGGCGTTCATGCGCAAGATCCTGACGGACCTGCTGCAATCTGACCCGACGATTACGGTGGTTGGTACCGCCCGGGACGGCTCCGACGGTGTGGAGAAATGTCTGGCGCTGCAGCCCGATGTGCTGACCATGGATATCGAGATGCCCAAACTGGACGGTTTCGGCGCCCTGCGCGAGATCATGTCCCGGCGGCCCACGCCCGTGGTGATGGTCTCCAGCCACACGCGGGAGGGCGCCGAGGCAACGGTGCGAGCGCTGGCCCTCGGTGCGGTCGACTTCGTGGCCAAACCCTCCGGCTCCATCTCTCTGAACATGCATGTCACCCGCGACGAGCTGGTGGCCAAGGTCAAGGGTGCTGCAGGCGCCACCCCGCGGTACCGCCGGGTGATGGCTGAACTGCCGCCCGTTCGCAGGGAGGCCAAGCTGCAGGTGGCAGCAGCCTCCATGGAGCGAGCGCCAGATCACGGCGTGACCTCCCGCCGCCTGGTGGTGATCGGGTGCAGTACCGGTGGGCCGGGCGCCCTCCATCAGATCATTCCACGGCTGCCTGCCGAGCTCGGGGCCGGGGTGCTGGTGGTCCAGCACATGCCGGCAGGTTTTACCCGGTCGCTGGCGCAGCGGCTCGATGAGATCTCGGCGATCCGGGTCAAGGAGGCAGAGGAGGGCGACCGGGTGGTGGACGGCCAGGTGCTGGTCGCTCCCGGCGGCTATCACATGCTGGTAGATGCCGAGGGGCGCATCCGCCTGAACCAGGATCCCCCCATGCACGGCGTCCGGCCGGCGGTCGACAAGACCCTGGAATCTGTGGTCCCCCTGTGGGGAAGCCGGTCAGTCGGCGTGATTCTGACCGGTATGGGCTACGACGGCGCCAAGGGGATGGTCAGCCTGAAGCGAAGCGGCGGGCGCACCATCGCCGAGGATGCAAGCACCTGCGTGGTCTATGGCATGCCCAAGGTGGTGGCTGAACTAGGTGCCGCCGACCACGTCCTCCCGATTCAGGAGATTTCCGAGGCCATTGTCAGGATGATCCGAGAGGGGTAGGACGGTTCGATGAATTTGCCAGGGTATCTGCCCTTCCAGAAGACGGTACTTGACCTCACCGGCATTGACCTGGACTGCTACAAAGGCACGCAGATGGAGCGCCGGCTTCAGACCATTATGCGCCGGGCGGGCGTCGCTGACTTGGCGGCGTATGCAAGGCTGCTGTCCACGACCCCGGCCCGCGTCAAGGAGTTCAAGGACTTCCTGACGATCAACGTCTCCGAGTGGCTCCGCAATCCGGAGAAGTTTGAGGAACTGCAGAAGGTGATCCTCCCGGACCTGCTGGCGAAGAACCGCTCGCTGAAGATCTGGAGCGCAGGTTGCTCCAACGGAAGCGAGCCTTACTCGGTGGCGATCCTGCTCGACGAGCTGGACCCCATGGGGCGCCATCAGATCCTGGCGACCGATCTGGACGAGGAGATCCTTAAGGTGGCCATGGCAGGCACATACGGGGAGAAGGACGTCAAGAACGTCACCCCCGCCCGCCGTGCTAAGTACTTCACCCAGTCCGGCGATCAGTTCACGGTCAAGCCGCTGCTCCGGGAGAAGATCCGCTTTGAGCGCCAGAACCTGCTGTCGGACCCGTTTCCGACCGACGTTGACCTCATCCTGTGCCGCAACGTGGTCATCTACTTCACCGAAGAGGCGAAGGAAGAGTTGTACCGGCGGTTTCACAGGGCTCTTCGGCCAGGGGGGATCCTCTTCGTGGGGGGAACCGAGAGCCTGCTGAAGGCCAGGGAGCTCGGATTCGCAAGCGCTTCGCCATTTTTCTACCGTGCTGTGAAATAAGGGAAGGGCTTTTGGCGAAATACGTAGAACGGTTTATAAATGATAGGTTTTCCACGAAAATGGTTGAGACGTGGCTTCCACCTTGTAATCAGAAGGGATGGGTAGGTAGGTGAAAGCTGAATTTGTTAACCCCTTCGTGACCTCGGCTTTCAGCGTTTTGCAAACCGAGACGCGGGCAGAGGTTCATAAGGGCGCAGTCACCCTTCAGGATTCTCCGCTCGTCTCCGACGAGGTCACCGTTCTCATTGGCGTGGTCGGCCGGGCCCAGGGCCTGGTTCTGTATGGAATGTCCGAGAAGACCTCCAAGGGTTTGGTCTCGGCGATGACCGGTGAGACGATCTCGGTGTTTGACGCGCTGGCTGAGAGCGCAGTGGCAGAATTGGGCAACGTGATCACGGGCCTGGCCAGCGGCGAGCTGGAGCGGGCCGGGTACCCCTGCAAGATCGCTCCGCCCTCCGTCGTGGTAGGCAAGGGCACCAGCATCTCCACGCTCTCGATCAAGCGGCTGGTGATCCCCCTGCAGACCAAGTACGGGGATATCACCGTCCACGTGGCGCTGCGGGAAACTTATTGACAAACCCAGGGGCCCAAGAGTATGGTATTACCAACTCGCCGGACAGGCCGTCCGGCTGTCGCACCCAAACAGCGACCGGCGAAGCGTTTCAAGCGCTTCAGTCTGGTCGTTGTTTGTTTTCGAAGCATTTTTTTACGCAGATTACGCAGATTTATGGGATTACGCAGATGGTCGGGTCCGGAGTCTGAATTTATATATTATATATCGATTCATACTTCCGCCCGACTTCTTACCTCACAATCTGCGCAATCGATAAAATCTGCGTAATCAGCGTTAAAAATGTCCCTTTATCGCAGTAGCGAAACGAAACAGAGGTGGCAAGAAGAGAGATGCAGCCGATTCGGGTAGTCGTAGCGGGCGCCACGGGGAAAGTGGGCCGGGAGATGGTGCGGGCGGTGGTGCGTGAGCAGGGCTTTGCCCTGGCTGGCGCCGTGGCCGCCGAGGGTGTCGGTCGGGATATTGGGGAGTACATTGGCCTTGAGGGTGGTCCGGCGGGGGTTCTCATTGCCGGCAGCCTGGAGGATGCCATAAAACGAGGTATGGCGGCCGATGTGTTAATTGACTTCTCCGTCGCCGCCGCTGCCCGAAAAACCATCCCGGCTGCCATTGCAGCCGGCATTGCACCCGTGGTCGGCACCACCGGCTTCGAGCCCGGGGAGACCCAGGGCTGGGCTGAGCAGCTCAAAGCAAAACCTCTGGGCGGCGCCTTCATCGCCAACTACGCCGTGGGCGTCATGCTGATGATGCGCTTCGCCGAGGAGGCCCGGCGCTTCTTGCCGCACGTGGAGATCATCGAACTGCACCACCACACCAAGCTGGACGCCCCGTCCGGGACGGCGCTGCGCACCAAAGCCCGCCTGGAGAAGGCGATGGGCGACCTGCAGGCGCCGCCGGTGGCCGTCCATTCAGTCCGGCTGCCCGGCATGGTTGCGCACCAGGAGGTCATCTTCGGCGGCCCCGGCCAGACCCTGACCATCCGCCACGACGCCCCCTCCCGGGAGGCGTACATCCCGGGTGTGCTGATGACCTGCAAATGGGTCCTGAAGGAGAAACGTGTCGCCTTTGACCTCGAAGAGGTGGCCTTCCCCGGCTAGCCCGTAGGACTCGCCGTCCCCACCATCACCCTGAAGCCCGCCCCTCCATATGATGGGGTGAGGTCAGGTAGAGAGGATTGGGGGATCTGGCGATGAATGTGGGCGGGGTCAGCATCGCCGTTCTCGGCGGTGACAGACGCATGACCGAGGCGGTGCGGTGCTTCCTGCAGGCGGGGTGCGAGGTCCGGGTGTGCTCGCTGCCCTGCAGCGAGCAGTCTCCGAACGTGCGAATTTGCGGCAGTCCATCCGAGGCGTTGATTGGGGCGAACGTGCTCCTACTGCCGGTTCAGGGTGTTGGTTCCGACGGCAAGGTCTTCACCCAACCGGGCGCCCCGGAGTGCCGAATCGATCAGGACAGTCTGCGCAAGCTCCGCCCAGGTAGTACCGTGTTTGCCGGCATCGGCAATCCATGGCTGCGTGAGAGCTGTAAGTCAGCCGGCCTCCCCCTTGAGGAATACCGGGAGGCCGACGAATTCGCGATCTGGAACTCCATACCCTCCGCCGAAGGGGCCATACAGATGGCCATGGAGGCGACACCCTTCACCATTTTCGGCAGTCGCTCGGTGGTAATCGGGTTCGGGCGGACGGGGAAGTCTCTGGCGCTCCTGCTCCGCGGGCTCTTCAGCGACGTCACCGTCGTGGTGCGCAAGGAGAATGACTACGCACGGGTCTGGGCGGCCGGTTACAAGTACATGAACTGGGAACGCCTCCAGGACTCCGTGACCGACGCTGACATCATCTTCAACACCGCACCCGCACTGGTTCTCTCCCGGGAAATCCTCAGCGGTGCCCCCGGGCATGCGGTGATCATCGATGTGGCCTCCGCCCCCGGCGGCACCGACTTCGAGGCCGCCGAGGAGATGGGCCTGACCGCCAAACTGGCGCCGGGGCTCCCCGGGATCGTCGCACCGGTCACCGCCGGCCGCATCATCGCCGACCTGATCCTTCGCCACCTCGCACGTCAGAAGCGGGAGGAGGGGGATTGATGAGTGGAGGAGCGCTTGCAGGCAAGCGCATCGGGGTAGCCATGGCCGCCTCCCACTGCAACCTGGCAAGGGCGATGAAGCAGCTTGAGGTCCTGGTTGGCGAAGGCGCCGAAGTGGTCCCGGTGATTTCTAACAACGTTCGGACCACGGAGACCCGCTTTGGCACCCCCGATGACTGGATCACCGAGATCGAACGCATTACGGGGAGGCATCCCCTGACGTCGATTCCCGAGGTGGAGCCCTTCGGGCCCAAGATCATCCTGGACTGCCTGGTGATCGTGCCCTGCACCGGCAACACCATGGCCAAACTGGCCCTGGCGATCAACGATTCGCCCGTGACCATGGCCGCAAAAGCCCAGATGCGCAATCACCGGCCCGTCGTGCTGGCGATCACCACCAACGACGGGTTGGGCATGAACGCCCGCAACCTCGGGGCGCTGCTGTGCACCCGGAACATTTACTTCGTTCCCTTTGGTCAGGATAATCCTACCGGCAAACCGACATCGCTCGATGCTGACATTGAGCGCTACCTTGTTCCCACGATTTTGGCCGCCATGGACGGCGCCCAGCTGCAGCCCTTGCTGCTCGGTCCGCCCCAGGCGTAAGAACCGGCTCCCCGCCTGTCCCGGGCAGCAGAACATGAAATGATCGCGGAAAGGATGCTGTGACCGCCATGAAGAACGTCGCTATCGTCGGCGCCACCGGCGCCGTGGGCCAGGAACTGCTCTCCCTGCTTGAGTCCCGGAACTTCCCTATCGCTAAGCTGCTCCCGCTCGCCAGCGCCCGCAGCGCCGGCACCACGATTACCTTCCGCGGTGAGCCGGTCCGGGTGGAGGAGGCGACTCCCGCCGCCTTTGAAGGCATGGATATCGTCTTCTTCGCGGCGACGGGCACGCTCTCCAAGGAGCTGGCCCCCGCCGCAGCCAAGGCTGGCGCCGTCGTCATTGACAAGTCCAGCACCTGGCGCATGGACCCGAACGTGCCCCTGGTGGTCCCCGAGATCAACCCGGAGGATCTGAAGTGGCACAAGGGCATCATCGCCAGCCCGAACTGCACCACCATCGGCCTGGTCATGGCGCTCAAGCCCCTGCATGAGGTCTCCCCGCTCACCAAGGTGATCGTGACCACCATGCAGGCGGTCTCGGGCACCGGCAAGGAGGCCATTGAGGAGCTGGAGGCCCAGATTCAGGCCTGGAAGGCCGGCGAGAAGGGCGAACTGAAGCACGAGATCTACAAGCGGCAGATCGCCTTCAACGTGCTGCCCTACGCCGAAACCTTCACCGATAACGGCTATAGCACCGAGGAGATCAAGCTCTCCGCCGAGACCCGCAAGATCATGGGGCTCGAGGGCCTGCCGGTCACCATGACCTGCACCCGCGTGCCGGTCTTTGTGGGGCACTCAGAGTCGGTTCTGATCGAAACCGAGCGTAAGATTTCGCCCGCTGAGGCCCGGGAGGCGCTCTCCCGGTTCCCCGGCGTGCGCGTGGTCGACGATCCCAAGAAGTTTGGCTTCCCGACCGCCATCGATGTGGCGGGTACTGACGATACCCTGGTGGGACGGATCCGGGAGGACCTGACGAACCCCAACGGCCTGTGGATGTGGGTGGTGAGCGACAACCTGCGCAAGGGCGCCGCAACCAACGCCATCCAGATCGCGGAGAAGCTGCTGGAGATGAAGCTGGTCTAACCGCCCTCCCCCGAGAGGAGCGAACCTGTGCGGATCATCGTTCAGAAGTTTGGCGGGACCTCGGTAGCCACCGCAGACGGCCGCAAACATGTGGCCGATCGGGTGCAGCACGCGGTCCGGGAGGGCTTCGCCACCGTGGTGGTCGTCTCTGCAATGGGACGCCTGGGCGAGCCCTACGCCACTGACACGCTGATCCAGCTAGCCAACGCAGCCTGTCCTGACATGGCGCCCCGCGAGATGGACTTGCTCCTCTCCTGCGGGGAGATCATATCCAGCGTAGTCTTGGCTGGTACCCTGCGTTCCCGGGGCTTGCCGACAACCGTGCTGACAGGCGGTCAGGCCGGCATTCTCACCGACGATGCCTTCGGCAGCGCCCAGATCCTGCGGGTGGAGCCCCAGGCGATCCTAAAGCGCCTGCGTGAAGGCCAGGTAGTGGTGGTGCCGGGCTTTCAGGGCCGCACCCAGCACGGCGACGTGACCACCCTGGGCCGCGGCGGCTCGGACACATCGGCAGCAGCGCTGGGCGGCTGGCTGAAGGCCGAGGTCGTGGAGATCTTCACCGACGTCGACGGCGTTAAGACAGCGGACCCCAGGCTAGTTCCCGAGGCCCGCACGCTGTCGGTCACTACTTACGACGAGATCGCTCAAATGGCTCACTACGGCGCCAAGGTGGTCCACCCGGCCGCCGTAGAGATCGCCATGCAGCACCGGGTGCCGATGCGGATCAAGTCCACCTTTGAGGACAGCCCGGGCACCCTGATTACGTACAGCCTGGAAGCGGCGGGCACCTCGTGGAGCGAGCTGCACAAGAACAACCCGGTGACCGGCGTCACCCACGTGGCCGGCCTGGCCCAGGTCACTGTGCCGACTCCACCGGAGCACCCGGCTTCGGTCTCCCTGTTCCGGACCCTGGCCTCTGCGGGCATCTCCGTTGACCTGATCAACGTCACCCCCGACACCAAGCGCTTCTGCATCGACCAGCGCAAGGCGGATCGGGCGGAGGCACTACTGCGTGAGCAGGGGCTGGAGCCCGTTGTCAGGGGTGGGGTAGCCAAGGTCTCCGTGGTGGGGTCGGGCATGCGCGGGCGCCCGGGCGTCATGGCCACCGTCGCCGAGGGCCTGGCCCTCGCCGGGGTCGACATCCTGCAGACCGCCGACTCCCATGTCACCATTTCCTGCCTGGTGGAGGAAAGTGCGCTCCGCACGGCCGTCCAGGCGCTGCACAGCGCCTTCGACCTGGGCGCCTGACGCTCCGCTTTTCAACTTAACTCCGACGATTATAGGAGGGAACCGCGTGTCTACCTTCGGAAGGCTCCTGACCGCCATGGTCACCCCCATGAAGGCCGACCTCTCGGTCGATTACGAGCAGGCGGCTCAACTGGCCCGACGCCTCGTGGCGTCCGGCTCCGACGGCATCGTTGTCTCCGGCACCACGGGCGAATCGCCCACCCTTACGGTCGCCGAGAAACTGAAGCTGTTCGAGGTCGTAGCCAAAGCCGTGGGGGAGAAAGCGGCGGTCATTGGTGGCACCGGTTCCTACAACACGGCAGAGACCATTGAGCTCTCACACCGGGCCGGGGCAACGGGCGTCCATGGCCTCCTGCTGGTCACGCCATACTACAACAAGCCGCCGCAGGAGGGGCTGTACCGCCACTTCAAGGCGGTGGCCGAGTCCACCGACCTGCCGTGCGTCCTCTACAACGTGCCCTCTCGCACCTCGGTCAACATGGCCCCGCAGACCACCCTGCGCCTTGCCGAACTGCCTAACGTGGTGGGCATCAAGGAGTGCGGCGACCTCGGCCAGCTTACCGAGATTCTGAGCGGCGCCCCGGAGGGCTTCAAGGTCTGGTCCGGCGACGATGCTGCCGCCCTGCCCTATCTCGCGCTCGGCGCCTACGGCATCATCAGCGTGGCGTCCCATGTGGTGGGTCCGCAGATGCAGGAGATGATCCAGGCTTACCTCCAAGGCCAGAACGCCCAGGCAGCCAGCTGGCACCGCCGGCTCACCCCGGTCTTCAAGGGGCTTTTCGCCGTGACCAATCCGATCCTGGTCAAGGCGGCCCTGGAGATGACCGGCTTCCCCGTGGGTCCGGTCCGCCCGCCCCTGGTGGATGCGACAGAACGCGAGCGCGAGGCGCTCCGGGAGGTCCTGGCGGCAGCCGATCTGCTCTAGTTCAGGGAAATATAGGAAACAATTGTCCGCACGAGAAAATCGCCGTCCGCGTGAGCCAACCTCACGCAGGGCGGCTTTTTCGTTAAAATTGACGTTTTAATAGAGGTGCTCTATTGTGCGATAATTTGAGGTGATAAAGATTAATCGACAAAACCACCGAAAAGGGCAAACTCGATGAAAATCGGGGACGCAAAGCCAAGGGTCTAATGCGAATCCTTTCCATGATGGAAATGGGGCGCGATGACAGCCGGTTGCCGGGATGGACAGGCCAGCGGAATGGAGGGCCTGTTGCCTTGGCAATGCCCGGGCAACAGGCCCTTTTCGTGCGCTGAAACAGGGGGTGGGGACTTTGGGGGTGAAGGCCGAGGCGGCTGAACGATCGGGCAGGTCGCTGCTGGCGCGGGGGCTTCTGGTGGCAGCACGGGACGAGTTCTTGGCGTGGCTGGAGGCGGTAGAGGGGACCTGCGATGCTGCCCGGATCATTCCCGCCCTGAACGCCCTGGCCCTGGTAGCGCACAGCCGCAGGGAGATGGAGACAGCGCTCGCTTATCTGCACCGTGCGCTGCCACTGGTGGACCACCCGTCGGTCCCGGTGGTCAGCCGCCTGAAGGTCGGGCTCAACCTGATGACCGTTTGTACCGACCTGGGGCAACTTGACGAGGCGCTCAAGGTGGCGGCTGGGCTTGAGGGGTACTTGACTGGGGAGGGTGAGGCCCTTGCCCGGGTGTACTGGCTCAACCAGAGCATGCTCTACTGGCGCCGTCAGGAGTGGGTGCCGATGCGGCACGCGTCGCGCAAGGCATATAGCCTCAGCCAGAGCGCCGGTGACACGGGGGCGGCTGCCAGAGCGATGACCAACCTGGGCATCGCACACCTGGAACTCGGGGCTTACAAGCTCTCCGAGCGCGACCTGACCCGGGCGCTGAAGTTGTGCGAGGACCTGGCCCCCTCGGAGGTGGCCTATACGCAGGCCGAACTGGGCCGGCTGTATTACCAGCGGGGCGATTATCAGGCGGCGCTGGCGGCGGGCAGGCAGGCGCTGGGCAGCTTGCTGCTGGACGTGGCGGGCCTGGACAAGGAGGAGGTGGCACGGGTCAGCCGGCTCTTTGCCGTGATCTTCTCCACCACCGGGCAGCGCAACCTGACCCTGAAGTACCTGAACCGGGCTGCCGCCTACTTCAGCCAGCTGGGCCTGCGCTCAGAGTGGCAGCGCTGTACCGAGCTGATCGGCCAGGTGCTATCGGTGGCGCCTCGACCAGGCCGCAGCCCACTGCACGAGGAGGTCCAGCGGCTGGACTTCCTCACCACGGTCCTGGACCTGACCGACGATCTGGAGAGCGTGGATCCCTACCTGCGGGGCCATTCGGAGCGGGTGGCCGGCCTGGCAGCCCTCCTCGGCGAGGAGATCGGGCTCGACGGGGAGCAGATCTCCACCCTGCATTACGCCGCCCGCCTTCACGACGTCGGTATGATCGCGGTGGATGTGGAACTGATCGACAAGGAGGGCCCGCTCACCGAGTCCGAGGCCAGGCGGGTGGCGCTGCACAGCAGCATCGGCGAGGAGATGCTCAGGCCGTATGGACTCTCGCCGGATGGGCTCCGGGCGGTCCGGCACCACCACGAGCACTGGGACGGCACCGGGACGCCTGACGGGCTGCGGGGCGAGGAGATTCCCCTCCTGGCCCGAATCATCGCCGTGGCCGATGTCTATGACGCACTCACCTCGGACCGGGTCTACCGCAGGGCGATGTCACACGCAGCGGCGACCACAGAGCTGGAACGGATGTCCGGGCGTGAGCTGGATCCTGATCTGGTGATGCGGTTCCTGACCCTGCATAAGGGCTAGAGATAAAAGGGAGGATGTATGAATGAAGCGGTATGGGATGATGGTCCTGACGGTTCTCCTGGTCCTGGCGGCTCTGGCCGGCACCGCCTCTGCGCGGGCCCGGGGCTACGGCATGGTCTTCGGAGTCGAAGATGGCCCCGGCCGGTCCATCGGGGTGTTGAAGTAGGCCTAGACGGGTAAACCTGTTGTACAAACTGGCACAAGAGCCACCCGCGCGGTGGCTCTTGTGCTGTCCGGAAGCAGAGCCGGTCGTGGCGACATGGCGCCACGATCGGCGGTCGGGTCATTCCTGACGCGTGGGGGGGTGTCGGGGGGGAGGATGCGCACATCCTCCCCCCGACTACATTGAAAGACAGTTTTGATGGGTCGCTTGTATGGAACTCCCACTTTGGGTATAATCGTAAGGACGGTCACTAGAACGGCGAACCAGGGAGGGAGCAAGCAGACCTGCTGCACGGAACCATTCGCACCGGATCGGCGGTGGTGCGCATGGGGCGGCGGTCTTCGCTCCTGGCTGAGGCTGACAAGGCTGAGGCGGTCCCGTCAGGGCCACCCACGTTCTTTCCGAGCAAGGGAACTCGGGAGCACCTGGGTGTGTCTTTGTTGTGCCAACACAAAAGGAGGATTCATTTCATTTGGCGCGTCACCGCGAAAAATCAGGCAAGATTCATGTAATCCCATTGGGAGGACTCGGGGAGATCGGCAAGAACAGCATGGCAATCCAGTATGGCGATGAAATCGTCGTCATTGACGCCGGCCTCGCCTTCCCGGATGAGGAAATGCTGGGCATCGACATCGTCATTCCCGATTTCACCTTCCTCATTGAAAACCGCGATAAGGTAAAGGCCCTGCTGCTCACCCACGGTCATGAGGACCACATCGGCGGGGTTTCCTACCTGCTTCGCAACCTCGATATCCCTGTCTACGCGACCCGGCTCACCCTTGGCATGGTCGAGGGCAAGCTGGAGGAGGCCGGCCTCACCCTGCATCCCGACTCCCGCGCTGTGCGGGCCGGCGAGCAGTTTAAGATCGGCAGCTTCCATGTGGAGTTCATCCGGGTGAACCACTCGATTCCCGACTCCTGTGCCATCGCTCTGACCACTCCGGTCGGTACCCTGGTACATACAGGCGACTTCAAGTTTGACCAGACCCCGGTGGACGGCGAGTTCACCGATTACCGGCGGCTGACGGACCTGGGCGAGAAGGGAATTCTGGCGCTGTTGTCCGACAGCACCAACGCCGAGCGCCCCGGGTACACCCCGTCCGAGCGGGTCGTCGGCGGCAGCATCGACCGCATCCTCCGTGAGGCCAAGGGCCGTGTCATCATGGCCACCTTCGCCTCCAACGTGCACCGCCTGCAGCAGGCCATCACCAGTGCCGTCCGCCACGGCAAAAAGGTGGGCGTCATTGGGCGGTCCATGGAGAACACGGTCAATGTAGCGCTCAAGCTGGGATACCTGCAGGCCCCTGAGGGGACCATCGTCGCCCTGGACGAACTGAAGCGCCTTCCGCTTCAGAATCAGGTAATCCTGAGCACCGGCTCGCAGGGCGAGCCGATGAGCGCACTGACCCGCATGTCGGTCAACGACCACAAGGCGATCGAGATCATCCCCGGCGACACGGTCCTGCTCGCTGCCACGCCGATCCCTGGCAACGAGAAGAGCGTGGGCCGCACCATCAACAACCTATACCGGCGCGGCGCCGAGGTGATTTACGGCCCGGCCGCCGGCGTCCATGTGTCGGGCCACGGCAGCCAGGAGGAGCAGAAGCTGATGCTCAACCTGACCCGGCCGAAGTTCTTCGTGCCGGTCCACGGTGAGTACCGCATGCTGCTGCACCACAAGCGCCTCGCCGAGCAGTGCGGCATTGCCGCCGAGAACATCCTGGTGGGTGAGAACGGCTCGGTCTTCGAGTTCACCTCGGACTCCGCCACCATCACCGGGAAGGTGACCTCCGGCCAGGTGCTGGTCGACGGGCTGGGCGTTGGCGACGTGGGCAACATCGTCCTGCGCGACCGCAAGCAGCTCTCCCAGGACGGCATCCTGATCGTTGTGGTCGCCATGGAGAAGGAGACCGGCGTGATCATGGGCGGTCCGGATATCGTCAGCCGCGGCTTTGTCTACGTCCGTGAGTCTGAAGGGCTCTTGGAAGAAGCGAAGGAGCGGGTGAAGAACGCCCTGTACGACACCCTGGAGAAGAACGTCACGGAATGGGCGGTCCTGAAGACGGGCGTCCGCGATGTGCTCTCCAAGTACCTCTACGAGAAGACCCGGCGTCGTCCGATGATCCTGCCGATCATCATGGAAGTGTAGTCTTGTAATTAGGAATCCCTGGGGGCGCACGCTCCCGGGGTTTTTCTTTTCTCGGTGGGTGCGGATTTACGGGCGACTCTGCGTAATTGAGGTTAGCCCGTCATCGAAGGGAAATACTACGGCTAAGCTCAACTCCAGATCAGGAGCGTGACACATGCGCTACATCGATGACGATTTCCTGTTCCGGGCGTTCGGCGGGCCAGACACCGATCCCGGGCATTATGATCCGGCCCCGTTCAATCCCCCTGACACTGAGCAAGAGGCGCCGCCGTCGAAGGCGCCCAAGGCTCGGGGCAAGAAGAACGCCGCGCTTGAGAACATCGAAGCGTTGGGGACCACCCGTGTTCCGACTGTGCCGCAGAACATCCACTGCCTGACGATCGTCGGCCAGATTGAGGGCCATCTGACGCTGCCGCCGCAGAACAAGACGACCAAGTATGAGCACATCATCCCGCAGCTGGTTGCTGTGGAGCAGAACCCGGAGATCGAGGGGCTTCTGGTGGTGCTCAATACCGTCGGCGGCGACGTGGAGGCGGGCCTGGCGATCTCGGAGATGCTCGCAAGCCTATCGAAGCCTTCGGTTGGCCTTGTGCTGGGCGGCGGTCACTCGATTGGCGTGCCCATCGCTGTGTCCACCACCTATTCGTTCATCGCCAGCACGGCGACGATGACGGTCCATCCCATTCGCCTGACCGGCCTGGTGATCGGTGTTCCGCAGACCTACGAGTACCTCGACAAGATGCAGGACCGGGTGATCCGCTTCGTGGTGGAGAACTCGAAGATCAGCGAGAAAATCTTCCGAGACCTGATGTTCCGCACCGGTGAGCTGGCACGGGATATTGGCACCGTGGTGGTGGGCAAGGACGCCGTGAAGTACGGGCTGATCGATGAGGTGGGCGGCCTCTCCCAGGCGGTGGCCAAGCTGAAGAGCCTGATCGATGAGCGCCGGGCTACGGATCCGGGGGTGGTCCAGTGAACGAGGCCTTCGGACTCCTCTGGACGGCCATTCCCGTCGAGCTGGTGACCGACGGGCTGATGCCCGAGGCGCAGGCATGTGTTGAGATTGAGGTGGACGGCCGTCGCATCCAGGTGATCCCCGGGAACGACGGCACCGGGACGGTCCAGCGGTTGATTTCGCTGGAACCCGCTGACTATCTGGACCCCCGGTTCCAGCCGGGCGCCCGGGTCCCCATGTCCTGAGGCGGTCAAAGCTGACCCCAAAGCAGGAATACACTGAGCATCGCCCGAATCACTGTAGGTGATGGACTGTGGAGAGGGTGGATGCCGTGGCCCTGCTGCTGAAGGACATTTATTCACGCCTGCTTGAAGGCGGGCACAAGATGACGCCGCAACGGTGGGCGATCATCTCGATCTTCCTGATGAACAAGGGCAGGCATCTGTCGGCGGACGATGTTTATGCCGCATTGAAGGAGACGTACCCGAACAACGGCATCGCTACGGTCTACCGGACGTTGGAGCTCCTCGAACAGATCGACGTGCTCAAGCGGCTGGAGTTCGGCGACGGTCGGGCCCGGTTCGAGCTCAGGGATGAGGATTCGCACCATCACCATCACCTGGTCTGCACGTGCTGCGGCAGCATCATCGAGTTTGAGGATGACCTCCTCGACAGCCTGGAGGCTGCCATCGAGCGCAAAACCGGATTCAAAATCCGGGACCACGTCGCTAAGTTCTACGGCCTCTGCGCCACCTGCCAATCCAAAGCGCAATAACCGGCACGGCCAGGTTCCCCACCACGGGGCGCCTGGCCGTTTTTCGCGCTCCACTTCGGCGAAGTACCCCGCCCGCCCACCCCCAACCAATGGGTGTGGCCCCGAAATTCTCCTCTGGTGCGAAGGTTGTGTGGTATACTCTTGGGTAGGCAAATATACCCGCGGGAGGTCGCGTTCGTTGGAGGAACGGCGGGTTCGATCCCGGCAGCCCAAACCGTCTTCAGGCGGTGGGGCGCCGTCAAAGGGCGCCGACGTGCGCCAGGAGATTACGGGGCTGCTCCTCGCTGCTGCAGGCATCTGGTTCTTCCTGAGCCTGGCAGGGCGGGGCGGCGGCATTGTCGGCGAGTTTTTGGGCCAGGGGCTGCGGACCCTGGCCGGTGGGGCCGGCGCCTGGGTGGCGGCCGGGCTCTGTGTCTGGTTTGGGCTCTACCTGGTATATCTTCGGCACCATAAGCGGGCCTTTCAGTGGGGGCACCGTGCCTGGGGGCTGCTGCTGGTGCTGCTGGCCTTCGAGCTGGTGGTCCAGCTCTGGTCCGAAGGGCATCTGCCGGACGGCGGGCACATCGACAACGCCCGGCAGGGGCTGGGCGGCGGCCTGATCGGCTTCGGCATGGCCTACCCGCTCACGCGGGCCTTCGGTACAGCCGGGCGCTGGGTGGTTCTGGTGGCCGGCTTGCTGGTAGGGTTGGTGCTGGGCACCGACATCACCCTGGGCGGGCTGGTCTCCTGGGGCAAGGACAGGCTGGACGACGGCGCCCGAAACGCCCGGGGCGCCGCGGGGGATTTTGTCAAGCTGGTGAGGACCAAGCCCAAGCGGGACGAGCTTGACGACGATGATGACGAGGTGCCAGAGGAGCCGGTGCGGCGGCGAAAGTCGGCTGCATCGGAGGAGCTTAACACCATCGGCCAGCTCAAGAAGCCGGCTCAGCCGGTGCTGACGACGAAGGATCCCGACCCTGAGCCCCCGGCTGTGCCCGTGGCTGCGCCCGTGGTCGAGCCGGCGGTTCCCAGGGTGGAGCCGGTGATCCGCCGGCCGGATCCGGCGCCCACGGCCCAGGACCTGGGCGAGAAGGCATCCAAATCGGTGCAGGCCGCGGCCGACCGGGCCAAGAAGGCGGAGGAGATCCCCGCCGCCAAGCTGGTGGCCAACGCCAAGGGCCAGCTGGAGATGGACCCGGAGAAGATGGGCGGAAGCTATCAGCTTCCGGGGCTGAGCATCCTCAGCAAGCCCCAGGCGAAGTTGGGGAGCAGCAAGGAGGATCACCTGGAGCGCGCCGACCTGTTGGAGCGGACGCTCAAGTCCTTTGGCGTCGAGGCCCGGGTGATCGAGATCAGTCCCGGCCCGGCCGTAACCCGCTACGAACTGCAGCCCGGCGAGGGCGTCCGGGTGGCCAAGTTCAGCAGCCTGGCCAACGATCTGGCGCTGGCGCTGGCAGCCGAGGATATCCGCATTGAGGCGCCGATCCCCGGCAAGGCGGCGGTGGGCATTGAGGTGCCAAACAAGGTGCGTGACTCCGTGCTGATTCGGGAGGTCATGGAGACCCCGGCCTTCCTCAACAACCCGTCGAAGCTGACCGTTGCGTTCGGCAAGGACAACGCCGGCAACCCGGTGGTGGGCGACCTCGCCAAGATGCCCCACCTGCTGATCGCAGGCTCCACGGGCTCCGGTAAGTCGGTCTGTATGAACACCATCATCTGCTCGGTGCTCTTCAAGGCCCGCCCGGATGAGGTGAAGATGCTGATGATCGACCCCAAGATGGTCGAGCTCTCTACCTACAACGGGATTCCGCACCTGATGGCGCCGGTCATCACCGATGTGAAGAAGGCGGCGGGCTACCTGAAGGGCGCCGTCAAGGAGATGGAGAACCGCTACGAGCTCTTCGCTGCGGCGGGCGCCCGTAACATCACCCAGTACAATCAGATGTGCGTCGATGACCCCGGTCCCGACCCCGAGCATCCCCGCAAGCCGCTGCCTTACATCGTCATCTTCGTGGACGAGCTGGCCGACCTGATGATGGTCGCCCCCGCCGACGTGGAGGACTCGATCTGCCGGCTGGCCCAGATGGCGCGAGCCTGCGGCATGCACCTGGTGATCGCGACCCAGTCGCCCCGGGTCGACGTGATCACGGGCCTGATTAAGGCCAACATCCCGTCCCGGATTGCCTTTGCCGTCTCGTCGCAGATCGACTCCCGGGTCATCATGGACTACGCGGGCGCCGAGCGGCTCCTGGGTCGTGGCGATATGCTCTACCATGCTTCCGGTCTTTCCAAGGCGATGCGGGCGCAGGGCGCCTGGATCCACGACCGGGAGATCGAGGAGCTGCTGAAGTTCGTCAAGGCCCAGGGTAAGCCGGTCTATACGGCCGAAGAGGTGGCCGTCGAGCTGGGCGGCAAGAAGGGCGCCCAGGGCGGCGCTGCGGCCGGTGCCCCCGAGGAGGGACCCTCCTCGGCCGCCGATGCGATCTTCCCGCAGGCCGTGCGTGTGGTAATTGAGCACGGCCAGGCATCGGTTTCGATTCTCCAGCGGCGGCTGCGCTGCAACTACAACAAGGCGGCCCGGCTGATCGACATGATGGAGGAGCGCGGCTTTATCGGGCCTCACCAGGGCTCCAAGCCTCGGGATGTACTGCTTTCGCTCCCGCAGTGGCATGAGCTCTTCGGGGACACCGAAGCGGCTGCCACCGAAGAGGAAGAGGATGAGTAGATGAACAAGGCTGCCGGGTCGTCCGGCAGCCTTGTTTTATTGGAGGTGGCCCGTGAGGACAGCCGGGGACTGCGGGTTTGGGGCCGCCGCTGAGCGGTCGTCGGCGGTGATGATGATCAGATCGAAGTCGCCCAGTGGCAGTCCGCTTTCGACCTGGAGGCTGAAGTTGTCGCCCCAGGTGCGCTGGCAAAGCCCTACCGGGTGGCGGTTGCGGGTGTGCCGGTTCTGCAGCCAGGCTCGGTAGGCATTAAAGGCGCGCCCGGTGGAGGGGTCGGCGCCCAAACGGGAGGGGCTGGGGAGGCCCCGCAGCGACAGGGTGAGGGCGCCGCGGGAGCTGTCGACTACGGCGATGCCCCCGCCGCGGGTCGCCTGTGGATGGGCGGAGGCCAGGGGGACCTTGGCCAGAGCTGGGCTGACCGGGTCGTGGCGCAGCTTGAACCCCGTGACCGCAGGCGCCTGTGTGGGAGGCCCTGCCTCGGGCTCTGGCTCGGGCTCTGGCTCGGGCTCCGATGGCGCCTCAGCTTCGGCCTCGTAGTCGGTTTCCGCGTCAGGCTCGGGTTCGTTTTCGGGCTCGGGTTCGGGTTCGCTTTCGGTCCCGGATTCCCCAGACTCCGGCTCAAACTCGGGCTCCGTTTCGGAGCCAGATTCTGTGCTGGGTTCCAGCTCGGGCTCGGGCTCGGACTGGGACGCAGGCTCAGACTCCGATTCCGACCCGCTTTGGGCGGCGCCCCGAACAAGCCAGACGAGTGGCCCGGACAGCACCACCCCTCCGACCGAGACCAGGAATGCCGAGGTGGATTCCAGCGCCGGACACGCCATCTCCACCGAGAGGCTGCCCTCGCCCCCGGAGCCCATGTGGAAGGGACCCAGGTAGGTTGGGTCACCGGTGCCCAGCGCCCACCCATGGTAGACTGCGGGTGAGCGGGCGTTCTTCAGAAAGAGCGTGACCTTGCAGGTCGGTCCCTGACCGCTTACCATGCCATATCCTTCAAGGGGCCGGTCCGACTCGTTGCGAAAGGCCGGGGCCTCCGGCCCTGACTCGCTAAGCACCACCGCGGCAATCTGGCTGACGCTGGCGTCCGCCATGAATTCATCCCTCCCCGGTCCTTTGTCGATATGTATGAGCGGGGTTCCCGCAACTTGTCTACGAACCGTATGACACATCCGGACACGGAATAGCGATTTTGTGTCACACGCTGGAAGGAATCAGGGGGGCGTCGTACGAATACATGCATATGTAAATAGAGATCGACAACAGCGACAGTTCGTTTATCTAACGACTGGTTGGTTGTCCAGGGGAGACAGAGGGAGAAAGGGGAGCGCGATGAGCCTGAACTTCGATTTGAGTCAGGAGCAGGCCATGATCCGGAAGGTGGCGCAGGAGTTTGCCGACGAGGTGGTCGCCCCTGGCGCCGGCGAGCGGGACAAAACGGGGAAGTTCCCGCTGGACCTCGTCAAGCAAATGGGTCAGTTGGGGCTCTTCGGCATACCGTTCTCTGAGGAGTATGGCGGTATGGGCGGAGACACGGTCTCCTATGCCCTGGCGGTCGAGGAGATCAGCCGGGCGGATGCGAGCCTGGGCATCACCTTGGCGGCGCACTGCTCGATCGGCATGGGCCCGGTTTACTACTTCGGCACTGAAGAGCAGAAGCGCAAGTGGCTTCCCGGGGCGGCTCGGGCTGAGTTCCTCGCCTCCTTCGGGCTGACCGAGCCCGGCGCCGGCTCCGACTCTGCGGGCACGAAGACCACAGCCGTGCGCGACGGCGACGGCTGGGTCATGAACGGCTCGAAGAGCTTCATCACCAACGCCGCGTACTGCGGGTATATCGTGTGCACCGCGGTGACGGAGCCCGAGAAGGGCCATAAGGGTATCTCGGCCTTCATTTTGCCGAACCCCACCGAGGGCTTCAGCGTTGGTCCGGCTTACGAGAAGATGGGTCTGCATTCCTCGGACACCCGGCCGCTCTACTTTGACAACGTGCGCCTGCCCGCCGACGCCCTGCTGGGCGGCGAACAGTTGGGCCAGGGCTTCAAGCAGTTCATGGTGACGCTGGACGGCGGCCGCATCTCCATCGGAGCGATGGCGGTGGGCATCGCCCAGGCCTCCCTGGATGCGGCGCTCAAGTACGCCAAGGAGCGGGTGCAGTTCGGCCAGTCCATCTCCAAGTTCCAGGCGATCCAGTTTAAGCTCGCCGACATGGCCATGGAGGTGGAGCTGGCCCGGACCATGGTGCTCAAGGCGGCCTGGCTGAAGGATCAGGGGCGGCCTTTCACCAAGGAGGGCGCCATGGCGAAGCTCTTTGCCTCCGAGGTGGCGACCCGGGCGGCGAACCAGGCGATCCAGATCCACGGCGGCTCTGGCTATATGGAGGAGTTCCCGGTCTCACGCTTCTGGCGGGATGCCAAGTTAACTGAGATCGGCGAGGGAACCAGCGAAATTCAGCGAATCGTCATTGCAAAACAGCTCGGCTGCTAAGCAGCAGCCGAGCGCCAACGGAGGAGCGATGGGTCATGGTGAAGTCGAACATGGCGGGTACGGTGTGGAAGATCCTTGTGAAGCCCGGCGACAAGGTTGAGGCTGGCCAGGACGTGCTGATCCTCGAGTCGATGAAGATGGAGATTCCGATCTCCGCCGAGTCGGGGGGCACCGTGAAGGCGGTCAAGGTGAAGGAGGCGGACTTCGTCAACGACGGTGACGTCGTCGTGGAGTTCGAGTAAATGGCTGCCGGTTGGATCGTTTTGGGTCTTTTGGCTTCGCTGGTCGGGATGTTCTTCTTCCCGTGGGGTCTGGTAGTGGGGGCTGGCTTGCTATTGGGCACGCTGTGGCACATCGCCAGCACCCTGGAACGGATTGAGGATCTGCTGAGGGAGTCGCGGCAGGCGTCGCCGAGGGCGCCTGACGACAAGGAGGCTACATAGTGCGTACGGTACGAATTGGGGCGGGGCAGGGGTTCTACGGGGACTCGCTGCTGCCGGTCCTGGACGTCGCCCGCTACGGGAACGTCAAGTACATCTCCTTTGATACGCTGGCCGAGCTGACGCTGGCCATTTTGGAGAAGGGCCGTAAGAAGGACCCCACGCAGGGCTATACCAAGGACGTCGTGCCCATGATGCGCAACCTGCTGCCGATCTGCCGGGAAAAGGGGATCAAGCTGATCACCAACGCCGGCGGCATCAATCCGCAGGGCGCCGCCAAAGCCGTGGCCCAGGTGGCCAGGGAGCTGGGGCTTAACCTGAAGATCGCCTGCGTGACCGGGGATGACATCTACGACCGGCTCGATGAGCTGGCGGCGCAGGGCGTTACCTTCAAGGACAAGGAGAGCGGCCAGGAGCTGGGGGACGTGCGGGAGCGCGTGCTCTTCGCCTCGGTCTACCTGGGCGCCGACGTGATCGCCGAAGCGCTCCGGCAGGGTGCCGACGTGGTGATCACCGGGCGGACCACCGACACCGCCCAGTTCCTCGGCCCGCTGATCTACGAGTTCGGCTGGGGCCGCGAGGAGTGGAACAAGCTGGCGCAGGGGATCATCCTGGGCCACTTGATGGAGTGCTCGGGCCAGGTAGCGGGCGGCAACTTCCAGGTCGGCTGGGAGGATGTGCCCAGCCTCGAGCGGATCGGTTACCCAGTCGCTGAGGTGAGCGAGGACGGCACCTTCGTGCTGAGCAAGCCGGAGGGGACCGGCGGCCTGGTGAGCGTGAGGACCGTGAAGGAGCAGTTCCTCTACGAGATCCACGACCCGACCAGCTATATCACCCCGGACGTGATCTGCGATCTGACCACCACCCGGATCGAACAGGTGGGGGAGAACCAGGTCCGTGTCAGCGGCACGGTGGGGCGCCCGGCCCCGCCGACCCTGAAGGCGCTGCTCGGCTACGCCGACGGCTGGATGGGCGAGGGCTACATCTCGTTCAGCTGGCCGAAGGCTTACGCCAAGGCGAAGCGGGCGGCCGAGATCGTCGAGAAGCGCCTCCAGATGCAAGGCGTCAAGCCGCAGGAGACGCTGATCGAGTACATCGGCATCAATTCGCTCTGGGGCGCCCTGGCTCCCGAGCCGCTCGATGAGGATCTGATTAACGAGGTGCGCTTGCGGATCGCCATCCGGACCAATAATAAGAAGGATTGCGAGGTGCTGGCGCGGGAGTTCCCGCCGCTCTTGCTCTCCGGTCCGCCTACCGCCTCGGCCGTGGCGGGCACGCCGGCGCCCCGGGAGCTGATGGGCCTCTGGTCCACGCTGATCCCCCGGGAGCTGGTGGAGCCTGGCGTCAGAGTAGAGGTACAGGAGGTGTAAGCGGTGGCCCGTAAGATGAGACTGATCGAAATCTGCCACGCTCGCTCAGGCGACAAGGGCGACTCCTCGGACATCTCGCTCTTTGCCAATGACGACGCAGCCTGGGCGCTAATCCGGCGGTACGTGACGCGGGAGCGGGTGGCGGAGTACTTCCGCCCTGTTGCCCACGGGCCGGTGGAGATGTGGGAGGTTCCCAACGTCCAGGCGTTGAAATTCTTGGTACACGGCGCGTTGGGCGGCGGGGCGCCCCGCTCCCTGCGGAGCGACAACCTGGGGAAAACCTTCGCGGCAGCCCTCCTGCGCATGGAGATCGAGACAGAGGAGTAATCTTCGTTGGACCTGAGAGTCGATGTTGACCGGGCCAGGGCCTATGTCCTGGCCCATGGCGGTTCCAGGGATCAGGCCCGGCTGGACGGTATTTTCGGGGCGCCCCGCCCCGACCGGGACGTAGTGAAGGCGCTGGAGTCGCTCCAGAACCCCGACGGCGGCTTCCCGCTCCGGCAGGAGCCCGGGGCGCCGAGCGGCGTGGATACGACCTGCTACATCCTGGCGCAACTGAAGGATCTGCCGCCCCTGGCCGGGTCGCCCATGGCCTCGCGGGCGCTGGCCTTCCTGCGTCGGAGCCAGAACCCAGCCGGGCACTGGGAGGAGTCGGCGGCAGTGAAGGAGCGGGCGCCCCGCTGGGCGGCGGGGGACCCCGCGTCCACCGCGTACCTGACGGCCAACGCTGCCTACACGCTGCTGACCATGGAGCCCGACCACATGGACCCGGTGGCCCGGGGGGCAGCCTGGCTGCGCAAGGAGCTGGAGGACGGCGCCGGGGGTCAGTACATGTTGACCCTTGCCCTGGCAGCGGCGGTGTTCTACAAGCTTGGGTTGCCTGAGGTGGCTGCAGCCCATGAAAGCCTGTCGGGGCGCCAGATGGACGCCGGCGAGCTCGCCTGGTGGCTGAGCTGTGCCCTGGAGGCGGGCGTGGGGGGACGGTATCTGCTGCCGGTAGCGAGGCAGCTTGCCGACCTGGCGGCGCTCCAGCAACCGGACGGCTCCTGGCCGGCTGAAGAGGGCTTCGCTGTGGAGTCCACGCTGATGGCGCTGCGGGTATTCCGGGGATATGGGGTCGTTTAATAGGGGGATTCGTCCATGGCAGATGATAAGGTACTGCTGTCGATAGAGGGTCACGTGGCCCTGGTCCAGTTGAATAATCCCGAGCGCTACAACGCCCTCTCCCGTCAGGTGATCGATGACCTGACGGCGGTCGCCCGCAAGCTGGCGGTCAGCCGGGACGTTCGGGCAGTGGTGCTCCACGGCGGGAGATCCAAGGCGTTCTGCTCGGGCGCCGACCTCAAGGAGCGCCTGGGGATGGAGGAGCCGCAGGTCTTTGAGACCGTCCATCTCCTACGGGAAGCGATCAATCTATACGAGCGCCTGCCGATGCCCGTGATCGCAGCGATGCACGGCATGGCCTTCGGGGGCGGCTGCGAGCTGGCCCTGGCCTGCGACATCCGCATCATTGCGGAAGACGCGCAGATTGGCCTGACCGAGACCTCCTGGGCGATCATCCCCGGCGCCGGCGGTTGCACCCGGCTGCCGCAGCTGGTCGGTCCTGCCAAGGCCAAGGAGCTGATCTACACGGCAGCCAAGCTGAGCAGCGCTGAGGCGCTGGCGATCGGCCTGGTCAACCGGGTGGTCCCGGCGGATCAGGTGCTGACCGCCGCCCGGGAGATGGCGGAGCGCATCGCTGCCAACGGGCCGCTGGCAGTGCGGGCGGCCAAGCGGGCAATCAACGGCGGGATCGCCCTGGAGACCGGCCTGGCGCTTGAGTTTGAGGCCTACCAGTCGATCATCCATACGAAGGACCGCCTGGAGGGCCTGAAGGCCTTCGCGGAGAAACGGGCGCCGGTGTACCGCGGTGAGTAAGCTGATCACCGGTGTGCGTTTCCGGCCCCACCGGGTGACGCTGGGGGGCGCCCTCGGCGGGCTGCTGGAATTTGCCGGTCGGGATCTGCCGCAGCCCTACCTGATGGGCGTCACGGGCCACGCGTTCCGGCTGACGTCCGACGTGGTCTTCTCGCCGTCAGGGCCGGTGGAGCTCAACTTCCACGAGGTCTTCCCGCTGTGGGAGAACGTGGGCGCCTGGTTTCGGCGGGTCGCCGCCAAGCCCGCTGACCAAGACTTTGACGCGGTGCGGGAGGACGCACTGCACCGGATCCGGGAGTCCGTCGATCAGGGGCGCCCGGCGATCGTCTATGACCTGCTGAACGTGCCCGAGTACGGCCTGGTGGTGGGCTACGAAGGTGACCGCCTGGCCTGCCTGACCCTGACCAACCCGGAGGAGCCCGCTTGGATGGAGGCGGCAGAGTGGCCCCCGCAGGCCCATGCCAGCTTCACCCGGGCCGAGGTGATCCAGCTGCTGGACCTGGCGCCCGCCTTCGATGCCCGCCGGGCCGAGGTGCAGAGCCTGCGCTTCGCCGTGGATCATTTCTGGGCGCCGGCCTCCCGGGATATGTGGCTGCAGCACGGGAAGAACGCCTACGAGTTCTGGGCTGCCGTGCTGGGATCGGCCATGCCCCTGCACGGCCCCGAGGCTGGCATGGGCCACACCTACAACGTCATGCACCTGCACCGGGCGCGGCGGGATGCCGCCGTCTACCTGGGTGAGTTGGCGGGGAAGTACCCGGAGGCTGCATCGCTGCAGGGGGCAGCGAAGGCCTATGCCGAGGTGGCAGCCATCCTGGAGGAGGGGACCCGTGTGGCACCCTTTCCCGGGCAGGGTCTGGCAGAGAGTGCGGAGCTGCGCCGGACCCTGGCCGATTGTATCAAACGGGCGATGGCGGCCGAGCGCAGGGGAATCGACGAGATCGAGCGAGCGCTGCGAGCGCTCCGGTAACGAGGGGAGAGTCCGCTAGATATGAGCCTGAACGAGCAGCTGAAGGCGAAAGAGGCCAAGATCCTGGAGGGCGGGGCGCCGAAGTACCACGAGCATGCCCGCAAGCAGAACAAACTCTTCGTGCGTGAGCGCATCGCCCTGTTGGTCGACCCGGACTCCTTCGTGGAGGACGGGCTGTTCGCCAACAACCTGGCTGACGATCTCCCCGCCGACGGCGTGGTGACGGGGCTGGGGCGGATTGGCGGCCGCACTGTGGCGATCATGGCGAACGACTCGACCGTGAAGGCGGGCTCCTGGGGCGCCCGCACCGTGGAGAAGATCCTGCGGATTCAGGAGACGGCGGAGAAGCTGCGCGTGCCGCTCTTCTACCTGGTCGACTCGGCGGGCGCCCGCATCACCGACCAGGTGGAGATGTTCCCAGGCCGCCGCCATGCGGGCCGGATCTTCTACAACGAGGTGCGCCTCTCGGGCGTCATCCCGCAGATCTGCCTACTCTTCGGGCCGAGCGCCGCCGGCGGGGCCTACATTCCCGCCTTCTGCGACGTGGTCTTCATGGTGGATGGCAACGCATCGATGTACCTGGGCTCGCCGCGCATGGCCGAGATGGTGATCGGCGAGAAGGTGACGCTCGAGGAGATGGGCGGCGCCCGGATGCACTGCACCGTCTCGGGCTGCGGCGACGTGCTCTGCGCCTCCGAGCAGGAGGCCATCGAGCTCGCCAGGCGCTACATAGGCTACTTCCCGCAGAACTGCCAGGGCGCCCCTGAGCGGGTGGAGGCCAAGGCGCCGGTGGCGGGGCGCCCGATCGAGCAAATCATCCCGGCGAACCAGAACTCGCCCTTCCAGATGTATGAGTTGATCGACCAGTTGGTGGACGATGGCTCCTTCTTTGAGATCAAGAAGCTCTTCGCCCCCGAGGTGATCACGGGGCTGGCCCGGCTGGGGGGCCGGGCGGTGGGCGTGGTAGCCAACCAGCCCCGCGTCAAGGGCGGGGTGCTCTTCGTGGACTCGGCGGACAAGGTCGCCCGCTTCGTTTCGCTGTGCGATGCCTTCAATATTCCGCTGCTCTTTCTCTCCGATGTGCCGGGCTTCATGATTGGCACGGCGGTCGAGCGCCAGGGCATTATCCGCCATGGCGCCAAGATGATCGCCGCCATCAGCGAGGCGATCGTGCCAAAGATCTGCCTGGTGGTGCGCAAGGCGTATGGGGCGGGACTCTACGCCATGGCCGGCCCGGCCTTCGAGCCGGACTGCACCCTGGCCCTGCCGACGGCCAGCATCGCAGTAATGGGACCCGAGGCGGCGGTCAACGCGGTCTTCGCCAATAAGATCGCCGAGAAGCCCGAGTCGGAGCGGGCCGCCTATGTGGCCCAGCTTCGTGAGGAGTACCGTAAGGATATCGACATCTACCGGCTGGCCTCGGAGCTGATCGTCGACGCGATCATCCCCTTCGAGCGGATCCGGGCAGAGCTGGAGGCCCGGTTCGATCTGTACGCAGCCAAGCAGGTGAGCTGGCCGGAGAAGAAGCATGCGGTGACCCCTGTATAAACAAAGACCGGCGGCATCTGCCGCCGGTCTCGTTCTATCAGGCACGTCGCCGGCGGGCGCCGACCATCGCCACGATGATGCAGGCGATGCCCAACCCAGCAGCGATCAGACCGAGCGTTCGCGCCCGCCCGAGCGGCGCTTGGAGCAGGCTTTGGGCGATGCGGGCCGCCATGGCATCCTCGCCGCTCATCTTGCTGAAGGCCAAGGGCGCTGACACCGCCAGCAGCAGGGGTGTGACGCTGCTTAGCAGGAAAGCCCAGCCAAGCCAGCCGAACGGGCGGTACCACCGGTCGAAATTGAGGGCGATCAGGCCGAGGATCAGGGCGGCGGCGGTCAGCCAGCCCCACGAAGAGACGAACCCCACCAGCTGTAGCGGCACGGTGATCAGTCCGCTGGAGGGTCCGGCGCTCATGGCGGCCATGGTAGCGGTAGCTGGCATGGGCAGAGCGCCGGTTTCCGCTTCATCCAGCGCCTCACGGATCAGGCCGAGATCGATCTCCTCGGGAATCTGGGCACGGAACTCGGTAAAGAAGCGGTCGAGCACGGCACGATTGACCGCCGCGTCGGCGGACCGACAGTCCGGAAGCTCGTCCGGCGGCATCGCAGCGAGCTCGGCCAGCTGCTCTTTCGTGCAGACCGGCAGTGTCGCCATCTTCTGTTCCACCACACGACGGAGCCCAGTCAGAAGGGCCTCGACCAGGTCGCCAAGGCGGACCATCGTCGGTCCGTCGCCGGCGGCAGCATGCTCCATGGCCACGGAGAGCGAGGTTGATACTTCCAGCAGCTGCTCCTCGCCAAGGCTCTCGCTGAGCGCCGCACGCACGTCATCCTCCGGGAGGTCCCAGCCCTCCTCACTGTCGCTGACGTACATGGCCACGGCCTCGATCACGGGCTCTCTCATGGCAGCGGCCACGGCCTTTGCCTTCGCCTCCTCGGATCCGCCGCCTATGCCAACCACTCCGCTCAGGGCGCTGACCACCATGATGGCGCTGAGGACTGGCACCAGCATCACGACGAGAATCCCGGAGACGAGCCGGCGCACCGAGTTCACTAGGCATTACCACCTTCGAATTTTTAGATATACTAATTTGAACATTTTGTACCGGCATTATCAAGAGCACCGTCAAATATGCAAGGCGCCCGGTGGGTACCGGGCGCCTCGTGGGGGCTCAACGGGACGAGTCGATAATCTCAAGGATGGTCTTGCCGGGGGTCACCTTTTCGTAGAGCGCCTCGACGTCGGCCTTGGCGAGGCGGATGCAGCCGTCGGAGGCCCAGTGGCCAATCTTGTCAGGCTCAATCGTCCCGTGGATGCCCCAGACCGTGCCGCTGTCCCCGGGGAAGACGGCGAAGCCCATCCAGCGGGTGCCCAGGGGGTTTTTGGGGTCATCGGCCGCCAGTTTGAGCGGGCCGTAGTAGAGTCCCTTGGACTTATTGGCGATGGTGTAGCGCCCCACCGGCGTGATGAAGTTGACGGCTTGGTTGGCCGCCGTGGGGGCGGGCCCCTCCAGGTGGCGCCCGGTCGTGACGCGGTAGGTGGCGGCCAACTGGCTCTCCTGATAATGCCAGAGCACGTTCAGGTACTTGTCCACCAGGATTGAATCGGGGGCCGGCGGGTTCAGCGGAGCAGCCAGCGCATAGTAATCTACCGCGACTAGCCCCTGTTTCCCGTCCAGGCGCCAGGCCTTCAGGTCGGGCTCACCGCCGGCGGCCACCGTGGCTTTCTGGCCCTTCACGTCCTCGGTTGTGGGCTGCCCGAGACTGGGCAGGGCGCCACGCAACACCAGAAGCCCCTTGGCGCGCGGAAGGTCCCGGACCTCCAGGGGGAAGGCAAGCACCTCCAGCACAGGTCCGACCGCCTTCTCGGACTTGCCGCTGCCGCCGGTGGTAAGGGCGACTTTGCGCATGGCGTTCTCAACAGGACCCAGGGCGATTTGCTCGGGGCGCCCATCGCCGTCGAGGTCTGGGGCCGGCAGGTGCTCCTGCGGGGTGAAGCCGAGCGCGGCGGTTTGGCCCAAAGGCGCCGCTGTGCCTCCCGAGGGTGGGGCTTGCGGGGTGGAGAGCCACCCGAGGGCTGCCCGTCCGCCAAAGTAGAGGCCGGCGCCCAGCCCTGCAAGCAGCAGCGCGGCCAGCCCCCGGCGGTATGCGTAGCGTTGCCGCCGGGTCCGCCGGCGCCGGTATCTCAGCACCGCCGAGGACTCGTACTGGTCGTGCGGCTCCATCCCTGGCATGGGGCCCACCTCCGAAATTTTCTATCTGTCAACGATTATACTCCATAACTATCAGAGAGAGGGAATTCCGGGCAAAAGAACGAATCCGCTAGCGAAGGATGAGACGGGAGGGACCTTCCCTGACGGTCAAGATTGTTACAGACAGCACGGCCAGTATCCCCCAGGAGCTCTGCCGGCTTCTGGGGATCACGGTGGTTCCGGTCACGATCCACTTCGGCACAGAAACGCACGTCGACGGCATCGACTCCACAGAAGCCTTCTATTCCCGCCTGGCGCAAGCCTCCCAGCCGCCTACCACGTCGACGCCATCGGCCGGGGTTTTCCTTGAAACCTACCGGCAGGTGGCCGAGGGAGCGTCGGCGATCATCTCCATCCATGTCATGGAGACGAAGTCGGCGCTGGTCAACACGGCGAAGATGGCTGCGGGAATGCTCGCCGACCTGCCGATCCAGGTGGTGGACTCACGGTCGACCACACTGGGGCTCGGCCTGCTGGTGATCGCCGCTGCACGCATGGCGCAGGCGGGACGGGCGGCCGGCGAGATCGTGGAACGCCTGACCGAGCTGGTCGCTCATGTGGATACCTTCGCGGCAATCCGTGAGCTGACCCAGTTGCGGCGCAGTGGCCGCGTCTCGCTGGGGCAAGCCATGCTGGCCAACCTGCTTTCAGTCAAACCGGTGCTCTACATAGGTCAGGGTGTGATCGAGGTGGTGGACAAGGCCCGGGGCTGGCCCACGGCGGTGGAGCGCATGGTAGAGTTGGCGCAGGCGAAGGTAGGGGAGGCCCGGATCGCGATGGCCGTGGTCCACACCAACGCCGAAGCGGAGGCCCGGGAGCTGCTCGAGCGGGTCCGGACCCGGTTCAACGTGGCGGAGATCTTCGTGGCCGAGGCCGGTACGGCTCTGGCGGCGCATGCCGGACCCGGGGCGCTGGGACTGGCCGCCATGCGAGTTGACTGACTCCTCTTTAAGTGACGACGAGAGGGGCCGGGCGGTTTCGCCCGGAGGCTTTTGCCCTTGCCCGTGGGCATGGTAGAATAAGGGGACATCGTTTTGGAGGTTACAGCTATGCAGTGGGTTCGCATTAACGAACTGCCACAGTTCGAAGGACAAGATGTAGAACTTCGTGGTTGGGTCCATAACTACAGGTCGAGCGGTAAGATCCAGTTCATCATCTTCCGCGATGGCACGGGCCTATGCCAGGCTGTCATCTTCGTCAAGGATGTTGCGCCCGAGGTCTTTGAGGCCGGCAAGAAGCTCACGCAGGAGTCCTCGGTGATCATTCGCGGCTCGGTCCGCAAAGATGACCGGGCGCCCGGTGGCTACGAAATCGGTGTCAAGGAGCTCAATGTGCTCCAGGTCGCCGAGGAGTACCCGATCACCCCGAAGGAGCACGGCACCGAGTTCCTCATGGACAACCGTCACCTGTGGATCCGCTCCGCCCGCCAGGCGGCGATTCTGCGCATCCGCAACGAGATCGTCATGGCGATCCATCAGTTCCTTCAGGACAACGGCTTCCTGCTGACCGAGTCCCCGATTCTCATGGGCACCTCGGCCGAAGGCGGGGCCAACCTGTTTGAGACCAAGTATGTCAACGATGAGCCGGCCTTCCTGAGCCAGTCGGGCCAGCTCTATGTCGAAGCCACCGCCATGGCCCTGGGCCGGGTCTATACCTTTGGCCCGACCTTCCGGGCGGAGAAGTCCAAGACCCGCCGCCACCTCATCGAGTTCTGGATGGTGGAACCCGAGGCCGCTTACTTCACCCACGAAGACAACCTGCGCCTGCAGGAGGAGATGGTCTCCTACGTGGTGCAGCGGGTGCTGGAGCGCCGCCGCGAGGACCTGAAGACCATCGGCCGCGACACGACCGCCCTGGAGAAGGTCCGCGCGCCGTTCCCCCGCATTACCTACACCGAGGCCGTGGAGATGCTGCAAAAGCTCCACAAGCCCGGCGACGAGTGGGACCCGGTTCCCTGGGGCGAGGACTTCGGCGCCCCGCACGAGACCGTCCTCACCCAGCAGTTTGAGAAGCCGGTCTTCGTGGAGAAGTTCCCCACCAAGATCAAGGCCTTCTACATGGAGCCCGACCCCGCCAACCCCGACGTGGTGCTCGGTGCCGACCTGCTGGCGCCCGAGGGCTACGGCGAAATCATCGGCGGCTCACAGCGCATCCATGACCCGGAGCTGCTAAAGCAGCGCTACGAGCAGGAGAAGCTGGACCCGGTCACCTACGGCTGGTACATGGACCTGCGCCGCTTCGGCAGCGTCCCGCACTCCGGCTTTGGCCTGGGGATCGAGCGCACCGTGGCCTGGATTTGCGGGCTCGACCATGTCCGTGAGACCATCGCCTTCGCCCGCCTGCTCAATCGTCTTCACCCCTAAAGCTACGCCCCGAACTGCTGACTGGCAGTTCGGGGCGCTCTCATTCGCCCAGGGATGATACCCGCTCTTTCGCAAGGCGAAAGGTCGACCAACCAAGAAGAGGGTGGTCGACGGCGCCTGCCGCCGAAAGAGGAGGGTGAACTCTATGTACCCTGTGGACTGGTCATCGCTCATAGCTGCTTCCCTGGCCGGTTCGGCCGCAATCCTTGTGTGCATGTACCTGCTGCTTCCGGCCCTGGGGCTGCCCCGGCTAGACTATGCGGGGGTGATCTCGGGCTGGGTAAAGGCCACGGGCCGCTACGCCCGGGCGGTCGGGGTGATCGTGTTCCTTGCGGGCGGCATTGCCTGGGGGGCGTTCTACGCTGCCATCTGGCCGACGCGGGGCCCCCTGGCGGGGGTTGCGTTTGCCCTGGTGCCCTTCGTCGTCTCCTACGCCATGGTGCTTCCGCAGCTCTCCCGGTTCCGTGCTATGGTAGTTCCCATGCCGGGCTTTGTGGACGTGAGGGCAGAGGGGCGACGGGCGATGATTGCCATGCTGGCCGAGCACCTGGTCTACGGACTGGTGCTGGGGCTGATGTACTGACGGTCGTTCCGTTTGAGTGAAGAGGGGCTTCGGCCCCTCTTCACGTTTTTGCGGCTGGAGATCGGAGCTTGGTGAGATACTCATCAAGATAGTTGATTCAATCTTAATCAGACCTTAATAGTAGGCCAACCAAACCATCATGTATCCTTAATATCATGAGACAGTCGATCGGTACCGAATCCTATTTCCTGACTGCAACTTTCACCTGAGGTGAGTGTCAAATGATGTTTGGCGGCTCCAAAGACAAGCAATTCTTTACGCTTCTGACCTCCTCTGCCCGGGTTCTGACTGAGACTGCCGCCGAATTTGCTCGCCTCGCCGAGCAGCCCGAGCGCACTGCCGAACTCGCTGTTAAGATCAAAGCCCTGGAGAAGAAGGGCGATGACTCTACCCACGAGATCATCAGCCTCCTGAACCGGCTCTTCATCACGCCGCTGGAGCGGGAGGATATCCTGACGCTGGCGGTCCGCCTCGATGACGTCACCGACGGTCTGGAGGCGGCTGCGGCCCGCATTCACCTGTTCAAGCTGAACAGCCGCAATCGCTTCTTTGTCGAGTTCGGCAAGCTGATTGCGGCGCAGGCCGCTCAGATCCTGGCGGCGACCCAGCGCCTCGAGGGCAAGGACCTGCAGCAGATTCGCGAGAACACCAAGCAGATCAACCTGCTGGAGAACGATGGCGATGAACTGCTCCGCCAGTCGCTCGAAGAGCTGTTCGACAACGAGAAGGACGCCATCATGATCATCAAGCTCAAGGAGATCTACGAGACCCTCGAGTCGGTCACGGACCGTGCCGAGGACGTGGCGAACGCTCTGGAGAGCGTTGTCATGAAGAACTCCTAGCGAGTGTGCGGCAATGAACACCCTCGTCATACTGGCCGTCATCGTCGTCATCCTTGCGGTGCTCTTTGACTTCATTAACGGGTTTCATGATACGGCCAACGCCATCGCCACCGTGGTCTCCACCCGGGTGCTCACGCCTCGCCAGGCGATCCTGATGGCCGCGGGCCTCAATGTGGTGGGCGCCCTGACCTCGACCTCGGTCGCCATCGGCATCGCCAAGGGCATCGTGTGGCCCGAGGCCGTCACCCTGGACGTGCTGGTTGGCGGACTGGTCGGGGCGATCGTCTGGAACCTGCTGACCTGGTACTTTGGCATTCCGTCCTCCAGCTCCCATGCGCTGGTGGGCGGCGTGGCCGGTGCGGCGCTGGCCTCGGGCGGCCTGAGCGTCATCAACGCGGGCGGATTCTCCAAGATCCTGCTCAGCTTTGTGCTCTCCCCGCTCTCCGGCGTGCTGGTGGCCATCCTGGTGCTGGGCGTGGTTCACAAGATCGTCCAGACGTGGTCGCCCATGGCGGTGACCAGCCGCTTCTCCAAGCTGCAGATCGTCTCAGCGGCAGCGATGGCCTTTTCCCACGGCTCGAACGACGCACAAAAGTCCATGGGTATCATCGCCAGCGCCCTGTTTGCGGCCGGGCTGATCCCCACGCTGCACGTGCCGCAGTGGGTTGTCCTGGTTGCCGCAACTGCCATGGGGCTGGGCACGGCGTCGGGCGGCTGGCGAATCATTAAGACCATGGGCCACAAAATGGTGAAGCTCAATCCGCTCGGCGGTTTCGTGGCGGAGACCTCCGCTGCGCTGGTAATCGAGACGGCGACCCACCTGGCCCTGCCCGTTTCCACGACGCACGTCATCTCCAGCACGATCATCGGCGTCGGTCTCAGCCGGGGCCGCAAGGCCGTCAATTGGAGCGTTATCAAGAGCATTGGCTGGGCGATGCTGCTGACCATTCCCGCCAGCGGCCTGGTTGGAGCGATCACCTATTTCATCGTCAAGGGGCTGGTAGCGGTAGCGTCCTGACGCACCAGCGGCCTACAAATAAGGCGAGTCTCGCACACCCGCGAGGCTCGCCCTTCGAACTTTTTTCGGGAATTGGTTAGACGGGGTGGAAGGAACGAACAGAATTACGTAGAAGATGGGAATAAGCCGTTTGCACGAAATTTACAAAGAGGAGAGGGCGATTCTCCTCTTGAGCCGCGAGCGAAACCAGTGGGGCCTCAACCCAGTCAAACCTGGAGGAGGTGGGTGAATGGACGATCTTGGGCGGATCTTGCGTGAGACGCGCGAGTCCCGCAACATCAGCATGGAGGTCGCCGAAGAGGAGACCAAAATCCGTCGCAAGTATCTCGAGGCGCTGGAAAGTGGCCTCTACTCCGACCTCCCCGGCGAGGTTTACCTGAAAGGGTTTTTGCGTACCTACGGCAATTACCTGGGGCTCGACGGGACATCCCTGGTTGACCAGTATAAGGAGGGGCGCACGGGCCGCCGGGCCGCCCTGCGAGCGGCGGCAGCCGAGGCGTCGGCCCCACCGCCCGTGGAGACAGAGCCGCCGCAGCCCGTGGCGGAGCGCCCTCGGCCTGAAGGCCGGCCCCGAGTAGCTCGGGAGGTCCGTGAGGCCCGTGAGGCCAGGGAGCGGCGGAACCAGGTGGGCAGGCCCCGGGTCACCAGGGCGCCCGGATCACGCATATCCGGCCGTGGTGTCACCATGGTGCTGGTCGCAGTCATCGCTTTTGCGGTCATCGCTTACCTGGGTTGGCTCATCGCAGGCCAGTTTAAGGCGGAAGCGTCGCCGGCAACTACGCCGCCTGCGAGTACGCCCTCCGACCCGCCGCCTTCGCAGCAGCCGGTGGTTACGCCCCCGGCGCCGCTCCCCGAGCAGCCGAAGGTAACCATGGCCAAGGGTTCCGGTAATGAGGTGCTCTTCGCGGTTCCAGGCAAGGAAACCACGGTCCGCATTGAAATGCCAACAGGCGACCGGGTCTGGGTACAGGTCTGGGATGGGGAGAAGAAGGTGGCCGAAGCCGAGCTTCGAGCCGCCGCCGAGTATAAAGGCACGAACCTGCGCATTCAAATGGGTCACATGAACGGCGTCTCGCTGGTCGTCAACGGCCAGCGCTTCGAGAAGCCCATGGAAGGCGGCCCGTACTGGCTCACCTTCAAAGCACAATAATCAGTCGGTCCGGCAAAACTTGCCGGGCCGATTTTCTTCATGTTCACCCCGCCTTAGTTGACATACTAAGGTGCGGAGGTGTCGGTCATGCTGAAAATCAGGCTATCGCAACGGATCGTGGCGCTGTGCGCCGCCCTTTGGCTCTTGCTCCTCCCCGGCGCCGCCGCAGCCGCCGCAGCAGGTGTACCTGTGGCCAAGCCGAACGTGTCCGCCGGGGCGGCGATCCTGATGGACTGGCAGACCGGCGAGATTCTGTATGAACGCAACGCCCGCATGCGGCGGGCGCCCGCCAGCACCACCAAGGTTCTCACGGCCATTATCGTGCTGGAGAAGGCCAAGCTGAGCGATAAGGTGAAGGTCTCAAAGCGGGCAGCATACACGGTTGGCTCCAGCATGCACATCAAACCCGGTGAGGTCTACTCGGTCCACGATCTGCTGCACGGGCTGCTCCTTCGCTCGGGCAACGACGCAGCGGTGGCGCTCGCCGAGCATGTGGCGGGTTCGGTTGAAGCGTTTGCCAAGCTCATGAACGAGAAGTCGCGGCAGATCGGTGCCAGGGAATCGAACTGGAACAACCCGCACGGGCTGACCGACCCGCTTCACTACAGCTCGGCGTACGACCTGGCCGTCATTACCCGGTATGGGCTCCAGAATCCCACCTTCGCCGAGATCGTGGCGATCCGGCAAAAGCCCCTGAAGTATGAGCACCTGAACCGGGACGTGGTGCTACATAACACGAACCGGCTTCTGTACGAGCTAGAGGGGGCAGACGGCGTCAAAACCGGGACCACGGCGGCGGCAGGCGCCTGCCTGATCGCCAGCGCCACCCGGGGCGATCAGAAGCTGATTTCGGTGGTGTTAGCCGCGGGCAATCGGTGGCAACAGTCGCGGACCCTGCTGAGCTGGGGATTCTTCAACCACCGGCTGGTGAACTTCGGACAGAAGGGCGAGGTGCTTGCGCAGGCGCCCGTCGAGGACGGGAAGTACCGCACGGTCCCGCTGGCCCTGGGAGAGGACCTGCTTGTGGTGCTGCGCAAGGATGGCGAGCCCCCGAAGCTCACCCCGCGGTGGAGCGCCAACCTCACGGCACCGCTGGCCGAGGGCCAGCAGGTCGGGGAGGTCGACCTGGTCGTCGGTGAGAAGGTCAAGCGCACCGTGCCGTTGGTGGTCGCCAGCGCCGTGCCAGAGCGTTCCTTGCTGGACGCTATTTACCAGATGGTCGCCCCGCTCTTGCGTTTTGTGTCGGATGCTGATATGTTTTAGGCCCAACCTTCGCATACATGGGAGCTACGCTCGAGCGTGGCTTCCTTTCCTTATTTTCTAGTGCATTCCGCATAAGCCGGGATGATTTGTTTGGGATGGGCTTCACAAAGGTAATGACATCCGGAATCCGAACTTGGTATACTGGTAAAGTGAGTTTTTCGTCGTTCTTTCCCCCGCTTGTTCCATGATTCACATGTGGCGTGACGATGGGTTGGCGTTATGTTCAGGACTGATTTATTGTCATCCGAAGGAGGCTGGCCGATGCATCCGTACTTGCCCCTGCTCATCTACCTTCTGGTCGCCCTTGCGCTTCCGGTGGGTATGAGCATCGTGGGTACCAGTTTCGGCAAGAAGAAGGAGGAACCTTACAAGCTTCTTCCCTACGAATCTGGTCACCCGACGGCTCCGTTGATGGGACGCTTCCCGGTAAAGTTCTACCTGGTCGCTATGCTCTTCGTGATCTTCGACGTTGAAGCGGCCTCGTTCTATCCCTGGGCGGTTAACCTCAAGCAGTTGGGCGTCGTTGGTCTTGTAGAGATGATCACCTTCATGGTGGTGCTGGGCATCGGCTACGCCTATGTCTGGAAGAAGGGAGGCTTTAACTGGCGATGAGCAACACCAGCGATGTTTTCGGCAAGGACGGCGGGTTTGTTACCACGACGGTTGACGGCTTCCTGCGCTGGGCGCAGTCGAACTCGGTCTGGCCGCTTACCTTCGGCCTGGCCTGCTGTGCAATCGAAATGATGAACCTGACGGCCCCCCGTTACGATATTGCCCGATTTGGTTCCGAGGCATTCCGCGCCTCGCCCCGACAGGCGGACCTTTTGTTCGTTTCCGGCCGCCTGTCCAACAAGATGGTGCCCGTTATTAAGCAGGTCTACCAGCAGATGGCGGAACCCAAGTGGGTTGTCGCCATGGGCGCCTGCGCCTCCTCGGGCGGCGTCTTTGACAACTACGCGATCGTCCAGGGCGTCGACAACGTGCTCCCGGTGGATATTTACATCCCCGGCTGCCCGCCGAGTCCCGACGCCGTGATCTACGCCGTGGAGAAGCTCCGCGACCAGATCCGGGCGCGCAAGACGAAGGGTGGTATTCTCGAACACCATGCCTAACGAAATGATCGAGCGGGCCAACGCTGCCCGTGAAAAAGTGAAGAGCGAGACCATTCCCGCCCTGCTGGAGAAGTTCCCTGGCAAGGTGGAGGAGGTCGCTCCTACCAATGACCAGATTCCGCAGGTCTTCGCCACGCCGGACTCGCTCCTGGAGATCGCCAAGTGGCTGAAGGCAGGCGGCTTCAATATGCTCGTCGATATTGGCGGTGTGGACTACTACCCGAAGCGCACCCCGCGTTTCGACGTGGTCTACCACTTCCGCCAGCTGCCCGCCCTGGGCATGCTGCGCGTCCGGGTGCGCTGCACCGAGAAGGACGCCATCGGTTCGCTCAATGAGCTCTGGCCGATGGCCCGGGCTGCCGAGCGAGAGATCTACGACCAGTTCGGCGTCAAGTTCACCGGCCACCCCAACCTGAGCCGGATTCTGAATCCGGATGACTGGGATGGCTACCCGCTCCGCAAGGACTACCCGCTGCGCGGTCCCCGCGCACTGATCAATCTGGAGATGCCCGCCGACGAGAATCGCTACGCGGCCTTCGTCGACGAGGACGAGAACAAGGGAAAGTAGGGTGAGTTATGGCGACCATCCTTGATAAGAAGGAAGCGCATCCGGATCGTATGCTGCTCTCCGTCGGGCCGCACCACCCTGCGACCCACGGCGTGCTTCGTGTCATTTTGGAGCTCGAAGGTGAAATCATCACCGACGCCGAGCCCGAAATCGGCTTCCTGCACACCGGCATTGAGAAGAACGCCGAGGCGCTCAATTGGCAGCAGGCCAACACGGTCATCGACCGCATGGACTACCTGAGCCCGATCTCCAACAACACCGGCTACTGCATGGCCGTGGAGAAGCTGCTCGGCATTACCGATCAGATCCCCGACCGTGCCAACAAGGTGCGTGTGATCCTCCTTGAGCTTCAGCGCATCGCTTCGCACATGGTCTATCTGGGCACCGGCGGCATCGACCTCGGCGCCACGACCCCGTTCTTCTGGGCGTTCGACATCCGTGAGGCGATCCTCGATATCCTCGAGGAGACCACCGGCGCCCGCATGAACCCCAGCTACATTCGTGTGGGCGGCCTCGCCAAGGACATTCCCGATCACTTCAAGGAGATCGTGGAGAAGTTCCTCAAGGAGGCTCCCAAGAAGATCTCCGAGCTGCGCGACATCATCGTGGGCAACCCGATCGTCATTCAGCGTCTGAAGGGCGTCGGCAAGCTGACCCAGCAGCAGGCGCTGGAGTTGGGCCTCACCGGTCACAACCTGCGCGCCTCCGGCAGCGACTACGACGTGCGCAAGTACTTCCCGTACCTCGGGTACGAGAACTACGACTTCAAGGTTCCCGTCTACCATGGCGGCGACATGTACGACCGGGTGCTCATGCGCTTCGACGAGTGCTTCGAGTCGATGAAGATCGTCCGGCAGGCGCTTGACAACCTGTCCGACGACGGCTATGTGATCAACAACCGTAAGCTCGTTCTCCCGCCCAAGCATGAGGTCAAGGAGAACATGGAGGCCCTGATTCACCACTTCAAGCTCGTCCAGCACGGCTTCGACGTGCCGGCCGGCGAGGTGTACCAGGCTCTTGAGTCCCCCCGTGGCGAGATCGGCTTCTACGTGGTCTCCAGCGGCGATAACAAGCCCTGGCGCGTACGGGTCCGTCCGCCCTCGTTCTACGCAGTCAACGCCCTGCCCGAGATGATCCGCGGCCACTTCGTGGCCGACATGGTCACCATCATCGCAGGCGCTGACCCGATCTTCGGGGAGGTGGATCGCTAATGTCTCACGGTACCAGCATCAGCAAGACCATCAGCATCAAGGAGATCGACCTGCCGTCCTGGCCGGAGACCTGTAAGACCGAGGTCGACGCGATTCTCGCCAAGTACCCCGAGGGCCGGGAGATGTCGGCGATCCTGCCGCTGCTGCACCTGGCCATGCGCGAGCGCGACGGCCACTATGTAGCAATCAGCGACATGCAGGCGATCGCCGAGATCTGCGGCGTCTCGCCGGCGTACGTTGACTCGGTTTGCTCGTTTTACGCCATGTACCACCGGCACCCGATCGGCAAGTACCTGATCACGGTCTGCGGGTCGATGTGCTGCCACCTGCTGGGCGGCGGCAAGCAGCTGGTGGAGCATATCGAGAAGACCCTGGGTATCAAGAACGGTGAGACCACGGCCGACGGCCTACTCACCCTCGAGGTCACCCCCGAGTGCCTCGCCGCCTGCGACCTGGCCCCGGTCATTCACGTGAACGTCGAGTACGCTGTGAAGATGACCCCGGCCAAGTTCGACGCCCTCGTCGAAGCGCTCCGCAGCGGCAAGGGCCCGGACGCCTTCATCGAGAAGCTGCCGCTCATGGGCGGCGCCGCCCAGGAGGAGTGGCAGGGCTTCCAGGCCCCGCCCGCCCCGGCCCCCGAAGCCCCGGCCCCGGCCAAGGAAGAGGAGTCCGCAGCCACTGAGTAACCTACGCCTGGACCCTGGGCAGTGAGACATTTTTACCGCAGATTACGCAGATTATCATGATTACGCAGATTTATTTTGAATCATATAAATCATATAAATCTGCGTAATCTGCGGTAAATAAGCCTGACGGGTCTGAAAGAGGAGGCATTCACGATATGCAGTTTGAGCCTGTGCTGACGAAGGGCATTGGTGTTTACGATCTGCGTGACATCAATGTGTATGAGTCGCTGGGCGGTTACAAGGCGCTGCGGAAGGCTCTTGCCATGGAGCCGGCAGCCGTCATCGAAGAAGTCAAGAAGTCCGGCCTCCGCGGCCGTGGCGGCGCAGGCTTCCCGACCGGCGTGAAGTGGACCTTCCTGCCGAACGACGGGCGCCCGCGCTACCTGACCGTCAACGCTGACGAGTCGGAGCCCGGCACGTGCAACAACCGCACCTTGCTCTTCGCCAACCCGCATCAGCTGATCGAAGGCATCATTATCAGCGCCTTCGCTAATCGCATCACCCAGAGCTTTATTTACATCCGCGGTGAGTTCAAGCGCGGCGCCGAGGCCCTCAACGAGGCCATCGAGCAGGCCAAGGCCAAGGGCTACCTCGGCAATAACATCCTGGGCACCGGTTTCAGCCAGGAGATTACCGTCCACCGCGGCGCTGGCGCCTACATTTGCGGTGAGGAGAGCGCCCTGCTCAACTCGCTGGAAGGCCGTCGCGGCGAGCCGCGCGTCAAGCCGCCGTTCCCGGCGGTGGTCGGCCTGTACGGCAGCCCGACGATCATCAACAACGTGGAGACCATCTCCTGCGTGCCGCACATCATGAACAACGGCGCGGAGTGGTTCACCAAGATTTCCGCCAACCCCGAGAACCCCAAGAGCTGCGGCCCCAAGATCTACACCGTGAGCGGCTGTGTGCAGCGCCCGGGCAACTACGAGGGCCCGATCGGCATGAAGCTCCGCGACGTGATCGAGATGGCCGGCGGCCTGAGGCCCGGCCGCACCTTCAAGGCGGCTCAGCCCGGTGGCTCTTCGAGCCCGCTGCTCGGACCGCAGCACCTGGACACCCCGCTGGACTTCGAGTCCTGCGCGGCGGCCGGTTCCATGCTCGGAACCGCTGCGGTGATGGTTTACGACGACACCGTCGACCTGGTGGAGGTCGCCCTCTACTGGTCGAAGTTCTACAGCTCCGAGTCCTGCGGTCAGTGCACCCCGTGCCGTGAGGGCACCCACTGGCTGGAGCGGGTCTTCACCCGCATCACCGAGGGCGATGGCAACGAAGAGGACCTGAAGATGATCGCCGACATGCGCAAGCAAATGGCCGGCACCACGATCTGCGTGCTCTCCGACGCCGCCGTCTTCTATCCCAGCTCGCTGCTGAAGCTCTTCCCGGAAGAGTTCGACCGCTATATCAAGAAGGTGAAGGAGGTGCGGCCTGCATGAGCGACATGATTAACCTGACGATTGACGGCCGCGCGGTCCAGGTGCCCAAGGGCACCAACCTGATCGAGGCGGCTCGCTCTGCCGGCATTGATATTCCCTACTTCTGCTACCACCCGAAGCTGGACCCGGCCGGCGTTTGCCGCATGTGCCTGGTGCAGGTCGAGAAGATCCCCAAGCCCCAGACCGCTTGCACCACCGTGGCCGCCGAGGGCATGGTGGTCCACACCCAGCACGACTCCGCCGTGGCTGCCGAGCTGCAGAAGGGCGTGCTGGAGTTCCTGCTGATCAACCACCCGCTGGACTGCCCGGTCTGCGACAAGGGCGGCGAGTGCGACCTGCAGGACCTGACCTTCGCCCACGGCCCGTCCACCAGCCGCCTGCAGGATGCCAAGATCCACAAGGACAAGAGCGTCGACCTTGGCAACTTCATCGTGCTGGACAACGAGCGCTGCATTCTCTGCCGCCGCTGCACCCGCTTCGACAACGAGATCGCCACCGAAGGCAACCTGATCGTCGAGGAGCGCGGCCACAACAACTACATCACCACGCTGATGGGTGAGCGTTACGACTCCTACTTCAGCGGCAACACCATCGAGATGTGCCCGGTGGGCGCCCTGACCAGCGAGATCTACCGCTTCAAGGCCCGCCCGTGGGACCTCTCCAAGGTGGACTCCGTCTGCACCGGCTGCTCGGTCGGCTGCAACGACCAGCAGGAGTTCCGCCATGGCCAGCTCCTGCGCCTGACCGCCCGTGACAACCCGGAGGTCGATGGCGGCTGGATGTGCGACCGCGGCCGCTTCAACTACAAGTTCGTCCAGAACGATGAGCGTATCACCCGCCCGCTGGTCAAGAAGGACGGCAAGTTCGTCGAGACCACCTGGGCTGAGGCGATTGGCGTCGTCGCCGGCAAGCTGAAGGAAACGATCGCCCAGTTCGGCAGCAACGCTGTTGGCGTCATTGGCGGCGGCAAGCTGACCAATGAAGAGGCGTACCTGCTCCAGAAGCTCGCCCGAGTCTCCTTCGGTACCAACAACGTCGACCACCGCGTCAGCGATCAGATCGTAGCCAGCCTTGGCAACTTCCCGGGCCGCCAGAGCGATCTGTCGGACGCCGGCGCCATTCTGGTGATCGACACCGACCCGGCTCAGACCGCCCCGGTGATGGACCTGCGCATCCGCCGCATGGCCGACCGCAAGAAGGCCAAGATCGCCGTCATCGGTTCAGTAATGCCCAAGTACCGCGGCAAGCATGCCCGGTTCCAGCTGAAGCCCGGTCAGGTCCCCGGCGCCGTCGCCGCCCTGTCCGCCGCGTTCGCCGGCAAGGCCCCCGTGGCCAGCGCCGCTGACGCCGAGGCGATCGCTCAGCTGGTGAAGCTGATGAGCAGCGTGACCAAGGTTGCGATCGTGTGGGGCGGCAACGATGCTGCCACCGGTCGTGCCCTGCTTGACCTGGCGGGCTCCCTGAAGCAGGGCGGCCGCAGCGTGCACGTGCTGATCCCCGGCGCCCAGAACAACAGCCGTGGCGCTGAGGCCATGGGCGTGCTGCCGAACATGCTGCCCGGCTTCAAGCCGCTCTCCGGCAAGGCCGGCCTTTCCACCGGCGAGATGCTGAAGGCTGCCGCCGCTGGCGAGCTGAAGGCGCTCTTCCTGGCCGGCGCCAACCTCCTGAACACCTGGACCGACCGTGCCACCGCCGAGGCCGCGCTGAAGAACAGCTTCGTGGTCGCCACCGAGCTCTTCATGAACGAGACCGCTCAGCTGGCCGATGTGGTCCTGCCTGCCGCTACCTTCTCTGAGAAGGCCGGCACCTACCTGACCCTCGACGGCCTGGTCCAGTCCGTGAAGGTTGCCAAGAAGGCCGAGGGCTCCGCCCAGGCCGACGGCGACATCTTCGTGGCGCTGGCGAACGCCATGGGCGCCAAGATCGCCAGCTCGCCCGCCGACACCGCCGCGGAGATCGCCAAGCAGGCCGTCAAGCTGGAGGCGGGCAAGGTTCTTGCCGGCGCCCCCGTCAGCCTGCTGCCCGCCGCCGATGCCCCGGCCACCCCGGAGGGCCTGGTGCTCGTGCCGGTCGACCGGCTCTACGCCGGCGGCTCCACCGCCCGGTTCGACGAGGAGTTCAACCATGTCCAGCCCAAGCCTGAGGCCTTCTTCAACCCGGTCGACGCCAAGGTCCTTGGCATCACCGCCGGCGAGGAAGTCGAGCTGACGGTCGGCGGCGCTGCGCTCAAGCTGACCGTCAAGGTCGAGAAGAGCGTCGTGGCTGGCACCGTGCAGGCGATCCGTGGCCTGCCGCAGGCGCCCGTGAATGCCCTGACCACCGGCGGCGCCCCCGTGGCCGTCAAGGTTGCCAAGCTGGCCGTGGAGGTGGCGGACTAGTATGTGGCTCACCATTCTCTGGCTCTTCATCAAAGCGCTGATCCTCGGTGTGGTCCTGCTTACGTCCGCTGCGATCTTTCTGCTGGCCTTCCGTAAGGGAATGGGCTGGTTCCAGCTCCGCTACGGACCGAACCGCGTCGGCCCCTGGGGCCTCTTTCAGCCCATCGCCGACGTCGTGAAGATGCTTTTCAAGGAAGACATCGTGCCGGTCAACGCCGATCCGCTGGTCTTCCGTCTGGCCCCGATCGTAGCCTTCTTCACTTCGATCGCTTCCTGGGCGGTGATTCCGTGGGGTCCTTCGGACCCCCTCGCCGCCTACATCTCGGACGTGAACATCGGCATCCTCTTCGTGCTGGCGATCAGCTCGCTCTCCGTCTACGGCGTCGCCCTGGGCGGCTGGGCCTCCCAGTCCAAGTACTCGCTGCTGGGCTCCATGCGCTCCACGGCGCAGATGATCAGCTACGAGCTCGCCATGGGCATGTCGGTGATCGGCGTCATCCTGATGTCGCAGAGCGTCAAGATCTCGGACATCGTGAACTCGCAGGCTGGCCTGTATAACGTCATCCCGCAGTTCATCGGTTTCATCGTCTTCTTCGTCTCGTCGCTGGCGGAAGCCGGTTGGACCCCCTTTGACCTGCCGGAAGGCGAAGCCGAGCTGGTCGGCGGCTACAACACCGAATACGCCGGTATGCGTTTCGGCCTGTTCTTCCTGACCGAGCTCTGCCACGCCATCACGGCGGCCGCCATGATCAGCCTGCTCTATCTGGGCGGCTGGAACCGGATCTTCATTTTCGAGTGGATGCCCGGCACCCTGGCGTTCATCCTGAAGGTCGCCCTGCTCCTGTTCGTCTTCATCTGGATCCGTTCCACGCTGCCCCGGTTCCGGTACGACAAGCTGATGAACTTCGGCTGGAAGGTCCTGCTGCCGATGGCGGCGCTCAACCTGGTCGGCACCGCGATCTGGGTCGCACTCGCTTAACCCGAGGGGAGGTACAGAGTTTCGATGCTGAAGGAACTTGCTATCGGTCTTGGGACCACGCTGAAAGTGCTTTTCCGCGGTGAGCGCAAGACCATTTCCTACCCCGAGGTGAAGAAGCAGCGGGCGGCCCGCTTCCATGGCCGCCACGAGCTGCGCACGTACGAGAACGGTCTTGAGATGTGCGTAGGCTGCGAGCTCTGCCAGGTCGCCTGCCCGGCGGCTGCGATTACGGTCATGGGGGCGGAGAACGATCCCCAGAACCCGCACAGCCCCGGCGAGCGTTACGGCTACAAGTACCAGGTCGACCTGCTGCGCTGCATCTTCTGCGGCATGTGCGAGGAGGCCTGCCCGACCGAGTGCCTGCACCTAACGCAGGACTTCGAGCTCGCCAACTTCACCCGGGAGTCGCTGATTCTGCAGAAGGATCAGCTGGTCAACCGGAATCCCTCCGGCTTCAAGGTCCCTGCGGCCGTCTATCCGAAGTTTGAGGGCCGTAAGGTGGTGAAGGCATGAGCGTTCTGTTTATCATCGCCGGCCTTCTCGCCCTGGCGGGCGGGTTGGGCGTCGTGCTTGCCAAGACGCCTGTTCACCAGGTCCTCTCCATGATCCTGACCTTCATCGGCATGGCAGCGCTCTACCTGAGCCTGACCGCCGAGTTCCTGGCCGTCATGCAGATCATCGTCTACGGCGGCGCCATCATGGTGCTCTTCCTGTTCGTGATCACGCTGCTGACGGTCGGCACGCAAGCGATCGAGCACGATCACGGCAAGCTGAGCGGCCAGAGCCTGGCCGGCTGGTCGGTCGGCGGCGCGATCCTGCTGATGCTCGCCATCGTCGGCCTGGTTGGCACCAAGTCCCCCGCGGTTGCGAACATCGATGCGAACGTATTCGGCGGCGTGAAGCACTTCGGTCACGAGCTGCTGACCACCCACATGCTTCCCTTTGAGTTGACCGCATTCGTGCTCATGGTGGCCGTGATCGGCGTGATCATTCTCGTCGGCCGGCACGAAACCAAGTAGAGAGGAGAAGGAGCCATGCCTGTTAGCATGAACGCTTATGTGGCCCTGGCAGCCGTTCTCTTCTCGCTGGGCGGCATCGGTGTGCTGACGCGGCGCAGCCCGCTGGCCATCCTGATGTGCGTTGAGCTGATGTGGAACGCTGCGAACCTGCTCTTTATCGCCTTTGCCCGGCAGCACGGCAACCTCGACGGCCACATCATGGCCTTCCTGGTGATCACCGTGGCGGCCGCCGAGGTGGCCATCGGTCTGGCGATTATCGTCCTGATCTTCCGGAAGAAGGACGGCGCAGACGTCGACGACATTTCGGAGCTGAAGAACTAACCACCCGCCGGAAGGATGTGACCCTGTCGTGAGCGCTCTCTTGATTGCTCTTATTGTGGTTCCGCTCCTGAGCGCGGCTGTCGTGGGCTACTTCCGGAACACCTGGTCCAAAAACCTGGTGTCCTGGGTGTCCTGCAGCTCCGTGTTCGCCGCCTTCCTTATGACCCTGGCCCTGTTCATGAACTTTCACGGCGAGCCGTTCCATGTGAAGCTGACTTCCATGGGCCCGGTGCTCCCCGAGTTCGGCCTCATGATGGACTCCCTGTCGCTCTGGTGGATGCTCGTGATCACGGGCTGCGGCTTCCTGATCCACCTGTACTCCACCGCCTATATGCATGATGATCCGTCCTTCGGCCGCTTTATGGCGAAGCTGAACTTCTTCATTTACGCCATGAGCCTGCTGGTGCTCTCGGACAACTTCATGGGCCTGCTGATGGGCTGGGCCAACGTCGGTCTCGCCTCCTACATGCTGATCGGCTTCTACATTACCAAGCCGTCGGCATCAAGCGCCGCCATGAAGGCGTACGTGATGAACACCATCGGTGAGGTCGGCATGATCGCCGGTATCGCCTTCATCTACAGCACCTTCGGCAGCCTCAAGTTCTCCGAGGTGTTCGAGAAGATCCACGCCGGCGAAGGCCACCAGATGCTGACCATGATCGGCCTCCTGCTGCTGGTCGGTGCGGTCGCCAAGTCGGCGCAGCTCGGCCTGCACACCTGGCTGCCCTACGCCATGGAAGGCCCGACCCCGGTCTCCGCCCTGATCCACGCTGCGACGATGGTTACCGCCGGCGTCTACCTGGTCAGCCGTGCGTGGCCGATCTATGAGGCCTCGGCGACCGCCTCGCTGTGGGTCGCCTGGGTGGGTGGCCTCGGCGCTCTGGTGGGCGCCCTCATCGCCGCCGGCCAGAACGACATCAAGCGGGTGCTGGCCTTCTCGACCCTCTCGCAGATCGGCTACATGTTCCTGGGCAACGGCCTGGGCTACGCCACCCACGGCGCAGGCTACATCGCTGCCGACTTCCACTTCATGACCCACGCCTTCTTCAAGGCCTGCCTCTTCCTGACCGCCGGCATCGTGGTGCACCACTACAACGGTGACCAGGACATCCGGCGCATGGGCGGCGCCTGGCAGAAGGATAAGTTCGCCGGGTGGATCTTCGCCATCGGCACCCTCGCCCTGATCGGCGTTCCCGGCTTCGCTGGGTTCTTCTCCAAGGACGAGATCCTGCTGGCGGCGTGGGACCAGAACATGCCCCTGTTCATCATCGGCGTGATCGCCGCCGGCCTGACCGCCTTCTACAACGTGCGCCTCTTCAGCCTGGTCTTCCTGGGCGAGCCCTACGTGGCCCAGGTCAAGCACCTCGGCAAGAAGAACGCCTCCGCCACCAAGAAGGCGCACCACGATGATCACGGTCATGGCCACGGCCATGATGACCACCATCACCACGGCACCCCGTGGCAGCAGAAGGTCGCTGTCGGCATTCTGGCGGCGCTGTCGCTGGTCTCCGGCCTGGTGATCTTCCTGAGCCACTACCAGGTGCACTTCCTGGAGACCGCGTTCCATGGCCTGGAGATTGAGGCCGAGGGCCTGAATCTCGTGGTGGCGGGCATCGCTACCGGTATGGCCATCGTGGGCGGCATCATCTCCTGGATGTGGTACCGCCCGAACGGCTCCCGCCGTGCCCTTGAGCTCGACCTGAACGCCAAGCCCGGCGCGCTGGTGAACATGCTCTACTTCGACGCCCTGTACGACTTCGTCGTCGTAACGCCCATGAAGGCGGTCGCCGAGTTCATCTCCGACGTGGCCGATGCCAAGATCGTCGACGGTTTCGTCAACGGTCTGGCGAAGCTCTCTGCCGGCCTCGGCGCTGAGCTGCGCACCATGCAGAACGGCATGATCCGTCGCTATGCGCTGTACGTATTCACTGGCGTCGCCCTGATGCTCGTCTACTTCATCGCTTACGTATAACTCCCGGCGGTAGTCTCCAAAGGAGGGCTCGCAGTGACTTTTGATCCTATCAACTTCACGGTCGCGGCGCCGCTCCTGGCGCTGGCCGCCGGGGCGCTCGTGATCCTGCTGCTCGACCTGCTGTTGCCGGCCAAACAGGCTCAGCCCTGGTGGTACATCTTCGGCGCCGGTTCGGTCGGCGTGGCCAGCTACTATGTGTGGAACAACTGGGGTACCGGACTGAAGGGCTTCGGCGGCGCCATGGTGTGGGACCAGCTGGCTCAGGCCTTCGCTGTCGTCCTGCTCCTGACCACCTTCCTGACGATTCTCCTGGCGGTCACCCGCAGCGAGAGCGACAAGTCCGGCTACCTCGCCCTGCTCCTGTGGGCGGCCATGGGCATGCTGGTCATGGTCTCCGCCGGCAACCTGCTGACGATCTTCCTGGGCCTTGAGATCCTCTCCCTGGCGCTGTACGTGGCCGTGGCCTACGATCCGGCCCGCCAGCAGGCCAAGGAGGCGGCGCTGAAGTACTTCGTGCTCGGCTCCGCAGCCTCGGGCTTCATCCTCTTCGGTTTCGCCCTGATCTACGGCGTTACCGGCACCATGGACCTGGCGCTTCTGACCAAGGCCAGCATGGCGGCCGGCGGCCTGTACTACAAGGTCGGCATCGGCATGGCGCTGGTGGGCTTCGCCTTCAAGCTGGCCCTGGTGCCGTTCCATGCCTGGGCGCCGGACGTCTACCAGGGCGCCCCGACCCCGACCACGGCCTTCATGTCGGTCGGCACGAAAACGGCGGCCTTCGCCGTGCTGGGCCGGTTCCTGCTGGCCGTGCTGCCCCCGATTAACGCCGACAAGTACCTGCTGCCCCTGGCCGTCGTGGCCCTGCTGAGCATGATCGGCGGCAGCACGGTGGGCATCTGGCAGAACGACCTGAAGCGCCTGATGGCTTACTCGGGCATCGCCAACGCCGGCTACCTGATTATGGCGATCGTGGGCCTGCAGAGCGGCGGCATGACCAGCGCTGCCTACTACATGGCTGCGTACGCCTTTACCGCCATGGGCATCTTTGCCGTGATCCTGCGGCTGGAGGCTGACGGCGTGGAGGGCTCTACGCTCAGCGGCCTCTCTGGCTTGTACTACAAGCGGCCGGCGCTCGCTGCCGCCATGTCGCTCTTCATGTTCGCCCTCGTGGGCCTGCCGCCCGCAGGCGGCTTCATGGGCAAGTTCATGCTGGCCAAGGCCGCGGTGGCGGGCATCTCCGCCGGTCCGCTGAACGCCTGGCTGGTGCTGATCGGCCTGTTCGTCTCCTCGGGCATTTCGGCGTACGTTTACCTCCGGGTGATTGGCGCCATGTTCAAGAAGCCGGCCGAGGAACCGGCTGCGCTGATGGCCGGCGCCGAAGAGGGGCCCCTGGCCTTCTCGAAGGAGACCGTCACCTACGCCGTGGAGGCCGTGCTGGTCATCGCCGTGGTGGGCACGATTTGGCTGGGCCTCTTCCCCGGCGGCGTGGTCAGCCTGCTGAGCACGGCGATCGGCAAGTAGCCGTCCGATACGATCTGAACACGGGCAGGGGAAAATCTCCCCTGCCCTTTCTGTTTTGGCAGGATTACTTTCATGTGCTCATGTATCTAGATAGAACGGTTTCACGAAACCTTCTTTTGGGGGTTTACAACGATGTTGATCCGTTGGACCAGACCCGGAGAAAAGGATTCTTACACCGCCTGCATCGAGACCGCCGGCATGTCGCAGACCCCTGCGCAGGTCGCCTTCTATCTGGAAAACGTTCTGATCGGTACATACGTAGCCGAGGATGACGGGCGTATCGTGGGTACCGGTAGCTGCATTGCCTACGCCGGCGGGACCGGGTGGATCGGCCTGATCACGGTTTTGCCTGAGTTTCGCGGCAAGGGCCTGGGCCGGGCCCTCACGGAGTGGGGGATTGGGGCGCTGCGGGAGAAGGTCACCAAAACAGTCGTCCTGGCCGCATCTGCGATGGGGCGCCCGATTTATGAGAAGCTGGGGTTTGAGGTGGTCGGGGAGTACCTGACCATGGCCGGCCACGGGCTGACCCATCCGCCCAGGGATGCACGCCTGCGCCCCATGTTCAGCCACGACTGGCCCGAGATCGAGGCGCTGGATCTCAGCGCGACCGGCGAGCAGCGCGGCGAGCTGTTAAAGTCGATGCCGACGGGCTATGTCCTGGTGGGCAACGACGGCCGCTTCACCGGCTTTCACATCGCAGCGCCGTGGGGGGGCGGCGGCTCGGTGGCGGCAGATCCCGAGGCGGGGCGGATCATGATCGACCTGGCCCGGTCCTTGCGCGGGGAGCAGGCGATGCGGCTCTTTGTGCCCGCTGCGAACACGGAGGCGGTGAGCTACCTGGCGGCCAGTGGGTTTGAGGTAGCCAAGCGCACCACGCACATGGTGTTGGGGCCGAGCCTGTCGCCCTTCGCGCCGGAGCGAATCTGGGGGGCGTTCAGCCTGGGGCTGGGCTAAGCGCTGACCGACCAGCGTAGTTGTAGAGTGGCCAGGCAGTACTACTAGTGGGAGGCACGTGGATGAGTTTGACCGATCTCTTGTTGCTTGGTATTCCGGTTGCACTGTGGGCCGAGTACATCGCCCACCAGCCCATCATCGCCTTCGCCGCCTCCGCACTGGCCGTACTGCGTCTGGCCAACTGGATGGGCCACGCCACCGAGCAGGTCGCGATCCACAGCGGCCCGCGGCTGGGCGGCTTCCTGAACGGCACCTTCGGCAACGCCGCTGAGCTGATCATCGTCATCCTGGCGGTGCAGCGGGGGCTGTTCGACGTGGTCAAGGCCTCGATCACGGGTTCGATCATCGGCAACGCCCTGCTTGTGTTGGGCGCCGCTGCCCTGGCAGGCGGCCTGAAGCATCAGCAGCAGCGCTTCAACCAGAACGTGGCGCGCTTTAACGCCAGCCTCATGTTCGTCACGGTCACGGCGCTGGTCGTGCCGGCGATCTTTCACCAGAGCCGCCCCGCCATCTCAAACACCGGCCTGACCAGTCTGAGCCTGATCGCCGCGCTGGTGCTGCTGGCGATCTACGCAGCAAGCCTGATCTTCAGCTTCCGCACCCACGCTCATCTGTTCCACACGGCCGGGGGCCACGGCGACCACGCTGAATGGTCGAAGGGGAAGGCCTACGGCATTCTGGCGCTCTCCACCGTGATGGTGGTGCTGATGTCGGAGGTGCTGGTCGGCTCGATCGAGCCCGTCATTCATCAGTTGGGCTGGTCGGAGCTGTTCGTGGGCGTGGTGGTGGTCGCCCTGGTCGGCAACGCAGCCGAGCACTCCACGGCGATCTTGATGGCGATGAAGGGAAACATGGACGTGGCCGTGGAGATCTCCGTGGGGTCGACCACGCAGATCGCCATGCTGGTGGCACCGGTTGCTGTACTGGTCTCCTGGATGTTCGGGCGCCCGATGTCGCTGGAGTTCATCCCGGCGGAGCTGGTCTCGATCCTGGTGGCTGTGCTCACGGTCAACCAGGTGACCCGGGACGGCGAGAGTAACTGGCTCGAGGGCCTGCTGCTGCTCGGCGCCTATGCGATCATGGCGACGGCGTTCTTCTTCATACCGGCGTAAGGCGAAAGCCACCCCTGGGCTCAGGGGTGGCTTTCTTCTTTGAGTTTGCGGGGGACGCTGACACGCTGGTTCAGCGGGAAGACGAAGACGGTGACACCTGCGATCTCCTTGGGGTACGGGGTGACGTTGAACTGCCGGTCGGCCGGGACTTTGAGGCTGAGCTTGCGCAGCGGGCGCCAGAAGTTGAACATGCCGGCGTTGTGGGTGCCGTACCGGCGCACTTCCACGGCGCCTTCCTCGTCTGCTTCGGCCTTGGCGACCAAGACATCGCCCGTGGATACATTGGTGGAGGTTTTGATGTAGGCCAGGACGCCGCCGAACGCCTTCTCCATGGCCAGCGTGAGGGCGGTGGTCAGGAAGAGGCTGGTTTCGCGGATGTGGCCTTCTTTGGGAGCCAGCTCCTCTTTGGTCTCCGTGTCCCATACCAACCGGTGATCCAGGTTGAGCGCCTCATGAACCATCTGTGTTCCTCCTCGGAAGGTGATGAATGTCATCTAGATATACGAATAAGGCAGCAGAAGGTTCGAATAGAGCTCGTCGAAATGAGAAGAAACGACCGATAAAGGAAAATAATGGTCGATATGGAGGGCGTATTGGAGCTTGCGAATCACCGTGAATCAGCCAGAAAGGGCTCGGACGGTGGTGGGAGTCACCGCCGAAGCGGGTCTGCAGTGACGCGCGTTCTCGGTAATCCGACGCTAACTCCTTGAGGGCGGTCACCAAAGGCTCGAAACTGTCTAGGTGCCGGCGACGACCCGGCTGGAAATTCGCGGTGAATCGCGAAAGAGACCCCGAGCTGCGACGTAGGTCACAGCACGGGGCCTCTTGTTTGTTACGCACCCAGGTGGCGGAGCAGGAAGTCGGCCATCGCCTTGTAGCCCTTGAGCTGGTTGGAACGCTTGGCGAAGCCGTGCCCCTCGTCCTCGAAGACCAGGTACTCGACCTCCCGGCCCATGGAGCGCAGGCGCTCGACCATCTGGTCGGACTCGGCCTTCACGACCCGGGGGTCGGTGGCGCCCTGGACCACCATGAGCGGGCACCGGAGGCTGTCGACGTAGGTGATGGGGGAGCGCTCCATCAGCATGGCGTAATCCTCGTCGGGGTCGCCGACCCAGCCCTTCATGAAGGACTTCCAGTGGGGCGGGACGCTCTTGGCGAAGGTGACCAGGTTGGAGGGGCCGCAGAAGTCACAGGCGCAGGCCCACAGATCGGGCAGGCGGGTGGCCGAGCTCAGCGTGGCGAAGCCGCCGAAGGAGCCGCCCCAGACCCCGAGCCGCCCGGCGTCAACCCAGTCGAGGGCGCCTAGGAACCTGGCGCAAGCCTCGATATCCTTCAGTTCGGCGCCGCCCCAGTCACGGTGAATCCGCTTTTGATAGGAGATGCCGAAGCCCGTGCTGCCCCGGATGTTCGGAGCCAGGATCGCCACGCCCTGGCTGAGCAGGTACTGATAGAACCCGCCATAGGCGTAGCCGGTGCGCTCCTGCTGCTCCGGACCGCCGTGGATCGAGAGCACCGCAGGCACCTTCTGGCCCGGGGCGACCCCCTGGGGCTTGTAGAGCCAGGCAGGGACCTTCAGGCCATCAAAGGACGCGATGTGCACGAGCTCCGGCGCCGAGAAAACCGGTTCTGGGATGTTGCCCAGCATCGACTCGGTCACCCGCTTGAGCTCACCCTGGTCCAGGTCGAGCACGTAGATCGCGCCTGCCTGGCTGTAGGTGCCCATCCACAGGAAGAGGCGGCGCTGGGTGTCGGCGCCGGCGAACTTCAGGCCGCCCACCACGCCCTTGGGCAGGGAGGGGAGCGGCAGGGGGGCGCCGGTGGTCAAATCGAGGACCCGGACCGAGCTGTTGCCGGCCTCATTGACGCTGTAGGCCAGGAGTTTCCCGTTCCCGGAGAGGCTGGCGCCCTCAACATCCCAGTCCTCCCGGACGGCGTAGCTCCAGGTGTCCGCCCTGAGGTCATAGAGGGCCAGGCCCTGGAACTCACGGCCTTCGTCGGTTACGAAGTAGAATCCCGAGCCGTCCTGGCACCATGCGGCGGGGAAGGCCTTGGCGTGGCGCCCCTCCTTGCCGGTCAGGCAGCGGCGCTCGCCGCTGGCCACGTCGACCAGCCAGATCTCCTGGTGGGTGTTGCCGATCATCTCCATCGCCAGAAGGCGGGTTCCATCCGGGGAGAAGCCGGCGAAGTAGAAGCTGTTCGACCCGCCGCAGACCTCGCGGGTCTCGCCGGTGGCCAGGTCCCGGAGGTAAGCGCTGACGCTGGCGGGATTGGTGGCGTTGCCTGAGAAGGCCAGGTACTTTCCGTCCGGTGAGAAGGAACCCGCTGTGATCGAGTACTGCACGTCGGCCCGGTCCGTGACCTTCTCGGGCCAGCCGCCCTGCGATGCCATCAGATAGACCTGATACTTCTCGTTGCCGTCGGGGTCGGCGATAAAGGCGATGTGCCTGCCGTCCTTGGAGACGGCAATGGAGCGCACGCTCTCCTTATCGAACAGGGTGAGCTGATCCGGCCAGCCGCCTGCGCTGGCGACCCGCCATAGGTTGAACTGTCCGCTGATGTCGCTGGTGAAGAGTACCTGATCTCCATCAGGAAAGGGGGCGAAGTCCGTCGTGCGCCGGACTGCGAAGAACTGCTCAAAACGGTAGTGAGGCGTCGTCACGTCTAGATCTCTCCTCTACTGGGTCTCATAGGGGGGCCTTTTTGGCGAACTGTGGAGCACGCTTCTCGCGCAGCGAGGCCAGACCTTCGGCGGCATCTGGCAGCGTGAACCCGAGGAACTCGAGGGCGGTGGATGTATCGAAGATCGGTCCGGCCATGCGCAGCCAATTGTTTAAGGCATACTTGGTCCAGCGAATCGCGCTCTGGCTGCCTTTGGTCAGCCGCACGGCAACGCCGAGGGCGGTCTCGTATACCTTCTCGTCGTCGGCGCAGAGGGAGACCAGTCCGATGCGCTCGGCCTCCTCGCCGGTGATGGTTTCGTTGAGTAGCAGGTAGTACTTGGCCTTGGCCATGCCGACCAGCAGCGGCCAGACAATCGCAGCGTGATCTCCTGCCGCCACACCGAGCCTTACGTGTCCATCGACGAACCGAGCGGTGCGACCGGCGACGGAGATATCGGAGAGCATGGCGACGGCAAGGCCGGCTCCGACGGCGGGGCCTTCGACCGCTGTGACGATGGGCTTGGAGCAGTTGATGATGTTGTAGACGAGATCACGGGCCTCTTTCCAGACCCGCATGCGGGTGTGAGTGTCCGTCATGATCCCTTCGACGAGATCGAAGTCTCCGCCCGACGAGAACTTGCCGTTGGCGCCGCGGACCAACACGGCGCTGATGTTCTCATCAGCATCGATGTCACGCCAGACGCGGGTGAGCTCCGTGTGCATTTGGGCCGTCACCGAGTTCAGCGTGCGCGGCTTGTCGAGGATGATCTCAAGAACTCCCTCGGCGGGGTTGCTGAACTTTAGGGCTTCATAGCCAGTCAACCAGGCAAGGTCCACGCTATTCCCTCCTAAGCGGGCATCTACCTCAGCTTCGCCATTGAAAAGAGCTCTCCCTGCACGATGGCAGGGAGCTGGCAGTATTGCTTAGATGTGGATGTTGACATAGTGATGCGTAAGCGATAGAATCGATTCTCGTCGCCTCACGGTGACACGATGTTTCCTGCATATATGGGGCTATAGCTCAGCTGGGAGAGCGCCTGATTTGCATTCAGGAGGTCAGCGGTTCGATCCCGCTTAGCTCCACCAGGTTTGGAAGAAAGCTTGGGGTTTACAGTTGGTACCGACGTAGAGTACACTATGAACTCTGCTGCGAAGGTAGCTCAGTTGGCTAGAGCACTCGGCTGATAACCGAGAGGTCCCGGGTTCGAATCCCGGCCTTCGCACCAGTCCTAGCACGGCCACGAAAGTGAATGCCGTGCGGGGGCCGAAAAGGTGCGCATGCACCGAAAAGGCATTCCCAACAACTGTGTGTTGA
>JBOZRQ010000026.1:0-147186 GCA_050789255.1 Symbiobacteriaceae bacterium
AGCACGAGCACCTCGACGAGCACGAGCACGTCGACGAGCACGAGCACGTCGACCAGCACGAGCACCTCGACCAGCACGAGCACCTCGACCAGCACGAGCACCTCGACCAGCACGAGCACCTCCACGAGTACCAGCACCTCGACCAGCACTAGCACCAGCACGAGCACCTCGACCACGAGCACCTCCACGAGCACGTCGACCAGCACGACCACCACCACCCCGCCGCCTCGCGGTCTGGGTTGGCCGATGATTGAAGTCCCGGTAGACCTCCCTGTCGAGTAGAACGAGCAAGAAGCACGCCCTCCTAATTGGGGGCGTGCTTCTCTGTCGCTAAGGTTCGTATAGCAGGGGCTGAAGTTGTCGCTGAAAAATCCAGTCCAGGCTGTGCTGGCGCAAGGTGAGGCGGAAACTGTCCAACGCCCGCTCCTGGGCGAGGGCGCCCACGATGATCTTCGCCCAGTCCTCCCAGTAGGCGTCCTCGTCCTGGTAGGTCACCTGGTACAAGGTGCTGCCGAACTGGGGATAGAGCGCCCGGTCTCCGCCAAACTCCCGCATCGATGGAACGTCTTGGTTCAGCACCATCAGGTTCTTGCAGATCGAGGCCTCCAGCAGAATCAGCGAGCAGCACTCCGACAGCGAGGGGAAGATGAAGACGTTGGAAAGCTGAAACAGCTGGCGGACCGCCTCGTGCGGGACCGCGTACTCCCATTCGGGCCCAAGGGTCGAGGTGAAGCACACCTCTTTGTCAGTCAGCCCGCGCGCACTGGCGTAAGCCTGCAGGTGCTTTACGATCTGCCTCTCGCCTTCGGCGTTGCAGTGGGCGTTGGCGAAGACCAGCAGCACGCTGCGCCCCTGCTTCTTGATCTTGGCCATCAGCCAGATCAGCTTCTTGACATTCTTACCGGCCCACCGAGGTGTGGAGAACGGAAAGACCGACACCACATCGGCTGACGCTAACGGATAGTGATCCATGACGGACTGGACCACCGGATGAAGCCCGAAAAAGGAGCCTGGGTCCTTAGCGTTGTACACCACCCGCACGTTCTCCAGCGTGGTGCCGAACATCTCGGCGAGACGGAGCGCATCGTGCTGGTTCAGGTAGACCAGCCGGCTGTTTGGCGGCAGGCTGTATCTCAGAATGGACGGGTGGTTGAGGGAGGCGGGGCGCCCGGACGGTGCCGAGTGGACCCAGTGGAGCCAGCGAACCGCTGGATGCTCCACCGCCAGGCGCCGAATCGCCTCGTTGTGCGGCAGGTACCAGCCCAGGAACATCAGGTCGTGGGTGATCGCCACATCGGTTTCGGCGATCACGGGGTCCAGCGCAGCGGCGATCTTCTCCGCCTGTTCGGCGAAGTTCGGCCTGGGCTCCTGACCCACCTGGTAGTCGTGCAGGGGGAGTACAGGCATCACCTTCAGCGTCAGTACGCCATCCGGCACCGACTGGTCGTCGTGGAAGTTCTCCTGCACCACGAACGTGGGCGTATAGCCGTGGCGCACCAACATGCGGAGCTGGTCCTTCACCACCGTGGCCAGGGAATAATCCGGACCTAGGTCAGCAAAGGTTGTGATCACGGTTACGCGCTTCACTGCTGCTCCCCTTTCCAGTACCTCAGGCCTGCGACTCGGCCCAGCGCAGGGTCTCGGCCAGGCCTTCCTGAAGCGGTATCGCCGGCGCCCACCCAAGCCGCTGGCGGGCAGCCCTGCTGTCCAGCGCAGACCGGTCGATGTCACCCGGTCTGGGCGGAGCGGCAATCACGGTCGCCCGGCGCCCAGCCAGGAGCTCCAGGCCGGACAGCAACTCGGCAATGGGCGTTTCCTCTCCAGTCCCGACGTTCAACACGGCGTTACTCTCTGCCGCCTCTACAGCCCGAGCCACCGCACTGGCTACATCCCCAACGAAGATAAAGTCGCGCGACTGCTGCCCGTTGCCGTAGAGGGTGAGCGGCTCCCCCCTCGTCAGGGCATGGCACCAGCGTGCCACGACGCCCGCTTCGCCGGTTATGCTCTGCCTGGGACCGTACACATTGGCCAGCCGCAGGGCCAGCCAGTTCAGCCCCGCTCGTTCGGCCAGCAGCCGTACGTAGAGCTCTCCGGCGAGCTTACTCAGCCCGTACGGTGAAGATGGCGCCAGGGAATGCTCTTCGGAAAAGGGCGGATTGCCGACGTTCTCATATACTGCAGCCGAGGAAAGATAGACCAGTCGGCCTGCCCCCAATTCTGCGGCGCCGAGCACGGTCTTGATGGTACCTAAGATGTTGGTCGTGGCGTCGGCCAGTGGATCCGCCGTCGAGGCCGCAACGCTGGTCTGAGCAGCGGCGTGCACCACGGCGTCATAGGGGCCGGAAAGCTGGGACCAGACCGGTCCGAGTACCGAACCCCGCACCACTTCCACCCCGTCGGGCAGGTTCGCCAGGCGCCCGGCTGAAAGGTCGTCCGCAACGGTCACGCGGTGTCCGCGGTCCAGTAACGCTTCCACGATATGCGAGCCGATGAACCCAGCGCCGCCGGTAACCAGGATTCGCATTGGTGGGTCCTCCTGTCCCGTATCGACAGCGAAAAATCGCTTCGATACATAATACCGGGGCCGGGAGGAAGCGTGACGATGCTTCTGGGAGGGGCTCCCGCTGGATGTGGAGACGTTTACAAGAACCACTTATGTCGTTATGCTTATCGAATAGAGAGAGGATGTGATGTTGCCATCGCTGAGCGCACCTTCACGCTGACCGACTCAGCCGGGCTCCACGCCCGCCCGGCCGCCGTGCTCGTTCAGACTGTGCAGAAGTTCCCGTCCACCCAGGTGTTTCTGCGGAGGGGAGAGAAGGAGGTCAGCGGCCGGAGCTTGCTCTCCGTCATGTCTTTGGGCGCCGGTGCTGGGGAGATCATCACCGTGCGGTGCGAGGGTCCCCAGGCCGACGAGGCTCTGGCGGCCCTGGCGACCTTACTTGAGAACGGCTTCAGCAACTGAACCCGCAATTCAACAGGAGCCCTTGTCCCCGCGTGGGGGCAAGGGCTCCTGTCTTTACATAAAGTAGTGGAGGGGGTGTGTACGTGACCTCGTGGACCATCATGCTCTATCTGGCCGGCGCCGACGACCTGGAGCCCTATATGGCCCGCACGCTGCAGGCCCTCGAGGAGGCCGGGCCGCCTACGGGCGGTGAGGTGATTGTGCAACTGGCCCGGGCGCCGCTCTCGCTGCTGGAGCCGGTGCTGCCCGGCCGCCAGCCAACCGGGCTCGACGGCGATTGGCATGGCGTGCGCCGCTACCGCCTGAGGCGGCGGCCGGAGGGTGCCGATCCGACCAGGTTCCACTCGGAACTCCTGGCTGACCTCGGGCAGGTGAACACCGCCGACCCGGCGACGCTGGCGGACTTTGTGCACGATGCCAGGTCTCAGTTCCCGGCAGAGCGCACCTTGCTGGTACTCTCCGGCCACGGCATGGGCTTTGTGGGCCTGGCCCTGGATCTGACCGCCGGCCCGAAACCGTGCCTGATGAGCCTGCGTGGCATGGTGATGCACTTGCGGGCCCTGCGCGAGCCCTTGGACATGCTCCTGCTGGACGCCTGCCAGATGAACTGCTTGGAGATCGCCTGCCAGCTGGCGCTGCCCAGACCGGTCGCCCACTGGCTGATCACCCCGGCCTCCCAGGCCCCGCGGGCCGGCTTAAACTATGTGGCCATGCTGCAGGCCGTGGCAGCTGGCGGAGCAGACCCCACCGGCGAGGTGGCGGCCAGGGTGGCAGCCACACTGGAACCCCTGGCTGGCCTCCAGGTTCTAGCACTCAACCTGGACCCCGCCCGCTGGCAGGCCGCCGCCTTGGCTGCCCGAGACGCCACTGGCGCCATGCACATGCCCATGTTCCTGGAGGCGGCCAAGGCGTGCGCCTACCCACCGCGGGGCAAGAGCATGCGATTCCTCGTGCACTGGCCGGATTCCCCTACCTTTCCGGACCGGTATCACTACCTGTACCGACGGTTGCGGTTTGCCCGGCTCTCGCGCTGGAATCGGCTGATTCCGCCAGCGGCGCCGGATGAACGTGGCGAACCTGCCGCTGGCCCGCAGTTGGCGCCCGGGCCGTTGCTGTTCGCGTGGCTGAAGACCATTCGGAAAGACCTCTCCCCGGAGGAGGTTACCGCCCTGCAGCACGGCCTGGGCTGGGCGGATCAGTGACTCAACCTTTTATGTCAAGTGCGAAGGACCCGTCATACGTTACTATGGGCGGCGATACGGCCGTCACAGCGGAGGGAGGTTCAACTGTGAGCGACGAGAAACGCTCCGGCATGGAGGTCCGCACACCTATGCGGATGAACCTCAGCCCGGAACAGGCCCAGGCCATCCCCGGCCTGGCGGAGAAGATGCCGCCAATGGCGGGGAGCCAAGAAGCGAGCACTACCTGTCCGGATGTGTTCAGGCAGTTGATCTGCGTCGAAGGCACTGTGACCACCACGGTCAATGCCGAGTGCAACGTATCCAGGATCGTCTGCCTGGGCGGCGGCGTCGGCAGTGGATGCCAGGGCAACGTGGTGCCGCCTCCGGCGGAATGCACCTTTAAGTTCTTCGAGAATCTTTGCGTTGAAGTGTCTGTCACTGTTTCGGCAGAGGCTGAATGCGAGATCACGGGAGTCGTCTGCGGCGAGGCGTCGAATCAGCCTTGCCCCACTCCCGGCTAAAGAAAACTACCCGAGCCTCGAGAGGGGCTCGGGTAGTCTCCTGTGTGCAGCGCTATTTCACGCCTTTGACCCGGTAAATAAAGACCGTGCCCAGCCCGAAGAAAACAGTGGTCAGACCCATGAGGATGCTGTACCCCGTATGACCGGGGAGCGACCGGAAATAGTCCAGCGTGAGGCCACCGATGACGATGCCGGTAATCTGCGGCAGAATGCTGGCGATTTGCCAGATGCCCATGTCCTTCCCGTAGTCGTCCTGATTCGGGAGCACGTCGGTAGCCAGCGCCTGGTCTACGCTGCTGTAGGCGCCGTACCCCACACCAAAGAGAGCACCGGCCACCAGGACCAACTGGGGAAGCGGGAAGAGGGCAAACAGAAGGGCCACGAGCGTCATCATGCCGCCGGAGAGGTAGACCAGCGCCTTGCGCCCCGTCCGGTCGGACAGCACGCCCGCCGCCAGCACCGCCAGGGTTGCTGCCACCATCGTCGCCGCCGTGAACTGAAAGACGGTCAACTCCCCGGGCAAGCCCATGACATCCTCAAAGAAGTACTGAAGGTAGAAGAAAATGGCCCACTGGCCCTGCTGGACCAGAAACCGGGTAATGTAGACCCAGAAGAAGTCCGGGTGCTTGCGGGGATCGATCCAGAACAGCCCTTTGAACTCCCGCCAGGTCAGCGGCGGCCCGCCGGGCGCAGGCTCCTCTCGGACCTGCCACCAGGTCAGCAGGACCGCCACGGTCTGTACAGCCGCAAGCAGGCCATATGTAAGCAGCAGCTGAGCCCTGTAGACATCGGGCGGAGCGGCTTTGTTCACGAGCAGGCCGGCCACGGCGGCACCCACAATGGTGCCCAGGACGCTCATAAGGCCGAACCATCCCGAGGCGACACCCCGCTGCGCAGGGGGGACCCGGTCGGCAATAATGGCTACATACGGGCTGTTGGCGAAGTTGTTGGCGAACTGCACCAGAATGAAGGCGACGGCCATTGACCAGAGCGAGTCGGTGGTCGCCATGTAGATCAGACCGGCCACGTTAAAAACGGTGCCCAGCAGCAAGAAGGGGCGCCGCCGGCCCATGCGGCTGCGAATCCGGTCGGACAGGGCGCCGGCCCACGGATGGACCAGCACGGCTACCACCGTGCCCCACACCACGACCAGCGGCAGGTTGACCTCCTTGTGCCCCAGCAGCTTCTCCACCTGGCTGGGGATCACAATGGAAAGCAGGGCGCCCCAGTGGACGTTGTTGGCAAACCAGAACAGGTTCATCCACACGTGTTCCATGGCCGATAGCTTGCGAGCTGATCCGGTGCCCTGGGCGGCTGCCTGTGCCACTGGTTTCGCCTCCATGATTTGCTCCAGAACCCTTACGCGTTGGCACCGCTGCTCCGATAACAGAGTAGCAGGCCCGACGCATAGGGGGTCCTTTCACGTGATTTCAACCGCTCCACCACTGCTTGTAAGGTATGGTCTGGCCTGGATTCTTGTCGCCAATGCTGCCGATTTGGCGCTGACGCTCTGGGGCGTGAACGTCGGGGTCATCTCCGAGGGCAACCCGATCATGGCTCGGGTGCTGCAGGCCACTCCTGCCGGCCTTATCGTCCTGAAGGTGGCGCTGGTGGTCGGGGGGACCCTGGCCCTGTACTGGGCTTACCCTCGCCGCCCTCGCTTCACGGGGGGAGCGATCGGATTTCTGACCCTGGTCATGGGCGCCGTCATGGGGATGCACGTGGCCTGGGTATTCCGGTAAGCAGAACATTATATACAGAGAATTTTACCACACTATGAGCAAAAAAGCCCCTGAGCTGGCACCGCTACCAGCTCAGGGGCTTTATCTTTCCGGGGCTACGCCGTCAGTACTTGCATCACCTCCGCTGCGATTGCCGCCATTAGCACAGCCACTGCTACTTTCATGTACCAGTTTTTCATGTTTGTTTTCGTCTCCCTTGTTCGATTCTCAATGCCAGTCTACGCCGCGCCTGTGAACGGACCGAAACCGGAATATGAACGACGCGTGAACATCGCGCGGCAAGCGCTGGAAATAAGAAGTAGTTGAACTTAGATTATGTAAATTGATAACATGGTCATAGACAGATATTAGGACCTGATCATAAGGATGGGGGATTACTCGCATGCGTAAGCTGCAACGGGCTGCGGTCTGGCTGCTCCTGGCTGCCATGCTGCTCATGTTCGCTCCCACGGCTCTGGCTGTAGCACCCCCACAGACAGCGTCCGCATCCGGCGTGAGGTACCCAGTCATTCTGGTCCCGGGCATTGCAGCAACCGAGATTTACAACCGTAATGAACTGGTCTGGCTCAACACCTGGCGCTTGCTGGGCAGCCAGCTTCCGGTGATCAGCCTCTTTCAGCTCAACTGGCTCATGCCGCTCCGCTTGAGCGCCGACTGCGCCACTCCCTACAGCGGGGGGACCGAACTTCGGGTCGGCGACCTGCTGCGGCACGGCCTGACCGACGTTTACAGCGGCCTGATCGGTTCCCTGAAGGAGCAGGGCTACGTGGAAGGCAGCGACCTCCGGCTCTTCCCCTACGACTGGCGCAAGGATCCCACGTTCGCCGCAGACCAGTTGGGTCAACTGGTGGACCGCACCCTCCGGGAGACCGGCGCCCCCCAGGTGGTGCTGATCGGCCACAGCCAGGGCGGGCTGATCGCTCGGGACTACGTGGTCCGGGGCGGGGCGCCCAAGGTAAAGGCCACAATCTCCCTGGCCACGCCCTTCCTGGGGGCGCCTATGGCCTACAAGGCGCTGGAGTACGGCTGGGACCTGGGTATCAAGGTGCCAGGAACAAACTGGGGCGTCATGGCGCCCGACCAGATCAAGCTCCTGGCCCAGAACTACCCCTCGGTGTATGCGCTGTCCCCCTCGGCCCGGTACTTCGACTGGTATCCCGAGGGCTACGTCACCCGGAGCGGGCGGAACCTGTCCTACCTCGAGAGCTTGGGGCAGGCGATTGCGCCCCACAACCGGGGGCTGAGCGACCGGGCTGCGGCCTACCAGCAGCGGCTCCTGAACGGCAAGGACTACGGGGTCCTGCAGTTTGTGGTCGCGGGCTCCGGCCGCTCCACCTTCGCTGGCGTGGCCGAGCGCAAGGACTGGCTCGGCATGACCCAGAAAACCGAGCGGTTCCTCGATGGCGACGAGGTGGTGCCGCTCTACAGCGCCGACCTTGGGTACAGCAAAGACAAGTCCCGGGTTGCGCAAGCGATCGGCCGGGTGCAGGCCGTCTCGTACGTGAACGCCAACCACACCTTCTTCGCCCAGTCGGCTGCGGTCCAACGAGTCATCGTCGACTGGCTGGCCTCGCTGTAAAGCAAAAGAACCCCTGACCTACCCGAAGGTGGTCAGGGGTTTTCGATTACCTCCAGCCCGTTGGCGCACAGGCGCCCAATAGTCGGGCGACGGCGCCTGAGTCGGTCAGTTCGACCAGGTCAGGCCGGGGCTCTGGTTCAAGGGCCACAGCTACGGCCACGTTTCCGCTGGCGACGGGGATCGGGAGCGGCAGTTTGGCCAACACCGGCGGTGCGGGCGGCCCGCCCTCCGGGCGAGGGGGCTCTACGCCACGCTGCTTGGCGAACTGCTCCGCCGGCATGTCGCCACGCAGGCCGTTACACTCCTCGCACGCGCAGATGCAGTTGTTCATGGTGGTGCGGCCACCCTTCGACCACGGTATGACGTGGTCCATGGTGTAACCGGCACCGCCACACCAGTAGCAGGTGTACCCGTCGCGGGAAAGCACCTTCAACCGGATGTATCGGTACGCAAACGGGTCGAACCGGAGCTTGATCGAGTCGCGCCCGATCCATTTCGCCCGATTCAGCCGCACCTCACGCTCAGCGACCTTGCGCTTGCACGGCGTGAGGGTGCGCCCGCGAATATCAATGACTTGAATTAACTCTGCCAGAACAATTCCTCCAGAAAGACTTCTGAGACAACAATCTCTCTTGATTATAGCCCGCGGGCGCCCCAATCAGTCAACGTTTGTCCGGCGAAATGCCGTAAAGGCGAAAAGAGCGGTCGCCAGGGCCAGGAGACCTGCAACGCTGTACGGCAGTACAAAGCTGCCGCCCGCAATCATCACGCCGTAGGTCTTGGCAGCCACCGCAGACCCCACGTTTCGGCCGATGATGCTGTAGCTATTGGCGGTGGCGCGCTCCTCGGACGGGGTGGCGTCCATGGCGAAGGCCGACCACAGGGCCATCTGCATGGTGCCGATGAACGAGCGGGCCCACAGCCCGGGTACAAACAGGAGAGTTGTGCCGGCGAAGCCGAGATAGATCAGAATGAAGCCTTGGAGCCCCAGGACCATGGCGTAGCCCTTGCGGTCGCCGACCCGCCCGCTAAGGTACGGCACGAAGAGCGAACCGAACCAGCCCATTACCCCGCCCATAAACATAATGGTCGAGATGGCTTCTGCATGCAGGTCAAAGCGTGCCGACAGGGTCACGTTCGTAAAGCCTTGGGTCAGCATGCCTGCGCCGCCCGCCAGCACGCTGACCAGGCCCAGCAGCAGGGCGACGCGGCTCGGCCGAATCCTGAGCCCGGCGCTCGCCCGGGCCTGGGGCCGGAACGGCAGGAGCATGCGCACCAGACCAGCCACGATGCCGCTGACACCAGCCACTACAAGGGGCCACTGGTACTTGCTGAGGTCGCCTGCGGGCAGCCAGTCCACCAGGAAGCCGGCCAGCTGCACGCCTAGTGTGTTCCAAATGAAGAAGTTGATAAACATGAAGCTGAACACGGAGGCCCGGCGTTCCGGCCCAACCTCACCGGCGAGCAGCGGGCTCTCGTTGACCATCATGAGCGTATTGCCCACGTTGTATACCGCATTGACGATCAGCAAGGCGGTAAAGCCCTTCAGGAAGGGCATGATCATAAAGGGGATGCCAAAGAGCATGGATCCCGCCACGTAGAGCCAGCGGCGGCCCCACCGGTCGCCGGCAAGGCCGATGGGCAAGGCGAACACCGCCATTACCAGCGAACCCACCAGGTTCAGGGTGCCGATATGGCTTGCGGTATAGCCAATCTGGAGCAGGTGCAAGTTGAACAGGGTGCTGAAAATGGCCATGGCGAAGCCGAAGAAGGCATCGCTGAGGTAAAAGAACTTGATGGACCGGGGAAAACCGATCCACTGCTCGTACAGGCCACGAAAATACGCCACATTCACGACTCCTGCTGTGATGCTTTGAGAAAGGTCGTGCCCCTTCGTACTTTACCATAGATGCAAACAGGAACACACCTTGCGAACTGATGTTCGGAAATGGTACAATTTCACCGTCTCCTTTGTCCGTCTCCATTGTGAGACGCCGTATGGTATCATTGGACGATCAGGGCATTACCTTAAAGATTCCCGGCGCCACGTATTACCGGCGCGGGAGGGAGGCGTTCCTATGGCCAAGGATAAACTCATCGTCAAGGGTGCTCGGGAACACAATCTGAAGAATGTGGACCTGGAGCTCCCTCGCGAAAAACTGATCGTCTTTACCGGCGTCTCCGGCTCCGGCAAGTCTTCACTGGCCTTCGAAACCATTTATGCGGAAGGGCAGCGCCGTTACGTTGAGTCGCTGAGCGCGTACGCCCGCCAGTTCCTGGGCCAAATGGACAAGCCCGATGTCGACTACATCGAAGGTCTGTCGCCGGCCATTTCCATTGACCAAAAGACCACCTCGCGCAACCCGCGCTCCACGGTGGGTACCGTCACCGAAATCTACGACTATTTGCGCCTGCTGTTTGCGCGCATTGGCCACCCGCACTGCCCCACGTGCGGCAAGCCCATTTCGCAGCAAACCATCGAGCAAATGGTCGACACCATTATGCAAATGCCGGAGTCCACCCGCATTCAGGTGCTCGCGCCGCTCGTGCGCGGCCGCAAGGGTGAGCACGAAAAGGTGTTTGATGAGATCAAGAAGGGCGGCTTCGTCCGCATGCGGGTCAACGGTGAGGTGCTCGACGTTACCGCCGAGCCCCCCGCCCTGGACAAGAAGAAGAAGCACACCATCGAGGTGGTCATCGACCGCCTGGTGGTGCGCCCCGACATGCAGAAGCGCCTGGCGGACTCTCTTGAGACCGCCACGAAGCTGACCGGCGGCATCGTCACCATCGACGTGGTCGGCGGCGCCGAAATTCTCTTCAGCCAGAACTTCGCCTGCCCCGACTGCGGCACTTCGATTGATGAGCCCCAGCCCCGCATGTTCTCGTTCAACAATCCCTTCGGCGCCTGCCCAGCCTGTACGGGCCTTGGCAGCAACAACGAAATCGACCCGGGGCTGATCATCGACCGGCGCAAATCGATTGAGGACGGCGCCCTGGTGCCGTGGGCGAACACCACCTCGAACTACTTCCTCAACATGGTGGACGCCCTGTGCGACCAGATTGGCCTCAACAAGAGCCAGCCGCTCGATGAGCAGGACCCCAAGTTCACCGACATCCTGCTCTTCGGGTACCCCGATGGCAAGGTGCGCTTCAAGTACGAGAACATGTACGGCCAGGTGAAAACCTACGAAGTAATCTTCGAGGGCGCCGTCAAGACGCTGGAGCGCAACTACAAGGAGTCCACCAGCGACTATGTCCGGGAGTCGATCGAGGAGTTCATGACCTCCCGGCCCTGCCCGGCCTGCAAGGGCGCCCGCCTCAAGCCGGAGTCCCTGGCGGTCAAGGTCGGCGGTCTCTCCATTTCCGATGTCACCACCATGGATGTGCTTCACGCCCGCGACTTCTTCAAGGGTCTGGAGCTCACCCCCCGTGAGCTGGCCATCGGCCGGCAGATCCTCAAGGAGGTCGACGAGCGGCTGGGCTTCCTGGTCAACGTCGGCCTGGACTACCTCAACCTCAGCCGTGCGGCGGGCACCCTGTCGGGCGGCGAGGCGCAGCGCATTCGACTGGCCACGCAGATCGGCTCGCACCTGGTCGGCGTGCTCTATATCCTCGACGAGCCGTCCATTGGCCTGCACCAGCGCGACAATGAGCGGCTGATTGCCACGCTCAAGCGCCTGCGCGACCTGGGCAACACGCTGATCGTGGTCGAGCACGACGAGGACACCATGCTCGAGGCGGACTGGGTGGTCGACATCGGCCCCGGTGCGGGCGTTCACGGCGGCCACATCCTCCACAGCGGGCCGCTGAACACCCTGCTGGAGAACGTGGACTCCCTCACTGGCGCCTACCTCTCCGGCCGCAAGGAGATTCCGATTCCCGTGCAGCGGCGCAAGACCAACGGCAAGTGGCTTACGGTGAAGGGCGCCCGGGAGCACAACCTGAAGGCGGTCGACCTGCGGGTCCCGCTGGGCACCTTCAGCTGCGTTACAGGCGTGTCGGGCTCCGGCAAGTCGACGCTCATCAACGAAATCCTCTACAAGCGGCTGGCTGCCGACCTGAACGGCGCCCGCCAGCGTGCCGGCGAGCACGAAGCGATCGAAGGACTGGAGCACCTCGAAAAGGTGATCGACATCGACCAGTCGCCGATCGGGCGCACCCCGCGGTCGAACCCGGCCACCTACACGGGCGTCTTCGACCTGATTCGCGACCTCATGGCCCAGACCCCCGAGGCCAAGATGCGCGGGTACAAGCAGGGCCGCTTCTCCTTCAACGTGCGCGGCGGCCGCTGCGAGGCCTGTAAGGGCGACGGCATCATCAAGATCGAAATGCACTTCCTGCCCGACGTCTACGTGCCCTGCGAGGTCTGTAAGGGCGCCCGCTACAACCGGGAGACGCTTGAGGTGCACTACAAGGGCAAGAACATCGCCGAAATCCTCGACATGACCGTCGATGACGCGGTGGAGTTCTTCCGCCCCATCCCCCGCATCTATAGGAAGATGCAGACCATGCAGGACGTTGGCCTGGGCTACATCAAGCTCGGGCAACCGGCCACCCAGCTATCGGGCGGCGAGGCGCAGCGGGTCAAGCTGGCCACCGAGCTCTCCCGCCGCTCCCAGGGCAAAACCATCTATATCCTCGACGAGCCTACCACCGGCCTGCATATCGCCGACGTGCACAAGCTCCTGGAGGTGCTCCAGCGCCTGGTGGACAACGGCGACACCGTGCTGGTAATCGAGCACAACCTCGATGTGATCAAGCAGGCCGACTGGATCATCGACCTCGGGCCCGAGGGCGGCGACCGGGGCGGGCGCATCATCGCAGAGGGCACGCCCGAGCAGGTCTGCGAGGTCTCCGGATCCTACACCGGCCTCTTCCTGCGCCGCCACATGGAGCGGCAGCAGGGCCTGCAGCGGCTCGAAACTGTCGCCGGCGACTAAACAATAACCCCCTGGCAGGGGCTTCCTGCCAGGGGGTTTGTTCATCAGGTCATGGGGAGATTGGGGAAGTACCGGGCGGCCACATGCGCCAGCATGAAGCCGAAGAAGTCCATGAGCCCATGTGCTGCCACCAGCGGGCCAAGGTTCCGGCGCTTCCAGAAGTAGAGGCCGGTGGGGATGCCAAAGAAGATGCCCTTGCTGAGCGCCGAGAGCAAGCCGTACCCAGGCCAGTGGACGAGGCCGAAGACCAAGCCGCTGCCCACCACACAGACCCAACCGGGCAGCCCCAGCCGTTCCAGGCGGGAGATCAGGTAGCCCCGGAAGAGCATCTCCTCGCTGACGCCCGCCATGAGGGCGGTCCCGAAGGCGATCAGGGTGAACGTGCCGGTGCTGTAATCGCCGAAGCTCTTCAGCAGCGTGCTTGCGGAGGAGCCCTCCATGACGCCGGGCGTCAGCTTCATAATCAGTGGTGCCATGGCCAGGCTGCCAAGGAAGTTCACGGCCATGAGGCCAATGATGATGCCAATGTCGTAGTCCTTCCATTTTCCGAGAAAGCCGAGGGGGCGGAAGCCGTCGCCATCGAAGGCGGCAAAGGCAAACGCCACAGCCAGAATGCCGACTTGACCAAACGCGGCGCTGCCGATCAGCGACAGTTTGAGCAGGGCAGCCACCACCGGCAGGCCCACGAACGCGACGAGAAACGCTACGACCATGCCGGCCAGCCAGGCGATTCTGCGCCACGGAATGCTTCGAGTGACGGGAGCAGGCTGCAAAGATGTGACCTCCATTCGTTGTGGCGGCGTGTGCCCACAAACTTCGAGATTGCCCGCGGAAATCCTGTAGGTATGTGGCTGTAAGATTCTCCGGCGGCAGGAGACGTCAAGACTTTCACGAATTCAGCACAGGATGTCGATGTCGTACTTCGTTGAAGGAGAGAGGGCTTTGCCTTCCCGCTATAACTGTCCAGCCTGCGGGGCCGCCGTGTCAGCGGAGGCCCGTTATTGTGACCACTGTGGAACGCCGCTCTCCCCGGGTGCGGTGCTGTCCCGGCGCCCGAGCAGGGCGCCCGGCCGTATCGCGGTGTGGGCCTTCGTACTGATTCTCTTCACCCTCTTTGGGGCGGGCAGCCTCGGCGGGTTCCTATACAAGGCCAACCGTTGGCCCTGGCAGCCCACGCTGGCTGCCGGCACCGACCTGGCCCAGGACTTCAAGCCGCCACTGCCCACCAACCAGGATACGCGCCAGCAGGAGGGGTATTTCCGCTCCCTGGTTGCGATTACCGTGCGCGGACCCAACGGCAATCGGGACGGCTCCGGCTTCATTCTCTCCTCGAAGGGGCATGTGATCACTGCCGCCCACGTGGTGGAGGGGGCCAAGTGCGTTACCGTCACCGACCACAACCTCAAGCAGCACCAGGGCAGGGTCCTGCGGACCGACCCCAACTGGGACGTCGCCGTAATTGGGGTGCCAACGCTGATTAACCCGCCGGCCTCGCTGGAGGTCGGCGAGTCCCGGTCGCTCGGCTTCGACGAAGAGCTCTATATATTGGGCACGCCTAGGGGCGCCGGGGCTGCTACCCACTCGACCGTGCGCTACAGCAACATCGCTCGCGATCAGAAGATCGACTCCGTCTTCTTTAAGGAACTGATCGTGACCACCGGCGCCGTTGTGCTGGAGGGCACCAGCGGCGGCCCGCTGGTGCAAAAGTCCTCGGGCAAGGTGGTCGGCGTGGTCACAGCTGGGTCGGGAACCACGGTCGGCTATGCCGTGCCGGTGGACGCGGTCGCCGCCCTGTTTGCCAACTGGAGAGCGCTGCCGCTGGAAGGCACCTGCTCCAACGATCCCACCGCCCGCACCACCCCGCTCTCCCTGGCCGTCATCGTACCCCAGTCGGGCCGGCATGGCGTGTGGGGCAACGACCTGGCCGACGGCGCCCTGCTTGCGCTGCGCGACATGGAGACCGACCTGCGGCGCGCCGGTTACGACGTAACGCTCCAGAAGCATGATGACCAGGGCAGCGTAGCCCTTGCCGGGGAGATTGCCCGGCGCGTGGAGTACGATCCGGCGGTCATTGGCGTGGTTGGCAGCCTGGAGAGCAACGTGACGGCAGAGATCGCCGCAGCGCTGAAGGGGAGCAGCCTGCCCATGGTTGCCCCCATGGCCACGGCCGACAGCCTGACGGCCCGGGGCTGGACTCACTTCAACCGCCTGGTGGCCAACGCACGGCGCCAGGGGGCGGCTGCAGCCCGCTTTGCGGCAGAGCGAATGGGCAGAAGGGCCGTCTACGTGCTGGAAGACGGCACCCCCGACGGCACGGCTCAGGCCACTGCCTTCACGACGGCCGCACAGGTGCTTTCGCTCAAGGTGGTCGACCGGGCGCAGATCTCCGGCAGCGTTGATTACGAGTCCCTCAAGGAGAAGATCGCGGCGGCCCAGGCGGACGCCATTTACTACGCCGGGGGCAGCGACGTGGCCCTCCAGGTGATTCAGGGGCTGCGCAACGCCGGCGTCTCCCTGCCCATCCTGGGCGCCGACACGCTAAACGACACCCGTTTCCGGGCCCTGCCAACCTCCGTGTCGCAGAAGGTCTACTTTACCTCGCTGACTGTCGGCGACAACGACCGGTTCCGCCGGATCTTCGAGGACACCCTCGGCAAGCCTTCGGGCGGTTACGCATCCTACGGCTACGACGCTGCCCGGGTGATCCTGGAGGCACTGGTGCGCTACGGGATCACCAACCCGGGCAAGGTGCCCGCCCGCTCCGAACTGGCCGCATTGGTCCGGCAGACTCGGGGCCAGTCCGGGCGCACAGCACCCATCACCTTCGATGAGAATGGCGAAAACCGGACGTCGCTGGTCTACATGTTCGAGTGGACGGCCGGGCGCCCGGAGCTTCGACAAGAGATGCAATAACGAGAGGCAGGCACGAACGCCTGCCTCTTTTTATCGCGGTTTCTTGGAGTTTACAGATGACGATAGTCACTGCCTGTGTTATATTACTGTATTAAAATCCGGGCATTTCAACAGCTAATCGTCCGGTCTTAACGGGTCTCCCGGGTGTGGTGCGAACGTACTGTTAAAGAACGTCAAAAGGATTCTCGCGGATCATCCCGAAATAGATGAACGGTTGGGGCGTTACGAGCGTCTCATATGCACCTCGCTTGTTTCTTTTATCTTTTCTGACCACTTGGTGTGTGTTGGGCCGGCGGTGGAGGTGGTAGTGTGGCCGAGATGATGCCCGAGCGGACGGCGGGTGAGGAGTACGAACTCATCGCACGCTGTCAGAGCGGAGACCGTATTGCCTTTGAAGAGCTCTTTTACCTATACCGGGAAGATGTTTTCCGTTTCTCCTACTTGGTGGTACGCGATGCCACCCTGGCTCAGGATGTTGTGCAGGAGGCCTTTCTCAAGGTCTTCCGGTCGGTCGACAAGTTCCAGTTCCGCTCCAGCTTCAAGTCGTGGCTGTACCGGGTCGTCGTCAACGAGGCTATCACAATCCTGCGTCGCCGCAAGATCAAGGAAGACCTCGATCCCGCACCTGAAACGGCCCACGGCACCGATGCCCCGGCACGTTACTACCAGCCGGAAGAGGCTGCCCTGGAGAGCGAGGAACGCGAACTTCTCCGGTGGGCGATTGGACAGCTTGACCCTATTCATCGCAGCGTGGTGGTGCTGAAGTACTTCCACGACTTCTCAGACACGGAGATTGCGGCCGTGGTGGGATGCCCGGCTGGTACGGTAAAGTCCCGTCTACACCGTGCCCGCGAGCTGCTTCGCCATTCGATGTCCCGTCGGATGGGCCGCCCCGATCTCCTGGCTCTGTCCTACGCCCGCCTTGCCGAAAACCCCCTGTGAAGCAAGTTGGGAGCGTGACTGGTCAACATGCGACTCGATGAAAAAACCCTACGCCGCCACATGCAGCGTGAAGCTGCACGGGTCCCAATGCCAGACGATATGTGGGCAAACATCAGCCGTGAACTCGACAAGGACGCCAATAAGGCTCTGAAGCGCAAGCATATGGCGAAGCGCCTGGAGTCCTGGAAGCCTGCCCTTGCCTTTGCCGCCGCGGCAGGTGTTTTTTGGCTGGCGATTATTCCGACCGACTCACCCGCGCGCATGACGCTCCCCCGTCCCGTGGGAGCCGAGGCGAACGCCGAGTCGTCAGGGCAGAACGACCTGCTGCAAGAGGTTTCCCACTTCGTGCGGACGGAGAAGAAGCCCGCGCAAGACAGCGCAGCCACGCAGAAGTATGGTTTTGTTCCTCATGGCGTCAGCGTTCAATAGCAGCTTTGATTTGCCAGCCCCGCCTTCGGCGGGGCTTTTATGCTACACTGAAGTCCGAGGTGATAGCTATGGACTTGGAGGAACAGCTAAAGCTGCTGCCGGATAAGCCCGGTTGCTACCTCTACAAAGATGCTGACGGCCGGGTCATCTATGTTGGCAAGGCCCGGAACCTGAAGAACCGGGTTCGCCAGTATTTCCAGTCCTCGCGCAACCTCACCGACAAGGTGCTCTCCATGGTGCAATACATCGTCAATGTGGAGCACATTGTCACCCATACCGAGGTCGAGGCGCTGATTCTGGAATCGAATCTCATTAAGAAACACAAGCCGAAGTACAACATCCGTCTGCGGGATGATAAACAGTACCCCTACCTGCGCCTGACCACGGGCGACAAGTGGCCTCGGCTGCTGGTAGCCCGGGCCATGAAGAAGGACGGATCGCGCTACTTTGGCCCATATACCAGCACCCAGCCCATGTGGGACACCATGAAGCTGGCCCGGCGGCTCTTCCCCCTCCGCACCTGCAACGACCCGTCCAAGCACCCCCGGGCCTGCCTGCAGTACCACATTGGGCGGTGCCTGGGGCCCTGCCTGGCGGACTTTACGAAGCACGAAGAGTACAGCCAGGCGGTCAAGGACCTCACTGCGTTCCTGGACGGGCGCAGCGACGAGGTGGCCGAGCGCATTCGGACCCGCATGGAGCAGGCCTCCGAGAACCTCGAGTTCGAGCGGGCGGCCGAGCTTCGGGACCAGCTTTTCGCCGTCGAAAAGGTGCAGCAGAAGCAGACGGTCATCATGGTGCGCGAGGTGGTCGACCTCGACGCGATTGCGTACGTGCGGAGCTACGACGAGGCCTGCGTCCAGGTCTTCTTCGTGCGGCAGGGCAAGCTGGTCGGACGCGACCAGTTCATTATGGCTGGCGCCGACGACATGACCGGTCCGGAGATTCTGACCGCCTTCCTTGAGCAGCACTATGCCAACACCAGCTTCGTGCCGAAGGAGATCCTGGTGAGCGAGGAGCTGGAGGAGCCGGCCGTGCTGGAGGAGTGGCTCTCGGAGAAGCGCGGCAACAAGGTGATGATCCGTAAGCCTGTGCGCGGTGAGAAGCGCGAACTGGTGGAGATGGTGGAGGCCAATGCCAAGGAGGGCATGACCGAGCGCTACAAGCAGCGGGAGCAGGAGCTGGCGGCCACCGAGGGCGCCATGCAGCAGCTGCAGGGTGAACTCAACCTGCAGAAGCTGCCCTACCGGATCGAGTGCTTCGACATTTCCCACACGCAGGGCTCCGAAGTGGTGGCCTCCATGGTGGTCTTTGAGGGCGGCAAGCCCAAGAAGGAAGACTACCGCCGGTTCAAGATCAAGGTCGACAAGAACAACGACTTCGCCAACATGGCGGAGGCGGTGACTCGGCGCTTCAAGCGGGGCCTCCTGGAGCGGGAGGCGATCTCGGAAGGGCGGGTCAAGGACCTGGAGGAGGGGCTGGTGGCGGCCGAGGCCGAGGCGCTCTTCGCCCCGGTGGAGGAGTTCTCCCCGGAGGATGAGGACGCCGCCCCGGAGACGGCTCCGATCGAGGAGATCCGGGAGGTGCCCATGCCCGGGGAGGCGCCCAAGTTCGCCGTCTTCCCCGACCTGCTGATCATCGACGGCGGCAAGGGCCAGCTGGCCTATGCCCGCGACGCCATGCGCTCCCTGGGGGTCGAGCATATTCCCACCTTCGGCCTGGCCAAGGAAGAGGAGCTGCTCTGCCAGGAGGGCCGCGAGGACTGGATCATGCTCCCGCGGGGCTCCCAGGGGCTCTTCCTGCTCCAGCGCATCCGTGACGAGGCTCACCGCTTCGCCATTACCTACCACCGCAAGCTCCATCGGAAGGCGGCGACCCACTCCCGGCTGGATGATATTCCGGGGATCGGACCCAAGCGCAAGAAGGCGCTGCTGAAGGAGTTCGGTTCGATCAAGCGCATCCGCCAGGCATCTATGGATGAGCTCATGCAGGTGGTGGGCATCAACCGGGATGTGGCGGAGCGCATCCTGGAACACCTGGGCGGCACGATTACTTAGTCCCATCAGCGGGCCGGAGAGATCCGGTCCGCTTTTTTTCCTCGTAACACCCCGCAGACGAAATAATACCCAGATAATGGTGTAGCAAGGTTCTCGCCGATCAGGTGTCGAACCCGTACTCTACTCGGATTACACAAGAAACTTGGAGGTTCCTACATGAAGAAGGTAATCGCATCGCTATTGCTAGGTGCCGCCTTGTTGAGCGTTGCACCGCTTAGTGCCGCGGCGGAAACCGCCCCAACCATTCTGCTGGACGGGATTCCGCTGGGCTTCCCGGTGCCCCCCACGATCGTGCAGGACCGCACCATGGTGCCCTTCCGGGCCATAGCGGAGGCCCTGGGCGTCTCGGTGACCTGGGTGGCCGAGCAGCGGGCCATTGATGCCCGCTACATGGACCGGGAGGTCCGCCTGACCATCGACAACGATGTGGCCTGGATCAGCGGCTTCCCGGTAAAGCTCGACGTAGCCCCCATGATTGTCAACGACCGGACCCTGGTGCCGCTGCGCTTCTTCAGCGAAGCGTTCGGAGCTAACGTCGGCTGGGAGGGGACCACCCGTACGGTCACGATCACCTCGCCGGCGCGGCCCATGCGGACCATGGCCTTCTATGCCATCAGCAGTTTTGATGAGCGCAGCCTGGTCTCCCGCTTCTCCGACGTAGCCTTCGGCTGGTCGGCGCTGAAGGCGGACGGCACGCTGGACTTGACCGACGATCCCTTGTATCGCTGGCCCCAGCCTGCGGGTGACGTCAGCGGTGAATCGCTGCTGGCGGACGCCCAGCGGCAGGGCGTTGGCCGCCATCTCATGATCAGCGCGCTTGACGATAAGAGCCAGTTCACAGCGTTAATTCTCGACGAAACCTTACGGCAGAAAGCCGCGGCGGAGATTGCCGCCGTGGTCCGGGGCAAGGGTTTCGACGGCGTTGTGCTCGACATGGAGTACCTGGGCCAGACCGAGACCGGTGCGGAGCTTGAAAAGGTCCGACAGGCCTTCACCGCCTTCGTTCAAGCCATATCCAAGGAACTGAGGGCTTCGGGCAAGGAGACGATTGTGGCCGTCCATCCCTTGAACGGGGCCTTCCACGGCTACGACTACAAGGCCCTCGCGGCTGCAGCCGACATGGTTGTGGTCATGGCCCACGACTACCATGACCACCAGGTCGATAAGCGCCCCGACTCGGCTGACAAGGTGATGGAGGCGATTGAACTCTCCCTGCGGGACGTGCCCCGGGAGAGGCTGATGCTCGCGATTGTGGCGCCCTACGAGACGCCGGAGACGCTGCTCCAGAAGGTCGGGCTCGCCAAGCGCTACGGTCTGGAAGGCATTACGGTGTGGCGCCTGGGCACGGTCGGCACCCAGCGCATGAAGGCCCTGGAAGGCACGGTTAGCCCGGAAAAATAAACCACCCGTGAAATCCCGTTTGGACACCGAAACCTCGAAACCTTAGCACCGTATTTGGAGTCATACATTTGAGTTTAGTACCTACACAAAATGAGAGGTATCGGACAATGAAACGGGCGCTGGTTCCGTCGTTGCTCCTTGGTACGATCCTTCTTTCCGCATGCGGTGGAGTTCAGAGCAAGAGCCCCACGCCAGCGGGCTCGCCCGACCCTGTTCCCGTAATCACCCAGCCCGTCTCCGAACCGCCCAAGACCGATCCCCAACCGGCTCCGCCGCCACCGGAGACCCCCAAGATCGAAGAGGCGAAGCCCGCGATCAAGTGGTACTCCCCTGGCATCGGCTTGCCGCTCAAGTCGGATGACCCGGCGGCCCAGGGCAAGAAGGTCGCGATGCTCACCTTCGACGACGGCCCTCATCCGCAGTACACCGACATGATCCTGGCCTCGCTCAAGCAGGAGAACGTGAAGGCGATCTTCTTTGTGACCAACAACGGCGTGAAGAACAAGGAAGTGCTGGAGCGGATTCATAAGGATGGCCACGTGATCGGCGTTCACACCATGACGCACCCCAACCTGACCAAGCTTTCGGTCCCCGACATGCGCAAGGAGATCGAGCCGCTGATCGACCTGATTCAGCAGGTGACGGGCGAGAAGCCCAAGTACCTCCGGCCGCCGTATGGGGCTTACAACGACAGCCTTCGCAACCTGGTCAAGGAGTACAACATGGAGCTGGTGAACTGGACCAACGGTTCGCTGGACTGGGAGGGCACCGACAAGAACGGCTACAAGGATCCGGCCAAGGTAGTGGCCGACGTGATGAAGCAGCTGCACCCGGGCGCCAACATTCTCATGCACGATATCCATAAGCACACGGCTGAGGCCCTGCCGGAGTTGATCAAGCAGATCCGGGCCGCGGGGTACGAGTTCGTGGTACTGCAATAACGGGAAGACCGGCGCATGGTGCGCCGGTCTTTTATTTGCGCTGCAAGCGCTCCCAGGCCCAGGCGGCGGTCCCGGCGGCGGCCGCAGCCAGCTGCAGCAGGGAGATGCCGCTGAAGAGGGCTGCGGAGGCCGGGCGGGCCAGGTCGGCCAGCACGAGGGCGCCGCAGGCCAGCAGGACCGCCTGAGGCGCCGTGCGGCCGAGGCCCGCCAGGCCGGCGGCTGCGAGCAGGGGCGGGAAGGCCCAGGTGCCGGGCGCCTTCCAGCCGGCGGCGGCCACGGCCAGGCCGAGGGCCAGCGGGGCGGCGGCCGCGTTCAGGACGGCCCGCCAGTCCGGCCGCCGCCGCAGACCCCAGGCCACAGCGGCCGCCCCGCCCAAGGCGCCCGCCGGCAGGGCCGCGGGGCCGTAGGGGAAGAGGATCAGCATGGCCGGGTTGGCAAAGTGGCCGGGCAGGTCGGTGACCAGGTAGAAGAGCTTGGCCGCCAGCACTCCGCCGACAAACAGGTTAAGGACCACGTCCCCGGCGGCTTGCCTGTCGGCGCCGCTGCGCCCGGCGCTCCACCGGGCCAGGTAATAGGCCAACAGGCCGCCGACGATCCCGGTAAGGGCGAGCATGGACAGGGGAAACGAGCCCAGTTGCACCACATCGGGCAAGAATGGCATGGGCTTTACCTCCCCGCTTCCTTCAGGTAGCCGAGCATGGCGCCGAAGGTGAGCGGGCCGGCGATGCGCGCCCGCACGACCCCCTCCCGGTCGACGAAGAGGCTGGTGGGGAAGGAGTAGACCTGGTATGCCTTCTCCGTCTCCCCGGCAGGGTCGAGGACCGTAGCGAAGGTATAGCCCTGATCCTGTAGGAACGCCAGGGCTTTTTCCGGAGCGAGCTCGCTCCAGGTGGCGTTCACGGTGAGCACGGCGGTGTCCGGCGGCAGGGCGGCGGTCAGCCGCTGGAGCTCTGGCATCTCCATGCGGCACGGCCCGCACCACGATGCCCAAAAGTTAAGGAAGACCGCCTTCCCGCGGTAATCCGAGAGCGACACCTGCCTGCCCTCCGTGTCGGTCAGGGTAAAGTTCGGCGCCAGCTGGCCCACCCGGGCGCCGGACGGCAGCGAGCCCCGGGCTGTTTGCGGGCGAAACGCCCCGCCGATCAGCAGCACCGCCCACATGGCGAGGACTGCATAGGTCATCCATTTCGGTATGGGAGGTCACTCCTTCCGTACATAAGACGGCATCGTCCTTGAGACGGATGCTGTCTTATCGTCTTTAAGGCCGACCCTAATAAATCTTAAGGGAGAGGTTTAAGATTTTTAATCTCCCCGGCTTGACTCGCGCCCAAACGAGGGTGTAATATCCAAATTGCAAAGGGAACCTTAAAGAAATCAAGGTCCCGATTAACAAGTGTAATGTCGGCTATTTCGCCGACAGAGAGGTGAGTGGGTATGCAGAAGCGGAGAATGCCTGGCCGGTGCCCTGTTTGCAGCGAAGAGATGGTGGTGACCCGGCTCCGGTGCCCCCACTGCGACACCGGCATCGACGGTACCTTCGAGGTGAACAAGTTCGCCCGGCTCTCCAAGGAGCATCTCGAGTTCGTGGAGACCTTCATTAAGGCCCGCGGGAACATCAAGGAGGTCGAGCGTGAACTCGGCATCTCCTACCCCACCGTCCGGGGCAAGCTGGACGCCGTCATTGAAGCGCTGGGTTACCGTGTGGAGCCCGCAGCGGCTGAGGAGACCAAGTCGGCGAAGCAGGCCCGCCGTAAGGAGATCCTGGACGCCCTCAACCGGGGCGAGCTGTCCAGCGAAGAGGCCCTGAAGCAACTCAAGAATCTGTAGCCCAAGCACGGGCCTGGAAGGAGCAGTTTGGCCATGACACTGGTGTTCGCCGGCATTCAGCTGAGCATTACACGGCTTCCCAATGAGCGCAGGGTGGAGGAGGAGCGCCAGTGGCAGCGCCTGCTCGCCCGCATGGAGCAGACCCGGCACGAAGTCTTGCGGCAGCACATGATGAGCGCCCACGGACCGATCATGTAAAAACGGACGGTGAACAGCGTGAGTGAAGAACGGAAGATGATCCTGGATATGGTCGCCGAGGGGAAGATCACCGCCCAGGAGGCTGACCTACTGCTGCAGGCGATCGAAGAGGGCGAGCGCACCGCCCAGAGCGCCGCCGCCCAGGGCGTGCGGAGCGGTCCCCGGCCCACCGCCCCCCGGTCCACCGGCTTCCTTGAGAACCTCGGTGAGACCATCGAGCGGGCCGTAACCCAGAGCCTTCAGCACCTGGACCGTGAGTTCCGCAACCTCGAGGTCCATCTCGACGGCAAGATGCGGGAACACGAGCATCTACGCCCGAAGATCGAGGAGAAGATGCGCCGGGCGGCGGAGCGGGCCGCAGAGCGCGCTGCGGAGGCGGAGGAGCGGGTGGCCCGGGTTGCCGAGCGAGCCGCCGAGCGTGCGGCCCGGCAGGCCGAGCGAATGGCCGATCGCATGGCGCACCGCGTCGAGCACCGGGATCACCATGACCACCGGAGCGGCGCCCGGATCTTCAAGTCTGGGGTCAGCATTGACAAGGAGACCGTGGAGCAGGAGCAGACCCTGACCATGGCGGCCCAGCCCGGTGACCGCATCCGCCTGGACAACCGGGTCGGCGACATCCATGTCGAGTTCTGCGAGGGTGAGGAGATCGTCGTCCAGGCCAAGAAGACGGTCTGGGGCGAGGACAAGGCGGACGCCACCACCCGTGCCGAGGCCACCCCGATCACCCTGGATCGCCAGGGCCAGACCGTCGACGTCGTGGTGCTGCGCCCGACGATCACTGCGGTAGGGGTCGTACACATTAAGGATACCCGCATTGACTACACCCTGCGGCTGCCCCACGGCACGCAGTTGGAGCTGACCACCAAGGTGGGCGACATCAAAATCAACGACGGCCGTCAGGTGCTGAACTGGAGCCTGGTCTCCAAGGTTGGCGACATCGACATTCGCATGTCGCCCGACGCCAACTTCCAGTATGACCTGCGCTCATCGATGGGCGAGGTGGTCGTCGCCCTGCCGCAGCGCCAGCACCGGGGCGCCGTCGGCGAGGGCCGTGTCGGCGAAGGCGGCGGTACCATCCTCGCGACCGTCAAGACCGGAAACATTCACATCCACGCGTAAAGGGAGGCCCTCACCATGTCCCAGGAAGAGCGGCTGCTGATTCTACAAATGGTCGCCGACAAGAAGCTCTCTGCCACGGAGGCGGCTGAGCTGCTCCGGGCCATCGACAGCAACGACCGGGAGCAGCCTGCCCCGGCCATGGCGGCGCCCAAGCCCATGACGGGGAATCCCACCATCTCCGGGAATGCCCGGAACATGCCACCCATGCCTCCGACCCCGCCCACCCCACCCACTGCGCCTACGCCCCCGTCGCCCCCTTCCCTTTCGGGGCTGGGGAGCTTCATCGAAAACGTGGTCGAGCGGGTTACATCGGTCCTGTCCGACGTGGTGGAGCCCCGCTACAAGTTCGTCTCGGAGCTGGCAGGCGACTTCGCCGCCGGTGAGGTGCCCCTGCGGATCTCCACGGGCAACGGGCGCATCTCCATCAGCAGCTGGGATGAGCCGGGCTTCAAGGCCACTATTATGGTGGAGGCCGGCGGCGCCAGCGAGGAAGAGGCCCGCCGCCGTGCCAACGGCGCCTATACAGTCAAGGCCGGCGAGAATGGCTTTGAACTGGAGACCCGCCGCTGGGAGTGGTCCGAGAACACCGCGGTGCATGTCGACCTGCTGGTTCCCAAGGACCACACCTACCGCCTCGAAGGCCGCTCCGGCAATGGGCGCATTGAGGTGAAGGGCGTGGCCCTCACCGACAACCGGGTAACCAGCGGCAACGGCCGGATCGTTCTGGAAGACGTTACGGCCGATCACCTGCATGTTCGCACCGGCAACGGCGCCATGGAGATTACCGCCGACATTGCCGACCTGGATGCGAACTCCGGGAACGGGTCGGTCACGATCTCCCCCACGGGCAGTCGCTCGCAGTTCCTGAAGGTGAGCACTGGCAACGGCTCGGTCCGCGTGAACTGTGACCGGATTTCTCCGGAGGCCGGCCTGAAGCTCGACCTGAACACCGGTATGGGCGGCGTGGCGGTGTCCCACCCGAACCTCGTGTACGACCGGGATTCCCGGACCATGCCCAGCAAGCACATTCTGGCCCACACGCCGAACTTCGACCAGGCCGCCACGCAGGTGGTTATTACCGCCCGCACAGGCATGGGTTCTGTCTCGGTGGAGTAAGCTGGGGGGCGCCGAAAAGGGGGAGATGAACCAGTGGTGCCTGCGATCCGCATTGAGCAGCTGGTCAAGGAGTTCCAGGGGACCGATAGGAAGCGCTTTCGTGCCGTAGATGATCTGACCCTGGAGGTCCGGAAAGGCGAGATCCTCGCCTTCCTGGGACCCAATGGCGCCGGAAAAACGACCACGATCAAGACCATCGTCGGCCTAGTACGTCCCGATCAGGGCGCCGTTCATGTGAACGGGCTCAATGTAGAGAAGCAGCGCGCCGAGGTGCTCCGCCGTGTCGGCGCCGTGCTGGAGGGTAACCGGAACATTTACTGGGACCTGACCGTGTTCGAGAACCTGCGGTACTGGGGCACCCTCAAGGAGGTTGCTCCCGGGATCCTGAAGACCCGGATCGCCGAGCTGCTGGAGTTCTTCGACCTGGCCGGGAAGCGGGACACCATTGGCAAGCAGCTCTCCCGGGGCATGCAGCAGAAGCTGGCCATCGCCTGCGCCTTGATCCATGACCCCGAAATCCTGCTGCTCGACGAGCCCACCCTGGGCCTCGACGTGGCCGCTGCCCGCATGGTCAAGGAGCGGGTGGTCCAGCTGAGCCGGGAGCAGGGGCGGACCGTCGTGCTGACCACGCATCAGCTGGACGTGGCCCAGGAGCTGTGCCAGCGGGTAGCGATCATGAGCAAGGGCCGGCTGGTGACGCTCGACGAGAAGGAGAACCTGCTCAGCATGTTCCGGCGCGCCGAGTATGAGCTGAAGCTGGCGGGCGCCCTGCCCGAGGCCGAACTACTGCCCTACGGCACTCTTTACCCAGGGGAGAACAACTGCGTTCGTGTACTCCTGCACGACGACCAGGGTATCTATGGCGTCATGGAAGCGCTGAAGCGGTCTGGAGTCCGGGTTGAGGCGATCAACAAGATCGAGCCGAACCTGGAGGAGATCTTCCTGCACGTCACGGAAGGCCGTGCGAAGGAGGTGCAGGTCAGTGCTTAAGCACCTCTATCTTCTTGGGGAAGAGATCCGCCGCAGCTTCATCATTCTCAAGCGGTACTGGGCCAACGAGCTCTCCTTCGCGGTTACGGTCTACCTGATCTTCCTGATGTTCACCTACGGCGGCAGCGCGATCAGCGGTCAAGAGCTGACGAACGCAGCCAAGGCGAGCAGCCTGGTAGGCATGCTGGTCTGGCAGCTCTCGATGGGATGCATGGGCGTGCTGGGCTGGTCCTTCTTTAACGAGGCGGCCACGGGTACGCTGGAGCACCTCTACCTCAGCCCCCTGGGCACGGCCCGGATCTTCCTGGCCCGCTCCGTGGCGAACTTCCTGACCATGATCCTCGGCATTCTGGTTTCGGGTGCCATGGCGGTTCTGACCACGGGGGTCCGGCTGGACCTCCCACCGTTGGAGATCGCCGTAATTCTGCCCCTGGCCGTGGCCGGTACTTATGGCTTTGGGTTCCTGCTCGCCGCACTCACTCTTACGGTGAAGCGCACCCAGAGCGTGATGCAGCTCATGCAGTTCTTCTTTTTCTTCTTTACCGGGGCGGTCATTCCGCTGGAACGGATGCACTGGAGCATTGCTGCCTTTGGCCAGACCATTCCGCTCACCGCTGGCCTGGAGGCCCTGAGGAAGGTGACGGTGGAGGGCGCCCGCCTTGGCGATGTGACCGGCCTGTTGCTGCACATGGTGGTTACTTCGGCCTTCTGGCTGGTGGCTGGCCTGGCGGTCTATGCGCTGGCCGACCGGCGTGCCCGGTTGCGCGGCAGCATCGGGCAGTACTAATCACACAAGGAGGAGACATCCTTGTTCACGTTTGAGCAAACCTACGCCCTGGCACCCGGCGGCCGGATCGAGATTGAGCAGCGCAGCGGCCACGTCCGGATTCGGGGCTGGGATGAGCCAGGTGTACAGCTCAGGGCCGTCGGCGGGGACGTCCCCATTGAGGAGCGCCTCCGGGTGGAGTCCTCCGCCCGCACGCTGCAGATCGAGGTGCTGAGCGCCACTCGCTGGTTCTCCATTGGACGGGGTTCGGGGCTCGACCTGGAGCTGATGGTGCCCACCGGCACCCGCATTGACCTGCAGACCGGTTCCGGCGACGTGGTCGTTGAGCAAACGGCGGGCCCCGTCACCGTTGAGGCCGGCAGCGGCAACCTGACCCTGACTGGCACCCTGGCCGTTACTGTTACGACCGGCAGCGGGGATATCCATATCCACCAGGCTAACGGTACGGTCCACCTGGAGGCGGGCTCCGGCAACGCCGTCCTCAACGAGATCCGGGGCGCCGCCGAGGTGGAGCTCGGCTCCGGCGATGTGACCATGCGGGCGGTAGCGGGGAACGTCACCCTGGAGACCGGCTCGGGGAACATCACACTCCACCAGGTGACCGGGCAGATCGAGCTGGAGTCGGGCTCGGGTGACATTCACGTGGCGCAGGCCAGCGGCCCCAGCCTGTCGATCGAGACGGGCGGCGGCAACGTAATGCTCCAGCAGCTGGACGTTCGCATGGCCGAGGTGGAATCGTCGCACGGTGATATCCGCCTGGAACTGGCTGCGGTCTATCCCGGCGGGAAGTACTGGGTGGAGTCCGGCTCGGGCAACGTAACTGTCGCCGTACCACCCGAAGCGAACCTGTCCGTCGGGGTGGAATCCAGCTCCGGTCACATCCGTCACAGCGGGTTGCCCCTGCGGGTCCTCCGCTTGGAGAAGGGCGAACTGCAGGCGGTGCTGGGCCAGGGCGGTGCACAGCTCTCGGTCGACAGCAGCGCCGGCGATGTGGTCCTGTGCCCCTACACCGGCCCTGCGGCCTCGCCGCTGCTGAAGGCCGTCCAGCAGGACAAGGCCCTGGAGAACAGCGAGCAGCTGCAGAGGGTGCTCAAGATGGTCGAGGAGGGCAAGCTGAGCCCCGAGGAGGCCGAGCAACTCCTGAGCGCCCTCGACGAAGAGGAGGTGTCCTCATCGTGAACGATGAGCGGCTCCAGATCCTTCGGATGGTAGAGGAAGGCAAGGTCTCCGCCGACGAAGCGGCCAAGCTGCTTGATGCCCTGGAGGCGCCGCCAAGGTCGGCGGGGCCCAAGGCCCGGCACGTGCGGTTCACCGTCACCGAAGGCGGCAAGACCAAGAACTTCTCGGTGGGCGTTGGGCTGGCGTCATGGGCGCTGGGCGTAGCCAGCACCTTCACGGTCAACGTGGGACAGACGCGCCTCGATAAGGCCATGCTGGAGGCGGCCATCGAGCGGGGCGCCACCGGCAAGGTTTTCGAGGCGGCCGACGATGGCCGCTCCATCGAAATCTGGCTGGACGCGTAGGGAATAACTTCGCGAACGGCGAAATAATACCGGGAAGCGGAAGGAAAAAACGAAGCGTTCCTCCCGAGGGGGGAACGCTTCGCGCTGTAACGAAGGGGGCCGATATGGTTGAGCCTGTTGATTCGGTGGCTGTTGAACTCGGCGGCGCTCTTTGCGATCGCTTACTTCGCCAAACAGTATCAGTTCCTGGCGGGTTTTGACGTCCAGAGCTTCCAGGCAGCGATCGTGGCGGTGGCGATCCTGGGCATTCTGAACCTTACGGTCAAGCCGCTTCTTAAGCTCCTGACGCTACCCATTACCTGCCTGACCTTTGGGTTGTTCACCCTGGTGATCAATGCCCTCATGATGCTGATTACGGGGCAGCTTGTACAGGGCTTTGTGGTCGGTGGTTTCCTGAATGCCTTCTTTGCGTCGATCATCTTCGCCATTTTGAGCACCATTCTCAACATGATTTTCAACCCAAAGAAGGATGAGGACGATTAGCACGATCAGGTTGATGGCCCTGGACCTCGATGGCACCACGCTTGGCACCGACCTGAAGATCTCCCCCCGAACCCGGGCCGCGGTTATGCGGGCCAGGGAGCGGGGGGTGCGCTTTGTTATTCTGACCGGACGTATGTACCAGTCGGCTGCGAAGTATGCCGGGGAGCTTGAGCTTGAAGGAACGCCCCTGGTTGCTTATAACGGTGGTCTGGTCTGTGAGTACCCCTCCGGGAAGGTGCTGCTGCATCAGCCGGTGCCGCTCGACGTATGCAGGCGCCTCGCGGCGTTTTGTGAGACCCAGGGTTACCATGCCCAGGGCTATGTGAACGACCGGCTCTATGTGCCGGACCTTGGGCCTCGCACTCGCCAGTACCAGTCGACGGCCCAGGTGGAGGCGCACGTGGTGGGTCCGCTATCCCGGTGGCTCACGGTGCCATCCACCAAGATGATGGTGGTGGACGACCCCGAGCGGATCCCTCGCATTGAGGCCGAACTGCGAGCGTTGCTCGGGCCGGAAGCGACCGTGGTGCGACCGATGCCGGCATACCTGGAGATCGTTCACCCGGAGGTCTCCAAGGGCAGGGCGTTGCAGGCGCTCGCCGAGCAGTACGGTGTGGCCCGCGAAGACACGGCCGCCGCAGGCGACGCTTATAACGACGTGACCATGCTGGCGTGGGCTGGGGTCAGCTTCGCCATGGCCCACGCTCCGGAGGCGGTCAAGCAGGCCGCCACCTACGTAACAGAAGCCGCCCCGGGCGACGGCGTGGCCGAGGCCCTGGAGCGGCTTGGGTTCTAGCTATTTCTCAACCCGGACCTTGCCCGAGTCGCCGTCGACGTTAAGCATCTGTCCGTCCTTGAGCAACTCCATGGCGCCGGCGACGTTGACCACCGCCGGGATGCCGTACTCACGGGCGACGATGGCCCCGTGCGAGAGGTAGCCGCCAACCTCCATGACCACGGCTGAAGCCCGCAGGAAGAGCGGGGTCCAGGCCGGGTCGGTGGAGGGCGCCACCAGGACCTCGCCCCGCTGCAGGGCGGTGCCCTCCCTGGGATGGCGGATCAGGCGGGCCGGGCCGCGGGCGTGCCCGCTGGAGACCGCCACGCCCTGGAGGGCGCCCTTCTCGTCGAACTTGGCCCGCTCCGGGACTGCAGGTGCTTCGCCGGGCGCCATCCGCTGCATGGACTCGGCCTGCCGCAGGTCGGCGCGCAGGTTGACCACAGCCCGCTCGCCCATCACAACATCGGGGGCGGTGAGAGCTTCGAGGCGCTCTCGCTCAGCCTTCCGGTAGCGCAGGATCTCATCGACCCCGCTGCCATCCCACTGCGCGGCCACCAGCGAGGCAATCTCGTCGCCGGTCAGAAAGAAGATGTCCTCGGTGCGCTTCAGGATCCCCTTGGCCGTCAGGCGGCGCCCGAGCGCCAGCGCTGCCATGCGGGCCGGGCGGATCAGGCGGACCAGCGCCGACTTGGCGCCCTCGCGCAGCCGCATGGCCTCCCGGGCCTTGCCCAGCAGATACTTGTAGAGCGGGTACCACGGAGAGAGCCTGAGCTTGGCCGCCACCTCAGCCTCGGCCCGGACCCGCTTTTCGCGCGCCGGCTGCTGGGGATCGGTGGTGGGAACGCCCTCCCTGACGTAGCCGCGAATCGTCTCCAGTACATAGCCGGGGTCCTCGGACCAGCGGGGGTTCATGATCTCCATTTCGTAGACGCCGCGGTGGCCGAAGTCCTTGAGGAACTGCTCAAGGGCCTTCAGGGTCTTGGTGCCCTTGAGGGCGCCCCGCCAGGCGTTCACATCGAACGGCTCCGCCTCGAAATAGGCCTTGGCGCCAGGCTCGGTCAGGGCCGTGCGGGCCACCTCGACCATGCGGTAGCCCTGCTCGGCGCTGGTAATGCCCTCGGCGCCCGCCAGCAGGGCCGAGGTGAGCGACTCGCCACGCCCGGGAAGTCGCTTCTCCAGCAGCTCCCGCAGGCGGGCCGCCCACAGGCCGCCCACGTTATGGATCATGGTCTCGGGCAGGAACTCGCGCCGCGGCTTTTCCACCGACCAGAGCCGCTTGAGGAAGTCGAGCTCGTGGAAGCGGTCGGAGAAGGGCTGGCTCTCGAACTCGGCCGCCCAGGCCCAGACCTTCTTGAAGATCTGGTCGGCGTCCCTGGACGCCCGGCGCAGCACCAGGCCCATGCGGGAGAGCCGGGCGAAGCGCTGCCGGCCCAGGCTGCTCCACAGGGGCGCCGGCGGGGGCACCTGAACTTCGGGCTGGTGCCCGCCCAGCGCCCGGTTGGTTTCGGCGGGGCTCCAGCCGAAGGCGTCGTACGCCGCCCACTGGAGCGCCGAGAGGTTCATGTAGATCCGGCCGTTGTGCTGCCGACTCCAGGTGAGGCCTTCGGGGAACTCGTAGCCGCCCCGCCAGAAGATCTGCCGCAGCAGCACCTCGACGGTGAGCTGGTTGAACCACCAGCCCAGCGGGCTCTGCACCCCCGGGGTGGCGTCCTTGAGGTTGGCGTTGGACCAGATCGTCGCCTGGCCCGCCAGGGCGGGGAAGGTCGCCTCGGGCAGTGCGGTGATGGGGCGCGCCTGGGTGACGGTGAAGTACCAGCCGTCGTAGCACCACTCCACGTCCTGGGGCTGTTGTCCGTCGCCCAGGGTGTCCTGGATCCGCCGGATGATCTGCGTGAGCGTCTCCAGCTGAGGCTTGGCGAGAACGGGCTCGCTGCGCTCGGCGTAGCCCATCTCCTCGACCACCGTGCCCCCGTCGATGCCGGGGCGCACGGCGGTGTGCTTGTAGCCGATCCGGCCGCCCACCAGCTTGACCGGGCCAGTGTGGTCTATGTGGACGTGGTACTCATCGGCCTCGACCGAGCCCGAGACGATCGCCTCGCCCAGGCCGAAGGAGGCGTTGATCACCACCCGGTCGCGCCGGCCGGTGACCGGGTCGGCGGAGAAGCCAACCCCGGCATAAAGCGATTGGATGAGCTTCTGGATTACCAGGGCGCCGCCCACCTCGCGGTCGGTCAGGCCCATCTTGCGGCGGTAAGTGACGGCGGTGGGCGTCCAAAGCGAGGCATAGCAGCCCTTGATCGCCCGGGTGAGCGCCTCGGCGTCCAGCACGTTGAGGAAGCTCCGGTGGATGCCCGCGAAGGATGCACCCGCCGAGTCCTCAGCGGTGGCCGAGGAGCGCACGGCGAGGGGATCGGTGTTGGTCACGCCCTCGGCGGCGAGCACCTGGTGGATTTCGTCGAGGAGGCCGTCGGGCAGGCTGCCGCCCTCGATGCGCTGGCGGAAGGCCTCCAGCCGCTCGGCGCCCTGCTCGGAAGCCGCCTCGTCGGCAGTAAGGGCCCCAAGGGCGGCAAACTCGCCTTCGAGGTCGTTGATCTTCAGGAAGTGCCAGTAGGCCGCCACGTGCACGGCACAGCCGGGGGGTATGCGAAAACCGAAGCGCTTGAGGCGCCCGGTGTTCCAGCCCTTCCCGCCGACCGCCGCCGGTCCGGCCTGGGCTGCTTGTTCAAAGGGCAAGGCGTACGGCATGGAAAATCCCTCCGGTACCGATTCTACCGTGTTTTCGTCTGGGCTGCATGGCTCGTGGGGCCATTTTCTGCTACTATCGAAATGAATTCTACGAATTAGATCCATGCGAGGCGTGATTGTGTGCGGATTCTGGCCGTATCGGACAGTGTGCATAAGGCGCTTTACGATCACCTGGACAAGTCCCGCTTTCCGGGGATCGATGCGATTATCTCCTGCGGGGACCTCCCCGATGACTACATGGACTTTCTGGTCTCCACGTTCAATGTGCCCGGATACTACGTGCGCGGAAACCACGACCTGTGGGAACCCCCGCTCGGCTGGGAGAATCTCGACGGTCGTGTGGTGAAGATCGGCCCCCTGCGGGTGGTTGGCTTCGAGGGCTGCCGCCGGTACACCCACAAGCCGGCGATCCAGTACTCCGAGTTTCAAATGTGGCGCCGGGTGGCCTCCACCATGCCGAAGGTGTGGCTGAAGGGCGGGGTCGACCTGGTGGTCACCCACTCGCCGCCCTTTGAGCTGCATGACGGCGGGGACCTGGCCCACATCGGTTTCAAATCTTACCGGTGGCTGCTGGAGAAGGGCGCCCGCCCCCGCTACTACCTGCACGGACACATGCACCTGAACTATGCTCCCTTCTCGGAGCGAGTAACGCAGGTGGGGCAGACGCAGTTGATCAACGCCGACGGATATTACGTATTGGAGGTGTAACCTTCGTGCCGTGGTTTATGCCAGCTGGCAACCTGGATTCCTTTGAAGCCGAGAAGTCCCGCTTGAACCTGTGTGAAGCCCGCGACCTGGGGCTCATGCCCGTGGAGGTCTCCAAGATCATGGGGAGCCTGGGCCGCTGGCGTGACTTCGACGCGAAGTTCCGGCTCAAGAACATGTCCACCCGGCAGCGGTATCAGGTGATTCTCCAGAAAATGCGGGAAGGCCACGTCTTCCCGCCCATCCATCTCTATAAAGTCCAGGACAAGTACTACGTGGCCGATGGCAACCACCGGGTGGCGGCTGCCAAGGCGATCGGTGCGGCCTATATCGACGCCCATGTGCAGGAGTACTTTCCCTGCGATGATAAGGACGGCGGCGACGCCATTTACTGGCGGGAGCGGTCGGCCTTTGAGGTGGCGACGGCCTTCACCGCGATGGACTTTACCAACCCTGACTCCTATCGGCGCCTGCTCAGCCACCTGGAGACCTTCCGCATGCATGAGTCGGAGCGGCTGGGCTACGGCCTGGGTCTGCCCGAGACGCTTCAGATCTGGCTGAAGGAGATCGACGGCCCGATCCGGGCGTTGGTGCGCTCCGAAGGGCTGGCTGAACGCTTTCCGGGCCGCACCCCTGACGACCTGGTCTTCTACGTGATTCACCATCATGTGGGACTGCTGCGGGCGGTCAAGGGGCCGGAGAATATCCGGTACCGGGAGTGCATTGCCCGGCTCCTGGCCTCCCCGGGGCGCACCGTGATGGGCCGCCTGAAGAAGTTTGCCAGGCAGCTGCAGGACGGCGCCCGCATGCTCTTTGAGACCGGCCCGGTGGAGCATCCCTAAGCGAAAGGACTGAACGGCCCCATGGGGATTCGCCGAGGCTGGTTTACCCTGGTGCAGATCGCCTACGACCTGGTCATGAAGATGAACCCCCGCAAGCTGGCCGCCCACGCAGTGATCACCGATGAGCAGGGCCGTGTGCTGGTACTCCGCTCCCGCTACGCCGATGTCTGGTCGTTGCCGGGAGGCGGCCTGGACCGCCGGGAGAACCTGGATACCGCCGTGATCCGGGAGTGCCGAGAGGAGCTCGGCGTGCAGGTAGAGATCGAGGCCATGACGGGCATGTACTACCACGCCAATATCAGCGCCTATGTAGGCATATTCCGCTGCCGGATCGTTTCCGGGGAGGTCGGGCTGTCGCATGAGCACAATGCGCTCAAGTGGGCGCCGCCTGCCGGGCTCCCCGAGCGGCTGCGGGTGATGGCCGAGGACGCTCTGCGCTACGGTGGTACTCCGGCGTTGAGAACATTTGCGGACTAGGAAAGCCCTGCTCCCGGAGCGCCGGGGGCAGGGCTTACTGTTTCCTCGGTCACCCGAGGATTATGAGATGGCGTTTCGCCACTGCAAGTAGAACCGGAGGGCGCCCTGCGTCAGCCAGTCAAAGGCTTCGGCGTCGGCCTCGAAGCGTGCGGCCAGTTCCGCCACGGGGACCCACTGGTGACCGAAGGCACCATCGCCGTTGGCCGTAAGTTCCCCTTGGGCATGGCAGCGGAAGTAAAAGCCCGCCGAGTCCACCGGCCCCTTCGTGGTCTGGTAGACGAAGAAGGGGGTCAGGCACTCCACCTCCGCTAGCCGGCTGACCGCCACCGTGCGGTTGGTGGCGTCGAGGATCTCCGTGACATGAAGGCCGGTCTCCTCCAGGACTTCCCTGGCCAGACCATCCAGAATGGGCTCAAACTCCTCAAGCCGGCCGCCGGGCAGTTCCAGGCAGCGGGGCTCCGGGGGGCGGTCTCGCACTTGTAGCAACACCTCTGTGACACCATCACGATCTCGCTCAATAATGGCCCGTGCGTTGACGTAAATCACGTTGGATCCCCCTCTAGAAGACGGTCTGCAATTCTACGACGACAGCCCAGACGTAGATCAACAAAGCGGGGAGCAGGGGCAATGTGACAGCCGCCAGGTGGCGTTCGGCGCGCTGCTTTGCGGTTTCCGGGCCGGGCTGAGGTTCCTCGGAAAGCGGCTTGGCAAGGTCGGCTGGCCCGAAGGAGCGGGCAAGCATCCACAGCATGGCGCTGATCGCCGCCGCAGCGACCAGCCACACGGCGATCTCCCCGGCGGAGGGGACGGTGGGCTGAGCGGTAGTGCTGCCCCCGTTTAAGGCGAAGTTGAGGATCAGGGTGGTCGCGTTGTTCACAAAGTGCATGATGATGCCGGGGAGCAGCGATCCGGTCCGCTGGACGCCCCAGGAGAAGACCAGCCCCAATAGGGTGAGCGGAAAGACCCGAATGATGGACATATGCATGACGCCGAACAGAATGCCCGTCAGTACCGCTGCGACGGCAGGGCCGTAGCGGCCCAAATTCCATTGGAGATAGCCGCGGAAGGCGGTCTCCTCACAAATGGCCGGCACCAGTGCGCCGGCCAGCAGGGCGACCGGGAACGGGGCCTGCGTGATCAGCGAGTACAGCTCGGGCAGTTTGCCGCCGAGGGCGGTGATCAGTGCGATGATCAGGGTGTTGAGCGAATGCGCCAGCGCCCAGGCCAGCAGTCCCGCCAGAACGCTTTTGATCAGCCCGGTGGCGCTGAGCATGTGCACGCGGAAGAGGCGACGGCCTCCGGGAGCCCCGACGAACAGCGAGAAGAGAACGGGGAGACCCAGCATGATCAGAAGTTGGCTGGCTACGTAGCCCGGCAGTTTGAAGTATGCTTGAAGTAATGGGCTGACGATCGACAGAGCGAGGATAGAGGCTGTGTAGAAGAGTGTGGCTCGCGCCGGAGAAGGGCGCTGCAAGTGCTCCACGCGGGTGAACCTCCCAGCAGGAATATCGTCAGGGTTCCCGGTAATAGACAAACGCGATTTTGCGCGTACTTTTTTGAGTTTCCCTGAAGGGGTTGCGGTACGGTTGCCGTCAAACGGTGTAGAACGTCGGCGATAAAGGTTGTGCAACATCTTGACCGAGCGGGACGAAACTCTGGCCTTTGAGGCGCAGCAAGGGAATATGGAGGCTTTTGCTGCCCTCGTGGATCGCCACAAGGGCCGTGTTTACCGAACGCTCTTCCAAGTGGTCGGCGACGAGCAGGATGCGCAGGATCTCGCCCAGGAGGTTTTCCTGAAGGTCTACCGAAACCTGGCAAGCTACCGCGGCGACGCCGCTTTCACGACCTGGCTTCACCGGTTGACGCTCAACCTCGCGTTCGACTGGCTGCGGGCCAGAAAACGAAGACCCTTGCAAGTCCCACTCTCACCGCCAACCGACCAGGAAGAGCGCCCTGCGCTGGAACTGGCCAGCAACGATGCCGGACCCGAGGAGCTGGCCCTGCGGGAAGATCGCAAACGCCAACTGCGGGAAGCGATCGATCAGTTGCCCCCGGATTATCGGGAGGTCGTGGTCCTTCATCATATTCATCACCTGAGTTACCAGCAGATCGCTGAACGAACCGGCGCACCGGTGCGAACGATCGAGACCCGGCTTTACAGGGCCCGTAACATGCTAAAGAAAGCGCTGACCGAAGGGGAAGGGGGTGACGGCGGTGGAGTGCAAAGAAGTGCAGCTCAACCTACCACGGTTTATGGATAACGAGCTGGGGGCCGAGGAGGCTGAGGCTGTGGAAGCACATTTGAATGAATGCGATGCCTGCTGGCAGGAGTTGAACGCCCTCCGCACCCTCGAGTTGGATCTGTCCGACCTGGGCGAACCCGCTCCCCTGCCGGCAGATTTCACGGATCGAGTGATGCAGCAAGTACACGATGAGCGGCCCACCGGCGTCCATGTGGTTTGGCCGTGGCTGCGGCGGAAATGGTCTCGCAAGCAATACGCCAGCGTAGCTTACGCCATGAGCGCCACCCTGATGGTATTCTCTGCGGGGAACCTGCTTTTCCTCTGGGGCGAGACCTCGACCCTGCTGGCTACCTGGGGAATTAAGGCTCAGGCTTACATGGACGCTCTCGGCGCCTACATGGGCGTTCCCGTTGAATATGTCAGCGAGCTCTGGAAGGGCCTGCTGTCGCTGTTGCACCTTGGCTAGACACACTTAGGAGGATTGGATGAAGATGAATTGCGCTTACCACGGTGATCGGGAGGTCCACGGTATTTGCAGCAACTGTGGGCGACCGATTTGCGACTCGTGCCTCATTGAACTGAATGGTCAGGTCTTCTGCAAGCCATGCTTGGAGGTCAAGGTACAAAAGCCGGTCCGCGAGATCAAGGGCGGAACTCGGTTCATTCTCTCGATCGTGCCGGGGCTCGGCCACCTCTATATGGGGCTCTTCAACCGGGGGCTGCAGCTGCTGGCGGCCGCGATTCTGGGCACGGTCCTGCTGGACATGCTGACCCGGGGCGGCCTGGGCGGCCTTGCCTTCATGGCCCTGGTCTTCCTGAGCATCTTCGATGCCCGGGAGGCGCACATTCGCATGCAGCAGGGTCTGGAGGTCGAGGATAAGGGGTTTGTCGACCTGAGGACCTGGCGTCTGACCTGGAACCCCAAGTATATTGGCTACGCCCTGGTTGGCATCGGCGTCATCGCCATGTACAACACGATCATCTACGACCTGCTCCGGGTCTTCTTCCGGAACTACGGCCTGTACGACCAGGTCATCCGCTCAATTAACGGGGTGGTGCTGGGCGGCCTGGCGGTTGGCGCAGGCGTGTGGCTGCTTCGCAGGGATTCCAGGCTTCCGTAACTACGCTGCTGAACACAAAAGGCGGGCCGAATGGCTCGCCTTTCCTATTTCCTTCACCCCGTCCACGCCATATAATGTGGAGCGTTAACTCGTTCGGAGGTGCTACCATGGTGGAGCAGCGGGGCCTCGCATTGGGGATTGACCTCGGCGGAACAGCGATCAAGGTTGGCGTGGTAAGCCGTTCCGGGGAGATCATCGCCAGGGGCCAGCGGGCCACCGAGGTGGTAAAAGGTCCGGCAGGGGTCGTGGCTAACATGGCAGGGGCTGCCCGGGAGGCTGTGGCGGCGGCTGGCCTGACTCCGCAAGAGCTTGACGGCGCCGGCATCGGGGCGCCCGGCATTTGCGATGGCCCGGGCGGCATCGTGGTGAGCGCCGGAAACCTGGCGTGGAAAAACGTCCCGGTGGCGCAGCTCCTTTCGGCTGAGCTGGGCATGCCGGTCCGCCTGGACAACGACGCCAACTGTGCAGCGCTGGGCGAGCAGTGGTGCGGCGCCGGCCGGGGCGCCCGCCACATGGTGATGTTCACCCTGGGCACCGGGGTGGGCGGGGGTCTGATTCTGAACGGGCAGATCTTCCATGGCGCCACAGGTTGGGCAGGGGAGCTCGGCCACGTGCCTTCGGTGCCTAACGGGGCGCCCTGCACCTGTGGTGCGAGCGGCTGCCTGGAGACCGTGGCCTCGGCGACGGCCATGGCCGCTGCGGCACGCCGGGCGATTGAGTCGGGTGAGGCGCCCGCCATGGCCCGCATGGCAGAGGCCAACCGGGGGCTGGTGGACGCCCGCCTGGTGATCATGGCGGCGCGAGATGGCGACGGCCCCGCGCTGGCGATCCTGCGCGAGGCCGGGGAATATCTTGGCACCGCGGCGGCGACCCTGGTCGGGGCGCTGAACCCGGAGTTGGTGGTGGTAGGCGGCGGGGCCTCGGCGGCCGGGGAGCTGCTGCTTGAGCCGATGCGCGGCGCCCTGCTGGCCAAGGCCATGCCCGGGCCGGTCGACAAGGTGAAGGTGGTCGGCGCCCAGCTTGGCAACGATGCCGGGCTGATTGGGGCCGCCTCGCTGGCCTGGCGCTAGTCTCGCTCCGGGAAATCTCCCGCACGGTGCCACTGCTCGCAGAAGGGGCAGCGGACCCGGGCCATGGGTGGGAAGTCGCCCATGTGTGCGCCGCAGCAGGTGACGCGATGGAAGGTAGCCAGCTCCTCAGGGGGTTGGTGGGCGGCCAGTTCGGCCAGGATCTCAGCCAGCCGGTCCTTCTCCTTGGCGGGAGGTGACGGCTTGGCATGGGTATTGGCGAGCTGCGCCGCCTTTTTGCGTTGGCGCCAGACCCGGTCGAGATCCCGGATGTCCTGCTGGATCAGGTCCAGCAGTTCGGCCGTACTGAGTGTGCGCAACTCCCGCTCCGTCAGGTGTCGGGAGGGCTGCGCCTCCATGGCCATCACCCCCTTGAGGCTGGTTATGTTCGGGACATGGCCGAGGAGATCAGCCCGGCCAGAATTAAGGCTGCACCAGCGAAGAAATACCAGTGGAGCGTCTCGCTCAGGAGCAACGCCCCCAGAACGGCTGCCACCAGTGGCTGGGCGAAGAAGAAGAGCGAAGCCGGACTGGCGTTCATCATGCTGAAGCCCTTGTTCCACAGGTAGAAGGCCACCGCCGTGGACATGATGCCCACATAGGCAACGCCCCACCATGCAAGGGCAGGGGTTGCAGAGAACGACCAGCTCCCCCACTCGGTGAAGTAGGCGATGGGGGCGCTGAAGATCAAGCCGGAGAAGGTGGCATAGGTGGTCACGGTCAGCGGGGAGTACCACTCGCTGGCCAGTTTGCCCATAACCGTGTAGAGTGCCCAGGTGATCGCTGCCCCGACCAGGCAAAGGTTGCCCACCCAAAGCGAGCTGCCCTGCTCGCTGCCCGACTCCGGGCCGACCACGGCCAGGACGCCCACCGTGGCCAGGCCCAGGGAGACCAGTTGTTGCCAGGTCAGGCGCTCCTTGAGGAGCCATACGGCAAAGAGCACAATGAAGGCGGGGGAGGCAGAGGTGATCAGGCCGCCGTTGTGGGCGGTGGAGAGCTTGGTGCCCCAAAACTGGAAGCCCAGCGACATGGTGAAGCCCACCACGCCCAGCGAGGCCATGAGCCAGCGGTGCCGGGGCGCCACCCGCAGCTCGCCGCGGGCGGCAGCGATCGAACCGAGAACAATGCTGGCGATCATCAGGCGCATGACCAGCAAGGTGAACGGCGGCAGGTAGTCCAATACATACTTCGACGCGACGTACATACCGCCCCAGATGGCCGCGGCAGCGGTGAGGTAGAGGGCTCCAAGATAGCGCATGAGGGCGAATCCTCCCAGAAACAGTGCGGATTAGTAGAGGGGAGCGCACTATTCGATTCGCTAAAGGTCTTCGCAGTTAAAAATTTACCGAACGCACGTGAAATCCTGCTTTTTCCTTTCAGGTCCCGGCCCGATCTTTGGACTAGGCCTTTGGAGCAGGAAGAGGCCCGGAGCGGCACGAATGGTATATTTCGTGTAGCGGAATGTTTTCCCTAAAGGAGACAGACGGCATGCAGAAGCGACTGAACCGTGCCGAAGTCCCGGCTGAACTGACGTGGAACCTGACCGACCTCTTCCCGTCGACCGCAGATTGGGAAAAGGCGCTGGCCGAAGTCGAGGGCGCCATTGCGACCGTGGCGGCGTACAAGGGCCGCCTCGGGGAGGGCGCCGGCACCCTGCTGGCCTGCCTGGACGCTCAGGAGGCGCTGCAGCAGCGCTTTGTGCGTGTCATGACCTATGCCAGCCTGCGCAACAGCGAGGACGGCACCAACCCGGCCAACCAGGGCGCCATGGCCCGCGTGGCTGGCGTGTCCGCCAAAATGTCGGCCGGGCTCTCCTTCATTCGCTCGGAGATTCTCGCCCTGCCCGACGGCACGATCGAGCGCTACCTGGAGACCGAGCCAGGGCTGGCTTCGCACCGCAACCAGCTGACAGACCTGCTGGAGGCCAAGCCGCACACCCTCTCCCCTGAGGCGGAGATGGCTCTCGCCTCGCTCGGCGAGGTGCACGGCGCTCCCTCCATGATCTACAACCGGGCCAAGTCCTCCGACATGCAGTTCGACCCGATTACCGACGCTGAGGGCAACACGCTCCCGATGTCGTTTGCCCTATACGAGGGCAAGTATGAGGGCAGTCAGGACGTCAACATCCGCCGCAGCGCCTTCGCCTCCTTCACCAAGGGGCTGAAGAACTACCAGAACACCTTCGCCGCCACCTTCGCCACCGAGGTGAAGAAGAACGTGGTCATGGCGAAGCTGCGCGGTTACGAGTCCACCACCCACATGCTGCTGCATCCCCAGAAGGTGACCCTGGAGGGCTACAGCAACATCCTGGATATCATCGGCACCGAGCTGGCGCCGCATATGCGCCGCTACGCCAAGCTACGCAAGCGGGTGCTGGGGCTGGACAAGCTCCTGTACTGCGACATTGAGGCCCCGCTGGACCCGGGCTACAGCCCGAAGGTGACCTACGAGGAAGGCTCCAAGCTGATCCTTGAGGCCCTCTCCGTGCTGGGTCCCGAGTACTCGCAGATCATGGAGACGGCGCTCACCCAGCGGTGGTGCGACCTGGCCGACAACGTGGGCAAGTCGACCGGCGCCTTCTGCTCCTCGCCGTACGGGGTGCATCCGTTCATTCTGATCACCTGGAATGACAGCATGCGCAACGTCTTCACCATGGCGCATGAGCTGGGCCACGCCGGCCACTTCGCCCTGGCTCAGCGTAACCAGCGGCTGGTCAACACCCGGCCCTCGATGTACTTCGTTGAGGCCCCTTCGACCATGAACGAGCTCCTGCTGGGCCAGCACATTCTGGCCAACACCACCGACGCCCGCATGCGCCGCTGGATCGTGATGAGCTTCCTGAAGACCTACTACCACAACTTCGTGCGCCACCTGCTGGAGGGCGAACTCCAGCGCCGGATCTACACCCTGGCTGAGGGCGGCAAGCCGGTCACCGCCCAGACCCTCTCCCAGACGAAGGGCGAGATCCTGGAGCAATACTGGCAGGGCGAGGTCGAGATCGAGGACGGCGCCCGCCTGACCTGGATGCGCCAGCCGCACTACTACATGGGCCTGTACCCGTACACCTACGCCGCGGGCCTCACGGCGGCCACCACGGTCGCCCAGATGATCCGCGAAGAGGGGCAGCCGGCCGTCAACCGCTGGCTCGAAGTGCTGAAGGCCGGCGGCACCATGAAGCCCCTCGAGCTGATGAAGCACGCCGGGGTCGATATGTCCAGGCCCGACCCGATCCGCAAGGCCGTGGCCTATGTGGGATCGCTGGTCGACGAGCTAGAGAGCAGCTTCTAAGATGCGCAGAAGACCGCATTCCCCGGGCTGGGGAGTGCGGTCTTTGTGCGCTCAAGATGGGCGGAGGAGGTCGGGCTCAAGGTGCGTCTCCCACGGCGACTCCGGGTCGATGAGCACCACGGCGCCCATGCCGGCGGCGATGCGTAGCACCTCGGCGCCAGCGTACACGGCCACGCCGATGGGGCGCCCTTCCTCGCGAAGTCGCCGGACCTCAACGAACTGGGCCAGGGTCTCCGCTGCGGAGAAGCAGGGCACAGCCAGGCTGCCGTCGTCGGACTTACCGAGCAGGTAGAGGCGGTACTCGTTCTGCTCGGCCTTCCCGGTGATCACATGCACGTGGGCGCCGCGCAGCCGGGCCTTCACCTCGGCGGGCTGCCGGCCCAGGCGGCCGAGGTCCCGCAGCCAGGCGGAGAACTCGCCCGGCACCTCGCCACGGGCCAGCAGCATCAGGTCGGCGCGCTCCAAAACCAGGCCCGTGCCCAGCGGGTCGACGACCAGGCTCCCCACGGCCGCAGCCTCTGCGGCCAGGTCGGGCATGGAGACGCCCACGATCTCGGCGGGGCGCCCCGGTGTGGCCTGGGTCCAAAAGGCAGCGGCCGCACCAGCGGTAAGAAAGGCGGCGAGGGCGCGGCGCCCGGACTCCGGGTGGCTCACCGCCCAGGCCCTGAGTTCTGGTCCCCGCATGTAAAGCGTTGCGCCGAGAAGGGTACGAAGGTCCAACTTTGATTCCTCCCGCAGCTAATATCGATTTGCTTATAAGGAGACCGCCCGTCCCACATGGAAACCAAGGTGGTGGAGGTGGTCCGCGTGGTCGTCGACAAACTGAAGGCCCGAGCGCTGATGACACGCTGTGTCAAAACCGTCCGGATTGACAGCAGCTTCGACGAGGCCCTGGAGATCATGAGCATGGAAGGGTTCAGTCAGCTGCCGGTCATGGATGGCACCAAGCCCGTCGCCTTGCTGACCGAAGCCGATCTCCGGCGGGCGCTTCTGGAGAACCGGCGTGATCGGCCGGTCGGAGAGCTGGCATCGCCCCTGCCGACCTCCCTGTCGCCGGAGGCCCGGCTCTCGGTGGTGCTCCAGGCGCTGGAAGGGCACGAGTCGATCCTGGTGATCTCACCGCGCGGGCGCCTGCGGGGTATTATTACCTACTGGGACGTCCTGGTGCTCTCGCGCCCCTACCTGTTCGTCACAGAAAGCGAGCTACTCCTGCGCCAGGTCGTGAGCAAGGCATTCACCAAGGCCTACGGCCCGGACTGGTGGGACCAGGTCCCCGACGACATCCGCCGAACCGCCGAGGAGGAGCACCGGCACGACGACGGAGAGCAGGCCACCCCTGAGCACATGCTGGGACACACCTCGTTCTACCAGCTGATCAAATGCTACCAGCACGTGTGGCCGGAGATTCCCGCCCAGTGGGTCGACAACCTGCACCAGGTGCGCATGCTGCGCAACCGGGTGGCGCACCACTATCGCATTGACACCGCCGAGGAGCGGGAGTTGATCCGGCGCTGCTCCGAGCTGCGTGACTGGCTGGAGGCCATGTTGAAGAGCTACTAGGACCCGAGCCGACACCCCTGATGCGCACGCTTCAGGGGTGTTCCGTTGGCCCAGGTGCGGTACACTATATACGTAGCAGATCAAGCCATCGCATGGAAGAGAGGGGCGTTCGACCACCATGACAGACCTGGGCTTTATCCATCGATTTGTGCCCGCACAGTCCGGCAACACCGAGAGGGCGCTGCTTCTCCTGCACGGCACCGGCGGCGATGAGAACGACCTGCTCGGGCTGGGGCGCGCCCTCGCACCGAGCGCTGCGCTCCTAAGCCCGCGGGGCAAGGTGCTGGAGAATGGCATGCCGCGTTTCTTCCGGCGCCTGGCCGAGGGCGTCTTCGATGAGGCGGACCTGATCGCCCGCACCCATGAGCTAGCTGAGTTCATCACCCGGGCGAGCGCCCACTATGGCCTGGACGCCGGGAAGATCACCGCTGTGGGCTTTTCCAACGGGGCAAACATAGCGGCCAGCACCCTGCTGTTGCGCCCGGGGACCCTGACCAGCGCCGTGCTATTGCGACCCATGGTGCCGCTTACGCCTGAACAGACGCCCGATCTGAACGGCGCCCGGGTGCTGATCTCGTCGGGGCGCGTGGACCCTATTTGCCCGCCGGAGCAGGCTGAGCGTCTTGCTGGTATGCTGCGGGGAGCGGGCGCCGAGGTGACGCTGGCCTGGCAGCAGGCTGGCCATAATCTGACCCAGGGCGACCTTACAGCTGCCCAAACCTGGCTTGCCAGCCTTTAACAACCAGGTGGAGGAGAACACCACGCGGGAATCGAACTTTACGAGGATATGACCCAGCCCGAGGGGAGGGATTTCGTTGAAGCAAACAATACGTCTGGTCATCGTAACAGGCATGTCCGGAGCAGGGAAGACCCAGGCCATCAAGTTCCTGGAGGACCTTAATTTCTTTTGCGTTGATAACCTGCCGCCCGCCCTGATGCCGAAGATGGCGGAGTTGGCGCTTCAATCGGAGGGCAAGCTCAGCCGCCTGGCCCTGGGCATCGACATTCGCGGGGGCCAGTTCTTCGACCACATCGTGAACTCGCTGGGGGATCTGGAGAAGGCGGGCTTCGCCTACCAGATTCTCTTTATGGACGCCTCCGACGAGACGCTCGTTCGCCGGTACAAGGAGTCCCGCCGTCGCCACCCGCTGGCGCAGCAGGGGCGCCTCCTGGAGGGCATTCGCAAGGAGCGCCGGCTCATGCAGGAGCTGCGTGGCCGCGCCTCCAAGATCATCGACACCAGCACCCTGAAGGTCACGGAACTGCGCCGCGAGCTCTCCGACTTCTTCTCGCAGGAGCACGAGGGCGTGGGCCTCCATGTGAACGTAGTCTCCTTCGGCTTTAAGCACGGTGCCGTGCTCGACGCCGATCTGCTCTTCGACGTGCGCTTCCTGCCGAATCCCCACTACGTGGAGGATCTGAAGGCGCTCACAGGCGAGACGAAGCAGGTTCAGGAATACGTCATGAAATGGAGCGTCACGCAGCAGTTCTTCAAGAAGCTGACCGGGCTGATCGGTTTCTTGCTGCCGCAGTACATCGCGGAAGGGAAGAGCCAGCTCACCATCGCCGTTGGCTGCACAGGGGGACAGCACCGGTCGGTCTGCATCTCCTGCAAGCTGGCTGACTGGATACGCGAGCGCGGTTTCTCCGTAAGTGTGGAGCACCGCGATGCTCCCCGGGACGCGCACGAGGAACCCTTGGCAGCCGTGGGCGAGCCGGCAGGTACCCTCGAAGCCGATGCGGCCGACGCCGTCGAAACAGACACGGCTGACACCGTGGAGGAGAACCAATGACGCGTTATCTCCGATGGCTCCTCCCGGGCCTTGGATTGAAACGCTGGGTCTTCCTCTCCGTGCTCGGGGTGTTCATGATCGGCTTGTCGATCTCGCTGGCTGTGCGCGGCAACCTGTACGCGACGGTAGAACTGTGGCTCCTGCGGTACATCTCGTACAGCGCCGAGGTCTTCTTCTGGGGACCCTGGGCGACCATGGTGCTGCTCCTGGTGTTGGGCGGCGCCCTGGCCATGGGCGGGGTCTACCGGGTGGTCCGGGCGGTGCTGGAGACCCTGGCCGGTCCCTACGAGGGGAAGGCCGAGGCGTACTACGAGCGCCGCAACCTGGTGCGGGGGCCCAAGGTGGTCGCCGTGGGCGGGGGTACGGGCATCCCGACCCTGCTTCGGGGCATGAAGTCTTACACCTCAAACATTACAGCCGTGGTTACCGTGGCCGATGACGGGGGTTCCTCCGGGCGCCTGCGCTCAGAGTTCGGCATCCTCCCGCCAGGCGACATTCGCAACTGCCTGGTCGCGCTGGCCGACACCGAGCCGCTTATGGAGAAGCTCTTTCAGCACAGGTTTGAGCAAGGCAACGGCCTGGCGGGACACCCCTTTGGCAACCTGTTCATCCTGGCTATGTCGGAGGCCACCGGCAACTTCTACGACGCTGTGCGGGCGTGCAGCCAGGTCCTGGCGATCCGGGGCCGGGTCATGCCCTCCACGCTGGACCAGGTAATCCTCAAGGCCCAGCTGTCCGACGGCAGGGTGGTTGAGGGTGAGTCCCAGTTGGGGCGAAGCGGTGTACCAATTGGCCGGGTCTTCCTGGAGAGCGTGGCCCATGGCGATCCGATCCGCCCGCTGGGCGATGCCCTGGAGGCGATCGAACAGGCCGACGTGATCGTGCTTGGCCCTGGCAGTCTGTACACCAGCATCATCCCGAATCTGATGGTGCCCGGCCTGGCAGATGCAATCCGCAACTCCAGTGCCTTGAAGATCTACGTTTGTAACGTCATGACAGAACCCGGGGAGACGGAGAGTTACTCCGTGTCCCAGCATGTAAAGGCGCTGGTCGACCACGCCGGCTACGGGATTATCAACGTCTGCGTCGTGAACAACCACCCCATCTCCGAACAGCTGCGGCAGAAGTACCTGGAACAGCACTCGATCCCGGTGCCCGTGGACGTGAAGGAGTGCAACAGGCTTGGCGTGGACGTGGTCCAGGCCGACCTGCTTGACCCCCACAGGGAGTATGTGCGCCACGACCCGGAGAAGCTGGCCCGCCTGATCGGGAAGGTCTTCCTTGACCGGCGTCGGCATCTGGAGCGCACCCCCTGGGACTTCTTCCTCTTTCGGCAGCGCCTGCAGACCGGCAGGCGGGAGGAGATGCGGTAGATGCGAACCGTGGTGGGCGCCGGCTGCTGGCCGGGCAAGGGCGAGGGCCCAATCGTCTGGCTGGAGGGCGGGCAAACCTGGTCCCGTGACCCTGTCGCGGACCGTGCGGCAGAGGTGCTTCGCTTCCGGTCGGAGCTCGACCGGGCGATCATGGACGTGGATACCTGGTCGGAGCAACAGGAGACTGTAGCGGCCCGGCTCACCCTGCAGGGGTACCGGGACGCGCTCTTGGAGGATGCCTGGGGGCGCCGGGTTTGCGCCCTGATCGACACCGAGGGGCTGCCAGCGGCCGCTGCCTGCGTGGATGGCGCCGAGCGGGTGGCTCAGCTGCTGGCCCGCAGCGAGGCGCTGCACGAGCGGGCGGCGCACCTTGTGGAGGCCGCCGGCTGGCTGGCCGGCCGCCTTGGCTCCGTCGCCCATCCCCCGCAAGCGATTTTGGCGGCGCACCGGTTGGGTGTTCTACAGCTGCTGGACCGCCGGCAGCCGCTTCTCCTGGCCGACGGCGCCGAGCCCTCCATTCTGGGGAGGGTCCCGCTGGTCTGGGGTGTGCCGGGGCTTGGCCCGGAATGGCATGGGCGCCGCATCGCCTTCGCCGGCACAGTCGTGCGCCTGGACCTTCCCGACGAGCGCTGGTGGCAACTGAACGGGGAGTTGCTGCAGGGCCACCCCATCTGCCATCTCAACGGCGATGTGGAGGCGGTTGCCCGAACGGCCAGGCGCCTGGGGTGCAAGCCGGTCGCCATGATCCAGCGCCTGGATGACCTGGCTGCGGTGCCACTCTTTGTTGCCGAAGCGGCTGCCATTGCTGTAGACTTGGACAGGTTGGGTCCGGCGCCGCGCTTGAAGCACCCGGGCTTTGAACTCTTGCTGAAAGCATCCGCCGCGGTTGCAGCCAGCGCAGGGGTGCCCATGCTGGCGGGCGGTGAGCCCGTCGCTAAGACCCCGGACCGCTGGCTGGCCCTTGGCTTTACCGGTTTTTACGGCGCCCGACTACCTCAGGGAGGACCGCAAACACATGCTCTACGAAGAGGCAAGGAAAGCAGTCTGTGACACCGCCAAGCGCATGCAGCGCGACGGCCTGGTCAAGCTGACCTCCGGCAACGTCTCCTGCCGGGTGCCCGGCACCAATTTCTTCGCCATTACCCCCAGCGGCATGGACTACGACACCATGGTGCCGTCCGACATCTGTGTCGTCGACATGAACGGCCGGGTGATCAACGGCCACCGGAAGCCTTCTTCCGAAACGCCCATGCACCGCCTGGCCTACGTGCGGCGGCCTGATGTGAACGGCGTCGTCCATACGCACTCCATCTATGCCTCCGCCTTCGCCTGCACCGGCCAGGAGATGCCGATCATCTCCACCGAACTGGCGGCGCTGGTGGGCGGCACCATTCGCTGCGCCCCGTATGCCAAGAGCGGCACCGAGGAGTTTGCCGAGGCGGCCCTGAACACGCTGGGCAGCGAGGACCTCGCCGTGCTGTTCCAGAACCACGGGGTGATGGCGGTGGGCAGGTCGCTCAAGGAGGCCTACTCGGTAGCGATCGGCCTGGAAGAGGCGGCGATGATCTTCCACCTCGCCAAGCAGATGGGCGATCCAATCATTATCCCGGCTGAGGAGCGTCAGCGCATGTTCCGGGAGTTCCGGGAGAAGTATGGCCAGCCGAAGCCTGGTCAGGGGCGCGAGCCCAAGGGCTGGGGCGACGTAAGCGTCATGGGCAGCGTGCGGACATATCGAGGGGAGTGAACGGCAGGGTGGAGGAGCTCGCCTTTTCAGCCCGCGTAAAGGATGAGCTGGCCCACTTGATGCCCGAGGAGGAGTGCTGCCGGCGCATGGAGCTGGCGGCACTTTTGCGCGCCTGCGGCCGTATCGCCCTGGGCGGACCCGACCGGCTCTCCGTGACCCTGCGCAACGACCGGGCGCCGGTCGCCCGCAAGATCCTGCGGCTGATTCGGGCGGTCTTCGGCCTGAAAACGCAGACCATGGTCATGCGCCAGCAGAAGCTGCGCAAGAATCTCACCTACTTCGTGCGCATCCCCCCACAGCGGGGGCTGGTGGAGATGCTCCAGGCGACCGGCATCCTCGACGAGGACGGCAGCTTTCAAGACTGGGTGGAGGTCGAGGAGCTGCAAAATGATCACTGCCGGCGGGCCTACCTGCGGGGCACCTTCCTGGGGAACGGGTGGATCTCACCGCCGGAGAGGCAGCATCACCTCGAAATGAGCACCACCTCAACCGAGGCGGCGGACTCCCTGGGCCAGTTCCTGTTCCGGTACTCCATTCCAATTCGGCTGATCTACCGCAAGGAGACACACGTTCTCTACCTCAAGGACGCTTCACACATTGCCCGATTCCTCACGGTGGTTGGCGCTCACCAGTCGTTGCTCCACTACGAAGACGTGCGGGCGATGAAAGAGATGAAGAACCTGGTCAACCGTCAGGTGAACGCTGAGACGGCCAACCTCACGAAAACGGTGGAGGCTGCCGGCAGGCAAATCGAGCTGTTGGAGCAGTTCCGAGCCAGCGGTGGTCTCGACCGAGCGCCCGAGTCGCTCCGCGAAATTGCACTGCTCCGTTTGAGGCACCCTGACGCCAGCCTGAAGGAGTTGGGGGAGTTGTGTTTCCCGAAGCTCTCCAAGTCAGCGGTCAACCACCGCATGCGGCAGCTCATGCAGCTAGCGTCACCGTCCGAATAGAGCCCCCGCCGGTGCCGCTATGGCGCTGGCGGGGGCTCCTCTTATAATTTTCGAAATACACGCTTGACATCGAGGTTGTCAATGCATCAATGTATATATAGGCACCGATATATATGAGGAGGTATGACCCATGACGTGTGTGCTAACAGGTCTCTCTCAGAAGACTGGGTTCCAGGAGGAGATGAAGGCAGTGCTGAGCGCCGACGAGACGGCTTGCCTCGCCCTGCTCGACCTGGACGGGTTTCACCAGCTGAACCAGCGGCTCGGTCATGAAGAGGGCGATCGTGTCCTTCTGGCGGTGAGCGAGGTCCTCAAGGAGGCGGGGAAGGAGCACGGATGGGTACTGGGGCGTCTGGGAGGCGACGAGTTCGCGGTCTGCATGCCCGGAACCTCCCTGGAAAAAGGATTCCTCATGATGGAGGAATTCAGGCGAAGCGCGGTTAATAAATTGCAGTCCCTTAATCATAAAGTGATGGATATTACCCTCAGCATAGGGGTAGCCAACTTCCCGCGCGATGCCAAGGATCCTGAAGCTCTGCTGCAGAAGGCTGATCAGGCCCTGTATCAGGCCAAGGAAGCCGGGCGCAACCAGGTCTCCCTCCCGTGGACTGAAGAGATGGTCATGCGGTCCTGCTACTACTCAACCTCTCAGATCGGCCGGCTCAAGCGACTGGCCGAGCAAACCAAAAAGAAGGAATCCGTACTGCTACGGGAGGCGCTTGACGACTTGCTCCGCAAGTACGACAAGAAGTAAGCTGAAGGGCCGCAGGGCAACGCCCGGGGCTCCTGAAAGGAGATTGGCATGCGGGAACGAGGTCTGGGAGCCCTAATCGGGATTGTGGCAGCCGGGCTGATCTTTCACCTGGCGAGAATCTCGTGGGGCCTGTGGCTGGGAACCGCTCTCGGCGCCGCCCTCGGCTGGGGGCTGGGCGGGTACATACGACATCTGACCCGGTTGGCCGAGCGGGACCCCCTTACCGGTCTCGTTAACCGCAGACCGCTCGAACGGGCCATTGAGCAGGAGTGGGAGCGTGCGGTCCGATATCGCCGGCCGCTGAGCCTGATCTTTATTGAGATCGACGACTTTGGCGCGGTCAACAAGCGGCACGGCCATCTCATGGGCGATGAAGCGCTGAAGACCGTGGCCAGAGAGATGCGGTCGAGCATTCGCAGCACCGACCTGTTAGCCCGCTGGGGCGGTGATGAGTTCATTCTGCTGCTTCCTGAGACCGAGCACTCCCACGCCCTTGTGCTGGCCGAGCGCATTCGGGCCACCGTGGAAGGGTGTCTGGTCCGGGACCGGAACCGCACCATAACGGTGACTGTGAGCGCGGGAGTGGCCAGCGTCCCCGGCTCGGCGCACAAGTCCGGCGACCTGCTCCGGCTGGCTGTCGAAGCGCAGCGGAGGGCGAAGGAGCAGAAGAACAGCGTGTCCGGAGTCAGCTAACTGTATGGACATAAGGCGGCGCCCCGAGGACTACTCCTCCGGGGCGCCGTTTTTGTGTCGTTCAGGCTGTTTCTGCGGCGTCGTGGTCCGGCAGCTGGCTTTCGACATGGCGGATCATTGGCAGGGAGTAGCCACACAGGGCGACGGTGGCGTTGAGCAGGCCCACAGCCGCACAGATGACAGCGATGCCTGCACCGGCCCCGGTGCCAACCAGGCCGCCGAATGTTCCTGCCAGGGCGCCCCCCGGCCGCATCGCAGGTTCCATGACACGGTCCGCCAACGGCCCGGCGATCAACATGCCGAGGGGGCCGGCGACCTGAGCAATCAACCGGCGAACCGCGAACACCCGGCCCTGCACATCCGGCGCGACCTTCGCCTGCCAGATCGCCTGGTTGCTGCCATTGAGCACGTTGATCATCAGCCCGCCGAAGAAGGCACCAGTGGCCCAAACCGCCAGACTGCGGCCGACTCCCAGGACCAGATCGCTCAGCAGGCCGCTGAGCATCATACCGAACAGGACCCCGTTTACACGCCGCTTGGGGCCGCCCCAGATCGACATGAGGAGCCCTCCGGCGATGCCCCCCACCGCAAAGGAGGACTGCACGAGGCCGAAGACCGTGGAATTGTTGCCCGTGCGCCCCAGGATCATGGCGGGCATGACCGACTGGTTCAGGCTCCCGAAGAAGTTGATGAAGAAGAACACCATTTGAAGCCCCAGCAGGCCCGGGCGGGCACGAATGTAGGTGAACCCGTACTTCGCCTCCTGCCAGATGCTGCCCTGGCCCTCGCGCCCCGCCTGCGTTCGCTTGGGCTGGGGAACATGAACCACCAACAGGGCGCCGATGGCGACCAGGAAGGTAACCACATCGATGCCGAGGATGCCCGGCACCCCAATGAAGGGCAAGAGAGCCCCTGCCATGACCGGGGCCAGAATGCCGGAGCCCGACTCGGCCATGGAGATCATGCCGTTGGCCCGGCCGTACTGATCCTTGGGCAGCATGGTGCTGATGGCAGCCGAGTAGGCTGGCCACTGGAACGACTGGAAGACGCCGGCGAAGGCGCCTGCGGCATAGAGGTGCCACAGTTCCAGGTGGCCGGTGAGGTGAAGCAGGAACAGGGCGATGGTGGAGAGGCCGGCGCCCAGGTCGCTCAGCATCATGACCAGCTTCCGGTTCCACCGGTCCACTAGCACCCCGGCAATGGGGCTGACCAGCACGGCCGGCCCGAAACCGAAGAGGCCCATGAGCGCCAGGGCGGTCGCCTTGCCAGTCAGCTGGTAGGCCCAGAATGTCAGGGCGAACATGGTCATGCCGCTGCCCATCATGGAGACCACCTGGCCAAACCAGACCAGGGTGAAGGCGGACATGCCGGTAGGGCGTTTGCCTGGCATGCGAGCTCCTTTCCGTTATTCCCCGCGCCGCAAGAGTGAAAGGGCGGCGCGGCCTAAGATTTCCATGCCATGGGGCAGAGATGCCTCGTCAATGGTGAACCGCGGGTGGTGGTGTGCCCAGGTGGAGCCCTCGGCCTCGCTCCGGCAGCCGACGAAGATGAACCCGGAGGGCACCTTGCGGCCGTAGTAGGCGAAGTCTTCTCCGCCCATGATCGGCTCCTGGAGCTCGAGGTTCTCGGCGCCAAGGGTCTCCCGGGCAGCATCGCGCAGCACATTCGTCATGTCGGGATCGTTCACCAGGGCCGGGTAGCCCCAGGTGTAGTTGATCTCCACGGTGGCGCCGTACATGGCACAGGTGGACTCAAGGGTGCGCGCGATCTCGTCGTGCAGCTGCTGGCGGACATCCTCATGGAAGGAGCGCACTGTGCCCTTCAGCTCGCAGGAGTCGGCGATGACGTTTGCGGCGTTGCCGGCATGGATCGAGCCCACGGTGACCACCGCAGGCCGAATCGGGTCGACCTTGCGGGCCACCACGGTCTGAAGGTTGACCACGGCGTTGCAGGCGACCATGACGGCGTCAATGGTCTGGTGCGGCGACGCTCCATGACCGCCGCGCCCACGCACGACCGCCGTGAAGCTGTCGGAGTTCGCCATCATGGGGCCTTCGGTGATCGCAGCTCGCCCGGTCGGAAGCTCGGAGATGAGGTGAAGACCAACGCAGAAGTCAACGTCGTCCAGAACGCCGGCGGCAATGAACTGCTGGGCGCCGCCGGGCGCCTTCTCCTCGGCCGGCTGGAAGAGGAGCTTGATCCGACCGGGGAAGTCCCGGTTCTCGCTGAAGAAACGGGAGAGGCCCAGGAGAATGCTGGTGTGGCCGTCATGGCCGCAGGCGTGCATGGCGCCCGGCCGCTGGCTGCAGAAGGCGAAGGTGTTCTCCTCGTGGATGGGCAGGGCGTCAATGTCCGCCCGGATGGCCACGGTGGGGCCGGGGCGGTTGCCTTCAATGATGCCGACCAGGCCCGTGGGTGTGGGGCGCGTATAGGCAATGCCCCATTCCTGCATCCTGTTGGCGAGCCAGTTGGTGGTCTCAAACTCCTCGAATGAGACCTCAGGATTCACGTGCAGGTAACGCCGCCAGTCGATCATGTCCTGTTTGGAGCGCAGGGCAGCCGAGCTTAACCGATTTCGCATGGTCATCCTCCAACTGTCGTTATGTTCGGATTAGTAGGTTTCGAGTGGGGCGCCGGGGTCCCCTGCAAGGATGGCCAGGAGTTTACGTAACGGCCTTGATAGTCCCACTCGTGAACCTTGCGAACCCTCGTGTTCATGGTACAATAGGGTTGTCATTACATGGCTTTTATTGTGCATGAAACCCTAACAAGCAGGTGATTTGGTGAGTTCGCAACCGCTCGCCGCCCGCGTGAAAACCTTGGACATCTTCGCGACGATCGCCGATGACCTGCGTCAGGTGGAGACTGCGATCGAGGATGCCCTGGCTACCGGGCAGGAGATGCTGGAAGAGGTTTCGACCTACCTGCTCCGTGCCGGTGGCAAGCGGGTTCGGCCGGCCCTGGTCCTGCTGACTAGCAAGTTCCCTTCGGTGGATCTGCAGCGGGTAATTCCCGTGGCGGTCGCCGTAGAGTTGATCCATCAAGCAACCCTCGTGCATGACGACGTGGTCGACAAGGCGACCACCCGCCGTGGGGCCCCCACCGTGAATGCGAAGTGGTCTAATCAGGTGTCGGTCCTTACGGGCGACTACCTCTTCGCCAAGGGCTTTACGATTCTGGCTTCCACCGGGAACACCCGGGTTGTAAAGATCATGGCGGACGTGGTTTTGGAACTGAGCCGCGGTGAGTTGGCGCAAATGGAGTCCTACTTCAAGGTCGACCAGACCGAAGAGGAGTACTACGAGCGCATCGCTCAAAAGACTGGGTACCTGCTGGCGGAGTGCTGCCGGTTGGGCGGCATCGTCGCCGGTGCGGACGAGGCTCAGGTTCAGGCCCTCTACAACTACGGCATGGGGTTTGGCCTCAGCTTCCAGATTGCGGACGACCTGCTCGACTATCATGGTCAGGCAGAGAAGGTTGGCAAGCCGGTGGCGGGAGACCTGAAGACTGGAATTCTCACGCTACCGGTCATTCACGCGCTCCGGCACTCGGCGCACGCCGCCGAACTGCGCGCGATGATTGAGACCCGCAACCTCTCCGACGCCGACGTGGATCGGGTGAAGGAGATCCTGGAAGAGGCGGGTTCGTTTGCCTACGCACGTGAAAAGGCGCTCATGCACTTGGCCAAGGCTGTGGACGAGTTGAATCGGGTACCCGAACTGGAGACCCGGACCTCACTTCAAGTTCTGGCTGACTTTGTGATCAATCGGCAGTTCTAGACGAACCACGACGTCCCCGGGGAGGTACGCCCATGCGTAAGCCCAAAATCCCAGAGGCAGCGATCAAACGGCTACCCGTCTACCTGCGGGTGCTGGAGGAGACGGCGGCCCAAGAGGTCCAGATCATTTCTTCAGCCGAGCTTGCAGAGAAGACCGGGTTTTCGCCAGAGCAGATCCGTAAGGACCTGGCTTACTTTGGCGCCTTCGGCACCCGGGGGGTCGGTTACGACACCAACCTTTTGAGCCGGCGCATCTCTCGGATTCTGGGCCTGCATCAGGGCGTGAAGGCGGCTCTGGTGGGCGCCGGCCACCTTGGTTTTGCGCTCGCTCGGTACAGCATTTCCCGCCATAAAGACGTCCGGATTACGGCGATCTTCGACGCTGACCCGGCGAAGGTGGGCACCGACATTATGGGCGTCGAGATTCGGCCCATGTCGGAGCTTCCACAGTTAGTGCGGGAGATGGGGATTAAGATCGGCATTCTGGCGGTTCCCGCCGTCGAGGCGCAGGCTGCGGCCGAGCGGCTGGCCGAGTGCGGCGTGGAGGCGATTCTGAACTTCGCGCCAGCTAAGCTGCGTCTGAAGCCTGAAGTATTCGTGCAAAACATAGACCTGACGATTGAGCTGCAGAGTCTGGCCTACTATACTTCCGCCAGTGAAGAAGATGCCTAACGATTGCGAGCTCCGCACCCCGTGTGCGGGGCTCGATTTTCGTTTCGGGAAGCGCGAACCCGTGGGCCGATTTGCGTGCTCTTCGTGGTTGGAAGCCCTCTAGCATGGTATCATAAGGGGCGAGGAGTTTACGTGGCCCAAATGCCCGTTACAGGAGGTGACCGCCCGTACTTACGCGCCTCGCCGAAATTGGCATTCAAACCCCGTTGGACGTGCTCCGCATTATTGTGGACGTCAGCATTGTTGCATACCTGTTCTATAAACTGTTTTCCCTGATTCGGGGTACGCGGGCGGTACCGCTCATCAATGGCATCTTTGTGTTGGCCATTGGTGATCTGGTAGCTCGCTACTTCCAGCTTCATACCATTAACTTCATTCTTGGCAAGATCTTTATTGCCGCAACGGTGGCCGTGCCGGTCATCTTTCAGCCGGAGCTTCGGCGGGCGCTGGAATACCTCGGCCGTGGCCGGCTCCTGCCTACCAATAGGACGACCGAAGAGCTCAAGGAAGAGGATCAACGCCAGCTGATCGACCAGGTCGTGCGGGCTGTGGAGATTCTCGGCCGCACGAAGACCGGCGCCCTGCTGGTGATCGAGCGTGAGACAGGCCTGGGCGAGTTCATTGATTCGGGCATTAAGGTGGACGGCCGGGTCACCTGGGAGTTGCTCACGAACATCTTCATCCCGAATACCCCGCTGCACGACGGCGCGGTTGTGATTCGGGGCACCAGGGTCGCAGCCGCAGCTTGCTGGCTCCCGCTGGCCGAGGCTTCTGTGCTCGCACACGAGTTGGGTACGCGGCATCGGGCCGGCGTTGGCATTACCGAGCAGTCCGACGCAGTAACGATTATCGTGTCGGAAGAGACCGGCACGATTTCGCTCGCCCAGGGCGCCAAGCTGCTGCGCCACCTGGATGAGAAGACGCTCCGTGAAATGCTGAACGCGATTCTGGAAGTCAAGCGGAGCGAGAAGCGCCGCAGCTTCTTCAACTGGGGGGCTGCCTCATGATGGAGAAGCTCTTTCAGCGCGACATGTGGGTCAAGATCTTTTCGGTGGCTCTCGCGCTGGTGCTGTGGGCATTTGTACTCCAGGACCTGAGCTCGCAGACACGCACACGCGAGTTTGAGGTGAAGCTGAAGGTTCGGCACAACGCTGCCCTGCGGGTCTTTGAGGGACCGAGCGAGGAAGGCCAGATGACCGTGGTGGTCAGGGTTGAGGGGAGTCCGCTCTATGTAAACCGCCTGACGGCGGACGATATTCAGGCAGAGGTCGACTACACCAGGGCGGTTGAAACTTTCAAAACGGTCCAGTTTGAGGTGAAGGTGACCGGGCCCTCCAACGCTCCGAAGTCCACCACCTTCGTCGCCAACCCTAAGACCGTGTCCGCCATTCTTGGGGAGGTCGGGGAGAAGCAGGTGCCGGTATCGGTCCAGCCCTCCTCCGAGGTGGTGTCTTACCAGGGCAAGGAGTGGCGCTATACCGCCGCGGCGGCGACCAATAACCGCCAGGCCATCGTTAGTGGGCGCACAGATTTGCTGGGGCAGGTTGCCCAGGGGGTCATTGCTCTGGATCCCGCTGACAAGGTGCCCACCAACACGCGCATTTCCAAGCCAATTACCCCGCTGGACGCTGCGGGCAAGCCAATCGATCGGCTCGACCGGACCTACATGGACGTGCTGCTCAACTGGGAGCAGCTCCCTCCGGGCAGGCAGGTGACCATTCAGCCGACCACAAAGGGCGCCCTGCCCACAGGGTATGTGGTTACTCAAATTGCCGCCGAGCCGGCTTCCGTGACCCTTCGTGCTGCCGCCGTTGGCGGGCGACTGCCGGAAGTTGATACGCTGGGCACCACCCCGATCGACCTGACTGGCCAGACCAAGACCTTCGTCACCACGGCCCGCCTGCTGCCGCCGAGCGGAACCAGCGTGGCCCTGGAGACCGTGAACGTAACGGTCACCATTGCTGAAACCACCGTCGACAAGACCTTCAAGAACGTGCCGATTCAGGTACATGGCAAGGCGGGCAACGTTGAGGCAGTGCTCTCCCTCACCGAGGCTGAGATTCGTCTGAAGGGCCCTTACACTGCCTTGGCGAACCTGGACCCCGCGGTGGTGTCGGCCTATGTGGACGTTGAGAACCTGGCCGAAGGGATTCACAGGCTCCCCATTAAGGTAATTCGCCCGCAGGGGGTTACGGAAGAGCTGGTGACGCCCCCCTCGGTTGAGGTGACGATTACGATCAAGTAGCTAGGGAAAGGGGCTCCTTCACACATGCCCAGAATGTTCGGTACCGACGGGGTTCGTGGCGTTGCCAACACGGAGGCGCTTTCGCCGGAACTGGCTTTCGCCCTTGGGCGGGCGGCGGCAACGCAAGCCGCCGAGCAGGGTGGCAAGCGCCTTCTGGCCGTGGTGGGCCGCGATACCCGCCGCTCCGGTCCTATGCTGAGCGCCGCCCTGGCTGCGGGAATCTGCTCCGCTGGGTGCGACGTCGTGGACCTTGGCGTGGTGACCACCCCCGCCGTTGCCTACGTTACCACTCACCTGGGCGCCTCCTTCGGCGTGATGATTTCGGCATCGCACAACCCGGCGCCCGACAACGGCATTAAGTTCTTTTCCGCCAGTGGCTTCAAACTGCCAGATGCGGTTGAGGACCGGTTGGAGGCGCTGGTGACGACCAAGCCGGACAGCATGCCCCGCCCCACGGGCGGCGCCCTGGGCACCATTCGCACCGACGAATCCCTGGTGGAGGCCTATATTCAGCATGTGGTCAGCACCGGCAAGCCCCTGAAGGGGCTGAAGGTCGTGGTCGACTGCGGGCACGGCGCCGCCTACCGCCTGTCGCCAGAGATTCTCCGCCGCCTGGGCGCCGAGGTGATCGAGCTGAACGTATCGCCGGATGGCATGAATATCAACCACCACTGTGGCTCCACCCATCCCGAAGAGCTGCAGCGGATGGTGGTCGTACACAAGGCGAATGCGGGCATTGCTCACGACGGAGATTCGGACCGCTGCATCGCCGTGGACGAGCGTGGCGAGATGGTGGACGGGGACCAGATCATGGCGATCTGTGCGCTGGATGCGCACCAGCGGGGTGAATTGGCCAAGGATACCCTGGTGGCCACCGTGATGTCCAACCTGGGCCTTGAGATTCTGCTGCGCAAGCACGGCATTCGCGTGCTCAAGGCAAAGGTTGGCGACCGCTACGTGCTCGAGGAGATGCAGAAGGGCGACTTCAACCTGGGCGGCGAGCAGTCGGGCCACGTGATTTTTGGCGAGTACTCGACCACGGGCGACGGCATTCTGACCGCGGTACAACTGCTTTCGGTGCTCGCCCGCGGGTCTCGGCCGCTCTCAGAGCTGGCCGCCCAGATGCAGCGTTTGCCCCAGTGGCTGGAGAACGTGCGGGTGAAGTCCAAGGAAGGCTGGGACACCAACCCTGCGATCGCGGCGGCCATTCGCGGCGCCGAGGAGCGCTTGGGCGATTTGGGGCGCGTGCTTGTGCGCCCGTCCGGTACCGAGCCCCTCATTCGGGTCATGCTCGAAGGGCCGTCGCTGGAGTCGATTCGGGCGATGGCCGGCGAGATCAAGGAGGTTATCCTCTCTGAGCTCCAGTAAGGGGAAGGCGCGGTCCCCAGGGAAACCGGCCAGGGTGCAGCGTTCCGGTGGGAGCAGGCGCTCGAAGGGCCGCAGTGGCGGCTCGGGCATTTTGCGCCTGTTTGCCGGGCCTGTGGGCTTTATTGCTGTGATTCTTGGCCTGGTGATAGCCGTGGGGGTATGGGGCAAGGAGGCCCCTCCGGCGACGAAGCCGGCGGAGAACACCCAGCAGCAGGCCAAGCAGCCGCAGCCTGAACAGCCCAAGCCGACCCAACCGGCTACCCCTGCAGGGCAGCCTCCCGTACAGGCCAAACCTACCGAGCCTGACAACTCCGCCTTACTGGCCAAGCGTAAGCATATTGACCGAGCCGGTGCGAACGCCAAGACCATGCTTGTTACGGTGTACTACGCCGACGGACTCACTGACGGCACGAGCCTGCAGCCCGTGGAGGTGCGGGTTCCCCAGTCTGAGAGCGTCGCGCAGGTAACCGCTGAGCAGGTCATTGCCGCCCCGACTGACCTAAAGCTGTACAGCAGCGTGCCAGCAGGCACGAAAGTTAAGAGCGTTAACTTTAACCGGGCCACAGGGGTGGTCACCGTTGACCTGAGCGCCGAGGCGGCCGACGTGCAGGGCACCGAAGCGGCCATGAACATGCGGGCCTCCTTCGTCTATTCGCTCACCGCCCTGAAGGATGTCAAGGCGGTGCAACTGTGGGTGAATGGCAAGCCGGCCATGCTGCACGGCATAGAGTGGAGCCAGCCGCTCAGCCGTGAACAACTGCAGGAGCGGAGCTCGTATAAGGTTGAGCCAGTGATAAAGTTCGTGCCGTAGGACCTGGGCGCCGGTGAGATCCGGCGCCCTTTTTATGGATGAGCCCATTCGGTAATGGGCAGAGTAGTAGAGGGAGGAGAGGGGAGCTGCTTACGGAGCCCGAAGACGGGGCGCGTGGGGCTTACCGGAAGAGTACCTCGAGCAGGGTCCGGATTGGTTCGGTAACCACAGCTTCCAAGATAACTTCGACGGCCCACTGCGGCAGCATGGAGTTCTCACCACCTTTTACAGCAATGAGTCTCCCCTCTCTCCTCCCTGATTTTACCAAACACCCGCTCGGATGTTTTGTCGAATTTTGACTCCCTGTTCTCCAAAGTGTTCGACAGAAAGTCCCCCGGCTTGCGCCCGCAAGCCGGGGTTTTCGCGTAATCGTCTAGACCACAAAATCCGGTGACTGCAGTATTACCTGCTGATTTGACAACGGGTACCATATGGATATTTCCGGGTCATTTCGACAAACTTCGACGAAAAGGGGGCGAGGGCGCCAATGAGGTTGCGTTCTATGGGCACAAGGCTCTCGCTGATCATCGGTCTCATGGTGGTTGTCGCGGTGTCGGTGACATCGGTTGTCTCCGTGCAGATCACCCGCACCGCCTACCTGAATCTGGCCTTACGAGACGTGGCGTTCCTCACCGATGAAATCCTGCATCAGGTCGACGAGGTAGCCGCGACCACATCGGACCCCGCCCAGTTCCGGGAGAAGGCCGGGCCCATTCTGGGGACCATTGACAAGAACTATTTCGAGGCAAATGGGATGACGGGCTACGCGATCGTGTACGCCCGGGATGGCAGCCGCATCCTCCACCCGAAAGGCGGCGCCAACAACCTTTGGTCGGATACGGGAGACCAGGGCAAGGTCCTTCAAAAGGTCGCTCAGGAAGCATCCTTCAGAGGAACCATCTATTACGAGTGGCAGAACGCGGGCGAAACCAGCCCGCGGGATAAATTCGCCGTGCTGCGGCCGATCCCCAGCCGGCCGGAGTGGGTGGTCTGGGTGACCGCCTACACCACCGATGATCTGTTGCTGCCGTTCCAGTCGGTTATCTGGTGGCTGTCGGCAACTGGCGCCATCGTCCTGGTAGTGGCGCTGGCCTGGGTGATTGTTGTCTCCCGAGGGCTGGTACGTGACCTGCGCCGAGTCCAGGAGCACCTCACCCGAGTCGCTGACGGCGATCTGCGAGCCGATGATGCCGGCCTGGCGCGCATGGCCGCCCGCCCCGATGAACTGGGCGACATGGCACGCAGCCTTGAGCATATGCTAGGCCGCCTGCGCACGCTGATTCTGGGTGTGAGCGAGTCCAGCGAGTCGCTGATGGCCGCCTCAGAGGAGCTGAGAGCCGCCGCCGAGACCTCGGAGGATTCAGCCACGGGCGCCGCCAAGGGCGCCGCACAGGTGGCCCGGGGCGCCAACGACCAGGCCCACGCTTCGGCGGAGGTCTTCCGCACCATGGAGCAGTTCCGCCAGACCATTGAGCAGATCGCCAGCGGCGCCGAGGACACCACCAACGAGGTGCAGCAGGCTTCGATGATGCTGACGGAGATGCTCTCCCGCCTCGAAAGCCTCGCGATCCGTGCTGCCCGGACGTCGGGCGATGCAGTTCAAGCGGCGAAGGATGCACGGCAGGGGTCTGAGGTGGTCGGGGAGACCATCCAGGGGATGAAGCGCATCCGTGACGGAGTAGGGGGCGCAGCCGCCCAGATCCAGGAGCTCGCCGGCCTCTCCGGCGAAATCGGGCACATTACCGATACGATCTCCGAGCTGGCTGGGCAGACGAACCTGCTTGCCCTTAACGCTGCGATCGAGGCGGCACGGGCCGGTGAGCACGGTCGTGGCTTTGCGGTGGTCTCGGACGAGGTGCGCAAGCTGGCCGAACGCTCCGCAGCGTCCGCCCGGATGATCACCGGGCTGATTCAGCGGATTCAGAAGCAGACAGCCGAGGCCGCTGAGGCCATGGCCGTGGGCACGGCGGAGGCGGATGCCGGCACCAGGCTAGCTGCAGAGGCAGAACGGGCGCTGTCGGACCTGCTGGAGACCGCCGACAGGACTGCCAGAGACATGGCGAGCATCACCGCAGAGGCCGAGGAGGTCAAGTCCGGCGCGATGCGGGTCGTTCAGGCGTTCGACGCCATGGCTGCCGTAACCGAAGAGAACACTGCCGCCACCGAGGAGCTGGCTGCCGGCACCGGGCAAGTTGTGGGTGCGGTGGACCGCATCACGGGCGTCTCTCAGGAGAACGCCGCTGCGACCCAAGAGATGGTGGCAGCGATGGATACACTCAACAGTTCCGCCAGTGAGGTGGCCGCCGCCGCACGTAATCTCACGCAGATTGCTCAGACTTTACAGTTGGGCATTGCCAAGTTCCGGCTATGATAAAATAGGGGCGCTGAGCATACAACTCAGCGCCCCTTTCATACGTCTACAGAACAGACCCATTACACGCACTGGATAAGATTGGGCTTGACGGTCAAAATGCAGAGTGCGTATAGTGGAGAAAGGCCGAGCTCCGCACGGCTCAAGAAAGGTGTGAGGTTGCCCGCAGCCAGGCTGGGCGCTTTCTGCGTGAAAACCAAATCGGGACACGGTGGATGAAATATAGCGCCAGGACTTACGGCCGTACGGCGGTAAGTTGACGAGGTGAGGGATCTCGAAAAACTCGGCGGGTGACCTCCGGTTGTTCACGACCGACAAAGGCCCTACAAAGACCGGAAGCGATTCCGGGGACAAAGGGGCCGGGTGAAGCCTCAGGGACGGGCATTCCGTCCCGGGCATCTGTTATTATTAACACCAAACGGGGCGTTGTAAGTACGCCCTAATTTGGCCGTGTCCATCTGCATGCCTGCCGGGCGCTATGCCCCGCGGGTCTTGATGGGCATGGCCTTTTCTTTTGTAGCAACCAACCCAAGGAGGAAACTGTTGTATGTGCGGTATCGTAGGATATATTGGCAACCAGCCGGCTCTGCCGATTCTCATTGAAGGTCTCTCCAAGCTGGAGTACCGGGGTTACGACTCCGCCGGCGTCGCCGTCATTCAGGACGGTCAGCCCCGCGTCGAAAAGAGCGTCGGCCGCCTGGCCAACCTCGAGACCAGGGTGAACGGTTCGGTCAGCCACGGCCAGATCGGCATCGGCCACACCCGGTGGGCCACCCACGGGCGCCCTTCGGACGTCAACTCGCACCCGCACAGCGACTGCTCGGGCAAGTTCGTAGTGATCCACAACGGGATTATTGAGAACTTTATCCAGCTGAAGGAAGTCCTGCAGCAGCACGGCCACGTCTTCAAGTCGCAGACGGACACCGAGGTGATTCCGCACCTGATCGAGTCCTACTACGAGGGCGACCTGATCGCTGCGGTGCGCAAGGTGGCCGGCATGCTGCGGGGCGCCTACGCGCTGGCGGTCATCTGCCAGGATGAGCCGGACAAGATCGTGGCGGTCAAGGAAGCATCCCCCATGGTGATCGGCCTGGGCGAGGGCGAGAACTTCCTGGCCTCCGACATTCCCGCGATCCTTAAGCACACCCGCCGTGTGATCGCCCTGGAGGAGGGCCAGATGGCCGTCCTGACCCGGGAGGGCGTCACCATTACCACCGTGGCCGGGGAGCCGGTAGACACGAAGATCATCGAGGTCAACTGGGATCCCGGCCAGGCTGAGCGCGGCGGCTACGCCCACTTCATGCTCAAGGAGATCCACGAGCAGCCGCAGGCCATTCGCGACACGCTCATCGGCCGCCTGTCCGACGATAACAGCCAGGTGATCCTCAAGGAGATGAACCTCACCCAGGCCGAGGTGAAGAACATCCGCAAGGTGTCGATCGTCGCCTGCGGCACCGCCTCCCACGCCGGCCTGGTCGGCAAGTATCTGATCGAGAAACTCGCCGGGATCCCCGTGGAGTGGGATATCGCCTCGGAGTACCGCTACCGCGATCCCTTTGCCGACGAGCAGACCCTGTTCGTAGCCGTCTCGCAGTCCGGCGAGACCGCAGACACCCTTGCCGCCCTTCGTGAGGCCCGCCGGCGCGGGGCGAAGGTGATGTCGGTGACCAACGTGGTAGGCTCTTCGATCGCACGCGAGTCTGATTCCGTGCTGTACACGTGGGCCGGTCCGGAGATCGCCGTGGCCTCCACGAAGGCCTATACCACCCAGCTGGTCGCCATGACGCTCCTGGCGCTGTGGCTGGGCCAGCAGAACGGCAACCTGAACGCCGCTGAGGGCAAGGAGATCATCACCGGGCTCCGTGACCTCTCTTCGCAGGCTGCAACGGTGTTGGAACGCCTGGAGGAGCCGGTGCGCGAGGCGGCGCTGAAGATCTCCCACAGCGAGGACATCTTCTACATTGGCCGCAACCTCGACTACGCCGTGGCGCTTGAGGGCCAGCTGAAGCTCAAGGAGATCAGCTACATCCACGCCGAGGCGTACGCCGCCGGCGAGCTGAAGCACGGCACCCTCGCCCTGATCACCCGGAACGTGCCTGTGATCGCCCTGAACACCCAGCCGGACCTGCTCGAGAAGACCGCCTCCAACATTCAGGAGGTGAAGGCCCGCGAGGCTACGGTGATCGGCGTGGCGCTGGAGGGCGACGAGGAGACCCCCAAGCACTGCGACCAGGTCTTCTACCTGCCCCGGGCGCATAAGTTCCTGACTCCGGTGCTTACCGTGCTGCCGCTGCAGATGCTGGCCTACTACGCCGCCATCGCCCGTGGCGCCGACGTCGACAAACCCCGGAACCTGGCCAAGAGCGTGACCGTGGAATAAATCGGTGGTCACTTTGAGCGGCCCCCGGAGTGCCTTACGGCCTTCGGGGGCTTTCCTTTGCCGGTTGACGCGGATAAGCTGATAAGCATAAACTTATATGGGAGGCGAGCCAGCGGATGCATGATTACGTACTGACGCTAAAGACTCTGTCGGACCCGACGCGACTGAAGATCTTCAAGCTTGTGGTCACAGAGGAACTGTGCGGCTGCGAGTTGCAGGAACTGCTTCAAATTAGCCAACCGGCGATCTCTCAGCACGTGACGAAGTTGAAACTGGCCGGCCTGGTAAAAGAGCGACGGGCCGGCATGTGGACCTACTATCGGGGTGACCTGGAGCGGGTCAAGGTTCAACTGGACGGGTTCATGTCCTTTCTGGCAGCCGATCCAAACACCCTTCCGGAGATGGCAGACATCATGGGGCGCCGGCCCAGACTGAACCGCATCGAGTTGTGCGCTGAACCGAAAGGGGAACAAGAGCAGTGAGACTGGCAGTATTCTCGGACATTCACGGTAACCTGCAAGGGGCAGAGGCCGTGCTAAGCGATATCGAGAAGCGGGGCGCCGACCTAGTTTGGTGCGGGGGGGATCTGGTTGGATACGGCGCCAACCCGGGCGAGGTTGTCGACCTGATCCGCTCGCGTGGGATTCCTACCATTATGGGCAATTACGACGACGGCATTGGGTACTTCCGAATCGCCTGCGGCTGCGACTACGCCGACGAGGCGGCGATGGAACGGGGGCAGCAGTCGATTGCCTGGACCAAGGGCCACACCTCGGAGCAGCAGCGGGCGTACCTCCGAAACCTGCCGTATCGGCTACACCGTGAGATCGAAGGGCGCCAGGTCGTACTGGTGCACGGCAGTCCGAGTCGGCTCAACGAGTACCTGCTCGCGAACGTTGCGGATGACGTGTTCCAAGCACACTTGGACGCTACCCGGGCGGACGTACTGATCTTCGGCCATACGCATAAGCCCTTTCACAAGGTTCTCTGCGGCAAGCATCTGGTCAACTCAGGCAGTGCGGGCAAGCCGAAGCACGGTAATCCCAACGCCACATATGTGCTCCTGGACATCACCAGCCAGGACGTAGCGGTGGAAATTGTCGAGGTGCCCTATGACTACGAGGCCGCGGCAAGGGCCATTGAGGCCACTGACCTGCCCAAGGAGTTCGCACGAATGCTCCGGGAAGGCCGTGGATGACACATACGAAGGAGGCCGTGGATCGTGACCGAGCAGAAGAAGGGTGGATTGTCTTCGCTTGACCGGTACCTGACGCTGTGGATCTTTCTGGCGATGGCCGCAGGGGTCGGCATCGGAAACTTCTTTCCTGGTTTCGCTGGTGCACTCAATTCTTTGCAGGTCGATACCGTGTCGCTGCCCATCGCCGTTGGCCTGATCTGGATGATGTATCCGGCCCTGGCCCGTGTCCGCTACGAAGAGATGGGTAAGGTCTTCAAGAATACGAAGCTGTTGGGCTTCTCTCTGCTGCAGAACTGGGTGATCGGCCCGATCTTCATGTTCGCACTGGCGGTCATCTTCTTACGTCACCAGCCCGAGTACATGGTGGGGCTCATCATCATCGGTCTTGCACGCTGCATAGCCATGGTGTTGGTTTGGAACGTAATGGCCAAGGGCGACAATGAGTACGCCGCAGCACTGGTGGCCTTCAACTCCATTTTTCAGATCCTGCTCTACTCGGTGTACACCTACCTGTTTGTTACGGTCATTCCCGGCTGGTTGGGCATCGATACCGGCGGTGTTTCAGTCTCGGTCTCCATGTGGGATGTGGCCAAAAGCGTGCTGATTTACCTGGGCATTCCGTTTGCGCTTGGAATCGTCACCCGCTACACCTTCATTCCGGTCAAGGGGAAGCAGTGGTACGAAGCCACGTTCATGCCGAAGTTGGGGCCGACCGCCTTGATCGCCCTGCTGTTTACGATCGTGGTCATGTTCTCACTGAAGGGCGGAACCATTGTCGCACTGCCCATGGACGTGCTGCGAATCGCGGTGCCCCTGCTGATCTACTTTGCCGGGATGTTCTTTTTCTCGTTCTGGATCTCGAAGCGGGCGGGCTTTGGCTACGACGAAACGGTAACGCTCTCGTTCACAGCCGCCAGCAACAATTTTGAGCTCGCTATTGCTGTGGCAGTGGCGGTCTTCGGAATTGGCTCCGGTCAGGCCTTCGCTGCGGTAATCGGCCCATTGGTTGAGGTTCCGGTGATGATCGGCCTGGTCAATGCAGCCCTTGCTCTCCGGAAGCGTTTCGCCTTGACGCCGGCCAAGTAGACCGACACATTTCATCAGCCAGCCTGTCGAAACGGACGGGCTGGCTATTTTTCTGCCCTGGCGAGATTGTTGCTCTTGACAACGGAAAGACCGGTTGGATATTATTGCTGTAGACAACGTTGCTGTAGACAACGAACGTGGTGGAGGGGTCAGGTTATGGATGCAGCGCGGGCCGGATGGCTGCTGCGTGAGGTTTCTCGGCTTCACGGCCAACTTCAGAGGAACGAGGTCGCCGTGTGCTGCGATACCTCATCAGCGCAGTGCCATGTGCTGACCGAACTAGACCGGAGTGGTCCCCTGACCTTCGCCGAGCTGGTTCGGCGGTTGAACACGGACAAAGGCTGGGTGAGCCGCACCGTCGAGAGCATGACCAAAGATGGACTGCTTACGAAGGAGCCCCATCCAAGTGATAAGCGCACGGTGATCGTCGCCCTCACCGCGGCGGGGGCCGCCAAGGCATCTGAGGTCGGAGCGACGCTCAATGATCAGTCGGGCCGTCTTCTCCAGAGGATCCCTGCTGCAGAGCGCTACAAGGTGTACACAGCGCTGGAGTTGCTGTACAAGGCCCTTCAAAGCGAAAACGCCGGCGAACCCATTCTAGTCAAGCTGGAGGATGACCTGTAATGGACGACATGATCTTTCGTACCGCCACTGCAGCCGACTGGCCGGCGGTGTCCGACCTTTTGACGCAGGCGGAACTCCCGCTCGCTGGCGCCGAAGCACACCTGCACCATTTCGTCCTGGCTCTCCGAGGGGATGCCCTGGTGGCCAGCGCGGGTCTTGAAGTATACGGGACCACTGCCCTGCTCCGTTCCGTTGCCGTCAGCAAGACTGAGCGTGGCACCGGTCTCGGCCAGGAGATTGTACGCATGGTGCTTGACCACGCCTTCGACGCTGGCCTGAAGATGGTGGTGTTATTGACCACCACGGCCGACCGCTTCTTCCCCCGGTTTGGGTTTGTGCGTGTGACTCGGGCGGACCTTCCCGCCGAGGTGTTCGCATCGCCTGAGTTCCAGGGCGCCTGCCCCGCTTCCTCGACGGTGATGCGGCTCGGCTTGGACCGGGCGCCCCTGCTGGTCCGCCCCGCCACCGTGGGCGATGTGCCCGCCATCACTCGCATCTACAATCAGGGTATCGAGGACAAGTCGACGCTCGAAACCCAACTTCGTACATACGAGGAGCGCCACCAATGGCTGACCGGCCGCAGTGAGCGTCACCCTGTGACCGTGGCGGTCCGCCAGGGTGAGGTGATCGGCTGGGCGTCCATCAACCCCTTCAGTGTCCGACAGGCCTACCGTTTTGTGGGTGACCTTTCGGTATATGTTGAGCGAGACGTCCGACGGACCGGTGCTGGGCTTCGCCTGATGCAGGACCTGATGGAGCGGGCCAAATCGCTGGAGTACCACAAGCTGGTCCTGACCACGTTCCCGCACCTTCCCGCCGTGAAGCTCTACGAAAAGCTGGGCTTCCGCCACGTCGGGGACTATCGGGAGCAGGGGCTCTTGGACGGCGCCTGGGTCGATACGCGGATCATGGAGTACATCCTTTAGGAGGATTTCTACGATGGCTGCTGCAGTTGGGGTTCGCAACCGCCTGGCCGCCTTTGCCGGGCTGTCCCGTACCTTTGGCATCTTCCTCGCCGGCCTGACGATCTCCAAGCTTGGAGACGCGCTCTACATGTTCGCCCTTCCCTGGATCGCCTACGACCTGAGTGGTTCAGCCGTTGTGATGGGCACTCTGTACGCGACCGAGATCCTACCCATTCTGCTCTTCGGCGCCCTGGCTGGCGTGTTCGTCGACCGCTTGGACCGTCGTAAGCTGATGATCGTTTCCGACCTGCTGCGGGCGCTGATTGTAGCCGCCATTCCCCTCGTGGCGCTGCTGGGGTTGCTCCAGGTCTGGCATCTGTATGTCGTCGCTTTTTTGTTGTCTCTCATATCACTAATGTTTGATGTGGCGACTACCATCGCCATTCCGGAGCTGGCAGGCAAGGACCTTACCCGGGCCAATGCGGCACACCAACTCATCATGCAGCTAGGCTCCATGGGTGGCCCGGCCCTCGCAGGCGTGGTGATTGCCGCACTTGGCGGATACGGCGCCATGTGGTTGAACGCAGTCTCCTTCGGTGCAACACTCCTGGCCGTACTAGTGTTGCCACCCTTCAAGAAGGCCATCACCGGTGCAACCGCCAGTGGCGTCTTCGCAGGTATGGTGGAGGGCTTCCGCTGGCTGTGGGGCAACGCTGTGATCAGGATGCTGAGTTTGCAGGCGATGATCGGAAACTTCGGGTTTGGCATGGTCAGCGCCGTGCTGATGTTCTACTTGCGGGACGTGCTCGGTCTGACTTCCGAAATCAGCGGTCTGAACTACTCGATGCTCGGCGTGGGCGGGATTCTCGGTTCCCTGGCGATCGTACCGCTTGCCCGCCGCTTCCGGCGCGGGCAACTGTACCCTGCCCTGCTGGTCTTCGGCATGAGCGGGCTGGTTCTGATGGCGACGCTGCGGACCTGGTGGGCCCCTGGCATGGGTTTTGGTATGGTGTCCGCCTGCAACGTGGCCTGGGTGGTGCTCTCCACTTCGGTTCGGCAGGAGAACATTCCCGGGGATCTGATGGGACGGGTGCTGTCGTTTACCCGAGTTCTCTCGACCGCCGCCATGCCGATTGGGGCTACCTTGGGCGGCCTCCTGGTGGAGCGCTTCGATCCTGCCCTGGTCTTCTTGATTGCGGCGGCCACCAAGCTAGTCGAAGCACTCATCGCAAGGTTCTCGTCGATGAGATCCCTGTAGTCTGTCAGGCTGGTTTCCGTGCTACCACAATCTCCGACGGCAGGGAGTTGGGCACGAACTCACGCTCGACACCCATAAAGCCAGCGGCGGACACATGCGGGGCCATGACCACGGGCCGGCACGCCCCGACCACCCAGGGAACGATGGATTCCGGAAGCCAGCGGTACAGTCGCTCAAACCAGGTGATCCGGCTGGGGTCTGGCTTGCTCAGGTTGACCAGGATCAGGCGCCCGCCGGGCTTTAGCACCCGGTAGAACTCCGCCAAGACCACCGGCATGTCCGCAAGATGAATCAGATCCAGCATGTAGCTGTTGTAGAGCACGTCAAAGCTCGCATCGGCGAAGGGGAGCTTGCGGGCGTCTGCTTCCTGGAGGATCACGTTTGTGATCCCCGCTTCAGATAGGCGGTTCCTGGCTTTCTCCAGCATACCAGGAGAGAGATCAACCCCATGGATCGGGGTGCCCGGAGCGACCCGCTTGGCGATTTCGGGCAGCGTGACACCAGGGCCGACGGCGACTTCTAGCACGCGGTCACCGGGCTGAATGCGGGCGCGATCAAGGGCCATCATACGCGGCTTCTCCTCCAGCGGGGCAACCATCCAAGCGTAGGACTTGCTCCTATAGTTGTAGTACCGCTTAATCAACTCGGTCTGGCCTACTGCATCGATCATCCGAACCGATTGGCTCATAAGGCACCTCCAAGATGTATGTAGGAACATATGTTTAAACTCATTTACCGATTGTGGGGAGAGAGAGGCACCGGAGTTACGGTGCCTGGTCGGGAGGACAGCAGCTTTCTACTGCATCGGCCATGGAGCGGAGGGCCGACGCAAGGTAGGTTCGGTCGACCCAGTAGAAGATCTCCTGCCCGAGCTTTTCGCTTTGCACCACTTCTGCTTCCTTCAGGACCTTCAGGTGGTGGGAAATGGCTGGCCGGCTTTGGCGAAACTGGCTGGCGATGTCCCCTACGTTCATGCGACCGCGGCGCCCGAGCAAGTAGATGATCTCCATACGGGCAGGATCAGAGATCGCGTGGAACATTCGCAGAAGCTGTGTGGTTGTGAAGCTCGGTTCCGACAATCCGTTTCTCCTTCCGATTGGTAAACAAGTTTAAACCGATCTACTCAAAGGATAGCACTGCCAGTGCGATCGGTCAAGCCGCCGGCTCCATCCTTCAAAAAAAGTTGATCCGTGTGTTGACACATCAAAAAAACTCGTTGTATGATGAAGTCAATCAAATCAACTTTCGTTGATTAGGAGGCCTGGGCGAGCATGGACCCAGTTGTACAGGACTTGATGTTCCTGACTGGCTCGGAGACATCCGGCCGCCTGTCCGGAACGGAAGGAGCACGACGGGCATCCGCCTATCTGGCGGGCGAACTGAAGTCGCTGGGGTTGATCCCGGTCGGTGACGACGAGTTCTTTCAGTGGCTGGAGGTCCCCGCTGCCAGGTTGACGGGGCCTGTCCGACTCGCCGTCGGAGGCACCCACTACAGGCACCGGCACGACTTTGGCGAGATTGCCCACGTGTCGTCTGGTGGGGCGGTCCAGTCCAACATCGTGGTGATACGCGACGGAGACGAGGTCAGGCCGGAGGAGATCCAGGGCAAGGCCGTTCTCATTCCAAAGCGGCCCGACGGATTTGACTTGAACGCTACAGCGGCAGCCGCATTGGAAGTGGGCGCATCGGCGCTCCTTGTGGAGTGGGGCGAGCCCACATGGTTTCACAAGACCGTGTTCGGCTCGGCGGACAGTCGAATCCCCGTCATCCGAATCCGGGAGAGTTTGGCTGAACGGCTCGCCTCCGACCTGGGGGCGGCTGTCGAACTGGATCTTCCCTTAGAGGTACATACAGAGCCGTGTCGCAATGTCCTGGGCCTCCTGCCGGGCGCCGACCCGACACGAACGGTGGCCCTGACCGCCCATTACGACCACGTGGGCGATGACCCAGATGGGGAGCGGTTTCCGGGCGCGATTGACAACGCCTCCGGCGTGGTGGCCATGCTTGCAGTCATCAGGAGGCTCGTGGAGCAGAGGGTTGCACTGCCCTTCAACATCCTGGTCGCCTTCCTCACAGGCGAAGAGTCCGGGCTTTGGGGAGCAAAACACCTGGCGAGGCGCTCGCCTGTGCCGCTGTCAGCCGTGATCAACCTCGATGGAATGGGGCTGGAACCGGCCTTGCGGGCGATTCGGCTCGGGTACTCGGCCCCTGGCAACTGGCTGGCTAATGTTGCAGCGGAGCTTTACCAGGAGCACGGAATCGAGGTTCGATGGACGGTCGGCGGCGACGACTCCGTCGCTTTTCAGGCAGCAGGCCTCCCAGCCCTTGGACTCGGCCACATGTCCACGGAGCCGCTCCGGGTGAGGATTCACACGCCCGACGATACCAGCGCCGTCCTTCACGTGCCGGCCATTGAAGAGGGTGCCGAGACCATCGTTTCGCTGATCCGTCGCTTGGCGGTTCACCCCGCTCTGGCGCAATAGATACACATTAAAGGAGGTCGCTATCATGACGGAACGGAAGAACGGCGTGTTTGTGAACGTGGTGAAGAAGGCGGTAGGCCTGCCTACCGGCAACTCCTCCTGCTGCGGATCCACTTCTGCCTCCAGCGAGTCCTCTTGCTGCAGCGGTTCGGCTGCCGCTATCGAGTCCTCAAGTTCCTGCTGCGGTGCTCAGCAGTCTGGCGCCAAGACTTCCAGCGGAAGTTGTTGCGGCTAGGGCAGCGCTGTGCAGATGTTCCGCCAGAAGGCCCACCCTCGCAGCGCTGCGGGGTGGGCCGCCTGTTTTTCGCCGGTGTGGCAGGGTACTACCCTCAATATGGATAAGCAATAATGAACTTAGCTCGTGGTCGCGGAGGGACTTCATGTACGCCTATCGTCTTGCCCTCCTGGGCCCTCCTGTTCTGGCGGGGCCGCAGGGCGACTTGGCCTGCTCATCGGGTGACCACTGGGGCTTGTTGTTCTACCTGGCTGCACAACCCGACCGGGTGTTTTCGCGTGCACACCTTGCCACCCTCTTCTGGCCTGACCGGACCGAGGAGGGGGCTCTCCGGAGCCTAGAACGGTGCCTTCGGCGCATGAAGAGCGAGCTGCCCGTGTGGCCGATCGTGAGCACAGGTGACAGCCTGAGTTGGGACCGTGGGGGAGCGGTCTGGTGCGACACGGTCGCCTTCGAGGAGTTGGCCGCGCACGGTGGGGTGCACTCCTTGGACGGCGCCATTCAGTTGCGGGCCGGCCCCTTCCTGGAAGGGTTCACGCTCCCGCAGGCGCCCGGCTTTGCGGATTGGCTGCTTCGGGAGCGCAACCGGTGGGACCGGCGCTGCCTGGAGTTGCTCTCGGCCCTGGCCGTTGGGTGCGAGCGGGCCGGACAATGGAAGCAGTTGGTGGACAGAGCCCAGCAGGCGCTCATCATCGACGCCCTGGATGAGCATTTTCATCGCCATTTGATGCTGGGCTGGGCCATGCAGGGAAAGCGCGACGCAGCCCTGGCGCGCTTTGAGGAGCTGCGGCTGCTCCTGCTGAAGCGACTGGGCCAGACGCCGGATCCCAGCACCGTCTCCCTCCGCAATGCCATCGCCGCGAACCGGTTGGCGGCCATGCCAACGGCGGCAAATAGGATCATGGCCGACCTCTCGACTGCGGGCGCCGGCACGGAGCCGTACGTCGGGCGGGAGCGGCCGTTGCGGCAGGGCCGGGAGTGGCTGCGGGGGAGCGCTTCCAGGAAGAATGTCCTGGTGGTTCAGGGGGAGGCAGGATCGGGCAAGAGCCGGTTCGTCGATGCGTTAGTCACACCACTGGAGCAAGGCGCTGAGCCCGACGGGTTCACCACCGTTCTCCGAGGCGCCTGCTGGCAGGCGCATGGCGGCAGCGTTCCCCTCGGGCCAGTGCTGCAGGCGCTGCGTCCCGTGTTGCGAGAGGTCGACATCACCCGGTTCCCGCTGCCCCAGCAGTGGATAGAGCAGATGCTCTGGGTGCTGTCCCCCGAGCCCACCCTGAAACGGCCATCGGAAGATGAGCAGGAGCTGGGCCAGCAGCGGGTGGCTGAGAGCATGGCAAGGCTGCTTGGCATGTTGCCAGGGCGTGTGCTGCTGGTTCTTGAAGACCTGCAATGGGCCGACCCGGAGACCGTTCACCTGGTGGGCCTGTTGGGCCACCGGCGGGGGGACGGCACCGTATCGGTCCTGACCACCATTCGGGCCGATGAAGTGACTGAGTCGACCGGAGAACTCCTCGCCGAACTGGAGAGCAAGGGCCGGCTCCAGCGGCTTGAGCTGGAACCGCTGGATCGGCCGTCGGTCGATGAGCTGGTGGAAGCGTTCACTGGCAAATGTCAGCCGACATTGGCGGAGGACCTGTGGCGCGAGACCCACGGACATCCCCAACTGGGCACCGAATGGCTCACGGCCTATGAGGAGACCGGGGGCGGCGTGGATATCGGTGTGCCCCGACACCAGGCCACCGTTCTTCGCATCCAGGCGCTCATTCGCTCCCGGGTACAGCGGCTCGGGGCCGTCGCCCACAGGCTGCTGGCGGCGGCATCACTGTACCCGTTCGGGGCGCCGCCCTATGTGCTGCGCTATACGGCCGGCCTGCCGGAAGCTGAAGCGACAGGCGGGCTGTGCGAGTTAAAGGCGCGTCGCTTCCTGCGCGATACCGAAGACGGGTGGGTCCGTATCCGCTCAGAGCTTACGCGGCGGGTGGTCTACTACGACTTACGGGTCAACGTGAAACGAGATCTCCACAAGCGTGCATTCGAATGCCTGTCCGACGAGGGGGCCCACGACACCGTGTCTGTTGCTCAGCAGGCAAGGCATGCGTTTGGCGCCGAACGCTGGGCCAAGGCGGCCGAGCTTTGGGAGCGTGCTGCCCTGCAGGCTGCAAACCTGTATGCGTTCCCTACTGCCAGCAGGTACCTCCATCTGGCAATTGGCAGCCTCGAACGCCTTCCGGAGTCGGATGGGCGCCAGAGTCACCGTGAGCGGCTCCAGCGGTACCTTGCCGAGATCGCCACAAGTGAGTCGGAAGCCGACTGGATCGGGCCCATCGTGCTGGAGACGGAGCGGGCGATTGGGAAGGATCATCCCCTCAAAGCCAGCGTGATGGAGATGGCCGTGGCGGCGTTGCGCGGGCAGGTGCGCCGCATGCTGGGGATCGTCGAATGGCTGATGCCGCTGATGCGGCTCACCGGGCGAAAAGAGATGGTGGCGAGCGGGCTTGCTATGAGCGCGTTCGCCCATCTGCTGCGGGGGCAACTGGAAGAGATGGCACGGGCGCTTACGGAGGCCCTGGAGCTCTTGGACAACGAGGTGACGCATCAGACCGTGCTCCTGCTTCCCTCCCTGGTTGCCACCGAGGCCGCCCTGGGACGGTTTGGCCAGGCCGAGCAGCAGATTGCCGTGTTGGCCAAGTCAGCACACAGTGCTGTCCCTGAGACGCTGCGCCAGAGTACGTTTCTCGCAGTGCTGGCAGCGCTGGCCGCGGAGAGGGGGCAGCACCGGCGTGCACTCGACCTCGCCCGGGAGGCTGCGAGGCTCGCACGGCAGGGGGAGCACCGCTTCACCGAATACCTGGCCCAACTCAGCCTCGGTCCCGCCATCGCCAAACTTGGGGATGTCGAGGGGGGCCTGGAGGCGCAGCGCCAGGTGATCGCCATGGCCCAACGGATGGGGACGGAGTATGCACTGGATCTGGCGTACGTGTCGCTTAGCCAGATCTTCCTCGCCGGAGGGCAGGCGGTGCGCGCGGAAGAGGCCGCCCGCATCGCCCTGAAGCTCGCCCGGGAGACCGGGCATCGCTACGGGGAGGCGGCAGCCATGCAGGCCCTGGGTCTGGCCTTAGCCAGGGCAGGTGATGTTGACTATGGCTGCGAGTACCTGAACCACGCACTGACGGAATTCACAGCCATGCGGGCCAGACCGGCGATTGCCCGCTGTCACGCAGCCCTGGCACGGCTGGTTCGCTCGGAGGCGCTGCGCTGGCACCACGGCAGCCTGGCCGAGGCAGAGTTCCGGGTTCTCGGCATGGAGTGGGATCTCAGGGGCGGTGCAGATCCGTAACCAGCCAGCGCCGGTCCCGGTAGGTCATCTCCAGAAGCAGGGCGCCGCCGGCGCTCTCCAGGCGGAAGCTGTATGAGGCGGGAGCCGCTAGGGTCTGGCGGTACGGCTCGGGAAGGGCCTCCCAGTCAAGGCGCCCCACTTCGGGAACAGGCTGCTGGGCGCCGCCGCGCCATTCCGTGCGGCCAAGTTGGAGCAGGCTGACCAGGCGGTCCATCAAGCCCGGGCCGTCCAGGAAGGCCGCTGCGGTCGTGCGGTCGCCGGCCTTCAGCGCTGCGATCAGTTGTGTCGCCGTCGATTCGGGGGTGGAGCGGGTGCGTTCTGCCCGGTCGGCAAAGCGGGTGCCGTCCCACTCAATCAGCGCCTGGCCTCCGGCGGCATAGTCCACCAGCACCAGGGCGGGGGACAGGAAATCGAAGCGGGCGCCGGGGTAGCTCCTGGTGACCGCCTGGGTGATCAGTTCGCCCGTGCCCTCACGCCACGCCCGTACCAGGCTCATACCGCCCTCGCGGGTCTCACCCAGGATCAGCACATCGGGGGCGCCGGCTGCGGTGACCAAGACGATGCGCACAAAGCGGTCAATGGGCGCCTCTCCAATGTGCAGCGCAGAGATGCGCCAGCCTGTCCGGACCTTCCAGGCCAGGTAGTAAGGGTGCTCGCCCTCCCGGCACCGGGTGGTGACCAGGAGCAACTCATCCCTGGGCGCCTGCGACAAGCGCACGCACCCGGGTGGAAAGACGGCGCCGGCATCCACAATGGCCTGTTGGGCGGTTCGGCCCTGCAGGAAGGTGAGCACATCGTCGGCCTCGGAGTGGCGGGTGGCGGTTGGCAGGGCGGGGGGCGGCTGCGGGGTCTCCTGCCGGGCTGGCGGGGGCGGGGCGGGGGCCGGTTCCCGAGGCGACGCGCAGGCGCTGCACAGGAGCAGCAGCAGGGCGGACGCTACCACTCGCTTCATGGCCCAGCCCCTTCCGTTCACTCATCTTACGCGGTTGGACGTCGGCGGGCAGGGAGAAGATACCAGAGAAGCCCCGGAGCAAGGTCGCTCCGGGGCTTCTCGTCGGCAAGGGAGGCTCTACGGATTCCTGTGGCACTGCGTGCACGCGGGTTGGACCTCGTTGTGGCACTTCATACAAGCGGCCTTTCCTTCCGTGTTGACCACCTTGCCGTGGGACACAAACCACATGGTGGGATGCCAGGAGCCTTCGCTGGTATGGCACGCCGAGCAGGCGTTGTGGCCGCCCTGCTTGCTGCCTGTACTGTGGCAGGCTGTGCAGCTGTTGTTGACCTTGGTGCCGTGGCTGGCGACCCAGCCAGCCGGGTGTTGGTAGGCGTCGTGGCAGGCGGCGCAGAAGGCGCCGGATGCGTGGGCGGCTGTGGGCCGGGCCGGATTTTCACCGGAGTGGCAGGCCTGGCAGGCGGCGGGGGACTTCAGGGCGTCGCCGCCATGGGCTGACAGGTAGGCATCCGGGTGGGGCATCGGCTGCCCGGCGTGGCAGTCGGCGCAGAACTGGGCCGAGGCGTGCGGGGCGTCGGGGCGGGCGGGGTTACTGCTGGAGTGGCAGGCGGTACAGACCGCTGGCGATGCTACTGCCCGCTGGCCGTGATAGGCCAGGAAGCCCGCCGGGTGCGGCATGGGCTCGCCGGCGTGGCACTCGGTGCACGACTTGTCCGAGGTATGGCACTGCGTGCAACTCTGGGTCACCGCGGCCTTGCCGTGATCCCGCTGCCATTGGGCCTTGGGCTGGTGGTCCGCCGGAACCACGGCCGTCGCATCCAGGTGGCAGGCCGTGCAGCTGGTGTCGCCCGTGGGCTTCAATGTCACTTGCTGCTTGTCGTGGCATTCCTGACAGGTGCGATGGACCTGTTCTTGCCGAGCGGCCGTGCCGGGCGCCGCCCCGTGGACGTCATGGCAGTCGGTGCAGGCCAGGTCCGCCTTGCCGTTGAGGTGCAAGTCGTGAGCCGCCTTGACTCCCATGCTGCGCAGGGGGCCCGACTGGGCGCCGTTCAGGGGCGCAGGTTCGATGTCCTTCAGGATCTGCGTCATCTGCGGCTCATGGCACTGCTCACAGCGCTGGCCGTCGAGCTTCGGCTCGATGGTGTGCAGGGAGGTCGTGACGGGGTGGGAGGCCATGTCCGGGTTCTTGTCGGCAAACTCGTGCCGGATCCACCCGGGGTCGCCTTCCACGTGGCACTGCAGGCAGGCAACGTCGGCGTGCGGGCCGGACTGCCAGGTCGTTACCTCCTCGGTCATGGCGTGGCACGTGCCGCACTGGAGGAGCGACTCCGAGACCCGTGCGGGCGCAGTCGCCGCCCCGGCCCCCGAGGACATGGCGGCGAAGAAGCCCAGGGCAGCAACTGCCGCCAGAAGGACAACGGAGCCAACCAGGAGGAGCTTTCTGCTTTTCACAGCTAACCCTCCTCATGCGCGTCGTCAAAGAGTGGCAGGTGCCGGGCGACCCAGTCATAGGCCAGGACGCCGGCTGCGATGATGCCGAAGCTGACAGCGAACTCCATCCAGCTGGGGAAGTAGGACGCACTGCCCAGGCGCCGCCAGGCGATCAGGCCCACATCGAACCGATTCAGCATCAGCCCCAGAATCACCAGCAGGGCGGAGCTGAACAGCCAAGTGTGGTTTTCCCGGACCCGGCGGATCGAGAGCAGCACCATCGGCAGCGCGGCGCCCAGCATCAGCTCGGCCCAGAAGAGCCAGGCCTGCCAGCTGCCTGATCCGAGCAGTGCCAGGTCACCCGACCAGATCAGTTCGCCCACCTTGGCCAGCAGGTAGAACCCCAGCAGCCAGGGAATCGCCCGGGCGAGGCGGCTGAGCAGATGCGTCTCCTGCGCCCGGCCGTAAGCGTTTGCGCTGATGGTGGACTCCACGACCACCATCGCCAGACCGGCGGTTGCCGCCGAAAGGAAGAAGAAGATCGGCAACAAGGGGGTGTGCCACAGGGGGTGGAGCTTGTCCGCCGTCACCAGAAAGAGAGATCCCAGCGAGGACTGGTGGAGGGTGGAGAGCAGCACCCCGAGGAGGATCAGCGGCATCGTCAGGCTGTGAATGATCCGGACCGCCCGCTTCCAGCCCGCCCACTCAAAGAACAGGGGGCTGAACTCCAGGGCCAGCACGGTGGTGTAGGTCATCACACACAGGCCGACCTCGAAGAGCGGCGAGTGCGGATTCCAATAGATGATCATGTGCCAGATGCGCTCGGGCCGCCCCAGGTCGACCAGCAGAGCCACGATCACCATGAGGTAGCCCAGGAAGCCGGTGAGAATGGCCGGACGGGTGAGGGGCTTGAACTGCTTGAGGTTGAGTATGTAGACCGCCGCGCACGTGGTGAAGGCGCCTGCGGCCAGCGCCACGCCGCACAAGAGGTCGAAGCTGATCCAGATCCCCCAGGGGTAGGCGTTGGACATGTTGCTAACCGCCCCGATCCCCGAGGTGAAGCGGATACCGGAGATCACTACCGCGACGGCGACCAGTGACCACAGGACAAGCTTCGTCAGCGAAAAGTGGACGGGATGTGCCGACACACGGGTGATCACTGGCCTTCCTCCTTTCGCTTCGGTTCGCTCTTGCCCAGGTGGGTGGCGCCCGCAACCCCGCCGAGAACCACTGCCCAGCCGGCCGCAAAGGGCAGCACGGCGGACATAACCTTCTCCGAAAGCTCTGGCAGCGCCTTATTCCCGGGCTGGGGCAGTCCCAGCTTCTCAAACTCCGTGCCGCTGATGAGCAGGAACGAGGTGCCGCCGGCTTCGGTTTCCCCGTAGACGTGGTCGACATAGCGGTCCGGATGGGCTGCGATCAGCGCATGCGCCCGCTCCAGAAGCTCTCCTCGCTTGCCAAAGCTGACTGCACCTGTCGGGCAGGCCTCAATGCAGGCCGGACGCTTGCCCTGCGCCTGGCGGTCGGCGCAGAAGTCGCACTTGCGGATCAGCGCCTTGTCGAGGAGGCCGCTGTCCCAGTCGAAGGTCGGCACGCCAAACGGGCAGGCGTTCATGCAGTAGCGGCAGCCGAGGCAGCGCTCGTCGGCATAGATGACCGGTCCGGCAGGGGTCTTCTGCATTGCTGCCACCGGGCAGGCTGAGGCACAGGCGGGGTCGAGGCAGTGCATGCACTGGTGGCGGCGCACAGCCCAGGCAGCGCCGGGGGAAGAGCCGGGGTCCGCCGTCCGGAACGAGATCAGGGAGACATCCGGCGGCAGGCCTTTGTTCAATTGGCAGGCGATCTCGCAAATGCGGCAGCCCGCACACTTGGTCAGGTCGTACAGGACAGCCGGGTGCTCTGCCGCTGACACGGCAGACTCGGAGTCCGGGGCGGCTGCTCCGGCCGGGGAGGGGGCCTGGCCGACGGCAAGGCCGGCGCCCAGGGCCAGACAGCCCAGGACGAAGGACCGGCGGGAAAGTTGCATATCGACACCTCCGCGATGGACGAGCTACATGGATCCGTGCTTGTGCATGTGATGGCGGTGGACTAGTCCGGCGATCAAGCCGCCGACCAACAGGGTCAAAAACGCCAGGAATACCTGCATGAATCGCCACCTCCTCAAGGCGGGAAAAGAAAAAGGCATGCACATCCGCTGTGCATGCCTCCGGCTAACGCCTGGGCTTTTCTGGACCTATGACTGTGTTGCGAAGACCTGTCCGCCCCGCAGCGCTACCGAACTGGACTGGAAGCTGATCGCAGTAACCGTGGGCACTTTCAGGACCAGGTACCGCCGGCAGTGGCGGCAGAGGATCACCAGCGCCGGTCCCTGCTGCGCTGCTTGGGACGGCGGGGGTGCCTCCTCCACTCTGGGGAGATACCCCATGTTATCTACCTGACAGACGATCTTGCCGCAAAGACACCGAATGCTGTACATGACGTCAGCCCCCCAACTATGGCGTTCCGAGGGGAATGGAAGGTTGGAGAGGATGCAAAAAGAGGCATGAAGCCGTTTCCGGCTCATGCCTCCAACTTGAGTTTCTGGGCTGGCGCAGGGCCCTACGCCGTGGTGTGAAATTGTTCACATGTATCTCGTTCCAGACCGACCTTCCACTGACAGGATACCGCGGGGAGAAAGGCCACGCTATGGCCCATGGGCGCCCTTCTGCTTTGGGAAAAGGCAGAATCTTGTGTAGTACGAAAGTGGCACGCCCGGATGATTCGTTCAGGGGATAGGCAAGTTAGAAGATGCCTGGAGGTGGGGCGTTGCTCACTGGAACCGCCCGGCGGCTTGCCTCTTCCCTGCTGCTCTGGTCGATCGCCTACAATATGGTCCTGCCGTTCCTGCCAATTCTGGCGTTGGACCGGGGCGCCACGCCCTTTCAGGCGGGGCTGCTTCAGGGCGCCGCCTACGCTGGCGCAGCGCTCGCCCTGCTCCCGTTGGGGCGCCTGGCCGACCGAGTTGGCCGGCGCCGGACCCTGATCGCCGCCTGGTCGGTGGGCGCCCTCGGCACCGCTGCGCTCGCGGTGCCTGGTCCCTGGCCCGTGCTGATCCCCGGGGCCCTTCTGACCCTGGCGGGGGCCGGGGCTATGCCCGCCCTGGCCGCCCTGGCCGTCGATTCGGTTCCGCCGGACCGGCAGCGGCGGGCGATCGCCATGGTCTTCGCCGCGGAACCGGGGGGCCTGCTGGTGGGTTCAGCCCTGGCGGGAGTGATCGCCGACGCCTGGGGACTGGGGCGGCTTCCCCTGTTGGCCGGGGCGCTCAGCTTGGCAGCGGCAGCCGCCCTGCGGCCGATCCACCCTGACCGCCCGCAACCGGCGGCAGATGTCGATGGCCGCGGCGGAGACAGCCTGCGAGCGCTCTTCCTGACCGGCATCCCGGCGGCGGGCGCACTGCTGCTGCTCACGCTTCCGGCGGCCTTCATGACCCCGTTTCTGCGTGACCAGCTTGGTCTGAGCCTGTCGGCCACGGGCCTCACCAACAGCCAACTGGCGGTCGGGCAACTGGCCTGGTCCGCCCTGTTCGCCGTGTGGCCCGGGGACAGCGGGCAGATCACACTCAACCTCGGTCCCGTGCGGAACCTTAAGCTAAGCCGCGGTACAGCGATCGCCATGGGCGTGTGCCTGGCGGCTGACGCTGCGTTCGGCGCCCTCTTTCCCCGGGGCGGGGTCGGGCTGGTGGTGGTGGCCATGCTCCTGCGCGGCGCCCATTTCAGCCTGCAGCCGCTCGGCATGGCCCTGGTTTCCGAGACCACCGGCAGCGGAGAGGGCCTGGCCACCCGTTTCAGCCTGCTGGCCCTGCTGATGGGCCTCGCCACAGCGGCGGCGCCGGTGCTGTCGGGCGCCCTCTACGAGCGGGCGCCCGCCCTGCCCTTCTATGTGGCCGGTGCAGCGGGCGCCGTCGGCGCCGCCGCCCTTCTAGGGATCGCAACGCTGTCGAGGCGAACAACAACGTGAGCCCACGTGGGCTCACTTTTCTTGTGCGAGACCTATTGACCCTCACGTAACGTTATGGTTTAGGCTAAGTCCAGGAGGTGATCGCATGGCCTACACGGTGAAGGCGGTGTCGGATCTGGCCGGCATAAGCATCCGCACGCTGCACCATTATGACGAGATCGGCCTGCTCAAGCCCGCCCAGCTGACCGCCTCCGGGTACCGGCTCTATACCGAGGGCGACCTGGAGCGGCTGCAGCAGGTGCTCTTCTTCCGGGAGCTGGGCTTCAGCCTGCAAGAGATCCGGGAGATCATCAACCGCCCTGACTTCGACCGCAGGCGCGCCCTGCACGATCACCGACAGCTCCTGCAGGAGCGGCGGGAGCGGCTGGACCGGCTGATTCAGTCGGTCGACAAGACACTGGTTGCGATGGAAAGGGGAGTTCCCATGGACGAGAAAGCCATGTTTGAAGGGTTTGACCAGGCCAAGTACGAGGAGGAGGCCCGCCAGCGCTGGGGCGGCACCAAGGAGTATCAGCAGTCGGCCGAGCGGACCAAGAAATACACCAAGGCCGACTGGGAGACGATCAAGAAGGAGATGGAGGCGATCGGTACCGGGGTCGCCGCCCTCATCGATAAGGGCCCGGCAGACGCCGAGGTGCAGGAGTGGGTCCGCCGCTGGCACCAGTTGATCAACGACCGGTTCTACACCTGCTCGCTGGAGATCTTCCGGAACCTCGGCGACATGTACGTGGCCGACGAGCGCTTCACGGCGACGTACGAGAAGATCAAGCCCGGTATGGCCCAGTTCATGCGGGATGCGATGCACCTATACTGCGACAAGCTCGAAGGTAAGTAGACGCAAAGGCGAGCCCCATCATGAGGGCTCGCCTTTTGTCTGCCTATGGCTCGATCGTCGGGCTGCTCGTGGTCTGATCCGGTTCGCCCTTGCCGCTCACACTTGCGGCCTCGATGCCCTCCCGCATGATCTGCTGGCCCATCAGGGCGGCCAGAAAGCTTTGCGGCCCGCCGATCACCTCGGCAATGGTCCCGCTGGAGTACCAGGCGGCCCGAAGCGCATCCATGGATGACTCCGCAACGGTTTGATCCCCATCTTCCCGCGTCAACGGTCACACCCCCATGTGGCTGCCGCCTACTGTCCAAGTCTGACGCAGGCACTCAAGTACATACTTTGCCCCCTGTATCTGGGGTCTATTTAAGTCTATCCAAAACGTGGTTCGGTTTACCCCCTTACTCCGATAGCGACTAGTACTTTCGTGCGAGTACGATTTTCCTGAAGAAGAGTCAACTTCTTTAGCTATTAAGTATCGTGGGGGGAGGTCTGGTTTTGAACCAGCCATGGATTCTTGCGGCGGCACCGCAGTCGATGATGGACCCGGTCGGCCCGGTTGCCGAGACCCAGCTGCATCTGCTCAGGTTCGACCTGCTGGCGGTCAGCCTGATCGGCGTTGCAGTGATCGCTCTTATCCTGTTCGTCATTATTCGGTTCCGGGGCAAGCAAGGCGACAACGCGCTGCCGCCTCAGGTCGAGCACAACCGCAAGCTCGAACTCGGCCTGGTGGTCCTTACCGTGCTGATCCTGATTCCCCTGGCCATCGAGCCGATCTCGGCAACCTTTGCCCTGGAGCAGAAGCCCACCGACCCGGACATGGTCCAGGTCAAGGTGACCGGCCACCAGTGGTGGTGGGAGTTCGAGTACCCGGAACAGGGCCTGAAGACCGCCAACGAGCTGGTGATTCCAGTCGGCAAGAAGGTCTATCTGACCATGACCTCCGCCGACGTCATCCACAGCTTCTGGGCGCCCCGCCTGGGCGGCAAGGTGGACGTGATCCCTGGCCGCTTCACCAACCTGACCCTGGAGGGCGACGAGGTCGGCGACTTCTTCGGCCAGTGCGCCGAGCTCTGCGGCACCTCCCACGCCAACATGCGCTTCCGGGTGATCGTCAAGAGCGCCGATGACTACGCCAGCTGGGTGAAGGCCCGCCAGGCCCCGGTGGACGTGAACGCCCTCTCCGCTGAGGCCCAGAGGGGCTGGAAGGTCTTCAACGACAAGGGTTGCATCGGCTGCCACTCCATCAACGGCACCACCGCGAAGGGCACCGTCGGACCCAACTTGACCGGCGTCGCCAGCCGCACCACCATTGCTGCTGGCGTGCTGGACAACACCACCGAGCACCTGCAGCAGTGGATCAAGAACCCGCAGGCGGTCAAGCCCCGTGCGCTCATGCCAAACCTGGGCCTGAACCAGGAGCAGCTGGACGCCGTGACGGCCTTCCTGCAGAGCCTCAAGTAGGGAGGGAGACCAAAGCACATGGCGACTGTAAGTCAACCCCTGGGCCACGCCGAGCACCGCCCGAACAGCACGGGCGTTTGGGCGTGGATCACCACGGTGGATCACAAGAAAATCGGCCTGTTGTACCTCCTGGCCGGTTTCATCTTCTTCCTGGCCGGCGGCGTGGAAGCCCTGCTGATTCGCCTGCAGCTGGCCGCCCCCGGCAATACCTTCCTCACCGGCGACAAGTACAACCAGGTTCTGACCATGCACGGCACCACGATGATTTTCCTGGCGGCCATGCCGATCATCGCCGCCTTCATGAACTACATGATGCCCATCCTGATCGGCGCCCGCGACGTGGCCTTCCCCCGCATGAACGCCCTCAGCTTCTGGACCTTCCTGGCGGGCGGCCTGGTGCTGAACGCCTCCTGGTTCCTGGGCGGCGCCCCGGACGCAGGCTGGTTTAACTACGCCAACCTGTCCAGCGGCGGCATCTACAACCCTGGCATCGGTGTTGACTTTTACCTGGTCGGCCTCCAGCTGACCGGCATTGGCTCGCTGGTCTCCTCGGTCAACTTCCTGGTCACCATCCTTACCATGCGGGCGCCCGGCATGAAGCTGATGGATATGCCCCCGTTCGCCTGGGCGACCTTCTTCACCTCGATCATCCTGCTCTTCTCGCTGCCGGCCTTCACTGTGGCCATGCTGCTGTTGATGATGGACCGCTGGGTCGGCACCGGCTTCTATGTGCCCGCCATGGGCGGCGATGTGCTCCTGTGGCAACATCTGTTCTGGATCTTCGGCCACCCGGAAGTTTACGTGCTAGGCGTGCCGGCTTTCGGCTTGGTCTCCGAGGTGATCCCGGTCTTTTCCCGCAAGCCCCTCTTCGGCTACAAGACCATGGTCACGGCGATGTCGCTGATCACCGGCCTGGCCTTCATCGTGTGGGTCCACCACATGTTCACCGTCGGCTCCGGCCCCTGGGTCAACACCGTGTTCGCCATCACCACGAAGGCGATCTCCGTGCCCACCGGCCTCCTGGTTTTCAACTGGATCTTCACCATGTGGGGCGGCAAGATCCGGTTCACCACCTCGATGCTCTTTGCGGTCGGCTTCCTGACGGTCTTCGTCCTGGGCGGCCTGTCGGGCATCGTGAACGCCACCGCCCCGCTCAACCCCCAGCTGCAGGACACCTACTGGGTCGTCGCCCACTTCCACTATGTGGCCATCGGCGGCGTGCTCTTCTCCCTGCTGGCGGCGGCCGCCTACTGGTGGCCGAAGATCAGCGGCCGGATGCTCAGCGAAAAGCTTGGTAAGCTCAGCTTCTGGGTGACATTCATCGGGTTTAACGTCACCTTCGGCCCCATGCACCTCTCCGGCCTGATGGGCATGCCCCGCCGCATCTACACCTACGCACCGCAACTGCAGGTCGGCGAGTGGAACATGCTCTCCACCATCGGCGCCTTCACGCTGGGCCTGGGCGTGCTGATCTACGGCATTAACGTGATCACGAGCCTCCGCAGCGCCGCCGCCGCCGGCAAGGACCCCTGGGATGCCCGCACCCTGGAGTGGACCACGCCCTCCCCGGTGCCCGAGTACAACTTCGCCCAGCTGCCTCAGGTTCGGGGGCGCGACGCCCTCTGGTTTGAGAAGCAGAACGGCAACGGCAAGATGCGCTATGCCAAGGAGGAGGGCCACGGCATCCACATGCCCAACCCCTCCTACATGCCGGCGCTGATCTCCCTGGGGCTTATGATCGCATCCTTCGGCGGGGTCTACCGCGCCTGGATCGTTGGCATTCTCGGGCTGGCGGTCACCGCTGCCGGCATGTTCGGCTGGATCTTCGAGAATGACGAGGGCTACCACATCGAGGCGGAGGAGGGTCACTCATGAGCGTCAGCGTCCTCAATCAGCACGGGGCCGAGAAGCCGGATCAGCTGAAGCTGGGCTTCTGGATCTTCCTGGCCTCGGAGTGCGTCTTCTTTGCCTCGCTGATCGGCTCGTACCTCTCCCTGTTTGACCGGGCCCACAGCGGCCCCAAGCCCATGGAGGTCTTCGACATCCCGCTGACCACCGTCAGCAGCTTCGTTCTGCTGACCAGTTCCCTCACCATGGTGCTCGCAGTGGCCGCCATTCAGCACGCCGATGTGAAGGCGATGCAGAAGTGGCTGCTGGCCACGGTGGCACTCGGCCTGGTCTTCCTGGGCTTCCAGGCGTATGAGTTCACACACTTCTACCATGAGGGGCTCACCCTGACCACCAGCGTCTTTGGGTCCGGCTTCTTCACCCTGACCGGCTTCCACGGCTTCCACGTGCTGATCGGCGTGATCTGGCTGGGGGTCATGTACGTCTACTCGCTTCGTGGGGGCATCACCCCGGCGAAGGCGGTGAAGGTGGAGGTGGCCGGCCTCTACTGGCACTTCGTCGACGTGGTCTGGATCGCCATTTTCACGCTGGTCTATCTACTTCAAGCTGCCAAGGAGGTGCTGCACTAATGCAGGCCGCCAAGCCGTCCCCCATCCCCTACCGTGGCTATGTGACCATCGCCTTGATCCTGGGGCTCGTCACGGCCATTGAGTTTGGGATCGTCTACATGCCCCAGCTTGGTTCCCTCCTGATCCCCCTGCTGGCGCTGCTCTCGATCGGCAAGTTTGCCCTGGTCGCCCTCTACTTCATGCACCTGAAGGGGGACCTGAAGGTCTTCTGGCTCTTCTTCGCCAGCGGGCTCTTCCTGGCGACGATCGTAGTCGTGTCGCTGCGGCTGCTGCTTAGTGCGGGCCACGTCAACCACATGATGTAAACAGCGAACCCTCCGGACGCCATCACGTCCGGAGGGTTCTGCTATTAGGCGCCGGGCGCCCAGGCGGCCAGTTTCTCATCATCGTACACCTGATACTCCCCGGTTACGGGGTCGAACTCGCTGTTGAGCTTTCCCTTTTCGCAGGCACGCTGGACCGCTTTCCGGCTGCAGTCCTTGCGGGCTGCCGCCTCCTTCAGACTGAGCAACATCGGATGCTCTCCTCCTTGGAGATGGCTGACTACCATCATTACACTACCTCAGCGCCGCCGTGTAGAGCGCCACCTGAAACGGCGGCGACATGCGCTTGGGGCTCGGCTCCTCGGTGGTCAAATAGAGCAGCCCCACATGCGGCACCTCGGCCCCGACCCCGATCCAACGCACGGACTGCGCCTTGCCGCCCAACACCACCTGCCAGGGCTCCTGCAGACGGAAGTAGTGAGCAGGTCCGACAAGGTACCGGGTGTGGACGACCTGGGTGACTCCCTCGACCTGGCGCTGTAGCCAGGCTGTATGCTCCGGGGCGGCTACCAGCGGCTTCAAGGCCCGGAAGCTGGTGTCGCCGGCGGAGACGGCCAGGTGGACTTCCTGCCTGGGCTCCCCTGGCCAGACTGATTGCCGCAGCACGCGGTCGAGCGGCGCCCAGGAGTCAAGCTCGGCGATTACGCCCAGGTTCAGGTTCACCTTGGCGGCTGCCGTCTTCAAGGGCAGGCCAATTACATCCGGGATCCGGTCGGGGACGGCGTGTGGGTTGGCGTAGGTCCACAGCGGTGCGTGCCAGGCCACGAAGCGCCCGCCCAGCCAGCGGAACCGCTGGAACGCCTGGTCGGCCAGGGAGCCCACCCGGTACCGGCTGATGATGTCTGGAATCCGGTCCCCGTCGGCGTCCCAGATGACGTGGCCCAGGCCCTCGGTGCGGAGCAGCCGCTCGTACCCGTCGGAGGAACGCCGGTATACGTCGAGCAACTGCACGGTGCCCGCTACGCCAGCCTCAATAATCAGCTCCGGGCGGACGTCACCGGTCACGTCGAGAACCGTAATGCTAGCCGGATTGCCGCCGGGACAGGCGACCTTCAGGTCGTAGCGGCGGTAGTCTCCGTTGCGCCCCCGCTCGAACACGGAGGCGTGGCCAACGGTTTTTCCCTCCTCGGGGATCGTATAAGCCACGACGATCTCGGCCCGACCGTCCCCGTTCAGGTCAGCCTCCCTGGTCTCAACCACCTTCGCCTTGGCGGGCAAGCGTTCCTGCCACGTCGGTAGGTGCCCTGCCGCTGCAACAAAGGAGATCATGCCAAAGAAGAAAAACAGAACAGAGAGGATTCGCTTCACGGCCACACCCCCTCAGGCATAGTGTGCCGCAAAGCGCATGCGCAACCCCTCCGGAACGGCCCGGAGGGGTTGCGATTTTGCTAGATTCATTGTACCACTAATATTTGTACAAGAATAGACTGTTGCCCGAACATTCCTTCGGCTAAGATGGGCCTGAGGTGAGTGCATGCCGATTCGTGAACCGATGCCCGCCCCGGTTGAACGCGCGCTGAAGGAGGAACCGTTGCTCAGTCTCAAGGCCGACGTGGATGAGGAGGGCTGCCTGTCCGAGCGCTGGCTGCTCTACAGCACCACGGAGGTGGTCACAGCGACCCCCGACGGAACCGAGCTCCGGCGCCTGCCCATTGCCGCCGTCACCGACGCCCGCACCGCTCAGGCCGTTGGAGGCGGCGCTCTCATTGCGGACACCGCAGAGGGGGCCGTGGTCCTGGTCCGGTATACCGCAGCCTACGCAGGGAAGTTCGGCCTGGCCGCCCGGGCGCTGAAGTCGCTCGCCAAGGGCGAGGAGGTCCCCCGGGCCTCAGCCAAGGACAAGCCCAAGCTCTGCAGCTCCTGCGGGCGCCCGCTGGAGGAGGGGACGAAGGTCTGCCCGGTCTGTGTGGACAAGGGGCGGGTCTTCAACCGGCTCCTTAGCTATGCGAGGCCCTACCGGCCCCAGCTCGTCGGCGCAGCAGCGCTCATGCTCCTCGCAACGGTCACCGAACTCCTGCCGCCCTACCTCACCAAACTGATCGTCGACCATGTTGTCCAGCCGGAGACCGCCGCATCGGCGCTGCTCTGGCTAGTCGTGTCCCTGGGCGGCGCCCGGCTCGCCATCACCTTCATGCAGACCCTGCGGGGCTACCTAGGCGTGCTGGTGGGCGCCCGGCTCATGTCCGACATCCGCCGGGACACCTACGACGCCCTCCAGGAGCTCTCGCTCAGCTACTTCGACCGGCGCCAGACCAACCAGTTCATCGGGCGCATCAACCAGGACACCGAGGCGATGCGCCAGTTCCTGGGCGAGGGCGTCATCTGGGTGGCGGGCCAGTTCCTTATGCTCGCCTGCGTGGCCACCATGATGATCAACCTCAACTGGAAGCTGGGCCTGTTGGCCCTGCTCCCGGTGCCGCTGGTCCTCCTGGCCTCGTCGCTGATCTGGCCATACATACGCAACCGCTGGTACCGCCAGTGGCGGTCGATCAACCAGCTGAACATGATCGTCGGCGACGCCCTGCAGGGAATCCGCGTGGTGAAGGCGTTCGGCCAGGAGCCGCAGGAGAAGCAGCGTTACGCCGAGGCCAACCGGGAGGTGCTCGACCAGGGCATCAAGACGGACTCGCTGTGGCAGGCCGTCTTCCCGACCTTCGGCTTCGTGATCGGGTCCGGCGCCCTGCTCGTGTGGTTCTTTGGCGGACACATGGTCCTCGGCCAGGAGCTGAGCCTTGGCACGCTGATCGCCTTCATCTCCTATTTGCAGATGATGCTCGGTCCGCTCCAGTTCTTCAGCCAGGCCCTCAACTGGACCAGCCGGGCGATGGCGGCGGCGGACCGGGTCTTCGAGATCATCGATGCGCCCCGGGACGTCGCCGATGCCCCTGACGCCGCCGCCCTTGACGGGGTGGAGGGGAGCGTGGTCCTGGAGAACGTCACCTTCGGCTACGAGCACCATCACCCGGTCCTCAAGGAGCTCAGCCTCACGGTCGAACCGGGCGAGATGATCGGCCTGGTAGGCCACTCCGGCGCCGGCAAGTCCACCCTCATCAACCTGATCTGCCGGTTCTACGACCCGGACCAGGGCCGCATCACCCTGGACGGGACCGACCTGCGCCAGGTCCGCCAGGAGGACCTGCGCCGGCGGATCGGGGTGGTGCTCCAGGAGACCTTCCTCTTCGACGGCACCGTCGCGGAGAACATCGCCTACGCAAAGCCGGGCGCCACACCGGAGGAGATCCTCTGGGCGGCCCGGGTCGCCAACGCGCACGACTTCATCACCCGTATGTCCGACGGCTACGACACGCGGTCGGCGAGCGCGGGCACCGGCTCTCCGGCGGCGAGAAACAGCGGGTGGCCATCGCCCGGGCGATCCTGCACGATCCCCGGATTCTGATCCTGGACGAAGCGACCGCCTCGGTGGACACCCAGACCGAGCGGCAGATCCAGGAGGCGCTGGCCCGGCTGGTTCACGGCCGGACCACCTTCGCGATCGCCCATCGGCTCTCCACCCTGCGCGGCGCCAACCGGCTGGTGGTGCTCGACAAGGGCCGCATCGCCGAGATTGGCACCCACGACGAGCTCCTGGAGAAGCAGGGGATCTACCACAAGCTGGTCCAGGCCCAGCGCGAGATCTCGCAGATCAAGGGGGTGGAGGGCTAATGGAGATTCGCTACTTCATACCGGGTCAAATCGCGCTCTCCCGCACCAATGGGGGGCTGCTGCAGGCCGCGATTGAGGGTGAGTCACATGCCGAGGTGGTGCTCTACCGCACCTTCCCGCTGACTCGGCCCTCTCAGTACATCTCGGTCCGGACCCCCTCCGGGGACGAATTGGGGGTAATCACGGACCTGGCACAGTTGGACCCCGCCAGCCGGGCCGCCGCCGAGGCTGAGCTGCGACTGTGCTACATGACCCCCCGGGTGATGCACATCGACCGCATTCGCCAGGAGCCCGGGCTCTGGATCTGGGACCTGCAGACCGACCGCGGCCCGCTCCGACTGGTGATGCGAAACCTCCATGAGCATCTGCGGGCGCCCGGCCCGGACCGGATGCTCATCACAGACATGGATGGGCGCCGCTGTGAGATCGACGGCATCGTCGGGCTAGACGGACACTCCAAGGCGGAACTGGCGAAGGTGCTTTAGACCCTAAAAAGTTTTTTCGAACTTTGTTGAGGGGATAAGCACTCTACCCAACGTCATACCTGCAGAAGCCTTTCTGGAGGTCCTCACACCTATGTCGATATACCAGTCACAAACGACGATCTTCGCGGCATCTGCGTTCTCCATGCTGGCCCTCCTCTGGATGGCCACGGGGCGCAATCCCCTCATCACTTTGCGCAACGCAGTGCTTTGGCTGCTGCGGGAACCGCGCTTTCGGGTCGGCATGCTCAGCGTTCTCGCCGTGCTGGCGCTCAACAGCCTGGAGACCAGGGTGGAGCAGAGCATGAACAACCCCTGGGACTTCACGCCCCAGGTCGCTCAGATCGGCGCCGGGATCCTGCTCTGGCTCCAGCGGTTTGAGTGGGCGCCGCTCACCCACCTGCTGACCTACGTCTACATAGTGCTCTTCCCGCTCTTCGGGCTGGCCTCGGTCGCCGTGTACGCCGCCCGGCGGGACTGGGATTCGCTGAAGCGACTCTTCCTTGGCTTCTGTGCCAACTACCTGGTCGCACTGCCCTTCTACCTGCTGGTCCCGGTCAACGAGGCCTGGGCAGGGGGCGTGGGGGTGCGCTTCCTGATCCCCCAGGTCTATCCCGCCTTTGAGGCGCAGTACCGCCCATTCAGCGGCCTGGACAACTGCTTTCCGAGCCTGCATACCTCGCTGGCGCTCACTTACGCCCTGGTAGCCTGGCGCAACGGGTATCGCCGGCTGGCGCTCGTGCTCACGGCGGGCGCCGGCCTGGTGATGCTGAGCACCCTGTACCTGGGCGTGCACTGGGCCCTTGATATGTTCGCCGGCGCGGCCCTGGCCCTGCTGGCCTCCGGATACGTGCCCGCCCTGGCAGTTCGCCTTTTCGGCCGCCCCGCCATATCCTGGTACCATAACACCGGGAACGGGGTGGGCAGGTGAACATCCTTCCGTCCCAGTCAGGCAGCCAGTGCTTTACCGGCACCGTGGTATTGACCCCCACAGGCCTTATCGGCGCCACCACGGGCTTCCTGACGGTCGGAACCACGCAGATTCCAATCCGGCAGGTTCCAGGTCCGAGCAACCGCGGCATCCCCCTCGACCAGCTGAACGGTCAGCGGGCGGTCCTTTGCGGGCACTTTGTGCAGGACGTCAGCGGCCTGACCTTCATCGTCTCCTTTGCCAGTCCCCTGCTCTTGCAGTCCTAGATGGAAACAGCCCAAGGAGCCATCTCCTTGGGCTGCTGAGTCATAGGACCAACTCCCACGTCTCCGAAACCAAATCTTGACCCAAGCTGTGGTCGGGCTCCTGGAAGAGAGGAGGCGGCTTACCGTGGATTCACAGGGCCTCAAATGCCTGCGCTGCGATGCTCCCATGTACGATGATGGCCCGGCCATGCTGCACCGGGGCGTCTTCTTCATGACCCGGCAGCTCGTGCGGACCTACCGGTGCCCCGCCTGCGGCAAACTGGAGTTCTTTGCGGGACTCGGGCTCGACTCGCTGGCGCCCGAGGCGGGCTCCGACGGCATCGTCGCGGGCGGTCCCCGGGTCTCCGACATCGGTGAAGAGTTCAATTGTCTGGACTGTGGACATCCGATCAAACCGGACCAGACTCGCTGCGAGAAGTGCGGCTGGACCTGGAAGTAATCCCTTGACAGACCATACGAGGTCGTAGTATCCTCTCATCAGCAAGATACTTCGAGTTCGTAGTAAAGTGAGGGTGATCATGGAGCAGCTGCTGGAGCTTTTTCTGACCGGTGGCATACGCCTTCCCCTCTTTGACCCGGAACTGACCGCCCTGGACCGGGAGCTGCCCAAGTCCGACTTCCTGGCCCTGCTCATGCTCCAGCGGCGCGGCGAGGCGACCATGTCCGAGCTGGCCGCCGACCTTGGCGCCCCGCTGAGCACCGCCACGGGGGTCGGCGCCCGTCTGGAGCGGCGGGGGCTGGTGGCACGGGAGCGGCATCCCCGGGACAAGCGGGTCATTGTGCTGCAGCTCACCCCGGACGGGCAGGCCCTTGCACAGCGGGCCCGAACCCACATCGACCGGGTGCTCGGGAAGGTCCAGCAGGCCCTCACCCCCGAGGAAATGCAGCAGCTCATGGGCCTGGTCACCAAAATCCTCGGCGCCCTGCAGGCGCCGCCACCCGATGAGGAGCGCCCCGGCGCTTCCGGGCTCAAGCGCATCGCCATTGAAGAGTAAGGGGAGTCCCCCTTTTCTCTTTGGTTAATACTTCGTCGTCGTAGTAATGGAGGGATATCCCATGCGTGTGATCGTTTATACCGGCAAGGGCGGGGTCGGCAAGACAAGTGTTGCTGCGGCCACCGGCGCCCGACTCGCCGCCGAGGGCAAGCGTGTTCTGGTCATTAGCACCGATGCGGCCCACAGCCTGGCCGACGCCTTCGACCGCCTCCTTGGGCCCGAGCCGGTCCTGCTTGCCGAGCGGCTCTGGGGGGTGGAGGTCGACAGCCTGCGCGAGGCGGAGCGGAACTGGGGCGCCATCCAGCGCTGGCTTTCCGGGGTCATGCAGTGGGCCAAGGTCAACGAGGTGACTGCTGAAGAGCTGCTGGTGTTCCCCGGGTTTGAGGAGCTCTTCGCCCTGCTGCGGATTCGGGAATTCTACCACAGCGGCCTGTACGACGTGCTGATCGTCGACTGCGCCCCTACCGGGGAGACGCTGCGGCTGCTCTCCTTCCCCTCGACCATGAGCTGGTGGATCGAGAAGTTCTTCCCCATGAAGCGCAAGGTGGTCAAGTACGCCCGCCCGGTCGCGAAGATGATGACCGGCGGTCTGGAACTCCCCAGCGACGAAGTCATGGGCACCATGGAGCGGCTCTTCGCTGAGCTGGCCGAACTGCACGCGATCCTTCAGGACGCCCAAACGACCTCCGTACGGATTGTGCTCAACCCGGAGAAGATGGTACTGGCCGAGTCCCGGCGCTCCTTCACCTACCTCAACCTCTTCGGCTTCAACACCGATGCCGTCATCGTCAACCGCGTGCTGCCGCCGGAGGCGCAGGAGAGCTATCTCGGGCGTTGGCGTGAAATCCAGGCCCGCTATGACGAGGAGATCCAGCAGGCATTCAGCCCCCTGCCGATCCTGAAGGTCCCCTTCATGGAGACCGAGGTCGTAGGTTTGCCCATGCTGGAGCGGGTGGCAGAGGCGGCCTTCCATACGGTGGACCCCGGCGCGATCCTCTATGCCGGCAGGGTCGAGGAGTTGCGCAAGGAGGCCGGGGGCTTTGTGCTCGAGCTGGCGGTGGGCTTTGCCTCCCGCGAAGATATTACCTTGTCGCAGCGGGGCGACGAGCTGACCGTCCAGGCTGGCGCCTACAAGCGGAAGGTTGTCCTTCCCCGCACCTTGATGGGTCGGCCCGTCCAGGGCGCCCGTTTCACGGGGCAGCGCCTGCAGGTCCGCTTCGGTGAGCGCACCTCGGCAGGGGGAGCAGAGGAGGAGTAATGCATGCAACGGGAGCACGCACACATGCTGCTGGACACCCTTCTGGACGCACTCCAAAAGCGTACCATCCCGGCGGAAGCCAAGGGCCATTTCCAGGCGGCCCGCCGGGAGGTGCTGCTGGGCATGCGTGCGGTAATCGACGAGGCCATCAGCCGCACAGCGGAGCAACGACAGCCGTCGTCAGGTCCAACCAGGATCCCGGTTGATCAGGAATAGGCCACGAGGGGTCCGGGAAGGCTGGACGAATGGGGGTGAATTCTCATCAGCCCGGCCATGCGCCCCGACCTGGGGATACTCCGGACCTACTTGAAACGAGCGGGGCTCATCGGCGAAGCCGAACTAGCCCGGCAGGCCGCCACAAATGCCAAGGCGTTCCGGCGGCTCGAAGAGGCGATCCGATCTGTGAAGCCACACCTGCCCATCTCCCCGCATGCGGTCGAGATGGAGCAGGTGTTTGTCGCGCTCTTTGGCGGGTCAGTCGACCTGGTCACACGGCGATTGCAGGTAGGCGATCCGCCGCGCCAGGCGGTTCTGATCTTCCTGGACAGCATGGTCGACCGCACGGCCCTCCAGGGTACCATCGATGGCCTGCTAAGCGGCCACGGCCCCAAGCCCCCCGACGGCGGGGAGGAACTGCTTGAATTCCTCGGCCAGTGCAAGGCCACCGTTCCAGGCAGTGGTATGGTGGACCAGATGCCCAACGCGGTAAACCACCTTCTAAATGGACAGGCCATTCTATTTCTGGACGGCGCCAGAAAGGCGCTGCGGTTTTCTGTTCCCGGTTGGGACAAACGGGCGATCGTAGAACCCGAGACCGAAATGGCGGTCAGAGGCCCCCGCGAAGGGTTTATTGAGAGCCTGGTTACCAACGCCTCGCTGTTGCGCCGCCGGATCCGGGATGAGCGCCTCCGGATCGAGACCATGCAGGTCGGCGAGGTGACCAGGACAACCGTGGCTCTGACCTATATCGATGGGATCACGAAGCAATCCGTCGTGGAGGAGGCCCGGCGCCGCATCAAGCGGATCAAGATCGATGGACCTTTGGGCAGCAACTACATCGAGGAGCTGACCGAGGACACGCCTTACACGGTCTTCCCGCTCTACAAGGCGACCGAGCGCCCCGACTCCGTCGCGGCGGCCTTACTCGAAGGTAGGTTTGCCATCATTGTCGAGGGGAGCCCCTTCGCCCTCATCGCCCCCACCTTTCTGATTGACATGCTCCAGGCGCCTGAGGATTACTTCGAGCGCTATACCACCGCTACGGCTCTGCGGTTCATCCGCTGGATGTTTACCACGCTGGCCTTGCTGGGCCCCTCGTTCTATGTCGCCCTGACCACCTACCATCAGGAGATCTTGCCCACGCCGCTCCTCCTCTCCATCCTGTCCGCCCGAGAGGGGGTGCCGTTCCCCGCAGTTATAGAAGCGCTGATCATGGAGGTCTCCTTTGAGGCGCTCCGTGAGGCGGGCACCCGCATGCCCAAGAATGTGGGGCAGGCGGTGAACATCGTCGGCGCTCTGGTCATCGGACAGGCGGCCGTTCAGGCCGGCATTGTGTCTGCGCCGATGGTGATCGTGGTGGCGCTGACAGGCATCGCCTCGTTCATCGTTCCCAAGGTCAGCGCAGGGGCTGCCTTCCGTTACTTGCGCTTTCCGATGCTCCTTTTGGCGGGCACCTTCGGAGCGTTCGGCATCACGCTGGGTGTGCTGGTGCTGCTGTTGCACCTGAGCAGCCTGCGGTCCTTTGGAGCGCCCTATTATGCTCCGCTGGCACCATGGCTGCCAGCCGATCATGACGACGTGATCTTCCGGGCGCCGCACTGGGCCAACAAAAAGCGCCCTGCGGCCAGCGAGACCTCGGACCCCAGGCGGGTGGGACGCCGCCAGGCGCCGGGTCCCCAGCACGGAGAGGAGGAGCCGAGTTGAGCAAGACCGCACGCATCAGCCACCAGCAGTTGGCCGCAGTAGTGGTGCTGTTCACCGAGGCAGCCATGTTGCTGTACCTCCCTGCCGTGCTCGCCGAAGAGGTTGGTCGGGACGCGTGGTTGGCCGTACCGTTAGGCACTCTGATCGGTGCCATACCGGTAGCCTACCTGCTCAGCCGGTTAAGCGTCTATCACCCGAATCGCAGTCTGGGAGAGATCGCCGAGCACTGTCTGGGCCGCTGGCTGGGCAAGCTTCTTACGCTGATCCTCGCAAGCTATAGCCTCTTCCTGGCTTCGCTTGTCCTCCGGAATGTGGTGGACTTCTCTGTGATTGCGTTCCTGCCCGGCACTCCGGTCTGGGCGATCGCCTCGACCTTCACGGCCGCGGCTGTGTACGGTGTCTACTGCGGGGTCGAGGTGGTGACCCGGGTGGCCGTCCTGATCATGTTCACGGCGTTGTTGGCGGTGGCGGTTGTCCCCATCGGCGTCAGCCCGGATATCGAAGTCATCCGTCTCCTGCCCATACTGGGAAATGGACTTGCCCCCTTACTGCAGGCCAGTTGGTCGATGGCGGGGTGGTTTGCGGAGATCTGGGTCTTCGCCGCCTGGGTAGGGCTGATTGACAAACCGCGAAAGTCCTTCCAGGGCTTCCTTTGGGGCCTGCTCGGGTCCGCGTGGATGCTCACCACGGTAGTGCTGTCTGCAGTGGTCACGCTGAGCCCAGAGCTCACCATGAGGCTTACCTTCCCGATCTACTATTTGGTGCAGGAGATCTCCGTGGCTGAGTTTCTCGAGCGCGTGGAGCTCATATTGCTCACCATTTGGCTGGCCAGTATGTTCGTCAAATTCTCGGCCTGCCTGTGGTCCGCTACCACAACCACGGCCAGTGCCTTCGGGCTCAAGTCTGACCGACGCATCATCCTGCCGTTGGCGGGCGTTGCCGCGGCTCTGGTGTACGTGTGGCCTAGCATCGTCCACATCATCAACTTCGGCACGTACATGTGGACTCCCCTCACACTGCCTCTGGCCTATGGCGTGCCCGGATTGCTGACGATCATCTCCTGGTGGAAGCGCAGGACGGCCGGGAGGCACCCAGCATGAAAAAGCGTCTGTCGGCACTGCTCCTGTTCCTGCTGCTGATCGGTTCCGGATGCTGGAGCCGCCGGGAGATCAACGACCTCGGGGTCGTGGTCACCCTTGGGGTGGATCTGGATGAGTCAGGGCAGCTTGAAGTGACCATGGGCATCGCCCAGCCAGCCGCCGCTGTCGGTGGCCATGGCACGGGGGGCGGGGGAGGTGGGGGGAGCAGCACCGGCGGCGGAGGGGGTAGCGCAGGGGAGCCGAGGGCCGTCGTCATCCGCACAGGGAAAACACTGGCCGAGGCCGTCCGCGAGGCGGAGCTGATGGTTCCTCGCAGGCTTACCTTACAGCACCTGCAAGTGATCATTTTGGGGGAGCGGTTCGCCGAGCGCGGGGTAAACACCCTGACGGACTATCTCCTGCGCAATCCCGAGGTCAGGCTCAGCACCCGGATCATGATTCTCAAAGGGGCTTCGATCCGGGAGATGCTCGGCCAGCCGCCCATCGTGGAGCGCCTTCAGGCCCAGGTCCTGCACGAGTTGGCGACCGCCCGTGTCGGGCTCGTGCGTAAGCTCAAGGAGTTTTTGATCGCCCGCTCCACACCCCATCAGTCGCCGGTACTTCCCGTGGTCAGCCTGAAGGGTGAGTTTCGTACTTCCGCAACAGAGGTCACGCCAACCCCTGAACTGTCGGGCGTGGCTGTTTTCAAGGACGATCGGGTCGCCGCCTACCTCGACGCCGAGATGACGCGAGGCTTCATATGGCTCGTTGGATCGGCGCGCGATGCGATTGTTACCGCCGAGTGTCCGGACAAGTCAGGCAAATATCTGTCCGCCCGCGTCTATGACGCCGACAGGAGGGTCCAGCCGGTCATGAGGGGGTCGCGGGCGGGTTTCAACATAACGATCGGCGGCACACTCCACATCGCCGAGACCCAATGTGGAATTGATCTCCTGGACCCTGTCCAATTGCAAGCGGTCCAGTCCGTACTTCAGCGGCGGATCAAAGAACGGGTCGAGGAGGTGATCCGCATCACCCAGGCTGTGCCGGCGGATCCCTTTAACTTCGGGCAGTACCTGCGGGCGGGCATGCCGCAAGTCTGGAACAGAGTCAGCAGCCGCTGGCCGGCGGAATGGGCCGACACCCCGGTCCGCCTCGATATTCGGGTCAAGGTAACGCACACCCAAGGTTCGATCCGAGTACCAAACTGGCGTGCATTCCCACCGCCTACGCCGTAGAAAAAAGCAGCACCATCTCCTCTCTGCCTTCATTTCATAAGGGGGAGGTGTTGTCGTGTACATTGATGTGGTCGGACAGGGCGAAACCCTGGAGACCGTGGCAGCACGCAATGGCGTAACGGCTGATCAGTTGGTTTCGCTGAACAACCTTACCGGGCGCCAGGTGACGCAGGGGCAGGCCCTGCTGATCCCGGCGACCCGCTACACCGTGCGACCGGGCGACGACCTGTGGCAGGTGGCCGCCCGCACCGGGGTGCCGCTGCCGGTTCTGCAGCGATACAATCCGGGCGCCGCCGCCGGCCTGCGGGTCGGTCAGGTGCTCAGGATTCCCCCGGCCCCCAAGCGGGCGGCCGAGGTGATCGGCTACCTGCCGGTGGTCGACCCCGGGGTGACCGCCGAAGATATCGTCCCGTGGGGGCCGAACCTGACCTACGTGGCGGTCTTCTCGCACCTGATTGACGCGGAGGGCAATGTGCCCCCCATTGAGGACGCGGCGGCGATTGAGGCTACATATGCCGCCGGTGCCCAGCCCCTCATGAGCATCGCCAACATGGAGCCCGGCGGCGCCTTCAGCCCGGAGATCGCCCGGGCGATCATCACCCAGCCGGACGTTCGGGAGCGGGTCATTAGCAATATCTTGCGGACGGTCGACGAACGGGGCTACGCCGGGGTCGACTCGGACATTGAAAACATCGACGAGTCCGAGCGGGCCGGCTATGTCGACTTCCTGCGCGAGCTGAAGGCCCGGTTGGGCGACCGGATCCTGAACGTGGCGGTGCCCCCCAAGTGGGACGAGGAGACGTTCGCCTATGCCCGTGGCCACGATTACGCCGGCATCGGGAGCGTGGCGGATCGGGTCTACCTGATGAACTACGAGTTCCACTGGGTGGGCGGCCCCCCCGGCGCCATCGCTCCGTACCCCGAGACACGGCGGGTTTTGCTCTATGCCGCATCGCTGATTCCCGCCGACAAGATCCTGAACGGGCTGTCCACGACGGCCTACGACTGGCCGCTGCCCGACACGCCGGAGAACCGGGCTCGGCCCTGGTCCCATCAGGAGGCGCTGGAGCTGGCCATCCGAAACGGCGTGCCGATCCGGTTCGATGAGAATGCCCGCACGCCCTGGTTTCGGTACAGAGAGCAGGGACAGGAGCACGAGGTCTGGTTCGGGGACGCCCGCAGCTTCATGGCCAGCCTGCGGCTGATCCGGGAGACCGGCGTGCGGGGCACGGGAATTTGGCACCTGGGCGCCTTCTCTCCGCAGCTGCCGCCGCTGCTTGACTACCTGTTCACTGTTACCAAGATGGCATGAAGACAGCGAAGCGAGCTAACCAGGCGGGGTAAACCCGCCTTTTTCTTTCGCCTGCAGGGGCATCGGTTTTCACCTTTCCTTCGTCCAAAACCGATGACTGGACATGTCTATGGCTGAGAGGAGTGCATCCCTTTGGGACCAATCGCAGTGGAACAGGTGCAAGCGGCCTTGCAGGCCTTCGTCAATAAAGATGTCTACCTTCATCTGGAGACCACCAATGGTTCGTACGCGGCGCTGCAGGCCAATACCATGGCAGTATGCGCCTATGTTCGCAACGCCGTCGTCCGTTTTCACCGGGCCACCATTGTTGGCACCGGTCCCTACCGCGCGGGCCTGGAAATGGCCCATGGCTGGACCTTCGCCGAGGGTCTGACCGACTGGGAGATCGACGCGGAAGGGCGGCTCCTGCTGGCCGGACACGACCCCGACGGCCGCCTGGCGGTGGCCCTGGAGTTGAGCCTGACGCCCTTTCCGTCCTGAGCGCCCAGACGACCACTAGGAGGTATAGCCGTGCAACGCCATGTGCTGGTGGTGTATCCACACCCCGACGACGAGACCTTTTCCAGCGCCGGTACCATCGCCCTTCACACCAGGGCGGGCACGCCGGTCACATACCTGTGCGCTACCCGCGGTGAGCTGGGGCGCAACATGGGCCGACCCTTCTTCGCCACCCGGGAGACCCTGCCGCACCTGCGGGAACAGGAGCTCCGGGAGGCCTGCCGGGTCCTTGGCGCCGACCTTCGGCTGATGGGCCTGCGTGATAAGACCCTGGAGCTCATGGACCCCGCCGATCTGGCCGCCCGGGTCGGCGCGGTGATCGACGAGATCAACCCGTCCCTGGTGATCACCTACCATCCCCGACTCGGGGTCCACCCTGACCATAACGCCCTGGGAGCCGCCACCATCCGGGCTGTGGCAGCCCTGCCCCCCGAGCGGCGCCCGGAGGTGCATGTGGTGGCCGTTGATCCCAAGGCCAAGGACGAGTTGGGCCCGCACGACCTGGTGGTCGATATCGCCGAGGTGGCCGAGATCAAGAATGCGGCCATACGGGCCCATCGCTCTCAGAGCGAGCCCATGCTGGCCCGGCTGGAGAGCGACCCCGATTTTAAGGCCCGCATGGAGCGCATGTTCAAACAAGAGTCATACTGGATCTACAAATTCTAAACCATCTCCCCAGGGGGCCGTCCGGATAGCGGGCGGCCCTCCCGTTTTTCTGTCCTGGAATCACGGGGTACCAAAACGTTTCGGCATGAGTTACCATAGAGATATAGACGTTCCAGATATTTCTAGAAATTATCAGATGGTCAAAGATGGTCTAGAAAAGGAGTTTGCATCATGAAACGCCGACTGTCGGCCGTCTTCGTCATTGTGGCCCTGCTGTGCGGGTTGCTTCCCGGACGGTTCGCCACGGCGGAGACGCTGCGCGCACACCAGCTGTCACTGCCGGCCGCCATTCAGACGCTTCAGACCTACGGCGTTATTGACGTCAAGCCCGAGGCCGACCTGCGGCTGAATGAACGGGTCACCCGTGCGGAGATGGCCAAGGTACTGGGCGCCGCGCTCAAGCTTCAGGACCAGGCAACGGCGGGGGCTGCCGCGCCTGCCTTTCCCGATACGGGCGGGCACTGGGCCAACGGGTGGATCGCAGCCGCCCGGGCCCGCGGGCTCTTTCAGGGCCGGGAAGACGGCCGTTTCTACCCGCAGTCGGAGGTCACCTACGCCGAGGTGATCACCGCCCTGCTGCGGCTGGTGGGCCGGGGGCCCGAAGCGGCGGTCGACTGGCCCGTCGGGGCCATGGTCACCGCTGTGCAGGTCGGCATGATTCCCCTCACCATGGATCTGGCAGGCCGCTGGCAGGAGCCGGCCACCCGGGCCGATGTCTTCCAGCTGACCGCGATGGCCGCGGGCCGGGTAAGCCTGCCCAACTCCGGCCTGACCGTCTTCCAGCAGTACCACGACCGGCTTCCTCCCGGGCTCGACCTGAGCCAGTTTCCCTCCTCGGTCGGCCAGCGCACTGTCACCGTAACCGGGCGCGCCAAGGATGCTGTCACCGTGACCGTGAATGGCACAGCCGCAGAGGTGTCCCCGGACGGCACCTTCACAGCCCGGATCGACTTGCAGGCGGGCGCCAACGAGGTGCCGGTGGTAGCCCGGGACGGGGCCGGAAACCAGGCGGAGGTCTCGGTGACGATTCGAGTCCTGCCACTGTCGCGGCTGGAGTTCGCCCAGCCCGTCATTGAGACCGCGGTCGGCCAGCCCTTCCGCCCGGTGGTGCTGCGGTTCAACGCAGAAGGTAAGGGGGCCCCGGCCGACCAGGTCTCCTTCAGCTATGACCCGGCAGCCCTCACGCGCGACGAGTCAGGCGCCCTGAAGGCGCTCAAGGCAGGCGAGTACAGCCTCCGGGCGATCGTGGAGGGGCAGGAGAGCACCGCCAAGGTCGTGGTGGCCGGTGACCCCGCCCAGGTTGAACTGAAGCCCGACTATGCCACCCTGGTGGCAGGCGGGGCGCCGGTGCCCGTCCGAATTCGGGTCCTGGACAGCGAAGGGCGGATCAACCCCGTGGGCGCGATTCAGCTGCAGGTCTCCACGGTTCCCGCCAATGCAGCCACCCTCGACCGCACCAGCGTGACTACAAAGGCGGGCACGGCGGTGGTCTACGTCGCACCCGGCATGGCGCCCGGCGGCTTTGGCATCGTCGTCAAGGGGTCCGGCGCCAAGCCAATCACCTCGCCGCTCCTGCCGATCAACGTCGAGCAGCGGCGGGTGGCTGGCATCCGGCTGCAAACCGTGCCCGCCAACGTGCCTGTGGGCTCCTCCCAGCGGGTGACTGTGGTAGCCACGGCGGTCGATCAGGTGGGCGCCCCCACCCCGGTGCGGGAGGACACAGTGGTAACGCTGACGTCCAGCAACAGCGCCGTGCTGCGGCTGACCAAAGAAACTGCGGTGATCAAGGCCGGTGCGGCCTCCTCCGACTTCGGCGGCACCGACGGCGCCGGTATCAGCACTGGCGCCGCGGGCGCGCCGGAGGTAACCGGCCGGGCGGGCGCCCTCCCCGTGACCAAGGCGGCCGTTACGGCCAAGCGGGCTTCGGCCCTGGCCGAACTGAAGGTCCGCCTGGTCCAGGAGGTGGCCCGGGCCGACGACCTCACCGCCGTCCTGGTCGAGGTGACCCGGCTGGATGAGGCCGGGGTCGCCGCCGCCAGCGACACCACGCCGGTGGTGCTCCTTACACAGGCCAGCGGCGTGAGCATTTCCCAGGTCTCGGACGCCGGCGGGGTCGTTACCTTCGCCGTGCGCAGCAGCACGGCGGGGCGCCTCGAACTGACCGCCGGCGTGCCGGGGCGCCCCACCTTCAACGCCCCGCCTGTGGAGGTCGCCTTCGTCCAGTCCCAGGGGAGCGCCCGGTCCGTCCTGAAGCTGGGCGCCACCCGGGCGACTGCCGGCGAAGCCGTGCCGGTCTTCGTCTCGTTGGAGGGCGCCACCGGGGGGAACGCCGTCAACAGCGGCCCGCCGATTCGCTTCCAGCTCCAGGCCAACAACGGTGCTACGCTCAGCGAAACCGAGGTTGCCATCCCTGCTGGGGCGACCCGTTCCGAGGAGGTACGCCTCTTCGTTCCCAGCGGGGTCAGCAACGTCTCGGTCTCCGGCACGGTCATAGGAGGCAAGCCGCTCACGAGCGTCCAGGTGAGCGTCACGCCGCCGCCCACCCCGGCGCCCCCGCCCGGCGGGAACAACCTGTACGTGCTTGGGCCGGAGCCCGGCCGCTCCCCCGTGGCCGGCGACGAGACCCGGTTCGTCATCCAGGCGCGCCTGGGCGGGGCTCTTCGCAGGGGCTCCTACGCCTTCGATCTGAAGGTGAGGCTGAACGGCCAGGAGCTTACGCAGTTCCCCGATAACCTTAAGGTCACCCTGGGCGGGTACCCCGTGCAGAACATTACCGGGCGCACCGTGAACGGCGAGGCCGAGGTCTGGGTCAGTTACACCGGCGCTGGCACCATTGAGCTGGTGCCCGTCCCTAGGGCCGCCCACGGGCTGGCCTACGATCACTGGGGCGTCCAGGGTGTCGGCGAGGCGACTACTGCCAACGCTGTCACCACGGGGCGCATCACCTACGTGGCTGGCCCGCTCCAACGGCTGGACGTCAGCGTGGACCAGGGCCTGGGCGGCAGCCTGGAAGCGGTGATCAAGGCCGCCCGAGGCCGCTATGCCACGGTGCGGTTGAAGCCGGTAGACGCCTTCGGCAACCCTGCCGGCGACAGCTGCGTGGGGCGCCTCTCCCTGGTCAACTCGGCGCCCGCCGGGGGCCTGGTCATTCGCACGCCCTGGGGCGACCTGCCCGAGCATTCGGCCGCAGTCGGGGTTGGCGGGACAGCGACCTTCACCGTCGCAGCGCTCACCGATCTACCGGCCAACTCCCAGTGGGCCGCCTCGATGGTCTGCGGGAGCACCCCGCTGAGCGCACAGCAGAGCGTGAAGATCTCCACCACGCTGGCCAGCTCGCTCCCGCCGGTCATCGAATCGGCAGGCGGCGACCGCTCCGGCGAGTGGCAGCTGCGCACCGCAGACAGCTACCTCAGGCTCCGCATTGCGTACGATCCCCTCGCTCCGGCGATCGGAGAGCTGCTGGTGTACGATGGAGCCACGCTGCTGGGCCGCTTCGGACCGATCCACCCGAACGATGTCGGGCCCGACGGCCGCACGGTGCTGATCCCGAAGGCCAAGTTCGGCAGCGCTGCCCGGTCGATCCAACTCCGGGTCCAGACCAACACCGGTGCCATGGTGACATCCACCTCGAGCATCAGAACCGTGTTCATGACGCCATAAAGGAGCGGGGGTCACGACAGCGAATGCTGCCGGACCCCCGCTTCTTTATGGCGACCTCATCCCCGACGGCCGTATGCACGGCCTCCCTTTTCTGTAGCCGCCTCGGCCCTGCCTGACGCCTAGGGCTTGCCCACAACCCTAGCGTTTGACTTCCGCGCCGATCTCATGCACCTGGCGGCGCGGCAAAAGATTTTTCGCGTTTCCATGAAGGGATGAACTTCCCGGTGGTCGTCAAACGTCGTAGTATTAAATATTGTATATGTCTAAAACACCGTCGAAGATGCAATCGGGAGGGTGAGGCAATGTATTGGCTGTGGGCGCTGGCATTCATGCTCAAGGTCATCGGGGCCACCATGGACGTCTCCTGGCATTTCATGCACCTGCGCGAAACCCTGGGTATCCCGCACATTGTGAACACCATCGGCTTTATCCTCGCGACCGGACTCACCCTCTACCAGACCCGCAAGGGCGCCTTTGCGAGCCCCTGGGCCGGCGGTCTGGTCTGGGCCGGTCTGGCAGTCTTCCTGCTGGCGATCCCCGCCGACGAGTACTACCACCGGCTCTTTGGGCTCGATTTGACCGCCTGGAGCCCGACCCACGCCATGCTCTACATTGGCACCTTCTTCATGATCGCGGGAGCCTTCGTCGATTACCTTCGCTCCCCGGGCGCCAAGCCGACCGGCAAGGGGCTGCTGCTCTCGCTGCTCTTCTGCTTCTTCCTGATGGATGACGTGCTCTTCCCCCTGGGTCAGCAGGAGAACGGGGCGACCAGCCTCTACATGCTCCAGCTGGGCCGCCCTTGGGCCGACGCCCAGCTCCTGGCCTTCGTCAGCGACCCCTTCAAGCAGGCCTACGGTGGCTTCCCGCTTTCGCTCTACCCCGTCTACCTTGTGGGCGGTGCGCTCTTCGTCATGGGCATCGTCCGGCATGCTGTTCCGCACCGTTGGAGCGCCACCATGGTCACGGCGATCTACCTGGGTTACCGTGCCTTGGCCTGGGGCGTCCTCACCGCCATCAACTGGCCGGCGCCCTTTGTGCCCTACTTCCTGATCGGGATGGCCGTCGCCGTCGACCTGACTGCCCGCTTCGGCCACCAGGTATTTCGCTGGCTGGCTGGCGGCCTGTCTGCTGCCCTACTGGCCTACGGTGCCGCACTCTTCTGGCCCAAGCTGGCCGTCATGCCGATCTGGCCGCAGGATAGCCTCTGGCTGGCCGTTGTTGCCGGAATCGCCGGGCTCGCCGCCGGCAACCTGCTTGCTGCCCACGGGCTGAACGCCATCAAGGGCGTCTGGAATCTGGTGCGCCCCCGGGCCGCCTGACCGGCGCTGCAGCTCAGCAACCAGCACAAAGCTAATGATGCCAAGCAGGAACCACGAGTTGATCTTTGAGATATGCACCGCCTTCCAGGCGTCAGCCTGGTCCGGGTAGATCCAGGCGCCGAAGAACGTCCCGGCGTTCTCCGCCAGCCACACCACGAAGCCGAACAGGGCGAACCCGAACAGCAGAGGGACGGTGCGAGGCTTGTCGGTGTTGACCACCACCGCCCGCGCTCGGAAGAAGGCGTAGCCCACGCCGCCGATCAGCACCCAGCGCAGGTCTGCGGTATAGTGGTGGGTGAAAAAGTTCAGGTAGATCGCAGCTGCCAGGGGCGCCACCACCACCAGGCGGGGCCAGTGCTCGAGCCGCAGGCGGAGCCGGTGCCAGACCTGCGTGAGGAAGCTGGCTACGCTGGCGTACATGAAGCCGCTGTACAGCGGAACGCCCATAAGCTTGGTCCAGGCCGGTTCGGGGTACGCCCACGAACCGGCCTTCACTTTAAAAATCTCCATGCCCAGCCCCAGCAGGTGAAAGACCGTAATGATCCGCACCTCCGCCATGCTTTCCAGGCGCAGCCGCACCATGATCACCTGCACGGCGAGGCACAGCACCAGCAGCCAGTCGTAGCGGTAGAGCCCGAGCAGGGGCATGGGCAGGTAGCTGCTCAGGGCCACGAAGGCCAGCACGGTCACCGGGAACAGGGACGCCAGGCACATCTTGTGCAGGAACAACCGCAGATCGTGCATGACGGATTGTACGAACTGGGGTGTGCTGGCGTGGCGCCTCCGCTCTCGCAAAACGAACTCGCCGAACCACAGGGCGCCGAAACAGGCCGCAGCCACCAACCACTCCATTGGGCCACCTCCACCCACCATAACGGTATGCGGATGCAGGTGGTTACACGCGCAGAAGGCCGGGACATCCCCAAAAGGGAGGTCCCGGCCCTCATTTGCTAGGTCCGTTCTAGCTCGTCGACCAGGCCGGCGAATACGGCCACGGCCCGCTCGAGGGGGGCCGGGGTGGTCATGTCGATCCCGGCCTCCTTCAGAATCTCCATGGGATGCTTGGAAGAGCCGGCGCTCAGGAAGCCCAGGTACCGCTTCACGGCGGGCTCGCCCTCCGTCAGGATCGCGTCGGAGAAGGCGGCACCGGCAGAGATACCGGTCGCGTACTGGTAGGAGTAGAAGTTCAGGTAGTGGTGCAGCACCTGCGCCCACTGGCTGCCCATGCCCTCCTCGGTGATCTCCAGGGTATCGCCGTACCAGGCCTTGTTCACGGCCGTATTTGCCGCCGTGATCGACTCCCAGGTCAGCGGAGTGCCCTGCTCCACCATCTCGTGGACCTGCAGCTGCAGCTTCGCCATCATGCTGCCGCCCCAGAAGTTGCTGGTGAAGGCGGAGATCGCCCGGGTCAGAATGAAGCGGCGCAGGCCGGGCTCGCTGGTGGTCTTCAGCAGGTGCCGGGCGAGCAGCAGCTCATTGGTGGTGGAGGCCATCTCGGCGAGGAAGTTCGAGTAGCCATGGTAGACGTACGGCTGCTTGGCGTTGCTCATGACCGAGTGGACCGCGTGGCCGAGCTCGTGGGCCAGGGTGAAGGCGTCGCTCAGCTTACCCTGCCAGTTCAGCAGGATCACGGGGTGGTAGCCATAGCAGCCCCAGTTGTAGGCGCCCTTCTCCTTGCCCACGTTGTCCGCCCAGTCGACCCAGCGCTCCCGGTAGGAGCGCTCCAGTACGCTTCGATACTCCCGTCCCAGCGGCGCCATGGCATCGAAGATCATGCCATAGGCGTCGCGGAAGGTAATGTCCGGGTTGGTGCCGGCGTCCAGCGGAACGGCCAGGTCCCACGGCTTCAGCTGGTCGACGCCCAGCTTCTTGCGCCGGTACTCCAGGAAGCGGCGGAAGTGCCCGCTGCCCGCCTGGGAGACCTGCAGGAGCGTATGGAAGAGCGACTCGGGGAGATGGACAGGACCAAGGGCGGCGGCCAACGCCGAGGGATACTTGCGCAGGCGGGCGACGATCACGTCGCGCTTCTGGGCGGTGGCGAAGGTGGAGGCAAGGGTCCGCTTGTGGGCGGCCAGCCCGGCGCGCACCGACCTGTAAGCCGCCTCACGGACCGAGCGGTCCGGGGACTGCAGCAGCCGGTGAATCGAGCTCAGGTTTACGGCCACGGTCTGCCCCTTCTCGTCGACCACGGAGGCGAAGGTGGCGTCGGCGTTCGTGACGCTGTTGAACGTGTCGTAGGGAGCCTCAAAGAGCTCGGTCATCTGTGCGATGACCGCCTCGCCCTCCGGCCCGAGCATATGGGCCATCTCCTCCAGAATATCGGTCAACAGCAGGGCGTACAGCCGGAGCTCCGGCTCAGCATCAAGGTACTGCCGCACGGTACCCTCAGGCAGGCTGAGCACCTCCGGCTTAATAAAGGAGGTGGCCGTGGCAACCCGGGCGCTCATGGCGGTGGCCCGGTCCTTCAGCCCCTGGCGGACTGGGTCGGTCTGGTCCTCGTTCTGGCGGTTATAGGCGAACCACAGCACCTGGCTGGCCAGCATATCCAGCTCATCCTGCTTGCGCAGGCAGGCCAGAAGCTCGCGGGGGCCGGCGCCCAGCCGGCCCTGGAAACCGGTCAGCTCGGGCACCAGCGCATCGACCTTGGCCAGCGCCTCCTCCCACGCCGCCGTGGACGGGAACAGGCTGTCGAGGTCCCAGGTTTGTTCAACGGGAACCGCAGTGCGGTGCAGGCGTTCGGACACGGTATACTCACCCTTAGTGATTATTTCGACACTGGAACTTTATACGACTCTGCCAGTGAAGACTCCTGCGATTACTGCAGGAACTCCGTGACTAGTTGCGCCAGCTCATCGGGACGGCGGGTCGGAACACGGTGGTCGGTATGGGGAACGAAGACGGCCCGGGCGTGGGGGATCTCCCGTTGGAGAATCCGGTAGTACCCGTGCATCCAGTCGTTGGTGGCGCCGTAAACCAGCAGGGTGGGCACCTTGATTCGGTGCAGGTCCTTGGTGATGTTGACCCGCTGGCTTTCCAGGAGGAAGGAGCGCAGCGACTGGGGCCGCACCTGCCTGGCGTCGGGGAGCATGGCGCGCGTGTGCGCATGCCCTGTGCTGTTGGTGCCAATAATGTTCGGCCCAATCCAGCGGGTGAGGCCGCAATGCACCGCCAGCAACCCCAAGCGCGTTTTGATCTTCATATTCAGGGTGCAACACTCCGAGAAGCCGCTCACCGCTACCAGGCCGCCGTACCGATTCGGGGTGTCCACGAGCGCTTGCAAGGCGATGGTTGCCCCAGAAGAGTAGCCCACCAGAACCGGCCGTTCCGCGTCAAGGCGCGCAGAGACAAGCCCAAGGTCGGCAGCGATGTCCCGAAAGGTCCAAGGGGTGTCACCCAGGCCGCTTCGCCCGTGCCCCCGAATGTCAATGGCAATGCACCGGTAGCGATCCTGAAGGCGGTCCATGAGAGGTCGCCAGTACACGTGGCTCAGGGCGGGACAGTGAAGGAAGATCAGCGGGCGGCCGGCGCCCGCCTCCTCGTAGTAAATGTGTTCGATGAATGGCATATGCGAAGTGTCTCCGCAGCAATACTAGATTATCCTGCGAGCGGACCCCCACAACCGTCAGTTTACGCCCGAATACCATAGCGTGCCAAACGTTTAAGCTGATACTATAACAATTTTCAACGAACTAATCAATGGTACCTTGTATTTTACGGAAGCGTTGGGTATACTTACAGTAACCGAAAATGGCAAACTGGGCGGAAACCCCGGGACGCAAAGCCACGGGCCTAAAGCGCAAGCCGCCAGGGTAGCCGGGTTGCCGGTCTGCACAAGGGTCAGGCAGTACAAGCCTTACGTGCAGATTCGGGGTCACTAACCTCGCATTTAGGAGTGATTCCGTATGATGAAGAAGGGATTCGTAAGCCTGCTGATTATGGTTACGGCACTTATGGTTGCAGCCACGGCGCTCGCGGCCCCCAACAAGGCAGCCCCTACACAAGAGATGACCGGCATTCTTCTGGACGACGGCGTTCTGAAGTAACAGCCCGTATACCAAAAAACTCGTTACCGACAGCCGTACAGCGTACGGCTGTTTCGTTTCGGCGGAGGTGGCCGCCCTGAATGCTGCGGGGGTATGGTCTGAAGGAGAATGGCTCTGGAGTCGCCATCTGGCGTACGCTGCACTCGACCGATTCCTGCTCTTGACGACCCATCCCGGCTTTGATTCGGCTCGCGCCTGGAACGGTGCGGGCCTATCGGCAATGAAGCTCCAGGACTTCGAACTCGCCCGACTGTACCTGACCCGTTCGCTTGAAGCTGCGAGAGCGGGTGGGGAACCCCGCCCGATTCTGCTGGCCCTGGTGAATCTCATGAATGTGTATGGCCGCACCGTCAATCTGAAAGACGGACTCGCCCTGGTGGACGAGGCGGCTGCTTATGCCGCCAAGGTGGCCGACCCTTCGCTAACGGCGCGGGTGCACTACCTCACCGGGGTCCTGCATTACCTGGACCAGCGCTGGGAATCGGCGCTGACGAGCCTGCGGGCTGCACTGGCGGGAGCGTCGGAACGCCAGTTGGGGTCCACGGCACCGGTTCTATATACCAACCTGGGCGCCTGTCTGGTGGCCACTGGCGACGTCGAAGAGGCGCGCGATGCGCTTTCGCGGGCTCTGAAGCTCGGCATGGTGCGTGATGATGCTGACGTGGTGTTGCACAGTTGCACCGAGTTGGCTCGCCTGGCGCTCGGCGCCGGCGATTGGGACGACGCCGTCAACTATGGCCGGCAGGCTCTGGACTACCTCTGGAACCACATGGGCGACGTAAACAAGGTTGAGGTGGCTCGTTTGTGCGAGACCTTCGGCCTGCTTGCGGTCTCCATTGGCGATAAGCGTAAAGGCACCTCCCTGCTGGAGCGGGCAGGCACCTATTACGGCCAGCTGAACTACTGGTGGGAGTGGAGCCGTGTCAGCGACCTGCAGCGCTCGGGTGCGGGCGCCATTGCCCTGAAGCCGGGGCAATTGCCCCGTGAGGCGGTCAATACGCTTGACTACTTCTCCGACCTCTTCGGGCTACTGGACAACATTGAAAGCGCAGACCCCACCTTGATCCGGCGGGGTCAACTGGTGACTCACTATGCGCTGCTGCTGGGCACACAGCTGGGCCTTCCCGAGGAGCAAATGATGCTGCTCAGCCACGCCGGGCGCCTGTGCGACATTGGGCTCACCACCTTCGAACCCGAGGCGATCGCCGACGAGGAGGGCGCCCGCTACAAGCTGCACCCCGAACTGAGCGCCCGCTGGCTGGAGGACTTCCCCCTGCCGGAGGGCACCGGGGCGGTGGTCCGGGCGCACCACGAGCGGTTCGACGGCAAGGGCTATCCAGACGGGCTGGCAGGCGGGCAGATCCCCCTGGGCGCCCGCCTTTTGGCCACCTGCGAAACCTACGTGCGGGCTATACAGCTGGGCATCCGGCACGACGATGCCATGGCTCGCCTGACCGCTGAGTCAGGAGCAGCGCTGGACCCCGCCATGGTGGCGGCGTTTACCCAGCTTCACCAGGTCCCTCCTCGGTAGGCTGCTCGGCCGGCCCGTCCACCTCCGACGAGAGGGCGTACAGGGCGCCGGCAGTAACCCAGGTGCCCACAGTGGCGTGGAGCGGGGCGAGCACAACGAAGGTGTCCAGCCCAACGAGGCTGGCACCCGCCGTTACCAGCGCCGAGGCCAGGCCTGAGGCGGCGACCACGGCGAGCACCCCCCCGAGCTCCTGCCACAGCAGAAGCGGGGCGGCAAGCACGGCGGCCGGGGGCCACACATCCGCCGTGACCACCACAAACTCGGCTACCGCCAGGATGATGATCACAGCGAGGTTCAGCGGCAGCAGAACCGCCTGGGGCAGCGTTCCGTGCGCCACCACGGCCGACGCGCCGTTGTAGTACCCGATCCAAACCAGAGCCAGCACAAAGAGGCGCCAGCCGAACAGGAGGGCGCCTTCTCGCATTTTGGCCGGGGTGGGAGCGTCGCCCCGGAGGGCGCCCAACAGAAGGTGCAGAAAGCCGCCCTTCACCAGGCAGTCCAGCGCCAGCACGAGCAACATCACACCAATCTGGAGGGCGGTGGGCGTGGCGGGCTGCGGGGGCGAGAGCGGCACGCCGAGCTGCTCCACGCTGGGCAGCGCCGCCGGCAGCACGAAGCGGGCGTACCAGCCGTGGCCTTGGAGCAGGTCCCACCCGACCGCGAAGTCCCAGCGGCTGAAGAACTGGCCAGCGGCGCCCAGCCCTGCTGCCAGGGCCAGCTTGACCAGATCCCACAGCAGCGGAGTCAGGCAAAGATACGGCCGGCGGACGAGGGTACGCCAGGCGACCACCAGAGGAAACTGAGTCACGCTCCCACCTCCCTATACTCTGATACGTGGTTCAAGGTCAAAATGTTGATTACAGGACGATGACAGTTCGTTGGAAGAGGTTGCTTGCCTGGCGCACAAATCTCCCGTATACTTTCGATCAGTCGGGCATAGCGCATGTTGGGCGCAGGAGGGAAGATCCACGTGAGCACCACATCGAATTTGTGGCCACACCAGGAAGCGAAGCGGATCGTCGAGCGGTGGCCTCAAAAATCGAAGTACATTCTGCAGACCGGGTTCGGCGCCTCCGGGCACCCGCACATGGGCACCATTGGCGAGGTGGTTCGCACCTACTACGTCGCCATGGCCCTGAAAGACCTGGGCAAGGAGTCGGAGATCATCGTCTTCTCCGACGACATGGACGGTCTGCGCAAGATCCCCAAGAACATTGATGCGCCCTGGCTGGCCGAGCACCTCGGCAAGCCGGTCACCAGTATTCCGGACCCCTACGGCACGCACAAGTCCTTTGGCCATCATATGGATGCCGAACTGATCGAGATGATCAAGAAGTCGGGCATTGAGGTCACCTTCAAGTCGGCTACCGACTGCTACGCCGATGGCACCTTCGACGAAGGCATCCGCCGTTTCTTTAAGAATATGAAGGGGATCATGGAGCTTGTTCTCCCCACCATGCGCGAGGAGAATCGGCAGGGCTGGTTCCCCTGGCTGCCGGTGTGCGAGAACTGCGGCAAGGTCTACACCACCCGGGTGGAGGAGTACGACGGGGAGAACGCCACCGTCACCTACTCCTGCACCGGCGAGTTCCGCGAGGTGAAGGGCTGCGGTCACCGGGGTACCCAAAGCGCCCTGGGCGGCCGGGGCAAGTTCTTCTGGAAGGCCGACTGGGCCCTGCGCTGGTACGTCTTCGGGGTCAACTTCGAGATGCACGGCAAAGACCTGATCGACTCGGCCAAGCTCTCCGGCGACATCGTCAAGCTGGTGGGCGGCAAGCCGCCTATCAACATGGTCTACGAGATGTTCCTCACCGAGGAAGGCCGCAAGATCAGCAAATCGGTGGGTCAGGGCATCTCCATGGAGAACTGGGGCCGCTGGGGCACGCAGGACTCCATGAACCTGCTCATGTTCAAGAACCCCAAGCAGCAGAAGAAGCTCGGCAACGACACGATCATCCAGTACACCGACGAGACCCTCACCATGACCAAGGATGATCCCCAGTACCGGTTCATTTACTACCACGGCGACCGGCCCGACCTGGGCGGCCTCCGCTACTCCGACATGATCAACCTGGTCAACGCCATCAGCGTCACCAACCTGGACACGCTGGTGGAGTACCTGGGCCGCAGCTTCGGTCACGACCGCATCCGGGCGAACGAGGAGTTCGTGCGGGAGATGCTGACCAAGGCGGTCAACTACTACGAGGACTTCATCCTCCCCACCCGGCAGGTGCCCACGCTCACCGCTGAGCAGTGGGAGATGGTGACCGAGTTCGACAGGCTGATCGACACCACCGACTCCAGCGACGAGATTCAGACCGGCGTTTACAGCATCGCAAAGAATCGTGGGCAGCAGCCCAAGGACTTCTTCAAGGTGCTGTACGGGGTGCTGCTCGGAGCTGAGAGCGGCCCCCGCATCGGCGGGTTCGTCAACCTGGTCGGCAAGGAGCGCATCCATGAGCTCGTTGCCGCTGCCCGCAAAGCGCAGATGTAATAACGTAAGGCCACCCCGCTCTGGGGTGGCCTTTCATCACGCCTGATTTTGTCAAGGGTACGCTTCTCGTGTAGTGCGAACACTAGCCGAAAGAGACCTCTGGGTTCAAAAGGAGGTTGCAGCGGCTTGATTCGCACACTGCGCAATGTGGCCGTCACGGCTGCGCTTGGATTGGTGCTATTTGGCCCGCTCACGGGCTGCGCAGGGCGCCCGGCGCCCCGCCCCGAGGCGGCGCCCACCCATGGGGCGGTGGCAAACCTGGCCGCGTCGGTCAGCGGAGCTGGCCGCACCGCCGCCGTGGTGCTGGGCGATACAGCCCTGGTGGCGCTTCAGCTTGAGAACGCTGGTGCTGAGGGCGGCAGTTACAATGCAGAGCTTTCCGGTGATGCCACCGACGCCGGTGACGGCACGGTCAGCCGGGGGCCTGCCTACGTTCAGGGTCCCGGCGGCAGCACCGGGGCGAGCCCGGCCATGCCGGGCGGAGCGATCAACCCCGGCGGCTCGACCCCGGGAGGCAGCCCGAACTACACCCAGGCTGCCCCGGACGGGCGCGGTGGTTTGGCTACCCAGGGCGGCACCCCATCGGCTTCGCCCAGCAGCTATGGCTCCACCCCGTTCGACGTCATGAACCGGGTCGCAGACCGCATCCGGGCAGACTACCCCAGCCTCCGCGAGATTCGCTTCACCTACCGCGCCGCCGATGCCAGACGGCTGAATGAAATCGCCGGGGCTGTGGCCGCAGGCGGCGGTGCCATCGACCAGCACCGGGCCGAACTGGAGCAGCTTTTTGCCCGGGCGGTGCCAGCCGGCACCACAACCTTCTCGCCACAGCATCCGTCCCAGGGATCGGACACGGGCCGGCCCTAGTCCATGAAAAAGCGGGCCGCCTGGAGTTTTCCCGGACGGCCCGCTTCACTTCCTAACGACGATCCCCCGGGGCCTCCTCAAGGTGAATCCCGAGGCTCTTGAGCGCCAGCAGCACGGCGCCGTAGGTCGGGGTATGCTTGGGCGTCATGATCTCGGCCTGCGGGCAAGCGCTCTTGATCACCTGCTGCATCGGCAATCCCAGCATGTTGCCGGCGGCAAAGACGCCGCCCACGCCGGAGACCGGCACGGCAAAGTTCCGTTCCCACTTGAGTTGCTGCAGCACCGCGGCGGCCAGCAAGCCCAACTCTCGGCCGGCCACCCGCAGAATCTCCCGGGAGATCGCATCGCCCTCCTGGGCAGCCTCGACAACCATGGGCGCCAGGGCGGCAATCTGGGGCCGCTGCAGGGGCGCCGGATTCCCGTAAACCAGGTTGATCAGGTCGGGGAGTTTGTCGAGCATGAAGCGCTGCTTGATCCGTTGGGCCAGAACGGTGGCGGGGCTCCGGTTGTCCTCCGAGCGAAGGGCCGCAATCAGCGCCTTCCGGCCGATGTCGTACCCGCTGCCCTCATCGCCAAGGATGGGACCGTAGCCGCCAGCACGCACTCGGGCGCCCGATCCGTCCTCACCGAAGGAGATCGATCCTGTGCCAGCGATCACGACGACGCCGGGCTTGCCGCCCGTCGCCCCGGCGAGCGCGGCGCTCGCGTCGTGGTCCAAATGCACGGGGCAGGTCAGGCTCAGGCCGGCAATGATTCCGGCCATCACCTGGCGGTCGTTGGGTCGATCCACCCCGGCTAGTGCGAAAAAGGCAGCGTCCAGCGCCGAGTTGACCAGACCGGCGTCGTCGATTGCGGTGCGTACGGCCTTGCGAATGGCCTCGGAGGCCGGCCCCAGACCGGCTGTGTGGTAGTTCGCGGGACCGGCTTCGCCGCGGCCGAGCACGCGCCCTTTTTCGTTGGCCACCAGTGCGACGGTCTTCGTTCCGCCGCCATCAAGACCCAAAACCCATGGCATAGCTGTCGTCCTCCCCGGTTGCTTAACACAAGGAAGATTCTTGCATCCGAAATAAATCCCTGCAAAAAAACCCCGGCGTTGCCGGGGTTTTTCGTCATTAGCCCTTGGAGCTGCCGACCAGCAGCAGCAGTTCGAGCGGGGCGGCAGCCTCGAAGGCCTTGTCGCCACCCTTGCCCTTTTTGGTCAGTACGTACTTCTGCTTCTGGTTGTTGATACGCTCCAGGTATTCCTGCACATGAGCCTTGGAGCAGAACTTCAGCACATACATGTCGGCCGCGGGGTGGGCGAGGCGGCTTTCGAGGATCAGCGTATAGGCCAGGCTCGTATCTTCATACTGCTCCTGGCACTGTCCGCACATAAACATAATGTGAGTTCACCTCCGACGGGTGGATAAAGCGAAACACCATATCCAACATAGTATACCCCAAGCGCCGTGTCCAGAGGTTGCCCAGCAACCCGCTTGAATACGGAGACGAACACTGAACTTTCCTAGCACTTTCGGATAGGCGACGATAGCACCAAGTCCTCATATATTGTAGACTAAGGGGTTTAATAAGTATCCGCAACGCAAATTCTATGCTACACTGTGTGCAACGAACAGGGAACACAGGAGTGTGAAGCGGAAATGAACGCCAGCGCCATGCCGAACCAGGAAGATACCTCTACCCGCCGCGAAATTGTCAACATCCTGCGCACCCAGGGACCGCTGACCGTTGGTGAGTTGGGGGACCGTCTTGGGATCACCCATGTCGCCGTGCGTCGTCATCTGACCTCCCTGGAGCGCGATGGTCTGGTTACCTCCGTGCAGGAGCGCCTGCCCATGGGTCGGCCGACCCGGGTCTATTCGCTGACCGAAACGGCCGACGAGCTCTTCCCGAAGAAGTACGGCACCCTCACCCTCGAGGTGCTGGAGTTCATGGAGCAGGCCGGCGATGATCTGGTTGAGCGGTTCTTTGCCAGCCGCGGCCAGGGCATGGTCGAGAAGTACGGCGCCGATGTCCGTGAAGGCGAGTCGCTGGAGGAGCGGGTCGCCCGCCTGGCCGACATTCAAATGGCCAACGGCTACCTCGCCTCCTACGAGAAGGGCGAGGGTGAGAACCTGGTGCTCAAGGAGTTCAACTGCCCGGTCCACCAGATCTCCCGCAAGTATATGCACGCCTGCCACCACGAGCTGGAGTTCTTCAAGTCCGTGCTCGGCACCGACGGCGTCCGCCGGGTGGAGTGCATCGCCAAGGGTGGTACCTGCTGCCGCTACGAAATCTCGCCCTCCGGCATCTAACCGGGTTAAGACGTAACCTCAGGCCCCCCGGCGTATCCTGTACGCCAGGGGGCCTTCTCGCGCGCTCGGGCCGAAAGGACATTGCCTGTGCAAGATCGAAGAATGACGATCGTGACACGCGCTCCAAAATTCCGTCACGCGAACATTCAGGCGGTGATTTCGTGCGGGCCCGGTCTCTGCTCTTTGACCTGTGGGGCGACTACATACAGCATGTCGGCGGCGAGGTCTGGACCAGCACGCTGGCGGCCTACCTGGCTCAGTTCGGCGTCAGCGATGCAGCCCTGCGCCAGGCCCTTTCCCGCATGCGGCGCGAGGGTTGGCTGGAGGTCAGGCGGGTGGCGGCACGCAGCTGCTACAGGCTGTCGCCGCGGGGGCAGCGCCGCATCGTGGAGGCCTGCCGGCGTGTCTACAACCCGGTGGACCTGCCATGGGACGGTCAGTGGCGCGTTCTAGCTTACTCGATTCCGGAAGCCGAGCGCTCCAAGCGCGACGAGCTGCGGCGGGAGCTCCTGTGGACCGGCTTTGCTCACCTGGCGCCCGGTACCTGGATCTCCCCGAACCCACTGGAGGATGCGCTGGCCGAACTGATCGGCCGGTACGGCATTGAGCCCTATGTGGCTACCTTCGTATCCCGCCACGCCGGCCCGGGCGCCGCTCAGGATCTGGTCCGCCGCTGCTGGGATCTCGAGGCGATCCAGGCCAGCTACGACCGGTTCATCCAGCGGTGGGCGCCCCGCATGGAGGCGCACCGCGCCGGGCGCTCCATCTCCGATGACCAGTGCTTCGTGGAGCGCATCGAGCTGGTTCACGACTACCGCAAGTTCCTCTTCGTGGACCCTGGACTACCGCGCGAGCTTCTGCCCGAGGGGTGGCGGGGCATGGACGCCCGGGAGCTCTTCCAGGCGTACTACGCCTGGCTCGACCCGGCCGCCCGCCGGTTTATGGATGCGGTATTCGAGCCGACTCACTAATCGCCTTAGGGAGGATATCATGATGTTCAAGTTGGTCGTATTGTATCGCAAGCCCGAGATCCCGCTGGATGAGTTTGACGCCCGCTACAAGGAGCACCTCGCCCTGATCGCCCGGGTGCCGGGACTGCGCAAGGCGGAGGTCAGCCGGTTCACCGAGGCGCCCTGGGGCCAGCCCGACTACTTCCAGATTGCCGAACTCTACTTTGATGACAAGAAGGCTCTGGACGCGGCGATTCACTCGCCGGAGATGGGCGAGGCCGGCAAGCAGCTGCGCTCGTTCGCCAAGGGTCTCTTTACGATGTACTACGCCGAAGTCCTGTAGGCGCCACGAAGGAGGAGCGTACCGTGAGTTACGAGCAGATCCTGGTCTTCAAAGAGGGTGCCGTCGGTCGGATCCAAATCAACCGTCCGCAGGCGATGAACGCCCTGAACATCCAGGTCATGACCGAGATCACCGACGCCCTGCGCACCTTCGAGGCGGACGCCGACGTTCGGTGTGTCCTGCTGCACGGCAACGAGGCGGCCTTCGCCGCCGGCGCCGATATCAAGGAGATGGCCGACGAGAGCGCCATCGGCATGTACACCAAGGACTATATCGAACTTTGGGATGCGGTCTACCGCTTCCGCAAGCCCATCATCGCTGCGGTCAGCGGCTTTGCGCTCGGCGGGGGCTGCGAGCTGGCCATGATCTGCGACATCATCGTCGCCTCGGAGACGGCCCGCTTCGGCCAGCCCGAGATCAACATCGGCGCAATCCCGGGCGCCGGCGGTACGCAGCGGCTCACCCGGGCCGTGGGCAAATCCCTCGCCATGGAGATGGTGCTCTCCGGCCGCATGCTGACAGCCCAGGAGGCGAAGACGGCCGGCCTCTGCAGCCGGGTGGTCCCCGTGGAGGCCTACCTGAGCGAGGCGCAGAAGCTCGCCAAGGAGATCGCCTCGAAGTCCCCGGTCGCCCTGCGCCTGGCCAAGGAAGCGATCCTGGCCAGCTTTGAGGGGTCGCTGCAAAACGGCGTTCACCTGGAGCGCAACCTGTTCAACATGACCTTCGCCAGCGAGGACCAGAAGGAAGGCATGAAGGCGTTCGTCGAGAAGCGGCGCCCGGAGTGGAAGGGGAGGTAGCGGCCATGGACTACGAGAGCATCAAATACGAGGTGGGCGGCGGCATCTGTAGCATTACGCTGAACCGGCCGGATAAGCTGAACAGCTTTCATGAGCAGATGCATAAAGAGTTCATCGACGCCCTGAAGAAGGCCGAGAAGGACGAGGCGGTCCGCTGCATCGTCATCACCGGCGAGGGTCGGGGCTTCTGCGCCGGTCAGGACCTGGCCGCGATCGGCAAGGGCCCGATCAGCGAGATCGTCCGCAAGTTCTATAACACGTGGGTCATGAAGATTCGCACCCTGGAGAAACCCGTTATCGCGGCCGTCAACGGTGTGGCGGCGGGCGCCGGCTGTAGCCTGGCCCTGGCCTGCGACCTGGTCGTCATGTCGGAGAAGGCATCCTTCGTGCAGGCATTCGTCAAGGTCGGCCTCGTACCCGACTCCGGCGCCTCCTATATGCTCCCCCGGCTGATCGGCTACCACAAGGCGATGGAGCTGGCGCTCTTCGGCGACAAGGTGAGCGCCGCCCAGGCCTGTGAGCTGGGCCTGTGCAACCGGGTGGTTCCCGAAGAGGAGCTCTCCCGGGTGGTCGGTGAGTGGGCGGCCCGGCTGGCCAAGGGGCCTCGCTCCATGGGCTGGATCAAGCGGCAGTTCACCCGGGGCCTGGAGCAGAGCCTGGAGGAGATCCTGGAGCTGGAAGCATTCGGGCAGGAGGCCGCGGGCAAAACCGAGGACGCCAAGGAGGCTATTACCGCCTTCATCGAGAAGCGGGAGCCCAAGTTCATCGGGAGGTAGGAAACTTGCGTTTGGGTATTGTCGGCGCCGGCACCATGGGTGCCGGCGTCGCTCAGGTAGCGGCTCAGTCGGGGTTCCTGGTCCGCATGTACGACATTGGCGAGCAGCCCTTGCAGGCCGGACTCTCCCGCATTCGCTCCGGGCTGGAGAAGCACGTGCAGCGCGGCAAGCTCTCGGCAGATGAGCGTGACGCCACCATGGGGCGGATCAGCACGACATCGAGCCTGGAGGCCTTTGAGGACGTCGACTTCGTGGTGGAGGCGGCGCCTGAGGTCCTGGAGCTGAAGCGGCAGATCTTTGAGCAGCTGGACCGCATCTGCCGGCCCGAGGTGGTGCTGGCGACCAACACCTCCTCGCTCTCGGTGACCGAGATTGGCGCCCTCACCCGGCGCCAGGAGCTGGTGGTCGGCATGCATTTCTTCAACCCGGTCCCGCTGATGAAGCTGGTGGAGGTGGTGAAGGGCGCCCGCACCTCGCAGGAGGCGGCGGCACAAACCACTGAGCTGGCTGTTCGGCTCGGGAAGACCCCGGTCCAGGCCAAGGATACCCCGGGCTTCATCGTCAACCGGATCGCCCGGCCGTTCCCCGGCGAGGCGCTGCGGCTGGTCGGCGACAACGTGGCGGGCATTGCCCAGGTGGACCGGGTGGCCAAGCTGGGCGCCGGCTTCCGCATGGGCCCCTTCGAGCTGATGGACCTGGTCGGCATGGATATCAACTTTGCCGTCAACAAGTCGGTCTTTGAGCAGTTCTTCTTCGAGCCTCGGTTCCGGCCGCACCCCCTGCAGGCGCAGCGGGTGAAGGCCAACCTGCTCGGCCGCAAGACGGGCCAGGGCTGGTACCGCTACGACGGGGATCAGATCGTGGGCGGCCCGCAGGGCGCCGAGTTTTTCGGGAACCCCGGCCCCCGTCCCGAGGGCGTGCAGAAGGTCTGGATCCTGGACGACGCCGCCCTGGCCGAACTGGTGACCACCGCAGGCTACACGATCACCGAGGACGCCTCCCAGGCCGACGTGGTGATCTGGGGCAACCCGCACGAGATGGATGACTTGCCCTACAAGGAGGGCGCCCTGGTTCTGCAGGAGGCCTCCTGGGAGAGCGTCGGATTCATGCGTACGAACGCACCGGAGGGCCGCATCGTCGGGTACGGTGGCGTGCCGTCAGTGGCCCAGCGCCAGCTGGTGGAGGTGGCAGTCCCCCTGGGCTGCGACCCGTCCGCCTGGCAGCTGGCCGTGCAGTTCCTGCGCTCGCTGGGCCGCGACGTGGAGGTGGTCCAGAGCCAGCCGGGCCTGGTCGCCCTGCGCATCATCGCCTGCCTGGTCAACGAGGCGGCCTACGCCCTCATGGAGGGCGTTGCCACCCCCGCCGACATCGACACGGCCATGAAGCTGGGCGTCAACTACCCCAAGGGCCCCCTGGAGTGGGCCGACGAGATCGGGCCCAACGTCATTCTCCGGACGCTGACCAACCTGTTCGAGTACACCGGGGATCCCCGGTACCGCCCGTGCCCGTATCTGAAGGAGCTGGTCTGGGCGGGGCTGAAATTCCACGGATCCCAGCATTGAAAAACGGCCGGAGCAACCCGCTCCGGCCGTTCGCCGTAACTAGTCTTCGTACTCCAGGTACCGCCGGTTCGCCAACGCCCCGGCCGCCTTGCCCAGGCCGGCTGCCAGCAGGGCGAAGGCCAGGATTACCGCCGGCAGCGTCACCGACCGGGGCAGCAGGAAGGCGACCATCGAAATCACGGCGCCAACCCCCAGCAGCACCACCATACCGACGACAGACAGCAGGCCGTTGGCGTTCCCCTTCATCGCCCGCTGCGGGTCGGTCCACTTCAGGTTTGGCTTCATCACGTCGATCAGCAGGCCGGTGTAGGCAGCGGTGACGCTTACTGCGAGGCCCCCGACCACGAGGTACAGCCCGGTCAGTGGCGTCAGCAACTTGAGATAGGTCAGGCCGCCGAGCGCCACGACAATGTTGAGCAGGGCAAACATCATCGTGTGTAGCATCTTGGCGTGAACCTGCACGCTGGGCGCCACCGGCAGGGACCGACTGATCCAGAAGAACCGGCCTTCCCGGCTCACCGCCGTGGGCGCCAGGTTCGAGATCGTGGTCATGAACAGGATCACGCCCAGCCCTGCAATCACGACGCCGGGTGAGCCTCCGAACCGCGACAGCTTGGGCAGCATCTCTGAAAACTGGCGCTCACCCTGAATGTAGGGAATCGCAACCATGATCGGCATGAGCACCAAGGGCATCAGCCCGGCCATCAGGAACGAGGGGGTGCGGTTCAGCAGCCGAATCTCCCGCAGGAGAAGCGCCTTCAGCGGCGTCTCCACCCGGCCGGTCTCCCGGGCGAGTTCAGCCCGGCTCAGCACCTTGCCGGAGGAGCGGCTCTCCTCGCCGCCCATCCAGCCGCCGAAGAAGAGTTTCTCAGCCGCCCACAGCATCAGCCAGAGCACAGCGGCCGCCACGACCAGCAAGACCAGGAACGGGACCAGTCCGAGCCCGGTCGCATCCTCCCGGAGCGCGCCGGTGGCCCACACCGAGGTGGGGACGAACCGCTCCAAGCGGCTCAGGATCGTCTGGTTTTCCGAGAGCAGCCGCTGAATCGACTCCGCCGTCGGGGCATTCCCCCGCCCCGGGCCCATCCGGGCGAAGAACTGGAAGCCAATGCCCATGAGGATGGCGAAGAGGGCGCCCACCACCCGCCAGATGTCCCGGTTGCGCTTGAGGTTGGTCAGGCGCATCAGCAGCATGCTGAACAGGGCCGCCAGCACCAGGGGGAAGATCGGCAGCACCAGGAAGATCACCACAGCCATGGGCCAGTACAGTGCGTGCACATGACCCAGCACACCGTACACGATCAGCGCCGGCGCCACCAGGGGCGCCATGGTCAGATACTCGCCGGCGAGGATGGAAATGAACTTCGCCAGCACGATCTCAAAGGGCCGAATCGGCAGCGGCACCAGGACCGACAGATCCTTGCTGTAGTAAAAAGCCGAGATCACGTAAAAGACGCCGAAGGTCAGGCAGGCCAACTGGCCGGCCGTGAGAGCGACCACCAGGGTCAGGTGGCCCTGCCCCATCGCCTTCAGACCGTAGAAGACCCCCACGTAAAACACAACGACGCCCACCAGAATCGGTGCGAATGCCAGGGCCAGCAGGGGGAGCAGCAGCAACCGCCACTTCGACTTGCCGCCCGACAGGTTGTCCAGGAGCCCCCGCCAGGCCTGGATCCGCTGAATTCGCAGGAGTGCCCGCAGGTTGCTCGTCATGACTCGGTCAGCTCCAGGAAGATCTGCTCCAGCGACTCGCCGCCCTGGCGCTGCCGGAGCTCATCCATGGTGCCGCAGGCGATGATCCGCCCCTTCTGAATGATCGCCACCCGGTCGCATAGCTTCTCCGCCACCTCCAGCATGTGCGTGGAGAAAATCAGCGTGTTGCCCCTGCGGGTATGCTCGACCATCAGCTCCTTCAGCAGGTGGGCCGACCGGGGGTCGAGGCCGACCATGGGCTCGTCGAGGATCCACACCGGCGGGTTGTGAAGCAGGGCGGCCATGACGGCCAGCTTCTGCTGCATGCCGTGGGAGTAGCCGCTGATCCGGTCGCTGAGGGCGCCGGTCAGCTCGAAGGTGGTGGCAAACCGGTCGATGCGGGCGTGGCGGTCCGCTGCCGGCACCCCGTAAATATCGCCGATAAAGTTCAGGTACTCCAGCCCGGTCAGCTTGTCATAGATTTCCGGGGTATCGGGTACGAAGGCAATCTGCCGCTTGGCCTCCAGGGGCTGGGCCACAATGTCGTACCCGTTGATGCGAATGGTGCCGGAATCAGGCCGCAGCAGGCCGACCGTCATCTTAATGGTGGTCGTTTTCCCCGCGCCGTTGGGTCCAAGAAAGCCAAAGATCTCCCCAGGTTTTACGGTCAGGCTGAGGTTGTCGACCGCCTTTTTGGTGCCGCCGCCGTAGCTTTTTGATACGCCGCTGATCTCGATCATGGCTGCGCCTCCTGGACCGACATGTTATCTGGCAGATTTATCCGATTCGGAATTCGTGCTAACCGCCGGGGATTCCTCCACACACACGCCAATACAGTTTCGTGTTAAACTATTGTTGCTTATGATAATTGGGGGGGTTTTTGATGCGCGAGGCAGTCATTGTGGATGCCGTACGGACGCCCATTGGCCGGTACGGCGGTGTGCTGAAGGATGTCCGGCCGGACGATTTGGCCGCCGTGGTGATCAAGGCGCTGATGGAGCGCAACCCGGGCGTCGATTCGGCGGCCATTGAAGATGTGATCTTCGGGGCGGCCAACCAGGCCGGCGAGGATAACCGCAACGTCGCCCGCATGGCGCTGCTGCTGGCGGGCCTGCCGATCACCGTTGGCGGCACCACGGTCAACCGGCTGTGCGGGTCGGGCCTGGAGGCCGTCAACCAGGCGGCCCGGGCCGTCATGGCGGGCGACGGCGAGGTTTACATTGCCGGTGGCTCGGAGTCGATGACCCGGGCGCCGTTCGTCATGGCGAAGCACAGCGAGGCCTGGGACCGCAAGCTGGAGAGCTACGACACGACCATCGGCTGGCGCTTCACGAACCCGAGGCTGGCCGACCTGTACTACCCATACAGCATGGGCGAGACCGCCGAGAACGTCGCCGAGCGCTGGCAGATCACCCGGGAGGAGCAGGACGCCTTCGGGCAGTCCAGCCAGCAGAAGGCCTGCGCCGCCATCGCTGCCGGGCGCTTCAAAGATGAGATCGTCCCGGTAGCCATCCCGCAGCGGAAGGGCGACCCGGTCATCGTCGACACCGACGAGCATCCCCGCCCCGACGTGACCCTGGAGAAGCTCGCCAAGCTCCCGCCGGCCTTCAAGAAGGGTGGCACGGTCACCGCAGGCAACTCCTCCGGCATCAACGACGGCGCCTCCGCCCTGCTGATCATGTCCGCCGACAAGGCGGCGCAGCTCGGCCTCAAGCCCCTGGCCCGCATCAGGGCGATGGCGGTCGCCGGGGTGGACCCCGCCTGCATGGGCGTAGGCCCGGTGCCAGCCACCCGCAAAGCCCTGCTTCGGGCGGGGCTAAGCGTGGACGACATCGGTCTGGTGGAGTTGAATGAGGCATTTGCTGCTCAGTCGCTGGCCTGCATCCGCGACCTGGGCCTCGATTCGGACCGGGTCAACGTCAACGGCGGCGCCATTGCCCTGGGCCACCCCCTGGGCTGCTCCGGCGCCCGCATTCTGACCACCCTCGTCCATGAAATGAAGCGGCGCGAGACCCGGTACGGCCTCGCCACGATGTGCATCGGCGTAGGGCAGGGCATCGCTACAATTGTCGAACGTCTGTAGCAGGAGTTTCCCCATTTCTACCAAATCTCTACCAGCAGATCGAAGTGTAGAAAAATGGGGGCGGGGGAATGCGACTGCAACTCTTTAAGGGGACCTACGCCATCATGTTCTTCCTGGCGATGACCGGGCTCTTCGTCATGCTTCGGCGCGGTGCGGGCGATGCCTTCGCCCTGCTAGCCTGGCTGGGTCTGGTCATACTGGCAGCTGGTGGCCTGGTCGCCACTGGCAGTGAACTGGCGGCGGTCCTGGGTGCCACGGTCGGCCTGGTCACCACAGCCTACCTGGAGTTTGTGGGCACCTTGCCCGCCGCGGTGGGCAGCGGGGGCGGGCAATGGCGGGTGGAGGTCACCCTGGGCGCCTACCTTTTGCTCATGATCGCCCTGGTGGTCATCTGGCGGACTCGTCGCCGCCCCTCGTGACTGCTAGAATAGAGCCGAGGTGAACTCCGTTGGACTTTCAAAGCATCGCGGCAGCCAAGCGCTTCTCCGCCGAGAAGTACCAAAAGGCCAGCCTGTTTGAGACTGAGCTTTCCGCCCTCGACGTTTACTGCCTCATGCCGGGGCAAAGCCAGAAACTCCACGCCCACAAGGGCAACGACAAGTACTACGTCGTCATGGAAGGGCGGGCGACCGTGCAGATCGGCACGGACGTGCGGGAGCTGGGCCCCGGCGAGGCTGCCCTGGCCCGCCCTGGCGTTGAGCACGCCATCTCCAACCAGTCGCAGGAGCCGGTGGTAGCGCTGGTCTTCCAGGCGCCGAAGCCCTGGTAGTCTCTCAAGTCGAAAAGCAGGGATCTGTCGTTCCTTGTCGAACCTTGTGTAGCCTTTATCCTACTAGATAAGTAACGGACGACAGGGGTGACCGACAATCGAATACCCGATGCGCGAGCAAATCCGGCTCGACAGCCGTTGGCAGACCCGCAATGCGGCCGAGGGCCGCGTCACGGTCTTCGTACCGGCTCCGTGGGCCGATAAGCACGTTGTGCTGCAGCCGGCCCAAGGCCAGAACTGGACAGGGGCCAGTCTGGAGGGGGCGCCGCTGCAGCGAAACCCCGCCGGTGAGTGGAACGCCGCTTCCGTGCAGCCCGGCGCTTGGAACTCCGTCACGGTTGCTGACGGAACCGCAGACGGCGCACGCCTCGTGGCCAGCGACCAGTTGCACATCTCGGCGCTGGATGCCTCCGTGGCGTCCGACCGCTCGCTCTCGGTCCGCGTCCGGCTGTCGGACGGCGCCCGGGGCCCCGTCATCATCGTCTTTACGGTTTCTGCTCACGACGGGCGCCAGGTCGGCGGCACCGAGCTGTTGCTCAGCCGAAAAACACGCGAGGTCTCGGTCGAAATCCCGCTGCCGAACATCCGGGCCGGCCACTACCGGCTCAAGGCCACGGTCAGCGACGGCGACCACGTGGTGGACAACGCCCGGCTCGACGTAAAAATCCCCTGAGCTATTATGGAAGTCGGCCCGCGGTGACAGCACCGCGGGTCACTTGCTGTTCGACAAAACAGTGCTAGAATATGTTTCGAATGACGCGGGAGGTGACACGCGTGGACCCCTGGTCTACAGCCCTCGTTTCAGCGCTCGACAAGATTCGTCCTGCGGTGGTGCACGTGGATGCCCGTACCCCGAAAACGGGCCAGGTCGCTCTCGGTACTGGCGTGGTCCTGGACCATTACCACGTGATCACAAGTGCGCAGGTCGTTGCCATGGACGACCAGGTCTCGGTAAAAACGTTTGACGGCAAGCGGCGCCCCGCCAAGTGCGTCGGCATTGACCCGCTCTATTTCCTGTCCATCCTCCGGCTGGACGAGCGGCTCTCCTTTGATCCGCCCACCTTTGCGCCGGAGGGCACATCGCCCGTCGGGCTCATGGTCTTCACCGTCGGGTACGCCAACGGCTACGAACACAGCATGACCACCGGCGTCGTCAGCGCCAGCGACCGAACCGTCTACCGGCCGCCGCAGACCCGGAAGGCCGGCAACTACCCGGTGGACGGGCTGATCATCACCAATGCGCAGATTCACCCCGGCAACATCGGCGGCCCGCTGGCCGACCTGGAGGGCCGCGTGGTGGGCATCAACGGCATTGCCTGGCAGGGCGGCATGTCCCTGGCGCTCCAGTCCTCCGTGGCAGCCCGCGTCGCCAGCCAAATCATCGACCATGGCTACGCCGTGCACCCCTACCTGGGCTTCTCCGGCGAGGTGGACGTCATCGACCGCATCTGGGTCGACCTGTTCTCGCTCCCGGCTGACCGGGGGGTTATGGTGCAGTACGTGGCCAAGGGCGGCCCCGGCGACCGCGCCGGCCTGAAGGAAATGGATCTGGTCCTCGCCGTGGACGGCCGGAGCCCCATCTCCCACGCCGGGCAGATCCGCAAAACCCTCGCCACGCATCGCCACGGCGAGCGGGTGCCCCTCACCGTGCTGCGCCAGGGCGAAGTGATTCAGGTCATGATCCCGGTTGAGGAGATTCCGCGCCTCAGCGACCCGCCCGACGTGGAGGACGACGCTGAGATGCACGAAGAGGATTGACGACGGCACAGGCCGGGGAGAGGTTCCCCGGCCTATTTTTTGTGGCTTTAGTTCTATTGTAAACAGAACATAAAGTTCAGTATGCTAAAACTTAGTACATACTAAGGAGTGGGCTACTTGTCGCGACTCCGCTCATTCGTCCTGGCACTCCTCTTTGCAATCCTCATGCCACTCCCTTTGCACGCAGCCACGGACCCCGGCCTTACGGTGGACATCCCGGAGCTCACCCGGGTGCGAACGATCACCGTGCGCGGGCAGACCGTGCCCGGTTCCGACGTCGCGGTAGGCCCCTTCAAAACCAAGGCCGATGCTGCGGGGCTCTTCCAGGCCCAACTGGACTTGACGTCTGAAGGGGTTAACGGCGTAACGGTTACAGCCAACACCCCAGAGGGGAAGGTGTTCACGTGGTCGGGCTCCACCGAACTGGACACCCAGGCCCCTCGGATCGTCCAGCTGCTGCCGGATGTGACCAACCAGCGGTACTTCAAGGTCACCGGTCGGACGGAGGTCGGCGCCCGGGTGGAGGTGAACGGGAAGGCCGTCCCGGCAGATGCGGGCGGCTACTTCTCCACCTGGGTCTCTCTCGACTTGGAGCCCACCGTGAAACAGGTGGTTACAGACTCCGCCGGCAATCAAACGGTGGTTGAGAAGAGCATCACCGTGGTCAAGACGGCGCCCCAGTACCAGACCTGGGTGCCATACGTGGCCGCAGTGGGCTCTGCCAAGGCGGGCACCAAGATCACGAACGCCACCGATCCCGATGCGCCGGTCATCATCGTTGAGCAAGATGAGCAGTTCCGGTGGATCGAGCACCTGGATCTGGGCTGGAAGGACCTTTGGCTCAAGTTTGAGCCGGCCACCGGGGCGCCCTATTACCACTTCTATCAATGGCATCGTCCCGTGGACATTGAGTTCCCCGCTCAGACCAATCTGTCCCGAATCACCCTCCCGGGGCAGCTTTTCCAGGGCTGGCGTATGACGATCAACAACGAAAGTGTCACTGCGGACGCCGAAGGTCGGTTCACCTTCACCACGGAGCTGAAAATCGGGGACAACGACTTCCAGGTTATTCTCTTCTCTCCGGAGGGCGCTTCGTACAACTACTCGGTGCGGATCAACCGGACGAGTTGGTCCGTGGCCACTGGCTTTCAGGACGGAATGTGGATGTTCACCCTGGTGGATCCCCCGGGGTACAGGTACTCCCTGCGGGGACATCCTGAGGTACCGCAGGTGGTGATGGGGCCGGAAGGGCGCATCGGTTGGCCGATCAAGGTTGTCCCTGGTCTGAACCGTGTCTCCATCGACTTCATGCGAACGAATTCTAGCATTGGCCTGCTTTATTATGAGTTTACCTACAATCCCGGCCGAGTTGTAAAAATGCAGTTGGAGCATCCGACCATGTTCGTCAATAGCGAGGAGCAGACGTTGACGGTTCCGCCCAAACTGATCGACGGGAACACCTACGTTCCCTTGCGTCCCCTGGCTGACGCCCTGGGCGCCAAGCTCACCTGGGACGGAGCAACCCGGTCCGCCCTCTTCGAGCTGGGCAGCAAGAGGCTCTCGGTCACGCTGGACAGTTACGAGGCCAAGGTGAATGGCAACGTTGTTCCCATGATCGCCCCCGCGCTCCTGGTCTCCGATCGCACCATGGTCCCGCTGCGGTTCATCAGCGAGAACCTGGGCGCCCAGGTGAAGTGGGATGGCGCCACACGCAGCATCACCATCACGTTGCCTTAACCCATTTGGAAGGAGCCCCACCATGGCTAACCCTCGAAAGTTGTTGGCGCTTCTGCTGGTTGCGGCAGCGGCCTTTCTGTTCCTTCCTCGCCAGGCGGCGGGTGCGGTGGATCAGGAACCACCCAAGCTGGATGTCTATATTCCCCGGGTCGTCAACGTGGAGTGGGTGGACGTGGTCGGTCAGTCGGAGCCAGGAGCCACGGTCCTGGTCAACGGCAAGCAAGTAACCTTGGACGAAAAGGGCGAGTTCGCCACCCAGGTTCAGGCTATACAGTTTCCAGTGACGGTGACCGTGGTTGCAATAGACGCAGCCGGCAACCAGAGCGTGGCGAGTGAACGTGTGAAGTACACCTCAGCCGTGCCATGGCTGACCGCTCAGCCCCTGGTGGGCATCCCTGTGAAGGCCCCACAAGAGACGCTCGTCAAGCGACCGGGGGCCAAGAACGGCATCTACCCTGACAGCAACGGTCTGGTACGCTGGCTCTTCCGACCGCAGCTTGGCTGGAACTATTACTGGATTCGGTTCGAGCCGCCCGGGGCGCCCCCGTACTACCACCTTTATTCCGTGCTCAGGCCGGTGGAGGTAGAGCTTCCCGCCAAAACCAACCTGGAGCGGCTCAGTCTGCCCGCCAGGCTGGCCAAGGACTGGAAGCTGAGGATCGACGGCAAGCCTGTGACCACCGATGCCGAAGGTCGCTTCACCCTGACCAGGGACCTGGCCATGGGCAGCAACGAGATCAAGTTCCAGATCACACTGCCCAACGGTCTGACCCTTAACCTGAACCCTCGGGTGTGGCGCATTGAACTGGGACCGCTGCAGATTAAAGATGGCCGCTGGAAGTTCCGCGTCGGGGGCGAATCCGCTACAGTATTCGGCCATGCCGGGCTCGAAGACCTATGGGTTCCGGTCACCGAGCAGGCCTATTGGGAAATCCCCCTTCAGCCAGGCTTCAACGATCTCTCCTTCAGCTACATCGCCCCCTCCGGAGCGGCGGGGATTCTGCGCTATCAGTTTGACTACGAACCCACGAAGTAAAAAATGCCGCCGAGCCTGATGGCCCGGCGGCGTTTTGCATCTCTTCTTAGCGGAGGTCCTTGATCGTGAAGCGGAAGGTGACGGTCTTGCCGTCGGTGGTGGTCACCACGACGCTCAGGTCCTCCGTGGTGGAGAGACCGGCCGTGCTGAAGCGCACCCGGGCGTTGGCGATCACGACAGAGCCGTCGGTGGAGGTGGTGTAGGAGATGGTGCCGGCGGTGGAGCCAGCGACCTTCTTGCTGCCCTGCTGCAGGGTGAAGGTGGCGCCCTTCATAAACTCGGCCTTGTCGCCCTGGATCTCCATCTGGAACTCCAGCTTGCCGGCGATCTCCTTGGCCACCTGCTGTTGGAAGCCCACGCCCGGCTGGAAGCCGAAGTCATAGGCTGAGGCGACCCGGCGGGCGATGTAAAGATACTCGGTGTACATGATGGCGTAGTTGCTGCCGCTCATCGCAAAGTAGTCGGAGTTCACATCGGCCATCCGGTCGGAAATGTCGTGGCCGAATTCGGCAGCCTCCTGGATCTGGCCGGCGTTCAGGTTCATCAGAATGCCGCCAACCTGGCTGCCCTCTTCCTCGGCGGCCTTCTTCATCGCATCGCGGGACGCCAGGATGATCGGCACGGAGAGCACCTGGCCGCTGCGGCGCACCGAGACCATGACCCGGTCGCCGGGCTTCTTGGTGAGCAGGAAGCTGTAGACGTCGTCCTCGGTGTAGATCGGGGTCTCGTCGAGCTTGATCAGCTTGTCCCCCGGTCGCAGGGCGGTGAGGCCGGCGGGGCCGTCGTCGATGATCTGCCAGATCTCCACGCCCTCGGCGTCGGGCACGCCGAAGTAGGCCTCCCAGCCCTCGTACAGCGAGATGCCCAGGGTCGCACGCTCCACCTTGCCGTCCTTCAGCAGGGTCTCAGCGATCTGCTTGGCGGTGTTGGCGGGGATGGCGAAACCGAGGCCCTCAACGCCAACCTCAGCCATCTTGGCGGAGTTAATGCCGATCACTTCGCCCTGCAGGTTAAAGAGCGGTCCGCCGCTGTTGCCGGGGTTGATCGGGGCGTCCACCTGCAGGAAGGGGTAGCCCGAGCCCAGGGAGCGGCCCGTGCCCGACAGGATGCCGGCAGAGACGGAGTTGCCCAGCCGGAAGCCCAGCGGGTTGCCGACGGCCACCACCGACTGGCCCACGGTTACCTTGCTCGAGTCGGCGAAGGGCAACGGCTTGAGGCCCTTCTTGGTCACCTTGACCACAGCGATGTCGGAGGTCTCATCCAGGAAGATCTTGTCCGGGGTGACCGTCTCGACGGTGCGGTCAGAGTAGAGGATCTTCAGTTCCGACGCCTCCGCGACCACGTGGGCGTTGGTGATAATCACGCCGTCCTTGTATACGAAGCCGGTGCCGGCCGCACGGCCGCGGTCCGTGCTGCGGGTTGCCTTCATGGTGTTCAGAATACCGACCACCGAAGGCTTCGCTGCAGCAGCAACACTGGCGATGCTTTCACTGGTCGTGGCCGCAGTGGTTTCAGCCAGAGCGGGTACGGAACCGGCACCCATTAGTACGAATACGGCCAACACAACCGAGAGCGCCCGAACCAGACGGGAGGAACGCATATCGATAACCTGCCTTTCTCGGCGCCAAGGCGCCAAACCAAAACATACCGATACTTAGACGGTATTGCCATTAGTAGAGTTCGGTTCAGCCCGTTCAGAATCCCGCTAACCGTTCGACAGGATTCGCGAGATTTCTACGGGCGTTCACCCGATATCCCCCAAAAGTCTAGGGCGCCAATTTAGACCATTGTAACTACCCCCTTATGCTAGCACGCGCTTGCCTTCGCCGCGGCTATGATGTAACAGGGGGGATGAAAATGTCACCTTCTGAACGGACACTCTTCCTTGGCCATTTCGGATCTGGCAAGACCGAGGTGGCCATTCATTTTGCTCTTTCGCTATGTACAGGATCAAAGCGTCCTCTGCTGTTGGATCTGGACTTCATTACGCCGTACTACCGCTCTCGAGAGGTCGCCGAGGAACTGGGCGCCAGTGGGGTGGACGTGGTTGCGCCTGAGGGCGACCTGGCCCGCTCCGACCTGCCCGTGGTGACCGCCCGGGCCGTTCAGTCGCTCATTCACTACGATGGCCCGGTCGTCGCCGACATCGGCGGGGATGAGGGCGCCCGGGTGGTGGGCTCCATCGCTGCCATGCTCAGGCCGGGAAGCTACCAGGCTGTCATGGTGGTCAATCCCTACCGCCCCGGCACCGGCACCCCTCAGCAGGTCGCCGAATACGCCCGGTGGCTCGAACGGATCGCCCGTGTCAAGTTCACCGGCATGGTGAACAACGCCAACGTTGGCCCGCTCACCCAGCCTGAACATGTGCTGGAGGGGCTCTCACAAGTACAAGCCTCTGCTGGTCTGCTCGGACTCCCAGTGCTCTTCAGTTCAGCCACGGCCGAGGTGGCCGCCCGGCTGGAAGGGCAGCACGTTCTGCCGCTGCGCCTGCGCATGCGGCCCCCCTGGGAACTCCGTGCCCAGGAGGTAACGGAAGGGGGTAAATGATTTGCGCCAGACAAAACTGGACCTTGAAGAGAATCGTTGCAAGGGCTGCGAACTGTGTGTTTCCGCCTGTCCCCGGGACGTCCTCGCGATGGGTAACAACGTCAACGCCCTGGGCTACCGCCCGGCGGCGATCGTGGACCCGGCCCGGTGCACGGGCTGTAAGGCCTGCGTCCTGGTTTGCCCCGAGGTAGCCTTTACGCTTTGGCAGACCGCCTAGGAGGTGGCATTCGTGTCCGATGAACAGCTGCAAGTGACGATGGTGAAGGGCAACGAGGCCCTCGGCGAGGCGGCCGTCCGGGCTGGCTGCCGGTTCTTCTTCGGCTACCCGATCACCCCGCAGAGCGAGCTGCCGGCCTACATGGCCCGGCGCCTTCCCGAAGTGAACGGCACCTACCTGCAGGCCGAGAGTGAAGTTGCGGCTGTCAACATGGTGCTGGGCGCCGCCGCCGCAGGCGTGCGCGTCATGACATCGTCCTCCAGCCCCGGCTTCAGCCTGAAGCAGGAGGGCATCTCCTATATGATCGGCAGCCAGCTGCCAGCCGTGGTGGTCAACGTTATGCGCGGCGGCCCTGGCCTCGGCAACATCCAGCCCGCCCAGGGCGACTACTTCCAGATGGTCAAGGGCGGCGGCCACGGCGACTACCACATGATCACCGTCGCTCCCGCCACCGTGCAGGAGCTGGTCGACCTGACCGTGCTCGCCTTCGACCTGGCGGACAAGTACCGCAACCCGGTGGCCATCCTGGCGGACGGCCTGCTCGGGCAGACCATGGAGCCGGTTCGCTTCCCCGTCCAGCGCTCCGAGATGGACAAGGCCGAGTGGGGCCTCACCGGCGCCGCCGGCCGGGCCAAGCGGATCATCACCTCCCTGGAGCTGAACCCGGAGAACCTGGAGGCCCACAACCTCAAGCTCCAGGCCAAGTTCAAGGAGATGGCCGGCAATGAGGTCCGCTGGGAGGAGTACCGCTGCCAGGACGCCGACCTTGTGGTCGTCGCTTACGGCACCGCCGCCCGCGTCGCTCGTGCCGCCGTCGATGCCGCCCGCAACCTTGGACACAACGTCGGCCTCTTCCGGCCGATCACCCTCTGGCCTTTCCCGGCGGCGCCCCTGGCCCACCTGGTGGACCGCGGCGTCACCCGCTTCCTTGACGTGGAGATGTCCGCCGGCCAGATGATTGAAGATGTGCGCCTCGCCGTCCTGGGGCGGGCCAAGGTCGACCTGTACGGCCGCATGGGCGGGGTCGTGCCGACGCCGCGCGAGGTCCTGTCCGAAATCCTGAAGGTGCTGGGAGGCGGAGCGCAATGAAGATGCTTGGCGGTAAGCCCGAAGCGCTTTCCCCGGTGGTGACCCACTACTGCCCTGGCTGCAGCCACGGCGTGGTTCACCGCCTGGTCGCCGAGGTCATCGACGAGCTGGGCGTCCGGGAGCGCACGGTGGGCGTGGCCTCCGTGGGCTGCTCAGTGCTTGCCTATAACTACTTTGAGACCGACTTTGTGCAGGCCCCGCACGGCCGGGCGCCCGCCGTCGCCACGGGCGTCAAGCGTGCCAGCCCCGAGATGGTCGTCTTCACCTACCAGGGCGACGGCGATATGGCGGCCATTGGCACCTCCGAGATCATCCACGCCGCCGCTCGCGGCGAGAAGATCACGGCGATCATGTACAACAACTGCATCTACGGGATGACCGGCGGACAGATGTCGCCGACCACCCTGATGGGCGCCGTCACGGCCACCACGCCCAACGGCCGCGGCCCCGAGGCCGGCATGCCCTACCGCATGGCGGAGATCCTTGCCCAGACCCCGGGCTCCGTCTACGTCGCCCGGACCCATGTGGCGGATGTGGCCAACATTGTCAAGACCAAGCGGGCGATCAAGAAGGCCTTTGAGGCCCAGCTCGCCGGCAAGGGCTTCTCCATGGTCGAGGTGCTCGGCAACTGCCCGACCAACTGGGGCATGGGCGCCTCCGAGTCCAACGCCTACGTGCTCGACGAGATGGTCGCCTACTTCCCGCTCGGGGAGATTAAGGACTTGACCAAGGAGGTGCCGGCCCGTGGCAACGCATGAGATTCTGATCGCGGGCTTCGGCGGCCAGGGTGTCCTGACCGCCGGCCAGATCCTGGCTTACGCCGGGAACGCTGAAGGGCGCCAGGTCTCCTGGGTGCCGGCCTACGGCCCCGAGCAGCGGGGCGGCACCGCCAACTGTTCGGTGGTGGTCAGCGACGACCCGGTCGCCTGCCCCCTGGTGACCGAGCCGACCGCCTGCATCGTCATGAACCTCCCCTCCCTGGAGAAGTTCGAGTCCAGCGTGCAGCCCGGCGGCGTGCTGGTTGTCAACACCTCGCTCTGCGAGAAGCCGACCACCCGAACCGACATCACCATCATCCGGGTCCCGGCCACCGACCTGGCCATGGAGCTCGGCAGCCCCAAGTTCGCCAACATGGTGGCGCTGGGCGCCCTACTCGGGGCGGTGCCCATGGTGGAGATCGAGACGGTCCTGCAGTCGATGCTGAAGGTGATGGGCAAGGACAAGGAGCGCTTCATCCCGGTCAACCGGCAGGCGCTGCAGCGGGGCATGGAGGTCGGTAAGCTGGAATCCTCTACAGTGCTATAAACAAGTGAGGCGCTCACGGGGTGAGCGCCTCACTGTTTTGCCTGTGGCTTACAAAGGTAAAGTAACTGTAATTACTGTACCATCTTTGTTCTCTGCCGTTACTTTCCCGCGGTGAGCTTCTACCAATCTTGTAGTGATCGCCAGCCCCAGTCCGGCGCCGCCCGTTCGACTGCCCCGGGCCTTGTCTCCCCGGTACAAAGGCTGGAAGACCCGCCCCAGGTCCTCGGGCGGAATGCCGGGGCCGGTGTCGGCCACCCAGAACCGCACGTGCTCTAGCCCGCCGCGCCAGCCCAGCGTGACCGTGCCGCCCTCGGGCGTGTATCGCAGGGCGTTGTCCAGGAGGTTGCTCACCACCCGGCTCAGCATGTGCCGGTCGCCGTTCACCCTGCAGGGGTCCGGCGCCTCATCGAACTCCAGGTGAATCCCCTTGCTCCGAGCGGCCGGCTGGAAGGCCTCGGCAGCCTCGCGGAGCAGGGCGCCCAGCTCCAACTCCTCCCGTTGCATCGACCCTGCAAGATACTCGGCCTTGGTGTAGGCGAACAGGCTCTCGATCAGGTGCTCCAGCGTCCCGGTCTTCTCCAGGGCGACGGAGACGTACCGCTGCCGCTTCTCCTCGGTGTTGGCCACGCCGTCGCGCAAGCCTTCCAGGTAGCCCCGGACCGAGGAGAGCGGGGTCCGCAAGTCATGTGCGATCGCCGAGATGAAGAGTTTGCGCTCCTGCTCCAGCTCTGCCTGCTTCTGCACGGACTCCCGCAGACCCGCCCGCATCTGATCAAACGCCTGGGCGAACTCGTTCACCTCTTTGACCGGGGAGGCGGGGACCGTGAAGTCCAGGTTGCCCTGGTTGATCTGCCGGGCTGCGCCCGAGAGGGCGCCCAGGGGCCTTAGCACCGCCCGCGATGCCAGCCGAACGGCGCCCCACACCGTCAGAATGATGATGACGCCAATCGCAAACGACATGAAGATGTCCATGAAGTCGTTAAAGCGCATTTTCTCAACCGTCCGGGGGTTGTCGCCCTCGTACCACTTTACCTGCCCCACCAGCGAAGTCCCCTGGTACACCACGACCGACCGCTGGAGCTCCCCGGGGTAGTAGGTCCATGTCTCCCTGTAACCAATCAGGAAGTCCGTCCTACGCCGGTCTAATAGCAACTTCGGCGATTCGTAAATCTCCGTGTCTGACGGATCTGCCAGTTTCACCCGCAAACGAAGGGGGGCGAGCTTTTGTTCCAGCTCTTGCTGCCAGGCCGGATCTGCCCACCGGTCGTGCTGCGTCTCCACACTGCGTACCAGCTCGGTCATGGCAGGGGAGCGAAAATCCAGCGGCGGGCGCTCGGTCTCCGGAGGCTCGAAGAAGGTGATCATCACCACGACCACGAGCATCGTCGCAAGGTAGGGCACGATGACCAGGGCGACAATGCCCGCCAGGATCCAGGTGCGCAGCGAGTAGGGCCGCTTGATCATGAGCGCTCACCTTCAAAGCGGTAGCCCACACCCCAGACCGTCCCGATCAGTTTGGGCTTCGCCGGGTTCTCCTCGATCTTCTCACGGATGCGGCCAATGTGGACCGTCACCGTGTGCAGGTCACCAAAGTCGCCCCAGATCCGGTCGAAGAGCTGCTCCCTGGTGAAGACCTGCCGGGGGTTCTCGCCCATGAAAAGGAGCAGCTCGAACTCCTTGGCGGTCAGGTAGACGGGCTCTCCGCCCACATAGACCAGCCTTGCGTTCACATCGATCTCCATACGGCCAAACCGCAGGCGGGGCGCCGCCTGGGGGGCTTCGTCGCGCCGGTAGCGCCGTAGAATCGCTTTCACCCTTGCCACGACCTCGCCCGGGCTAAAGGGCTTGCCAATGTAGTCATCGCCGCCGAGACCGAGCCCGCGGATCTTGTCCACGTCGGTCTGCTTGGCGCTCAAGAATAGAATCGGGACGTCGCTCTTCTCCCGGATCAGCCGGCAGGCCTCAAACCCATTCTTGCCGGGCATCATCACATCGAGCACGAGGCAGTCGACCTCGCGCCCCTGCACCGCCTGCACGGCCGCGTCGCCATCATGCACGCCGATGACGGTGTACCCTTCGGCCTCCAGGTAGTCGCGCAGCAGCTCTACGATTTCCGGTTCGTCGTCGGCAAGCAGGATGGTCGCCATGACGGGAAGTTCACCTCAGCTCTAATAGTAGGCGTTCTTTCGGCCCGATGACAGAGGCCGGACTAAGAGTTGAGACTCTGTTGATCATTGTCGCACAGGTTTTTGAGACCGTCCTGCTAGAGTAAGTCTCAAGCGAAAGGACGGCGATAACGACATGGCAATCGTACAAGCGAACGAACTGAGCAAGGTATACGGCAGCGGGGCGACGCAGGTGGGCGCCCTCATGAGCGTCAACCTCACTGTAGAGCAAGGCGAATTCGTGGCGATCATGGGTCCGAGCGGATCGGGCAAGTCGACCCTGCTCGCCATTCTTGGTGGTCTTGACACGCCGAGCGGCGGCGAGGTGAGCATCGGCGGCGTGGCCCTGAAGAGCCAGTCGGAGGAGCAACTGGCGGTGATGCGTCGGGAGAAGGTGGGCTTCATCTTCCAGGCGTTCAACCTGGTCCCCGTGCTGAGCGCCGAGGAGAACGTGGCCCTGCCGCTGCTGCTGGCCGGCAAGAAGGGGGCCGACGTAAGGTCCAAGGTTGAGCGTGTCATGGGCCTGGTGGGCCTGTCCGACCGGCGCACCCACACCCCCGCGGAGCTCTCGGGCGGTCAGCAGCAGCGGGTGGCGATTGCCCGGGCCCTGGTCACCGACCCGGCGCTGGTCCTGGCCGACGAGCCCACCGGCAACCTGGATTCCAAGACCAGCAACGAGATCATGGCCCTCCTGCGGCGCTCCTGCGATGAGCTCCGGCAAACCATCGTGCTGATCACCCACGATGCGGCGGTGGCGGCCTGGGCCGACCGGGTCCTCTTCCTGCGTGACGGCGAGATCGTGGCCGAGCAGGCGCAGCGGGGGCCGGTGCAGGCACGGGCGCACCTGATCCGCACCAAGCTAGAGGAGGTGGCGGCCCATGCGTAGCTCGCTCCTGGATGGCGGAATGGAGGGGCTCTCCGGCCGATTCCTGGGCAGCCGCAAGCTCCGGGCGCTGCTGACCGCCTTCGGCGTCGCCCTCGGTGTGGCGTTGATCGTGTCGATGACGATGCTGGGGAGCACGTTGCAGGCCTCCATTACCGAGCAGCTTCGCCAGGGGTTCGGCACCTACGACATCATGGCGGGCTACCACGACCGATTGATGCAGTCCGACGAGCAGGCCAGGCTGGCCCGTCTCCACGGAGTGAAGTACGCGGTCGGCATTCTATACCTCTCGCCCAACCGGCCGGAAACCAGAGGCGTCGACATGCGCCTCAACTACATCGCCGTGGGGGAGTTCCCCAAGGGTGAGTACGGCTATCCCGTGAAAGAGGGCAAGCAGCCTGGACCGGGCGAGTTTGCCGCCGAGCAGCGAATGGTGGACGCCCTCGGCCTGAAGCTTGGAGACTCTACGACGCTCAATTTCCGCAGCGGTGCCCAGAAGGTTACCCTGGTGGGCATCCTACCGCCGCAGAAAGCCTCCAGTGACTCGATCATGCTGTCGCTGCCGTGGCTCCAGGAGCAGATGAATCTCAAGGGCCAGGTCACGCTCCAGGTCTTCGGCCTTCAGCGTGGTATCACCAAGGACATCGTCGGTGAAGAGTTGCGGCTGACCTCGCCCGACCTGGACATTCAGCTGCGCAAGGAGCTCGACGATGTGATTCGGAACATGGGCGGCCTCAAGCCCATGGCCATCGCCTTCGGCATCGCCGGGCTCTTCGCCTCGATCTTCCTGGTCGCCGGGTCCTTCAACATTGCCGTCCAGGAGCGGGCGCGTGAACTGGCTCTTCTGCGGGCCGTGGGCGCCGGCCAGAAGCAGGTGATGCGCCTGGTGCTTCGAGAGGCCGTGCTCCTTGGCGCCGTCGGCTCGGCGGCAGGCGTCATCCTGGGCGCCCTCGCTGCTTCCGGCACGGCATCCCTGGCGGCGACCAGCCTGGGGGTTCAGCAGCGTACGGTCGTGATCACGTGGCTTCCGCTGCTTGTCGAGTGGGCTGTCGGAGCCGCTCTGGCCGTGGTGGCTGCCTGGGCGCCCGCCCGGTCGGCAGGTTCGGTTCCTCCCCTCGCTGCGATGCGCCCCGATGCTCAGCGTGAGGCAGCTGAAGAGAAGGCGGGCAGCCGGGCTGGTATCTACGTGATGGCCGCTGGCACGGCCATGGTGGCCTTCAGCCTGCTGCTGAAGGGGGGAGAGGGCGCCAGAGCCCTGTGTGGCGCAGGCGGCGGCCTCATGGTTGTCGTCGGCATGCTGATGGGCCTCCGCCGCATCCTCCCCTCGGTGGTTGGCGCCCTTGCGGTGCCGCTCCGCCCGCTCCTTCCGGCGGAGTCGGTAATCGCCAGCCGGTCCGTAGTGCGGCACCGCAAGCGCAGCGCCCTTACGGTGGCCACCCTCATTCTCGGCATCATGCTGATCACCAGTGTGACGACGGTCTTCAACGAGATGTCCCGCAACGGCGACGCCTACACCCGCAGCCAGTTCCCCGGCGATGCCCAGGTAGAGGCCAGCCGGGGGAGCAGCATCGGGCCGGGGCTGCCCGAGCGGCTCGCGCAGGTGCCCGGAGTGACCGGGGTGGCCTTCCAGGGAGTCGATCTCTGGGGTGAGATTCAGAACCCGGAGATCATGTCCCAAAAGCTGGCACAGGAAGACTGGGTCGTCGGCCTTGCCCCCATCGACCTGGGCAAGCTCCGGTCCATTTACGACCTCGGGCGAATCCAGGGGAAGCTCGACCAACCGGGCATTACCATCACCGAAGAGCAGGCCCGTAAGAGTGGCCTTGCCATCGGGGAAGTCCTCGACCTGCGGTTCATCAACGTAGACGCGAACCGGAAGCTAGGTCTGGTGGACAAGCTTATGAAGTTCCCGGTGGCAGCGATCGTGGAGCACCTCCCGTTCGGTGGTGCCATGGTCGCCGTGAACCCGGGCTCCCTGCCCGCTGTCCCCGATCGAATCGTGTTTTTCAAGTACGACCCGGCTAAGAGAGCCCAGGTCAAGGAGGCGGTGCTGGAAACTCTGCGGCAGCCCGGCTACGGCATGGCTATCCTGCGCGACCTGACAGAGGTGCTGGAGCAGAACCGCCAGGCCATGAACCAGCGCTGGGCGATCGTGGGCGCCGTCGCCGGGGTCACCTTCATGATCAGCGCCTTCGGGCTGGTCAACTCCGTGGTCACCGGGCTCTACCAGCGCCGCCGCGAGATGGCCACCGTGCGGGCGATTGGGTCCACGCCGGCCCAAACGACCAGGCAGGTCGTGCTCGAAGCGCTCCTGCTGGGACTCTCGGGCAGCGTCCTCGGACTTGTGGCGGGCGGTCTCTTCACCTTCGGGGTGGTCGTCGGCCTCGCCGAGACCCTGCGGCAGCAGGCCCCGTACTGGCTCTACGCCGCCTGCATGGGCATCGGTCCCGCACTCGCAATTGCGGCCTCCCTCCTGCCGGCCCTGCGCGTCTCCCGTGGCCCGGTCGCCCGGGTCCTCCAGGCGGACTAAGCCGATTTGTCAACCTTCGCTATCGCGGCACGGCCCCCGGTGACTGTATAATGATGATACTTACACCATCCGGGGGAGTGCCCACGATGCCAGATGCCGCACCGGATACCCCACACCTGCTGTTCGAGGAACAGGAAGGGATCGCGACCATCACCATCAACCGGCCCTGGGTCCGCAACGCCTTCACTGTGCAGATGTGGCACACGCTGCATCAGTTCGCCGACCAGATTCGGGCGAACGGGGCCATCCGGGTCGTCATTCTGCAGGGCGCCGGCGATGAGGCATTCACCTCGGGCTCCGATATCAGCGAGTTCGCTGCGATGAAGGTTGAAGATGTCGATGCGGGCTTTCAGGTCATGGAGGACGCGATCACAGCGATCGAGACGCTGCCCGTGCCCACCGTCGCATGCCTCAACGGCTTTGCGCTGGGCGGTGGCCTGGAGCTGGCCCTGGCCTGCGACCTTCGAATCGCCTCCGAGCGGGCGACCATGGGCATGCCGATCGCCCGCCTGGGCATCATGATCAGCCCCAAGTTCGCCAAGCGGATCGTCGACCTGGTTGGCCCCAGCCGTGGCAAGGACTTGCTCTACACAGGGCGCTTCGTGGGCGCCAACGACGCCCTCGCCATGGGGCTGGTCAACTACTTCGTACTCTCCCACGAACTCAAGCGGACCACCCGGGACCTGGCCAGGCGCATTGCCGGCTTCTCGGGCTCGTCGGTCAGGGCAGCCAAAGCCGCTGTTGCCATGTGCCTGCCGCTGAGCGAGGCGACCGGCGCCGAGGGACCTTACTTCATCGACCGGGAGGACTTCCCGGAGGGCGTGGCCGCCTTCCTGGAGAAACGATCGCCCAACTTTCATCGCAGAGGATAAGCGAGGCCGCCCAACCACGGGCGGCCTTTGCCGTTCGTTTTAGCTGCAAGAGCAAAGGAGATTGGCCTGAGCCCTCCCGAAGTTCCAGGATATGGAATTGTTAGGGGGGGAGTGCTCTTGCACGGCACCAGAATGATCATCGCTGAATGCGGGCGCGCCATGGGTCCCGACCAGCTCCGCGAGCAACTGCTTCAGTGCGGCGCCCAGGTAGCGCACTCGTATCAGTTGATCCCGGGAATCGCCGCCGGTCTGACGCCCGACGCCCTGAAGAAGTTCTTCGCCAGGTACCCCAACGCCCGGGTCATGCCGGACCGCCGCCGGCAGATTCCGCCCATGCCGTTTGGCCCCGACGAGTGGGCCGAGGTGGCGGGACCCCGCGAGACGCTCCCCACCTCGCCTGGAGAGCCCGAAATCTCCCCGTACGCCCTCACGCTGATGAAGGCCGATGAGGTGCACGCCTTGGGGATCGACGGCGCCGAGGTGCGGGTCTGCATTATCGACTCCGGCGTCGATTTCGGCCATCCGGATCTGCAGGGCACCGCTCTGATCGGCCCGGACGGGAACCCGCTCGCCGCCGACTTCACCGAGACAGACCTGACCGATACGGTCGGCCACGGCACGGCGGTCGCGGGCTGCGTGGTCGCCCAGGCCCGTCAGGTGTACACCATCACCGATGAGCAAAGCGGGGCTCCCGCCGCCTACACCCGGATCAAGGGTGTGGCGCCGGGCGTCCGGCTCATGAGCGCCAAGGTTTTCGACACCCGAGTAGCCAGCGGCTACGACAGCGCCATCATCGCAGCGCTGGAGTGGGCGGCCGAGAATGGAGCGCACATCGTCAACATGAGCCTCGGCGGCTCCGCACTTCCCAACGACGGAAGCGACCCGCTGGCTGCTGCCGTCACGGCACTCCGGGACAGGGGCATCCTGGTTACGGTCTCCGCCGGTAACGCCGGCGGCGGCCACGGCACGCTGAAGAGTCCCGGCTCCTCGCTGGGGGCTCTCACCGTCGGTGCCAGCACCATGTACCGCAGCTTTGCGGAACTCGGCTTCCTCGCTGAACCGGGCAAGTGGACCGCCGACCAGCTGGCGGCCTTCTCCAGCCTGGGCCCGTCGGCGGATGGCCGCCTGAAGCCCGACATTCTGGCCCCCGGCGCCTTCTGCTGGGGCCTGGCGCCCACGGTCGGCTCCGAGGAGGGCCAGACCTTCCAGCTCTTCGGAGGCACGAGCCAGGCAGCCCCGCTGATGGCGGGCGCCGCGGCCCTGCTCTACCAGGCATACCACAAGGCCAACGGCCGCTTCCCCACCCCCGACGAAGCGATCCGAATCCTCCAGAGCACGGCGGATGATCTCGGCCTGCCGGCTCACATGCAGGGCGCCGGCCGGGTCAACTGCCTGCGGGCCGTTCAGGCTGTGAGCGGCGGGGTGGGCACGATCATCGTGTCGGCGCCCCGGCCCATCTCCGTCTCAGCCGGCGGTGAGGCAACGGTCACCTGTGAGGTGGCCAACCTGGGTGCGGAGGCCTCCGAGATCAGGCCGGAAGCGGTGCGCTTTGAGCCGGCGCCCGACCTGAGCGTCGCCTTCAATGGTCAGATCACCTTGGCCCAGTCCACCCAGCACATCACCTTCGATGTGGCCCGGGGCACCGACCTGATGCAGGTGTCACTCGACTGGCCGTCTGAGGACCACAGCCCGACCTCCGCCCGCCTGATGGTCGCCCTGTATGACCCGGAGGGCAGGTTCGTCAACTATCAGCGTCCCAACAGCTCCGGCGACGTCGAACTCGGCAAGAGCGTCGACTGCTGGGTCGCCCGTCCTGCCGCCGGCCGTTGGACCGCCAGGATTGTCCTGCGCCTCGGCGTGCGCGACACCGTACAGCCCTTCACGCTCTCGGTGCGGGCGTTCCGGCGCACTGTCTGGAGCTGGGTCGACACCAGCGCCGGCGCCCAGTCTCTGACCCCGGGCGAGACCCGGCAGATCGACTTCACGATTCGTGTGCCGGTCACCGCAACCGCGGCGACCTACGCCGGACATATCATGATCGCCGGCGTGGCCGTGCCGGTCTCCGTGGTGGTGCCGATCTCGCTGGAGCGGGGCAAGTCGGCATTCAGCGGCACCTTCCAGCACGGCTACCAGGGCACCTGGGGCAACGGCGACTGGCTCTACCATGACCTGCCGATCCCTGCCGGCACTCGGTCGGTCATTGCCTCAATCCAGTGGCCGGATGTCGACAACGCCCTGGAGTGCTACCTGATCGACCCCCACGGCAGCGCCATCATGGGGCGTGCCAATAACGCCGACATTTTGGATGATGGCGACAGCGACGTGATGGGCGGCCAGCTGATGCTCGCCAATCCTGAGCCCGGCACCTGGCGGATCGCCCTTCATTCCTTTGCCTTCTGCGGGCGTGGACTGCCCGAGCCCTACTCCGGGTACGTGGAGGTCGGCGGTGAGCTGGTCTCCCCGCGCACGATTCACATGCAGGTGGCGGGCGGCGCCCAGGCACCGCTGGCGATCCTGGTCCGGAACCCGGGGCGCATGCCGCTTACGATCAAGGCGACCGCCCAAAGCAACGAGCCTCGCCTGATTTGGCGAACCGTCAACGCAGAGGTGAAGTCCGGGGTTGATGCCGAAGGTCGTGCCGTCGGCGAAGGCGGCCACGTCACCCTGGCAAGCGTCCAGGTGCCGCCGGGCGCCAGGCAGGCCGGGTGCATCATCTCTTGGGACCAGTCCAACGTTGAGGTTTCGCTCAGCCTCTTCGACCCGGTTGCCCAGAATGACCGATCGACCGTTTCCTCATCCCAGGGTCAGGTGATGGTCTTTGAGAGCAACCCGGTTCCCGGCGAATGGACGATCATGGCGGGCGTTACGTCGGCCGAGGTCCAGCAGCAGACCGTTCGGATCAAAGGCGCCACGTTCATCGTAGCGCCGCACACGCTGGAGAATGTGACGGCTGAACCGGTCACTGTGCAGCCTGGCTCGCACGCTCTGGTGCCGTTAACGGTACGGATGCCGGAGAACACCCCCGAAATCGCCGGGCAGATCATTGTAACCTCAACAGAAGGCGATCAGCTCGGGATCATACCTTTCCGCATCCAGGTGGACAGCCAGGACGGCACCAACGCTGAAGTCGCCACAACCAAAGAATAGAGACAGCATATTTGTAGGATGCTTTCGAAAGAGAGCATCCTTTCTTTTTGTAAGTGGCATACTGAACCCAGGATGAGCATAAAGTTCCGTGTTGACGGGGTCATCGGCCCGTGATAGTATAGCTTCTCGCCGGGGTCACGCAGCGATGTGATGACTACGGCGCCGCTCAAAAAAGTCGCCGATACCAACAACTGGACGGTTGACGAGAGCGGGTGAACCTGATAATCTGTAAAAGCTGTCGGCGCCGCCACGAGCGGTTCGGCAAGCGACTGGGACCTTGAAAACTAGACAGTGCAAGAGCAAAGAAGAGCTAAGCGAGTCGTACGAACTCAAAGAGCCGAACAAACTTTTCTACGGAGAGTTTGATCCTGGCTCAGGACGAACGCTGGCGGCGTGCCT
>JBOZRQ010000027.1:0-82487 GCA_050789255.1 Symbiobacteriaceae bacterium
CCAGTAGCGCCCAACACTCATACGGGCCAGTAGCGCCCAACACTCATACGGGCCAGTAGCGCCCAACACTCATACGGGCCAGTAGCGCCCAACACTCTTGCGGGCCAGTAGCGCCCAACACTTATTCGGGCCAGTAGCGCCCAACACTCTTGTGGGCCAGTAGCGCCCAACACTCTTGCGGGCCGGTAGCGCCCAACACTCTTGCGGGCCAGTAGTTGCCCACCTTTCGCAAGCAGACCCTACGACGCCAAACATTCATGTGGGCTCAGAAGTGCCCACGTTTCTCGTCCACTGATCGGCAGATCCTTAACAGTGGTTCACTGTTTGGGTTTCGTCTGCTAAGTCCTTGAAAATCGAATAGAGTGGAAGGAAGGCCGAGCGCATGGAGCCTAACCAAGCGTGGGCAAATTGCGTTCTCGTCGCCGCAGTAAGCGGCCTGGTCACGTCAGTAATGGCTAACCAGGGGCTAAGGAAGCCCACGAGCAACGCCCAAGTTATACATCTCGGCATCGCCCAGGACGTAGTTCTGGCGGGGCTACTGGGGTACGTAACGTATCGACTCAGTCCGTTCGACTCGGACGCTACCGTTCTGATTGCTTTCCTAGTAGGCGGCGATCACAAGCGGTTGGCTGACTTCATTCGGGACTGGTTCTCGAAAAAGTAGCCATCTGCCCCGGGGACCAACCGTAGACGATGATAAACACCACCGAATCGATCGGTGGTGTTTTTGCTTAGGCTGGTGCTTTAGGCCAGTTGGGCGCTACACTGGTGGCCGCACTTCCGGGAAGAGACCCTGATGAGATAACAACCACGTAGGTGCAGGGCCACTTCTCCTGTTCACATGTCCCCGACCACCATGAGGCCGGGGGCATTCTGTTCACCAACTTTGTCGACAGGTTCCCGAAGGGCGGAAGAAGCCCGGCACTGTAAGCGGGAGACCGATTGGTGTCTTACCGCAGTGTATTTGGATGTACTGCTGTTCAATCAGCAGGCTCTCCTTGGCGCTGCGCATGAGCCCGATGATGCCCTTGGTGTCCAGCAGGCTGTGGTCGGGCGCCAGCACCGGCGTCACGGACACGGGGCCAGTGATCTCCAGGGACGGGAAGGGGTGCGGGTAGCGGCCGGAGGGTTCCTGGGTGTCGGGGACGTAGCCGTCCTTCGGCGGGCCCATGGGCGTTCCCGGCTTGTAGGGAATGGTGTCGCCATAGGCTGGGTTCCAGTCGGCCTCGAAGACCCGGGCCAGGTAGGCGGCGAGGCCGGCGTCTTCCAGGACGATGCCCCAGCCGCGGTTGCCGAAGGATGGGTTGGTGGGGACGCCATGGCGGACCATGTTCTCGGACTGGATGAAGCTGACCTTGCCGTCGATGACGCCGTACTTGGCGTGGTTGTATACGTAGCGGCCGTTGATCCCCATGGACGGGTCGTTGACGATCCAGCGGACGTCGCCGCCGGCCTCTGCAACCAACTTGGCCGCGTAGCGCTCCGCGTCATACAGCTGCTTGAAGGAGCCGGCCTCCATGAGCAGCCGGACCTTGACCCCACGCCTGGCTGCAGCCGCGAGTTTCTGGGCGAATGGGACCAGCGTGAAGTCGTACAGGGTGATCTCAATGCGCTGCTGGGCCCGGTCGATCAGCTCGGAAACGGTGCGGTAGGAGTTGTCCGGGCTGGCGTAAGCGGTGGCGTGGGCGGCTGAGTAAGTCGGGTAGCTCAGCCAGGTCTGACCGGGGCGAAGCACGCGCTGGTCGACCCAGGTATCGCCCTGGCGCCAGTCGGTGGCGGCGTCGGTGTCACGGCTGTAGAAGCCCGGGTGGTCGGCGTTCCAACTGGCCTCCTCCCGGCGGCGGTCGATCACCTCTCCGGGGATCGGGCTCGGCACCGCGGGGCCGGTCCAGCCGGGGACCTCGACCGAGGCGGACTCCCCGTACACCAGCGCATCGACCGGGGCGCCGGCGCTGTCGCGGAGGATGACCGCACCTTTGCTGCGGCCCAGCAGCAGCCCGACGCCGCCCTTCATGCCCGGGGCGATCTTATCGTCGCCGGCCGGCGCCCAGACGTAGTCGGGCGGGGCGCCCATCACCTTTTGGAAGCCCGCAAGGTCCCGGGCGATGTAGAGCGCCTGGCCGGGGCCGATGCGGGCGCCGACGGGAAAGGTCGCCCGCTGCTTGGTGTCGCCCACGCTCCAGCCCTCCAGGTCGACCGCCTGCCCCAACGGGTTGTGGAGCCGGACGAACTGGTCGGAGCCATCCACGGCAAAGCCGTTGCTGTAGACTTCCGCCAGTAGCAGGTGGGCGTTGGCAGGCACAGGGTGGCGCGGGTCTCCGTTGCCTGGCCCGCAGGCGGCCACGAGGAAGGCCAGGAGGAGGAAGACTGCCGGCAGAGCCCGTGATCGGTGCGACGCAAAAAACACGGAGGGATCCCCCTTTCCGGGCGAATCCCTCCGTGTCTTCTGGCTTTAGCGTCCCAGTTCCCTTAGGGTGGTGCTATTTTCGCCTCCAGCAAGGCTTAGTGCTGCCCGTCCGTCGGACCCGCCGGAGCGGGGATCAGCAGGGAGGCCGCCACCGAGATGGCGATGGTGCCAAGCACGATGCCCAGCGAGATACCGATCGGCACGTGGTAGCCGAAGGGCAGGGCGAGCATCTTGGCGCCAATGAAGGCGAGCACTACGGAAAGGCCAAGCGTGAGGAACCGGAACTTGTGCATGATCCCGGCGAGCAGGAAGTACAGGTTCCGCAAGCCGAGAATGGCGAAGACGTTCGAGGTCAGGATGATGAACGGATCCCGGGACACACCCATGACCGCCGGGATCGAGTCGACGGCGAACACGAGGTCCGTGGCCTCGACCATCACGATGGACATGCCCAACAGGGTCAGCATGTTCCTGCCGTTCTTCCGGGTAATGATCTTGTTGCCGTCAAAGCCGGGGAAGACCGGCAGCACCTTGGAAACCCACTTGTAGACGGTGCTGTCCTTGACGTCGCCCTGATGCCCGCCGCCGGTCAGCATCCGGTAGGCGGTAATGAGCAGGAACACGCCAAACACAGGCAGCAGCCAGGTGAACCGCTCAACGAGGCCGACGCCCAGGAAGATCAGGATGCCACGCATGATGATGGCGCCGATGATACCCCAGGCCAGCGCCCGATGTTGCAAGCCGCCACTGAGGTTGAAGAACCGGAAGATCATGGCCATGACGAAGATGTTGTCAATGCTGAGGGCCTCTTCCAGCGTATAGCCAGCAAGGTACTCCATCCACATGCCGGACCCATAGCGCCAGTACACATAGCCGCTGAACGCAAGAGCGACGGCGATCCAGGCTACGGAGTACCAGGCCGCCTCCTTGAGCCCGATCTCGTGGTCATCCTTATGCAGCACGAAAAGGTCCAGCCAGGTCGCAAAAGCCACAAACGCCAGAAAGACAACCAACTCAATTCCATGGGCGCCGAACATACCCGGCTCCCCCTTTCGTAATCCTTCATAAATGCCTTTACCAAATGCGGGACCGACGTCCTCTATGTTTCCCGGTATACGCCCGTTCTCTCACGGCTCGAACGAGCTTAGTTTTGACCGGGCTTAAGCTCTTCCAGCTCGTGTTGAAGCCGGATGCGCTCTAGCAGTAGCTTGCCCCGCTTGGGTTCGTCGGCCGTTATCCACTGGCTTAGAATCTCGTCCATACGCTTTTCAATCATTTCCTTGCGGGTCAATAGCGCCGGTTGGCCGTTCAACCAACTCACTGAGTCTCCCCCCTCATCCACCGACTCTGATGGTTCCCACTAGTGAAACCGAATACAAAAAGGCACGGCCAAACCTTGCTCCTTTCGGAAACAAGGTCTGGCCGTGCCACTGTAGTTGATGGCAGGAACAGCCGGGGTTACCCCGCAATGACGGCTGCACCGCCTGAGATGCCCTCAGGCTGGCTACTCCCCTTGAGGAAGCATATGAAGTTTGACGTTCGGTGGGAACATGATTTCGTGCCCAGTACCCCTACTATACCACATCAGGTGGAGCGCGTCGATACCACTCGTAAAAGGTCGAAGGCATCCTCCTGGATGTCCGGTGTGAGCCCCAGGCGAAGGGCCTCCTGCACAGCCCGAATGGCGCCGCCCCTGTCGCCGGCTGCCGCCAGGAACTCGGCCCGGTGCAAATGCCCGGGTCCGTAATCCGGAAAGCGGTCGGCCAGGGTGTTGAGCGCTGCTCCGGAGGCCCTGGCCAGCCGACCGGCCAGGTGAAAATCCTCGCGGGCGGATGCGGCGAACCCGAGGTCCAGACAGGCGACCGCCAACTCGTCCAGGGGCTCGGGGGCACCCGTGTCAATTTGGGCGGCCGTCCACAGTCGGCCCACAGTCCCTACCCAGTCACCATCGGCAAGCGCTTCGCCGGCTGCCGAGATTAGTTGGGTGGGGAACGCGGGCGCCGTGGTCTCCACATAGGCGCGGGCCAGTTGGCGGAACGCCTCTGCATCGCGGTGCAGCGGGCGGTAGCAGAGCACATACATGGCGCCCGAGGCCAGATCTTCAAGGTTCAGGGTGCCGCCGGCAGCACGGCCGGAGACATCAAGCGGGAAGAGCACGCCTTCCGGCGGCTGAAAGTTCCCGACGGTGGCAAAGGACCGCAGCGGCACGAAGCGCACCGTGGCTGGGTTGTAGAGCTGCGAAAGAAGCGCGTCCATAGCCAGGGCCAGCATGTCCTTCACCTCCATCCCAAGCAGTTCTAGCCTCGGGCGGGAAATCCTGCCTAGAGGTAGGTATCAAACCAGGCAGTGATCTCGTTGAGGCGGTGGATTCGGTTGTACGGCTTGCCGTTGCGGCTCATGCCATGGAACTCGTTCGGATAGGTGACAAACCGCACCGGCGCCTTGCCCAGATGCTTGATGGCCGAGTACCACATCATGCCCTGGTCGATGGGGCAGCGGAGGTCGCCCTCCTGATGCTCGATCAGGATCGGGGTCTTCACGTTCTCGACGTAGGTGATCGGCGACTGCTGCTTGTACTTGGTGTCGTCAATCCAGGGCGCCGGCCCGAAGCGGCGGATCCAGGAGGGGCCGCCGTCGCCGGTCCCGACCATGCCCCGCCAGTCGCAGATGGAGCGTCCGGACACCGCTGCCTTGAAGCGGTCGGTGTGCCCCACGATCCAGTTGGTCATGAAGCCGCCGTACGAACCGCCGGTAACGCCCACCCGGTCCGGGTCGATCCACGGATTCTCAGCGATCGCCTGGTCGATGATCGCCAGGACGTCGGCGTAGTCCTTGTTGCCCCACTCGAGCTGGATCGCCTTGCAGAACTCCTCGCCGTAGCCCTGGGAGCCTCGGGGGTTGGAGTAGACGACCCCGTAGCCGCCAGCCGCCAGGAGCTGGAACTCAAAGAAGAAGGCCTGGCTGTACATCATCATGGGTCCGCCGTGGATCTCGAGCACGGTGGGATAGCGCTTGCCTGCCTCAAAGCCGTGGGGCTGCATCACCCAGCCGTCGACCCGGGGGCCGTTCGGGGCCTGGGCGTAGAACCGCTTGGGCTCGCTGAGCTCCAGCTCGCCCAGGAGGGCGCCGTTGATCTCCGTAAGGCGCTGTTCGGTCCCTTCCCGCAGGTCGACGTAGTAGAGGTCGCCCGGGTTGAGCGGGTCGGCGATCGCCACGGCAGCCTTGCGGCAGCGAGCGTCGAGGCTGTAGGAATACAGCTGGCGGTCACCGCCGACCAGGGTTGTCACCTCACCGGTGGCGATATTGACGCTCACCAGGTGCACGGCGCCGCCCACCGAGGTCTGGCAGTAGAGGGCCGAGCCGTCCGGCGCCCAGGTCAGCTTGCCGCCCCCGGGGGCGGGCATGTCGGACATGCCGATGTGGCTGAAGGGGCGGTCCCAGCCGCTGGCGACGCGGGTGGGCTCCCCGCCGGCAAGGGGCACGGTGTAGAGGCGGGTGTTGCCATAGCCCAAATCATCGGGCAGGACGCCGAAGAAGGCGACGGTCGTGCCGTCCGGAGAGACGCTGGGGCCGTGGCCGGAAAGACCTGCCGGGGTGAGCCGGCGAGCCTCGCCGCCCGCCGCGGGGATGGCGTACAGGTGCCCTTCCCAGGCCTCACGGTCGTAGTCCTGGCCCATGCGGCTGCTGAAGAGCAGGGTCTGGCCGTCCGGGCTCCAGGCGAGCTCGCTGACCCGGTAGGGGGGCTGGGTGAGCTGCACCGCTTCGGCGCCTTCGGCGAGGCCGGTGACGCAAAGGCACGGGCGCCGCTCGGTGTAGTAGCCGATGCCGTCCATCTTGTGGGTGAGTTCGGTGATCACCTTGACCTGCTTGGTGTGCTTCCTGAGCAGGTCATCCTCCTTCTCCTCCTTGACCTCGGGCTGGATGCCATCGGCCTTGAGCATGGCGGTGAAGGCAATGCGGTCCCCGCTCGGCGCCCAGGCAAACTCGCCGACGCCGCCCTGGACCTTGGTCAGCTGGCGGGCCTCACCGCCAAAGACCGACATGACCCAGATTTGCGGCTGACCGCTGCGCTTGCTCAGGAAGGCCAGCCGGGTGCCGTCCGGGCTGAACCGGGGAGCGCTGTCGTTCTCGCCGCCGGTAAAGCGGGCCGACTTGCCCTCCGGGGTCGCCAGGTAGATGGCGGTCCGGTACTCATTCTTCTCCTTGTCAACCCGGCTGACCACGTAGGCAACGTGATCGCCTGACGGGGAGATATGCGCATCGCCGATCAACTGGAAGGCCAACAAATCCTCGACTTGCAGCTTGCGCGGCACCAGGACCACCTCCAAGGTATTTCGCCTATAGAAACTTCGTCGATATAGACCTTTAATTCCTTCTTGCGAATTCTTCGATTGACAGGTGTGGGTTGGGTTGGCTAAAATGAGCCACAATACATGACACGGTGATGACGGGAAGAGTAATGGAACGGTAGCGAGCCCAAGCGAGCCGGGGGTAGTGAAAGCCCGGCGCCGCCCGCCATGAAAGCCTCCCCCGAGCCGGAGCGGGAATCAACCGCTCCCGGTGGCGCCCGATACGCGCACACGAGGTCCCGGTGCGCATATCACGCCGCGGACGAACCAGGGTGGTACCACGAGCCATCGTCCCTGACCAGGGGACGATAGGCTCTTTTTGTTGTCAAGTCGGGGGAAGGTAGCGCGCAACCTCCCCCCGACACCCCCCACGCCTCGGGTATTCTCGTCGCTGATCGTGGCGCACTTGCGCCACGACCAGCTCTGCCTTTGCACCCATTTGCTAAGGAGGATGCACCCATGAATGAAAAGAAGCGCCTGGAGATTCTGAGCCTGCTGCAGGCGGATGCCCGCCTGGCCCCCGAGCAGATCGCTGCGATGATCGGTGAAAGCCCCGCCGATGTGGCTCAGGCGATCGACGAGTTCCAGGAGCAACGGGTGATCCTGCGCTACGCTACGGTGATTGACTGGGAGAAGGCCGCCGTGGAGCGGGTGAGCGCCGTGATCGACGTGAAGATCCACCCGCAGCGGGATGTGGGTTTCGACCGGCTCGCACGCCGGATCGCCAGGTTTGCGGAGGTCCAGTCCTGCTACCTGATGTCGGGCGCCTACGACCTGTCGGTGGTGGTGGAAGCCGCCAGCCTCAAGGAGGTCGCCCGCTTTGTCTCCGAGCGGCTCAGCACCCTGGATGGTGTGGCGAGCACCACCACCCACTTCGTCCTGAAGCCATACAAGCACGACGGGGTGACCTTCGGCGGCGATGAGACCGACGAAAGGCTGGCGGTGACGCCATGAGATCCTTCGTAAACGCCCGGGTGGCGGCGCTGCCACCCTCTGGAATTCGCAAGTTCTTCGACCTGGTCGCGCAGACCAAAGGGATCATTTCGCTGGGGGTCGGCGAGCCGGATTTTTCCACCCCATGGCATGTGCGGGAGGCGGCGATTTACTCCCTGGAGCGCGGCCGGACCACCTACACCTCCAACTGGGGCCTGCTCGAGCTGCGGCAGGCGATCAGCGAGTACCTGGAGGCCTGGCAGGGCCTGCGGTACGACCCCGCCTCGCAGATCCTGGTGACCGTGGGCGTGGCCGAAGCGATCGACCTGGCCATGCGGACCGTGTTGGAGCCGGGCGACGAGGTGCTGATCCCGGAGCCGTGCTTTGTCTCCTACGTGCCCTGCGCTGTGATGGCGGGCGGAAAAGCCGTCACCATTCCCCTGCGGGCTGAGGACGAGTTCAAGCTGACCCCAGAGCTGCTAAGGTCCCACATTACGCCGAAGACCAAGGTGCTCTTCATCGGTTTCCCCAACAACCCGACGGGCGCCGTCATGAGCGCAGAGGAGCTCGACGAGATCGCCCGTATCGCGGTCGAGCACGACCTGCTGGTGATCTCCGACGAGATTTACGGCGAGATGACCTACGGCGGACAGCACCGGTCGATCGCCGCCCTGCCTGGCATGCAGGAGCGTACCCTGCTCCTCCACGGCTTCTCCAAGGCCTACGCCATGACCGGATGGCGGATCGGCTACGCCTGCGGCCCGCGGGAGATCGTCGCCGAGATGATGAAGATCCACCAGTACACGATCATGTGCGCACCAATCATGGGACAACTGGCGGCCCTGGAGGCGCTGAGGCGCGGCGCCGCCGAGCGTGACCGTATGATCGCTGAGTACGACCGGCGCCGCAGGCTGATGCTCACCGGCTTCCGGCAGATGGGCCTCCCCTGCTTTGAGCCCCGGGGCGCCTTCTATATCTTCCCGTCGGTGGCGCCCACGGGTTTGAGTGATGAGGAGTTCGCCTTGAGGTTATTAGAGGAAGAAAAAGTTGCAGTCGTACCCGGTTCGGCCTTCGGCGCCAGCGGCGCGGGCCACGTTCGGTGCAGTTACGCGGCGTCCACCGAGAACCTGACCGAGGCGCTGAAACGAATCGCCCGCTTCGTAAAGCGGTACAGCCCCTCACTGGCCCAGGCCTGATTCGCCCACCCGACTCCCCGGCACCCGACGGGAGTCGGGTCTTCTTTTCTCCCTGGCAGCGAACATTTTCCTGATTTTTCTCGTATTGGGTAATGTAGGGTTCCCGGTGTCCACTGCAGGAAAGGAGCGATCACATTGCCATGGCCTATCATCGGTGTGATTGCCGGTGTTCTCTTCAGTGCCCTCGCGGCCGTGGACTGGTACCTGTCACGCCTTGACCCCGAGCGCGAGGGGTATGGCAGGGCTGTGGCTTTCCTGACCACGGGGCTGGCTTGTCTGTTGGGCGCCGCCGTTCTCGGCTGGGTCACCCGCACGCCCGGCGCCCCTGCATTAGCGTCATCGTTGGTCCACCCACGGGGTACGGCTACGGTGGCAGAAGACCTCACACAACTGGATCAGGAGCTGAAAGCGTCCCTTGCCCTGGTGCAGAAAATCAGTGAGGGCAGCTTCGAGCCCGAACTGCCCACCATTTTAGATGCGCGCCAGCGGCTTCACGCTGTCAGAGTCACCCTCTCCAAGCGCCCCTACCCCAGCTCTGCCGCTTCCACCCTTGTCGCCCAAAGCGACATCCTGCTGGGCGCCGCCTACCAAACCCTCGGCATTGAGTGGATTCTCATTAAGCTCGGTAACTGGTCGCAGCCGTCCGAACGGGAAACGGCCACGGCCCCCCTTAAGCGCGAGCTGGAAAAGTGGTACACCATTCGGGATTGCCTCCGGGCCGCGCGCGACGACTGCGGAGCCACCAGGAGCGACGACCCCAAGCACGTGGCGATCACCGAGTTTGCCAACTGGCTCCATCCCTACATGGTGGAACTGACGCGCTTTCAGGAGAGCGACATCGACCTGACGATCGGCAGCCCGGAGGAAATCAGCCGGCTCCGTGCGGTATTCAGCCTGGCCCGAAAGGAATTGGAGGCCGGTCGGCCCACGAACTGGGACCGGAATGTGGTAAAGGCAGCCGACCAACTCCTGGCTGCGGCGGACACCGCCCTGAGCAGGGAGTCCACCGCCCGAACCAAGGACGCCTGGACTATGGAAGAGATGCAGCGGGTGAACGCACCGGTCGTGGCCGCCTACGAACGCATGATGAACGCCATCATGGAGGCTCGCTAGTCTCAAAGAGAAACAAGCCCTGGCCCGGTTGACCCGGGGCAGGGCTTGCTTGCTGTGGCGCTAGAGCTCGAATACAAAGTTAGCGTAGCCGAGTTCGGGCAGAGTGATTTGGAGGGTGTGCTTGCCAGTCTGGGTTTTGAGGAGGAAGCCGAGCCAACCTTTGTGGGTCGCGCCGCCCTTGATGTTCCCCGAGAACTGCGGCGACCGCTGTACCATGGCTTGCTGATTGGCCTTGTAGCTCTTTCCGGCGGGATCAAAGAACCGGAAGTGCTCCGTGGTGTTGATCAGCACCAGGTCAGGAGAGCCGTTCTTGAATTCCAGCTCCGTGAGCACGAAGGAGTACCCAGCCGGGAAGCCCGGAGGGGACTTCATCACATAGACATCGGTGAGGGTGTACTCGAAGGGGCCGAACTTGACCGTGTCGCCCTTCTTCAGGTTTTCTGCCTTGACGGGCTCAATGACGATCGCCTTGTCAAGGTTGGAGTTGCCGGTCGAGCTAAGCGGGTTGATTTGGGAGCTCGGGGCGACCTGGGGGGGCGGCGGCGGAGCGGTGGTACCCGTAGTGTTCCCACCGCTGGAGCTTCCCCCGGTCACCGGGTTGGGCGGGGCGGCAGCAGCCCGTCTGGCTGCCGCTTCTGCGGCCAGCCTGGCGTCCTCTTCCTTGTGACACCCAGCAAATACGAGGGCGACTACAAGGACCAGTCCGGCGGAAAGTAGACGTTTGGCCTTCATCATAGTAGTCACCTCTACTGCTTGAGCCGGGGATCAAGGGCATCCCGCAGGCCGTCGCCCAGGAAGTTAATGGAGAGCACGCAGAGGAAGATCATCAACCCGGGGGGGATCCAGAGCCAGGGCATGTCGGTGAGCACGGTGAGCGACTGCGCCTCGCTCAGCATGTTGCCCCAGGTGGGCGTGGGCTCCTTGATGCCGAACCCGAGGAAGCTCAGGGCAGCCTCCAGCAGAATGACGGTGCCGATCGACAGGGTTGCCTGCACGATCAGGGGCGCCATGGCGTTCGGCAGCATGTGCCGGAGGATGATGCGCCAAGCCGGGGCGCCCGTGGCACGGGCAGCCTCCACATAGTCGCGTTCACGCAGGGACAGGAACTCGCCGCGCACCAGGCGGGCAGGGGCTGGCCAGGTCAGGAAGACGATCGCTCCCACCACGTTCCAGAAACTCGCTCCAAAGAGGGCGATGATGGTCAGCGCTAATGCTAAGAATGGGAATGAGATTACCACATCACATATTCGCATGATCAGGTTGTCGACCCAGCCGCCGTAATAGCCAGATACCGCACCGACCAGCGTGCCGATGATCATATAGGCCGTCACGGTGATCACCGCGATCGAGAGCGAGACTTGCCCGCCGTAAACCAGGCGAGTCAACGAATCACGGCCAATGGAGTCGGTTCCCATCGGGTGTCGGTGCCCCGGCTTAGCATACACGTACTTGATATCGATCTCATCGCGGCCGTAGTGCGTTACGACGGGGGCGACGACGCTCATGATCGAGAGCAGCAGTAGAACCCATGCTCCCAGGATCGCAAGCTTCTTCCTCTTGAACCGGATCCATACCGACCGCAGGTAGGTCATCTCTTTCGCTTGCTGCCCATGCTCCAGCAACTGGTCGGGCTGAGCGGCCTGCAGTTCGTCCTTCCTTTGAGGTTCAGCCATGCGTCACCCTCCTAGCTGAAGCGGATGCGCGGGTCGGCCACGGCGTAAAGCACGTCGGCCAGCAGATTCCCGAGCATCACCAGGGTAGCGAAGAACAGGTTCGTGGTCATCAATATCGGATAGTCGCGGTCGAGCAGGGCGTTGTAGGTGAACTGACCCATGCCCGGCCAGGCGAACAATATCTCAAGCACAATGCCGCCGGAGAACAGCGTAGGCAGCGAGAACCCGATCAGGGTAATCACCGGAATCAGGCTGTTACGCAGGGCGTGTTTGTAGATGACGACTCGCTCGGCCAGGCCCTTGGCCCGCGCCGTGCGCACGTAGTCTTGCCGGAGTACCTCAAGCATGCTGGAGCGGGTGAACCGCATGGTCACTGCGATCTCGCGGACCGCCAAAGTCATGGCTGGCAGCACCAGATGGTGCAGTCTGTCAAGCAGGGAGAACGGCGCATCGGGCGTGGCCAAGCCGTTAAGCGGTGTCCACCGAAGCACAACCCCGAAAATGTAGATGGCGAGCAGCGCCGTAAAGAACTGTGGTAGTGAAATGCCCATAAAGGCGATGGTACTGGCCGTGTAGTCGACAATCGAATAGGGCCGTGTGGAAGCCATTACACCGAACGGGATTGCTAGCAGCATTCCAATCACGAAGGCGGTTCCCGCCAGCAGAAAGGTGGGCCCCAGGCGAACGGCCATCATTTCAGCCACGGGGCGCTGGTGCCGGATCGAATACCCCAGGTTGCCGGAAACCGTCTCTTTCAGCCAGTTGCCGTACTGCACGTACCATGGCCGGTCAAGCCCGAGAGTAGCCTTCATTTTGGCGATCTGTGCGGGGTCAGAGTCTGGTCCGACCATGTAGGCGAAGGGGTCGCCCGGTGCCATTTTGACAATGATAAAGACCAGCATGCTCATTAAGAGCAACAGCGGAATCATTTGCAACAGACGTCTCACCACGTACTTGAACACGCAGGTGAACCCCTTTCCTCGAATTCACAGGGGGCGTGGAACGCGGCCCGAGGGGGCGCCCCGGGCCGCACTTCCACTCGTCACTTGATTACTTGGTTACCGACCACTCGAAGATGTTCCAGATCTGGCCATAGCTGTACGGATGCGGCTTGTAGCCCTGGATCCGGGTGTTGACCGCATCGATCTTGTTGACGGCGTACAGCGGGAGGTTCGGCTGCTCATCAACGAAGTGCTCCTGCCACGCGGAGAAGGCCTCAATACGAGCTTCCAGGTCGAGGGTGCCCATGGACTTGGCGATGAGCTCCTCAGACTTGGGGGTGGACCAGCCGGCCATGTTGGAGAGGCCCGGGCCGATGCTGTTCTTGGCGTACAGCTGGCGAGGATCGGGCTCGGGGTTGCCAATGCTCCAGCCGGAGAAGCTCAGATCCCAGTCGGCCTTGGGATCGTCGCGAACGACGGCCAGCATGGAGGCGAAGTCCATGACGATCAGTTCGACCTCGATGCCGATGTCCTTCAGGAACTGCTGGGCGACCGGGGCGGTAGCCACGCGGGCAGCGTTGCCGGTCGGATAGTGCAGGCGCAGCTTCAGGCGCTTGCCGTTGCTGTCGTAGAAGTAGCCATCGTTGCGCATGGTGTAGCCCATGGAGGCGATGAGCTCCTTGGCCTTGGCCGGGTTGTAGGCACGGGCGTCGACGTCAGCGTTGTAGGCCCAGTTGAGCGGGTGAATCGGGGTGAGCATCGGGCTGGCGTGGCCCAGCAGGATGTTCTGAATGATCGCCGGGCGGTCGAAGGCGTAGGCCAGCGCCTGGCGCAGCCGCTTGTCGCTGAGCGGGTAGTTACGGTTGTTGATGTTCATGACCTGGTAGCTACCGCCGGCGTACTCCACGACCTTCACGTGGTTCATGCCGCTGAGCTTGGCGATGTCGGCAGGGGCGACCTGCTCCATCCAGTCGATGGCGCCGATCTCCATCTGGGCGACAGCGGTGGCTGCGGGCTGCACACGCCAGATCACCTTATCGAGGTAGACCTCGCCGCCGTAGTAGTCAGGGTTCTTCTCCCAGACGATGTACTGGCCTTCCACATGCTCCTTCCACTTGAAGGGGCCGGAGCCGATCGGGAAGACGTTGTTGGGATCCTTGCTGGTGCCGATGTCGGCGACCGGCACGTTCTCGTACTTGTGACGGGGAGAGGCGGTACCGCCGGTGGCAACGAAGAAGCCGGCGTCGACCTGGCTGGAGGTAAAGGCGATCGTGTAATCGTCGATGACCTTCAGGCCGGTCAGGTCAGCCCGGTTGCCCGACTTGTTGTAGGCCTCGTAGCCGGCGATCATCTTGGCGCCGCCGCCAACAGTGCCCTTGTAGTCAGGGTGGAGCAGGACGTAGTAGGTAAAGGCGACGTCGTGGGCGGTGACCGGGGTGCCGTCATGGAACTTGGCATCCTTGCGGAGGTGGTAGGTAATGGTCTTCTCGTCCGCAGAGATATCCCAGTGGGTGGCGAGGTCCGGCGTGGGCTGGACCTTATCGTCGTAGTACCACAGGCTGCTGTAGAGCTGGCTGATCACGAAGCCCGTGTAAACGTCGTTGGGGATGTTCCACGGGGAGAAGCTGACCTTCGGAGCGCTGAACTGCGACATGGTAACCGTGCCGCCGCGCTTCGGGTAGTTGGGGTCGACGATCTTGACGACGCGGCTGGCGCCGTCGTAGGTAACGCTGGCGCCCAGGGCCTCACCGACGAAGCGGAGAGGAACGAGCGTGCGGTCGTCCACGATGCTCGGAGCCACGTCGAGGGCGACCGACTTGCCGTCCACGGTCGCCGTGGTGCTGCCAATGGTCAGCGCGATGTTCTTGCTGCCACGGGTGGCCCTGATGGTGCGGGAGGCGGCGTCATAGTTGATCGTGGCGCCCATCTTCTCGAAGATGGCACGGAAGGGAACCAGGGTACGTCCATTCTCAATCCGCGGGGCCACATCGAAGGAGACATTATGACCGTTGAACGTCACCTTCAGATCATCGGGAGAAGCACCCATGGCAGACGTCCCGAACACGGAGAGCAACAGGGCCGCCGCCAGGGCGAGAGACAGATATCGCTTCACCAACCGGACCTCCTTTGCAGTTCTCGGGATTGGCTCAGGTTACTGCACCGCAATTTCCACGATCTAAACGGCAAATGGAACACGTCCCCGCTTCTGGAGCTCACCCCCCACCCCTGAGCCGGACCCAGAAAAGTTCCGACCGTCCGATATATGTGTCAATAGGACGTAGGTCTACTATTCGTACTATCGGATGAATTTCCTTTTGGATGAGTAGATAATTTTGTTTATACCTCGGCAAAATTAAGCCCGGCCCCCTTTATGACAAGGAGGCCGGGCTGCATACGTTATTCAGCGGGATCGTCATCGGGCCCAACGTAACGCTTCATGGCCTTCCACGTGGCGTATCCGATCAGGGCGGCGGCCAGTCCGGGACCTGTTGCCGGCAATAGTCCCAGGAGCGGGCCTGGTAACCATAAGAACAGCCACACCATGAGCAATGCGCCGCCAAGGCCGCTCAGTGCGTGGAGCGGATGTGCCGCCGTAAGTAGAAAGGCCCGCTTCAGCAGTTTTGCGAGGGGCTGCGGGTACCAGGCCAGGAGCGGCCATGCAAAGGCGCTCACCATAGCCGCCGTGGCTCCCAGGGACCCGTAAAGCAGGGCGGCTGCTTTGCCGAAGGGGGTTCCTAGCGCCCAACTGAGACGAACCCCCAGGTAGACACTGAGCCCGATCAGCAGGGTGAGCAGGCCGAGCAGTGTGCCCGACAGGAGACTCCTGCGGAAGCCTCGCCAGAAGCGCCCTGCCGTATCGCCCGATGCAGGGCGGACCAGGGGGGCCACCGCTGCGAACAGCGCCGCCAGGGCCGCCGGCGCCGTGATGATCAGCCCGGAGAAGAGCCAGAACAGCAAGCTGCCGATTACTGCGATGCCGAGGCGGTCCAGGAAGGCCCAGAGCTGCGGAAAGCGTTCGTCGAGCCGCATCAGCTACGCCCTCCTCTACGCCCCGAACCGCTCCACCCCAGCCTCGGTCACCAAGCCGTAGATCAGGGGGCTCTTCGGCGGCTGCTCAGCGCCGATGCGGTAGGCGGCCAGGAGCCGCTCGCTGGCTTCCTCCAGCCTCGCCGTATCATTGACATGCAGTTCGGCCAGGGTCTCCCCCGCCTCCACCGCCTCGCCGACCTTCTTCTTGAGCACCACCCCGACGCCCAGGTCGATGACCGACTCCTTGGTGATGCGGCCGGCGCCGAGAAGCATGGCGGCGATGCCGACCTCGAGCGCCTCAATATGCTGGACGTAGCCGCCCGTCGGGGACGGCAGCGGGATGACCTGAGCGGCCCGCGGCAGCTTGACGGGCTGGCGGATGTAGCTGACGTCGCCGCCCTGGGCGCCGACCAGCTCGATGAGCTTGTTCAGGCCGGCCCCGGAGCGCAAGGCCCGCAGCAGCATTTTGCGGGCGGACTCGGCGTCGGGCGCCACCCCGGCCAGACGCAGCATTTGCGAGCCGAGGGAGAGGCATACCTCTTCCAGGTCGCGGGGGCCAAACCCGCGCAGGGTCTCGATGGCCTCCGCCACCTCCAGGGCGTTGCCGATGGCGAAGCCAAGCGGCTGATCCATGTCGGAGACGAAGGCTGCCACCTCGCGCCCCACCTCGCGGCCGATGGCGACCATGGCCTCGGCGAGCTTGAAGGAGTCGTCCAGGCTCTTCATGAAGGCGCCGGACCCGGTCTTTACGTCGAGCACGATCGCATCGGCGCCGCCGGCGATCTTTTTGGACATGACCGAGGAGGCGATCAACGGGATCGAATCGACCGTCGCGGTGACGTCCCGGAGAGCGTAAAGCTTCTTGTCAGCCGGAACCAGGTTGCCGGTCTGACCGACTACCGCGCAGCCCACGGTGTTGACCTGATCGATGAACTCCTCGGTGCTCCGCTCAATGCGCATGCCGGGAATCGACTCCAGCTTGTCAAGGGTGCCGCCGGTGTGGCCCAGGCCGCGGCCCGACATTTTGGCAACAGGCGCCCCGCAGGCCGCCACGAGGGGCACCAGCACCAGGGAGACCTTGTCGCCCACGCCGCCGGTGCTGTGCTTGTCAACCTTGGTGCCCTTGATCGCCGACAGGTCGACCATGTCGCCGGACCGGGCCATGGCCATGGTGAGGTCGGCGGTCTCGCGGGCCGTCATACCGCACAGGCAGATGGCCATGGCCATTGCAGCCATTTGATAGTCAGCCACTTCACCACTGGTGAAGCCTGCGACCATGAAGTCGATCTCCTCGGTGGTTAGCTCTTGACCGAGCCGCTTCTTGTAGATCAAATCGTAGGCGCGCATCTTCGCATCCCCTTCTTTCGGCCGTTAGCCGGGATCGCTTGCAAATCCAGGATTCGCCGCCTGGGAGCCGCATCCTCTTTCGACTCGGTAGGGTACCGAACCTTTCCCAATTTTCCCCCGTATTGGAGACTAGCGGATCTTTTTCGCTGGGAGAGAAAGGAGACGATTACCTGTGCCATGGTACCTGATCGTTCCGATCGTGGCGGGAGGGCTATTCCTGCTGTTCGCCGCGGTCGAGTGGTCACTGGCGAGGGCGGAGACCGACCGTGAAAGCCGTCATCGAATCTTTCTCGCAGGCGGTGCGGCCTGCATGCTGGCGTGCGGTCTCCTGTACATACTCTGGCAGCAGCAAACCCAGGCGGCGTCGTTACGGCGCGATACGCAGGCGTCAGCCAATGCCGGCCCCCTGAGCGCGCTCGACAATCGTCTTCGCACCCCGCTGGATCTGGTTGAGCAACTCCTGGCAGCCAAACCAGCCACCACACTGAAAGATGTCCTCCGGGTTCGGGCCACATTGCTGGACGCCCGTCGCCAACTGGCAGTCGCCGAAGAAGAACCATCCCTGGCGGTCCTGTACAACCAAACCGACCGGCTGCTGGGCGTAGCGTACTACACTGCGGGCGCCCAATGGCGGCTTGCGAAGGAACAGCGAAACGGCGAAGCGGAACGTCAGGAAGCGGTGCGACAGCTCCGGGGCGAATATGACCGGTGGAAGGAGCTGCGGGACTGTTTGGCTCAAGGCAAGGACCTTTGCGTAAAGGAGAAGCAACTTACCCCCAAAGAGGCTACGCTGGAGCAGTTCAATCGCTGGATGCACCTGTACAGTGTGGAGTTACTTCGCTTCAGCGAAACCGACTGGGAGTTGGTCGACTCCTCCGCTGGCGAGCGGAAGCGCTTGGCGACTGTCTTGGCGCAGGGACGCCGCGATCTGGCCGCCCGGAGCGTAGAGGAGTGGGAGCGCCCAGCGGCCGAGGCGGCTGACCACCTGCTTATGCTGGCCGAGGAGGCGCTAACGAAGGAGGGGGCGCTGATTTCGCAGGGGCAGTGGGGCTCCGAATGGCAACACCGCGTTTACGAGCCGGTGCAGTTAGCAATGGAACGGTATTTCTCCGCCCTTACCTGCTCGGCTGGCCAAAAACTCATTCCCTGCAGCCCTAGCGGCAAAGGTACCGCAAACTAGACCGACTTCCCCTGCCGATTTGGCAGGGGTTTTTATTTGAGAAATTCGCGGTTTTAGCCTATATAGCGATATTTGTACTACAGATACTAGAGGGATTAATGTAGGCGAAATAGAATCATCAGTTTGTACGACAATTTTGGGGGGTGAATATTCTCCTTTCGACCAGTGGGATGATCGGTGCGAATACATAACCAAGGAGGTTTGTTTGCGTGAAGAGGTACCTTGCACTTCTCCTTTCCATGATCATGGTGTTCGCATTAGCAGGCTCCGTAGGGGCAGCTCGCCCGGAGTCCCGGTTCCCGGTTGATTTCAATGGTCGACGGATCTACTTCGATGTCCAGCCCGAGACGAAGAACGACCGCACCTTTGTCCCGTTCCGGGCCATCTTCGAGAAGATGGGTGCGACGATTGAGTATGACGCCGCCTCTCGCACCATTACTGCCGTGCGTGGCAGCACCACCGTTAAGCTGACCATCGGCAGCGAGACGGCCACCGTGAACGGCCGGTCCGTCACCTTGGCGGCCGCTCCGTACATCAAGGACGACCGCACGATGGTGCCCCTGCGCTTCGTCGGCGAGGCCTTCGGCGCTACCGTTAACTACAACGACGCCACCACGGCCATCAGCATCGTCGATGCGAACTGGCCCAAGCGCGGCGGTACGCTCAACCTGGCCATGTGGAACGCTCCGGACGGCAACTTCAACCCGGTCATGGTCAGCGACGTTTACGGCGCATGGCTCACCAACATGATGTACGTCGGCATGTGGCGGTATGACGAGACCCTCACCCCGGCGCCCATGATCGCCGAGCACTGGGAGTGGGACTCCACCAACACCAAGCTGACCTTCTACATGCGCAAGGATGTCAAGTTCTTCGACGGCACCCCGGTGACCGCCGATGACTTCATCTTCACCACCAAGTCGATGATGCATCCGAAGTACGTCGGTCCGATTGCCGCCGGCTGGGATGCCATCAAGGGCTATGCCGAGTACTACGCCGGCACCAAGGGTGAGACTGCCGCTGACTTCGAGGCCGGCATTGTCACCACCAAGCCCCTGGAAGGCCTCTACAAGCTGGACGACTACACCGTGGTCTTCGAGCTGACGCAGCCCCAGGCTTCCTTCCTGACCAACCAGACTGGTATCGGCATCCTGGACAGCGATAAGTACTCCAAGCTTCCGGTCCAGGACTGGGGTACCGCCAAGGACCCCAACAACGCCTACCCGAACGGCAACGGCCCGTACAAGATGGGCCAGTACGTCGAGGGTCAGTTCGCCAAGCTTGAGGCCAACAAGGGCTACTACGACGGCGCCCCGTACATCGACACGATCATGTGGAAGATCACCGCTTCCGACGTGGCGGTGGGCGCCATCCAGACCGGCGCCATCGACTGGGCCCAGTTCGGCGCCGCTGAGTACGATGCCTATAAGGCTCTCGCCGACAAGGGTGTCGTTCAGCTCTCCGAGTATCCGAGCTTCGTTTACCAGCAGATGTACTACAACTCCCAGGTAGGCCCGACCAAGGAGAAGGCCGTCCGCCACGCGATTAACTACGCTATCAACCGCCCGGCGATCATCGAGAACATCATGAAGAACCATGCGTCCTCGATGTATGCGCCTGTCCACCCGCTGACCTTCGCCTACACCGACGAGGTTAATCACTTCGATTACAACCCCGCAAAGGCCAAGCAGCTGCTGGAGGACGCCGGCTGGAAGGTCGGCAAGGACGGCATCCGTGAGAAGAACGGCGAGAAGCTGCACCTGCGCCTGATCTACCCCGGCGCCGGCAACCAGGACCGCATCAAGACCGCCCCGGTCGTGCAGCAGTGGCTGAAGGAAGTCGGCATTGACGTCGAACTGGTGCCCTATGACTGGCCCACCATCAACCGGGTCGTCTTCGAGGAGTACGACTTCGACCTGATGTTCATCGGCTTCTCTGTCGGCACCGACCCCGATCCCACCGGCCTCTGGGACAAGGCTTCCGTGAAGCCCGGCTCCTACAACGCTCCCCGCTTCTGGACCGAGGAGTCCGAGAAGCTGATCGCCCAGGGCAAGGCTACCACGGACCTGATGGAGCGCATGGAGATCTACGCCGAGTGGCAGAAGCACTGGGTCGATGAGTCTCCCGCCCTGATCTTCTACGCCACGGCGACCATGCAGGCTGTCAACAACCGCGTTGGCAACTCCAGGCCCCTGCCGACCAACGGCGGCGAGTTCTGGAACATTGAGGACTGGTACCTGACGACCAAGTAACATAGACCCCCGTGAACTCGGGGGCGGCCCGGGGAGGCCATAGGCCCCGGGCCGCCCTCGCTCCACGGTGAAAGGGGAGCGGACTGTTGCGCCAGTATTTGCTGCGGCGTCTGTTGCAGACTCTGCCAATCCTGCTCGGGGTAAGCGTTATCGTCTTCACCATAGTCCACCTGACCCCGGGCGACCCCTATTCCCATCTGGTTGGTCCGCGCACAGATCCCGCCAAGAAGGAGAAAATCCTGCAGGACATGGGCTTCCGGGATCCCCTGCCGGTTCAGTATGTGCGCTGGCTCAGTGAGGTAGCCAAGGGCAATCTGGGCTGGTCGATCAAGCGCGGGGTTCCCGTGGGTGAGCTGATGGCTTCCCGCTTGAAAAATACATTGATTCTTACCGGCAGCGCTTTCATTTTCGCCTTGCTGTTGGCGATTCCCATCGGCATCGTCTCAGCAACGCGACAATATTCAATTATCGACTACATAGTCACAACCTTCGCCTTTATAGGCATATCACTTCCAGGCTTCTTTACAGCGCTGCTGGCTGTATACTTCCTGGCCGTAAAATACCCGATCTTCCCGATGAACCAAATGATCACCCCCGGCGCCGCGTTCTCGATCTGGGATCTTCTCAAACACCTGATTCTGCCCGCGGTTACCCTGGGTGTTCGGGATATGGCCGGTTACGCCCGGTTCACACGGGCCAGCATGCTGGAGGTAATGCGGCAGGACTACGTCCGGACGGCACGGGCCAAGGGCCTCGCCGAGCGTGTGGTGATCTACAAGCACGCGCTGCGCAACGGCCTGATTCCGATCGTGACGCTGCTGGGCCTTGGCCTGCCGGGGCTTCTCTCTGGCGTGGTCATCTTCGAGCGGATCTTCACCTGGCCGGGCATGGGTTCGCTGACGATCGAAGCGGTAGGAAACCGCGACTACCCGATCCTGATGGCCAGCAACATGCTGTTCGCCCTGCTGGTGATTCTAGGCAACCTGATCGCCGACGTTCTTTACGCCGTCGTTGACCCGCGGATTCGGTATTCGTAAGGAGGCAGACCTGTGGCGACGGTAGCAAATCCCAAGCAAGACGACGAGTTGCTCCGCCAGGGAATGACCACTGCGCATACCACGTGGGCGCGTCAGGTATGGCGGCGGTTTCGCAAGAATAAGGCGGCGGTTATAAGCGCTGTAATCCTGTTGATTCTGATCCTGGTGAGCGTTTTTGCCCCGGTGATCACATCGACCACCACGGGCTGGGGACGCGACGAGATCGACATCAAGTACATCCAATCGGAGCCCAGCGCCCGCCATCCGCTGGGGACGGACAGCATTGGCCGTGACACCTGGACCCGCCTTCTCTATGGCGGCCGTGTGTCGATGGGCATCGCCGGCGCCGCCGTGGTGGGCTACATGGCGATTGGCATTGTGGTTGGTGCTTTGGCCGGGTACTTCGGCGGCTGGGTCGATAACCTGCTAATGCGCATCGCTGACGTAGTGCTGTCGTTCCCGTTCATCCCCTTCATATTGACCCTATCCGCGATCTTCCGACCAGGGGTGGAGATCCTGGTGATCACCATTGCGATCATCAGTTGGCCTGAACCGGCCCGACTGGTGCGCGGTGAGTTCCTCTCCCTGCGTGAGCGGGACTTTATCGAGGCCGCCCGTGCCACCGGCGCCGGCCCGCTGCGGATCATGTTCAAGCACCTGCTGCCCAACGCCATGGCCCCGCTAATCGTGAGCGCCACCCTGAACATCGCCGGCATCATTCTGCTGGAGTCGGCGCTGAGCTACCTGGGGTTTGGCGTGAAAATGCCGATTCCCACCTGGGGCAACATGCTCACCGAGGTGAACAACATCGCCGTGCTGACCCGGATGCCCTGGCTCTGGGTACCGCCCGGACTGATGATCTTCCTGACGGTGCTCTCGATCAACTTCCTCGGGGACGGGCTGCGTGACGCTCTGGACCCCCGCCTGAAGCAGTAGGAGGAATGGCAGATGTACAAGCGCAAGTTAATCGGCCTGGCGGCCCTTCTGCTGGTCCTGGCGCTGGCCGGCTGCGGAAAGAACGCGGCCGAACCCGGGGCAGCACCAGCATCCAGCAGCGGCTCCGGTTCCGGCTCCTCGGCCTCTAGCGGCACCAACCCCGGCACCGGTTCGACGTCGACCAACACGACAGGGGCCTCGAACCCGGCAGCCGATGCGCCGAAGAAGCCGACCTATGAGAAGGTCTCCCTCAAGGGGCTCAAGCCTGGCTCGGAGGCCAAGGTCGGACCGCTGACGGTGAAGCTTGAAGAGATCAACGTGGTCAGCAAGGCGCCCGGTCTGCCGGCCGGCTACGCCTACCTGCTGGCCCGTGTAACGGTCAACAACGCCGGTGACGTCGATTACACCATCAATACCTCGGACCACCTGAAGCTGCTCGCTCCGGGCGGCACGGTCAGCCGGGTGAACGCCCAGGCCAGCGCCCAGCGCAATCCCAAGCTCCAGGGGACCCTGCAGAAGGGCGACTCGGCCACGGGATGGCTCGGTTACCTGGTGAAGGTCGGCGACGGCGACTTCCAGTACACCTTCACCCACACCGACTGGGGCGACGCCGCCTGGGAGTTCCCGCTGTAAGTGAACACCGAAGTCCCCCCTGCCAGAACAGTTCTGGCAGGGGGGACTTCGGTTAATATCCTTAATTTAATAGCAGGGAAGGAAAATCAGACCTCAGTGTCCAATCGAAGAGGTGAACTTGTATATACCACTTAAACAGTCGGACAGGAGGGCGCCAGCGTGGGTTCAGTTGGGCAGGTCGCCCACAAGGTTTGGCAGATTTACGCCATACAACGGATCGTCAGAGCGGTAGTCACGATCTTTGTGGTGACCACGATCACCTTTTTCCTATTGCGGCTGATGCCCAGCAACCCGCTGGACGTCTACATTAACTCGCAACTCTCGCAGGGTATTCCCCTGGCGGATGCGCAAGCGATGGCCGCCCAGCTGTACAACATCGACCTGGACCGCCCCCTCTACCTTCAGTACTTCGACTACCTGGGCGATCTGCTGCACGGCGACTTCGGCATGTCGATCTCATCGATGGGCACCCCCGTGAGCCAGCTGATCCTCCGCTTCCTCCCCTGGACGCTGTTCGTCGTGACCGCCTCCCTGCTACTCAGCTTTACCCTTGGTACGCTGTTGGGGATGCTCATTGCCTTCAAACGGGAGTCCTGGCTCGACCACTTGCTCTCGGCGGTGGCCTCGCTGCTTTCCTCGATTCCGGACTATCTGGTAGGCATTCTGATCCTGGTCTACTTCGGGGTACGCTGGAAGTTCTTTGACGTGGCTAACGTTCGAGGAGCGCTGTCGCCCGGCGTGAGGCCGGAGTTCACCTTCGCCTTCTTCAAGGACGTGGTCTACCACGCTGCCTTGCCGATCATCACCTACGTGCTGACCAGCGTGGGTCACTGGATGCTGATGATGAAGTCCAGCACCATAGCCACCCTCGGTGAGGACTACGTAACGGTGGCACGCGCCCGCGGACTGACCGACGGGCGGATCACCATGGCCTACGTGGGTCGAAACGCCGTGCTGCCGCTCTTTACGGCGCTGGCGATTCGCATTGGCTTTATTGTGGGCGGTTCCGTTTTCATTGAGTTCATTTTCACCTATCAGGGAATCGGCCTGAAGTTACAGTCGGCACTGATCACCCGTGACTACCCCGTGATGCAGGCGGTCTTTATTATCATCACCACGGCTGTGGTGAGCGCCAACCTCCTGGCTGACCTGGTGTATAGCAAACTCGACCCGCGGATCCGCACGTCGGGGGGGAAGTAGCCATGTCCGCCTTAACCGCGCTGGGAAGCAGCCTGGCTCGCTCCCTGAAGATCATGGCCCGCAACAAGGTCGGCTTTGCCGGATTGATCGTCGTTCTGTTAATCGTTGTTGTCGCGCTAATCGGCCCCTCTGTAGTTACCATGGACACGACGGCAAACCTGGAAGAGATCTATCTGGCGCCGTCGGCGAAGCACTGGCTGGGGACCGACTACCAGGGGCGAGATATTTTCCGTCAGATGGTGAGCGGTGGGCGCGACTTGATCTTCGTGGCCGCGCTGGCGGCGCTGCTCTCCTCGCTGACCGCCATCACCCTGGGATCGCTGGCAGCGCTTCTGGGCGGCTATGTGGACGTGATCGTCACGTCGGTGGGAGACCTGGTGCTGACGGTGCCACGCATCCCCCTGCTCCTGGTGCTTGCGGGCTTTATACGGCTGACCTCGCCGCTGTCGCTCTCCCTGATCCTGGCGGCAGTGACCTGGGCAGGCCTGATGCGACAGGTTCGCGCCCAGGTGCTATCACTGAAGGAACGCGACTACGTGCAAGCGGCGGTACAACTGGGCTTGCCCACCTCTCACTTGCTCTTTCGGGAGATCCTCCCGAACATGATGAGCTATGTGATCATCAGTTTCGTCCTTGCGATGACCGAAGCGATCTACTCGCAGGTCGGCCTGATCTTCCTGGGGTTGGTGCCGATGACCTCCCACAACTGGGGCGTCATGATCAACCTGGCCTATAACCAGGGCGCCCAGTTTGGCCGGGACTCCATGTGGTACCTCGCTGTGCCCATTTCCATGGTGGCGCTGCTCAACCTGGCCCTGGTCTCCATGACCCGCTCCCTGGATGAGCTCTTCAATCCACGCCTGCGAGGGGGGCACTAGGCCGTGCGAGACGTCGTGCTGTCCGTTCGGGGTCTGGCGCTCGAATACCAGACCCGCCGCGGCCCTGCCCGTGCCCTGTGCGGCATCAGCTTTGACCTGTACAAGGGCGAGACGCTGGCCCTGATCGGAGAGAGCGGGTGCGGCAAGTCGACACTAGGTTTTACGCTAATTCGGCTGAACCCCGGCAACGCTCGGGTCACCGGCGGCTCCATCAGCCTGATGGACGGGCCCAACAAGCGGGAGGTGCTACAGTTCTCCGACCGGGAGATCCGCCGCTTCCGCTGGACGGAGATGGCCATGGTGCTCCAGTCCGCTCTGAACGCCTTCAACCCGGTGCTCCGCATTGAGGAGCACTTTCAAGACACCGCTCGCGCCCACGGGCTGAGCGACCGCGCCGAGGTGCGGGCAAGGGCCGAGCGACTGCTCCGGGCGGTGCAGCTGGACCCGAACCGGGTCCTCCCCTCCTACCCCCACGAGCTCTCGGGCGGCATGCGCCAGCGGGTGCTGCTGGCCCTGGGCCTGGTGCTGGAGCCCCGCATTATCATACTGGACGAGCCCACCACGGCGCTCGACATTCTGACGCAGCGGTCGATCATCGAGCTCCTGCGCCAGCTCAAGCAGGAGTTCAACTTCACCATGATCTTCATCTCCCACGACCTGAGCCTGGCGGCGGAGCTTGCCGACCGGGTGGCGACCATGTACGCCGGGCAGATCGTGGAACTGAGCGATGTGTACGAGGCCTTCGAACGGCCCAGGCACCCCTACACGCAGGGGCTGATCCACGCTGTGCCGACCCTGCACGGCGACGACTCGGAGCTGACCTCGATCCCCGGCTCGCCGCCGGACTTCGTGGAGATGCCCGCCGGGTGTAAGTTCCACCCGCGCTGCGCCTATGCCGACGAACGCTGCCGCCGGGAGGAGCCCGCCATGACCGAGGTGGGCGCCGGCCAGTACGTCGCCTGCTTCCACTGGAAGAAGGTCTCCGAGCAAACCCGGGCGGAGGGGTGAGTCGATGGCGCTCCTGGAGCTGAAGCATGTAAGCCGATCCTTCCACCAGATGAAGACCGAGGTCCGGGCCGTCGATAACGTCAGCCTGGCGATTGCCCCGAAGGAGATCGTCTGTCTGGTGGGCGAGTCGGGCTGTGGGAAGACCACCACCGGCAAGATGACCGCCGGCCTCCTGGAGGCAACCGCCGGCGAGGTTCTCTTCGAGGGCAAGAACGTGGCCTTGCTCAAAGGCAGTGAGTTTGCCCGGTTCCGCCGCTCGGTGCAGTTGGTCCACCAGGATCCCTACGCCTCTCTGAACCCGGTGCGCACCATCTATGAAACCCTGAGCGCACCGCTGCTCTATCACAAAATGGCCACGGACCAGCGGGCTGCCCGGCGCCGTGCTGCCGAGCTGTTGGAATTGGTGGACTTGACACCGGCGGACGAGATCCTGGACAAGTACCCGCACCAGCTCTCGGGGGGCCAGCGCCAGCGGGTCTCGGTGGCCCGGGCGCTCACGGTCAATCCCAGCTTTATCGTGGCCGACGAGGCCGTATCGATGGTAGACGTTTCAATCCGGGCCTCGCTGCTGAAGATGCTCGCCCGCCTTAACTCGGAGCTGGGCGTGAGCTTTCTGTTTATCACCCACGACCTGGCCCTGGCGAAGTATTTCGCCTGGGAGGGCCGCATCGGGGTGATGTACCTGGGCCGCATGGTCGAGCTGTCCCGCACGCCCGACCTGATTGAGCGCCCCGCACACCCCTACACCCAGGCGCTGATGTCGGCGATCCCCGAGGCCGACCCCCGCCTTACCCGGACCAAGAAGCGGGTCGAACTGCGCAGTGACGAGGTACCCAGCTTGCTGAAGCTGCCCTCGGGCTGCCACTTCCACCCCCGCTGTCCGGTCTTTGCAGCCGGGCTGTGCGAGAAGACCCAGCCCCAGCTGGCGCAGGTGGCGCCCGGGCACGAGGTGGCCTGCCACCTGGCCCTGGACGGCCTGGATAAGGCGGCACTGCGATGAGCCCCGAGATGGGCCGTGCGGCGATGCGGCTTGCCACCTTCTGCGTGATCGTCGCCGTGGCGCTCCTGCCCTTCCTGGGGCGGGACAGCGCCGAGTTCGTGATCACGGTGGCGTCCCTCGGGATGGGCGTGACGTTCATCGCCCTGGTGTGGCTACTGGTCAGGCGCTCAGCCAAGTAAGGTCCCAAGCGACTTCACATGGGTCGCAGACATAGAGGAGGGTCACGAGATGCGCAAACGGTATGCAGCGATCATCGCTGCCCTGCTTGCCGTCATGCTGGTAGTCACCGCATGCGGCAGCAAGGAGACAAAGACTCCCGACCCGGGAACCAAGGCCGACGCTCCGAAGACCGAAGGCGTCTTCTACGGCGCCTGGCCGTACGAAGTCCCGCCGAAGACCCACTTCAACTTCTACGCTTCGGTCGGCTACCTCGGCATGGCGGGCAGCCCCTACAACGAGATCATGTACAACCCGCTGGCTATGTACTACTGGGCCACGGACAAGTACGAGCCGTTCCTGGCCACCGATTGGAAGGTCGACAACGCCGCCAATACGATCACCGTCAACCTCCGCCAGGGCGTGAAGTGGTCCGACGGCACCGACTTCAAGGCAGTCGACGTGATTAACTCGATGGCCCTGGAGAAGTCCCGCTCGGCCACGGTCTGGCGTTATGTGGACAAGGTGACCGCCAAGGGCGATTACACGGTGGAGTACCACCTGGGGCAGCCCGCCACGATCGCCCTGCGCTACGTCCTGAAGACGCAGCCCATGCCGACCTCGGTGTACGGCGACTGGGCAAAGAAGTTCCAGGCCCTGTATGACGCCGGCAAGGACGCCACCTCCGACGACGTGAAGAACCTCCGCAAGGAGATGGACTCCTTCCGCCCGGCCGACTACGTTGTTACCGGCCCCTACAAGGTGGACAAGGATACCATCACCGAGGCCCAGCTGACCATGAAGAAGGTCCCGACCTCCTGGGCCGCCGGTCAGGTCAAGTTTGACAAGATCGTGCTCTACCAGGGCGAGACCGCTGCCATCACCCCGCTGGTGCTGGACAAGAAGATTGACTTCGCGACCCACGCCTTCCCGCCAGCGACCGAGAAGCAGATCCTGGACAACGGCATTCGCGTGATCCGCTACCCCTTCTACACCGGCCCCGGCCTGTTCTTTAACAACAACGTCTACCCGCTCAACCGGCCTGAGGTGCGCCAGGCGATCGCTTACGCCATCAACCGTGATGAGAACGGCATGGTCGCCCTTTCAAAGTCCGGCGTCGGTGTGAAGTACATGACTGGCTTCAGCGACAATCTCCTGAAGACCTGGGTCAAGGAAGATGCCGTCGCGAAGCTGAACCAGTACAAGTTTGACACCGCCAAGGCCGAAGATACCCTGAAGAAGATCGGCTTCACCAAGGGCGCCGACGGCATCTGGGTCGACGACAAGGGCAAGAAGATGGAGTTCGAGATCCTGGTGCCCTCGGACTTTGCCGACTGGAGCGCTTCGGCTGAGAACGCCGCGCAGCAGCTGACCAAGTTCGGCATCAAGGCTGTGGTCCGTGGCGTGCCATCCAGCCAGCAGCCCAATGACATTCACGCCGGCAAGTTCCAGATTGGTTACCGTGGCTGGGGCTCATCCACGATTCCGCACCCGCAGACTGCCCTGATCGCTGACATCGTGACCTTTAACGAGGGCGGTCAGAAGAACAACAAGGAGAAGCCGGGTCAGAACTGGCCGCTGAAGCAGAAGTGGAGCGGCGGCGAGATCGACTTCGACAAGCTGATTACCGAGGCCGGCGCTGGCCTGGATGTGGCCAAGCAGAAGGAGGCCATCACTACGCTGGCGCTCGCGTTCAATGAGCTGCTGCCGGTGGTGCCGCTGTTCGAGCGCTACTCAAACAGCCCGTCGCTGGAGAATACGCATGTGACCGGGTGGCCGAAGGACGGGGATACCATTCTTTCGAACGGTACCTCTGACAGCTTTGTAGCGATCATGATCGTGAAGGGCCAACTTTCCCCCAGCGGGAAGTAGTGGGGTTTGCAGGACCCCTCGACTCGCCACCGCCTCCTCTGGTGTGCTCGGCGGGTTGCTAATAACGACCGGCGCCGCCCGACAGTCGTCCGTGACTGCGGGCGGCGCCTTTTAGCTGGTCGGGGGCGTCGTCCTGACGCCCCCTCCTCGGGTACAGTCGTTATTAGCAACCCTTAGCTGTGTCGGCGGTGAATGAGCCTTCGGAGCCCTGCAAACCCCACTCTCTTGCTTCTCTGTGTCCTGCCCTAGCGGTCAGAGCTACCGAGGAAGAATTGGGGTAGGTGGGCGCGGTGGGCTTGGGACATTTCGGTCCAGAGGGTTTTGGCCATTTGGACACCAGGCACGAAGGGGTTGGCGACCAGGGCCTGTAGAGCCAGGTTCGGATCGCCCGTTACGCCGGCGGCGACGGTGAGCTCTTCGTAGGCTTTGGCACGCTGCAGGAGGCCGCGGATTTGGGGCTGGAGGGCGCCGACGTGGAGGGGGATCGCACCGTGCTTGCCTACGATTGCGCTGACTTCGATGGCGCCGTCGTAGGGGAGGTCGGGCATGGTGCCGTGGTTTTGGATATTCACGGCGTGGATCTCGTTCTTGTTGTTGTGGATCGCGCTGATGAGGGAGACGGCGGCGTCGGAGTAGTGGGCGCCGCCCCGCTGGGCGAGCTGCGGGGGCTTGATGCTGAGGTTGGGGTCCTTGTAGAGCTCGAAGAGCTCGGCCTCGGTCTGCTTGACCACCTGGGCACGGGTGCCCTTGGTGTTCATCGTCTCGATCTCTTTTGCGATGACCTCGGGGCCGTGCCAGTAGTACCGCTGGTAGCCGCAAGGCATATAGCCAATGCCCAGGAGGTAGTCGCGGTCCCAGGACTGGGTGGCAGCCATGGACTCCAGGACGGTCCGGGTCTGATCCTCGCCATCGAGCATCACCTTGGCAAAGACCAGGTGGTTGAGTCCGAAGAACTGGAGGAAGACCCGGTTCAGGTCGGCGCCAAGGATCTTGGCGGCGCCCCGGTGCATGTTGATGGGGTTGTTGCACAGGCCGATGGTCTTGACCTTGGTGTGCTTGAGGATGGTATCAGCCAGGATGCCCGAGGGGTTGGTGAAGTTGATCAGCCAGGCATCGGGCGCCACCGCCTCAATATCCCGGCAGATATCGAGCAGCACGGGAATCGTGCGGAGGGCCTTGAAGAACCCGCCCGGGCCGGTGGTTTCCTGCCCAAGGACACCGTGCTGGAGCGGGATGCGCTCGTCGAGCGCCCGGGCGTCCATCTGTCCGACGCGCAGCTGGCAGACGACGTAATCGACCCCTTCCAGGGCAGGGCGCCGGTCGAAGTGGACGGATACCTTCGTGTTCAGGCCCGCCTTGGCGAGCATCCGACGGGTGAGGGCCGCGATGATCTCAACCTTCTCCCGGCCCGCAGGGACGTCGATCAGCCGCAGTTCGGCCAGTTCCAGCTCATGCTGCCGGGTGATGAAGCCTTCCACCAGTTCGGGGGTATAGCTGGAGCCGCCACCGATGACGGCGAGTTTTAGACCTGCCATAGGGACGATTCCTCCTCGTTGATAGGTAGATCGGAGGGCATGGAGGTTTCGGCCCGGCGGTACAGTTCGGCGCAGGGCTTCACGCCCGCCGCCTCCAGACCGAGGAGCCAGGCGCCGACGACGGGCTCGTAGCGGGTGTGCAAGAGGCGGGCCTTGGGCGCCGCACGGTGTACCGCGAGGCGGAATGCATCGACCATCAAGGGGTTGGCGCCCTTCCACACGGAGCCGGCCATGACCACATCTACCTCAAGCTCCGTCATATGGAGTTGGTAGATGGCACCGGTCACGCTCTCACCGAGGAGGGTGCCCATGCGAATCAGCAGGTCCTGGGCCACCCGATCGCCCGCCGTGGCGTCGTCGAAGACGCGCGGGGCCAGCCAGTTGATCCGGCTGCGGTCGGCGGTGTTCAGGTAGAGCCCCTCCCGCAGGTCGTCCATGTTGGCGTAACCCATGCCATCGAGAACGGTCTGGACGAGTCGGGTGGCGGGTCCACGCAGCTCCACGGCCTGAAAGGCCGCGCGAATCGCCTCGCGCCCCAGGTCGTTGGCGCCGCCGAAGTCGCCCATGAGGTAGCCCAGGCCGCCAACCTGGAGCTCCCGACCGTCGGGTGCAAGACCGGCGCAGTTGTTGCCGGTTCCGCAGATGGAGACCACGCCCCAGCCCTTGGGGGCGCCGGCACGGAGCCCGGCGAAGGTGTCGTTCTTGATGGAGAACCGGAGCCCGGGCCAGCGCTGCCCGATGGCGTTGCCGAGCAGCTCGTAGTCGCTGGGAAGGTCGGCGCCCGCCAGGCAGAAGCAGGCGTACTCCAGGTCGGCCGGGCTGATGCCCACGCTCTGGCAGGCCGATTCGACCGCCTCGGCGATGCACCCCATGGCACGGTCGATGCCCCCCTGTGCCTGATGGTTGCCGGGGCCACCCTTGCCAAGTGCCCATATATGTCCGTGAGTGTCTCCCAGGATTGCATAGGTCTTCGTGGCGCCACCGTCGACGCCAAGAACGTAACGCATGAACTTCAACCTCTCTTCACTTACGGTGAGGCTTCTAACAAAGTTCGACCCAACGACGTTCAAACCCTATCGGGCATGACTTTTCGCATGGCTGTGGACGCGAAGAGATTACTTCCTGCAATGGAGTGTTCGTTCCGGCATAAAGAGAGCGAGGCCTGAGAGGGGCCTCGCTCTTGTTGTTCGGGACGACGACAGACGGCTGACTTCAACAGTAGACGGCATAGAGGGCGATGACCGCCATCACCAGGTGTGCAACGCCAACCCAGAGCCAAAAGGTTTGGGCGCCCTCAATGGTCACCCGCCCCTGCATGAACGCACAGGTATGTACTACAAGGTACCGTCGAACGGCGATATACATGATCCCCGCCAGAAGACCGACCACAACCGGAACGTCCAGCGGAAGCATGAACAACACCTCCTACAAAAGAGAGGTGCCAGTAACTGGAAAGAGTTCGCACACCAAGTACCCATCGTGAAGGGGCCACTGCCCTGGGGCCCCGCATCGTTAGGCGACTCCGCCTTGCTTCTTCTGTTTCTGCTCGTGCATCGCTCGGGTAATCGCCCGCCTGAAGCCTTCGTTGAGGATCTCCTGGGCAGCCCTGGCGTTCTCAGGGTCAATCACATAGGAGACTCGAACCACGACCTCTGGTTGCCTCTTTGAACGTGCCACCGAGCATCCTCCTCCCACCGGTGCCGCCGATATCTTGCGACGAGCGTACCATCCAGCCGAGGTCTGCACCACCAACCCGACATCTTTCACCTCTCAGGTCGTTGCACGTTGTGCAAAGCCCCTCTATACTTTTGGAAAATAATAGTATTTCCTGGAGGGGGTCGTATGCCGAAGCTAGTCCGATTTAACCCTCCCGCCTTTCTGGACGACTTTCGTCGCAGCAACACAGACCTGGATAAGATCTGGGACGACACGCTGACCCGGTGGTTTGCGGAGTCGATCGACGGCGCCGCCCAAGAGTATCAGGAGTTCGGAGTGCCCGCCGAGAAGGTGAGGGTCCAGTTCTTCCACCCCAAGGAGGTAGACGTGCCCCCGGAGCGGATGGCGGTCAAGAGCGTCACATGGACAGGCTTTCCGAAGAAGTTTCGGACCTGGTTCGCACCGGCTGCCCGCATGTCCGCTTACGAGGCGGCGGAACAGGTTGGCTGCTATGCGGGGCGCACCTGCCGACAAACCGACGAGTACGTGGAGTGGCAGACCCAGCGTGATGAGATGGGCAAAGTGACCCGGGTGACCTTCACCTGCGAGGGCCCCGAGTACTGGACCGTCCTTGCAGAGAGTGACCCCGACCTGGCTGTGAGACTGTACCGGGAGCTGGTGAGCCCCGCCGTCGAAAAGGAAGACCTGTTTCTCGACAAGGAATGCACTCAGTACAACATCCTTAACAAGTGGAATCTCTGGCAGGGCATCGTCCACCTGACACACCCGGCGAACTCGCTGGAGGCCGAGGTCGGTCTCGCCGCGACGGCCAGCATTGTCCGCCAGGACGGGACCGGCCAGGTCATCACCGACCACGATGAGTTGCTTGCGGTGGCTGCATGGGGGAGCCCTTTCCGGGCCAGCGATCCCGCCATCGGGGGGCATGTTAATGTGCTGACCCGGCTGGGACTGCAGGTCTCTCTGCGTGATCCTGTCGGCCTGTATATGGACAGCTTGGACACGACCGGCTTCGAGACGCCGGACGGAACACCCGCCAGCCAATTCTTTCACGTTGTGCGGGGGAAAGAAGGCAGCGGCGACAGCGAGTCCATGATTCTGCGGGCTGAGTTCTCCGTTCCAGAGGCGTACGGGTACACCGTTGGCGACATCCGGATCGGCGGCGTCCCGATCCGCTACGGCGGACAGATTGCGGAGCATCTGTTGATGAAGCTGACGGCGATTGCCTATGCGCCCGATCAGCGAGAAGAGATTTCGGTGGCAAACGGCGGCTGCGGTGGCTTCTTCGACAAGACCTGCACCCCGGGTCTTCCACCGCATCCGATTTACGCTGACGGTCGAGAGGAGGCAGGAGATGACCGGGCAAGAGGTCCCTCAGCAGGAGGCGCTCCTTGACGCTCAGGATATTCAGGGCAACATTCTGTCCGGGTTCAACAAGAACCGTCAGTGCCTCCTGGGGTTGACCATTGCCGACCAGGCAGTGCGGGCGGCCAAGGAGTGGCTGGCGTCGATGGTGCCCCGGATTGCTACCATGGACAAAGTGGCCGAGCACAACCGGTGGTTCCGGCTTGAACGAAGAAGGACCGGCACGAAGCCGGTGTCGACGCAGGTCTGGACGCATATCGCCCTGACTTACTCTGGGATCAGCAAGCTGATCGGGACCGATGCGGAGGCGTTCACGCACCCGCCCTTCCGGCTGGGTATGGCGGCCCGCTCCAGCTTTCTGGGGGATCCGACCGATCCGGTCGCGGCGGGGCATCCCCTGAACTGGAAGGTCGGGGGGCCCGCCAATCCGATCGACATCCTGCTGATTGTTGCCGGCGACTCCCAGCAAGCGGTCGATCAGGAAGTTAGGCAGATCGAGCAGGGCATGCGCTCGACACCAATTCGCTTGGTCTACAAGGAGCTTGGAAAGGTTCGCACAGACGAGGCCGACGGGCTCTCGATGCACGGCCATGAACATTTCGGCTTCAAGGACGGCATCTCGCAACCGGCGGTTCGGGGCTGGTTCCGGCTCCCCGGTGGTCAACCAGTACCAGTAACGCATCGCGATTATCCCCCGGGCGATCCATTGGGCGAGGTCTATGCCGCACCCGGCCAGCCGCTCGTGCAGCCGGGGCAGTTCGTGTTCGGATACCCCAGACAGCATGACCGCAAGCCGAAGGAATCGGTGACAGTAACCCTTCAGGCCCAGGGCGTGCCTGACTGGGCCCGGAACGGCAGCTTTCTGGCCTTCCGCCGCCTTCGCCAGGACGTGGAGTTGTTCTGGCAGACGGTGGCGGAAAAGGCGAGGGAGCTCCAGGTCGACCCCGAGTGGCTCGCGGCGCGGATGGTGGGCAGATGGAAGAGCGGCGCCCCGGTGATGCGGGCGCCGGAGAGCGACAACCGGGAACTCGGGGCTGACCGGGTTGCCCGGAACAACTTCCAGTTTGCGAACCCCGGCATGGCCGACCTGACAGGCAGGGGGTACCCCCGATCCGAGGCGGACCCGCTGGGCTTGGCCTGCCCGATCGCCGCCCACATTCGCAAGGCGAATCCCCGGGACGAGGCGACCGACACAGGCGGCCTGGCCGGCACGCTGACCCGCCGCATCATCCGGCGCGGCGTGCCTTACGGCGACCCCCTGCCCCATGGCGGGCCGGACCCCCACCGGGGCGAGCGGGGGCTGCTCTTCCTCTCCTACCAGACCTCGCTGGAAGATCAGTTTGAGTTCCTGCAAAACGCCTGGATGAACCGTGCAGCTGCGCCGAACCCGGGCGGACATGACCCGCTGCTGGGCCAGAATGCTCTGTCGGAGCACCGGGAGCGCAGCTTCTCCCTCGGGTCCGGGGCCGTTGTGAGGGGCCTGCCCGATTTTGTGATTCCCACGGGCGGAGCGTATCTGTTTTCCCCATCAATTTCCGCCTTGCGGGATGTCCTAAGCAAGTGACGGCAATAGGGGCAAGGTGCAAAGGTGGGAGCGAGGCCATGGTGTGGCCTCGCTCCTGGTGTGGTACGGCAAACTACCTCCAGCTTGCGTCCATGGTGAAGGGGCCACTACCCTCGTAGGCCTCGATCTTCAGAGAGTAGCCGTATTTACCATAATGTGCTATTCTCGGAAGTGGGAGGTTGATCGTTGTGGCTTTACGTTCAGGACCTGTGATTGAGCCCCGCAAGGTGGCCATCTACGTTCGGTGGTCGACCGAGGACCAGGGCGACGGCACCACCCTGGAGGTGCAGATGTCTGGCTGCCGGCACTACGTGCTCAGCCAGGGCTGGGAGGTCAACGAGGATCTCATCTTCATCGATGATGGGTACTCTGGCGGCTCCCTGGAGCGGCCCGCCATGAAGAAGCTGCGTGCAGCTGTACAGCGTGGTGAGGTTCAGTGCGTGGTGGTCCTGAAGCTGGACCGCCTTTCTCGCTCCGTGGTTGACACGGTGAACCTCGTACTGCGGGAGTGGGGCGACCGGTGCTATATCAAGAGCGCCCGTGAGAACATCGACACCACTAACCAGGCGGGGAAGATGTTCTTCTACATTCTCGTGAGTTACGCCGAGTGGGAGCGCAGCGTCATCAAGGAGCGCACCTGGTCGGGTAAGCTCAAGCGGGCCGAGGAGGGCCGGAACCCGGGCTTCAAAGCGCCCTACGGGTACAAGTGGGGCGAGGACAACCGCCTTGTCATTGTACTCGAAGAGGCAGATATTGTCAGGCGCATCTTTGACGAGACCCTGAACGGCCGGGGGACTCGGGTGATCGCCGCCAAGCTCAACGAGGACGGCATCCGGTTCCGTGGCGGCCGGGAGTGGACAGCTGTCACCCTCCGCAAGATGCTCAACCACCGGCTCTACATGGGCGACTTCCAGTATGGGGCGACCAAGATCAACCCCAACTACGGCCAGCGTGAGGGCGAGAAATGGTTCCTTGAGGTGGATGAGCCCCTGGTGGACCTGGTGGGGGGCGCCCCTGCTATCGTGTCCCGGGAGGTCTGGGAGGCCGTCCAGGTGTCCAAGAAGGGCCGGGACATGGTAAAGAATCGGAAGTCGGGCCGAGCTTACTCTAGCGACCACCTTTTGACCGGGATTCTTCGGTGCAAATGCGGAGGCTCGATGGTGGGCCGCTACCCAGGGGGCAAGTTCACTACCGCCTACTATCACTGCCTCATGCGGGTGCAGAAGGGGAACACCCACTGTGGGTGCGGCTACATCCGGCAGGACGTCATGGATCAGTTGGTGGTTGACCGTGTACGCCAGGCGTATGAAGACCGGTTGACGCAGGACGCCTACCTCTCCCGCTGGTCTTCCGAGTTGGAGGACTCGGCCCGAGAGCTGGAGGCAGCGTTAGCCAAGCATGCGGCTGAACTCCCCGACTTTGAGAAGCAAGAGGCACACGTTAGCAAGCTGCTCCGTCAGGATCTCATCTCCGTTAATGAGTATCGAAAGGTGCAGAGCGACATTCAGGCTGAACGCCATCAGACTGAGCGCAAGATGGGTGAGCTCCAGGAGGCTTTGCGTGACGTTCATGCTCGCCGTGGCGAACGGAGCGCCATGAAGCAGCTACTCGAGCAGCTTAATCGGTGGGATGACCTCGCAGTCCCGGACCGTAAGCACATCCTTCGGAGTTTGGTCCAGTCCCTCGTTGCATACAAGCCCATTTGTGGCGAGGTTGAGGCCAAGCTTGTGCTCAAGGTCGATGACCCGGCCCTCTCCCGACTCGTCGAAATATCAACGGGGACCTCTGCATGAGGTCCCCGTTTCCACTGGTTTTCCCGCGAGTAATCGGGTTTGTTAAGGCAACTTTGTGGACCACGTTCCACTGCGCCGGGGCCAGCAAGGCACAGAAAGCCCCTCCCAACCGTTAGGCGGACGTCCCACGAGGCCCCCAATGCACATGCCCAAAACCGTTTTGCCGCGACTGAGAACTAAGCTCGATGCCTCCGGTCCTTTTCTACTTAGCCGCACCAACGGGCCGGCTTCCTCTGGGACGTCATGGATGCGAACCAGACATGATGTTGTTGAACCTAATGAGATTTAGCCTTCTCGGTCTCAATGAGTTGCTCAACAGTGATGCCCGCTTCCTTAACCGCCTTCAACATTTCGTTTCGCAGCTTCGTGAACTTAGATTCTTGGACCTTCAGGTATTCACTCTCGATCTCTCCTGAGCCCGTTGTTATGAAATCTACTCCTTGCCTGACTTTAAATGGCTTTCCGAGCGCTGCTGCGCACTCACGGAGAGACATCGACTGTAACACTGCACTAAGACTTGGTTTGTGTCCCGTATCAATCAGCGCTTTTACAGCGGTGCTGTCAAGCATAGAGTCGTAAAGTTGAACAAGCAGCTTGGATTCCTCAGAGCCAACTGAGCTCAAGATTTGCTTCGAAAGGAATTCGATCCGCTCGTTTATCACTACCAACTGTGACATCATATCAGCGACCCGGTTCTCTTCATTTCTCCTAGCTAGGAACGTAAACATCATGCCTGCCCACTGTAAGCGTAGATACGACTCTATGTCGGAGAAATCGCGAAAAGGTGAAATGGCGTTGTTATCAACTTGGCTGCGGACCTCATCGATGAAGTCAAAGATCTTCGTATCATCAGCAGCGGGGTAAACGATTCGCTTTTCGTCCACATCAGGATTGTCCCGATTTCTCATGTAGACATCGCAATCGGCATAGGTGGAAGCTTCCACTAACGCAAAGACCGGGATCTTATGTTTCACTGCAGTGCGATATTCTTCGTTAGTAATCGATCCATCGCGCTTGTAGTGCTTAGTGCCGTACCGCCCACCAATGATAAGCACGAAGAGCTGACAGTTCGGCACTTCCACTAAACATGCATCATGTGTGTGTTTAGTGGGATCGTAAAAGACGGTACCTTCCTCACTCAAGACCGGATCATAGCCGAGGGTACGGATGAAGTACTTAAGGTTCTCCCGGATGTATTTTAGGTCGTAGCATGTGGAACTTACAAAAATACGCGGTACCGCCATTGCTTTGTTACCTCCTGCTCACACGTCGTAGCGGTCAGGCTGCGGCCCAAGAGAGCGGCTTATCAGTTACAAGTGAAGGCAATCTCCCTAGTCTTGAACGGTTAGAGAACCTCCGCTTGCTCCTATCTCCATGGAAGTTCCTATCCTGCCGATAACTCCGGGGGTCCTGCAACTCTGAATGTAACGTGACGAACAGGTCTCTGGCGAATCGAGACGTACATTTCCAACGAGTAATCGACGAATCTACCTGGGTGCGGCTCACAACTGGACGGAGCCTTGACGAAACTTGCGTCAGCTACTAGGACGCCACCGCCAGCAATATCCTTCGATAATGCGAAGGTTCCCAGGGTCCTTTATTAACCTACAGACTTTCTTAGCTAGTCTCTGACGAACACAATTGATCCTTTGTCCCACGAAAAAGACCCGGCCACACTTCTATAAATATATCGCATTCCTAAATTTGAAACAACGGGTGATCGGCATCGACTGGCGCTTGGTTTATCGTCAACCGGAGTTACTTACATAACCGGCTTAGGCTCAACGATCTTGAATCAAACACCACCACCCGTTTTCTTTACAAGTCTCCGCACCCGTGAGGAACGCCCTACCAACTCAACGCAAGCCAGTTGCCGTCCGTCGACGCTTTCCTTTTTGTGCGGTTCCCTCCGACAATCTAAGTCGGCAGCGGAGGTGCACACTCAGGTGTGCACCTCTTAACCAGACACGGCCCGACTCGGATTGGCCAGTCAAGACTCTCCGACCGGCTCCGCCGGCGGCGCCCAAAGGCGCCGGTCTTGACAGGCCAATCCGGGTCGGGCACTCTTCGATTACAGGCGCCAGGGGTAACCCTGGCGCCTGCTTTTCTACCGCCCTCGATCAAATCCCCGATCAGTTCCCCGGTCCTGGCCGCGGTCGAAGATCTTCTGCATCTGCTTGAAGATGCGGTCGACCTCCTGGATCAGCCCAAGTCCCTCACTCCGGGCCGGCATGGTGCGCTCCAACGTGGCCTGGCGCCCGATTTCCCGCTCCCCCGACACCCGCAGCGCCCGGAGATCCCGGTCGTACACGCCCACCTGTTTCTCCGAGGCGTACCCGGCCACCACTACGTGGACGTGTGGGTGACCCTTGTCCAGGTGCTCAAACCCCACCCACTCCAGTGGGCGCCCCAAGCGCTTGCTCCAGTCGTCCATCATGGATCTAGTGAGCTGCCGCATGTCTACGCCAAGCCGTTGCTGCTCGTCCTGGCTCAGACTGAAGACCATCTTGTGGGCGATCACGCCCCGCTCAGGCTGGTCCATCACCTTGTCCATGAACTCGCCTCGGGAAACCTGCTCTTGGGTTGAATTGAACCCCCTCGGCTCGTTTGGATGCTCCTTGCCGTGTTCGAGGTACTTGAGGTGAGCCTTGAGTTTGGTGATGCCGCCGGTTCCACCCTTGTAGCTGTAGTAGCCAAGCGCCTTGACCAAGACCGGCATCAGCTGCTCACCCTCCCCACGACTTGCTCCTGGTCGAACTGGGCTCGGAGCTCAGCGGCCGTCTTGCGGCCAATCGGGTTCATTCCCTGCTTCTCTAGACGTTCACTCACCCAACGCTCTCGCCGGAGCTCTAGCTCCAGCTCCTTCCGTTCCCGCTGTTGCCACTGTAGGGCGCCCTCCAGGCTCTGAAGCTCCCTGGAGACGCGGGCAAGGGCGTTCTTCAGCGTGATAATCTCTTGGTTGGCTGATCGTTTGGCCTCCAAGGCTTGCTTTGCCTCGTCCCAAGCTTGCCTTACCTCTCCGTCCTTTGCCTCCAATCTCTCCTCCCGCTCGTCGAGCTTCGATTGGAGTTCTACCAGGACATCGGGAGGTACGGGCCTGCCTCGCTTCTGGACTTTGGCTACAGCCTCAGCCCAGGCCGACTCGGCGATCTTCTTGTACTCGTTGCGGTCCTTGACCTGGCCAAAGAGAACCCGCTTCATCATCTGGAGGGTGTGGGCTTGGTCCATGGCCTCCTTTGCCGACAGGGCCGCCACCCGCTCAAGCATGTCCTTGATGCGGCCGTCCAGGCGGTTAAGGAAGGCTGCCTCCACGGAGGACAGAAGGTTGGTCCGCTCCTCGGGGGTGGTGCATGCGGTCACGTAGTACCGGACCGCCGCTTCGTAGAACTCCCGGAGGGTCATCTTCAGCGACTCGGCTGTCCGTCTGGCCAGGCGGTCTACTTCGGGATCCAAGCGGAGCGACAGGTTCTGTGTGGTCCGCACTGCCTTTTTTGCCTCCTTCCGGCTTCTCCTGGCCACCAAAGGGGTGGCGTGCCGCTGGAGCCCAGGTCCGACAGGACCTGGAGCGACGGCGGCGTGCCAGCGGCAAGCGGGAGCATGCCGCCCTGTCCGGCCGAGCGTGCGGCTCGCCACGAAGTGGCGTGCCGCTTTTAGCTCGGCCTATCCCACCCCTCGCCCTGGCGGACGTCGGGGGCCCCGGGGATGCGCCGCAATGCGGTGCAGCCACGGGGACGACGGCCGGCGGGGCGAGGGGTGCGGATTCCGGGGTGAGCGGCGGCGGGGACCCGGACTGCGCCGGGGCCCCAGGGCGACCACCGAGAGGTGGGCGTCCTGGGAGGGGCGCAGGCTGGGAGAGGCCGAAGCTCACCCCACCACTGCTGCGGGAAATGAAACAGCGGGGACCTCTGACGAAGTCCCCGACCCACGTTAGGCGCTTTGATCTGAAACCTGCCGGTTGGCCCTGACCCGTTCTCTTGCTTTGGTCTTGACCGCCTCGGCAAGGAAGTCCGTCCATGCTTGCAGCGCCTGGTCGACCGCGGCCGGGTCATACACGTACTCAACGGTAAGCTTCCACCGGACCGGTTCACGCCTTGGCATTTATGGCGGCACCCCCAGCGAGGGATAGTGCCCTAAAAAATACCAACAACGGGGCGTAGTATCAAGTGTTCCTTTACTTTTCATCTAGAAGGATTAGCGACAAGTAAGATCCTGGGGACGTAAGGCAGTCGGGGATCCACTTGACTCCGCGATAAAATCTGCAGGTGGACGAATAGGTGCTCTTGAACTATCAATTTATTGGAACTAACTAAGTTTACGCTCAGTGACGCTGTCGCCTTCGACTAGTACGGAGGACAGATCTGGGCTATCCAAAGAGTCTCGAGAAATTGTGATTTAAGGTGGTCTGGCCTGAATGTTTATCTCACTCGACCTTATGTGGCAGGTTGGTACCTTCGTGTTAGGTGTACTCTTGAGCTACTCTATCTCTCGACACTTTGATAACAAGTCAGCGAACCGTCACTTCGCAGCCGTTGAAGCTGACAGGATCAGAGCTCGCAAAGAATTGGCCGAACAATTGGCAAAGCAAATGGTAAAAAGAGTTCTAGCAGATGAGCAATTACTATTAGGCCGCGAACGTGTATGGGCTAGTCTTGGGGGCAAATTCAAAAGGACCAACATCCTACTATCTTCACCCACCGCTGAAGACGTCGACGACGTTTTGATGCAGACTGTCTCCGTCATTGAAGAGCAGGAGTTTGTTGATGGCAGGGTAAAGGATGTCGTCATAGGCACCCTTATGAGTTGCTTTCGCCTTGAGCCGCTGGAGCCGGGCTTGCGAACCCCGAAACAAGATGTCATAGCCAAGGTGGACCGACCGAAACGGGACGACCGCTATCTAGTAAAGTTTTCCGCTCTTGTTCTCCTGTTGTACTTAGTGAATTGGACTCTCAGCTACTTTGATTTGTCCCTTCAACTTTACAAGGGCCTAGTCTCCGTCGCGGGAATCGCTTATGTGGTAAAGTTTAACCAGGATTATAACGACAAAACGGCTCCTGCAGTAATACGCTGGACGCTCAAGGGTTTGTCCTTCATCGCTGGGCTTACCGTCCTACTAGTGATGACTGTAGGGTCTTATCTTGCTAAGGGAACTCTTGAATATGAAGTCCTAATACAGGGGTTCCTTTGGAGTTTTAACCTCCTTCCGCCGGTACATTTGCTGTCCGAGGCTTACCGCTGGTGGAAGTCACCAACCTCGCAGCAAAGCGCCGCAATGGCTGAGGTCCCCAGCGCCACTCACAAGGAGTCCTGATCGGGCCAGCGATATAGCCCGTAAATAGCAAAATCGGCCTTTGGAGTCGAAAACCCACACCTACTCCAGCCGTTGCTGCTACAAGCAACGGAATTTATTATGCAGATTATCGCTAGTATCCGAAGGACAGCCCGACCACACAACGGTGTCGCATCTTGTCTATGACAAATACGGATACTCTCTCTTCACATAGTACGTGCCAGTCTTGGTAGGCCTGAAGTTGATCGTCTCCTGGCGCCCGATGTCCATGGAGGAGGCAAGTTCGTTGCCGTCGGCGTCGAACAGGAAGAGGTCGTAGTCGTAGAACTCCTCCACGGTGTTGGTCATCAGGAGGGTGAGGCCGATCGGGACCTTGATGTCGGTTACGTCCAGCTTGTACCAGACCTCGTCCCCCTCCTCCACCTTGCCCCGACCGACCGCGTGGGTCGGGTTGACCGGGCCGGCGCCGGGCATGCCCAGGATGCGCTGGAGGGATCGGTAGCCGTTGACCCGGCCGTAGCCGTAGTCGTTGTCCTGACCGGGGGCGCCCCAGTCCTGGGCGGTGGCGGTGAGAAGCTCCCGGACCTCGCTCGGGGTCAGGTAGGGATTGGCTTCCAGCATCAGCGCCGCCAGGCCCGCCACGAACGGGGTGGCCATGGAGGTGCCGCTGTAGGTCACATACCGGTCGGGTGTGCCCGCCTGCGGCGCCGAGATGCGCACGCCGGGGGCGCACAGGTCAGGCTTCACCCGGCCATCCGCCGTCGGGCCCCGGCTCGAGAAGGGCGCCAGGCTCCAGCCGTTCTCGCCGACATCCCGCATCGCGCAGATCGTGAGGGCACGGTCGGCAGCCGCCGGGGAGCCGATGGTGTAGTCGTCCGAGCCGCTATTGCCGGCAGCCACGACGGCCACGATGCCGGACTCCACGGCGTTATTGATCGCCCGGGAGAGGGCATCCTGCCCGTCGGAGGAGTCTGCCGAACCGAGGGACATGTTCATGACCCGGATGTTGTACTTGTCCCGGTTGGCGATCACCCACTCAACGCCGGCCAGCACGCCGGCGAAGGTGCCGGAGCCCTCGGAGTCGAGCACCTTAACGCCCACCAGGGCGGCACCGGGCGCCACACCCTTCATGCTGCGGTTGACCACGCCTGCGCCGGCGGCGGTGCCAGCGACATGGGTACCGTGCCCGTGGTCGTCGTAAGGCTGGGGCCTATCGTAGATGATGTCCTTCCAGCCGAGGACCTTGCCTTTTAGGTCCTTGTGGTTGACGTCGATGCCAATGTCGGTTATCTAACGCAAAAGCCCGTGGTCACCCACGGGCTTAGATTTTCTCTACCATGCATGTGCTCTTAGGTTCTTTCACCCTCTTCTGGCTCCCCATCTCTTCCATGGCGAGCAACGTCTACTGGTCTTAAGCGAAACGTTTTGAGCGGCTCGCTATCAGACAGATACGTCAACGGGCCCTGAACCAACGCCACTAGTACTACATTCATCATCAGGTCGTGAAAGTGATAACCCTTCCCCCGGGCCAGGGCCAGCACGCACTCTGCATGACATAAAACACTCCGACCAGTAGCGCCGATGCCCGCCGTCGAGGCACATCCCCCTCGACTCTGAGGTCCAGGTACCATCCCGCCACGAACATCCCAGCGACTAGGATGGCGTAGGCAAGCCCCAGAGCCACGAAGTGGCCTCACGAACGATAAAAGGTTCAAGGATGATGAGTACCAAAGAAAGTAAGCAAAGACTCCTTACACCTGGTACCCGCCAAAGTCGCCTAACGGCGTGCACAGGGCTGCCCCCTACTTGTCACTCGGAGAAGTTTACGATTATTGAGTGCGTTCTGTGTATGGAAACCTTGGACCTGCAATCAACTCAAACTTTATGTACGGTGCACCTCAACATCGATCCCTTACCCCGACTTATGCGTTGCTGCCATACAAAAGACGAGGCCCCCGAACGGGGGCCTCGCAAGCTTTAGGCAACTCCGCCTTGCTCCTTCTGTTTGTGTTCGTGCATCGCTCGGGTAATCGCCCGTCTAAAGCCTTCGTTGAGAATCTCCTGAGCGGCCTTGGCGTTGTCAGGGTCGATCACATAGGAGACTCGAACCACCACCTGTGGTTGCCGCTTTGAGCGTGCCATCGAGCATCCTCCTCTCAACGCTGCCTCCAGTACCTTTCGACGAGCGTACCACCCAGGGGCGCCCTGCACCAGAGAACCGTCGCCTTTCACCTCCCAGAACCGATTTCAAGGCAAACTCGGGACCGGCTGGGCTGATTGATGATTCCCCGCGGTGACCCAGGATGTCAAGGCTGGCGCCTCCGGCGCCACCGCGAAGCGGCTACGGCCTTGACATCCTGGGCACCACGGGCAGCATCTCTGTCACCCCGGCCGGCCCCTGTCTCTCGTCCCAAGTAAAATTCGACAGACCCCATCATTTTCCTCTAATATACAGAAAAGTATTACTCAGATAACAATAGCTTCCACTTCTGCGTTGTCGAGTCGTGTCACCCTTCAGTTTGATTGCAAGCGGCGCAACTGGATACAGCACACGGCCACTGTCGGTTCTGGGATGTGTCAGGAGAACATTTAGAAAGTGCTTGTCTATACCTTCACAAGCTCGGTTCTGCAGGTAGTCCAGGTTAAGCAAAGAATAATTAAAAGGTGCCTTTTCTGAACACAGAGTGAAAGGAACGATGTCCATGGCCATCCGAGAGAAGACTATCGGTGTTTGGACCGAGGCGCCACAGGAAGCGATTAAGGCTGCAACGCCTTTACCAGCAATCGGGAGTAGCGGGGCTATGAAGGTCGTCCAAGTTGGAATTTCAACTATATCAGCTAACATATCCGGATTCATAAGAGACTTTGAATCCAACCTTTCCAAGGAACTCCCGACCGACTCCAGATTTGTAGTGGATGAGATTGAACTCACTCTGGCGATCACAGCTAGTGGTGGTGTTGAGTTGGTCGGAAAATTGTCTGCCGGAGCTCAAGCCGGGATTAAAGTAAAGCTTAAGTGCAAGTAACGGAAGGAGAACTCCGGGTTGAGGCCTAGAGCATACATACGCCGCTTAAAGGCACGGTACCCATTCCCAAAACAAGATCTCGATAATATGCCGGCTTCTGTCAACACCATTCTAGCTGAAGTCAGCGACGCAAATGCTCTGCTGGATCGCTTACACAAGGACGATCTGGCCGAACGCCTCTATCGAGCAATACGACGACGGCTTCCCCTTGGGGTGCAGAAAATGGTAAACAGAGGCCAGGTTGCCTTGGGGGCCATTTACGACAATCGGCCCGCCGCCTATGTGGTAACCCTCGGACATCTCTCATTCGCGGTCGTTCTTCACTCGGGGCTAGTTCATTTTTTGTACCGTGTAATCCGAGCCCTGTGTACAAGAGTCACCGTTGTGCGTAGCGGACAACCAGATCCCGCGGCGACCGTCGACCTGCATGAGACGGCAAGGATAATTGCCGAGATCTATTGGTGGTATGAGGCTACAGGACAAGTATACGGACCCTCCTATCCGATACTTCCCTATCAGAGGGACTTTGCCTGTTTGCTAAGTTCAGCGGCTGAACAGTTCTACTTGGCACATGAGTTTGGGCACATAGTGTTATTGGAGGGTCGGGAGGGTCAGAAGACAAAAGTCCGAAACGAGGATCTATTGCTTTCACCTGACCAGCAGGCCCAGTCTTCGGCACATGACGACGAGTTTCTTGCTGATCGGTTTGCACTGGCAACGGTCCTGGGGATGTTTTGTCGGAAGCAAAGTGACCGACCTAGAGACCTTGAGATGGCCTACGCAGGCGCTGAAGTTGCCTTTCAGGTATACCGAGGGCTTGAAGCACTAGGGGTAAAGTTTGAGGATACACACCCCCCAGCCAAGGAGCGCTTGGCTGCAATAAGAGCCGCAATCCACGAAATCGATGTCTCAGAGGAATTGAAGCAACGGCTCACGCAACTCTCAAACCAGTTTGAAGATGTTTTTGAGCGTGTCCTGGAGTTGATTCGTAACCCAGCGGACCACGAAGCCTTCTATCTTGCGGCCGCCACTGAAGTGTCTTCAAAGTTGGAGTCCCTGCTGGGTGAGTGCTGCAAAGGTCCCATCCCTGCCTACCATCACTTTCTAGAACGAGTGCCCATGATATTGAACTCGGGATACTCTCACGTCCTGTTAGAGAGAATCGCCGATATTGCATCCCAGTTCTACAGGGACATGGAGACCTTCAGGGACGACCCAGATGCGGAGTTTTGTACAGATATCATGGAGAGGCAAAACAAGTACAAGCTGCTCCTCAGCTGTGTGACACGCATGCCCGAGCCCGCGAGAAGTGTGTTTACCAATGCTTTAGGCATCCCTCCCGGGGCGCTGCCTATACCTGCCGCTCTAGATAGTGAGTAAAGTCTCACAAATGCTTTCCGGGGCCTCTAGTGTAATGGAGCAAGGCTCGCCCTTGGATCGGTCACGAGACCGAAGGATATTCAGCAGACATTTTCCGGAGGTCGAATCACATTGGCCAATTACTCAGTACTAAAGACCGAAACCTGGGCTCAAGCACGAGATGCACTCCTGACGTATGCGTCAGCTAACTGGATCTTTCGTGGGCAAAAGGACAGTTCATGGCTGTTGCACACTGCACTCGATCGGGCGGTTCCTGCGTCGTTCCTTTCCTTCGCTGAACTCTATATGGTGCGGGAATTCAAGCGCAGAGCTTTCCAGTACCTGCGGTCGGAAGAGTTGCCAAAGGACGACGAGGTTGTTGAGTGGCTTGCACTATTGCAACACCATGGGGCACCTACGAGAATGCTAGATTGGACTAGGTCTCCTTACGTGGCCGCGTATTTTGCTCTCGAGTCTGCCGACCCCAAGAACGCCGAGGACCCTGACTGCGCAGTTTGGGCATTGAATGCTTTTTGGTTCAAACAGCATGGGCTTCAGGCGATTAGGCAACACAATCCGGCGTACGAATCGCTCAAGGACTCGGTGGAATACTTTCACCCCGAGTACCTTGATGCTGTGTTCAAGGCTAAGTGTACAGGGGTCTGTCCCGTGAGACCATTCCGCATGCATGATCGCCTTGCACTTCAACAAGGTCTATTTGTAGTCTCAGGGAATCCCGACAAGACTTTTGTTGAGAATCTGGCGGCGTTTGGTACCGATGATGTGACCAAACACCTAATTCGGGTTCATATACCCAAGAAGGACCGACTCAAGGCATTAACCGACCTGAACCGAATGAATATCAATCGGGCTACGTTATTCCCGGGCATCGACGGTTTTGTCCAGTCGCTCCGCGTAAATGCTGAGATCACGTTCCCTAGTTCTTCGTGATCGCCTAACAGCTCTTTTGGCCCGCAACCAATTACCCTGCTTGTTTCTCCAGGGTAGAAAGCTCTGTATGGCCCGTGTTCTCAATTGGTCACACCAGAAGATGTCACATCTGTATGGCAGTATGGCGACCGTACAACCGCCCTTGTGGTGCACACACCTTTCTGGCGGGGGCACGGTACGGTGCCCACCTTGTCGGACGCGGCCTCCGATGGGAGGGCCTCTTGGACTCGCTTGTTGTCACAATCATCACACCTACAGCAGAGCGGGTTGAGGGTCTTAGCACACAACTGTCCAAAGGGCACTGCACACTTCCCACACCTTGTAGCCGTTGACATGAAGCCAGGTTGTCACAACCCTTTATCCCTGCGTGCCGTGACAGGGAATAGAAATGAGTCTGGCCAGGGGTGTCTCCGCCCCTGGCCGACTGCATTTAGGCCCGCCTGCGGATCTCCAGGTCGACCTCAATCGGGTTTGCGTTGTGCTTGGAGCTGCCGTTGCGCTTCCGGTAGACGGAGCACTTGGCCACGAGATGGCGGAGCACTTGTTTACGCTCCTCCTGGTCGAGGGCGTCCCAGGAGTCCACTCGGTGGACGAGGTCGTCGAAGGTGGAAAAGTCCAGCTGTGCGGACTCCAATTGCTGCCTCTCGGCGGCCAGGCCCTCAAGGGACCGGCGCAGGGCCTCCTCCTCGCGGTCCAGGTCCTCCATCTGGATGCTGAACAGCTTGGCCGACAAGTCACCGGACCGGTAGTCCGCTGTCATGCGAGCACGGGTCTGGTCCAGCTGGTGCAGGGAGCCCTTTACCTGCTGCACCTTCTGGTCCGACTCCTTGACCTTCTCAACGAGATCCATGTGCCAATTGGAGAGCAGATTCTCACGGTTGCTCGGGGCGACAGCTGCTCGAACAGCGGTGATCACCGCTTCGTCGAGCTGGTCGGCCGGAATGACACCACAGCCACAAGGGGTAGGGTTATCTGCCCAATCCCCGGAACACCGGTAGTACCGATAGCCCTGATTGGCACGACCGTCCCCCCGGATGGTAGCACCGCACTTACATCGGGCGATGCCCGTCATAAGAAACTCACCACTACGGTTCCTGAAGCCGACCACCGACGCACGCCCCGACTTTACTTTCTGAGCCCGCTCGAAGTCATCGACCGAGATGATCGCCGGCACGGCACCCTCAACGTGGGCCCAGCGCGGCTGGTCGAAGCTGATTCGGGCCTTACCAATTTGCCGGCGTTGCGCCTGCGAAGTGGCCGAGGTGACACCGTAGCGCAAGGTCCCCTTGTAGAAGGGGTTCGCGACGATGTGGGCCACAGCTGCGCCGTTCCAGTACGTCCCCTTGCGATTCCGCACTCCTTCGGCGTTCAAGCGCCCTGCGATGGAGTTGATCCCGAGCCCGCCGATGTAATCTCGGAAGATCCTGCTGACGACGGCCGCCTCGTCCTCATGGATTACGAACTGGCCGGGTTGATTCCCCGTTCTATATCCGTAGGGGGCTGTAAACCCAGGGTTCTTTCCCTGCTGTGCTCGCTTGATCTTGCCGGACATGGTTCGTTCCCGGATGACGGACCGCTCCCACTCCGCATAGCTGGCCAGCATGTAGAAGAAAATTGTTCCCGTGGGGCTGCTGGTGTCTATGGGTTCCCGGGTCGACCGGATGAAGCAGACTCCCTCCCACTCCTCCAGGACCAGCTTCACCGTGTCCAGGACGCTACGGGAAAGCCGGTCCAACTTGTAGACAACCACGCAGCTGATCTTCCCCGCAGACACGGCCTTCCGCATCCGGTTCAGCGCCGGCCGATCCAGAGTACCACCTGAGTGGCCGTCATCGATGAACAGGAGATCCTCCCGGAACCTCCAGCCCTGAGACTCGATGAAGAGCTTGCAGGCCTCCTGCTGGACCTCCAAGGTAGTGCCGTCGCTCTGCTCTTCGGTCGACCACCGAATGTACGCGGCTACCCTGTTGGGGTCAATACTCGAACTGAAACCCACCCACACCGCCTCCTACTTCCAATAACGGAATCTAGAGGCATTATGTGCGATAGGTACCCTACATGCCCGTGTCGATGACCGCGATCACCACGTCCTTGGTGGTGTAGCGCTGCTCAAAGCCATCGCCGTCGCCGGTGAGGCCGAAGTCCTCGCGGGCCTTGGCGACGCCGGTCCAGGTGCTGGCGCCGTCGATCATGGTGTGGACGGGAGTGTCCATGCCAATCGATTCGACTTCAGCCATCTGCTCCAGGGCCGTGATCTGCTCCCGGGTGGCCTTGGCGGCAAAGCCGTAGAGCGCCTTGCGGTAGGTGTGGGTCACCCTGAGCGAGCCGAGCTGCAGCTGGGCCGGGTCGACGGCGGTGGTCACCACGACGTCGAAGGTCTGTGCTGCGGTTTCTTCCATCTTGGAGACCAGTTGGGCCTCCAGCTTGCCCTTTCGGGCGGGTTCGGGCTCCAGGTCCCGGACCTGGCGGGCCTCCTTGATCCCGGTGTGGCGGGCCGCCCGGGCCGCCGCCGGGACGGAGCTGCGGGAGGTCAAGCGCAAGGGGCCGTCGCCCTGCGCCCTGGTACCCTGGGGGCCGGCCGTGGCGGAGGCGACAATGAGTCCGGTGGCCAGCAGCAGGGCCGTCGCTGTTGCGAGCACCTTTCTGGTCACGCTGCCATCCCTTCCTTTCTGTTGCGGGGCGCCGCGCCCAGGTCGCCCCGCCCGCAGCCCGGCTGCTTCAGCGGGGCTACATTTCGTTGGTCGTAAGAATCTCACTTCGCCAGGGCACCTCACAAACCTACCGAAAATTCAGTACTCTCCCTGGGTGAAATGAGCGCTTCGTTGTTGGGCAGGCTAGCTGCGAATGATCAGAGATGACGAGGTGGCCGGATGCGCAGACCGCTTCTTCCTGCCCTGCTCCTCAGCACGCTGCTGCTGGGGTGCCGGGTGCTGCCCGACCGGCAGCCCGCACCAGCACCAGCACCTGCTCCAGCGCCGCCCCAACCGGCGCCCGCCGCCCACACGCCCAGTGCTGTCTTTCAGTCCTTTCTCCAGGCGTCGAAAGCCGGGGACCACGCCCAGGCATGGGACATGCTAAGTAAGGGCGCCCAGGCCGAGCTGGGCCCCTCGTCTGAGGAGTTCGCCTCCCGCGCCTTCGCAGGCATCAAAGTCCGCTTTGGACAGCTGGAGGAGACCCGAGCCGCCTTGGATGAGGTGGTCAACCCGACCCTGGCAGTGGTCGCGGTGAGCGGGCGCCGTACCCCGCAGGAGATGGACGCCGCGGCTGCAGCCCTGGTGCGCGAGGAAGGGGTCTGGAAGCTGGCGCTCCATGGTACGGTCCCGATCGAGCCCGAGACGCTGGGACCCACGGACGTGGTTCTCCGTGCTCCCCAGATCACGTTGGAGCGGGCCTGGCTCGACGGCCAACCCGTGCGGCCGATTCGCCAGGGAGAGCGATACACCGTGTCGATCCCGGCAGATATGGCGCCCCGGCCGAGCACGGTGGCCCTCCTCTTTCGCCTGCAGACTGGTGAACCGCTGGGCGTAGCCTACCCCATCGGGCAATAGAAGAGGCCGGACTCCGCTGGGAGATCCGGCCTCTGCCGCGCTATCAGGGACTATCTCAGCCGGGGCACGATTCTTCGTTCGGACACGTCAACACGGAAGCCACGGCCGAAATCGCGGATGAACTCTCCCTTCAGGAGGTAGAGGTCCAGGCCCATGGTGAGCGCAAGGATCGACAAGACCGCGATGATCACTGCCTGACGCTTGGTCATACGCTCCCCTCCTAGGGTTCGATTTCCCGTTCGACAAGCCAACCGGCGAGCCAGAAGAGTCCGGCGAGGGCCAGCAGCGCCCCGGCGAGCGGCGCCATTTGCACACGCAGCCACTGCTCGTAGCCGATGCCGCCAGAGACACTGATGCTGTAGAGCGGCAGGGCCGGCAGCCAACGGAGCAGTGGAGCCAATAGCCCCCCGACCCGAATTATCCCCCACAGGCCAATGGCAAAGGTGCAGACGCCTACCAGGGAACTGAACAGCGGCACAATCCGGCTGACCAGTGCAGCGAGTTGACCGAGAATATGTACGACCGCCGTTCCAAGCGTCCAGGGGAGAACTACCACTAGCAGCGTCCAGTACAGCATCAGCCCTGGCCCCGTGAAGTCATAGATCGGCTGCACCAACTCTGTTCGCCCAACAAGCAGTACACTGACGACGATGGTGACCGTGAGGGTAGCGGTCTCCAGCAGGGCAGCGCAGAGCTTGGCCGTAACGAGCCACCATCCCCGCACAGGCAGTGACAGCAGGAGCAGGTCGTGGTGCTGGTCCCACTCCCGTTTCCACGTGGTCACGGCGTGCACCGGGGCCCGCACCATGGGCAGGACCAACATGGTGAACGAGAACGGAAAGGCAAACTCAGGCGGGATCCGGCGGTCAAACGAAAGGTAGAGCACCAGGAGGAAGGCGATCAGGTTGCTTAGCACCAGGTAGGAGCGAATCTCACGGAACTCCTTCCAGAACAGCTGGCGAACCATCACGGGTACACCTCCTCCAGCAGGTGCTGCAAGGACTGATGGTGCCGGGAGCGCAACTCCTCGGCCTCGCCCTCCAGCTTGATGCGACCCCGCTCCATCAGGATGAGCCGGTCGAAGATGGTCTCTGTCTCGGGCAGCTCATGCGTGGCCAGCACGATGGTCTGCTCGCCCATGCGGAACTCCCGCAAGATCGCCTCCACGATCCGATTCCGTGAGGGAACGTCGATGCCGGAGAGCGGCTCGTCGAGGATGACGAGCGGCGCCCGGCGGGCCAGGGCCGGGATCAGCCGCAGGCAAAGGCTGCACTGGTGAAGCGCAGGGCCTCCCCCACCGTCATCCAGCCATAGAGATGGTCGACTTCCGGCATGAACGCCACCGTAGCCCGGGTAGCGACGCTGTGGGGGCGCCCCTCCAGGAGCACCTCCCCGGAGGTGGGGCGAGCCAGGCCGGCCATCAGTTTAAGCAGGGTCGACTTGCCCGAGCCGTTGGGGCCCAGCACTCCGACGATCACCCCACGCGGCAGGTCAAGACTCAGGTCCTCCACGGCGGTCTTCATCCAGTAGCGCTTCGTCACCCGTCTCAACGAGAGAAAGGGCAGGGTCATGGCTGTTCATCTCCCTTCAGAGCCGTCTCCGTCAACTGGCGAATCTCCGTGTCTCCCAACCCGAGCGCCCGGAGCTCCCGGATGAAGCGCCGGACCGATTCCTTCGCCAGATCGGTCCGCAGCAGGTCCAGCATGGTCGGATCATCTCGGATGAAGGTACCCTCGCCCCGGCGGGTCTCGACCAGCCCGAGCAGTTCCAGCTCCCGGTAGGCCCGCTGCACCGTGTTGGGATTGACCCGCGCCCCTTCTGCCAAGTCGCGCTGGGAGGGGATTTTCTCCCCCGGTTTTAGCTCGCCACGCGCCACCGCATGGCAGATGGAGTCCATCAACTGCTGGTAGATCGGCAGATTCGGATCAAGTTTGAGCTCCAGCCTGCCCACCCCCTACATTAGAACCCTAGTGCACTATCTCACTAGTGCACCTGAAGAATATCACACTTGTCGATATGTTTCAAGCAAAAAAGACCGGACCTCACGAAGAGGTCCGGTCCCATGGGCGCCAAGACGGAAAACGGCTGCACGCCGCCTCACGGGTGGCTGTGCAACCGTTCCTTCATAGTCCGTGCGAGACCTCTTTCCAGGCGTCTGTCACCGCCTCCATGCGGGCCAAGCGCTGGTCCACCTCGGACTTGGAGCGAAGCACCACGCCGGTGATCAGAGCGTTGACCAGCGCAAGGGGCGGTACATAAGACATGACCGCGGCGACGGTGTCCGTGGGGCTGGTGAGAACCGCCTTGGACAGCCGCCCGATCGGAGAGAGCGGGTTGTCCGTGATCGAGACCACCGGGCAGCCCTGCTCAGCGGCGTAGCGAACGATGTTGAGGGTGGAGTCGCTGTACCGAGGAAAGCCAATGGCCAGCAGGGCCGATTCGGCGGTCAACCCCGGCAGATCCGTGTAGAACGACGGGGTTCCCACATGCAGAAAGGTTGCCCGGCCCAACTGGAAGTTCAACATGTACCAGCAGAAATGCGCCACGCTGTAGCTGTATCGGCTTCCCGTGACATAGATGTGCCGGGCGCCGGCGAGCAGCGAGACCGCCTCTGAAAAGGAGCGGCGGTCGTTCTCCTCCAGCACGACCTTGAGCATCTGAATGTCATCCTCGATCACACGGCCCATGACGTCGGTGCCGTCCGAGAACTCGGAGGCCGCCCGGGAGACCAGTTCCGGCATCAGCTTGGGCGTCAGCATCCCCTGCGCTTCGGCCTGCATTTCGGGAAAGCCCCGATAGCCCAGCACGTGCGCAAGCCGGATCACCGTCGACTCGCTCACGCCCACCTTCCGGCCGATCTCGGCGGCGGTGCCAAAGGCGAGCAGGTGGGGCTGCTTGACCAACCCCTCCGCCACCAGCCGCTGCCCCTGGCTCAACTCCTTGTAGTTCTGCTGAACCCGTTCGACGAAGGCGTGGCTCATGACTCTGCCCTACGCTCTTTCACCCACTGGTAGACCAGGGAGGAGACACTGCGGATCAGGTTGATCCCGGGGTGGACCCCCTCGGGCTCGCCGGCGCCTTCGGTCATTACAGCCAGGCCGTACAAGACGCCGCCCTCCAGGGCGATCACCGCGCAGTCCGTGCGGATGCCGGGATCGGTGCCCCCCTTGTTGCCAACGTAGAGCACCCCCTCGCTGGAGGCGGCGCCGAACACCCCCTCCAGGGGATCGCTGGCAAGGTCGAAGGCGGGTGACATGCGGTCCAGCAGCGCCCGTCCGTCGTAGGGGCGGCTGTAGGGCAGCGGCCCGGGAATGCGGTCCTGACCCAGGTTGCGGGCCAGGATCACCTGTACCTCCCGGGTCAGTTCCGGGCCCAGCAGCTTGCCGCGTACCAGGGCGAGCATCAGCTCGCACAGCTCGGCCGGCGAGGCCACCGCAAAGTCCCAGCCGTCCGAGAGCCCGCTGAACTCAACCGGCGCCCGCAGCTCCACGGTGGGGAAGCCCAGCCGGTCCATGCGCTCGTTGATCGAGCCGATGCCCAGGTGCTCGGCCAACAGGTTGGTCGCGGTGTTGTCGCTCCAGATCATCATCAGCATGGCGAGGTTGCGCAGCGTGAACCGCTCGCCGGGGAAGAAGTGCTTGAGTATGCCGCTGCCGCCGACCTGGTGGTAGGGGGTCAGCTTGATGGTATCCGTAAGGTCGAGCCGGCCCTCCTGGGCTCGCAGGTAGAGCTCAGCCAAAATCGCCGTCTTGATGGCGCTGGCGGTCGGCATGGCGTCCTCGGACTGGTAGTCGAAGCGGAGCGGCTCCGATTGACCGGGGCGCCACATGCGGGCAGCCACGCCCACCCGGCCCGGGTAGGCGGTGGCCAGGGCCTCGATCTGCTTGAACAGTTCCTCCATGGTGCTAGCTCCCCCTTATGCGGCGCCCCGGCGCAGAACCCGCCCCGGCCGCCGTCCGGTATGCTCGCCCCGGTCGATCACCCTGGTGCCGTTCACCCAGACCCCGGCAATGCCGTGGGGAAACTGGTGCGGCTGCTGGAAGGTAGCGGTGTCGCCTACGGTGGCGGGGTCGAAGAGAACCAGGTCGGCGTAGTACTCGGGCCGCACGTAGCCACGGCCCCGCAGCCCAAGCGCTTCAGCCGGCAGCCCGGTCATCTTGCGGATCGCCGTCTCCATGCTGAGCACCTGTTCATCCCGGACGTACTTGCCCAGGACCCGCGGGAAGGTGCCGTAGGAGCGCGGGTGCGTCGGCTGGCTGGACGGCGCTGTGACCGAGCCGTCGGAGCCCACCATCACCCAGTCCTGCGACACGATCTGCCGCACGTCCCGCTCATCCATGGCATGCCCGACGATGCCGATGTCGGCCTCGGGCTGCTCCATCAGGGCGAAGAAGATCTCGAACCCATCCTTGCCCTCGTCGTCGGCGACCTGCTGGATCGTGCGGCCCACGTAGTCTGGGCAGGGAGCGCACCGGGTCAGCATGATCCGATCCCAGCCCACGCCCTTCAGCGAGGACTGCCAACCCGGCAACCCTTCGGCCACCACGTGGGCCAGCTCCTTGCGGAATCCCGAGTTCTTCAGCTCCTGGCCGAGGGTCCGGAAGTCGACCGTAGGCGGCAAAAAGGAGTTCAGGTGCGTCTGGTAGGCGGCGTACGGGTACTGGTCCACGTTGATGCGCAGACCCTCCTCCCGGGCGCGCAGGATCATCTCCAGCAGCGCCTCGGCCTTGCCCCACATCAGGTCGGACTCCAGCTTCAGATGGCTGATCTGGACCCGCAGCCCGGTGCGGCGTCCCACCTCAATCGCCTCAGCCACGGCGTCGAAGACCGTCTCGCCCTCGCCGCGAATGTGGCTGGTGTAGACCCCGTCGTAGGCCTGCAGCACCTTGGCCGCCTTGCTCAGCTCAGCCACATCGGCGTACATCGAGGGCACATAGATCAGGCCGCTGGAGAGACCCACCACGCCCTCCTCGAGGGAGCGGGCCACAAAGCGGCGCATGCCAGCCATCTGCTCGGGGGTGGGCTGGGAGGAATCTAACCCCATCACCGCCCGGCGGATGCTGCCGTGCCCGACGTAGGTGCAGAAGTTCGCCGAGATGCCCATCTGCTCAATGGCGCCGAAGTACGCCCCGAAGCTGGGAAACTCCCCGGGCACCATGGAGTAGCCGCAGTTGCCGCCCACCATGGTCGTGATCCCCTGGTGCACCATCGACTTGCAGTCGGGCACCTTCATCAGCGTTGTGTCCGAGTGGGTATGAATGTCGACGAAGCCGGGCGCCAGCACGAGGCCATCGGCCTCGACGACCTCCTGCGCCGCCGCCCCTTCCAGGGCGCCGATCTCTTCGATCCGGCCGTCCATCAGGCCCACCGAGGCCTTATAAGCCGCCCGGCCGCTTCCGTCTACAATCATGGCGTTCCGAATCAAGGTGTCGAGCATGCGGTCGTAGCTCCTCTCTCAGGTTCGCTGCCGCGGGTCGAGTACGTCGCGGAGGGCATCTCCCAGCAGGTTGAAGCCCAGCACCGTCAGCATGATCGCCCCGCCGGGGATGAAGGTGAGCCAGGGGGCTCTGTTGATGAAGATCCGGCCTGCGCTGAGCATCGCACCCCAGCTGGGCTGGGGCGGTTGGGCGCCCAGCCCGAGAAAGCTGAGCGATGCCTCCACCAGGATCGCACCGGCCATGCCCATCGTCGCCAGCACGATCAGCGGCGAGACGGCGTTGGGCAGCATGTGCTTCCAGATTACCCGCAGGTCCGGGGCGCCGAGCGACTGTGCGGCGATCACAAAGTCCCGCCCGCGCAAGGCAACGAACTGCCCCCGCGCCACCCGGGCATACTGGGGCCAGGTCACGAGCCCCAGGGCGATCATCGCGCTGCCCAGTCCCGGCCGCAGAATCGCTACCAGGGCGATGGCCAGCAGGATCTCCGGGAAAGCCCAGACTGTATCGGCCACGCCCAGGATTGCGTAGTCCAGCCAACCGCCCTTGTACCCGGCGACGGCGCCCAGGATCGTCCCGACCACCAGCCCGATCCCTACTGCAATCAGGCCGACGGACAGGGAGATCCGGCTGCCCCAGATCACACGGGAGAGCACGTCCCGCCCGAAGTCATCCGTGCCGAAAAGGTGCGCGGCGGACGGCCGCTGGAGCACGTTGTTCAGGTCTTGAAGGAGCGGGTCGTGCGGGGCGACCCAGGGCGCCAGCAGCGCCATCAGGAAAAACACCAGCATGATCACCGCTCCCAACAGCGCCGTCTTGCGGCGAATGAGCAGCCGGACGGCCCGCCGGGTGAAGGATTCAGGTGCCGGTTCGAACGTGGATGGAGAAGCCGGTCGGTTCTCGAGCGCCACGCGGCTTCCCTCCTTAGCGATAGTGGATGCGGGGGTCGACCATCACGTAGATCAAATCGGCTGCCAGGTTTGCCAGCATGACGGAGGCGGCGAGGATCACCAGCGTCCCCTGCACCACGGGGTAATCCCGGGACAGGATCGCATTGACCATCAATCGGCCCATGCCGGGGCGGCTGAAGACCACCTCGAGGACCACAGCTCCGGCGATCATGTAGCCGAGGCGCAGCCCCAGCACGGTGACCACCGGCAGCAAGGCGTTCCTCAGTGCATGCCGGTAGATCACGCTGCGCTCGCCCAACCCTTTGGCCCGCGCCGTGCGGATGAAATCCTGCGACAGCACCTCCAGGACGCTGGAGCGGGTCAGGCGTGCGATCAGGGCTACCCCTCCCGCTGCAAGCGCCAGACCGGGCAGGATCACGTGGGCGAAGCTGCCGTATCCCGAACTGGGCAGGAGCTTCCAGTAGACGCTAAAGACGTACATCAGGAGAAGCGCCAGCCAGAAGGTTGGCATGGAGATGCCCAGGAGGGCGCCCACCAGGGTGGCCTGGTCGACCAGCGTGTCCCGCCGGACGGCGGAGATCACCCCAACGGCGATCCCCGCCACGGCCGAAAGCACGATTCCGAACAGACCGACCTCCAGGGTGACCGGGATGGCGGTGGAGAGCAGCTCTCCCACCGGCCGGTTCTGGAGAATGGAGCGGCCCAGGTCGCCTCGGAGCAGGTTGCTCAGGAACTGGAAGTACTGGATCGGCAGCGGCCGGTCCAACCCCCAGCGGGCGGCGATGAGCGCTCGGGTCTCGGGGGGCGTGCGCTCGCCGGCCAGCAGGTCGATCGGGTCACCCGGGGCTGCTTGCAGCAGAATGAACGCCACCACCGTGATGCCGAGCAGGACGGGCAGCATGAGCAGGACCCGCTTCACGGCGTACTTGAGCATGACTGACGCCTACTTTCCCTTGGCTAGCCAGAGATCCGAGTAGTTGGGGCCCGAGGGATGGGGCTTGTAGCCCTTCACCAGGTCCGTGCGGATGGCGTCCAGCGAGAGCGGGAACCAGACGGGCGCCCAAACAGCCTGGTCGATCAGGTACTGCTGGAGCTCTTTGTACTTGGCGTCGCGCTCCTTGGCGCTGGGGGCTGACTCCGCCGCCTCGAAGAGCTGGTCGGTCTTGGCGTCCTTCCAGCCGCCCACGTTGGGCGACGGGGCGTTCTTGCCGTAAAGGAACCAGCCAAGAATATCGGGGTCGTCCCAGCTGTACTGGGTGACCGCCAACTGCCAGTCGCCCTCCTTCTGCTTGGCCTTGAGGGCGGCAGCGTCGTACTGGACGATCTCCGTCTTCATGCCGATCGCCTTGAGCATCTGCTGGACCGCCTCGGCCACACGGACGTGCTCGGTCCGGTTGCGGGTGGCCAGCTGTACGGTCTGGTTGGTATCGTAGCCGGCCTCCTGCAGGAGCTGCTTGGCCTTCTCCACATTGAAAGCGTGGGCCGTCTTGTTCTCGAGGAACGAGGTGAGCTCGGCGGGCACCAGGCCATAGGCCGCCTTGGCATGGCCAAAGAAGATCGACTTGACGATCGCCTCACGGTCCACGGCGAGGTTGACCGCCTGACGCACCTTCACGTTGTTGAAGGGTGCCTTGTCCTTGCGGAAGTCGAGGTAGCCGAGGCCGAAGCCCGGCCGCTGGAAGACCTCGACCCCAGGGATCGACTTGGCCCGGTCATACTGCTCCACCGGCAGGTCCAGGAGGACCTGAATGTTGCCCGACTCCAGCTCAGTCAGGCGGGTCGAGGAGTCCGGAATCAGCCGCCATACCAGCTGGTCGACGTAAGCGGGGCCCTTGTTGGTGGCCCACTTTGGCGCCCAGTTGTAGTCCGGGTTTCGCTTCATGACCAGCTTGTCGCTGGCGATGTACTGCTCGAGCATGAAGGGGCCGGTGCCCACGCCCACCTTGGTTCCGTAGGTCTTGTCCCCCGCCGGGCCGAACTTGGCATAGGCCGTGGGGCTCTGGACCGCACCGTAGGTGTTGCCGTGGCGGAACTCGGCATTGGCGAACGGCTGCTTCAGGTTGAACTTGATGGTGAACTCGTCCACCACGGTCATCGACTCGAACCACTCCCACTCCGAGCCCTGCTGGGCGGCAGTCGCCTTGTCCCGCATCACCTCGAAGTGACGCTTGACCGCCTCGGCGTTAAAGGGGGTGCCGTCGTGGAACTTCACATTCTTCTTGAGGTTGAAGGTCCAGGTCAGGCCGTCGGGGCTGGACTCCCACTTCTCCGCAAGGCCGTCGGAATATCGGTAGTCATTATCGCGACTGATCAGGGACTGGAAGATGTTCTGCAGACCGCCCGACCAGGTCATCTGGTAGATGTCGACCGTGTTGGGCTCCGTGGCCACACCGACCGTCAGCGTGCCGCCCTTCACAGGCTGGCCGTTATTCCCCGCTGCGGGGCCGGAGCCGGACCCACCTCCGGAGCAGGCGGACAGGGTCAGTAGCAGCGCCAGGGCGCCTGCCGGTACCAGCTTCCTCCATCGTGCCAAGTGGTTCTCCTCCTCTGTATTAGCTGATTTCCCGGGACAGTACGTAGTGGCCGTCGTGGAAACCGGTCAGCCCATAGCCCCGCTTCAGATAGTGGAGCAGGGCGTTCCGCACAAGGAAACGCCATCCCTTCACCGCCTCCAGCTGGCCGTTCGCGTAGCTGCTGCGGAAGTCGGCGGGGATGCGAAGCCGGAGCACCGGAGCGGTGAGGCCCTCGTCCCACCGGCCACCTTCCGGGTTGATCACGGGCGCTCCAGCCGGCGCCACCTGTCCACCTTCAGGTGACACCAGGTTCCAGTCGACCAGGAGGCGGTCGGTCGGCAAGCCTCGGTTCAGGTCGTCTTCGAGGCTGCCGTAGTAATCCTCCTCATAAATCCGGGCCGTGGCGCCCAGCTTGCCCAGGTTGAGGCGGGCGTTGGGCGCCTCCAGCGGATCGTAGGTCCAGGTCATCCGCTTGTAGCCCTGTGCCAGCGCCTGTGCGGCCTGCGCTCGCTTGAGCCGTTCGCCCAGACCGTGGCTCCGGTACTCGGGCAGCACCCCAAGCAGGTGCGAATGGAGCCAAACCTCCCGGCCGTCAAAGGCCGGCCAGCCGTAGCAGAAACCTGCCAGGCCCCCGGCGCTGTCAAAGGCGCCCATTGCCACGCCGCCGTACTTACAGGCCGCCAGTGTCTGGTCATAGACCACTGCCGCCCCTTCTCCCCAGATCGCTCTCTGGGCCTCCTCCAGGAGCTTGTGGTCCGACACGCTGACGAGGGGCCGTATGTCGAATTGCATCGGCTACCTCCGGAACGTCTCGGTGCGCTTGGTGTAGGTCGGAAAGCGCCCGAAGGCCGGCTCCCAGCCGATCCCGGGCCGGTCCGGAACGGTTATGTATCCCTCGGAATCCATGGTCACCTCGGGCTCAATAATGTCCTCCGCCCAGTAGCGGGCCGAGGGCGAAGTGTCACCCGGCAGCGTAAAGCCAGGCAGCGTCGTCACCGCAACGTTGGTGGCCCGGCCGATGCCGCTCTCCAGCATCCCGCCGCACCAGACCGGCACCCCGTGCTCCAGACAGAATTGCTGCATGCGCCGGGCCTGCTCGAGGCCGCCAATCCGTCCGATTTTGATGTTGATGATCCGGCAGGCGCCCAGCTCAATCGCCTTGCGAGCATCTTCCATGGAATGGATCGACTCGTCCAGGCAGATGGGGGTCTTAAGCTGCGGCTGCAGCTTGCCGTGGTCGATGATGTCGTCGTGCGCCAAGGGCTGTTCGATCATCATCAGCCCGAACTGATCGAGCTCCTTCAGCACAGGCAGGTCGGCCAGGGTGTAGGCCGAGTTGGCGTCGGCCATCAGCGGAATGTCGCCGAAGCGCTCGCGGATCGCTGCGACCAGCTTCACGTCGTGACCGGGCTTGATCTTCACCTTGATTCGCCGGTAGCCCTCAGCCAGATACCCTTCGATATGCCCCAGCGTGGTCGGGATATCGTTAATCCCCACGCTCACGCCGACGGGAATCTTGTCACGGGTGCCGCCGATGGCCTTGGCCAGCGTTATCCCCTGCTGCTTCGCCCACAGGTCCCAGATGGCCGCTTCCAGGCCCCCCTGCGCCATCTTGTTGCGACGGATCGGAGCGAAGCAGTCGGTCACCTGCGAGGGATGGGTAAGCTCCTGTTTGTATATCCACGGGATCAGAAACTCGGAGAGGGTGTACCATGCGCTCCCTGTGGTCTCCTCGGCGTACAGCGGCCAATAGTCGGCCACGCACTCACCGTAGCCCACCACCCCTTCAGACTCCACCTCCACGATGATGAAATGGTTCTCGAACTCCCGGGCGAAGCTGGTCTCAAAGGGATGCTTGAGCGGAAGGGCCATGTGGCGAAGAGTCACGCGGTCGATCTGCACCAGGGAACACCTCCGGCCGACTGATCAGCGCTGCATCGCACTTTGGTGCAAGAACGGCGTCATTCACCGTGCCGAGATGCAGGTTAAGCTTTAATTACATCACTCTTGCGACAAACCCTGCTTTAGTCAGCAAAATAGTTAAAGTCAATGAACTTGTTTAGTGTGGTGGAATAGACAAGGAAGAAGCGCAACCCGAAATGCGACCGAGGGCCGGGCCAAACAAAAGACCGGACCTCACGAAGAGGTCCGGTCCGGTGGATCTGAGGCTTAGCGTCCCTGCTGGAGACGCTGGATTACCTGGTTGTCGATCTGCTTGCCCTTGGCGATGCGGTTGCGCAGGTTGGGGTCCAAGTACTGCTTACGCAGGCGGATCGACTTGGGCGTCACCTCGACCAGTTCGTCCTCGGCGATCTGCTCGAGGGCCTCCTCCAGGGAGAGGAGCTTCGGACGCTCCAGGCGGAGGGCCTCGTCGGCGCCGGCGGAGCGGATGTTGGTGAGATGCTTGGTCTTGCAGACGTTGACGTCCATGTCCTGCTCACGGCTGTTCTCACCGACCACCATGCCCATGTAGACATCGGTCTGCGGCTCGATGAAGAGCACGCCGCGCTCCTGCACCTGGTACAGGGCGTAGGGCGTTGTGGTGCCGGCCTCGGAGGCCACCAGCGAACCGCGCAGGCGGGTGGGAATATCGCCCCGGTACTCGCCGTAGCCGTGGAAGATATGGTTCATGATGCCGTAGCCCTTGGTCATGGTGAGGAAGTCCGACCGGAAGCCGATCAGGCCGCGGGCCGGAATCAGGAACTCCAGGCGAAGCTGGCCCATGCCGTTGTTGATCATGTTGGTCATTTCGGCCTTCCGGTTGCCCAGCGCCTCCATGACGGTGCCCATGAACTCCTCGGGGACGTCGATCACCAGGTGCTCGATCGGCTCCTGCCTGTTGCCGTTCTCGTCGTAGTGGAAGATCACTTCCGGCTTGGAGACGGCCAGCTCGTAGCCCTCACGGCGCATGGTCTCGATCAGGATCGAGAGATGCAGCTCGCCGCGGCCCGATACGGTGTAGGAGTCGGGGGAGTCGGTCTCCTCGACGCGCAGCGCCACGTTGCGCTCCAGCTCCTTGAAGAGGCGGGCGCGCAGGTGGCGGGAGGTGACGTACTTGCCCTCCTTGCCGGCGAAGGGGGAGTCGTTGGTACGGAAGGTCATTTGCAGGGTCGGCTCGTCCACCTTGATCGGCGGAAGGGCGACCGGGTTCTCCGGGTCGGTGATCGTCTCGCCGATGTTGACGTTCTCCAGGCCGGTCATGCTGATGATGTCGCCGACCGATGCCTCCTCCAGCGGGACCCGCTTGAGGCCCTGGAACCCGAAGAGCTGGGCGGCCTTAAACTTGGAGATGGTGCCGTCGAGCTTGGCCACGGCGACCTGCTGGCCGGCACGGACCGTGCCCTGACGGACGCGGGCGATGGCGATACGCCCGACGAACTCGTCGTAGTCCAGCGAGGTGACCATGGCCTGCAGGGGAGCAACGGGGTCGCCCTCGGGGCAGGGGATGTGCTCCAGGATGGTCTCGAAGATGGGCTCGAGGTTCTTGGCCTCGTCCTCCATCTTGTACTTGGCCACGCCGGCGCGGCTGGAGGCGTAGAGGACCGGGTAGTTGATCTGGGCGTCGTCGGCGCCCAGTTCGATAAAGAGCTCGAGGACCAGGTCCTCGACCTCGGAGATGCGCTGGTCGGGGCGGTCGATCTTGTTGATGACCACGACGGGCTTGAGGCCCGCCTCCATGGCCTTGCGCAGCACAAACTTGGTCTGCGCCATGGGGCCTTCGGAGGCGTCCACGATGAGCAAGCAGCCGTCAACCATCGTCATGATGCGCTCGACCTCGCCGGAGAAGTCGGCGTGTCCAGGGGTGTCGACGATGTTGATCTTGGTGCCCTTGTAGATGATGCCGGTGTTCTTGGACAGGATGGTGATGCCGCGCTCGCGCTCAAGGTCGTTGGAGTCCATGACGCGCTCCGCAACCTGCTCGTTGGCGCGGAAGGTGCCGGACTGACGCAGGAGCCCGTCCACCAGGGTCGTCTTGCCGTGGTCAACGTGGGCGATAATGGCCACGTTGCGCAGGTCGGTTCGCTTCATCGGGTAAATTACACCTCTTTAACACATTAGGCCACACGAATAGAGAGCCCCAATAGGAAGGCTCCCAACTTTCGTATTATAGTGCGTTCGTGCCAGAGATGTCAAATAGAAAAGGCACCGCTCAGAACGGTGCCTTGCGAGCTTCTAGAGATCCCGAGTTCGGAACGTTTGAATGCCGATCAGGCTGACGACCAGGAGCCAGCCGGCGGACCAGAGCACCATCCAGCCGCTGGGCGGCGGAGCGTTAATGCCGTCGACCACCCGGAAGAGGGCGGCCGCCGGCCCCATGGCGCTCGACCACTGGTGGAGCATCCAGCGGTACATGGCATCGACCGGGGTGATCAGGCTTATGACAATGCCCGTCAGGTTCATGCTTTGACTTGGGATCTGGGAGCCGGCCATCTCCAGAACCGAGCCGATCTGTGCAGCAACGAAGAGGACCAGGGTGACCAGGCCTGAAGCCAGGGTGGGCAGCCGGGTCGACAGAGCGAGGGCGATGGCCGCCAGCAGCACCGGCGGGATCATGAAGCCCACCAGGACCCAGTGCCAGCCAGGGGGCCAGCCGGGGCCGGCCAGCAGGGCGTCGGCGCCCATGCCCAGGGTGATCAGCAGGCTGAAGCTACCCACGAGAAGCGAGACCGCCAGGAGTTTGCCCAGGTAGACCTGCATGCGGGTCACCGTGCGCGGCAGGAGCACGTGCAGGCTGCCGTTGTCGATCTCGCCGCTAATGCCCGAGGCGCCGACGAAAATCGCGGCGATGGAGACGAGGATGTTGAGCAGGCCCATCACCATGCGCATCGCTGTCCAAACGATCGCCTGGGCCTGGGTGACCGGCAGGCGCGATGCCTGCTCGGTCCACATCTTGTACAGTGCGAACCCGAAGCCGCCGACCACGACTGCGGCTGCGATCAGGAGGACCAGCATCGCCTTGCGCCGGGCCGCCTCCTTCAGGGCGAACTTCGCCACCAGCCAGATCTTACGCACCGGGCCTCACCCCCTCATGCGGGTCACGGCTGTCCATGGCGACCAGGAAGAGATCCTCCAGGCTTTGGCGGTGGGGCGTCAGCTCAGTGAGTTGGGCGCCGGCCTGCACCACCGCACGCGCGATCTCGCCAATGTCGCCCGCATGATTCAGGTGCAGGAGCACCCGCCCGGCGCTCTGGTGCTCCAGGCGCCCCAGGGCCGAAAGGCTGCGCTCCAAGGCCGGGGTGAGCTGCGAGAGGGCGACGGTCACCGTAACGCTGCCGCCCACCAGTTCGGCGGGGGTGCCGGCCATGACGATCCGGCCGCTGCGGATAATGGCCACCTGGTCGGCCACCATCTCCACGTCGCTGAGGATGTGGGAGTTGAGCAGCACGGTGGTCCCCTCCTGACGTAGGGAGACGATCAGGTCGCGCACCTCCCGGCGCCCGACGGGGTCGAGGGCCGAGGTGGGCTCGTCGAGCAGGAGCAGGCGCGGGCGGTGCAGCAGGGCAACAGCGATGCAGAGGCGCTGCCGCATGCCCTTGGAAAAGCCGCCGACCCGCTTGGAGCGAACATCGACTGGGAGGCCCACACGCATCAGCGCCTCATCGATCCGGTGCTCCAGCTCCCGGGCCGGCACGTCGCTCAGGTTGCCGTAGAAGCGCAGGAGTTCAGCCGCCGAGGGCCAGACCGGTACGCCGAACATCTCGGGGACGAAGCCCAGGAGGCGCCCGGCGGCCAGCGAGCCGGCGGGGTGACCGAAGATGTGGGCGGTGCCGCTGGTGGCAGCGTGCAGCCCCGCCAGGACCTTGACGACCGTGGACTTGCCGGCGCCGTTGGGCCCGAGGAAGCCGAAGACAACCCCGGGCGGTACGGCGAGGCTAACGTTCTCGCAGCCCACGGCCTTGCCGTACCGCTTGGTGAGCCCATCGGTCAGGATGGCGTATATGTTGGGGGTCAAGGCGCTACCCTACCTTCCAGGGATTCAGCAATGTGGAGCAACTCAACCTGAGGCAGGGCGCCCGACACCGCGTGGATCTCGCCGCCAGCGACCCAGGCAATCATGCCTTGGCCCGCTTCTTGGTAGTAGACGCCGGTTTGACCCTTCACCTTGATCTCGGCGCCCTTCCCCTCAACCACGGGCAGGGGGAAGGTCCGGCTGAGGTCCATGGAGGCCAACTGGGAGCGCAGGCTCAGCGGGAGGCCCAACTCCTCGCCCAGCGTGCCGACCAGCGAGGAGAGCAGTTGGCTCAGGTCGACGTTACCCGAGGCGGAGATCTCGGGGGTGAAGCCCTGGATCACCTCAAAGCCCTTGTCCCCGTTCTTGTAGCTAAAGGCGACAGCCTGGTTGGTGCGGACCCGCACCGCCTGCCCCTTCAGCTCAGCCGGAAGCTGGGCCTTCGATCCGGCCAGCGCCAGCAAACCGTTCACAGCATCGACGTCAAACCGCAGCAGTTGCTCGCTGGAGCTGACGGACTGCCCCTGGTGCGGCTCGAAGCCCGCCGGCACGTAGCCGGGCTTGCGGAACCCCGCACTCACGGCCTGCTCCAGGGTCAGGCCCCGCCTTTCCACCGGCTTGGTGACCTGCTCGAACTGGACCAGTCCCTGCACCATGTCCGGGGAGATCTGGGTCAGCGGTCCCTTGGGATCGATGGAGACGGACTGGAAGTCGGACGGGTTAATGCGCAGCACCTGCGCTTCTTGGACCCGGAAGATCGTCGCCCACTCGGAGGCGGCGGCGCGAACGCCGGGGAAGGCGAAGCTGAGCGCAAGCAAGGCGGCGGCAGAGGTGGCGACGACGCGCCAGGAGAGGCGGGAGCGAGACATATGCAAGGCCTCCTTGGGTTTCGCAGCGGGGTTGAAGGGGCCGGGCGCCGGCGCCACGTCGGCGACGGCCCGCAGAGCCCCCAGTTTGGCAGCGGAAAGGGCGGCGGCAGCGTGCACCTGCTGGAGGTTATGGCGGCACCGGCCGCACAGGTCGAGGTGTTGGCGAATGGCGCCCTGCTGGTCCGGGGTGAGCTCCCCGTCCAAGTAAGCCCGCAGATCACCCTCGGCGGGGTGGGTGCGTGTCAAGAAGTTCATAGGCGGCTCGGAACCTCCTTTCTGCCCGGTGCAGCAGCTGGCCGACGGAGTTCTCGGCGCAGCCCACCTGCGTGGCAATATCACGGTAGGAACTGCCGGAGTGGCGGAGCAAGAGGATCATGCGGTCCCGGGCATCCAGGCTCTCGAGCGCCTGGCGTGCCCGGTGGAGCTCCTCCCGGGTCTCGGCGGCCTGGTCGGGCGCCGGACCGGGGTCATGCAGCCCCGTCGCCGCCTCCAGGGGCTCAGCGGGCCTGCGGCGCCGCTGGCGCATCCAGTCGTAGCAGAGCCGGGTGCAAACCGTCACCAGCCAGGCGACCGGGCTCGTGAGCCCGGCGGGCCGCCGGGAGATGTACCGCAGGAGCGTCTCCTGCGCCGCATCCTCCGCCTGGTGGCGGTCGCCGAGCAGGTAGAGCGCCCGCCGGAAGACCGCATGGTAGAGGCCGGTGAAGTTTTCGCCCTCGGCCAAAGCTTTGCCGGCTTGCAGCCCCGGCGTCGGATGAACGCTCACCGCCTCACCACCTCCTCTACTCAGATCGACGTCGCTGCCTGCGAAACCGGACAGGGGTTTTTGAAATAATTCAACACGGGATAAGCCCCGGCCTTGTGCTTTAGCGAATCGTTAACTCGACCACATCACCATCGGCCAGGGTGTGATTGAGGCCCACGGCCTGGCCCGGGAAGCGGACGCTGGCGCCCGTGACGCGCGCCTGCTGGAACCGGGGCAGCCAGGCCCGGTTCAGCCCTGCCACAAACTCTTCCACGGTGGCGCCGGGCGGCAACACGATCGCCTCGGGCGAGACCGGCTTGCCCTTGGGCTTGCAAAAGACCCGGATCAGCCCACTGAGGTTCCAGATCGTCTGGCGGACCTCCTCCAGCCCCTCGCCCTGAGCTACGGAGCACTGCACGGCGGGCACGTCCGGCAGGGAAGCCGTCAGCTCGGCCCACCTCCGCCCAGCACCATCCAGGTCGCCCTTGGTGCCGATGAGCGCCATGGGGAGGTCGATGCCGGCCTCCGCGGTGACCTCGGCCAGGACCAGCTGGAAGTCCTTCACGCCCTCGTCGGAAAGCGGCGCAACGAAGAGCGCAGCGTCGGCCATGCGGATGCAGCCGAGCAGGGCCCGGCCACCGCCCTTGCCGTCCACAGCGCCGTCGAGCAGCCCGGGCAGGTCCACCAGTTGGATCACCCCGCCCCCGACCTTCAGCATCCCGGCGACGGGGCGCAGGGTGGTAAAGGGGTAGTCGCCAACGGCGACCTGGCGCCCGGTGAGGGCCTTGAGCAGCGAGGACTTGCCGGCGTTGGGCGGCCCCACCAGGACCACCTGGGCGGCGCCCTCCTTGGGGATGAAGAACTGGTCCTGGTGCTTGACCTCGCGGCGCAGCTTCGCCTGGTCAATCATCTCCTGGACCCACTTGCGGAGCTCGCCGTAGGGACCGGAGTAGTAACCTGGGAACTCGTCGAGGCAGCGCTTGAGCATTTGGATCCGGTCGGCGCCTTCAAGGCCGGTGATCCGGCGCTTGATGATACGGCGCATCTCTTGATGGGGAATCGGCATGGGTCTACCTCCTTTGTGGATAGAAAAAGGCCACGGGCGCGCAGCGCGCCCATGGCCTCCCATGCGCAATGCAAAAGGAAAAGCCACGAGCGCGCTACGCACCCGTGGCCTGCGTTCAAGGCTTTCGGCTTAAGCGGGGTGGCTGTCCGAAAGCGGGCCGGGTTTGGCGTGGCGCTGGTCAAAAGGGCATAGTACCCCCTTGGCAGCGCGGCAGAGCGCCGTTCGAGTCACCACTTCGTAGAAGAACACCCGGTCCACCCCCTTTAGCCCAACGGAACATCTACCTGATGATAGCACATTGCTCCATTATTTCGCAACCGGCTCCGCCGGGTCGGGCTGGAGTAGCTTCTGCAGCTCGGCCGGGGCGAAGTTGACTGGGGTCTCCACCCTGGGGTTCACATACCCGCTCCAGCGGCCCAGCACGTCCGGGATCGAGGTCAGGTCAAGGTCGGTGTCGACGCTGCGGGCCAGGGCGAGGCCGTCGGAGACGCCCATGCTGACGCCCCGGGTCGCCGCCGCGTCTGCCAGGCCAAGCATGACCAGGGCCGCACGGCGGGCGCCCTGGTCGCCGCCCTCCCGGATGTAGGCGACGGCGCTGGCGCCGGTGTAGTCCTTACCCTCCACCCGAATCCCGCCGGCCGCATCGATCAGCTTAGTCACGACGCTGTACGGCAGGAAGACCCGGTGGTGCAGCCTGCGCTGGAGGCTGGCTGCCAGCGTGTCGACCGCCCTCGCCGATCCACGCTCGCCATAGGTCTTGCGGGCGTCCTCGGGCGCCGGCAGTGGGACTGCGTGCAGGGAGCTGCTGCTCCGGGACTCTTCAATGATAGCCACCTGGGCCGGGCCCGCCTTATCTTTGTCATCGTAAAGCCACAGAACGGTTCGCTCCGGGTCGGGAACGACGTAGGGCTCGGGCTTGTTGAGCACGGCCAGAGCCAACACGCCCAGCAGCAGAACGACGACGCCTGCCCCCATCCAATAGAGGACCTTGTACGGATTCCCACCCGACGACTTAGCTGGTTTTTTGCTCAAAAGAAGGTCCACCTCCGAGTAGAAAGTTTCGTCAAACAAACCCCCGGCGCCTCCTGGCGCCGGGGGTTCTGCTCAGTTCTTGGGGCTGCTTCCACCAATGAGCGCCTCGGCCGGCAAGGTGACCCGGGAAACCCGCCACCGGCTGCCGATGGGCGTAATGACCACGTCGTGCAGGACCTGAAAGACCTCCAGCAGGTCACGGTCCTCGATGAGTACCTCCCCTTGAGCATCAAGCGTGTCGAGCGCACGCTTGTGGCGGCGGGCGAAGGAGTTCATGGAGCGTACGAAGGCGGTGTCAAGTCCGGTGGCCGACTCCATGTCGACCGTACAAGTATCGTCGCCGAAGGTGCTGGTGAGCTGGGCGTGGACCAACCCCAGGACGTAGAAGGCGGTGTCGTTCTCGACCGCCCGCTTCCATAGCTTCTCCAAGCCGGGCCGGTCCAAGGTGATACGCAGAGTGATTTCAAGCCTGTCACCCATGCCCTGAGCCCTCCCTTTGAGACCCGACTATCCATAAATTACCAAACGGAGTCTTGCTATGTCAACCAAAACCCTTTGACCTTGGGAAATTCGATGAATTCCCCTGGTAGCAAACCCGGCCGGTTCTCCGTACCATGCACTACCTAGACCTTCTCGGCAGATGGATGCCCCATTCTACGGGCTGGCAGCCCTGACTGTGCCAGTCAGGCGGAGGTGCAATGGTGCATGGGGCAATCTGAAAGCAGTTCCCGCCGCCCACCGTGGCACCTGCGGCGCACAGGCTTTCCATCCGCCTGGCGCCTGGCCATGGCACGGCCCAGCGGGCAGCGCCCGGTGCGGGTGGCCATTTTGGACAGCGGCATCGACCTGCAGCATCCGGCGCTGCAGCGGCTGCTGGGGCCGGGCGCCAACCTCCTGAAGCCCGGGGAGCCCCCCCACGACGAGAACGGGCACGGTACACATGTGGCGGGCATCATCGCCTCGGCGTCGGGGGCCTGGTGGTCCGGGCGGCCGCCGGGCCTGGTCCTTCACCCGGTCAAGATCTTCGACGGGGCCGGGGTCGGACGGATTCGGGACATTGTGATGGGTCTGCGCTGGTGTGTGGAGCACGGCATGGAGGTCGTCAACCTCAGCTTTGGCACAGACCTCAAGACAAGCCATGCCCTGGAGCTGGCCGTCCGGGAGGTCGAGGCGGCGGGGCTGCTGCTGGTGGGGGCTGCGGGGAACGACGGGCGCCAGGGGGCGGTGGATTTCCCCGGCCGGTACCCCGAGGTGCTGGCTGTGGCAGCCTGCAACCGCTCCGACCGGCTGGCCTCCTTCTCCAACACGGGTCCTGAGGTGGACCTGATCGCTCCCGGCGCCGGCGTGGTCTCGCTGGCGCCGGGCGGGGGCTTTGTGCGCATGAGCGGAACCTCCATGGCCGCGCCGCACGTGACGGCTGCGGCGGCTCTGCTGCTCGGGCTCGAACCCCACCTGAGCCCCGCTGCGGTCCGGCAGCGGCTGAAGGACACGGCGGAGTGGCTGCCCCTGCTGGGCTCCAAAGCGCAGGGAGCGGGCCTGCTGCGAACGGACCGGCTGCTCCGTGGGCGCCCATTTTGAGCTCGAATACGCCAAACGACCGCCCTGCTACGGCACGGTGGTCTTTCTCTTGCGATCGATTTGACAAATCCCCGTTGACAGTCATACGAGAGAATGATAATCATTATCATTGAGAGAAGCAGAACGACAAGGGGAGCCAGACGGTGCTGTACGCGTTTATCGTCACCCTGCGCGAAGGGTTGGAAGCTGCGCTGATTATCGGGATCCTGTTGGCCTATTTGTCCAAGTCCGGCCGGTCCGAGGGGAAGCGGGCGGTTTGGCTGGGCACGGCCGGCGCTCTGGGCGCCAGCCTGCTGGGCGGACTGGCCCTGTACGGGTGGGCGGGCGGCCTCTCCGGCCGTGCGCTGGAAGCCTTTGAGGGCGTCACCATGCTGATCGCCGCCGTCATTCTCACCGGCATGATCATCACCATGCAGCGCCACGCCCGGAACCTGAAGGGGAATCTGCAGGCCCGGGTTGACCGGGCGCTGGAAGGGAGCTCCCGCTGGGGGCTCGCATTCCTGGCCTTCACGGTGATCGCCCGGGAGGGCATTGAGACGGTTCTCTTCCTGGCGGGCGGCGCAGCCCAGGCCGAGTCCGGACTGCTCTACGCCCTGGCCGGGGCCGGCGGCGCAGTCGTTTCCGCACTGATCGGGTGGGGGCTGTACCGTGGTTCCCTGCGGATGAACCTGCGCACCTTCTTTACCGTGTCGGGGATGCTGCTGATTCTTTTCGCAGCCGGCCTGCTGAGCAACGGGTTCAAAGAGTTGCACGAGGCGCGGTGGGTGCCGAAGCTGGTGGACCACGTATGGGATACCTATGACTACCTGAGCGATACGACCACGGGCGGGCGCCTGCTGGCTGCCCTGCTGGGTTATGATGCAAGCCCGAGCCTGGTCCAGGTGCTGAGCTACTTCGGCTACCTAGTCGCCGCCGGGATGCTGTACCTGCGGGGCCAGAAGGCCACGGCGAGCTCCCACTAATCGTTCGGAGGTGCCTGTTCCGTTGAAGAACCGTACGCTTGTTTTCTGCACGGCAGCCCTGGCGCTGACCGCCGCCCTGACCGCATGCAACGCCAGCGGCTCCGCCCGCGAGGTTGTGATCGAGGCTACGGAGATGAGCTACTCGCCAAAGGTGATCGAGGTGAAGCCCGGCGAGAAGATCAAGTTCACGGTGGTGAACAAGGGCGCCGTGGACCACGAGTTCGAGAGCGAGGAGATCAAGTTCGACGAGCTGGTCATTCCGCCCGGCAAGTCCCGGAGCGTCGTGGTGACGATGCCAACCAAGGCTGGCGAGTACGAGTTCTTCTGCGACGCCGAAGGGCACCACGCCGACGGCATGAGCGGCAAGATCGTCGTCGGACAGTAACCATAGGAAAAGGCGAGCGGCTACCGCTCGCCTTTTGCGCGCCCTTGGTCTTTAGCTGACCGCGGACTCCTCCAGGATCAGTTTCCCGTCCGCGATGGTCGCCTCCGCCCCCACCGGCAAGGTGGCGTTCGGCACAAAGTGGCCGAAACCCTCGGTTTGAAACACCGGCAGAGCCAGGTCGCCCAGGCCGTTGGCCACAGCCCAGGCCAGTCCATCGTCTGGCGTAGGCCATTCCCGGAAGCACCCCTCCGTATGGCCGATCACGAGCGCAGCCGCCCGATGGAGTGCGCCCGAAAGCCTGAGATGAGCCAACCAGCGCATGATGGCCGAGGTCTTCATCTCCACGGCTTCCAGACAAAGAATCGCCCCGGTGGTGTCCGGCCAGTACGGTGTGCCCAGGAGGTGGGGTATGCAGCCCAGGTATCCTGCGACCAACCTGCCCCGCACGACCTGGGTTCCGCCCTGACCGGGCCGAATCAGCCGGACCCCGCCTGTCCAATCTGGCAGCGGCCCGGGTGGCTCGGCGCCCGTGACCAACCGCAGGAGGTGCGGACCCTCCAGTGCCGCATCGGTTGAACCAAGGCCCTGGGCCAGGCAAGAGGAATGGAAGGTGACCGTTCCTGTACGCGCCAGAATCGCCGTGAGCAGGAAGCTGATGTCGCTCATGCCTATGAACACCTTGGGGTTGCGGGCGATCATGGGGTAGTCCAGGCCGTCGATCAGCGTGACGGCGGTCGTCCCGCCGGTGGCGCAGAAGATGGCCTTCACCTCGGGGTCTGCCCACAGCACGTGCAGGTCTGCCAGCTGTTCCGCCCGGGTTCCGGCTCGACTGCCGTTGCGGGCCCAGAGGTGGGCGCCCTCCCGCACACGGAAGCCATGGGCCTCCAGACGGCGCATCCCGAGTTCCACCTCGGAGCGGATGGATACGACCTCGTTCGATGGCGCTACCACGCCGACAACGTCTCCCGGCATCAGGCGGGGCGGCTTGATGATGCGCATGGTGAGTTACTCCGCGACCGCCAGGTCAGCTCTTACGTGCGCCTTCAGGTTGCCCATGTCCACGCCTTCGATTTCGAGCAGCTGGCGCTTGACCTCGGCGCCGCCCATGGAGTAGTTGCCGATGACCCCGCTGGAGGCGACCACCCGGTGGCACGGGACCAGGAAGGGGACCGGGTTGCGCCGCATGACCCCGCCGACGGCCCGACTGGCCTTCGGGTTGCCCACGGCCTCGGCCAGCCACTGGTACGGGCGCACCGTGCCACGGCGGATCTCGATGCACTTGAGCATGACGGTGCGCTCAAAGGCGGTGACCCGGCTAAGGTCCAGCGGGACCTGCTCCTCCACCCCCGCCAGCCAGTCGGTGAGGGCGCCCTGCCAGCGGGCCTGGCAGGAGTCGTCGCGCCAAACGCCGCAGCCGTAGCGCTCCCGGACATGGGCGGCGAACTCCGCCTCGGTTGCGGCGGTGGTGGTCAGAAAGCAGATGCCCCGGTCGGTGTACCCCACGAACGCGCGCCCCAGCGGTTCCAGGGTGACGGTGGTGTAGCGGATGAACTCCATGGTACCTCTCCTCCCCGAATCGTGTGCGTCAGATCGGCAGCCGGCTCTGAATCAGGTCGCCGGGATGGACGAAGTTGTGCAGGGACATGCCAAGGAGCCGGACCTTTTTGGTGCCAAAGTCGACCCGGTCCAGGATCTCCCGGGCGGTGCGGGAGATCTGCGCCGCATCCTGCGTGGGGCCGGGGAGGGTGAAGCTGCGGGTGATCTGCAGGAAGTCGCCGCCCTTGGGGCCGCCCTCGACGAACTGGTTCCATTTGATCTTCACCGTGATCGTCCGGCAGGCCAGGGTGTGCCGCTTCAGGTCGCCGGCCAGGTTGACGGCGAACTTGTCCAGGACGCCGCCCAGGTACTCCCGGTCGGTCTGGTCGTAGTTGAAGGTGGTCTCCTCGCCGATCGACTTGGTTTCATGGCTGGTCTCCACCGGGCGGGGATCTATGCCCTTCGCCAGCATGATGAGGTAGTCAGCCCGGCTGCCGAACTGGCGGCGCAGCACATCGGGGTCGTAGCGGAGAATATCGCCGCAGGTGATGATCCCCACGGCCTTGAGCGCCTGCTCACCGGCCGGCCCCACCCCGTGGAGTTTGCGGACCGGCAGCGTTGGCAGCATTTCCTGCGCCCGCTCCCAGCTGACTACGGTCAGCCCGTCGGGCTTCTCCATGTCGGAGGCCATTTTGGCGAAGATTTTGCAGTAGGAGACCCCCGCCGAACCGGTGAGGTTCAACTCCTTGCGGATCTGCTCCTTGAGCGTGCGGGCAACCGCCACGGCGTCCTTGCCCGAGACGTCCAGGTAGGCCTCATCCAGCGACATGGGCTCGATGATATCGGTATGCCGCTGCATGATCTGCCGGATCTGCCGGCTGACCTCGGCGTACTTGGAGATGTTGGGCCGCACAAAGATGGCGTGCGGGCAGAGGCGCACCGCCTCCCGGGAGGGCATGGCCGACCGGACGCCGAACTTGCGGGCCTCGTAGCTGCAGGTGCTGACTACGCCGCGGGCGCCGGGGCTTCCCCCGACCACCACCGGCTTGCCCCGCAGCCGTGGGTTGTCCCGCTGCTCAACCGAGGCGAAGAAGGCGTCCATATCGAGGTGGATGACCCACAGATCGCGCCGCTCCATGGAATCACCCTCCCCTTACAGGCAGAATAGCTTGGAAACAAGTTACCTTATGTGAGGTGAGGTCAATTATGGAACGCTCTGCACGGATGTGGCAGTCGCCTGGCCCAATGGGTCAGGTGGCGCCGTGGCAACTCCAGCAGTTGCTTCGAATGATGGAGACAGGTATGCCTGCGGAGGAGGTGCTTCACTCCCTCCACGCCCAGGCGCTGGAGGATGAGCAGATTCGCAACAACCCCGCCATGCAGCGGTTCACCGACCAGGCCAAGGAGAACCTGCACGCCATGGTCGCCGCCGCGGGCACGATTCGGCGGATGATGAGCGGGGAGCGGTTGGAAGCCTTGCTTCCCCTGCTGCAGGAGCAACTGGGCGTCTTTGTCCGCACGCACATGGACGCCCGAACCGCCTTTACACAGTTGATGGCCGACACGAAGGGCAACGAAACGCTCCAGGCGATGAGCCAGTTACTCGGCCTGGTTGAGCAGCAGTTTGGCACCATGCGTCCGATTCTTTCGCTCCTGGTGCCCGAAGAGGTCTTCACCGGCGCCCACTGAGCGACACAGCAGCCGCCCCGTGACTGGGGCGGCTGCGGCGCGACCGGGCATGCGTCACCCGGATATATCGTACACACGTTCGTATATGCTTGTCAACTTCCTCAGATGAGATCCGCCACTAACTTCTTGAAGTGGCGGCCCCGCTCCTCGAAGTTCTTGTAGGCGTCGAACGAAGCGCAGCCCGGGGAGAGCAGCACGTTGTCGCCGCTGGCCGCCTCCTGGCGGGCCAGGGCCACCGCCTCCCCCATCTCCTTGGCGTGGTGGATCACCCGGTCGTAGCCGGCCAGGCGGGCCGCCTCCTCGATCTTGGGAGCGGTCGGGCCGGTGAGAATCAGGGCCTTCACCTTCTCGGCCACCAGGGGCGCCATGGGATCGAACGGGATGCCCTTGTCCGACCCGCCGGCGATCAGCACGATCGGCGCTTCCAGGGTAGAGAGCGCTGCCACCGACTCAGCTGGAGAAGTGGCCTTGGAGTCGTTGTACCAGCGGGCGCCGTCCAGCGTGCGGACCGGCTCGAGCCTGTGCTCGACCCCGGAGAAGTTGGAGATGACATGGCGGATCGTGGCCATGCCGGCCCCGGAGAGGTAGCAGGCGGCCATGGCAGCCAGGATATTCTCACGGTTGTGGGCACCGAGCAGCTGGATCTCGTCCAGCTTGAGGGTCGGGTACTCCCGGCCCCGGAGGCGCCAGACCAGTTCATCTTCCCGCTCGAAGGCGCAGGTCTCGGTGCCGGGGTCGCCATGCCGGGAGAAGAAGACCACCCGGCCCGGGGCATCTTGCGCAAAGGAGCGCACCAGCTCGTCGTCGTGGTTGAGCAGCACGTAGTCGAACGGCTTTTGGTACCGGTAGATGTTGCGCTTGGCCTCGATGTACTCCTCCATGGAGGCGTGGATGTCGAGGTGGTTGGGTGTAATGTTGGTGATCACAGCCACGTGGGGGCTGCGCTGCCCGGTCAGCTGGAGCTGGAAACTGGAGAGCTCCAGCACCACGCACGCCTCTTCGGGGATCGCCTCCACTTTCTCAATGAGGGGCGTACCGATGTTCCCGCCCACGTAAGTCTCCCGGCCGGAGGTCTTCATGATCTCTCCGATCAGGGTAGTCGTGGTGGTTTTGCCTGCACTGCCCGTAATGGCGATGATGGGCGCCTTGCAGCCCTCCATCACGAGCCCGGCCTCCCCGGAGATCACGGCGCCGCGCTCGCGGGCTGCCACGATCTCGGGCAGATGCTTGGGCATCCCCGGGGTCAGGAAGATCAGGTCATGGTCGGCCAGCGGGGCCAGGTAACCGGCGCCCGTGGACAGGGTGACGCCCAGGGCCTTCAGCTCGGTCGCACGCTCCCCCAGATCCGCCTCGGTCTTGCGGTCGCACGCCGTCACGTGGGCGCCCTTGCTCAGCAGGTACCGAATCAAGGGCATGTTGGAGATGCCAATGCCAACCACGACGGCCCGGCTGCCGTTAAGCTCCATGTCCATATCCTCCACATTTGTAGAGTTGAAGGAAAACCCGATGGGGAGAGAGCCCCATCGGGTGTTTGACGCTGGCTAGAACTAGAATGCTTCGCGCAGTAGCGCCTCGATGCGGTCCAGGCCCTCATTGATCCGCTCCATGGACGTGGCGTAGGAGAACCGCAGGTAGTCCGGCGCACCGAAACCGGTGCCGGGGACCAGGCCCACCTTGCCCTCTTCCAGGATCAGTTGGCCGAGATCGTCGGAGGTGTTGATCTTGCGGCCCCGGATAGTCTTTCCAAAGACCCCGGAAACATTCGGGAAGAGGTAGAAGGCGCCCTCCGGTGCCACCTTGACGGCAAAGCCCGGAATCCGGTTCAACCGTTCCATCATATGCTTGCGGCGGGCGTCGAACTCCCGGCGCATCAGTTCAATCGGCTCCTGCGTGCCCTGCAGGGACTCGAGGGCCGCCTTCTGGGAGATCGAGGACGGGCCGGAGGTCGACTGGGACTGCAGGTCGCCCATCGCCTTGGCGTAGATGGTCTCGGAAGCGGTGTAGCCCATGCGCCAGCCGGTCATGGCGTAGGCCTTGGACATGCCGTTGACGGTGATGGTCCGCTGCTTGATCTCCGGGCCGAAGGCCGCGATGGAGAAGTGCTGGGCGCCGTCGTAAACCAGCTTCTCATACATTTCGTCGGTGACGACGATCAAATCCTTCTCGACCGCCAGCTCGGCGATCGCCTCCAGCTCCTTGCGGGTGTACACCGCGCCGGTGGGGTTGCTGGGGCTGTTCAGGTTGATGGCCCGGGTGTTGGGGGTCAGCTTCTCACGGATCATCTCCGCGGTCATTTTGAAGCCGGTGCTCTCGTCGGTGGAGACGACGACCGGGACGCCGGCGGCCAGCTTCACCATTTCGGGGTAGCTGACCCAGTACGGCGCCTGGATGATCACTTCGTCGCCGGGGTCGAGCAGGACCTGGAAGGCGTTATAGAGAGACTGCTTGGCGCCGTTGGAGACCACGATTTGCTCGGGCTTGTACGCCAAGCCGTTGTCGCGCAGGAGCTTTTCGCAAATGGCTTTGCGCAGTTCCAGGGTACCGGCTGCCGGGGTGTACTTGGTCTGCCCCTGCTGGATTGCGCGAATGCCAGCCTGCTTGATGTGCTCGGGCGTATCGAAGTCGGGTTCGCCTACGGAGAAGTTGACCACGTCGAGGCCCTCGGCCATCATTTGCTTCGACTTGGCGTCGATTGCCATGGTGGGCGAGGGAGCCATCGCACGGGCGCGGGCGGACAAGCGCATGCTGCAAGCTCCTCTCTCTATCCAAAAGTTCTTGGTGCATGATTATACACTTCACGACGAACGGCGCAAGAGGGAAATGCGGAATATTTACGTCCCCGGCGCCGGGGCGATCAGGAAAGTGTACCGGTTGACGATTGGCTCCTCCCCCGTGGGTTCCAAGGTGAGTACCAGCTCGGCCGGGCCGGGCAGCAGCCCCTGGGGCACCTCCCAGTCGATGGCGCCGGGCGTGAGCAGGCGGTCAGGGGGCAGGTAGGCCGGCTGGGTGTCGGCGGCCAGAACCTCGCCGCTCCGCTCGATCGTCCAGCGCCAGGTCCCGTTGATGTTCCGGTACGAGTCGTTGACCAGGTGGATGCGGAGCCTGACTCGCCCTCCGATCGCGTACGTCGGCTGCGGCCAATCCGCCATGATGTAGCGTGGCCGATAGGCCTCGCTGACACTCTGGTAGGCCGCCTTCGGCGCCCGCCAGTAGTCCAGGAGCGACCAGGTCACGCCGGGGGCGCAGTCGGCGAGCAGTCCGGTCAGCAGGCCGCCGCACGGCTCGTACTTGCGCCGGCGCAGGTTCTCGATGATTTGCTTGTTCAACTGCGCCTGGTACTGCTGTGTTGCTTCCACATAGCCCTCGAAACTGTTTGCCAGGGTATGTGGCACGTGCCGCTCCAGAACCCGCGCCTGGAGCATGTACCGCTCGGTGAGGTCGGACCAGTTCAGGTTCGGCCAGGTACCCCGGACGAAGCGGCGGCTGTGCTCGGCCACCGGCAGGGCCTGGGCGCCGAACTCGGTCACGAAGCGGGCCCGGTCGGGAAACAGCTTGAAGGTGCGCTCCACCTCAGCCAGGTTGCCGCCGTGCCAGCCGATGTGGAGCTTGGTCTCGGCGCCTGTGAGCTCGCCGGGGTGGGCGATGCAGGGCCGGGTGGCGTCGGCGGCCCGGATCGTTTTTTTCAGGTCAGGAGCCAGGGAGGACATGTTCCAGTTGCCGGTCAGCTTGGAGATGGCCGCCAGGCCGCGGTCGAGCACGGACGGATCGTTCCTGTCGACGGCCCGGGTCGGGTCGGCGTGGCAGCACCACAGCCCGATGGCGGGCCAGTGGCCCAACTCCTGGACCATGCGCTTGGCCTGCTTGAGGGCGTCATCGGCCACGGAGCGGGCGTACAGGCCATGCAGGGGGAAGTCCTGCCAGAGCAGCACTCCCTGCCGGGAGGCCTCCTCGTAGAGTTCGGGCTTACTGACGTGGCCCAGCACCCGGAGCAGGTTCATGTGGGCGTCGCGCGCCAGGGCCAGGTCCCGCTGGAACCCCTCCCGCCTGGTGCCGGCCAGGCGGATATCGGCCGGGCCGTAGTTCGATCCCCGGATGAAGATGCGGCGCCCGTTCAGATAGAACTGCCAACCCTTGAGCTCCACCTTGCGGACACCGAAGAGCCGCTCGACGGTCTGAACCGGGCCGCCGTCGAGGCTGAGCTCCAGCCTGAAGCGGTACAGGTCGGGGCGCCCGTGGTCCCAGGTCCACCACAGGCGGGGATCCGGCAGGGTGAGGGCCGAGGCCATGCGGTTCCAGCCCCGCCGCACCGGCTGGGTGCCGGAGAGCGTGATCGCCTCGCCCTGGAAGGTTTCCGGGGTGACCACGGCGCTCCAGCTTAGCTTTCCTTCCGCCACAGCGGCGAACTCCATGTCGAAGCTGACTGCGGCGGTGGTTCCGTCCGGATTTTCGAGGCCTTCGGGCTCTGCCCGCAGCACGAGCTGCTCCGGCACGACCCCATGGTATGTCTCCAGGGATACCCCGCGCCAAATGCCGCCGGGCTGGACCTCGGGCGGCTTATGCTCCCACTGGGAGAAGACGCCGGTCACCGCACGCTGATTGTTGCGGTCCTCCTCCGCCGGGGCGTCCAGTTCGACCATGATCACGTTTTCGCCGGGCCGCAAGTGCCGGGTTACGTCATAAAGTTCGGGCAGGAAGTACCCCCGGTGCTCCCCCACGAAGGCCCCATTGAACCAGACCTTGGCGTCATAGAAGAGGCCGTCGAAGCGGAGCCGGGCCGTCTCCCCCGGCTCCAGACCGCCCTCCCACCCAAACGAGCGGCGGTAGAGGAGGCGACCGGTATACCGCTCCAAGCCCGGCGTTTGCTGCCAGTGCCCGGGCACCGGTACGTCGCGCCAGCCCTGGGGCTGGTAGCCGGGTTTGCCGGCTTTCGACTGCACGCCCAGGTCGTCGGTCGCTTTCCAGACTCCGCTCAGATCAATGCGCATTCACAGTCCCCCTGATCCCTTCATCGCCGTGACTTGAAGTATATGCGGCGCCACAGCATGGACAGACCTCTCTCATTTTCGAGGAACCATTTGGGTTCCCCTGTCGTCTTATCGCAGGATGCGGGTACACATCCGCTACCCGAATATTGGGTTCCTCCCGATTAATGGAAATGCACCACATTTCACAAGAGGCAGGAGGAATTCGCCGTAACGATCTTGTAATCTAATAGGGGTACTTTGGGTCCCGAAAAAACCTATGTGTCAAGAAGGAGATCTGAGCCGTGAAGAAGATTGCTGCTACCATGGCCGCCTTCGCCCTGGCCGGTGCTGTTCTCGCTGGCTGCTCCAAGCCTGCCGAGAAGCCCGCCGAGAAGCCCGCCACCACCACCACCCAGCCTGAGATTCCGAAGGCTGCTTCCACCACCTTTACGGGCAAGTCGGCTGACGGCAAGCTGGAGGTCAAGGTGGTCGTCGCCGGCAAGGTCGCCTCCATCGAAATGAAGGCCACCGGCTTCACCTTTGTTGCTCCCCCCGCCAAGGATGCCAAGAACAACCCCGGCGAGGGCCATGCCCAGCTGATCGTTGACACCAAGGATCCCGTGACCGCCTCGCAGATGCGGCACGCCCTGTCGGGTCTCGAGGCCGGCAAGCACACCCTGACCGTCAAGCTGGCCAACAACGACAAGACCGCCACTGGCACCGAGGCCAAGGTCGAGTTCGAGGTCAAGTAAGAACGACGCAAAAACGCACCTCGCTAGACGGCGAGGTGCGTTTTCGTTCTTATCCGACCTGTGCTGTTAGTGGGACGACTTCAGACCAGCTGTGGATGCGCCGGATGTTGCGATGCTTGGTCTCCTGGTTGTACGGGGCGCCGAACAGCAGGACCGGAATGCCGGCTTCGGCCAAGGCCAGGGCGTTGTGCGGGGCATCCTCTATGAAGAGGTCCAGGCGCTCGGCCGTGGCGACAACGGCCTTGTTGCCTCCCTCGAGGAAGTGCATGGCGTCCACCTCGATGCCGTAGTAGGCCAGCCATGCTTCGGTCAGGCGCTCCAGCCGGGGGGAGCGAGCGGTGATGACGATGAGCTGATGCCCCCGGGTGCGCAGGGCGGACAGGACCTCCCGGGCGCCGTCCATGGGCGGCGGGGCGATCAGCATCTCCAGTTCGTGCCGGTCGGAGATGGCAGCGGTGCCCGGACTGCCGTAGGTATTGATGAGCGTGCCGGGCAGGTAGGTCTCGCCGGACACCCGGTTGAATACTTCCACCCAGCGGGGAATCGAGTCGACAACCACGCCGTCCAGATCGATGCCAATGCGCAAGGAGAGTCCCCCTCGAGTGTTCGGTAGGATGGAGATGTTCGGGGAACACCTGTCCGACTCCTCCAAGGGTATTGGCTCGACCGGAAGCGGAGCCGGTCGTGGCGACATGTGCGCCACGATCGGCGGCGGGGAGTGCCTGAGGCGTGGGGGGTGTCGGGGGGAGGAGGCGCTCCTCCTCCCCCCGACTTAAACTAATACGGAGGGTAGATCAATGCCTGCTTACGAAGGGTATCCGCTGATGCCGGAGACGGAGACCGAGGGGTTCACATACGGG